>NZ_VFYU01000013.1 GCF_021012795.1 Psychrobacter sp. I-STPA10 | reverse complement strand
AGTTCCTCTCCCTGAGGAGGAATATAGCGAAACACTGTTTCGCCCCGACGCAAGACAAGAGCTATGCTCGCGTAGTAAGGGGGAGGCTAGGAGGGGGTCTTATAAATTGCGAGTGGCGTTTTTAATATTGAATTGCCCTAATTTTATGTGTAGATAAGCCACTTTTTATTTCAAACTTATTCCTCCCTTTATTTATCAATCTAGTAGTTTAAGTTTTTTGGCTTCAATCACTGCCTGCGCTCGACGAGATACACCTAATTTGCTATAGATGGCTTTTAAATACCATTTGACAGTATCTACACTCACATTCAAATTTCTAGCAATTTTTTTATTGGTTAGTCCTTTCTCCAACATTTTAAGTATATGCATTTCTTTTTCTTTTAACGGCTCAATAAATATTTCATTTTTTTGTGTGAATGACTGTATAATGAGTCGATTGGCAGAGGAGTTGGAGATATTTGAGGTATTCATAGTCACTTGCTCTATTTGAGTTTTATCTAATGCCAGTATACTCACTAACCAACGGTTAAACTCTGCACTGGTATCATCTGTTTTATCCTGCCGACATCGTTTTGCTAATCTTGCGACAATTTTAATTATATTTTGATCTTCATCAAGAAAGGTGCGTAGTATTCCTTGCTCAAATCCACGCTTTAATGCTGGTAAAAGCATCTCTTCTGCCTCACTATAACGTCCTGCCTTGTTCATGACCATCGCCAATAGTGTACGTGTGCCAATTTCACAGTAATATCTTTGTCTATTGATGTGATTATTTAATACCTTAGTTAATAGTTCGATGGCTTGAACTTGCTGACCAGTTCTACACAATAGGCGAGCTTCAGCACTCGCCCGCATATCTAGCATTTGTTCGACTAAGCAGGATTTGTCAGTAGGGATAGTTAATTTTTGCCATTGCTGCATCATCTGCTCTGCCAATTTTAGGTTATCTTCTAGTAGATACAGTTTTATTAATTCTGCACGCAATAAGAAATCCAAACGTGGAATATGCAGTTTTTGCGCAATTTGTCGACCTTCTGCCAAGATGACATGTGCTTCAGAAAAGTTATTTTTTAATATTTCAATACGACTACTAAAACAATAGGTCGCCATATAAAAATCAACAACGCCGCCTTCTACACCCAATGTACGGCTTTGGGTCAATAAAATTTCGGCAGCATCAATTTGATTACGCTCATAATATAACTGTCCCAATAATGTATTTGATAAATAAGCAGCATGCGAGTGTCTACCAGCTTCTTCCCACGCCTTTTCTTGTGCCCTTTTAAGGCTTTTTTCTGCATTATCTAATTGACATTGCTCTATATAAGCAATACCGGCAAAACAATCTCCATATACATTACTAAAAGGACCTTGGGTTTGCTGATGAAAATGAGTCACTCGTTGTTGCAAATCTATTGCCTCAACATAGCGATAAGTATGTATCAGTACATAGGTAATGATATTATTAGCAACCACAATAACCCAAGGATTGGCAATATCTTCTTCACTAAAATAATCAGGTAATAATTGCGCTACCTTATCTAAGCGATCTGCATACATATCAATACATGCTTGCAAGACTCGTGCTTCTATATGGATATTTTTTGCATTGCTATGATTTTTTTGTGTCAAAGCCTGTTCAACAAAATCAAGCGCTTGTTGGGCTTGTTGTTGCTGGTGGGTAAGGCAATACGCCCAAGCAATTGCTAATTGTAATTCACAGCGCATTTGTATTTCTTTTGCAGGTAGTTTATCTACCAATTGCAGTAATGTACTCATAAAGCTGTGCTCAACGAGCCACATGGCATCTTTTTCTACCCACACAATTGCTTGTTCTATCTCTTGCGCTGCAATAGCATGATTAACTGCTTCGTCTGTTTGTTCAATATTAGCAAACCACTGTGCTGCGGCTAAATGTAGTGAGCTCAGTTTGTCAGGCATGTGTTGCTGTAAACGCCTTTGTAGAAAATCAGCAAATAAAGGATGATACTGAAACCAACTCTGCTCTTGATCAAGTGGTCGAATAAATATCCCTTGTTTATACAAAAACTCTAATAAAGCTTGGCTATCTTGCCTACCTGTAACAGTATTGCATAACTCATTATTCAGCCGTGCCAAGATAGAGGTTTGTAATAAAAAATCTAAGGTATCCTCAGGTAGGCTATTTAATACATTCTCTGCTAGATACTCATCAATAGAATGAATTTTTTCAAAATCATCAAATAAATTAACAAAGTTTTGCTCTTCTTTTGTTGTGCGTAACAACAGTACAATTAACTGCAATGATGCAATCCAACCTTCTGTTTTTAACCATAATTTATGAATGACTTCATGATGCAAATCAATCTGCTCAATTTCACTCAAAAAATGGGCTGTTTCGCTTTCATCAAAGCGTAAATCAATACTATCAATCACATACAACTGATGCTTTACTTGTAATGTATAAATAGGAATGGCAGGTTGAGTACGACTACAAATAACCATATGGAAATTTTCGGAGGCACATTCAATTAAAAAATTTAAGGCATCATGGATGATTGGGCTATCAATAAAATGCCAGTCATCAAAAAAAAGGTAGACTCGTTTATCAAGACGCTGCAACTGATTAATCAGGTCAGTCAAAATAAATTTGATGGCTTGTAATGAGGGTGGTGATGTGCTTTGAGATAAAGGGGCTGTATTAACCTCAATACTCGCCTCAATATTGTGAATAGCTTCCACGATATATTGGATACAACGCTCAGGATCATTATCTTCACTATCTAAGCTCAACCATGCGACATGATAGTCTTGTTTGATAAGATAATCTCGCCATTGCAACGCCAAGCTGGTTTTACCAAAACCAGCAGGTCCACGAATCAACATGACTCGATAATCAATACCACGAATTAGTTTATCCATCAAACGTTGACGCTGTAATAAATGACCAAAATTAGTGGGTGCTTCTAATTTGGTAAGCATCAATGGCAAACGTATATTTTTTGCTCCTGTAGTGTATACCATGTCCCCTCCTTGGGATTTATATATACATGATCGTTGTCATTATTATGCTTTTTTGCCAATAAGCCTCCTCATATATGCTTTATATACTTAACTAAACAACAAGAGTAGTTATAATTTGTGGTCAATTCTTATGCAATATTGACAACCAACCATAGATATATTGCTATTAATGGCAATTTAAATATGATAAACGGTACATCAACATTGCATTTTATCCCAGTCTATTGTTATGAACAAGAATGGATTACATTAACAACTCACGCTTACCACTTTTGCCCATGGAGCTGACTAGTCCTGCCTCTTCCATAGAGTCAACAATACGAGCAGCACGATTATAGCCAATACTAAATTTGCGCTGAATACTAGATGCTGAAACTTTACGAGTTTCTAAGACAAATGCTACTGCCTCATCGTATAAGTTATCATCTTCGCCTGATGTATTACCACCACTACTAGGACTGGTAATCTCAAAGTTGCTTGCCATATTGTCAATATAATCAGGTGCACCACGCTCCCGCCACGCATCACACACACGATTCACCTCTTCATCGCTGACATAAGCACCATGCACACGATCAGGTTCAATCTGCCCCGGCCCTAAAAACAGCATGTCACCATTACCCAGCATGTCCTCTGCACCACCACTGTCTAATATGGTACGTGAATCTACCTTAGAGTTGACTCGTAAGGCAGCTCTTACAGGAATATTGGCTTTAATAAGCCCAGTAATCACATCGACTGATGGACGCTGAGTTGCTAGCATGAGATGTATCCCTGCTGCCCGTGATTTTTGTGCTAAGCGAGTAATCAACTCTTCTGCTTGCTTTCCTACCTGCATGATCATATCTGCAAATTCATCAGCAACAATCACAATCATTGGTAGAGTTTTTAGCTTCGGCGCTTGATCTATACTCACACTGTCATTAGGTCGCCATAATGGATCAATCATTGGATTTCCTGCTTTTTGCGCAGCGATGACCTTTTTATTAAACTCCTCAAGTTTACGCACCTTTAATAAGCTCATTAACTGATAACGCCGCTCCATCTCAGCCACACACCAAGACAGGCTACTTGCTGCCTCATTCATATCAGTAACCACTGGTGTTAGCAAATGTGGTATGTCATTATAATTTGCTAATTCAAGCTGCTTGGGATCAATTAAAATTAAACGCAGCTCATCTGGTTTATATTTAAGCAGTATTGATAGCAACATGGCATTAACCAATACTGACTTACCTGACCCTGTCGTTCCTGCTACCAACATGTGTGGTGCTTTGGCAAGATCAGTAATGATGGGGTTACCTCCAATATCCTTGCCCATTGCCATACTGATTTGTGCTTTGGGATCTTTATATTTTTTGGTATCCAATAGCTCAATTAAGCGTACCATTTCTCGCTTTTTATTGGGTACTTCGATACCGATATAAGGCTTACCAGGGATAACCTCGACCACACGTAATGATGCCATTGACAATGAACGTGCCAGATCTCGAGAAATCCCCGTCACTTTGCTGGCTTTTACACCTGCTGCTAACTCTACCTCAAAGCGAGTTACTACAGGTCCTGGAATGGCATTCACCACCTCTGCCTTAACATTAAACTCTTGTAGTTTGATTTCAAGCAATTCTGAAAGCTGCTCTAACTCAGCCACCGTATAGCTTGGTGTACGGTCAGGATCTGGCTTGTCTAATATCGACATTTCTGGAATTGGTGTAAGCTGCTCACGATATTTGGCAGTCTGCATCGCTCGTGAACGCCCAAAAAATGCCTCGTCATCCTCTATATCAGGCAAATTTAGTACTTTTGCCTCTCTAGTGGAAGATTTTTCAGTACTCATGTCATAATCATTATCAGGCATCATGTCTATGATATGATTACTATCCTCTCCTTCTGCTACAGCAAACTGTATGCTCGATATGTCTAAATTTTTATCAACTGCTGGTATAGCATCAGATGAAGCTTCTATATCATCAATATTCATTGTTGCAACTGGTGCTTGTGTAGGATCGGCTGGGGGTGTATTAGTTGGTGTTAAATCAATACTTATCTCACCCTCACTATTCTCTGCCAAAGTATCATTATCATAATCAACTAACGAAGTTTCTACTTCAGACTGAAGAGCAGACTGCAATTGAGGTTGTGGCTCAGGCTCAGGCTGATACTGTTTATTAAATTGTGTCAGCTTATCGCGAGGATCTTGTTTTTCACTACCATGCTCTAATTGATCCATGACATTAGCTTCTGTATTGACATCTATATTTTCATTTTCTTCTACTATCTCACTTATATGCGCTTGCTCGTGTTTCTGCTCTTGTTTAACATTGTCATTATTGTTCTTTGGCTGCAATAACTCGTCAATGACTTGTGGATTGTTCCACTCAAAACTTGGCTCAATCTTTTCTGCGGATCTTTGATTGCTTGAGCTTTCTGTTGACATATTATTTTTTGTCAAAATAGTATTGTTATCAACATCAGCTTGTTTTTCTTTTTCTTGCTGAAACTGCAAAATAGTCTCTCGCAAACCTGAATTTTCCAAAAATTCTTCTAGTACCCCTGATGACTCAATATGATCATCTGGCTGCTTACTATGTGCCTGTGTTGGATGTATTAAAGACGACTGATCATGCTCATCAGCCTCTGGTGCTAGTGATTGTGCTAATTCATCGGCTGTCTCATGTTGGTCATTATCTTCACTAGCATCTAATTTGTTGTCTGTTGTCTTGGAATCTATTTTTTTATTTGCTATATCACTATCTTGCTTAACTCCATTACCCAACCATGTCAATGATCCCATACGTCTAAGCATAGTTAACCAATGTATATTAAAGGCATAAGTAATCGCAACAATAAAAAATAATAACAAAAATCCCAATGCACCTGCTGGCGTTAATAAGTGAGCTAAACGTGATTCAACCTCAATACCCACAATACCACCTGCATGTAAATTCGCCACCAAAGCCTTAGTAGACAAAATATCTGAATGCTGATCAATAAAGCCACCAACCACAGCACATAACGCACTACCGGCAAATAACAAAAATACATAAGCTATCAGGCGCAATAACCATAAAGGTTGCTGACGCTGCCACCATAGTTGTGCCGCTTCATAGGCAATAATAAGTAGCCAAAACCATGCAAACCATCCAAAAAAGACATACAGCAAATCTGCTATCCATGCACCTGCTACCCCACCCATATTGCTTATCCCCTCCATATCACTACTGATATGTGACCAACTTGGGTCATTAGGAGTATAGGTCAGCAAGATGACAAACAGGTATCCTGCCAAAAATATTGCTAAAGCAGTAAAAACCCCTTTTTTGGCATACTGTATTTGCTGTGCAGACATTCACTATTTCCTAAAAGTTAAAATTAAAGCCATTCGCTAAAGTTGTTGAGTTTTTTTATCTACTTCAATACCATGTGCTAAATATCAGCTAATAACAATACAATGGAGTTTTATCCAATCCATCGTGCATCAACGTAAATAAAATGATAATAAATATAGATAAGTCACCAGACGAATATGGCATAATAAAGGCATTGGTAACCTCTTATCATAACAAATATCCACACAGAACTAAATTTGAGTTCTCCTTATTTGATATATACATAACAATTTATCTGGTCATATCGTCAATTAATCTCAATAATGAGATGATAATATCCAATTTGATATTTTTTAGATAAATCCTTATTGTATAAAATTGACCTAGTAGCCAAGATATCTAAAATACTTGCTATTATTTAGTCACCTAAAAATCATATTTATTACCCATCATGATAAATCTATAAAGTTTATCCATTAATTAACAAATTTTAATTAACTATAAATAGGAAAGAAAACATGAGCAATCCATCACAGAATTCAACAGATACTAAAGATGCTCGCCATGAAAAACTCATTATTTTAGGTTCAGGGCCAGCAGGTTATGCCGCTGCTGTTTATGCTGCCCGAGCCAATCTGCAACCAGTGATTATTACAGGTATGCAAGTGGGTGGACAATTAACCACCACCACAGAAGTCGATAACTGGCCAGGTGATGCTCATGGTTTAACTGGCCCTGACTTAATGGAGCGTATGAAAGCCCATGCTGAGCGTTTTGGTACTGAACTGGTATATGACCAAATTAATGCTGTGACGCTAACTGAGCGCCCATTTAAATTACAAGGCGATAATGGTAGTTATACTTGTGATGCCCTTATCATTGCTACTGGAGCATCTGCACAGTATCTTGGACTGGAATCTGAAGAAAAATTCAAAGGGCTTGGAGTTTCTGCTTGTGCCACTTGTGATGGCTTCTTTTATAAAGACCAAAAAGTGGCAGTGGTCGGTGGTGGTAATACAGCCGTTGAAGAGGCTCTATACTTATCTAATATCGCCAGTGAAGTCACCCTCATTCATCGCCGTGATAGCCTACGCTCAGAGAAAATACTACAAGATAAACTGCTTGATAAAGCCAAAAATGGTAATGTCAAACTTGAATGGAATCACACGGTTAAAGAAGTCGTGGGTGATGATATGGGTGTTAATGGTGTTATCATCGAATCCACCGAGGATGGTAGCAGCAAACAGCTAGACATACATGGTATCTTTATTGCCATCGGACACAAACCTAATACTGAATTATTTAATGACCAATTAGATATGAAAGATGGCTATATTGTTGTCAACAGCGGACTATCTGGCAATGCCACCCAAACCAGCATTGAAGGGGTATTTGCCGCAGGGGATGTGGCTGACCATGTGTATCGTCAAGCCATCACCTCAGCAGGCACTGGCTGTATGGCAGCATTAGATGCTGAAAAGTATCTTGATGCATTAGGTGAAACCAATGCCAAAGACCACACCTATGCGTCAACTTTAAGTGAATAAATAACGTTTTTTTCATACTTAGAACCTGTATTCATAAGTCAAAATTAGGGTATTTTTAGATTAAAATGGCGTAATACAAGGCAAATTTGGGGCGAATAGTTATTCTATTTAACCCAACATTTAATGCAGTAGTACGTCTATTTTAGGCAAAAAGCCACCATTATGGGTTGTGAATACAGGTTCTTAGTTTTTTAATGCTTAATTTATGATAAATATTGGTAAGATTAGAGTGTCTTGCCAATTTTTTCTTATTTCACAAAAATATCATTTAACCAACTTGCCATTGCTACCCAAATCATCTCTTATCTATCTGCATAACCAACAATATGACCAACAATTATCACAACCTACTTGCCCAATGCCATTTTCAGTTCCCTAACCCGATTAATGCTGACCGAAATGGTACAGGACTGATAGCCGTTGGTGCAAACCTAAGCCCTGCTACCCTGATTACTGCCTACTCACAAGGCCTATTTCCGTGGTTTAATGAGGACGAACCCATTGCTTGGTGGTGTCCTGAGCCTCGTTGCATCATCAAACCAAAAAGCTATCAGCCGAGCAAATCCTTACAAAAACAGGCTCGCAGTGATAAAAGCCGCACATGGCAAGTTACCCTAAATCAAGCCTTTGCTGATGTGATTCATGCCTGTAGCCTCCCCCGTAGCTACACTAATGATACATGGATTCACGATGAAATGATTGATGCTTACTGCCAACTACACCAACTTGGCTTTGCACATAGCATTGAAGTATGGAACAGTAATGAAGACAATCATAAGCGACAACTTATTGGTGGCTTATACGGGTTAAAAATTGGCGGAATATATTTTGGTGAATCTATGTTTCATCGACAGTCTAATGCCTCAAAAATGGCATTTTGGGGCTTAATGCGCCTATGTGAATTTAGTAATATGCCAATGGTTGATTGCCAACTACCCAATGACCATCTGATGAGTTTGGGCGCAACCACCATGACAAGGCAGACATTTTTAACCAAACTACCCGCTTTGCTTCAACAAACAACGCCTTCTTGGCAAGCTAACCATTACAGCCCCATTGACTGTCACCAACTTTTATATCACGACTCTAATAATGCGTGGAAAAATGCTTATTTACTCAAATAAACAGCTTATTAAAATATACACTGCATGATTAAAGCGTCTACAGGCTGACTTAGTTTATTTTGATGACTATTAACATGGCTGGCATCATTAGGTACTTGATAATAACCAATCCGCCGATGAATCTGCTTAAAACCCAACTGCTGATATAATGCAATCGCTGCATCGTTATCCGCTCGTACTTCTAATAATACGCCTTCTGTACCTTGTCCTTTTATATCTTGCAATGTCTGGCTTAACAAGCCTTTTGCTATCCCTTGACGTTGATAATTAGGACAAGTGCCAATTCGCAAAATTTCTGCTTGCTCAAAAACTATATTGTATAAACAATAAGCCACTACTTTTTGCTGGTTAGTATTTTTTAACTGTGAGGATGTATGTGCCGTTATAGCAACCGATAAATGATTAAACTTATCCGCTAATAACTCAGCAATCACAGCTTGTGTCCAGCTATCCTCTGACTGTACCAATGATTCAATATCTGCTACTTGCCTAATAACATCAGTCGTATCAGTAATATCAGTCAAATTTTTATTATTTTTATCTATTATTTGATATGCATATTGATTGCTTACTGTTTTGTTTAAATTTTTGTTTAAATTTTCTTTCAATACCTCTGTCATGACATCATACCCAATTTATTATTTTGGCTTACTTTTTCTTTTTTGATTTTTTACGTTTTTTCTTTACTGCTGAGCTACCATATTCTTTTTGAATACGTTCATGTTCTAACTCTTGCAAAGTCTTAGCAGGATTAATAGGAATATCCTTTCCTGCAAACAATAACTGCAAACTGTGCCAAATATCTTTGCCCTTATAACCAATCACAAAATCATCTAAACAGCCAAAAATTTGCTGACGATTATCCACATAAAAGGTCATCGGTCCTGATGGCATCACAGCAATGGGAATCAGCCTTGTTACCTTTAACAACTCCTCATAACGTTGGATAAATTGCTGTTCATAATCAATATATTGCTGGCGAACTTTGCCACCATAATTTTGCAAATCAAAATAAAACTGCACACAATAGCTGCTCTCACGATGAGAGATAGAGTTATTATCATAATAAATTTTTCGTCCACCAAAGACTTTTAGTACATCTTTAACAGATGAGGATAACTCAATTCCATACTCATCATAGATTTCCAATATTCGCTGATAATCATTATCAGCAATAAAATATTTAGAGTGATAACCTGCGTTATCCAATACTTCTCTTAACTTTTTTGATAAAAATATTTCCATAAACTTATCCCTGATTACTAAGATTCCTACCTCAACTCATCCATAATAATAATTTATCATAAAAAAAAGCCACCCGAAGGTAGCTTTTTTAATACAAAAACTTGAGCTTATAATTTATATAAAATTAGTCTTTAACTGCTGCAACAACACCAGCACCAACAGTACGACCACCTTCACGGATAGCGAAGCGTAAGCCTTTGTCCATGGCGATTGGGTGGATTAGCTCTACGCTCATCTCTACGTTATCACCAGGCATAACCATCTCTGTACCTTCTTGTAGGCTGATGGCACCAGTTACGTCAGTAGTACGGAAGTAAAACTGTGGACGATATCCATTTAAGAATGGGGTGTGACGTCCACCTTCTTCTTTGCTTAGTACGTATACTTCTGCGTCAAATTTGGTATGTGGAGTGATTGAGCCAGGCTTAGCCAATACTTGTCCACGTTGTACGTCTTCACGCTTTGTACCACGTAATAGAACACCACAGTTCTCGCCTGCACGACCTTCGTCTAGCAGTTTGCGGAACATCTCTACACCAGTACAGGTTGTTTTGCTGGTTGGTTTAATACCAACGATTTCAATTTCGTCACCAACTTTTACGATACCTGATTCAACACGTCCTGTTACTACGGTACCACGTCCTGAGATTGAGAATACGTCTTCGATAGGCATCAAGAATGGCTTGTCGATGTCACGCTCTGGCTCTGGAATGTAGGTGTCTAGAGTGTTTAGTAGTTCTAGTACTGCTGGCTCACCATAAGGACCTTCGCCACCGTTTAAGGCTTCTAGGGCTGAACCTTTGATGATTGGGGTATCATCACCTGGAAAGTCGTAGTCTGATAACAACTCACGTACTTCCATTTCTACTAGTTCTAGTAGTTCTTCGTCATCTACCATGTCACATTTGTTCATGAATACCATGATGTATGGTACACCTACCTGACGTGATAGTAGGATGTGTTCACGGGTTTGTGGCATTGGTCCGTCTGTTGCTGATACAACTAAAATAGCGCCATCCATCTGTGCTGCACCAGTAATCATGTTTTTAACATAGTCAGCGTGACCGGGACAGTCTACGTGAGCGTAGTGACGTGCTTCAGTGTCATATTCGATGTGACTGGTGTTAATGGTAATACCACGTGCTTTTTCTTCTGGTGCTGAGTCAATTGACGCGTAGTCTTTAGCTTCACCGCCTGAAGTTTTTGCTGCTACGGTTGCAATTGCTGCTGTTAGGGTTGTTTTTCCGTGGTCAACGTGTCCAATAGTACCTACGTTAACGTGCGGCTTGTTACGTTCAAACTTGGCCTTTGCCATGATATTTCCTCTTTTATGTATCAGGGTTACCTACTGTCGCTATTGATTAGCTAACAAATATTTAACCACATTAAAATTTATTAAAACAAAAGTCTAAAAAATAAACCTTATCTAGATATAGTGCTGTTGCAAAAGCAATCTGACAGATAATATAAGAAAATGGGTCTCATTAACAAGTGCTTTTATATAGCAGATGTTCTGTTTTAAGTAAACAGCGTATTATCTGTTTACTTAAATGTTACTCACTAATAATAAAACCCATTTTTTATCAGTTATTGATGATGTGATATTCTATTTAATATCACATCATCTTGCTTTTCACTTTGTTCTATTCGTCGTCATCTTTACCATTAAATTTAGAAATAATGGCATCTGCAACTGATTTAGGTGTCTCTGCGTATTTGGCAAATTCCATAGAATAAGTTGCACGACCTTGTGACATAGAGCGAAGCTGAGTGGCATAACCAAACATCTCTGCTAAAGGTACTTCAGCACGGATTTGTTTGGTACCACCAGGTAAATCGTCCATACCTTGTACCATACCACGGCGACGGTTTAAGTCACCCATGATATCACCCATATAATCTTCAGGTGTTTCAACTTCAACCTTCATCACTGGTTCAAGTAATGCTGGGTTAGCATTCATAAAGCCTTTTTTGAAGGCAATCGAACCTGCCATTTTAAATGATAGCTCATCAGAGTCAACGTCATGGTATGAACCATCATATAATGTCGCTTTAACACCAACCACAGGATAACCTGCCAAGACACCATTTTGCATACGCTCTTGAATACCTTTATCAACCGCTGAGTGGTATTCTTTTGGTACCACACCACCGACGATTTTTTCTTCAAATTCGTATTCAACATCGCCTGCTGGATCAAGTGGCTCAAGACGTAACCAAACATGACCGAATTTACCACGACCACCAGTCTGACGAACAAATTTACCTTCTTGCTCAACTTCTTGGCGGATCGTTTCACGGTAAGCAACTTGTGGCTGACCGATATTAGCTTCTACTTTAAATTCACGTTTCATACGGTCAACAAGAATCTCTAAGTGAAGCTCACCCATACCACTGATGATGGTCTGACCAGATTCTTCATCTGTATGCACACGGAATGAAGGATCTTCTTTTGCTAGGCGACCCAAAGCAACTGACATTTTTTCTTGGTCAGCTTTGGTTTTTGGTTCAACTGCAAGGCTGATCACAGGATCAGGGAATTCCATACGCTCAAGGGTGATGATGTTGCTTTCATCACATAATGTATCACCAGTGGTTACATCTTTCATACCCACTAGAGCAGCAATATCACCAGCACGAATTTCATCTAACTCTTCTTGTGAGTTTGCATGCATCTGTACGATACGACCCACACGCTCACGCTTCATTTTCACAGGGTTATAAATACTTTCACCCTGTTTAATCACACCAGAGTAAACACGTACGAAGGTTAAGTTACCGACATATTTATCGTTCATGATTTTGAACGCCAATGCAGCAAATGGCTGTTCGTCTGAGGCTTCACGAGTGGCTTCAGTTTCTGCTTTGTCGTCTAGCACACCTTTAATTGCAGGAACATCTTGTGGTGCTGGTAGATACTGAATCACTGCATCCAACATTTTTTGTACACCTTTGTTTTTAAAGGCAGTACCACAAAGCATTGGAATGATTTCGTTGTCAATAGTACGCTGACGAATAGCCTGATGAATTTGTGCTTCTGACAATTCACCATTTTCTAGGTATTCATTCATTAGTTCTTCAGACGCTTCAGCAGCAGTCTCAAGTAGTTGCTCACGGTATTCTTCTGCTTTATCTTGTAATTCAGCAGGAATTTCACGCTCTTCAAATTTCATGCCTTGAGATTCAGTATCCCAATAGATGGCTTTCATGGTGATTAAGTCAACCACACCTTCAAAGTCTTCTTCTTTACCAATTGGAATAACCAATGGCACAGGTTGACCACCTAGACGACTTTTGATTTGGTCAATAACACGATAAAAGTCTGCACCAACACGGTCCATTTTGTTAACAAATGCCAGACGAGGTACTTTATATTTATTTGCCTGGCGCCATACTGTTTCAGACTGAGGCTGAACACCACCAACAGCACAATAAACCATGCACGCACCATCAAGTACACGCATTGAACGCTCTACTTCAATGGTAAAGTCAACGTGACCTGGGGTGTCAATGATGTTGATACGATGTTCATCAAACTGCTGTGCCATACCTGACCAGAAGCAAGTTGTCGCTGCTGATGTAATGGTAATACCACGCTCTTGCTCTTGCTCCATCCAGTCCATAGTAGCTGCGCCATCATGAACTTCACCAATCTTGTGACTGATACCTGTATAGAACAAAATACGCTCGGTGGTGGTGGTCTTACCAGCATCAATATGCGCTGAGATACCAATGTTACGGTACCGATTTAAGGGAGTTGTACGAGCCATAATAATTTCCTAATGGAATTTTTTTATTGAGTATCTTTTACTGTAAAACTTTGGGGTATTGATGGATAAAACTAAAACAAATGAGTGAAAATAGTTATTTTAATCTCTTCTTATGACAGTTTTATTAACCACTCACTTTTAGAGTTGTTTAATAATTTCTAGTATTATCTAGTATCATACTATCAAAAAATCAATATTAATACCGATTATCTTACAATTTATCAACTGCTTTATTCACTATAATTTAGTATTTATCACTTTATATAAAATATAAATTGCTCTGTCTTTCTTTATTGGTAACCCTAAGTTTGTTACAGAGTCCAAACTTATCTGGCAGTCTTTAAGACTGCCATTAAGACAATTATTTAAATTATTCTTACTTAGGTGTTATAAGCAAAACACCGCTAATAACACCTATTTTTTCTCTTGATACACGTTTTTATCAATTTCTATCAATTAGAAACGATAATGAGAGAATGCTTTGTTTGCATCTGCCATACGGTGAACTTCATCACGTTTTTTCATGGCTGCGCCTTTACCTTCAAAAGCATCAGACAATTCACCAGCTAGGCGAAGTGCCATTGATTTTTCTGAACGCTTAGCAGCCGCTTCAGCAAGCCAACGCATGGCTAGGGCGGTACGACGGGAGGGGCGTACTTCCATAGGTACTTGATAAGTTGCACCACCAACACGGCGAGCTTTTACTTCTACCATTGGGCGAACTTTTTCTAGTACTTCTTCAAAAAACTCAACAGGATCTTCGATGTTGCGTTTTTCGCTAACTTGCTCTAGCGCACCATATACAATACGTTCTGCAGTTGATTTTTTACCATCAAGCATAACATGGTTGATGAATTTTGCGATGGTTTTACTGCCAAACTTAGGATCAGGTAGGATCTCACGGGCAGCGACGACACGACGTCTTGGCATAATAAATTTCCTTGTCTTCAGGGTTGTCTGGCATTCATAGCTTCTATTATTACTTTCTATACTATTAAACACGACTGAATCAGTGCCATAGCGATCATTATAGATAAGTGTTTACTATCAGCCAGCCTTACTGCATGGTGGTATGTATCGACACCAAACCCATGCATCATTAATTTTTAATTTTCGTTCGTACTAATTTTATGCTGTAGCACACTATGTATTATATGGCGTACTACACATCAAAAGCATGAGCTTATGCTTTTGGTTTTTTCGCACCATATTTAGAACGACCTTGTTTACGATCTTTTACGCCTGCACAGTCAAGTGCACCACGTACAGTATGATAACGCACACCTGGCAAGTCTTTTACACGACCACCGCGGATAAGTACCACGCTGTGCTCTTGTAAGTTATGACCTTCACCACCGATATAGCTTGATACTTCATAACCTGAAGTTAAGCGAACACGGCATACTTTACGCATGGCTGAGTTAGGTTTTTTTGGTGTAGTAGTATATACACGAGTACACACACCACGGCGTTGTGGGCACGCTTGCAATGCAGGAACTTTTGATTTTTCCTTGATTGTTTTGCGACCCTTACGAATCAATTGGTTAGTTGTTGCCATAAGGCATCCTTCTCCCGTTTATTAAAAAACAAAAAAATGGGGAATTAAGCTCTGTTACACTCAAAATGCGAATATAACAATAAACTTACCCATTTTTAAGACACTATATTATACAGCTAATTACAATTAAGTTCAACCTATATGTAATCAGCTGTTAGCATAGATTTTTACTGACTTTTTGAGGTGGCTATTTTTAGTTTTAGATAAACTAACCACTGCCATACTGCTATGGCTTATAAAAATATTTAGGCTTCTTTTTTATCAGAATCATCAGATTCTTCTATGTCTGTATGAGAATGAGTGTTAGCTGTATTGGTATTATTTACTACTTCACTGCCCTTAGTATGCTCACTAGTTTGGGTACTATTTTTTTGTGGGCTATGGTTGGTAAGTAATTTTTTTGCAAACTTAGGCTCAGGACCAAAAGTCGCTTGTGCTACGCCAATCACTTCATCAATTAAATCATTATTGTAATAAATGCCAATTATCATTGAACTTACAGGTAAAATTTTGGTTAACCAACTCAAATTGATATTATCAAGATCAAAATGCTCAACCACATTATCTACTTGTTGCATATAGTAGCTAATATTACTATTTGCAGTACCCATATTAGTAAACTCTCTACGCAAACCTTCATGATCAGCATTATCAAGCAATCCTTTGGCAACACCCAATCCTGCTAATAGAGTTTGTTTTTCTTGCATTTTGCTTAAATCAGCATGTGATAATATATCGTACGCCATTTTGATGCCTTGATTACCCGTTAACGGCTGGTCGTAAACCGCAGCAATCTGATAAATGGTGCGTAGCGATACCAATAACAACCATAAACTATCAGCAAGCATACCTGCCAAACCTGCCAAACCTGAAACTCCGCCTAAAGCAGCTAAGGCACGGTTTTGATTTGCAATATCCGTAGCCAAGGCTTTACGCTGCTGTTCATCAAGCTGACTAATACCAGCAAAACGATGTGAGTCGGGTAAGTCCATCTGGCTCCATGCTGATGCTAATTTAGCAATTTGCATAAAAGCACTGTCCATCGCTTTTTGTACCATGCTGTTAGGTACGACTTTTTTGGCATATTTACCATAACGAGAGAAACGCTGACCGATTAACTCTTGTGATGCTTTGACCGTACTTTGGCGAAATAAATCCTCTTTACTTGGGTTTTTGTTAATATCAGCCAAATCCACCGCTTGGTATTTGCTGGTCTTCATGGTTTTGGCGTTCATACTGTCTAATAGAGAACCCACGTGTTCTAAAGCATCACGAGTTAATTGTCCTGCACTATTGAGTCCTTTTTTTATCGTACTATTACTTTTCATATACCATTCCGTCCATTTATATAGAAAATTTTTACTGCATTGCTATTTTTTATGGTTTCTATTTTAGCTAAACTGCCCGCTTTATGTCAGTTCAAACATTGTTATCTGCCTTTTTAGTTTGGTAAATAAATTTTATCAATCATAGTTATCAATCATAAATTGTATTGACTAACAATTGATTAACACAAGCATAAATATATAATTCACCATCGTCTCACTTCAAATCACACTTTTAATTTATATCATGCTAAGACAAACCATGAGCACAAAACCTAATCAACAAACGGCGTTTTTTCAACTACAAAATTTGCCTGCACATTACTTACTCCCCTTACTCATCACCCATCTATCTGAGCACGATAATACCGCTGAGTGGGGTGTGTGCTGGTTACAAAATAAGACGCGACCCATTATTGGGATTTTGCCTAAGGTCTCATGGTGTGTCTATCCAAATAGTCATCTAACTAATAATCGACTCAACATTAATGAAGTACAACCTCACTATCAAATTATTAAAACTGAGCGACAAACATCAGCACACACAAATACTCAGAAAAAACCAAACGTTGAGTCCTATGCTCTGAGTTTATCTGCATGGTGTGATGAGTTGATTGCATATATGAATCAGTATCAAGAGGATATAAGCGATGTTGATAAGCCTTTACGCTATCATCATGGGTTGATGGGGTTTATTGGCTATGATATCAGTGCACAAAATTTAAGTCCTAATGCAAATATTCATCTTGAGCAACAACCTTGTGCATTTTTTGGACATTACGATATGTTTCTGCAACCACTACAAGCCTCCACCACAGGTATAAAAAATAACAATGACAGTCATAATGATATTGTTGGTTGGCAATTAATCTATCATAAAACGGCTGATAGTGACGCGGCACATACAAAAGTAGAAAATGCACATTTTATAAAACTATATGAGTGCCTTACTCAATTAGATACAAAACTCAATCATCATCTCAAAGAATCAAGAACAAACATAACCGAGTTATTTTCTATCCCACCCTCATTAATCATGCAACCTTTATGGTCACAAGCTGATTATCAACACGCTTTTGAGCGCACCCAAAACTACTTGTATGCTGGTGACTGCTATCAAATCAATTTAACCCAGCCGTGGATAGGTAATTTGTTATATAGTCAGACACTAATTGAATATCTCCCCAATCTATATACCCAAACCCATGCACCTTATGCTGGCTATTTTGCTGTTAACTCCACTGCGTTAAAGCAATCAAATAATACCAATAATAAACTCAGTGACACAACACTACCAAGCTTTGAACTATTAAGCTGCTCCCCTGAGCTTTTTTTACGTTTTGAATCTACTTATGCTACTCACTCAGCAATAACAATGACCGCAAAACCCATTAAAGGCACCATTCCCAGAGGAGAAAGCCAACAACAAGATGAAGCCAACAAACAAACCCTGGCTGCCTCTGAAAAAGATTGTGCCGAAAATGTGATGATTGTTGATTTACTACGTAATGACTTAGGAAAATATGCCACAACGGGCAGTGTACGTGTTCCACATCTGTTTGCATTAGAAAGCTTTAGTAATGTGCATCATTTGGTGAGCACCATTAAAGCTGAGCTAAAACCCACAGTACACCCATTAACTGCTTTATTTGCTAGCTTGCCAGCAGGCTCAATCACTGGCACGCCCAAAAAACGGGCTGTTGAAATTATTGATGAGCTAGAAGCCTGCTCACATCAACATAGCAGAGGCGCATACTGTGGTAGCTTAGGATTTATGAATTTTGATGGTACAGGACAATTTAATGTATTGATACGTACGTTACAGTCTTCATTAAAAAATAATAGGGACGAATCTACTACAACGCATAGACAAGTCACACTTTGGGCCGGTGGTGGCATTACTGTGGCATCAAATGCCAATAGTGAATATCAAGAATGTTGGGATAAAGTGGGTAATCTATTAGCTATCTTACAGAATTAGGGCAATAGTCAGTATTAAATGCCAGTTCCTTACTTCAAGGGAGGGATTTAGAATGGAGCATATATGATTTTAGAAAATAAAGTTGAGAGTGAAGTAATTAAATAGAATATTAAGCGACTGCCTGCCAATGCTGCCATGCCAGTACCAGTATGGCTGCTGCCATTAACCAACCCACGCAGCCCACTGCCAATGCTTTATATAGTCCAATATAATTGATACTAAAAAATACAATGAATGTATATATAAGATGGGGTATGACCCCTAAGATACTAAATAATAATGCTACTCTTAAGTCTGCCGCACTACGCTGTGTGCCAACTATAAAATGACTGATTAAGGTAAAAGTAGGAAAAAGTGGTGCTAAGGCAGCCAGATAAAAAAAGCGACTTTGGGCAAATAGTTGAATCACCAAAACGACCAATGCACCAATAAGCATTTTTAGCCAAATCATGACAGCGACAGTCTCAATAAAAGTAGTTAAATATTAAGTTTACTCTCAATTAAAAAAACTTGTCAATCAATATAAAATATAAATTGCTGATTGCTATACTATGATCGTCACAACCGATTAGTTATGATAAATCCTAATAAATAAAGTCTTAAAAATGAGCCATTAAATCATGCCTTAGCATAGACGACTACTTATAAAGGGTATATCATCATAAGGCAGCGACAGCAGATTTTATTTTTCATTTGTATTGCTTTTAATGTAGGAGCTATCATGAAATATCAACACATACTATTAGTCACAGATTTGCGCCCAGATGCTGATAGAGTGGCACAAAAAGCCAAACAAATTGCCCAAAACCATAACGCTAAATTATCTGTGCTACATATTGTCAAAGACACAATGGTGGGTTTTGGCTATGAAATGGTGCCTGCCTCTGCATTGTATGAAAATGTCAATCAAGATCGCTGTAATAATGCGCAACAACAGCTTGCAGATATGCTAGAGCGTAGTGGCATCAATGCAACCCATGCTGATGTTAGTACTGCCATCTCAAGCAGCGAGGGTATCGTACACTACTGTGCTAAACATGAAGTAGATTTGCTGGTTATTGGGCGCCATGAACGTCATGGCATTTCTGCTTGGATCAATGGTGCGACGGTTGATGGCATTTTGCCAAACATTCATTGTGATTGTTTGGTGGTAAAACTTGGCTCACCAAGAGCAAAAAAATAGCAATAAACAATAATAAATAAACTGGAGATGTATATGTATGATGTCATGGCGGTTGGTAATGCTTTAGTAGATCACGAATATCTTATTTCTGAGGAGATATTAATTAAAACTGGGCTCGAAAAAAGCAACATGACCTTAGCCTCATTAGAACAACAACAACAACTTTTGCGCCAGTTATCCAATGCAGATATTTCCTCTTGTAAGCAAGCAGGTGGTGGTTCAGCTGCTAATACGATGTATGCTTTAGCTAGTTTGAGTGGTAAGCCATTTTATGCTTGCCGTGTGGGTGATGATGAACAGGGTAAGTTTTATCTACAAAATTTACATCAAGCAGGCGTTGTTACCTCAGAACAATCTATAGCAACTGGTGGTGTCACTGGCTCATGTGTGGTCTGTGTCACTCCTGATGGCGAGCGTACCATGCAAACGTACTTGGGTACATCAAGTGAAATTGACGAACAAAATGTCAATTTTGAGGCGTTAACACAAAGTGACTGGTTATATTTAGAAGGCTATCTAGCAATGTCTGATAGCATTCAATCTGCCATGACCAAGCTACGTCAACAGGCAGGTATTCATGATGTGCAAATTGCGGTAAGCTTTGCTGACCCTGCGGTAATAAAGTTTGCCAAAACAGGGCTACAAAATATGCTGGGTAATGGGGTCGCCATGATTTTTTGTAACCTTGAAGAAGCGCAACTGTTTACTGATAAAAAACAACACAAAGCAGCGGCTCGGGCTTTGACAGAATGGTGTCGTATTGCTGTGGTAACCAATGGTGCTCATGGCGTGGTGATTTGTAAACGTGAGGGTGATAAAGTTGAAATTATTGAAGAGCCTACTCCTCATGTCAATGATGTCGTCGACACCAATGGCGCAGGTGATAACTATGCAGGTGCATTTATGTATGCGATCACTCAGCAATATTCTTTGCCTGAGTGTGCAAAATTGGCGGGTGAAGTTGCCAGTCAAGTGGTTTGTCAGATAGGCCCACGTTTAGCGGCAAATGAATACCAAGACATCGCTCGGCGAGTATTGGTAGCATAATTCACAATCATTTTATTCTCTATCTCATCGGGTATTGAATATATTCACAAGGAGTCAATATGCAGTTTGCTGTTATAGGATTAGGCGTCTTTGGACGTGCTTGCGCCTTTGAATTGCAGCGTCAAGGCAATGAAGTATTAGGCATTGACCTTGATGAAAAGGAAGTCAATAAAGTCAGTGATACATTAAGCCATGCCGTCATCGCTGATGCCACTGACAAAGAAACGCTCAAAGAGCTGAACTTTGCGCAACTAGATGGCGTCATGGTATGTATTGGTGATAATTTAGAAGCCAGCTTGCTGTGTACTTTAAATCTGATTCATCTACCTGTACATAACCTCTGGGTAAAAGCCAAAACTGATGCTCATCATGATATTTTGGCAAGTCTTGGGGTACAAAACATCATTCACCCTGAGCAAGATATGGGTATCCGTATTGCCCAAGCAATGAACTACCCGATGATGAAACAATACCTGTCATTAGGTAATAATGATGAGTATCTGGTACGTATTGATATTCCTGCTGGCTGGACACCACAAAGCATTGCCAAAATCCGTAATACCTATCCCTCAACTTCCTTATTACTTATCGTTCGTCAAGGTAAAGTGATTCATACATTTGATGATAACTGGACAGTACAACATCCAGATAGCTTGGTATTTAGTGGCAGTTTACCAGAGCTAAAACGCTTGGCGCGCACCTTTATCCCTCCTCATTCATCAGACTTGCGGTAGCCAGCAGTGAACTCACGCATCTTATTATCACCCCCATTTATTCTAGCTTTTGGCTTTTTGGGGCTAATTATTGTTGGCAGTATTTTATTAATGCTGCCCATCTGTAATCCCACCAATATCTCTTGGTTAGAAGCGGCATTTACAGCCACTTCGGCAGTAACGGTAACAGGGCTTGCAGTGGTAGATACTGCCTCATTTACTCGGCTTGGGCAGGTGGTCATTGCCATATTAATTCAGCTTGGCGGCTTGGGTTTTATGACCTTTGCTGTATTGGCATTTTTTAGCCTGCAACGTCGTTTGAATATGACCAGTCAAATCATTGCTCGTGAAGCGTTGGCAGAAACCAGTTTTGGCGATATTATTAGCACTGCCAAATCAGTCATTGGTATTGCTTTAAGTGTTGAGATAGTCGGTATGATATTACTGACACTGTCTTTTTCACCACACATGCCATGGGGTGAAGCCCTGTATCATGGATTTTTTTATACCATCTCAGCCTTTAATAACGCAGGATTTGCCCTAAGTAGCGATAGCCTAACCCCCTATGTGGGCAATCAACAGATTAACTTGATTATTACCGCCCTGATTATTATTGGTGGACTTGGGTTTTTGGTCATTAAGGACATGCTGGAGCATCGCAGTTGGCACAAAATTAGCGTTAATACTAAGTTGGTCTTATCTGCTACTGTGATAATCAACCTCATTGCTTTTGCGTTATTTTGGCTATTAGAGCGTCATAATCCTGCAACGTTAGGCAATTTAAACTTAATAGATCAAGCCACTGCCGCTTGGTTTCAAGCCATCACTCCACGTACTGCAGGATTTAATACCATTGCCATTGACCAGTTGACCGATGCCAGTACCCTACTTACCATGTTTTTGATGTTTGTCGGTGGTGGCTCACTATCAACAGCCAGTGGTATTAAACTGGGCACTTTTGCAGTATTAATTCTCACTACTTTTTCATTTTTACGTCAGCGTGACCATGTAACTGTATTTGAGCGGAGTATCCCTGAGCGGCAAGTACGCAAATCACTGGCTCTGGTGAGTATTACTCTGATGCTGATTTTTTTAAGTGTGTTTATTTTATCTGTGATTGAAGCAAGACACCCCTTAGAAGATGTATTATTTGAAGTGGTTTCTGCTTTAAGTACGGTTGGATTGTCACGAGGTCTGACAGGAAATCTAAGCGATGCAGGTGAAGCCATTATTATGTTTATGATGTTTGCAGGACGTGTGGGCCCGTTGACTTTGGCTTATTTGATTGCGATGCCAAAATCGACTCGTATTCGCTATCCTGAAACCAATGTCTTGATTGGCTAATTAATGACAGTTTAAATATCACATGGTCTATGATTTGCCAATAAAAAGCCGCATAGTAAATTGCTATGCGGCTTTTTGTTGTCAATAGTTGTTATCAATTGTTGTTAACAATATGGTAAGCAAGATTTTCAACAAATTAAAGCGCTATGCTTGTGCCAATGCCTGCGCCAAATCTGCTTTGATGTCATCAATATGCTCGATACCAATTGATAAGCGTACCATGTCTTCACTCACTCCTGCTTGCTCAAGCTCTTGACCATTTAACTGGCGATGGGTAGTGGTGGCAGGGTGACATGCCAATGATTTGGCATCACCAATATTCACCAGACGGGTAATGAGTTGTAGCGCATCAATAAAGCGTGCGCCTGCTTCACGCCCCCCTTTCACTCCAAAAGTCAAAATGGCAGATGGTGTACCTTGCATATACTTTTGTGCCAATTCATGCTCAGGGTGATTGGGCAGCCCTGCATATTTTACCCATGCTACTTTATCATGCCCTTGCAGATATTCTGCTACCGCCTGTGCGTTTTCAACGTGACGCTGCATACGCAAACTTAGGGTCTGCATACCTTGTAAAATACTAAAGGCATTGAGTGGGCTTAATGCTGCACCTGTATTACGTAGTGGTGCCACACGCGCGCGCGCAATATAAGCAGCCTCACCCACGTCTTTGACAAAATTAACCCCATGATAGCTGGCATCAGGCTCATTGAGTAGCGGGAAACGCTCAGGATAATCTCCCCACGCAAACTTGCCACTGTCCACAATCGCACCGCCAATAGATGTTCCCGTTCCGCTCATATATTTAGTCAGTGAATGCACCACAATATCCGCACCATGTTCAAATGGTCGGCACAAAGCAGGTGTCGCCACGGTATTATCAATCACCACAGGCACACCATATTGATGCGCAATATCTGCCAATGCCGCAATATCGACAATATTACCCAGTGGATTACCGATACTCTCGGCATAAACTATTTTGGTCTTATCATCGATTAAATCACGAATTGCTTCGGGGTTTTTATGGTCAAAAAAACGTACCTCGATGCCTTGACGAGGCAGGGTGTGTGCAAAGAAGTTATATGTACCGCCATATAAAGTGGATACCGCAACGATATTATCACCTGCTTCGCAGATGGTCTGCACCGCATAAGTAATAGCAGCCATGCCCGATGCCACTGCCAATGCACCCACACCACCTTCAAGTGCAGCAACTCGCTCTTCTAATACCGCATTGGTTGGGTTCATGATGCGAGTATAAATATTGCCTTGTACTTTAAGGTCAAACAAATCTGCCCCATGTTGCGTATCATCAAAGGCATAAGAACTGGTGTGATAAATGGGCACTGCCACCGCTTTGGTGGTTGGCTCAACACTATAACCAGCATGAATAGATAGTGTTTCTAAGCGTTGTTTATTTTGTCCGTCTGTATTGCTCATAGATTGTCCTTATTCATCTGTGAAAAAACTATTTTCATTCTATTTTTGCTTGATATACATAAAAAAACCAGATTACTATTTTCAGGGTATATTGCTAACACACTGATTTATAGTAATCTGGTTATCATAACTTAGCTTGTTTATGAATAAAATAAATTTTATTTACGTTAGTTATTATATTTTAATATAAGCAGAGGGTGATAAGACTTAGCCTTATTGTCAGCCTTATTGGTAATAGGCATTTTCAGTACGGGTGTGGTCAGTCTCATCGACCACTTGCATCAGCTCGGGAACTTGCTGTTTAAGCTGTACTTCTACCCCTTGGCGTAGGGTCATATCCACTGCCGAACAACCTTGACAACCACCACCAAATTTTAATACAGCCGTCAATCCTACGCCCTCTTCATCTAGCAATTCGACCAGTTGCACATTACCGCCATGTGAGGCTAAGTTGGGATTAATATCTGACTGCAACACATAATTGATGCGCTCTTCAACACTGGCATCTTCTCCCACTTTAGGGATTTTTGAGTTAGGCGCACGGAAAGTTAACTGCCCCCCAAAACGGTCTTTGTTATAGTCAATCACGGCATCTTCAAGATAAGGCACGGAGACCGCATCAATAAAAGCAGTAAAGTTTTCATAATGTAGCTGCAAATCAGCCTCATCTTCTTCACCTGGCTGATTATAAGCCATACAGCACTCTGCTCGTGGCGTACCTGGGTGCTCGACAAAAATACGTACCCCAATACCATCTGTTTCTTGTTTTGCCAAAAGCTCAGTCAAATACTCTTGTGCTGACTCAGTAATGGTGATGTTACTTTTAATCTCAGTTTGCTCGATGTCTAATGCTGACGTTTGCTCTGCATTGGCTGTGTCTGTATGGCTATCAGTCATAAGTTGACCTCATGTATTGAAAATTAAAAATAAGAATTGTCAACAAAATTGCCGAGAATGGCAAATATGACAAATATACAGTTTCATTATGGCGTTGATTGCAAAATAATCAAGGGAATACTACTTATGAAGATTAATAACACCGAGAAAAAATGAGCGCAAACAATAGCACTTATCTTCAGATAAGTCTGATAAACCCAAGAAACGCGCCATGTTTTCAAGCCATAGTGCCAGCTAATGATTATTGTTAATGCTCAAACTTACGTTTTTATCACTATAAACCTAAAAAGTGACCCACTAGGCATTAGATTTTTATAGTAGCAGCGATTGCTATGGCGTATTTTAAGAACCTGTATTCATAATCCAAAATCAGGGGAATTTTAAACTAAAATTGTGTAATACAAGGCAAATTTTGGGGCGAATAGTCACTCTATTTAACCCAAAATTTAACGCCGTAGTACGTCTATTTTAGGCAAAAAGCCACCATTATGGGTTGTGAATACAGGTTCTAACTATCAGCTATTTTTTGTGTATCTAAGTATGTTAAAAATCAATACATAGGTAGATATAGTCAAGTCAAGATAATACTTTTACAAGGAAAACGAGCGAAGGTGTAACTGTTTTTATAAAAGCAGGTACTGCGAGCGAGTTTGACTTTGTGCCAGTTTTGTATTAAGTCGACTATATATCAAGGAAGATAAAACCATAACCTTATGCAAGGTTATAAAAAAGGTTATAAAAAGGGAGCGTTTTTATGATTACTGAGAGTTTAACTTTAGTAACCACGCCAGATATTGAGCAAGTGGCTGTGTGGAAAGTCGCTGATACCAACAATAAAGATAAAGTCAGTGAGGATATAAACAATGCTTCTGCGGCTAACATTCATAATATCAGCACCACTCAAAACGCAAGCAAAAACATACTGTTGCTACATGGTGCATTTTCAGATAAACGTATCCATTTAGGTATTGCCCACTATTTAGCCGAGCATGGTTATCACTGCTATATTATGGAATGGCGTGGACATGGCAATAGCCCAAAACCTAAAAAAGAGTTTAACCTTGAAACCATTGCATTAAATGATGTCGCAGCAACTTTTGACTATTTATTTAATGAGCTTAACCTGCCAGCCATTCACTGTGTGACTCATAGCGGTGGTGGTATGTGCCTCACGATGTTTTTGCTACAAAACAAAGTCTACATTAATAAAGTCAAAAGCATCAGCTTATTTGCTTGTCAGGCGTATGGCGCAGCCACTACCCCAAAAGCATTTACCAAAGTATTACTAAGCAAAACCATGACCTTAACGCTTGGTTATCTACCTGCCATTAAAATGAAATTAGGGCCAATTAATGAAAGCTACTACACCATGAAACAATGGTTTAATTGGAACTTAGGCAGAAACTTTCATAGTACCGATGGCAAATTTAATTATCGTCAGCACATGCAGCAGATGACGATGCCTATTTATGCTATTGCCGCCACAGGCGATGACTTTGTCGCACCACCCAGTGGTTGCTTACTGTATCTAAACGACTATCAAAATCTTAATAATCAGTTTCGTGAATTTGGGATAGATAATGGAGATTTGGATAATTACTCCCACAGCCGAATATTAATGAGTCGTAACGCTGCCAAGGAGGTTTGGCCAACGGTGCTGGCATGGATTGAAAAACACAACCAGTAACTCAGGGAACAATAAGATATGGATATAGGCAATCAAAACAAAATAATCAAATCAATATAACTTGCCAATATAATTTACCAGCCTCATTTTTACGCATCATCAATTGATAAAGCCGTCAATAAGCTTGCTTAACTTGTGAAAATATCCTCACTTATGTCAGTATGGTGCTATGATAGATGGCTTGATTATTGCCAATGCTAATTAATATTGCCGATTACAACAAAAGTTTTACTGCAAGGAGTTTGCGTTTATGAGTGCTTCATCTGAACGTCATTTTAAATATCTCGTCTTTATTGGTCGCTTTCAGCCATTTCATCTTGGGCATAAAGCCGTGGTTGATGAGGCGTTACAACGTGCTGATAATGTCATCATGCTGATTGGTTCAGCAAATCTGCCCCGTAGCCTGCGTAATCCGTTTAGCGTAGTAGAACGCTCACAAATGATTAAAGGGGCATATTCAGATGATGAAGCCGCACGTATTCACTGTGTGGGACTCGATGATGCCTTATATAATGATACTCGCTGGCTACAATATGTGCAGGCAGCAGTAAAATCTGTCACTGGGGATTTGACTTCCGATATTGGTCTTATCGGACATTCTAAAGACAGCTCTTCTTATTACCTATCATTGTTCCCTAACTGGGCGGCAATCTCTGTACCCAATTATAAAAACCTATCTGCCACTCCGATTCGTGAAGGCTATCTGATGGGTGCAACACCAACACCTGAGCGTACTCCTGATTCTACTCGCAAGGTGCTAGATACATTTAAAAAAACCGAGGAATACAATCAACTGCAAGAAGAAGCATGGTTTGTTGATAAATACAAAAAACAATGGGAAGACACCCCCTATCCACCTACCTTTATGACTGCCGATGCGGTGGTGGTACAATCAGGACATATCTTATTGGTAGAGCGGCGTAGTATGCCAGGGCGTGGACTGTGGGCATTACCGGGTGGCTTTGTCAATCAAAAAGAAACTTTGCTAGATGCGTGTATTCGTGAGCTACGTGAGGAGACCCGCTTAAAAGTACCCGAGCCTGTGCTACGTGGCTCACGTCACAGTCAGCATACTTTTGATGACCCGTACCGCTCTGCTCGTGGGCGCACCATCACCCAAGCGTTTTATTTTCAGCTAAAAAGTGATGCCAGTGGTCTGCCTAAAGTCAAAGGCGGCGATGATGCAGCGCAAGCATTTTGGCTACCGCTTGCGGAGCTTGACCCTAAGCAAATATTTGAAGACCACTACGCTATTATTTGCAAAATGGTGGGTTTGTAGTTTTTTAAAAGCTTTTTAGAAAATTCTTGATAGTTTGGAGAGGGCAAGTTTGTTAAGAGTTGCTATTTTTGCTGACATTCATGGTAAGTTTTTATTGCCATTTAAGTTGGTTGCGCATTATCAAAAAACCACAGGCAAATCCATTGATTTGATTTTGCAATGTGGCGATATGGGGGCTTTTCCTGATAAATCTCGTATGGATAAAGCCACCCTTCGCCATGCTCAAAATGACCGAGATGAACTAGGATTTATTGATGGCTTTGCTTATGTTCATACTGAGATTGCGCAGTTTTTAGATGAACTAAATGTCGATATGCTGTGTGTGCGTGGCAATCATGAAGACCATGAATTTTTGGATAAATTAGAGGAAGATGCAAGCTTTTTAAAGCAGCCTGCCTATCCGATTGATGCTTACAATCGAGTATGGGTGTGTCGCACTGCCATACCCATTGTCATTCAAAGCAAAGCCAATACACCAAAAGAGTCGAAAAACTTTGCTGGATTAAAACCTCAACACAAAAAAGACACGCATAATACAAAGCAACATACAGACAATGATAGCCTAACAATGGTTGGTGTGGGGCGCATTGGTGATAGAAAAGGACGCACCCACCCACAGTATATTCAAGATTATGAACGCCAAGCATTAAAAAAATTAGCAAAAAATGCCCAAGAATTTGATGTACTTGTTACTCATGATAAAAGCTCAGACAGTCATCGTGGTTATGGCTCAGCAGAAATCAAAGAGCTACTCAATCACGTGGCTTTTGCTTATCATTTTTATGGGCATACAGGTGAGCCATTTTCACAAACGCTCGATGACAATGGCATTACCCAATCAGTCAAAGTCAGAGAGCTTGAGTTTAATAGTCATGGCAAATTGGAAGCTGGCTGTATGCTGATTTTAGAAAAATCAGCCGATAAATTAATGCTCACCCCTGTGCCATTAAATGATATGATTGGCTTTATGAAAAATACATGGCATTATTTATAATCGCTTTACTATTTTTAGTTTTTATTATTAGTTTTCCCCAAGCCGATAGACGGCAAGGGTCTTTCGTTACCCTACGCTTGTAAGCTTGCATGGCAAGATAGAGGTAACATTATCAAACAGAGGAGTTCTGTTATGTTCACCAGTAATTTTAACAACCTAATTTTAAATGCTGACAGCTACAAAGCATCACACTGGCTGCAATATCCGCCTGATAGCGAATATATGTCCAGCTATGTTGAAGCCCGCAAAGGTGACTACGATGTGCTGTTTTTTGGTCTGCAAGCCTATATTAAAGAATACTTACAAGCCCCCATCACCACTGCCCATATTGATGAAGCAGAACAAATCATCACTGCGCATGGTTTACCCTTTAATCGCTCAGGTTGGGAGCTGTTAGTCAGTAAACATGGCGGTTATCTACCTCTGCGTATTCAAGCTGTCCCCGAAGGCAGCATTGTGCCTGTATCCAATGTGGTGTGTCAGGTGGTTAATACTGACCCTGAGTTTTATTGGCTGCCAAGCTATCTAGAGACCTCATTATTACGAGCGATTTGGTATCCCTCAACGGTGGCAAGTTTGTCTTATTACTGCAAAAATATCATCAAAAATGCGCTAGAAAAATCAGCGGATAATACAGCAGGTTTGCCCTTTAAGCTGCATGACTTTGGGGCGCGTGGTGCGTCTAGCATGGAAACGGTAGCTTTAGGCAGTTTGGCGCATTTGGTTAATTTTTCTGGTACAGACAGCATGACCGCATTGGTCGCTGCTAGTCGTTGGTATGGCATGAATGATGAGATGCCTGCCTTTTCAATCCCTGCTGCTGAACACAGCACCATGACCGCATGGGGACGAGAGCATGAAGAGCAAGCTTTCGCCAATATGCTGGAGCAGTTTGGTGGTGAAGGCAAAATTGTCGCTGTGGTATCAGACAGTTATGATTTATGGAATGCCATCGACCACATTTGGGGTGAGACGCTCAAAGAAGAAGTCAAAAATATGGGCGGCACCTTGGTGATACGTCCTGACAGTGGCGACCCTGCCAAAGTGGTGCGTGAGGCTTTAGAGCGTTTGGCAGTCAAATTTGGTACGGCCACTAACAGCAAAGGCTATAAAGTATTGCCCGATTATGTGCGTCTGATTCAAGGGGACGGCATCAATCCTCAAAGCCTTGGTAAAATTTTAGATACCATTATGCAAGCAGGCTTTAGTGCCGATAATGTCACCTTTGGAATGGGTGGTGGACTACTACAGCAAGTGACTCGTGATACCATGAGCTGGGCAATGAAAGCCAGTGCGGTGCAAATCAATGGTGAATGGAAAGATATCTTTAAAGACCCTATTACCAGTCGCTCAAAACGCTCGAAAAAAGGACGTTTGGCACTTATCAAAGATGAGAATGGCAATACAAAGACCATCAAAGAAAATACACTTGGTAGTGAGGATAACAACCTGCTACAAGATGTGTTTGTTGATGGTAAATTATTGGTTGATGAGTCATTAACCACCATTCGTCAGCGGACAGGTTGGTAGGTAGTTTTGATTGTAGTTTTATTTAAGGTAGTGATCTACTAAATATCACCATTATCCAGTGACTACTGCTTATAAATTATGTGTTTTAGAAATGGCTTTCATTGGTTATGATGAAAGCCATTTTTTAGATTTAAGAGATTTTAGATTTAAGAGAATGTTTCTATGCAACTAAAAGATATCGCTTTAGTTCCCATCTACCTTTATCAAGGTAAAAAACTACAACGCAGCGTGGTTCGCCTACCCGAAGCTGAGGGTGAGCGTCATGGCAGCACTGCATTGTCTTCATCATTGACAGAGACCGACTCAAAACAAACTGAATCAAAGCAAACCGAATCAAAGCAAAAAGACAAATTAAATTTGATGATTATCGGTGACTCATCGGCTGCGGGTGTGGGCGTAGATTCACAAAAAGAGGCACTGATGGGACAGCTACTGACCGCCTTACAAAAACAACCTCTATCGGCACAGTTTAGCCACATTCACTGGTCACTGTATGCCACCACAGGACACACCAGTTTTGATATTTTGCATAGGCTTTATGTTCTGCCATTACCAACCACAGCGATAGACATTATGGTGATTGTGGTGGGTGTTAATGATGCCACCAAAAATGTCTCGACAACGCTTTGGCAAACTCAGCTACAGCAAATCATTACCATTGCCCAGCGTAAATTTAAAGCCAAACAAATCATATTTTGTAGCCTACCACCCATGGCACAAATGCCTGCCCTACCTGCACCGCTAAATCAATTTATTGCTGCAAAAGCGGCTCGACTTGATATGTTATTACAAAGAGTATGTCAACAATCGTCTGCGGTGAATTATTTTAACTTTAACCTTGATGAGTTTATTAATGATAAGGACACAACAAAATGGTTTGCCAAAGATGGCTTTCACCCTAGCGGCGTCACCTACACGCAATGGGGACAGCAATTGGCACAGCATATTAATAATATGCTATATCAACACTAACCACATATCATCAACAACAATTATGCAGCACTATCTAGGTTTAAATTACGATTGATACGAAATACTAAAAACGTACCCAAGCTCATCAAGATAAACATGGTGAGTCCTAATTTAAAGACAGGATTGGCAGGGAATAAATTCAGTAATAGCCCTCCAAAGATACCCACCGCAAACATCATCGAGCCTTGTAGCGCACTTGCCATACCTGCACGGTGCTTTTGAAAAGCTAAGGCAATGGCGGCAGCATTTGGCTGAGTTAAACCAAGCCCTGCAATACAAAAGAAAATACATACCAGTACTAAGGGTAGCCAAGCAGAAGCCCCATATATTACGCCTAATAAAAACAACATGGCTGATGCAAACATTTGTACCACCGCACCAAAGCGCAATAAGCTGACTAAGCGAAAGCGATTGGTCAGCCATTGATTCACCTGAGTTAAACCAATAAACCCTGCCGCATTCATACCAAAAATAATGCTAAATTGCCCCTCACTTAGCCCATAGCCGTCCATCAATAGCTCTGAGGCGGCACTGATATAAACAAACATTGCCCCCATCAGCAAACCTGCACCAATGGCAGGATAGCCAAAGGTAGGATCTTTTAGCAAGTCATAATATTGGCTCAGCACGGTTGACATGGGACGATAGTTACGATCTTCGGGTTTGAGGGTCTCAGAAAAAAAGAATTTGGTCAAAAGCAAGTTAAGCACCCCAAATCCTGCCAAAAACCAAAAAATGGCATGCCAATCAAAAAATTGTAATAGCACAGCCCCCAATGAAGGAGCAAGAATGGGAGCTATCCCCATCACTAATATCATAATGGAAAATGCCTTGGCTGTTTGTTTCGGCGGCAAGGTATCACGTATCGCTGCTCGTGTGACCACTGCCCCCACACAGGCACCCAATGCCTGCAAAGTACGCCCTGCAAATAAAACATATTCACTATTGGTTGTGGCACACAAGATAGAGGCTATAACATAGACAGCCATGCCAAAATACAACGGCTTGACCCGTCCTACTCGGTCACTTAATGGTCCATAAAATAACTGACCTACAACCAGACCAACAAAATAGGCAGGTACTGAATTGGAAATAACAGCAGTGGTTACGCCAAAATCTTTTGCCATCGCAGGCAAGGCAGGTAAATACATATCTATCGACAAAGGACCAATGGCGATAATTAACCCAAGCATCATCACCCATACCACTGGAAATTTTGGTGGCATGGTGTCAGAATCCACTATCGAATCTTGAGGCGTTTGTGTTGTTTTATCTAAATTATCTACAGACATAAAAAGCACCAAAACAGACACTTATCAACTCTTATACCAACTCTAAAAATAATAACTTAGCAAGGTGTCATAAAACAGATTCTCTAAACCACTAAATATCACTGACAAAGCTTAAAATTTTTAGACTAGGTATTATAATAGTCGAAGAAGATTAAAACAGATACAAGGCGACCAAGTGCAGATAGTAGCGTCGTACAGCAAACAAGGGCAACACCGTAGCCGTTTAGTAGTTCTTTGACTATAGTTGAATGAACGAAACAAGCACTACCTATTGGCAGTGCTTGCAAAAGATATAAAAAATTAAAAATATAAAAAAATGATGACACTAACAAGTCAGAAAAATATCATTTACCAATTATCTTATACAAAAGAGGAAATGAATTTGGGCGATGACGCCCATTCTAGTTAAGTCTAGTTCGACTTAATTAAACTGACGCTTGCGAAATTTGGTCGCCGCATCACGCGCTTTTTTAAGCGCCAACTTACGATTATACCCCAACATCAGCTTAAGCTGCCAAAATTTTTCTTGATATAAGGTTAATGCTGACTGAGCATACATCTGATTAATCATACGCTTACTTGCCAATACCGCATCGGGTGAGCGGCTAGAGAGCTCCTCTGCTAACTGCGTTGCATACGCCAATGGCTCATCACTTACATGGGTCACCAATCCTAGCTGATGCGCTTCCTGCCCCTCTATCATACGTGCACTCATCGCAAGCTCTTTGAGCACATCAGCATTTACTACACCCAATGCTGCTTGCGTCAGTCCCATATCAGCTACTAAGCCCCACTTGGCTTCCATCACTGCAAATTTGCAATCGGCAGTGCTAATACGAATATCTGTACCCAATGCTAACTGTAGCCCTGCTCCTAAACAATGCCCTTGCAACACACAGATAACAGGTACTGGCACATCACGCCAAATCAAACACACTTTTTGAAAATGACTCTGCCAAGGCTTGGCAAGCTCCCAAGCGGCGTATAACTGATTTTTGGGGTTATTCAAGTCTCCTAAGTCCAATCCTGTACAAAACGTCTGCTCTGCCCCTTTTATAATCACCGCACGTATATCACGCTGCTTGCCCACTTGTTTTGCAATGCTTATTAGCTCATCAACCATAACAAAGCTCATGGCATTTTTTTTCTCAGGACGCTGCAAAGTGAGATGTAAAATATGACCACTCATCTCTACTGCTAATGTTTGATACGATTGCGAAGTCAGGGATTCCATAATGTTCCTTATATACACGATTTTATATATATCATGATGGCTATATCATTTTCCAAGTCATGTCATTTTCGCTCAGCTTATCATAATTCAGTTCAGGGTATTGAGACTTATCCAAGACTTGCAAGTTATGTAATGCTTCTAGTAGCACATCATATTTCGGCTGCAACATGGCAAATTGCGCTGGAGTGGTATGCTGTATATTTAACAGGCATTTATCTTCAAAGTCTTGGCTGGCTTGGCGTAGCTGCGGCACTCCTGTATAACGACACGCCCCCAAGATGCGATGAGCAATTTGCGCCAACTCTGCTCGGTCACGCATCTCCCATGCAGCTTGTAATGCTTCTAGCTCTTCTTCTACTGAATCTATCATCATTAATGCCAGTTTTGCTGCCAATTCTGGTTTATTGGCAGAGCGGGTCATGGCATCTTGCCAATCAAATATCGCTAAGCTATTTTTGTCTTGTGTTTGCTCAGCAGCATTGATATTGCTTTGTTCTGTTATATTATAAGTTTGGTTGTTATCTGTCTGATTTGAATCGATGACAGACAGGCAATGACCATTTATTACTTGCCCTTGATTGGCAGCATGACCACCCAACCATTTTTGTAAAATCTGTAATAGTTGCGGTTGGCTAATCGGCTTACCAACATAGTCATTAATCCCCGCTGCCATCAAATTATCACGCTCATCTGATAGACCATGTGCAGTTAAAGCAATGATGGGAGTTTTCTTACCTGAGCTTTCAATTTTACGAATTTGCTGGGCTGCTTCATGCCCTGATAGCCTTGGCATCTGGATATCCATAAATATTAAGTCTATATTATCCTTACTACTATCGGCAGCAGATTTTTCACCAGACTGCTTTTGCTGTCGCGCTTGCTGCTTACTCATAATTTCAATGGCATCATAACCACTATTGGCAGTAATCACCTCAATCCCCAGCTCAGATAACAATGCATCAAGTACCAATAAATTAGGCAAATGGTCATCGACAGCCAACACCTTCACACCCTGCCAGCGGGGTGTATCTATTGGTGCCACTTGCGAACGCTTTCTAGTATCTAGTAGCGCATATAATTGACGTTTGTTTAATGGTTGATATAAAGATTTTGCTTTATAGCGTCCTAGTAACGTATTGTCTAATGCCACCTGATAGCCAAATATGGCAAGCTTACCTTGATAATGCAATCTGATTTGTTTTAATAAAGCCGCCATGTCCTCTTGTGCCTCGGTATCTCCCCCATCGACAATCACCCAATCCCATGCGTTATTTTTCTCTTTGAGCCACTCAAGAGCGCTGGCAAGCGAGCTGGCTTGGGTCATCTCAATGGGCAAAGGACGCAAACTGGCTTTGAGTACTTGCTGACTTGCAACATGGTCTATCCAGACCAATAGTTGCAATGGTGCATCAAGACTATCACTCAATGGACGCAGTTGTGGCAAGATGGTCGCTTGTGATTCTTGCTCCATCATCTCAATCACATCGACATTGGCTGGCATGGTAAACCAAAAAGTAGAGCCTTTTTGGGGACGCTTTAACCCTTGCACATTACCAGCCACACTACCTGTAATATCTTGGCTTAACTGGGCACGCTCATTATCATAAAAACCAATATTGCCACCCATCAATCGGGTCAACTGCTTGGAAATCACCAGTCCCAAGCCTGTACCACCGTACTGGCGAGTAATCGAGGGGTCACCTTGACTAAAGCTACGAAATAACTGTTTTTGTGCGGTCTCTGAGATACCACGCCCTGAATCTTGTATGGCAATTAAAATTCGATTATCAATACTGCTAGCGGCATGATGAATATTCGCTACAGTATTGGCATTATCTGTACTATTAACCTTGTTAGCATTGTTAGCACCATTAGCATGATTTGTATTGTTAGCATCATTTGCACTGCTGCTATTATCCACCTGTTGGTCTTTTGACTCTGTGGCTGGCTTTGACTGATTCACATCAGATTGATTCATAATAAGTCTGCTGGCTGCTGTCTCATGGACACCTTCATCAAGACTGACTCGAACCACAACCTCACCCATATCGGTAAATTTAATCGCATTACTCACCAAGTTTGTTAATATCTGCTTGACTCGCAACGCATCACCAACGATTTGTTTGGGGACATCATCATAAAACATCACTGCCATACGCAGTCCCTTCTCCGCAGCCAAAGGTGACAGCATGTCCATGACTTCATATATGGCATCGTACAAACTAAACTCATGCCTATCGAGCACCAGCTTGCCTGCTTCAATTTTGGAAAAATCCAACACATCGTTGACCAATGCCAATAAATGAGCCGATGATTTACGAATGGTTTGCACATATAAATCCTGCTCAGCGGTCAGCTTACCATGACGTGCCAATAGATTAATAAAGCCATCAATACTATTGAGTGGGGTACGCAGCTCATGGCTAATATTTGCCAAAAAGGCAGATTTTGCTTGACTGGTAGAAACCGCTGCATCACGGGCATTACGAATAGAGATGTTTTGCATCTCCATCTCATCAAAGGCAACCCGCAAATCATCTTCGGTTTGCTCAGCATGATTTTTTAGCTCTTGAAAACTAGAATGAATACGCCGTAGCGCTTTTACCAAATCTTGTTGTAATTGATTCAGCTCACCACTCGATTCTGCATCTAAAGGTTGATATAAATTATCAGTATTCGTCCGCTGCAAATACAAGCGCATCTCATAAATGGGGGTAATCCAGCGTTTGGCATAAATATTTAAGCTCAGTAGCAATATCAAGATGGTAAATAGCCCCGTGACCACCAATGCCAATAAAATTCGATAGCGTGCAATGTGCAGTGGCTCATCATCCATATCAACAAATAACCAATATTTGTGTCGACCACTACCCTGACCATATTCACCCAAAAGGCTGCCGTATGCCGTACCTGTCGTAGTTTGTAGATTTTCAATCAAATCTTGTTGTGGTGAGAATTTACCCCAAGGTTTGTCCTCTTTATGACCAGCAGTAATCAACACTCGTCCTGTCTCATCAATAACCGCTATACGTTGCAGATGATTTTCATTGTTTATACTGGTCAAAATTCTTTGAAAGCGACTATAATTTTCTTGCTTATCATCTAAAACAGACGATTCATCAAGTATCGCTGACGCATTTATTGAAGAATCTGCCGTTGTCATCTTCTCAACATGATTAGCCAAATCTATAGCAGACTCTTGTAGGCTATCTTGTTCTGCCTCGCTTTCTTCATCTTGACTTAGCTCATTCAATAATAACGGCATCATTTGTTGTACCACTGGCTCATAACGCACCAATGCTGCCTCCGCCAATGCTCGCTGCTCTGAGCGCACGGCAGTATTGGTTTCAGAAAACACCAGCACAGCACCAACGCCTGCTAACACACAGATGGGAAAGAATACCAGCAATATCAATTGCCCATAAGCACTACTAAAATCAAAGCGTTTTTTATATGCCATTATTTATCCAGTTGGTTGACACTAATTAGGAATATCTGCTGCTTCAATCAGTTGTAAATCAGCGGTAGGGTCACTCATCATACGCATGGAGTGATTTTCAATGATTTGCTCAAAGACGGTGCGTACAAATCGACCATTACCAAAGTGTGCATCACGATTTTGATATGCTTGGGTAAAATGATTCAATACTTTTTGGCGGGCAGCTTCACTTAATCGATACAACCCTTTTTCACTAAAAAGCGCAAAAATTTGCAATAAATCTTTTGGCTGGTAATCCTCAAAATCTACTGTCCGTGTAAAGCGTGAGCTAAGTCCTGGGTTTGACTGGAGAAAACGTTGCATCGGCTGTGTATAACCAGCCACAATCACTGCCAAGCTCTCACGATGGTCTTCCATCTGTTTTAATAGTGTATCAATCGCCTCTTGCCCAAAGTCATTACCCTCTTTAACCAATGAATACGCTTCATCAATAAACAGCACACCGCCCATCGCTTCTTTGATTTTTGCCAAAGTTTTGGGGGCTGTCTGCCCCACATACTCTGCCACCAAATCAGCTCTATCCGTTTCTACTACCTGAACAGAGTTTAACAGTCCCAACCCATAATAAATCTTACCCATAATACGAGCGACCGTGGTCTTCCCCGTACCTGGATTACCTGTAAATACCAAATGCAAACTGATGGGTAGTGCGGGTAGATTGGCTTGTTTGCGACGTTTTTGCGTCTGAATAAAATTGGTCAATTTATGGATTTCATATTTCACATTTTCCAATCCAATCAATGCTGACAACTCTTGCATGCCCTCATCAAGCATGGTCTGCCTTTGTGCCTCTTTGTCATCTAGTATAATATCCATATCTTCTATACCAGCCATGACATCTTTTGCTTCTATCTGATAGCCACTCATAATATTTTGCTGAAACACACGTAAGCTTAATGCTTCATAAATCTTGCTAAACAAGGTACGGATTTGCCGTGCATTACCAAAATTTTCATCACGGCTTTGATACATGGCATCAACCACCTCTTTGACTTTTAGACGCCCTTGTTCTGAAATATCCAGACATTCTTGCTCACGGATTTGCTCAAATATTTGTAGCAACTCCTCAGCATTATAATCCTCAAATTCAATCATGCGTGTAAAACGAGAAGCCAAGCCGGGGTTTGAGTCGATAAATTTTTGCATCGGCTTGGTATAGCCTGCGACAATCACCACAAATTTATCGCGATTATCTTCCATTTGTTTGAGTAGGGTATCAATCGCTTCTTGCCCAAAGTCATTGCCACCTTTTGCCAAGGTATATGCTTCATCAATAAATAGCACTCCGCCCATCGCTTCGTTGATTTTTGCTAATGTTTTGGGAGCAGTATGTCCAATATATTCTCCTACCAAGTCGGCTCTATCTACCTCTACCACAGTATCTGACTGCAACACGCCCAGCGCATAAAATATGCGCCCTATAATACGAGCAACCGTGGTTTTCCCCGTCCCAGGATTGCCAGTAAATACCAAATGTAAGCTGGTGGTTGCTACCTCAAACCCTTGCTTTTTTCTCATTTCTTGAAAATTGACAAAGGCAATAATCTTTTTTATTTCCTCTTTCACACATTGCAAACCAATCAGATCATTAAGTGCTTGTAAGCTTTGTTGCAAAGCAGCATGTTCATTGATAGTTTCAACACCTGTTTTATTGCTTACCTCAGCAACAATTTCATCACCTAACTGAGAAGAGCTTATATCTTGTAATTGCTGCTCTTTTTCACTGTCACTTTGAAGCGATAATGACACATTGCCATCATATTGATAGGACTTTAGTGGACTACCAATAATCTCTATTCTTGCTAAATCTTCTGACTTTGCCACATAATCATGATTGTTAAAACTACAACTTGTTGCCTGAATATGACTGTTCTCATTGGCATGTATTAACCAATAGTTGATATTATTTTTAAATACACACTCAGTCAATTTAATGTGACTGTCTTGTTTCGTATACACAGGATGATGATTGGTAATATCTATAAAGCGACAGTATTCTATTAAAGCCTTTCCTTTATCAAGATAAATCGTACTAAAGTCACCTTTAAATGTACTGTCAGTAATATCAGCATAACTATCGGTTTGTAAGGCAACAGCAGGATAATCTTCAGTCTGAAACTCACAACGCACCATATCTATATGGCTTTTTTCAAATGCATTAATACCATTGCCGTTTTTTATTCCTAAAAACTGGCTATCACCTATTATCAATTTTGAGTCACTTAACCATAGCACTGGAAAATTTTTGATGGCTTTAAATAAACATTCATCAATATTGACCACACTTTTTTGCTCTGCATACACTGGGTTATATTTATCAATATCTACAAACTGACAACCTGATAAAGTCACGGTCGCTTGTGTACTACATACATTTGAATTGCCCCCTTTAAACACACTATCAACAATATTTGCCTGTGTCGTTGGGTGCAAATAAATCGCAGGATGATTGAGTATTTGAAATTCACAATCGCTTACTTGGATATCACTTTGCTCATATATATTAATGGCATTGGTACTAAGCTGTAAAAACTGACTATTTTTTATATCTAACTTTGTCTCTTTTAACCATATTGCTGGGAATTTAACAATATTTTCAAAGATACAGTCTTTGATCATTATATCGCTCATGTTCTCAGCATACACTGAATTAGATAATTCAATCCCATCAAACTGACACCCAACCAGTGACAGTTTTGCTTGTAAACTCTTAATCGACGAATAGCCCCCTTGAAAACGACTATTGACAATATTAGCTTGACTACCTGAATTTAAACCAATAGCTGGAGTAGTTGGGGTCTGAAACTGACAGTTTTCTACTTGTAGTTGGCTATTTCTGGATACCAAAATCGCATTTCTTTGTATACTTTCTACAAATTGACTGTTTTTTATCTCTAATTTTGAATTGCTTAGCAATATTGCTGAATGGTTGGGAATATTTTTAAACTCACAGTCATCAATACTGATATGACTTGATTTCTCAGCACGTACTGGAGAGTCCTTATCAATATCGATAAACTGGCATTTTGTCAATGTTGCAGTTGCTTGGCTACTATAAACAAACGACTTGCCGCCTTGAAACACACTACCAATAATATCTGCTTGAGTTTCTGGATGTAAATAAATAGCTACATAATAGTCTTGAATACAAAACTGGCAGTTTTTTACTTGTATATGACTATTCTTACTGATACTAATTGCATTGCTTTTTATACTTTCTATAAACCGACTATTTTTTATCTCTAGTGTGGAATCAATTATCGCTATTGCTGCATATTTAGTAATATTTTTAAACTCACAGTCACTAATACTAATATCGCTGCATGGCTCAGCATATACTGGATTACCTTTGTCAATATCGATAAATTGACACTGGATAATGTCCAGACTACTTTGTTTTACTATGACTATGCCCTGCACAAACTGAAGGTGCTTAACAGCACATCGCACCTCTTCAAACGTCAAAACTCCGCTAATCATTGCAGGATTATTCGGATCTTCTGCGATAATGGTAATATCTTGAGATATAACCTCTTCAATATGATACTGTCCACCTGATAAGACGATGGTATCACCTGATTTTGCAACTTGTAACGCCTTTTCGATATTATACTTAAACAGTCCTTTACCTACTTTTAATGTTGCCATATTTGCTCTCAATCATATAATTTAACACCAATATCCAGATACCCATCATCAGCAAATCATTTTATAACGAATAAAAACTAAACCCAACTCTTATCCCGATTGAAGCCACAAAATGCTATAATCTGCTCAATTTTTATTATTTTATCTTTATTGATTAAGTTGAGAATTACCATGTCAAACGCTCAGTCAAGTGCGCAAACATCTAACCAAGCAGAGCACATTAACCGTATCACTACTCTATCTGATTGCGTGGGCAATACCCCACTCGTTGCCCTACACCAGCTACCACAAAGCGAAGGCATTGGTGATAACATACAGCTACTTGCTAAGCTCGAAGGCAATAATCCTGCCAGCTCTGTCAAAGACCGCCCTGCTTTTAACATGATATTTCAAGCTGAAAGTCGTGGTGACATCAAACCTGGTGACACTCTTATCGAAGCCACCAGTGGCAATACAGGCATTGCCCTTGCTATGGTTGCTGCGATGCGTGGTTATAAGATGATACTGCTGATGCCCACCAACTCTACCCAAGAACGTAAAGACGCCATGGCAGCTTATGGTGCAACCCTTATTGAAGTTGATGATGGTATTGAAGCCGCTCGAGACCAAGCACAACAACTGGCAGATGCGGGAAGAGGCATCATCTTAAACCAATTCTCTAACCCTGATAACAGCGACGCGCACTATCACACCACAGGGCCTGAACTGTGGCAGCAAACTGATGGTAAAATCACCCATTTTATTAGTTCAATGGGTACGACAGGTACTATCTCTGGCACAGGAAAATACCTCAAAGAGCAAAACCCTGATATTCAAGTTATCGGTCTCCAACCTGATGAAAATGCCTCAATTGCAGGGATTCGCCGCTGGTCGCCAGAATATCGCCCCGAGATTTTTGACAGCAAAGTCGTCGACCGCATTATGGATATCAGCCAGCATACCGCTGAAGTCTATATGCGCAAACTTGCCAAAACCGAAGGTATTCTTGCAGGCGTCTCCTCAGGAGCAGCAGCATGGGCAGCGCTACAAATTGCCCAAGAAATCCAACAACAAAACGCCGATGCTGTCATTGCCTTTATCGTCTGTGACCGTGGTGACCGCTACCTATCCACTGGGCTATACAACGTGGAAGACAAAGCATGAACCATTCATTTTTGACACTGCCTGAACAGATTTTAATCTTTGATATTGAAACCATTCCTGATTTGGATACAGGCAAACGCTTATATCCTCAGCTTGCTGCCTTATCAGATACAGATGCACTCACTGCCTTAACTGCCATGCGCCAGCAAGAAGCAAACACTACTTTTATGCGGTTGCCATTACACAAAATTGCCTGCTTATCCATGCTATGGGTTGATAGCAAACAACAACGATTTCGCCTAAAATCTTTTGCCTTAAATGACTATCAAGAAGCAGAGATTATCAACACCTTTTTTAATATTTTTGCCTCTGATAAAAAAGTAGAAAAACTGCCTAATATCGTCAGTTGGAATGGCAATGGCTTTGACATTCCCGTCATACAATACCGCGCCATGCACCACAAATTGACTGCCCCTGCCTTTTTTAATGATAAATTTCATAACGACTATAAATATAACAACTATGTTAACCGCTATCACACCCGCCATATAGACCTAATGGATAGGCTATCTATGTTTGGCGCATCGACTCGTCAGCAGCTTGATGTGATTGCAAGTCTTTGTGGTCTGGCTGGCAAACAAGACATTGATGGCTCAATGGTGGTGGACTTGGTACAAAACCAAGACTGGCACACGCTGACCACCTATTGTGAAAGTGACGTCATCAACACATGGCTACTGTATTTACGCTGGCAATTGCTGCAAGGCAATCTAACGTTAGACAGTCACAGCCAATGGCAAATGTTAACTCAGCACTATTTGCAAAGTATTACCAATAGCGATGGTTCACTGACTCACCAAGGATTTTTGGACAGTTGGCAAATGTAACCTAGCCAAAATTTCTCCTTTAAAGTTACTTATTTTCGGTTATCATACACACAGTTTTAATAATGCTTCAAAATTAAATATTTTATAGTTTTTCCCTCCCCCTAGCTCCCTCCCAGCAGGAGGGAGAAATTTCCCTCCCTCTTAGGGTAAGGGTTAGGGAGGGGACATACTTTTTAAA
>NZ_VFYU01000017.1 GCF_021012795.1 Psychrobacter sp. I-STPA10 | reverse complement strand
CACTTGATAAAAAACGAAAAACAAAAAACAATGATTACCAGTCGCCGATTATCTATAAACTTGCGTAAGTTCTACATTAATTCTTTTTATATCACTTACTGTTTAATTATTTTTAATAATATATATTCATAATCCAAAAAATCGAGATATTTTTAGGCATAATCCACTATTATATATAGGTTTGCGAGTGTGAATGCTAAGCTAAGTTGTTGTTGTCGATATCAAATAAAACAAAGTCTTTCTCAGTTAAACAAAATCCAACATGGATACGACAAAAGTCAGTCTATTTTTTTATGCTGATTACCTATGATATAAATAGACCCACACCTTAAAGTCAAAATTTTAACAGCCCAAAGTTTTTAATAGCATTTAACAATAGATTTTAATCCATACCTTAACATGCACATATATCAAGGAGAACAACATGACACACCCATCTTCTACTAATGTCAGCACAAATAATTTAGAAACCATCGCAACTGATGAGAATCTGGTTAATGAGGGCTTAACACCATCACAACCACAAAACATAGACGATGCGCGTATCGATGAAGTATTGGTAGAAGATAATTTAGATGATAAAGATTATCCAACCATCCGTGATATTGCTGATGAAGATGCTGTCGAGCACAGCTTTGGAAAGGAGTTGTAACCCATCCAGCAATAGCAATAACTGCTCTTATAAAAAGAACGCTTATTTTTTATCTCATGACCTTTTATTTAACTGTGCGTAAAACGCACCCTACAATTATTCCGATATCAGTACTTACCTGTAACACAAAGCCCTGAAAAATCAGGGCTTTTTATTAAATGTTACAAAACACGTAGAAAATAATATTAAGAAATCTCAACCATGGGTTGATCTGTCCACACATCTCGGTAACTGGTGTAATAGCCAATAATCATCCAAGGTGTGATGATTAATAACCCTAGTCCCAATGTAAATAGCACCAATAAGGGCAAGGCGACCATTAATATCAAACCATAAACTGTAAATGGCAGCATATTAACCCAACAGCCTTGAAAGCTTTTTTTCATAGCCGTCATGGCATCCATGTTATGTAAAACAATCAGTGCGGGTGCAAACCATATTGCCATCATGATCGGTATCATCAACAATAACATAAATAACACTATGATCATAACAAACAAAAACAGATTCAGATCGTCCATATTTAGCATCATGCTATCGAGGCCACCACTAAACATAGCCAATGAAAAACCACCAAATAATAGGACAACAATAAGCGCAATCACAATGCTCGCAAGTGAAGCGGCAAAATATAATAAGCACAATATTAATAGTTGCTCTATATGGGTTTTAAAGCCCGCAAATAAATGATCAAACCGCAGCTCTTCTCCTTGTGCTTGGGCCGCACACCCTTGCATCATACCACCGATAAAAATCAATATAAAATAGCCAGCCATACCACCAATAAAAGGAATGAAATTAGCAAAAATCAAGATAAGCAACAGCGCAAAACCCATGCCTACCCATAATAAAAACTCTTGTTTAAGTAGTGCAAATGCATTGACTAACCAAGTCCAACCCAATCCTGCCGAGCAGCATCGAGGCTGGTCTAATAGCTGTGGTAACGGATTGCCAAATTGATCTGTAGCAACCAAGGATGGCGGCTTTTGTAATGAAGACGAGGGTGGTGGAGCATACGGCGAAGTCATAAAGTATCCTTATTATTACCTCACTCTCAACTTCAACCCTCTCCTAACCTCCTTCTTAAAAAAGAGGGAGAAACTGGCTTTTAAGTCCTCCCCTTACTTCAAGGGGAGGGTTTGGGAGGGGTCATATATCAAATTAGTAAAATAAGTTGAGAGTGAGGTTATTATTATTAAAAATTATTACTATATTTTTAACGTCCATTGTGTGGGTATTTATCCTTATATAAACGGTATTTAAGATATCGTTTATGTGTGCGCCATTACCTGTGACCATCCTTGCACCAGTGGTGTCACCAATGCAGCCATTAATTCAATATGCGCCGCATCGGTATTAAGCGCAGGAATATAATGATACTCTTGCCCGCCTGCCTCTAAAAAATACTTTCGATTTTCTATTGCCAGCTCCTCAAGTGTTTCCAGACAATCTGCAGAAAATGCAGGACTGACCACGTGTACTGAGCACACACCTGATGCCCCCCATGCTTTTAAAGTGACATCGGTATAAGGTTTTACCCATTCTTGCTTACCAAAACGAGACTGGAAACTGATGATCCATTCATCATCACTTAGCTCCAAACTTTGTGCCACTTGCATGGCAGTATGTTTACAACGCTCAGGATAGGGATCGCCTTTATCAGCATACGGCTGTGGAATACCATGAAAGCTAAACATCAATTTATCTGGCTTACCATGCTCTGCTTGATAACGACGTATCGAATCTGCCAACGCTGCAATATATAACGGATGGGAAAAATAATCTTTAACAATGCTTATACTCGGCAAGTTACGCTGCTGCAATGCCCATTTACTCACCGCATCATATACCGCTCCTGTCGAGGTGGCAGAATACTGTGGAAATAAGGGCAAAATTACAAAATGCTCTACGCCCTCATTTTGTAATTGGCTCATCACTTCAGGCAAAGCAGGATTACCATAGCTCATCGCCGCATGTACACTCACCCCGACAGGTAAGGTTGTATTATCTAATTTATCCAATTTCGTTTGTAATAAGTCAACTTGGCTATTTAATATCTTACGAATTGGTGAATCCCCTTCCCAGATACTTGCATAGGCATGGGCGACCCGTTTCGGGCGGGTGGTCAAAACAAATAGATTTAGGATAATTGCCCATAAAAATTGCGGTATTTCAATCACACGTGGGTCGGACAAAAACTGACGCAAATAGCGACGTACTGCTGGTGTGGTTGGTGCATCGGGTGTACCAAGATTGACCAATAATACGGCAATGCGTGGCGATTGAGCAGATTTCATATAGACCCCATATTGTTAACATTTATTTTCTATTATGCAGCCATCATTTAACTTTTTATGTCATCACCTTCATCAAGATTAATTTCATTTATCAAGACAAGGTTTAAATAGATAGATTGGGCATTAGTTTAACATTTTTATGCAATCATCAAGAGGAACTGACGTAATCAAGTTGTACTTCTGCGTCTATCAACCTACAATACTACCCTAACAATAACCTAACTCAACTATGAGATTGTATGAGGTGGTTTTGAGTACGTATTCCAAACTTTCTGACACTGACGCTAATACTGATACAACCCGTGATGCTAATAGTGATAACAATAGTCACGCTAGTACAGAAACTTCTGTCGGTATTGTCACCCCAAAGTGTTTGCACTTTGACACTCCGCTGACACTAGAATGTAACCGCATCCTACCAGCATTTGATTTGATGGTAGAGACTTATGGCACATTAAATAGCGATAAATCCAATGCCATACTCATCTGCCACGCACTCTCTGGTAGCCATCACGCTGCTGGCTACCACAGTGCTGATGATAAAAAACCTGGTTGGTGGGACAATATGATTGGCCCTAACAAAGCCATCGATACCAATCACTTTTTTGTGGTGTGTCTTAATAACATTGGCAGTTGTCACGGCTCAACAGGCCCTACTTCTCCCAATCCTGATAGCGCAACTGGCGCACCGTATGGTCCAGATTTTCCGCTGATTACCATCAAAGATTGGGTAAGCACACAAGCACTGTTATCCGACCGCTTAGGCATCAATGTATGGCATGCGGTGGTCGGTGGCTCAATGGGTGGTATGCAAGCCTTACAATGGGCAGTGGATTACCCTGATAGACTTAAACGCTGCGTCATTATCGCCAGTACACCCAAACTCTCAGCACAAAATATTGCTTTTAATGAGGTGGCACGTCAATCGATATTATCTGACCCCAACTTCAAAAAAGGACGCTATCTTGAAGCCAACACCTATCCCAAGCGAGGGCTAGTCTTAGCCCGTATGGTTGGGCATATTACTTATCTCACCGATGAGGCGATGAAATCTAAGTTTGGTCGTGACCTCAAATCTGGCAAATTTATGTATGGCTATGATGTTGAGTTTCAGGTAGAAAGCTATCTGCGTTATCAAGGTGAGCGTTTTAGTGAAAACTTTGATGCCAACACTTACTTACTAATGACCAAAGCACTCGATTATTTTGATCCGACTCGAGGTTATGTAGAAGCCGATAGTATGTCGGATATTGATGCGCTGAAACAGACACTGGCACATACCCAATGTCAGTTTTTGCTGGTGTCATTTACTACTGATTGGCGTTTTGCTCCTGAATGCTCACAAGAGATTGTCGATGCCCTCATCGCAAACAACAAACCTGTCAGCTATGTGAATGTTGATGCCCCACATGGTCATGATTCATTTTTGTTTGATATTCCACGCTATATGGCAGCGGTACATGGTTTTTTGACAGCTCCTTTTTTGACGACACAAACGAATCAATCCCATAACACCAACCATGCCACCACAGCAGACGCTAAAAAGTGTCACGATACTGCACTGGCAGCTGATTCAGGAGATGCTCTATGAGAATGGATCACATACTTGCAGAACGCTGGATTAAACAAGGCTCACGTATCTTAGACTTAGGCTGTGGGGATGGCGCATTATTGGCACACCTACAAAAGACGCTTGGAGTCACAGGCTATGGACTGGAGCTGGATACAGATAAAATTAATCAAGGTATCAGCAAAGGCTTAAATATCATCGAGCAAGACCTCAATGATGGGCTGGCGAGATTTGCCGACAATAGCTTTGATACTGTAGTGATGGCACGGGCGCTACAAGCAGTAAAATCCCCTGATACCCTACTGCTAGATATGCTACGAGTGGGACGAGAAGCCGTCATTACCTTTCCTAACTTTGCGCATTGGCAAAACCGTATCCATTTAGGCATCAAAGGACTGATGCCTGTCTCTGAAGCATTGCCTTATGAGTGGTATGACACACCAAACATTCATCTATGCACCTTTAAAGATTTTGAAAAACTGTGCACAAACAATGATATCCGTATTCTAAATCGCTTTGCCGTCAGTGATAGCTTGCAAACGTATCACCCGTTAAAGTCTTCATTAATAAGACGTATGCCAAACTTGCTGGCAGATGTGGCGATTTATCGAGTAACGAAAGTTTAAGACGCTGTATTTATCATATCTACTATTCAGATACGTATATTGTTACCAATTTATTACTTTAATATCACCATAGTCTTGCTGTCATATTCACTTACAAACTATCTAGCAAAGTCACCCATAAACATGGGTTAGCTTGGGTAATTAATATTTGAGTTTCGTAAATAGTGATGTTAAGCTAATTCAATTACTGTTTATTTTTACCTGTTATATTTATGGCTTAGATAACACTTTGCTGTCACACTATCAAATAAATAAAAGTGCGACCAAAACTCACGCAACTTGTTAACATAATATCATGTTAATTGTTGTGTTTTTTAATGAGCCTACTCAATAGTGATAGTGGCAATATGACAGCTAATTGAGCCAGTTTTTACTTTTATATTTATTAAATAGACTTAACTAATACTTCAACTACCTACTCTATCCATCTGAAACAAATTCTAAACTGGAGCTGTTGCTATGAAATTGTTAAAAGCCGCCTTATTTACCACCATGTTATCCTGTGGTGCGATTAGTGCTGCTAACGCTGAACTTATCTCAAATGTACCACTTGACACCTCACGCTTTGAGTTAATGAACATTAGTTCCCTAACAAACATGGCACTGCAAACATCTACTAATGCAACTCAGCAAAGAGCCTATAACGAAGCCAAATTTTACCTAGGACGACGTTACCATAAAGGCAATGGTGTCGCTCAAAATACCCAAAAAGCCATCGAATGGTACACACTAGCAGCCAATGAAGACATCACACCTGCGCAACTTAACTTAGGTCTTATGTATGCTAAGGGAGATGGCGTTGCTGTTAATGAACAAAAAGCCCGCTATTGGCTAGAGAGAGCAGCAAAACGTAGTGATAATCGTGCCAGCTATGCACTTGCCTTAATTGATGAGAAACAACAAAAACTTGTCGATGCCTATAAATGGTATGACTTGGCAACACGTGATGGTATGCTTAATGAACAAATACGTAACAAAGCACGTGGTAGAATTGGTCGATTGGCACTGAACTTATCTAGTTCAGATATGGAAAGAGCCCGTACTCAAGCTGAAAGTTGGTTTCAAACACAGTAACACTCCATTACCATACTTTTAATATCAATTTAAGAAAACAAAACCCAGTATCATGCTGGGTTTTTTTATATATTTCACATTACGGCTTTAACTTAGTTGGTTTGGACAGGTACTTTATCTATATCTTTACCTATAAAACCTAAAAGCGAATACTAATATCCTCTCTCCCCTTATAAAATCTACTCAAATCTTATAAAATAGTCAGGTTATGGTTAAATATAGTCAAGCTAATATCTTCAGAGACTACATAGCAGAGATTCCATCAGCCATAACATTGTTTTTTATTTATCATAAACGCACTAGGTTTACGTCCTAGCCAGCAGGAGATAGCAATATGAGTAACACAACGAGCAATACAACAGATAATACAAGCAACACCAACCCGAACAAAAACCCTGTCGCATACGATAGTGAAGTCAATAACATTGTCGTTGCTGCCCTTTACAAATTCATCCGTTTTGATGACTTTGAGCAGTATCGTGAGCCCATCTTAAACATCATGCTAGATAATGATGTCAAAGGCACGTTATTACTGGCATCTGAAGGTATTAATGGCACAATTGCAGGCAGCCGTGAAGGTATTGATGCGGTACTAAAATATCTGCGTACCTTGCCTGCAATTGGCGAGTTTGAATACAAAGAATCTTATACCGATGTTGCGCCATTTTATCGCACCAAAGTAAAGCTCAAAAAAGAGATAGTCACCATGGGCGTCGAAGGCATCGACCCATTAGAATCTGTCGGACGCTATGTAAAACCTAGCGAATGGAATGATTTAATTAGCGACCCAGATGTATTACTTATCGACACTCGTAACGACTATGAAGTACAAATTGGCACATTTAAAAATGCGGTCAACCCCAAAACACAAACCTTCCGTGAATTTCCTGAGTATGTGCAGCAAGAGCTTGACCCAAATAAACATAAAAAAGTAGCGATGTTTTGTACAGGTGGTATTCGCTGTGAGAAATCCACCGCTTATTTGCGTGAGCAAGGCTTTGATGAGGTGTATCATCTTGAAGGCGGTATTCTCAAATACTTAGAGGAAATCCCAGCCGAAGAGTCTTTGTGGCAAGGGGAATGTTTTGTGTTTGATAATCGCGTGGCGGTCAATCACAACCTTGAAAAAGGTGAATATGACCAATGCTATGCCTGCCGTATGCCCATCACCGATGAGGACAAGCAAAGCCCTGCGTATGTCAAAGGAGAGTCTTGCCCACATTGCATCGACAAAGCCACCGAAGAGCAAAAAGAACGCTTCCGTGAGCGTGAACGCCAAGTACAACTGGCAAAAGCCCGTGGTGAAGCACATATTGGCGGTGAGGTGAATGAAATTATTGAAGCCCGCCGTCAAGAAAAACTGCAAAAGAAACTAGAGGCAAGTTTGGAAAATGCGGGTGAGTAGTTAAATAGATAGTTTTTGTACTGAAAAAATAGTTTTGTAGGGTGGGTTATGCTATTACTAATCTGCCCTATATTATTTATTATTCCTTGCTAAAATTAGCAACGCACTAAAAAGGGTGAAAACTAGATAATTCCTAATTGCTTTAAGCTCTCATAAGCGATTTCTTTTCTTTTAGAAAATGCAATATCTTGTGTCATATCCATATTTAAAGAAAATGAAATAACTTGATTGTTAGGTTTAACCACCCAACCTGTAAACCAACCAATCTTTGGCTCTGTATTGATGGCTAAACCAGTTTTTCCATAAATTCTGCTACCGTTGATGACATCATCAAATAACATCTCATTGACCTGCTTTTGAGTCTGGTAAGAAACAGGCAATTCTTTATTCGCCAATCTAAATGCAAATTCAGCCTCTTGCTTAGGCGTAATTTCTAAAGGTCCTACCAACCAAAAATCATCGACCTTATTACCAATATTAGAATTACCAAACCCGATACGCTCTACTTCCAAACGCATTTTCTCTAAGCCTATTCTTCGAGCAAGCTGTTGATAAACTGGTACTGCTGATACCTTGATTGCCTCTGTTAAGGTTAAGTCTTTTTCCCAAGCCTTTAAAGGTCTTTTCTCCCCATTCCATTTAAACACTTCATTTGGATTGGTCAGTCCACTTTCTATGCCAATAACGGCATTGAGCATTTTAAAGGTCGAAGCTGGTACATAGTAAGTATTGGCTCTAGCAACATTATTGCCATAAGAGGCGTAATGATTACCATCATAAATGGTAATTACCCCATTGGTTTTGGCTTCAGTAAATAAGTTACTGATAATTGAGTTATTTATCTGCTGTTGAGACGTAGTGATTTCTTTTTGTTGAATAATTAAAGTTTGACACGCAGTCAGGTTAAAAATGGCAAATAAGATGAGTAAAGATTTTAATGCGTTCATGGTGCGTCACTTAAGTTGGTTTCTTATATAGTATAACTTACATAGATAAGTGATGAATACAAATTGAGGAATAAAATCTTATAGGCTAGGTTTACATATATGCAGTGATTTTTTAGGGTGCATTCCATGCATCTTTTATCTAACTATGCGTCAAACGCACCCTACAATGCTACAATGCTGAGAGTAAATCTACGTATTTGGTATTTGTTTCCGCTTTTCACTACCACAAAAAATATCACATAAAAAAAGAGACAAGCCCTAAAACTTATCTCTTTTTATTTAGACTATTATTCTCTCAACAATACTTAAAACAACACTCGAACGCGAATGGTTTCTTTAATATTTTTAAGCTTATCAAGTGCTGCCTCTGAGTCATCATTATCCACATCCATCACCAGATAACCCACATCACCTTCGGTCATTAAGCTTTGGGCTAAAATATTAATGCCTGCTTCGGCAAATGAGCTGTTAATTTGTGACAACACACCCGGTACGTTTTTATGAATGTGCAATAAGCGGTGTGAGCCTTCTTTCGATGGCACACTCACTTCAGGGAAGTTCACTGCTGTGACCGTATCACCTGCATCTGAGTATTTAACAAATTTTTCAGCAACTTCCAAGCCAATATTAGCTTGCGCTTCTTGGGTTGAGCCACCGATATGTGGAGTTAAAATGACATTGTCAAATTTGCGCAAGGGTGATTCAAATTCTTGGTCAGCAGATTTTGGCTCTTTAGGGAACACATCCACCGCAGCCCCAAGCAATTTACCAGACTCAAGTACCGCTGCCAAATCATCAATATCGACACAAGTACCACGAGCAGCATTGATAAAGTAGCTGCCTTCTTTCATGTGTGCAAACTGTTCTGCTTTCATCATATAACGGGTGCTTGGCAAATCTGGTACATGCAACGTCACCACATCCGCCGTCTGCAATAGCTCTTCTAAGCTACCAACTTGGTGTGCATTACCCAGTGGTAATTTAGTGACGACGTCATGATAAATCACCTTCATACCCAAGCTTTCTGCCAATACAGACAATTGTGAGCCAATTGAGCCATAGCCAACGATACCCATGATTTTGCCACGCACTTCATGCGAGTTTTTGGCAGACTTGCCCCAACCGCCACGATGCACCACCGCATTTTTTTCTGGGATACCACGATATAGCATGATGGTTTCTGCCAATACCAGTTCTGCTACAGAACGAGTATTAGAATAAGGGGCGTTAAACACAGGAATACCCAATTCACGCGCCGCATCTAAATCCACTTGGTTAGTACCAATACAAAAACAGCCAATCGCCACCAGTTTATTGGCGTGCTCTAACACTTCACGCGTTAGCTGAGTACGTGAGCGAATACCAATAAAATGTGCGTCTTTGATTTTTTCGACCAATTCATCGTAATCAAGCGCATGAGTGAGGTATTCAATATTGGTATAACCAGCATTATTTAATACTTTTAACGCATTGTCATGCACGCCTTCTAATAATAAAAAGCGAATTTTGTCTTTCTGTAATGATAAAGTCATAATGTAACCCTTTGTATTTTATCTCAATTTGCTTTAACAAAATTTCAATCTAAATGTGGTGCTTATCTTATAACAAATCTCACCTAAATGTCAGGTTAAAAGCTGAATAAATCCTTAGTAATATTGACTATTACTCATGCCCATCTGTACACAACGAAACTGCCAGACTGTGTTAAAATTATTGTATCCATTAGAATCACATCTGAGATAACCATGACCCAATCATATAATACGACCAATAATATAAATAGCGACAATGATGCGCTATCTAGTATACAGCCTCCTGCCCATGAGCGTACCCATAGTGCACATCAGGCGTCAACTGGCAATACCAACCCTGCTAAAACCGATACTGACACTATCCATAATACCCAGACAGTACAGCCACTATTGCAGGCTTTGGCTGATAAACACGGCTTTGATGACAGTCAAATCAAGACCGATGCTGAGAGTCTAGAATATTGGGGCAAAGACTGGACAAAACATTTTGCCCCTGCCCCTTGTGCCATTGTCTTTCCTAAAACTACCGAGCAAGTTCAAGCCATCGTCAAACTTGCCAATGACTACAACTTCGTTATTACCCCAAGTGGCGGACGCACTGGGCTGTCTGCAGGTGCAGTGGCAAGCAATGGTGAGATTGTGGTGAGCATGGATAAAATGAACAAAATCGGCCAGTTTTATCCTGCCGACCGTATGGTCGAGATTGAAGCTGGGGTCATCACCGAGCAGCTACAACAGTTTGCCGAAGAGCAAGGCTTATATTATCCCGTCGATTTTGCGTCGGCTGGCTCAAGTCAGATTGGTGGCAATATTGGTACCAATGCAGGCGGTATTAAGGTTATCCGCTATGGTATGACCCGCCAATGGATACTTGGCTTGACGGTGGTCACAGGCAAAGGCGATATTCTACATTTAAATAAAGGCATGATAAAAAATGCCACAGGTTATGATTTGCGCCATTTATTTATTGGTAGTGAAGGCACACTTGGCATCGTCACCCATGCGCAAATCAAACTTGAACGCCCACCACAAGATTTAACCGTAATGGTACTGGGTATGGATGAGTTTGACCATGTGATGCACGTGTTATCTGCGTTCCAAGCACAGATTGATTTAACCGCCTTTGAATTTTTTGACAGTGTCGCCATCGAGAAAGTATTGGCATCGGGGCATGTGCAAGAGCCTTTTAGTGAGCGTAGCAAATACTATGCCCTTATTGAGTTTGAAGCGCCTTATGAGCCAATTATGGACAAAGCGATGAGCATCTTTGAGAGCTGTATGGAAAATGGCTGGGTGATTGATGGGGTGATGAGTCAAAGTATTGCACAAGCCACTGAGCTATGGAAACTGCGTGAATATATTTCTGAGACCATCTCCGTCTTTACACCGTACAAAAACGACATCTCAGTGCTGATTAGTCATGTGCCAGACTTTATCCATGACATTGAGAGCGTGGTCAATGCCAACTATCCTGACTTTGAAATTTGCTGGTTTGGGCATATTGGTGATGGTAATTTGCATCTAAACATCTTAAAGCCTGAAAATCTGGATAAAGACAGCTTTTTTGAAAAATGTAAAAGTGTCAATGACCATGTGTTTGCAGTGGTGCAAAAATACAATGGCTCAGTGTCTGCCGAGCATGGTGTGGGTATGACCAAAAAGCCATATCTTGATTACACCCGTCCGAATGTTGAGATAGATTATTTACGTGCCATTAAACAGGTCTTTGACCCCAATGGCATTATGAATCGTGGCAAGATATTCGATTTGGACTAAGCCCTTACATCTGCCAAAAATGAGTACCCAAGTATGCGCAAAAAATCTGCTTCGCTTATTGTTCAGGTACTCATCTCTGTTGCAAAGCTTATATTATGGCTGGTGCTGATTGCAGGGCTAATTTTTACTATCCCGCAATTACGCCAAGCCATCGTGCCTTATGTGAGCGATGCCATCACTCATATCCAAAACCTGCGTCAATATTCCAAACTACTCAAAGAAGACTTACCAACAGCAAACAGCCTGCCAAATCCCCTACCCAATCGCCATCTCACCGATACATGGGGAGCTGCCCGTAGTGAAGGACGCAAACATGAAGGCATTGATATTTTTGCCGAGCGGGGTACGCCCATTTATGCCACCACACATGGTATTGTACGCAAAGTAGGCATAGATAGGCTTGGTGGTAATGTGGTTAGCGTCATTGGTCCTGGTGGTGCAGGGCATTATTACGCCCATCTAGAAGAATACGGCGATATTAGTGAAGGTGATTGGGTCGAGCAAGGCGATATTATTGGCTATGTTGGTGACAGTGGCAATGCCAAAGGCACGCCAACGCATGTGCATTATGGTATTTATATCAATGGCAAGGCGGTCAATCCGTATCCTTTATTAAAGAAATAACTGTTAAAATAAATATATAGCTATTTAGTAGCTCGTTGACTATAGCACCAAATAAAGCATCACTGATTATTACAATCTAGCCGTTTTGTACTCTCTCCACAGCACACTTGGCTGGCTGGAAAAAATACCTTAAACGTCGAGCCTTGCCCTTCAGTGGATTCAATCTTTAAAGTGGCATCGTGCTGATACAACACATGTTTAACGATGGCAAGCCCCAGCCCTGTCCCCCCTGTGGCACGACTACGCCCACTATCAACACGATAAAAACGCTCGGTTAACCGCTCAATATGAGCAGCTGCGATGCCAATACCGTTATCACTAACGGCAAACAGACAGCCATCTTTGACTTCCTGCCAGCTAATGCTAATCTCACCACCTTTGGGGGTGTATTTAATGGCATTGGTAATTAAATTTAATAACGCACTGTTTAGATACATCTCCGAGCCATAGAGATTTTTTTGCGAATCAATATGCAAATCAATCAAATGCCCATACTCTTTATTATAAACCTGTGCATCATCGAATAAATGTGCCAGCATTTTTGGCATATCGACACAAGTTGGGGTGGTGACTTCCTCATTCTCTAAGCGCGATAACAGTAGCAAATCATTGATGATACTATTCATCCGCCTTGTCTGTTGTGACATCAAACTAAAGCCTCGTTGCCACTTAGGATCAAGGTCTGGCTGATCTGAAAACGTCTCAATATAACCCATGATAACGGTCAATGGGGTGCGTAGCTCATGCGACACATTGGCAACAAAGTCTTTACGCATCTGCTCCAAATGCTGTAAACGAGTAACATCATAAATAATCAACAACTTTTCTTGCCCAAAATGCGTCACTTCACACTGCAAATAACGCTCAGAATCTTGCCATGACTGCAAGCGTATTCCATCATTAGGCGAGGTGGCATTGATGTAGTAGGCATGAAACTCAGGCTTATCTATAAGTTGTAAAATGCAATGACCTTGATCTTCAGAGCGTAAATTAAGTAGCTTTTCGGCAGATTGATTCCACCATTCTAAGCAATCATCTTTATCTAATAATATGACCGCATCTTGCAATGCCAATAATGAGCTACGAATTTTTTTAACCAATCCCATCATCTTTTGATGAGTCAGTTGCTCTTGCTTTTTAATTTGATATAGCTCAGTTGCCACAAAAGACAAACCACCAGAAAACTCAGGTGGTGGCAGAGTTAATGAGCGACTAAGCCAATTATAAAACTGCTGCATGGCAGCCAGTCGCCATATATAATAGGTCAATAGACTAATCACCAAACCCCAAGCCACTGACCCTTTATCTATATAGCTTAGATAAGCACCAATCCCAATGCCCACAATGATTGAAAACAATAACCACTTAAAGTCTGCCCAAAACAAACTCTTACTATGTATGCCTCGCTCATTTTTTGGTCTGTAATCATGCGACTCATCTTTTTTAGATGCAGCAGATTGTGTCGGAGTAGGGGTTGATGTCATTGCTATCCAAAATTACTCAAAGGGTATATTGTGTCATTAATTAGAATTAGCCTATTTTAAAACAGTATTTATATACCAATCTATAGCCATCACAACCATAACAACATACTAGCCATTCACTTGCGTTGAAAAGCGATAACCTGTGCCACGTACTGTCTGAATAAAACCAGCATAACCATAAGGATCAAGCACCTTACGCAGTCGACGAATATGCACATCAATGGTACGGTCTTCTACATAGACATTACCACCCCATACTTGATCAAGCAGTTGCGTACGTGTATAAGCACGCTCAGGGTGGCTCATAAAAAATGCCAATAAACGGTATTCGGTCGGGCCAATATCTACCAAATTACCATCTGCTGAGACTCGCTGACTCACAGGATCTAGACTTAACCCCTCCGCCTCGATGGGTTTGTCTCCAGATAATACACTGCTACGTCTGAGTACGGCTTTGATACGTGATACCAGCTCACGAGTCGAAAATGGCTTGGTAATATAATCATCTGCACCCGCATCTAACCCTTGTACCTTATTGTCCTCTTCCCCTTTTGCAGTCAGCATGATGATGGGAATCTCAGAGAGTAATTCATCTTTTTTGAGGCGGCGACAAAAATCAATACCCGACTGACTTCCTGGTAACATCCAATCAAGCAAAATAATGGCGGGTCGATGGTCAACAACTTGCTGGTGTGCCTGCTGCACATCTTCTGCCTGCAAGCAATCAAATCCTGCCATCTCAAGGGTGGTAATAATCATCTCACGAATGGCTGGCTCATCTTCTACCACCAACACCACTTCATTATTCATAATACTTTTATCCTTTTAAATGAACGATTTATGACGGTTATATTACAACGTATCAATATGACAATGAGATGACAACCAGATGATAAACCCTCTTTTCTCATAAATTAAGCCATTTAAATAACTCAATCAATGACTACTCAACTTCCAATAAAAAATTTATCGGACCATCATTGATTGCCGACACTTGCATATTTGCACCAAATTCACCCGTTGCCACTTGCGTATACTGCGTCTTAGCGTATGTGACCAATTCGGCAAATAATGCCTCAGCTTCACTAGGCGACATGGCAGGGGCAAAGTCAGGTCGCCTTCCTTTACGAGTATTTGCCATCAACGTAAACTGCGATACCAATAACAAGCCGCCACCCACCTCTTGCACATTTTTATCAAGCTTATCCTCTGCATTAGCAAAAATACGATAGGTCAGTATTTTATCCACCAGTTTTTTGGCAGTCTCTAGGCTATCGTCATGCCCCAAACCAATATACGCCAAAATCCCATGTTCAATCTGTCCAATGGTTTTGCCATCAACACAAACGCTTGCCTGTGTTACTCGCTGAATCACTGCCCGCATAACTACCTCATTAAATTGATGATTAAAACATGATAAAATAACCCAATATAACCTGAATTCGGGATAAGCGAGGTATTAAAAAAGAAGTCCAAAATTGTTAAAGTTAGTTTACCAAGACAAACTTAACAAAAAGGACTTCTTACATGGATAACCTAACCGAACTATACTGCCATATTGACGACTTTTATCAACAATTCAAACCAGAATTTGAAAAGCAGCTTATCGAAAATGGCAGAAAGCGATTAAGAGCATGCAAGATAAGTGTACCAGAGATAATGACCATATTGGTACTGTTTCATCAACTACGTTATCGGCAATTTAAAGGCTTTTACTATCATCATATGCTTGGCATGATGAAAGAATACTTTCCTAATCTACCGAGCTATTCTCGCTTTATAGAACTGATACCTCGCAGCATAATGCCGCTATGTGTTTATCTTAAAAGCTTAATGGGACATTGCACTGGTATTAGTTTTATTGATGCTACTAAACTATCAGTCTGTCATAACAAACGAATCAAACGTCATAAAGTTTTTAAAGGTGTAGTACTCTCAGCCTGTGACACAGGTAAAGTTGACCCACAAGACAGTCAAAGCATCAGCGCCTTAGCTAAAGCTTTTATTCAAGCAGGTGCAAGCAACGTCATGATGAGCTTATGGTCAGTTAATGACCAGCAGACAGCACAGATGATGAAGTATTATTATCAAGCATTGTATAGTGACACTAAGATGAGTCAGGCAGAGGCATTAAGACAAGCTAAGCTTAAGATGATTACAGAGGCTCGATCAGGTAGTGATAAGCCTGTGTATTGGGCTGCTTTTGTGTTAAATGGCGCTGGATAGAGTTGTGTGGAGTAGGGGATATGACTATAGTGCTTTTGGACTGTATGAAAGGATCTTATATTTAGTAGCTATACTGAGTAGAAAGTGTCGATTGAAAACAATTAAAAGGATAAAAAATGTATTGTCAATCTTGTGATGAACAGTTACCTAAAACTGTAAAAGTATGCCCAAGTTGTGGTAGTCGAGACTTTTCTAGTAACACAAAGGTAAAGATGCCACCCAAGCAGAATATGGGTAATCCTCAGCCTTTACCAAATGTTAATACATCTGCTAGTGTCGTGAACTCTCATCCTCAGCCCTCTACAGGACAGACAATAGATAATGGAAAATATAAGTCACGGTTACCCATACGTTCAGCGGCGAGTATGAGCTATGCTGGTTTTTGGCGTCGATTTTTTGCTTATATTATGGGGTTATGGGTATTTGATATGAAGGGGCAGCGTCTGACAACCATGCATGCTTTAGGGCGTATAGTGGCAAAACTATTTTTCATACTTTTGTTTTTTGTTATGTTTTTTACCCAAAGAAAACAAACGGTGCATGACTTGATCGCAGGTACCGTTGTTTTATATTCACCAGAGTAATGGCTAAAAAAGTAGCTGACTATAAATATGGAAAAACTGTGAAATCGCACATACAGACCTTCGGTTTGTATTAATTACTATGTATATTAAATAGTAGGTAATAGTCTGTTACTTATACATAGAGGATCTTGGTTTATATAGAGTTATGATCGTTCCTTTATGATTGTAGTAAACGCTATTTTTTACAGTCAAGTTGTTGGTAAATAGGGAGATGAAATATGTATAGTGTTCGCAGTAAGGTAGTGTTAACTCATTCTTATCATAAACTTTGTTTTTTATTAATCCCTATTTTTGTGGTTATTCTAACTCTGACAGGTTGTGATCGCCATCGTGAAGCAAGAGAAGCCATGCAGTTGCAGATTAGTCAGCAGCAGCAGCAGTTAGATAGTTTAAATGAACATAAACAGCAGCTTGCACTTGAGGTGTCTCACTATGAGCTTAAAATCTCAGATCAACAACTGGCATTAATCAATTTACAGCAAGCCCAAGACGAGAAAGAGGCTAATCTATTAGCATATCTTGGTAGGCATAAGCTGGCAACGGCAGCTTTAGTATCTACAGGGAGTGCAGCAGTTATTATGGCAAGCGATGAAGTAAGAAATTTGGTTGATAATACGACTGGTCAAGGTAGCAGTAATGTGGCTGTTGGTGTAGGTATATTGGGTGTTGGTTATTGTTTTATTAACGCATCTGAGTGTGGAGAGGTAGCAGCAATGTATGCTGCATACAACACAGAAACTGAAAATATGGATGCTAGGAAGGTTGGTATTGAGAGTAGTATCATCCAGTTGCAGATGAGTAAAGATGAACTGATATTGCAGATGAATAATCTAGACCCTAGAATTAAAAAATTAGAAATAGATATCTCAGACTCAAAGCAGCAATTGGCAAATTTGCAGGACGACTCTTGGTTTGGAATTTCTATATAAATATGTAGTTTTCATAAAAATAATTATTCAAAGAAAGAAGGGTGTCATGAAGGTAGTACAAAGAAAGTCAATGAAATTAAATAAATTAGCTTTGTTAACAGCCATTTTTTTAGGTTCACATTCATTAGCGTGGGCAGAGGAAAGTGAAAGCTTAGGGACTACTGTTGATAGTGGTAGCGACGAGGCTATTGAAGAATCGACTCTATCAGCAGCCGAAAAATATTTACAGCCATCTGCAGACGATAAGGCAATCCAAGATGCTCAGACGGTTTTGCAGGATGCTGAATTGGCAATAGAAGAAGCAGAAAATGGTGAGGATTTATCAATTGATGACAATCTTAAATATGAGATTGAAGATTATATCACTAGCAAGCAATTTGCTAAGGCATTTGACTTACAGCAACAGCTCATTGAAACAGAGTCAAGCAAAGATAATAATGTTAGCAAAGATAGTTATTATAAGTTAAGAAGTATATATCATAGTATGTCAAAAGAATTGCAAGATAAGTATCGAGATAGTTTTGTAGAAATGATGACCCGAGCCTATGATGCATATCCAAATGATAGAGATTTCTCTAATAGTGTATGTTGGTATAATTTATTAGCTAATAACATGGATATAGCCACTAGTATTTGCAAAGCGGCTTACGAAAATGATTTGTTTAGTTCTGTAGCTACTATTAATTATGCGCATATACAATACTATCAAGGAAACAAGGAGGAATTTAATAGTTTATTATTACAAAGTATGGCCTTGTTAGATAATAAGGATGATTATAAAATCCTAAAAGAAGATTTTAACGTTTTGTCAAATATATACTCTGAAAGTGAAGCTAAGAAAATAAAGAAGGAGATGGATGAGAAGTGGGATAAAACTTGGAAGAATTACATTGTATTAACTGAGGAAGTACTAAAAAATAATTCAGATGAAAAATATGATAAATCTCTAGAAATACTAGAAAAGCAAAAAAAAATAGTTAAGGAAAATATTGATGAAAACTCAATTGCTTTTGTACAGTTATTAGATACGCAGTTATATTATTATGATAAGTTGAATATTTCAAATAATTATTTTTTAAGTACACTTGAAAAATCATACGATATTTTTAGAGAATTAGGATTATTGGATGCAGTTATAGGAAGGTACGCTAAAAGTATTTTAATAAATGAGTATTTAAAAAATAAAGATTATAAAAGTGCTTTAGGATTGCAAATTATAGATAAATCTGATGAATCATCTAAAGTAACTATTGAGAACAAAAAAAGTGTATTGCAGTTAAATAAATTAGCGATAGAAAAGTATCCAGAGCTTATATATCTTATATTAAATAATAAGTCAATGGATGATAAGGAGCGTCAATTTTGGTTTGATGTTATACTAAGTATGAGTACCGAAAGAATATACAGGCTTTATGATATCCTAAATACTGAAAAATATAAACTTCATTTATTAGATCTGAAATATGAATATATAATTGAAAAAGATAGTATGGGCAAAGTAATGGATAGTAAACTAGATGCTAAAGTTTGGGAGGAGATAAAGAAAAAAAATATTAAAGAACTAAGTGGATATAATCAATATAGCTGGATAAAAATTAATGAAAATCTAATAAAAGATTATAAAGGAACGGATAAAGTATTAGAATTGTTAATTGAGAATAATAGACTGATAGATGATGAGGTCTCGTCTTTAATAGAAAACATGAGTGTTGATATATTGAATACTTCCTTGGATGAGGATAATTCGACAGGTGACTATAACAATTTTTCTTTTTTATTAGAAATACTATCAAACAAGATGTATCTAGCTGATATGTATAATAGTATGGATAAACATGAAGAGGCTTTAGGGACAATTGATTCATATATTAAATTTTTAGATATATATAAAAACAGTGAGCAAGAATCAAAAAAAATATTATATATTTATGGTAACTATGTTTATGCCAAAGTATTATTGGCTAATAATGATAAAAAACAAGCTTTACAATATTTTAAAAAATCAATCGATGCTATTAACCAATTAAGAATAAAACCATTTGCACTAAGTATTGAAGAGCAATCTGATGAATTAATCCAAGTAGATCCTTATCAAATTTATTTAGAGTATATGCAGTTATTAGCTAAGTCAACACAGGTAGAAGATTTAGCGACCGTATTTGCGACCAGTGAGCAGTCACGAGCCAGACACTTACTGAACCAGTTGATCAAAGATAATGCCATAGATAATAGTGACATACCTAAAAATAAAGCACAAAAGTTAAAAGATTATAGTCAACAGATTACAGAGTTAGAAGCTAAGCTAGAAACAGCTAAGCCAGATGAGCAGCAGAATTTGCTAGATGAGTTGAAACAAGTAAATACTGAGTATAATCAGCTAGATGATGAGCTAAGGAAAAAGTATCCAAGATATGCGTCTTTGACTCAAATTAATACTCTAAACAAAGAGACTGCAGTACAAATATTACCTAGCCAGAGTGTGTTTTTATCCTATCTATATAATAATACTGGTGAGAGGCAAGCCATCAGTATGGCATTAACCAAGTCTGGCACATTAAATGTTAATATTCCAGATTTTGGCGAAGTCGAACGGCTTGCTGAAAGCTATCGTTGGTTACATGCACTGACTACTTCTCATCAGCTAAATATAAAAAATTCACCGCTACGTTTTTATCGTTATCAAGATCAAAATTATCTGACACAAGTCGCTACTATGCCTCAAGATGCGGTTGAGTTAAATCCAAATCATTATGATGCTTATCGTAAACTAATGCTCAAGCAGATTGGACAAAAGCTGAGCGAAATATTATTAGCACCTTATCAGCAACAAATAGGCAACGATAAGGATAAGAAAAAGCGATTAATCATTGCTCCTGATGGACTACTGGCAACTATCCCTTGGGATAATTTACCTTATAAAGAGGGTAAGCTTGCAGATTTTGTAGAAGTCACATTAATTCAAAGCTTGTCAGTATATAAGCTATTACAAGATAGACAGCACCAATATCAACAGCAAGGCAGCCGAGATAAGTCTGTATTGGTTGTGGGAGATGCCATCTACGATAAAACTGACAAAAATAGAAAGCAATGTGATTCGCAAAGTGTAAACGACAACAAAACTGAAATATTTTTTGCGATGGCTCAGCAGGAAGTATCAACCTATGACGGTAGCATACGTGCTGCTGAGGCTGCTTATCAAGATATGCGCAGAAATAAGCTGAGCAATTTAGCTTGTACACGTCCTGAAGTTCAGTATATTGCAGGACTGATGAAAGGGGATGCTATTTTGGGTGAGCAAGCAAGTGAATATACCATTAGAAATATGTCAAAGAATAATAAATTAGATACGTATCAACGTATTCATTTTGCAGCACATGGCTATTTAAACACAGCATACCCTAGCCAGTCAGCCATCATATTGACACAGACAGGTGATGGTAGAGATGAAGATGGTTATATTACTGCTGGTGAATGGCCAAAAATCAATCTGAAAAGTGACTTATTAGTAATGAGTGCTTGCGAGTCTGCGTTAGGTAAGGTAGTCAAAGGAGAAGGAATACAAGGATTACCCTATGCGCTGTATGTAGCAGGTAATAGAGATACATTACTGACGCTTTGGAAGGTAGATGATGCCGCAACTGCCCTATTTATGCAGATATTCTGGGATAAAATTTCTAAAGGAAAAACCCATTACCAAGCACTTGCTGAAACTAAGGATGAGTTTAGTAGTGGTGCTGTTGGTAATCGCTATACAGAGCCTTATTATTGGGCGGGTTTTGTATTATATGGCATATAGGGTAGGTGATAAGAGTTTATTATCTATATCTGTTAATCTATTATGAATTATATAATTCGCATGAATCCAGTATTTTAATTGATAGTCATGTCAAAAAACAGCATGGTTATTAGTTTTTAATGATAAATAAGCCTTAAAAGACCTCACTCTCAACTTCAGTCACTATACTAATTTTTCTAGACTTAAAGTTATTTAAACATCTTGGTATAAATTTTAACTCCAACCTGAATTCGGGATAAGCGAGGTATAAAAAAAGAAGTCCAAAATTGTTAAAGTTAGTTTACCAAGACAAGCCTAACAAAAGGACTTCTTACATGGACAACCTAACCGAACTATACTGCCATATTGACGACTTTTATCAACAATTCAAACCAGAATTTGAAAAGCAGCTTATCGAAAATGGCAGAAAGCGATTAAGAGCATGCAAAATAAGTGTACCAGAGATAATGACCATATTGGTACTGTTTCATCAACTACGTTATCGGCAATTTAAAGGTTTTTACTATCATCATATGCTTGGCATGATGAAAGAATACTTTCCTAATCTACCGAGCTATTCTCGCTTTATAGAACTGATACCTCGCAGCATAATGCCACTATGTGTTTATCTTAAAAGCTTAATGGGACATTGCACTGGTATTAGTTTTATTGATGCCACTAAACTATCAGTCTGTCATAACAAACGAATCAAACGACATAAAGTTTTTAAAGGCATTGCTGAACGAGGCAAGACAAGTATGGGTTGGTTTTATGGATTCAAGCTGCACGCTGTTATTAATCATCATGGTGAATTACTGGTCATTAGAGTAACACGAGGCAATATAGATGATAGAGTTCCACTTAAACAGGGCATGGCAGATGATTTGTTTGGCAAGCTATTTGGAGATAAAGGCTATGTTAGTCAGGAGCTTAAAGAAACACTCTTGGAAGATGATATAGACTTCATGACTAAGCTACGTAAAAACATGAAAAAGCAGACGCTTGACCCTTTTGATGAAGGTCTACTTAATCAACGTTCTTTGATTGAGACAGTATTTGATGAGTTGAAGAACTTGTGTCAGATTGAGCATTCTCGTCATCGTAGTGTGTCAGATATAGACTTCATGACTAAGCTACGTAAAAACATGAAAAAGCAGACGCTTGACCCTTTTGATGAAGGTCTACTTAATCAACGTTCTTTGATTGAGACGGTATTTGATGAGTTGAAGAACTTGTGTCAGATTGAGCATTCTCGTCATCGTAGTGTGTCTGGTTTTGCTGCCAATTTATTGGCAGGATTGGTTGCTTATTGTTGGTTTCCACTTAAACCATCATTGAAAAATGTATCTGCTTATAGACAAGTAGCAAAAACTTAATTATTTTCAGTTGGTTAGTAATTCCCTTATCCCGAATTCAGGTCAATATATTATTTTATCTCTCTATTTATTAACTTCATATTAATAATGACGCATCCACATCATCAAGATATTAACCATTATGAATAACATTGATAACAAACCCACCAAGAAACGTGGGAATAAAAAAGCACAACTATTTACCACCTCACAGTATATCGTACCACAGCAACTACTTAGTAAAGTAGTGGGTAAGGTGGCTGCCAGCAAAAACCCACTGGTAACAAAAGCGTTTGTGCATACCTTTGCCAAAGTATATGGCATCAAGATGAATGACTATGCTCGTCCAGATTTAGATGATTATGACAGCTTTAATGACTTTTTTACGCGTGAGTTAGCAGACAATGCGCGTCCGATTGACCAAACACCAAATGGTATCGTCTCGCCTGCTGATGGTATGGTGTCACAAATCGGTCGTATCAATCGTGAACAGATATTGCAAGCCAAAGGGCGTGAGTATGACATTGGACATCTACTTGCCTCAATCGAAGAAGGCAGATATTTTCAAAATGGCACGTTTGCCACCGTCTATCTAGCACCAAGCAACTACCACCGAGTGCATATGCCCTTTGATGGCACACTCATCAAAACCCGCTATCTTCCCGGTACATTATTTTCGGTTAATAACACCACTGCCGATAATGTGCTTGATTTATTTGCGCGCAATGAGCGCATGGTATGCTTATTTGATACCGAATTTGGCACTGCCGCTGTGGTCTTAGTTGGTGCAATGATTGTTGCTGGCATCGAAACGGTTGCTACAGGCAAAATGAAACGTAGTACAACTACCATACAAGAACAAACGCATCATATACCACTAAAAAAAGGCGATGAATTAGGAAGGTTTTATTTAGGCTCAACCGCCATTGTGATTTTGCCTGAGGCTGCCAATACACAGTGGCAAGTCGGTTTACAGCATGAATCTGTGATTAAAATGGGTGAGCTGATGGGGACTGCCAGTGTCTCTTCACAAAAAATGGCAGGTGCGAATATTTGAATCTCAGTACAAGAATAGAAAGCTTAATTCGTTATTGTTGGTATGATAAACACCCCACTATATAATGGGATTAATATCATCACAGCTTGCAATAACACAAATCCCATTAATAAAAAAAACCATGTCTTTTTTTTAGCCAGTACTGATAGCAGCAATAGCCCAATATCCAGTATTGGCAATAACCACAGCAGATGAGCAAATCGTTGTAAAATAAAATAACTCTGATGTGGCTTTGCGCCAAAAGAACGGTATAAATCAGAAAAGTATGGCAATACCCCAAGCGGCAAAGCAAGTGTTAATAGCAGCAAAAGCAGGACTTCAATGACACAAATGCTGGTTAATATAATAAGCGTTGATTTTTTCATAAGATTGAACTGGCAACAACTACTAAGTCGGCAGTGAGTATTGAGTGCTTGAATTTAAGATAAGATTATTTTAACCATGATGTTGATGATATGATTTTAATAGTATAGTTTTATTGGCATGGCTTCAATAGCTGAGTTTTAATACCGAAAATGCCCTGAGATAGGATAGGCAAATAAAATATCATTTTCCTGGGTCCCACGCCCAATATTATGAATAATCAGCGGTGTACCATTCATGGTTTTTTTATCAGAAACGATGCCAATGTGAGGTAAGTTACCATTGGGCAGTCGCCAAGTCACAATATCGCCTACTTTAAAGCTACTTTTATCTGTTAATGATAAACTCTGCCCACGATGGGCAAAAAATACCTCAAGATTGGGCACACGCCGATGGTCAATATTGCTATCTGTACCACTTAGCCCCCAAATTTTGGGATAAGCAGACCAGTTATTTTTCATGTCGTGATTGACCAATTGTTGCAAATCAATGTTTTGTAGGCGATAAGCACGAATAACCACATCGGTACAAACCCCTATATGCTGAGGCACGTCACCTCGTGGAAAATCTAGCTGACGATAAGCAGGGTCATAGCCCACCGTCACCCCGATTTGTTTTTTGGCATCATGTGCCAGTTTATTACCAGAACTGACCACACCTGCTTGAGCTACTGTAGCAATAACACTACTCAAAAACACCATCAGTCCGATAGCAATAAACCTATTTTTTAAGCGTTTTAAGCCTATTAAAATAGTGGTTATCATAAGTATGCCTTGCTCATTTACTCATCAATCAGCCAACCCATTTTAGTAGCGTGTTCAATCTGCACATATATCCAATGATGAATAATTGGAAACTCGTTGGCAATAAACGCATGTGCTGCCGCTACTTGCGAGCGGCTAACGCCCAAATCTTGCCACGTTCTGCCTTTTGTGTTGATATTAAGCAAAAATGGCAACAGCCTATCAACCACTTTAATCAGCTTCGCTTCACTGCTTGCTCCTGTTTCTTGCGCTTCCCATATCGCTACTAAATCGCTGATACCATGCCCCGCGTGATTTTGTAAACGCTGCATACCTTGACGCTCAGCAAGATGAGCCTCAGAACGCTGAGGTGCATACAAAAAGGTATCACCTGCATCTATTTCACCCAAATCATGTACCAATGCCATCTTCAATAAGCGTTCATGATTAAGTGGTAACTCAAAATAGGTAGCAATCGCCCAAGCTGCCATTGCTAAATGCCATGAATGCTCAGCAGAGTTCTCAAGCCGACTGCCACCCGTGATATAACTGCGCCGCTCAATGTGTTTAAGCGCATCAAGCTGTAGTAGAAACTGGGTGATGTCTTGCATGGTATCCATACTTTCTACCACATTTTCTGTGGTGCCTTCTACAGCAGTTTCACTAAAGCTTGCTACAGTATTATCAACATCACTATTCATTGAAATTGATGGCATCTATTTCACCAAATTACTGATGGTCTTAAATGCAGGGTCTTTTGAGCTACGACACAACTCAAACAATATCGCCTCAGTAGTGGTAATCACCGCACCTGCTCGGCGCATACGACGTATGGCTTGCCTGCGGTCATACGCATTACGTGAACCTGTAGCATCAGCGATAATAATGGGTTGCATGCCATTATCAAGCAAATCTAAAGCTGTTTGCATCACACAAACATGCGTCTCTACCCCAAATAACAACACGGCATTGCGATTTTGCTGTGCCAGATAGTTCCATGCTTCGTCATCATCGCAAACACTAAAGCTGACCTTTTCAAATTGCTGCCCTTTAGTATTACCTAATACCGCCATAATCTCAGGGACAGTCTCACCCAGTCCCTTTTTATATTGTTCATTGTGCATGATTGGTATATCTAATGCTTGTAGCCCTTGGAGTAAGGTAACTGTCTTTTGGATGATTTCTTGATGGCGATAGATATGCGGAGTGAGTTTTTCTTGTACATCAATCAGCATTGCCTGACAGTTATCACGCATGATGCGGTAGGTTTTATCGGTCGTAATCGTGGACATAGTTCTCTCCTTGTTTATGCGAAAGTTATCATTAAAATTGATTAGCGGTCACATTCATTCCATTGCGATATAATCCATATCTTACTGATAAATGGATAGACTTTTATTAAGACACAGTCTAACAGTTCCGTCAATCACCAGTTAAGTTAATCACAGCGTCCAGTCACCGTTAATTGCCGCTCAAACTGTCCTAAATGCCCATAACTGCCCACTTTACTAATTAACCCCTTGATACAAACCCTATCCATCTGATAATAATGACTATAAATACCACGTTGCTTTGCCAGCTCATCAATAATTGATTCTGGGTCATAGACATGATACTGCTGACCTTGCGGTGTCATTAAGCTAAAAACTTCTACTGTTTTATTCACTGCACCTTTGATTGTCTGTGGCTGTAATGTCTTTACATTATGCTCATCTGCTAATTTGGCTGAAATATTTTTAGCATTGGCAAGCAGTGCTACCCCTGTTCCAATTAGACTAATCAAAGCAACTTTTGCCACTGTTTTTGAGCGATTTTGGGTACGTGTGGACATGCTATTTTCCTTCTTCCACTATTTCTCATTTTATGTTTGTATTGACAGTAACTGTGTTAGTAAGTCTGAATGATTGCTAGTGATTATTAAATATTAAATACAAAAAACGCCTCTAACATTATGCCAGAAGCGTTTTAGTTACAAGTGATAATATGTGCTGTTATGGAAACTAAAAGTAGTCTGCCCTTACCTACTTGTTTTTAACTTTTATCACCAGCAGTTATCATCAATTTATAAACCAACTTCTTTTGACATCTCACCCATCTGCTGATTCACACACGCATCATTGGCGATTTTATGTGCAGCTTGTTCACTTTGACCATTGGCGATGGCAGCACGATATTTTTGTTGATACACAGGATTGTCTGATTGGCAAGGGTTACTGGTGGTGGCACAGCCCGCTAACAACATAAGCATGGCTGATGATAGGGTAATAGTTAAAAATTTCATAGTAAAAATTCCATTAATATTAATAAGTTACATTTTTTACCACCTTATTTATATACCCTTTACATAACCAATGCAATATCCTTTTGGTATAGAACTTACGCATTTTTCTAGATTATTAGCGATTGGTAATCATTACCTTTAATACTCTGAGCTGGCTGTACGTAATTCCAGAGGCTTCGTAAAAATTGCTCGCCGCTTTATAAAGCGAATATCATACTTTTGCATAAGCTTTATGTTATAAAGTTGCTCAATAAGTCTTCATAAAACTGTCATTATTAGGGGAAGGAGCTGGCTTTTAAGTCCTGCCGTCCTGCCCCTATTTTAAAGAAAGGATTGGGGATGGGTTATATTTTAATTGAGTCAATCAAGTTGAGAGTAGGATTCAAACCTTTAGCGTTTTAACTGATATTTAATCAATTTATTCAAAGCATTAACTAATTCCTCTTCACCAAAGGGCTTACACAAAAATCCACGTGCGCCATATTTAAGGGCTTTTAAAGCTGTTGCCTTATCGCTCAATGCGGAGACAACCAAAATACTAACCCCTGTCTCTTTAGCAATAATTTTTTGAATACATTCAAGACCATCCATATGCGGCATGGTCAAATCCATGGTAATTAAGTCAGGTTGATGCAGATCAAATTCTTTTAATGCTTCTACGCCATCGCCAGCAGTGGCAACAATTTCGATATTATCTTCTTTAAAGCTTCGTTCAATACGATTTCGCATGATGTTAGAATCGTCGACAATCATCAATTTATGCATATCTTTTCCTAATTTATTTGGTTTGTATAAGACACTAACTTAAACAAGGGGAATAACAATATTAAATTTGGTACTTTCACCTGTGCGACTCTCACAATTTAAAGTACCACCCAGTGCTGCCACTTGCGATTGGATAATATCCATTCCCATGCCCCTACCTGCATCCTCAGTAATATTTTCAGCAGTTGAGACACCGATTCCAAAGATAAGCTGTGTTACCTCATCTTGAGTTAACGTATGGGCACGCTCACTACTAATGACACCTGACTCAACAGATGAAGCAATGATTTTATCTGTTTGCAAACCCTGCCCATCATCATAACAACTAAATAAAACACAATTTTCAATCTCATCATGCATCAGATTAATTTGTATACTACCAATGGCTGGTTTACCCATTTCTTTTCTAATAGCAGCAGGTTCAATACCATGAACCACACTATTACGTAGCATCTGAATACAAATATCTTTAATTCCCATTTGTAAAGTTGCAGAAAGTTTACTATCCTCCCAATACTGACACTGTAACTGAACTTGTTTATTATAACGCTTGGCAATGTCTTGCACGAACTGAGCAAGCTGTAATGCCACTACTGAGTCAGATGTTACTTTGCTAACAAACATCGCTGTTTCATTTGTTTTACTATCAGAAACAACATCACACATTTCACTTTCTGACTCTAAATTTTCTAGCTGAGTTATTTCTATATTTTCAAGGCTTACATTTGCTGCATGTTCATCTTGAAGTGGCTCTGACTGTATTATTTCAGGTTTAGAAGTATTTAGTGCCTCTACTTCAACTTCACTCTGATTATTTTCAATAATCGCATTCGTAGATTCAAAATTCTTGGAACTAGCTTCTATACTTTGATCAGTTTTTTCATTTATCCCATCTATTTCATCATTATTTACTTCATCATTATTTACTTCATCATTATTTACTTCATCATTATTTACTTCATCATCGTTTACTTCATCATTACTATTAGAATCTATTATATGTATAATTTCCTCTTCTGTTGGATTTTCATCTAAATGATGAATGCTCGTATTTTCTAATGTTGATTTCTTACCATCATATAAATTCAGTTGTGTTGCCAGTTGTGATACAAATTTAGTCAACTCATATAAAGAATCAAAACTCACCGCCATTGCCAAAAAGTCATTACCCACCAAATCTGGTTTATTTATCAAGACTTTAACATGTTCTTCAGTTTCATGTGCCAAATCAACAAAAGGTAATAATCGTAAAAAAGATGCCTCACCTTTTATACTATGCATTTGTCGAAATATTTCTTGTGCCTTTTGCTGCATTTCGTATGTTTTTGCACCGGGTGTTTTTAAAATATTATTCACAATTTCCAAACGAATAAATGTATTGTCCAAAAAGGTCTGGAGCATTTCTTTATTTAATGACAATATATTGCTTAGCATTTCAATCTGACGGCTACTTTGTTGTTGCTCGTCAATCAAGCGTCTTTCTAGCTCTACCGCTTCAGAAACATCACTGACTCTGACCAATACCCTATCGATTTCTTCCTCTTTTACCACTCGATAAAAATCAAAATCTAAATAGCGTATAACTGGCATCCCATTATCATCATTACTTGCCACTTTTATGCGCTTTAAAGGGTTTAAATCCGTAATTAATTCTTCTACTACCCAAGGACTATAAAGTTGATCAATAAAGGTTTTGGTATTCTCTAAATCTTCTGCACTAATACTATCTTCTAATAGCTGAGTAAATTTTTTACCAGCAATATTTTCTTTTTGTAACATTCTTTTTAATTCAGTTGAATACTGGTCAGCAATAACCAAATCTTTATCTACTAAAAATAACCCTTCCTTGATGGTTATTAGAATATCTTGAATTTGTTGATTTGATGTTTGTAAATTTTCTTCAGAAATTAATAGTCTACGAACAAAATAAAAAATAAACCATAAAAAGTATAACGCCGCAAAAATCATATCAATAAACAAAATATATTTAGCAATTTCTGTCCAATATTGGTTATTTTCAAACCTATCTGCATAGATCTTATCAATGGTATCATAAATATTATCTTTATTTTCATAAGCATAATTTGCTAATGCTTGATTACTATTATAGTTGTTTCCATCAATCGTAGAATCAATATTATTTTGATATATTTGCCAAACTTGACGTAGTTCGCTTAATGCTTTCCGACTAGTCTCCGAATCAAGGGCAGAAACATCAATATAACCTTCATCTCCATAATTATATTCATAAGTCCCACCCTTATCCAGTCGCTCAATTAAAGTATTAATTTCTGCCTGCGCCTTTTGTGTCTGCTCAATAATCTGTGGTCGCTCATTGGGTTGTGCCAAACTCAGTTGTTGAATATCCAAAGCTAAGTTATAAAATTGGTCACTCATCTCACCAGCAGCATAAATGATGCCTGAGTTACGCTCTACGTGATAATTAACAATATAGTTACTCAGTAAAATACCTGAGATTAATAGTACAAAAGCCAATAAAGATAAAAACAACACTCTAAATCGAAATAGCTTGCTAAAAAATGACAACATAAAAAACTCACAATATTAAGAATGGTATTATTAAGAATAAAATATAAATATAAAAGAATTACTCACCCTACCATCCATAGTAAAGCGATGATGGTGAATATGTAACATGATAATACTAATAAAAAACTTTCATTATTTAATTATTTTTACTATCTATTTGCGACTAAATGACTTAAAAAAGCCACTAAAAACCATGTCTGCTATTGCTGACTTCCTTCCACACACTCCTCACATGAATCCTACATGGCAATCATGATTCATTCCATATCACTAAATGCCAATTATGACACATATATTACCATTCACTTACAATAATATAAATAAGACTAACACAAGAATTTATCCTTAAACCCTAACAAAGCAGTTAAAAATTAATTATTATTGAATATAATTCAAAATACATTTTTTATCGACAAAATGACTCAACGATAAATATGACATCAAATAGGAAAGATAAGTATGACTTTGGCTCATCATGATAACTGGACACAAAAAATCTTTGCGTGGGCAGATGAGTTTGAGATTCCAGAGAATGAAGTACCAAGAGATAAAGAAAAACTGCTGGCGATAACAGAATTAAATCTTAATCGCTATGATGAGAACAAAGCTCACCTGCCCAAAATTACCTATTTACCTAATGAAATTGGACAACTGACTAATTTAGAAAGGCTTAGTATTGGGAATAATCAACTAACCCAACTGTCTGAAAGTATTGGGCAACTCACTAAATTAACAGAGCTTAATATTCGTTATAATCAGCTCAGCACATTACCTGAAAGTATTTGTCATCTAAAAGAGTTAAGGCAACTTGATTTAACAGGCAATCCACTGACTGAGTTATCAAAACCTGTCAAAGATTTTTTACGTACCATACCTCGTGTTCATGGCTACAATAAATAAGAATCATAACAAATAAAAAAGACAGGTTACCATTAGCAACCTGCCTTTTTAACATCATTCAAAAGTTAACATTAATCAAAAACAGTTAAATAAATCGATGATTAGATACGCTCAATCACGGTTGCAATACCTTGACCCAGACCAATACACATGGTCGCAAGTCCAAACTGCGTACCTTTTTGCTCCATCGCATTGAGCAAAGTAACGGTAATACGAGCACCAGAACAGCCCAGTGGGTGACCAAGTGCGATTGCACCACCATTGACGTTGACGATGTCTTGCTTATCTAACAAGTTAAGCGACTTTAATACCGCCAAACTTTGTGCCGCAAAGGCTTCGTTTAGCTCAATAGTTTGCATGTCATCAAGGCTCATGCCTGCACGTTTTAGCGCTTTTTGGGTAGCAGGAACAGGACCATAACCCATGATGGCTGCATCACAACCTGCTACTGCCATACCACGAATACGTGCACGTGGTTTTAGCCCCAAATCTTGTGCTTTTTGTGCTGACATCACTAACATGGCAGACGCACCATCAGACAATGCCGATGAAGTCGCGGCAGTCACAGTACCACCTTTAGGGTCAAAAGCAGGACGTAATTTTTGCATAGATTCTAAAGTGGCGTCAGGGCGAATCACTTCATCAACGGTACAAAGCTGTAGATGTCCGTTTTCGTCATGACCTTCGATACCAATGATTTCGTTATCAAAGCGACCTTGCTGTGTCGCCTCCCAAGCACGACGATGTGACTCAAGACCAAACGCATCTTGCTGTTCACGAGTAATGCCGTTCATACGACCCAGCATCTCTGCGGTTAAGCCCATCATGTTTGAGGCTTTGGCATAGTGCTTTGAGGCTTCAGGGTTGATGTCGATACCATGCATCATACCGACGTGTCCCATATGCTCAACACCACCGATGATAAAGGTATCGCCTTGACCAGTCATAATTTGTGCTGCGGCAGTATGTAGAGCTTGCATAGATGAGCCGCACAGACGGTTGACTGTTTGCCCGCCCGCAGTTTTTGGAATATCAGCAAGTAAGCCGATGTTACGCCCGATGTTCATACCTTGCTCTAAGGTCTGATTGACACAGCCCCAAATCACATCTTCCACATCATTGGTATCAAAGTCATTACGCTCGACTAAAGCACGCACCAATTCGGCTGACATGCTATCGGCTCGCACGTTGCGAAACATACCATTTTTTGATTTACCCATTGCCGTACGTACGCCATCTACGATGACCACGTCTTTTGGACTTAAAGTTGTCATACTAAACTCCTTTCAATTTTTTTATATTTTGGTGTCATCGTTATACTAAGCGGTTTTTGACGCAGTGGGATAAAACTTCTCACCAGCGGCTGCCATGTCACGGATTTTTTGTGGTGCTTCATAGGCTTTGCCAAGATGAGCGTATTTTTCACACAATGCTAAGTAGTTATCCAAGCCCATTTGGTCGATGTAACGGCAAGGACCACCACGGAACGGTGGGAAACCAACGCCCATAATCATTGCCATATCAGCCTCAGCAGGGGTAGCGACGATGTTATCTTCTAGGCAACGCACGGTTTCGTTACAGAAAGCCAGCATCATACGGTCAATGATGGTTTGGTCATCAAACTCTTGGCTGCCATTATCTGTCACTGCTTTTAGTAGCTCATAGGTGGCATCGTCAGCGACTTTTTGTGGCTTACCACGTTTGTCTTTTTCGTATTTGTAGAAGCCGACGCCATTTTTCTGACCTAAGCGATTGTTTTCAAATAAGTGCTTAATCGCGCCTTTATAGTCAGGTTTCATACGGTCTGGGAAACCTTCTGCCATCACTTCGGCACCATGCACGCCAGTGTCTAAACCAACCACGTCAATCAAGTAAGCAGGACCCATTGGCCAGCCAAATTTTTCCATGACTTTATCAATGTGTACAAAGTCTGCTCCTTCTTTAAGCAGTAAATCAAATGCACCAAAGTAAGGGAACAACACACGGTTTACCAAAAATCCGGGACAGTCATTGACCACAACAGGCACTTTACCCATACGCTGTGCTAGGGCAACGGTAGTAGCAATCGCCTCTTCAGAAGACTTTTCACCACGAATAACTTCGACCAATGGCATACGGTGTACAGGGTTGAAAAAGTGCATACCGACAAAGTTTTCTGGACGCTCTAATACTTCGGCTAGATAAGTGATAGAAATGGTTGAAGTGTTTGAGGCTAGGATACAGTCGTCTTTAACCAAGCCTTCGACTTCTTTTAATACGTCATGTTTCACTTTTGGATTTTCGACCACCGCCTCGATAACGATATCAGTCTCACCAAAGTCACCATAATTTAGGGTTGGGCGGATACGGCTTAGAGTTTCGCCCATTTGTGCTGGGGTCATGCGGTCACGCTCAACCATTTTGCCAAGCAGTTTGCTTGCCTCACCCATACCCAAATCAAGCTGCTCAGCTTTGATGTCTTTCATGATGATGTGCAAGCCTTTGCTGGCGGCTTGATAAGCGATACCACCACCCATGATACCAGCGCCCAATACTGCCGCTTCATTGATGTCGTGAGCTTTGGCACTGTGCTGTTTTGCCAGTTTTTTCACTGCTTGGTCATTTAAGAAGATACCAACTAAGCTTTCTGCTTGTGGTGTCTTGGCGGCTTTGACAAAGTTATTGGCTTCTACTTCGATGGCTTTGTCACGTGGCAAATTCACGTGTTTTTCAATCGCTTCAATGGCTAAGGCAACAGCAGGATATTGTTTTGGATTGGCTTTGGCAAAAATCATGCCCTTAGCACTGTTAAATGCCATCGCTTGCTCAAGTTGGTTTAGCTTAACAGGGTTTAGTTTTTCTTCACGTTTGGCTTGCCAATCAAGCTCACCTGAGATGCACTTTTTGACCAAATCAATGGCAGCATTTTGTAAGTCATCAGCAGAAACCACCGCATCAACCAAGCCAAGTTTTAACGCATCGGCAGGTTTTTGTGGTTTACCAGTAGCGATTAGCTCTAGTGCATTGTCGATACCTAATAAGCGTGGTGTACGCACGCTACCACCAAAGCCGGGGAAAATACCAAGCTGAGTCTCAGGCAGACCAATTTGTGCTTTATCACTCATCACACGGTATTCACATACCAATGTCATCTCACAACCACCGCCTAAGGCAGCCCCATTAATGGCAGCAACTTTGGGGAATGGTAGGTCTTCAAAACGGTTAAATATTTGGTTAATTTCAAGTAGCCAAGATAGGATTTTTTCTTCTGGCTCTTCAAAAATACTTAAAAATTCGGTAATGTCAGCACCAGCGATAAACACGCTTTTGCCAGAAGTAACGACAAGACCTTTGACCTCATCCGCCTGCTCTAAGGCACTGACTGCCTCAGCAAACTGTTTATTGGTTTCAGCATCAAATTTATTGACGCTCTCATTTTCGGCATTAAACTGCATATTGGCAATGCCATCATCTAGCATTGATACCGAAATGCGATTACCTTGATAAATCATTCCTCTCTCCTCGTTTTTTCTGTGGTTGTTTGTGTTGTTATGATATTCATTCAGAACGCTACTTAGTGTAGGGGATTTGCCCCCTCACTGTCACAATGTAACGCCTGACTCACAAGTCATAAACTCTTGCACGACTATGAATTTTTCTTACAATTTTTTATCGTAAAAGTGATGAAAATGAAGTAGCATCTAGCTTTGTGTAATTTAGATTACCCTTACTTTAGACTAAAAAAATGACGAAATATAGTGAAATAAAAAATATTAATAAATTGTCACAAAGCTTTTATTTTCTAAATAAAGACAGTAATACTGATTTATTCAGCAGTTAAGACGTATTCACCTCAGTTATAATATAAAAACTTCATCTTATATAACAAAAGCACTCATACTCATTGAAACAGCTATTTAAAAAATTGAGCAAACAAGCGTTTCATAGAGATTGACACATAATAAATGCACAAAGCCATATATAATATGACAGCGACAATATAATATGTACTCAGCAGAAAATAGACTTTATCAAACATTCACCTTTAGCTTACCGTATCCTATATGTCATCTTTAACTTCCCAAACCACTCAGCCAAGCCACCCTACTCATCATACTGATGATACTCAATTCAGCTTTCAGCAAACGCCAAACTTTAATGTATTTATGCAAAACGTGCTGTCTGTTTTAGAAGATGATATTGCCGCTCTATTTGGCAATGAACAACAAAGCAGTTTATCAAATGTTACGTTTGTCACCTTACCTGAACCACTTAAAGCAGCCTGCCACTATGCCATGACAGGCAGTGGGAAACGGGTGCGCCCTTTATTAGTTGCTTGTGCTTTTAGTAGCGTTAATCCTCAGCAACCATTAAACCATGCTTGCCGCCGTGCCATGCTTGCTGTTGAGCTACTACATGCTTATTCACTTATTCATGATGATCTACCTTGTATGGATGACGATGATTTGCGCCGTGGACGTCCAACTTGTCATATTGCCTTCGATGAAGCAACTGCTCTACTAGCAGGTGATGTATTGCAGACATTAGCGTTTGAGGTGCTAACATCAGATATATTAGGCTTTAAGAGCATAGATGACAGCATTGCCATACAACTACTAAATACTTTTGCTCCTCGTGCTAGACGTATGGTGGCAGGACAAATGCTCGACTTAAATGCTGAGGGGCAGCAAATCAGTCAAGATGAATTAGAAGCCATCCACCGTGATAAAACAGGAGCTTTAATCGAAGCGGCAACCATGATGGGTGGTATCTGTGCTCATGCCAATAGCGAGCAAAGCACAGCACTACAGAGCTTTGCTACTCAAATTGGACTGGCATTTCAGGTACAAGATGATATTTTGGATGTGACTGCCAGCACTAACGACTTGGGCAAGCCTGCGGGCAGTGATGAAAAATTGGATAAATCTACCTATGTGAAATTGATGGGGATTGAGCCTGCCAAAGCCTATGCCAAACAGCTTTTTATTGAGGCAAAAGCTGATTTACTAGCACAATTTACTAATTCTAACTCTAATGACAATATAAGCGAAAATAATGCGTTGATTGAATTGGCAGAATGGCTATGGCAACGCAATAAATAACTAAATTAAGTAAATAAGCAAAAAAAGGCACACAGTATGCAAGACCCCAAACATTCTCGCCACGCCAAGTATACCCCCGATGCAGGGGAACAAGTTGCAGAAAGTTTTGCGGCTGAAGTCAAAGGTAAAGGTGGTGTTAGCCGTATTGTCAAAGCATTCGGCTATTCTCGTGATGGCTTTATGGCAGCCTACAAAAATGAAGCAGCTTTTCGGCAGGTACTATGGCTAAATTTAGGGCTATTTGTGGCACTGTTATTTATGCCGTTTGCTTTAGCGATTAAAATGATACTAGTGTTTGCCTCGTTTGTATCCTTGATTGTTGAGCTATTTAATACGGGGATTGAGGCAAGTATTGACCACACCTCCACCGAGCGTCACCCCTTAGCAAAAATTGGTAAAGATGTCGGTTCTGCCGCCCAGTTTTTGGCATTAACCCTATTATTTATTTTGTGGGTGATGGCATTAGCGTCAGCTTTTTGATGGTTGAGAGTGGAGTTTAAAAGATAAGATTATATCGTTTGATTTAGGTATTAATTAAAATTTTTTTAATTATTTTTTAAATTGGTATTTTACTCTGTCGCCACAACACCCACCATCACCCCCATATTTTTATCATCATGTTGTGATATCTCAGGGGCATAAAGGGCAGAGGCAATACCACCATCTAAGAATAAGGCATTAGGACAATGTAGCTTATCTTTAAACAGGCTGGCAAAATGATAAAAATTAACAGGCTCATCACTATTAACAAACTTAATATACCCATCATCACAAACACCAACACCATTACGGAATTTTTTTGATGTGCTTTCAAGGTTAAATTTAGGGTGAATATGACCGTCAATCACCAGCATCGGGCCGGATTGGGTAGCATACCAAGGTGTGGCTGTACCATCATCTAATAAAGTTTGCATTTGCTGACTTTCAGTAATGTGTACCTTGCCAGATTTATCCCACCACAGTACACCATTGGGTAATAAATGAAAGTTGCCACTGCCTTGTTTGAGATTAAGTGAGCGTATCTCCTTACCTTTGATAACTGTATAACCAATGGGGGCAAACTCAGTATTATACATACCAGCATTGGCAGCAAACTGTAATTTGTCTGTGGCAGGTAAGGTAGAAATTAGGTTAGCAAATTTATATAGTGGGGTGATGTCATGGTTACTATTATCATTATTTGGCTTCCAAAATAACTGTAATGACAGATGTTTATCATGCAGTAGTTTGTCTTGGCTGATTTGGCATAATGAATAAGTAAAAGGGACATTACCTCTATCACAATGGTTGTCATTACTATGATTATGATCATGACTATTGATGCTATCTTTGATACTTGTCACCCAGTCACTAGGATCTGAGTCATTACAGCCTCCAAGCCCACTGCTAAATAGGCAAATGAGCAACATAAATCCAAGCTGATGCGATCTTTTTATAGATGTCCGACTGAGCATCTTAAAAAAATGCTTGGGTGATTGTGTGACTGTAAGTGGTTGAGACAAAGTAACCTCAAAATCAGGGTAGAAAATAATGTAATTTAACTCATTGTAATATATCAATTGTAGTGATGACTATACCATCAATCACTTTATAACAGTAGGATGTGATAAATCAAAGTATTAAAAGTATCAAAAGTATTAATAGCTGACAGCGGTTGTATTTTTACCTTTATCTTTTGAGTGTTTGTTATAGGCAATGAGGGCATCATTATTGGCATCAAAGCTATTAGCATCTGCCATCACCCACATTTGGTTATAGATATCTGCTCGAGCATTGCCTTTAACTAATGCGCCTGCATCCATAAAATAAAAATACTTCGATAGTAGTTTGATTTGCCCATCTTGCATACGTCTGGCGATATGATAGGGTTTTAAATCAGCAGGGTGCTGAAGACCAGTTGCTCCCACAATAGATGCCAGCGACTTTAGGGTATTTTTGTGAAAGCTTGCCACACGATCTGCTTTACTGGGTACATCCAAAGCTTGCTGACGGTAAGGGTCTTGAGTAGCTACGCCAGTAGGACAAGTGTTGGTATGACAAGAACGAGACTGGATACAACCAACGGCAAACATAAATCCACGTGCACTGTTACACCAATCTGCCCCAAGAGAAAGCATGCGAGCGATATCAAAACCTGAGACAATTTTACCACTCACGCCCACTTTTATCTTCTCTCGAATGCCTGCACCCACCAAGGTATTATGTACTAATAAAAACCCATCAATTAATGGCATGCCTACACTGTCCATAAACTCAACTGGTGCTGCGCCTGTGCCACCTTCTGCACCATCAACGACGATAAAGTCAGGATAATTATCCGCCTCTAGCATTGCTTTAACAATTGCCATAAACTGCCATGGTTGTCCGATACATAGTTTAAAGCCCACAGGTTTGCCCCCTGATAGCTCCCGTAACTGTTGCCAAAACGCGACAAGCTCACGAGGAGTTGTAAAGGCACTATGACTGGCAGGAGATACACAGTCTTCTCCCATTGGAATACGCCGAGTATCTGCAATTTCAGGCGTGATTTTTTCGGCGGGTAATACCCCACCTTTGCCGGGTTTTGCCCCTTGTGACAGCTTGATTTCAATCATTTTTACTTGTGGCTCGTTGGCATGCTCAGCAAATAAGTGAGCATCAAATTCCCCTTTTTCATTGCGACAACCAAAATAGCCAGTACCCAGCTCCCAAATAAGGTCTCCACCAAATTTGCGGTGATATGGGCTAATTGCGCCTTCACCTGTATCATGGGTAAAACCGCCTATTTTTGCCCCATGATTTAAAGCCATAATGGCATTGGCAGATAAGCTACCAAAACTCATTGCAGAAATATTGAACACAGACAAAGAGTATGGCTGCTGGCAATGCTCATTACCCACCGTAATCCGAAAATCTGTGTCTTTGACTGGGTGGCTGGTTGCAGATTGTAAAAACCACTCTTTGCCTTTAACATATAAGTTATCTAATGTACCAAATGCATTGGTGTCACTGACATTTTTGGCACGTTGATAGACCAATGCGCGCTGCTGGCGAGAAAACGGCACTTGTTCTTTATCATCTTCTAAGAGATATTGGCGTATCTCAGGGCGATAATCTTCAAATAAATAGCGAATATGACCCGCAATGGGATAGTTTTTTAAGATGGCGTGCTTAGATTGCAGCACATCATAAATGCCTAATGCAACCGCCATGGCAGCAATGACAACCAGCCACCACCATGACAAGATAAGCCCAACAATGATGGCAATAATGGCAATCATCATCACTCCAAAGCGTAGTACCAAACCCACTAAATATTGATGGTTGTTACTTGGTGATTTATTTGGTGTGGGGTTTAAATGAGTACGAGACTTAGGCATGGATATGTCCTTTGGACTTTGGCGAGTGAGTAATGTCTGCTTTGAGTTTTTTAAGTAGACAACGCATGGCTGACGCAATTATAACCAAGATGACAGTTAAAACCTACCTTAGTATTTTTATAGTGGCGAAGAAGCGGCACGAAGTAAGAGGACTGCTGTTGAGTCTTTATTTAATATGTGCTTTTCAGAGCAGAGAAATAGTTTGGTGGGTGCTTATTATTATATGTATGATTCGATACAAGAAAGAGACTATGATGCCATCACTAGGCAGTGGGGAGAGATTGTATCAGCATCAAGGTGTTAAAGCGTATTAAAGGGGTTGGTAATATTATTTATATTTTTTAATGCTATATTTTTAGTTTATATTTTTTCAGTTGTCTCGTTTGTTTTATTAAATGATAAACCACTTTCCTCTATCATTTATCCTAAGAGTCGTTATAATAGGCGATTGAATACATTAATTATTTTTTACCATAAAACAAGGAGTTTTATTATGGCTATCGAACGTACCTTATCTATCATTAAACCTGACGCTGTTGGCGGCAACCATATTGGTGAGATTTATACTCGTTTTGAAAAAAATGGTCTAAAAATCGTAGCTGCAAAAATGCTACATCTAGACGATGAAAAAGCGGGCGGCTTTTATGCAGAGCATAAAGAGCGTCCTTTTTATAATGATCTAAAATCATTCATGACGTCAGGTCCTGTTGTTGTGTCTGTTTTAGAGGGTGAAAATGCCATCGCTAAGCATCGTGAAATCATGGGGGCAACCAACCCTGCTGATGCTGCTGAAGGTACAATTCGTAAAGACTTTGCTAGTAGCATTGATGAAAACGCAGTACATGGCTCAGACTCTGCAGAATCTGCAAAGCGTGAAATTGCTTATTTCTTTAATGATGATGAAGTACTTGAGCGTACACGCTAGGTCATATTTTTATTATCAGCAGTTTAGGGTAATCAGTATTTGATATCATCTATCTAAAATTTACTCGCTGAAATAACTGCTATATATAAATACAAAGACCCTCATATTAAACTGATATGAAGGTCTTTTTTATTATTTTTTATTATTTTGATAGTATGTGTGAGTCATTCTTATTTATCACAAAGCCTATATGAGTCACTTTAACATAAAATGAATTATATGACGCTAATAGGCACTAAATTATGACTTTAGGATTGAATTTGACTATAATGGCAAAATTCAGCCAGTCTTCTCTTATCATATCGGCAAGCTTATTATGACAAAAATCCCACTCGTGAATACTGCAACTGATGCACAATCACCGCACAGTGACGACTCTGTAGTGGCAAAAACCAATTTATTAGGTATGACCCAAAATGAACTGGGTGCATACTTTAAGTCACTGGGCGAAAAGCCTTTTCGGGCATCGCAAGTGATGAAGTGGATTTATCAGCATGGAGTGACTGATTTTGCTGAGATGACCAATTTGTCTAAGGGGTTGCGTGAAAAGCTAAGTAAAAAGGCATGTGTTGTGCCTCCAGCCATCATGCACAAGGAGTTTAGTGAAGATGGTACTCGTAAGTGGGTGTTTAAAGTGGCAGGTGGCTCTTTGGTTGAGACGGTATTGATTCCAGCAGATGACAGCAAAGCCAATGGTCGCAAGACATTATGTATATCTTCTCAGGTGGGCTGTGCTTTGGACTGTAGTTTTTGTAGTACAGGCAAGCAAGGCTTTGAGCGTGATTTGACCGCCGCAGAAATTATTGGGCAACTATGGGTTGCCAATGCGTCATATATGCAAGGTGTTGATAACACTGAGTGGCAAAATCAAGTCACCAATGTGGTGATGATGGGAATGGGTGAGCCACTGCTAAATTATAAACCTGTTATTGCCTCAATGCAGTTGATGCTCTCAGATCATGCCTATGGACTATCTAAACGCCGAGTCACTTTGTCCACTTCGGGTGTTGTGCCGAAGATGTATGATTTGTTTAAAGACATCGATGTGGCGCTTGCCATCTCGCTACATGCACCAAATGATGAGCTACGAAATGAGTTAGTTCCAATTAATAAAAAATATCCACTTGAGCAGTTGATCACAGCAGCGCATGCTTATGTTAATGACAATCCGCGTCATAAAAAACACGTTACCATTGAGTATGTGATGCTGGCAGGCGTCAATGATAGTGATGAACATGCACAGCAATTGGTTCAACTTTTAGATGGGTTGCCAAGCAAAATTAACTTAATTCCATTTAACCCATTTCCGCATGCGCCTTATGACCGATCTAGTAACAACCGTATTCATACATTTAGTAATATATTAAACAATGCAGGATTTGTGTGTACCATTCGTCAAACTCGGGGCGATGATATTGATGCCGCCTGTGGGCAGTTAGTTGGGCAAGTAGCAGACCGTACCCGCCGCTCTGCAAAATGGCAGCAGAAAATACAAGAAAAGCAGACCACCGTAGCGTCATCTTGATGGGCGATGAGAATGAGTAAGCATAATGGATTATGGATATAAACTATAATTCTATAATAGAAATAGATACAAAAATGGATACAAAATTTATAAAGATAAAAAAACTCTATTTATAATAATAGAGTAGGTTTTAAGATACCACTAATATAAAACTACTGATGTAAGACGGTAATTATGACACACTTACTGCCTAAGAAAAATAAATGTGCGCCAATACAATCTGCCATGCAACATGGGAAAACACCATTACTTATGACAAAATTTGTGACAATATCTAACAGTACACAGTCAAACATTTTACAACGGCTGCCAAAGGCAGTGGGTCTAGCGATGATGGGTATCGTTGGCAGCGTTGCATTGAGTGCTTGCCAAAGTGCCCCAAGTGATGCACCAAGTAGCCGTTATACAACCATGACAGAGCCTTCTGGACACAATGTATCTGATCCAGATAAAGTGGCACAAGTACGTACTACGATGGCGGCACAATTTATCCGTCAAAATGACCTTGATTCTGCTCAAAGGCAGCTAGAGAAGGCTTTTGCTGCCAATAGCAGATATGCGCCAGCCTATGATATGATGGGTGTGCTGTTGCAACAAGAGGGCAGTGAGCTCAACTTAGCTAAGGCAGATGGCTTTTTTAAACGTGCCATTGAGATAGATCCACAATTTATGCAAGCTCGTAATAACTATGGGGTATATCTCTCACAGCGTGGGCGCTATAAAGAGGCCATTGCTCAGTTTGAGATAGCAGGTTCGGCTCTAGGTTATGAGGGGCGTATTGGTGCTTTAGAAAATCTTGGGCGTACCGCATTAAAAGTTGGTGATACGCAAACAGCAAACCATGCTTTTATACGAGCATTAGAAGGCAATCGTAACAGTCTGATAGCCCACATTGAATTAATAGACTTATTGATTACTCAAGGTCGCATGGTGCAAGCACAGCAGTTGTATGATGAAGCAGTGATGTTGACAGGGGGTGTGACAAGCAGTCCTCGGTTGTTATTACAAGGTATTAAGTTAGCTGCCGCTCATAATAATTTGCGACAACGTCAACAGTTATCGCAGCAATTATTATCTGCATATCCGCTGAGTGATGAAGCGAAGCTGCTTAAAACTTGGATTCGTAATCCTGAAGCATCATGGAAGTAACGAAGTACAAAGTAATAAATTAATGCAGCAAAATACAGAATATGAGAAAAATAGCAAGAAACATATAAAGAAACATACAATGCAAAAATCAACAAACCAACACCACTCACCAAATCAGCCATCATCTTCAGTTGAGCAGGCTGAAACTTTACTTACAGGAAATAAGATGTCGGAAGCGTTGTCTAATACAGATTCACGTTCATTTGGTGCAACTCTTAAATGGGCACGAGAGCAAAAAAACTGTACGCTGGATGAGGCAGCAGATCACCTGCATATATTAAAGCGCCATTTAGAGGCACTGGAGGCAGAAGATTTTGCTGTATTACCACAGATGACGTTTGCACGAGGTTTTGCCATAAACTATGCAAAATATCTGGGTTTAGATACCAATGCCATTGTCAAAAGCTTTGATGCGGTGTATCCAGAGCATCTTAAAAGTAGTGTCGGAAATATAAAAACACCACTCAAACCACTTGGTACACTACAGCGTGATTCACGACGTCCTAGCTTTCGTATCAATCCATTTTTGATATTGTTTGTTATTGCACTTATTGCATTGGCGGTATTTTTGTTGCGTACAGTCAATAATGCCAGACAAGAAACGGCAGTAGATCCACAAGATGAAATAGCCATTAATAATATATCCAGCTCAGAACAAGCCCAAGGTGCTGCGCTGACAACAGCGACAGATGCTGCTGTAACAGCGACGGGTAGCGCATTAGATATTGCTAATACAGGATCAGCCATTGCAACCACTGAGACGACTGTTGCACAAGCGGATGCCAATTTAGACTTTTGGGTACGTGATAATACTGATATTACAGTAACCGATGCAACAGGGGCAGTATTGCTGTCAGGCGATCAGCCTCGGGGTGGTTACAAAATAAAAGGTCAGCCCCCATTTCAAGTACAAATTAATAATGTGAAAAACGTAACCTTAAATCTAAACCAAGTAAAAGTACCACTTGCAGATTATGCACAAAATGATCAGGCAAATTTTTCATTAGCACCATAATGTGTATGTGAGCTATATAGAAAGATGATTTAGATATTTATCATCTCGTGTCTATTACTCAAAGGTTTAGTATATTCGTCAGTTTGATAAACTTGAGTTACATAAGTTGTAACAGAAGTAACTGTATTTATATTTATTATTACCTAGCTATCTAGCCACTATGCTTACAATGCTGCTTATAATTAATGAGCGTGCAATGATTTGATAAGGACAAAGTATGTCGATACCCTCTCCAATCACCCGTCGTCCCACCAAAAAGATTTATGTGGGTGATGTGGCAATTGGTGGCGATGCACCCATCAGTGTACAGAGTATGACGAATACCAATACTTGTGACGTTGAAGGGACACTGGCACAAATTAAACGCTGCGTTGATGCAGGGGCAGATCTTATGCGGGTATCTACACCGACCATGGATACCGTCGCAGCATTTGCTAAGATTAAGCAACAAAGCAGCGTACCACTGATTGCAGACATTCATTTTGATTACAAGATTGCATTGGCAGTGGCTGAGGTTGGTGCAGATTGTTTGCGTATTAATCCTGGCAATATTGGTAATGAAAAAAAGGTACGTGAAGTGGTTGCCTGTGCCCGACATCATGGTATCCCCATTCGTATTGGAGTCAATGCAGGCTCATTAGAAAAAGACATTCAGCGTAAATATGGTGAGCCAACGGGTGAAGCCATGCTTGAATCTGCACTGCGTCATATTGATATTTTAGAGAAACTCGATTTTGATCAATATAAAATATCAGTGAAAGCCAGTAATGTGTTTTTGACCCTTGATGCGTATCGGCTCATCTCGGCACAAATTGATAACCCTTTGCATTTAGGGGTGACTGAAGCAGGTGTCTATCGTACGGGAACGGTCAAATCTGCCATTGCCTTGGGTGGTTTACTACTTGATGGGATTGGCGATACCATGCGTATTTCTTTGGCGGCAGAGCCAGAAGAGGAGATTAAGATTGGTTTTGATATCTTAAAATCTCTTAATATTCGAGCCAATGGTGTCAATTTTATTGCTTGTCCTAGTTGCTCACGGCAAGAGTTTGATGTGATTCGGGTGATGAATGATCTGGAAGCCAGACTTGAGGATATCCGTGAGCCGATGGATGTTTCAGTGATAGGTTGTAAAGTCAATGGTCCAGGTGAAGCAAAAGAGGCGGATATTGGTGTGGTTGGAGCCAGCCCTAACTCTTTGGTCTATCGTAATGGTGATAAAAGCCATTTAATTGATACCACCAAACTTGCAGATGAAATTGAAAAAATGGTACGAGCAAAAGTCAAAGAGCAAGAGGCAAAGCGAGAAAAAGAGATTATTCGAGTTAAATAACTGATAAGCTGATTATCAACAGATTGGCGTGAGTTAATAGTAGAGATAGTTTTTTATTACCACATTGTTAACTGCTAATAAATAAAGTATGCTTGCTGGTTATGTTTGCTTAGACTGGTTATATTAAAAATATAGCATTTATCAATAGTTTCTATAAACAGTGTTTATAAATAGAGATGAATAGAGAAAAGAAATCATTATGATCAAATCAATCAAAGGGTTTAATGACATTTTGCAAGTAGCAACAGATGTCAGCCGCCCTTGCTCAGAATGGCGTCAGCTTGAAAAAACATTAGTAAATGTACTCGATCGATTTGGCTTTGAGCAAATCCGCTTGCCAATTGTTGAGGAAACTCAACTTTTTGCTCGTGCCATTGGTGATGCAACTGATATCGTTGAAAAAGAAATGTTTAGTTTTACCGATAAGTCTGATCCTCCAACGCCTATTACTTTACGACCTGAAGGGACGGCTGGTGCAGTACGAGCGGTTATTGAACATAATTTATTACGTGGTGATAATCCAAAACTTTGGTATATGGGTCCCATGTTTCGTTATGAACAGCCACAAAAAGGTCGCTATCGCCAGTTTCATCAGTTGGGAGTAGAAAGCTTTGGTAGTGAGCTGCCCGATGCAGATGCTGAGCTGATTGCGATGACTTATATGATGTGGCAGTCTTTGGGCATTGATCATGAGTTAACCTTACAGATTAATAGCTTGGGTGAGCCAGAAGAACGTCGAGCTTATCGCCAAGCCCTCGTTGATTATTTAACCGATAAAAAAGATCAACTCGATGCGGACAGTCAACGTCGCCTAAGCACCAATCCACTGCGTATCTTAGATAGCAAAGATGTCAATACCCAAGCTTTATTAGTTGATGCACCAAAACTAAATGAGTTTTTGGGAGAAGAATCACAGGCACATTTTGCCAAAGTACAGCAGTATTTGACGACACTTGGCATTGAATTTGATATTAATCCCAAACTTGTACGTGGTCTAGATTACTATAATAAAACCGTTTTTGAATGGGTAACAGATAAGTTGGGTGCGCAAGCAACTGTGTGTGCTGGTGGGCGTTATGATGGATTAGTGGGTCAATTAAAAACGTTAAAATCTGATTCAAATAAACCTGCTCAGTCTGCACCAGCCATTGGTTTTGCGATGGGTTTAGAGCGTCTGTTGTTATTAATACAGGCAGTGAATCCATTTGCAGATACAGCTGCTTGTGACGTTTTTGTGGTTGCCCATCCTGATGTTTATGAACAAGGATTAAAATATGCGCAATCATTACGCCAAAATCGTCCTGACTTACGCATCAAAACTGCCAGTGCCACTAGTTTAAAATCACAAATGAAAAAAGCGGATAAATCTGGTGCACAACTGACCGTTATTTTGGCACAAGATGAAATAGATAAGCAGCAAATTAGTATCAAAAACATGCAGACAGGTGAGCAAGCTGTGTATGTAGATACTTGGTTATTTTCGGCTGAAAACTTTGCAGGTTAATGATTTGTAGAATGATCTATTGATATTTGTAGTGATCTTTGCAGTATACATACGAATGATCATGTCGATAGTTTTTTAAGTGAAATTTTATTAGGCAATATTATGGTGAGTAACAGCAACTCAAGCCCTCGTAGTGGCAACGATGACGCACAATCAATAGCAGAATTAAAGCACTATGCTGGCTATATTATTGCTGCGATTGTGTTGGCATTGGCTGGATTTTTTGGCTTTCGATATTGGCAAAGCCATACGGTCAGTCCTGATATAGAAGCGGCACAAGCGTATTCTGCTATCCAACAGATGAACGACAAAGTTGCATTGGCTGAACAAAATCCTGATTTACAGTCATCTGCACTACAAGCTGAGCGCAGCGCACTGGCAACACAGGTAGATAAGTTGGTTACTGCTTATCCTGACTCTGTCTACGCGTGGCAAGCTTTGTTATTAAAAGCACGTCAACAAGCAGATAGTGAAGATTATAAAGGTGCAAGTGAGACACTAAAACGTGCATTGGATATCCCTTTAAAGGATGCCGGTTTAACAGCAATGACTCAGCTACGTTATGCCACTACATTATTGGCAGCTGGTGATGTGGATGCAGCGTTGTCTGCTGCTTCTAAAGAAATGCCTAATGCTTTTGAGCCGAGCAAACAAGAGCTGCTTGGTGATATTTATTTGCAGCAAAATAAAACTCAAGAAGCTGAGCGTGCTTATGAAAATGCTTGGAATTTACTTGTAGGTCGTAAAGAAGATCGAGCAATCTTACGTTTGAAAATGGAAAGTATTGGCATCATGCCGCAAGAAATGCCCAAGAAACCAGCATTAATTGCAAGCGCACCTGTTTCTTTATCAGATGTTACTGTTGAAAATGCTGCTGCTAGTGATGCAAATATTGCCAGTGAAAATGTAACGGATGAATCAAGCACAGAAGCAGAGCAAACGGTTGATGCTGCCAGTGATAACCAAATCAATGATAGCAGTGTAGAGTCTACAGGACAGTAGTAGTTCATATTTATAGTTGATGATATTGTAAAAAGTATGTTCTTTGAAAAACAATCATTGCATACTTTTTGAAGTACTGTCAAAACAGCAATGCTCAATACCTATCTTATTTTGAAGAACTTTTATGATTAAGTGAGTAAATAACATGACAACAACCATTTTTAATACAATGTCATCGCTACGGTATCGCCGTATCACAAAAGGTATTACGGTTGCTTTATTATCCACCGCCTTGGTCGGTGTCGTTAGTTGTACTAAAGGCATTAAACCTGAAGAGCATAAACCAACCCCATTGGTTAAATTAGCCCAATCCGTTGATTTATTGCAACCAGTATTTGTGACAGATGTGGGTAGTAAAGGCAATAGTAAAGACCCACTATCATTACAAGTTGGTTATGATGATGGTCAAGTGATTGCCGCTAGCCGTGATGGCAAAGTATCTGCTTATGATGCTCAAGGCAAACGACTGTGGCAAAGTGATTTAAAAAGTGCAATTATGGGTGGTGTTGCCTTTGATGCTGCTAGTGACACGGTGATAGTGAGCACACGGACAGCAAAAGTTGTGGCATTAAATGCTTCTACAGGTCAGATACGTTGGCAGCAACCAACAACGGGTACTGTTTTAGCGCCTGCTTTGATTCATAATAACCGAGTCATTGTCTCTGGGAATGATGGTCTATTACAAGGATTGTCACTACAAACAGGTAGTCCCGTTTGGCAGTTTGCTACCCAAGCACCAAGTATTAGTGTGCGCGGTAGTGCCTCACCAGTACTTTTAGATAATAGTACAGCGATTATAGCGACAGCAGATGGGCGTTTGCATGCCTTAGATGTCACCACAGGTAAGCCATTATGGTCACGCCGAGTTGGTATTCCTTCTGGTGCGAGTGAAGTGGAGCGCATGACAGATGTGGATGGTGCGCCTGTAATAGATAATAGCCAGCTATTTGCAATCAGCTATAGTGGACAGTTGGTAGGGGTTGATCTTTTAAGCGAGCAAATATTATTTTTACAAGATGCAGGCAGTTTAAAGTCTTTAGCTACTACGGCGAATAGTGTCATTGCGACCACTTTAGATGGTCACGTTAGAGCATTTAATCGCAATACGGGTGCACCTTTGTGGGATAATTCTGAGCTTGCCTATCGACAACTCACCAATCCTGTGGTGATTGGTAATTATGTGGCAGTTGGTGATTTAGAGGGTGTCGTACATTTATTAGATACGTCTACTGGTAAGATAGTTAGCCGTAGCAATACCAAAGGTAAAGGGGCGTTGTCTACGCTACAAACACAAGCAAATACGTTGCTGACTCAAAGTACGACTGGTCAAGTGAGTATTTGGCAATTAAAACGCCAATAGTTTTTGCTGATTTTATCCGATTTGGATATCATAATTTTTAAGTCGTTTTTTTAAAACTTATATATTTATATTTTAGTGAGAGTAATAATCCATGCCAATGAAACCCGTCGTTGCCTTAATTGGACGTCCAAATGTCGGCAAATCGACGATATTTAATCAAATGACAAAAACACGCCAAGCACTGGTTGCTGATTTATCTGGATTGACCAGAGACCGTCAGTATGGAGATGCAAGCCATGAAGGAAAGTCATTTATTGTCGTAGATACAGGTGGCATTGGCGAAGCTGATGATGGTCAAGGTGCGATAGATGACTATATGTCAACCCAATCGCACACTGCCATACATGAGGCAGATATCATCGTTTTTGTTGTTGATGCTCGTGCTGGCATTGTCGGTGCAGATGCAGAAATTGCTAAGCTGTTACACACTCTTGGTAAGCCTGTATATCTAGTAGCAAATAAAATTGATGGGGTGCATGATGCCGCTACAGCTGAGTTTTTTGCCTTAGGGCTAGGAGAGCCATATCCAATGGCTGCCAGTCATGGACGTGGTTTGTCTAATTTACTAGACGATTTAACAGCACCCATGACTGAGCAAGAGATACAAGAGACTCCAGATGGACTAAAATTAGCAGTGATTGGTCGACCAAATGTGGGTAAATCTACCTTGGTAAACCGATTATTGGGTGAAGAGCGTGTTGTGGTCTATGACATGCCAGGAACGACAAGAGACAGTATCTATATACCTTATGAGCGAGATGGTAAACACTATGTCCTCATTGATACGGCGGGTGTACGTCGGCGTGGACGTATTGATGAGAAGGTAGAAAAGTTCTCTGTTATTAAAGCGTTGCAAGCGATAAAAGATGCCAATGTGGCTATCTTAGTGGTAGACGCACAAGAGGGCATTGTCGATCAAGATTTGCACATGCTTGGCTATGCGCTGGATGCGGGTCGTGCCATTGTCATTGCCATTAATAAATGGGATGGGCTCTCTGAAGATAAAAAGCAGATGGTTAAAATTGAAATCGAGCGTCGTTTTGATTTTATTCCTTATGTTAAGGTGCATCTCATTTCTGCTTTACATGGTACGGGTGTGGGTAATCTGTATCCTTCGATTTTGCGGGCTTATCAGTCAGCAATGTTTAAGGTATCAACCAGCCGCTTAACTAGAATTTTAGAAGATGCCATTTCAGCGCATCCACCACCGATGGTATCAGGTCGCCGTATTAAGCTGCGTTATGCTCACCTTGGTGGACATAACCCACCTGTTATCGTTGTTCATGGTAATCAAACTGGATCATTGCCTAATAGTTATCGACGTTATCTTGAAAATGAATTTCGTCAGGTCTTTAAGCTTGAGGGTACGCCTTTAAAAGTTGAATTTAAACTGAATAGTAACCCTTACTCTGGAAAAAAGACAGTACCAACAAAAGCCAAACTGCAACAGCAGCGACAACGTAGACGGGTGCAAAAGTTCAAAAAACAAAAAAAGCGTTAGTCAGCATTCGTCACTGAAATTTGAGTATAGCAAATGTTCTTTATATCCAAGATATTGACGTTGGATGTTGAGCAATACTTGTTAATTTCTAGCTGGTGTGAGGCAGGTTTGGCATACTGCTTTGCTATCTTTTTTTGCTTGTTATCAATGATATTGGTTAGACCCTATTATGAGTCGATTTTGTCCAAAAAATTTAAGTTGGAACATAAAAAAAATAGTTATTATCTCTACAACCGTGCTTTATTTAGTTGCAGTGGGTACTTATATATATCATGAATTAATTGATAATTATCGCCTAAAAAAAATAGAAATAAAAAATTTGTCACAAATATTGGCTGAAAATGCATCGATACCAGATGGTATTTCAGTTGTAGGTCAACAGGTTACTTATTTGCTTGAACAAGATCCTACATTACAGAGTATTTCTTTTTATTCAATTAATCAGTCTTTGAGCTTTTCTGAGGAAAATAAACCTGATTGGCAGGTGGTATTACAAGATGACATTGTCAGTTTTCATCAACCTGTTACCAGTAATATTGACTCCTCAAATAAAGAAGAATTGCCTTTTATTATCCCTAATCAATCTTTGTTAGGTTATATCAATGTTTCTCTTGATCTTGACAGGTTGAGACAGCAGTGGTTTGTACGCCATTCACTCATATTATTAGCATTGTTGCTTTGTTATCTTATCTGGTTAGTATGGGTAATCTGGTGGATTTCCAGACCCATCAATAGTATTAACTCACTGTCAAATTATGCTGATGAGATTAATGATCGCTATAATCCTCTGACCAATCGGGTATTCAAAGATCATACTATCTATGTGCAATTAAATAAGCTGCATCAATCTTTGGAGCTAATGGAACACCTGTATCAACAGGCACAGTCTGAAGTTCATCGTATGAACAACTCAGTACAAGCACCCTCTACAACAGATTTATTGGCTCTGCAACAAAGTAGCTTTCAGAGCATGATCACTCATGAACTAAAAACCTCATTAAATGCGATTTTTGGTGGCTTACAGTTATTAGATAATCAATATACCAGCCAAGAACAAGAAGATGCGATTGGTATTATTAGAAAGGGCAGTACCGATCTTGAGCTGATTTTAAGTCAAATCATACAACTTAATAAGATAGAAAAAGGACAAATGAAGGTTGAGGCGGAAAAGATTGAGCCACTTAAAATCTTAGGTAGCCTCATTCAGAATTATGAAAAATTATCGCAGGATAAGGGTATAGAGGTGATTAGCCGTATTCATCATATGGACACAGCCTTAAAAGGTGATCATCAAAAGATTTATAGTGTTCTCGATGCGCTACTAAATAATGCGGTGAAATTCACAAAAGTGGGTAGTATTACTGTTGAATCATTTTTAGATAAACAAGACAGTTTTATTTATTGGCGTATTGAAATAACAGATACAGGAATTGGCATAGAAGCTAATAATTTAAAAGACATCTTTTTGCCATTTTTTCAGGTTGATCCTTCAATGAGTCGTGAATTTGAAGGCGTTGGCGTTGGGTTAGGCGTGGCACAACGGTTGACAAAATTAATGGATGGCAAGCTAGAGGTTGATAGTGTTTATGGAAAAGGAAGTACCTTTCGTTTGTTGCTACCGTTACAAATTTGGATGCAAAATGAAGACAATCAAATACTATCTGGTAAGCGTATTATTTTCTATACAGTAAAGCCCCCTTCTTATTTTCCTGCGATGATCACCCAGTTTGGGGCGCAAGTCGATGAGTTTAGTGAGATTGATGCACTCATGAATCATATTTTTACCACGTCAGCGTCAGGGTTGATGATTTCATCACAGGTAAAAGTAGTGGATGCAATGATGTTGGCTGAACATATCCGTCAGTTAGAATCAAACCATCGATTATTAATCATCTATTATTATGATGATTTGTCTCAAAAGCAAATGGATGAACTATTAGCATCGGGGGTCGATATTTGTCAAACGACCCAGCTATCGCACAAGGCGCAAGCACAAGCCATTAAAAGTTGGCTTGAGTGAGACATAAAGATAGTTTATAAATAGGGTGTTATGTACTTTTGAGATAAAAGATATAAAATAAAAAAGGGAGCTTGAATATTTTAGTCTCCCTTTTTTATAATATTATTTTATTTAAAATTGTTTAAAATTATATTAAAATAATCCTGTGACCCAGTTTACTAAGTGTTCCCATGCTCGCTTAAAGAATCCAGACTGCTCTACAGAGGTGGTTGCAATTAATGGTACTGAGGCAACCGTTTTGCCATCAACTACTGCCAGTAGCTGTCCCACACTTTGACCTTGAGCAATGGGCGCATCAATCTTGTCATTTAATTGAATGACTGTGCTGAGTTTGTCTTTTTGATCTTTACTGACCAGGACTTTAAGGCTATCTTGGGTGGCGACAGACACGCTGTCTTGTAAGCCAAATGCCACAGGAGCTTGAGCCATGACTTGATTGGCGGGGGCAAGTATGGCGGTATCAAAGTGACCAAACCCCCAGTTGAGTAGCTCACGCGATTGATCAGCCCGTGCTTGCATGCTTTTTGTGCCCATAATCACGGAGATAAGACGCATATCATTGCGCTTACTGGAGGCGACAAGACAGTAGCCTGCGGCATTGGTATGTCCTGTTTTGAGTCCATCAACGGTTGGATCGGTCAGCAGTAGGGCATTACGGTTGCCTTGAGTGATATTATTATAAGTAAATTCTTTTTCAGCATAGATATCATAATACTGCCCACCATTTTTGATAATGGCTCTGGCAAGTTTTGCTAAATCAAGTGCCGATGCTTCATGACCTTCAGCTGGCATACCTGTGGAGTTAACAAAGTGGGTATTTTCCATGCCAAGCTTGGCTGCTTCTTGATTCATCATATCTGCAAAAGCCGATTCACTGCCAGCGATATGCTCTGCCATTGCTTTTGAGGCATCATTGCCAGATTGCACAATAATCCCTCGTAGCATATCAATGACAGAGGCAGATTGATTTACAGGTACATACATACAAGATTGACTGCTACTACCTCGACACCATGCATTTTCACTCATCAACACCGGTTCGTCTTCTTTTAGCTCGCCTGAGATGAGTTTGTCTTCAATAATATAGCTGGTCATCATCTTGGTCAAAGATGCAGGTGGTAAGGGAGTATTAGCATTTTTTTGTGCGAGTATTTCACCTGTATCATAGTCCATAAGCACATAAGCTGCATTATCCATTTGTGGTGGTTCAATGGCAGCATTCGCTACGAAAGGCGCAATCGATAGACTCGCTGCTGTGATAAGGTGTAGCAATTGTTTTTTTCTCATGTTTCTTTCCATAACCACTCATACTGCAATGACCGTCAAAATAAAGAGTATAAAGGCAAGCTGATTTAGCAGTAATCATCATGACTGCTTACCCAAAACAGATATATTAGCAAAATGCCTAAGGTGATGAAATAGGCAATCAAGGTTTTTCCGTGAAACTATTATCAAAGCCATTATTGATACAATTATTGAAACCATTAGTATGGTGATGTGGCGAAATAGTCACGGAAGCTATAAATGAAATGTATGACTTAGTCAAATAAACCAATAATTATATATTAAGAATGATATATAAAAAAACCAATGGCAATTATCGATAAAAGGCATTTTATTTTATAATTTTTATCATATTAAGTTTAAAAATTGGTGTCTGCTAAATCCTGACATAAAGCTTTATTTTCATTTCTTGAGATGCTTGATGTCCATCCACGTATGCTTTGTAGTACCTGCTTGTAATCTTGCTGAGTAGACAAATATTGTATTGCCGATTTTGGATTTTTAATAGTTGGCATTAGTTTTTGCAGCTCAATATTATAAGCTTTATAAAATTTTTGTCTTTGTTGTGTATTGAGCATGGGTGGGCAAATCTCAGAGAGTACATGCATTACTGCAATTTCATACTTAGTGGTACTGATACCTGCTAGGTCTACAGGAATGGTGATCATGTCATTATAGCTAGTGGCAGCATTTACTGTCTGTGTTATCAATCCAATACTACTAATGATTAGCCCAAAACCAAGACGCTTAAGTCGTGAAGCAGATAAACTAGTTTGTATATGTTTGATCATCACGCAAAAAACTCATTAAAAACGTTGTGGTTATAATAATATTTAGGCTGAGCAATGTCACACAAAATTTCCTAAATCTTGTAGAATAAATGTGTCATTCACTTAGATAAGCGTAACATACTACTAAGATATAGGTAGCATAGGGATTTTATTGATTTAGTATGAGGCATTTAATCTAAGTGATTGAGTGAATATAGGTAATCAATACAGTAACTTGGTGCTCAGTTTAGTGACAGATTTATATTTACTCAATAGTTGTATAGATTAACTTTCATGTTACATTTATTTGCTACATTTATCCTCTATTTATTTATATAACTCATTATTGTTACTTTTATTCAAAGTATTGGTTATTTTTTTAATCATTTGTACTATTCTAATATGAATAATTCATTTTTCATTTACTATTGTTAATTTATAAGGATTGCTATGTACATAAAATTATTACAACCAGCCAAAAAGGTTAGGTTGCCCCAATGGCAAAAAGTGGCAGTGTCTTCATCGGTGGTAGCCGCTCTTGTCTGTTTTTCTGGTTGTGCAACTAAGCCAACGTATCATCCTAATAACACTCCAACGATCAGCAAAAATCAGGTGGGTGTGCCTAACTATTATCATGTGCAACAGGGCGATACAGTGAGTGCAATCGCTGCGAGATATGGGCTTAATTATCGTCAAATAGGTGCTTTGAACAATTTAGATCGTCGTTATACCATCTATACAGGACAATGGTTAAAGCTTTGGACTGATACGACAACAAATAATCAACGCTCTTATAATCAGTATGGTCAGCAAAGTGGCTATCAAGCTGCTACCACAGGTGTGCAGTCTAATGAACGTGGTCGCTTTGACAGGACATCGCCTGCCACTAGATCAAATCCATACCCGAGTGCAGCAAGCGTGGTTGAGCCTGTCCCTGCAACGACTTATCGCCTACCATCATCTAATCCAGTCATCAAGCAGTATAATGCTAATCAAGGTATTTTAGGTATGTGGTTTGGCGGTCGAGAGGGGGATACAGTGGTAGCAAGTAATGCAGGCACCGTGCTCTATGCAGGTGATGGTCTACCCGAGTATGGTAATTTGATCATGATTCGTCATGATAAACAGTATGTGACTGCTTATGCGCACAATAGTAAAATTTTGGTCAATGAAGGCGATCAAGTGCAGGCAGGTCAACCCATCGCCATCATGGGGAATACTGGCAACAGCAATCAAGTTGCACTGGAGTTTCAAGTACGTGAAAACGGCAGTCCCATCGATCCAAAAAAAGTGCTTAAACACTAGGTTTGGTTGAGATACTTATTAGTTTAAGATACATTGATAGACAATAGAATCAATATAATCAGGACTTATGTAAAAGTACGATATTAGTCTCATAAAGCGGCGAGCAATTTTTACATGAAAGTAAAAAGTAGCTGTATTTCTTGCAGATATTAGTCTAACGGGGTGAAAGTTCAACAGACCCTAAGCTTTGTGCTTTCAAATCAATCCACCCCCTATCTACCAACACTGTAGTACTGTGGAGGTATGTAGGGAGCGGATCAGTTCTTGGTCCTGTTTACAGAGTGTGGACCTCTGGTTGATGGGTTGATGCCATCATTGTCGATAGTTAACTACATTATTTTGATATAGGCATTGGCTTTTAGTTCTTGTAACCAGTCTTCTTGTGCTTGTGGTGCAAGGCGTTGGAAGATAGCTTCACGTGCTAGGTTACGACGATATTGTTTGCTGACGTCATTTTTACGAGTTTCTTCTACTTTAAGAATATGCCAGCCAAATTGACTTTTGAACGGTTGAGAGATGCTACCCACAGGTGTGGATTTCATTACGGCTTCAAATGCTGGCACTGTATCTCCCTCAGTTATCCATTCTAAATCTCCACCACGTCCTGCTGAACCAGCATCATCAGAGTAGGTGGCAGCAATGGCAGTAAAATCGGCGCCTTGTTGTAGCTGCTGATAGATGTCATTAATTTTTTGTTCAGCCAAAGCGTCATTTTGTTGAGGGTTAGATTTGACTAAAACATGACGTACGTGCCACTGTGGTATGATCAGACGATCATCACTACGTTTATCGACCAATTTAATAACGTCAATTCCTTGTGCAGTCACTTGAGGGGCGGCTACTTCACCTACTTGCAGTTTGGTGATTTTGTTTGCAAGTTCAGTGGGTAGACCTGCCGCAGGATGGTATCCCATGTCACCACCTTGTAGCTCAACGGGATAGTTAATATCCGTATTGCTAGTCACAGCTGCAATGGCTTGATTGGCATCGTCGGTGCTTTGTAGTGCGGTATGTACACGCTGAGCAACTTGCATGGCTTGCTCACGTTGTTGCTCAGTAATACGGCTATAGTCATCTAAATAGGGCACACGGATATGAATGGTACGAAACTCACTTTGTTCTAGTTGTTGCGCTTCTGGAGAGGCAAGGTAGGCATCGATGTCTTGCTCAGTAATACGTACTCGACCAGCGACTTGACGCTGTTGCAGTGCTTTTAGTGATTCATTTTCGATGATTTGTTGGCGCAGTAAGGCATAGCCATTTGGTTGACTGGCATCTAGACGTTGTTGTAATTCACTTAAGCTGCTAAATCCTTGTGATTGAGCAATGGCTTGTAATTGTTGATTGATGGCTTCAGGATTGGGGCGAATACCTGCACGTTGGATTAAGTCGAGTTGTAGCTCACGCAAAATTAAGCCATTGAGTACTTCTTGGTTTAGTTGTTCATTAGGAGGCAGCCTACCACCAGATGCTTGAATGCTTTGTCTGGCTTGTTGTACCGCAGCGGCAAGATCACTTTTTAAAATAGCAGAGTCATTGACAATAGCGATAATACCATCTGTGCTATTAGCAACAGATACATTATTTGTTATTGTGGGCTGTGTGCTTGTATTAGTGGTCACCCCATTTGACTGCGCAGCAATGGCTGGAGTCGATAAACAAAGCGTGGTTAACAGTCCCACACTGATTGCTGTATATAGTTTTTTATACATAAGCTGATGCGAATGGAGCGAGGAATGTAGGTTCATGTTGGTGATGTTTTTAAAGTAAGTCATGGTGATTATCTATGTCCTGTATGTTCTATGTGGCTTTGTATGGATTTGTATGTAAAAGAAGCATGATGTCAATGAATAAATTGAATGAAAAATTTTAACAGATTTTAAGGGTTGTTTTACTGTTTCCAGTAGGCATCAACAGGTTCAAAGCCTGATATTTTCTCTGAGAGTAAGCGAGTTAAACGGCTGTCACTGCTGCTACTACCAAAACCATTAATACGAAATTCAGCCATAATAGCACGAGTAGGGTCACTGTCTAAATTTAGGTTGTTGTAATAGTTGCGTCCATAAATAGCAAAACCATAACAACAATCTTGGTAGTCTATACCAACCAGTGCATCAATCATTTTATTGTTGTGGTTATCATACTGTCCTTGTGCCAATACTCGCCAGTTATTTTTGATTGGAAATATGGTGGAGGCAGTAAAAGCAGATAACGGTTGTTGACGGGTATTATTATCTCCCAGTCGTTTGATGAAACCAACATTGAATAAACTATTTGCTGTGGGCTGATAGCGTAGCTGTGTGGTAACAAAATTAAGTGAGTTATCAGACTTTAATGCCCCATCAAAGTCCAACCACAAATTTTGGTAGGGTTGTGCGCTACTATTCCACACAATACCTGAGTTAGCATTGGTAAATATCGCATCATTTTTTGATAAAGTCACTCTACCATTTTGTAGATAAAACTGTTTGCCAATACTAGCATCAAATCGTGTCACACCCATTGCATCGATGTAACGATAGTTGATTCCTGGTGTCACTGCATTGTAGTCGGGTAGGCGGTCATGACCCAAAAACCAGCTATCAGCAAATAATTGTGAATAATTTAATGAGGCAATACGTGTGTTAAAGTTAGGAACATCATTTTGATCACGATAAGGGGCATATATGTATTTTAATCTAGGGCTAAGTAGCTGATAACCTCCTAGCGAATCATCAAACCAGTGCATGGGTGAGCCTGCTTGATAGAAAATTAGCCCAGCATCAATGCTATATTGTGGTACAAAAACAGATTGGCTTTTATCATCTTTTGCTAAGTTGTTGTCAAGCCTGCTGGTTTCATCATAGGTAGTGTATAAATGTTGCAGACTAACTTTAGGGGTAACATACCCCCATGAGCGTTGTAATGGATAACTGGCACTTAGTTGATTATAGACGCGTAAGCCACTTTTTTCATTCTCTGAGCCATCATCAATGGATTTTTTAAAATAAGCAGAGTCATGTACCCCTGTAATGTTTAGATTTTCGAACCAAGGTAGGCGATAGTTGACAGCTATCTGTGGTAAGCGAGAGTATGGCTTATCTTTATCAAGAACTCTATTGCCGTCTGCATCAATGCTTGCTAAGCTTTGAAAGGTTTCTATTTTAAGTTGTCCTGTTAAATAGTCATTATAGTAGTTTGCTTCGGCACGTCTCGGTAGATTGATGGTATTATCAGATAGACCTAAGTCATCAAAATCATTCAGATAGTTAGGATCAGATACATAGTTATAGATAACATTGGCACTTAAATGTGGCATGGTATCAGATGTCCAATTATGACTATAAAAAAGCCCTTTGCGATCTTTATGGTGATACTGCTTATCATGAGGTAGATAAGATGCCAGTAATTTGCCAGTACCATAATTGTGAGTTAAATAACGCATCTCACCACTTAGCATTGGGTTGCGATTACTAAATAGCTGTGTGGTTACAGTGGCATCATAATTGGGTGCGATATTAATGTAATAGGGAAGGCTAACTTGCACCCCACTTTGAGTATCAATACTGGCTCGTGGTAATAAAAATCCACTGGCACGGCGACTGTCGATAGGAAAGTTAAAGTAAGGCAGATAGAGGATGGGCACATTACCTAGGCGAAAAGTCATATCATAAGCTTCACCACGACCAGTAGACGTATCTAAATCAATTTGCGCTGCTTCTAGCTGCCATTTACGGTCATTAGGCGGGCAGGTGCTAAACATCACTTTATCAAGCTCAATCGTTGTATCGTTGGGTCTATTAAGCTGCTGTGCATAACCATGGGCTTGCATGGGGATGCTGGCAAAAGCAACCTCTTTAGCAGTTGCTTGTCCATTTGCATTGTATGCCAACTCATTTGCCACCCCGATGAGCCCTATACCAGCAGCTAGGGGCTGGCTGGTGGATGAATTTGGTATATCTGTTGTAGATGTGGATGCGTTACTAGCGGTGGCAGCATTGGTAAATAATATATTACCTTTAGCACCACCTATGCCTTGGTTGAGGTTAATAACCAATTGATCTGACTGAATAAATTGTCCTGCTTGAACAACTTGTACATCTCCTACTAGCTCTAAATAAGATAAACTATCGTAATAGGCATAGTCTGCTTGTGCAAACATTGGTAATGCGTTGTTAGATTGCTTGGCATCAGTTGGATTCAAATAGGCTTGTTGCTGAAGTACACGTTGGTAATCTGAAGGTAATACAGGGTTGACCCAAGTACCATAACAACGAGCAGGAGCGTTTTGCTGTAATCGGTAATAAATGCTGGGTGCAATGACAGGTGCGATGCTGGTGGCTACGGTTGGCTTGGTCTGCTGAGTCGTAGTATTTGTATCAGTCAAAGGCGACTGAGATTGTGATAGATTGGACTCTGAGGCATGATTAGGCTTATATTGATAAAATTGTGCTAAGCGTTCTAGACTGCGAGCTGCTTCGTCAGTTTCTAGACTGTCTGTAACCTTATTTGCTAAATACTGTGGTAAGTTTTGAGTCAAGGCGGTGTTATTGATATTGGTAGGAGGTGTCTTATCAGTTATAACAGCCTGTGTATCAGTATTGGTAGCATCAGTAGTTTGTTGTTTTTGGTTATTGGTAGTAGACTCATCAGCAGACAAAACTGCGGGTAGAGGTTCAGGTAACAGTTCGTCTTGCTGCGACTGCTTCAAATGAGAATCAATACTAAGATTTGCTTCGTCTATGTCTGGACGAAGTTTATTGTTGCTGTTTATCTTGGGATTAGACTCTATCGCAATACTGTTAAGAGTATCGTTATTAAGTGTATTGGTCTCATCTATTATGACATCATTGGTGATGAGGACATTTTTTGTGGCATTAAAGAGATGCTGATCTGCTGTTAAGGCATCAGAATCGACAGAAGTTTTTGCATTCTGCTGTACTTGGGCATGCGACTGTGAGGTGATCAATAATGATACTGGTAACCCTGTGGCAGCAATAAGTACCAAACGAATACTGTAATAAAGCGGAGAGTAAAGCAAACGTACCTCTATCTTTGATGAGTCTTAATGTAAAACCAATGTGAATACAAGACAACTATATATTTATGGTTTGCCTAATATCAAACCATCATGGTATTAGCCATGTCCGATATATTACATATACTATCTATACTTATCTTGATTAACAATTATTATCATTAGTATGCTGACATCAGTTAAATATGAGAAATGTGTAGATCCATAAGGTCATATCATAGTCAAAAAAAGGCAAATGGGCTACACTATGGCAGCATTTTACTACAAAACTTATTGTATGGGCTGATTTTAGCACAGTAGATATTTTGTACTTTTATCCCTTGTGGCTGACTTGAAAATAATTATTGCAATCAAGTCTGATATTAAAATCAGCCACTGACTTCTCTTTTGTTTTTTTTAATGGTGAATATTTAGGGTTTTTTATGACTCAACAAAAAAGCGACCAAGCTTTAGCAACAACAGCATTAACAGCGGAAAACAGGCTGCGTATGCAGCAGTTGACAGATTGGCTTAATGACGTATTTTCTGGACAAGAATATCACTTAACTTCCTTACCAGGTGATGCCAGTTTCCGTCGTTATCATCGTATTGCATTGACACAGATGGATGATACAAGTGAAGCAGTGACGCAGTCGGAATCAACCGTACGTTATATTATTATGGATGCACCACCACAAAAAGAGTCCATCACTGAGTTTGTCGCAGTTGATGAGCTACTAGCAGCCGTAGTTAATGTACCGACGATCATTGCTAAAGATATGCAGCAGGGGTTTTTGGTGCTACAAGATTTTGGTACGACAGAATTTGCGCATTTATTACAACAGTTACCCGAAGATGGCCAAAAAGCACAACGGGTCAATGATTACTATCAATGGGCGATGCGAACGCTTATTGAGTTGCAAGGGTTAGATATTAATCAGGCTCGTCAGCAAGCCAACCTGCCTGATTATGATGTGAACAAGCTCAATGATGAGATGGCGTTATTTAGCGATTGGTTTTTGCCTTATTTTGATATCAGTATGAGTACGTCTGCACAGCAAGTATGGCAGCAGTTAACCCAATGGCTGACAAAGCAAATAACCTCGCAGCCACAAGTGGTGGTGCATCGTGATTATCATAGTCGTAACTTAATGCTCGATAGACAAAATGTTGACAAGCTGGGGGTGATTGACTTTCAAGATGCAGTAATAGGGGCTTATAGTTATGATTTGCTGTCATTATTACGTGATGCGTATGTCAATTGGGATGAGCAAACCATTAAAGATTGGGTCAGTGATTTTTGGCAGTATCAACAGTCTTCAGGCTTAAAAACCGCAGCAACGGCTGATGAGTTTTATCAAGATATGAACATAGTAGGGGTGCAGCGTCATTTAAAAATTTTGGGTATTTTTATTCGTCTAGCAAAACGTGATGGCAAGCTAAGATATCTGGCAGATATTGCAAAGGTGATGCAGGATTTACGTTTTGAGCTGGCGTGGCTTAGTCAACAGGGCGATGTAGAGGCTCAGGAGGCGGTGGCAGCATTTACTCAGTGGTTTGAAGCTGAGGTTGTACCTGTGTATGAGCAAAAGCAGCATTTGCTAGGATAGATATCCTCACTTGATAAGCGGTATTATTAAATTGTATTGATTAAGGATTCGACTATGCCTATCTCACAAGCGATGATTTTGGCAGCAGGCAAAGGTACACGTTTGCAGCCCATTACCAATGAAATTCCTAAGCCTTTGGTGAAAGTGGGTGGACAGCCATTAATTGTTTGGCACATTAAAGCGTTAAAAGCGGCTGGCATCACTGATATCACTATCAATACTGCTTGGTTATCAGATAAGTTGATGCAAGCCATTGGTGATGGGGACGATTATGGGGTTAATATCCATTGGTCAGTAGAAGAAGAGCCACTAGAGACAGCAGGGGGAATTTTTTATGCGCTACAGACAAACAAGCTCAAAGATGAACCATTTATTTTAGTCAATGGTGATATATGGACAACGTATGATTTTGCCCAGTTGGTTGATTATGAGATGAGTGCCGACCAGTTAGCTCATTTGTTAATGATTGATAATCCTAGTCATAATGGGCAAGGTGACTTTGCTATTCAAAATGGGCTGGCAAGTGAGCAAGCAATTGCAGATGCTGAAAAATATACTTTTTCAGGTATCAGTGTGATGTCTCCTAAGTTGGTTGCAGAGCAAGTGGTGGGTCAAGCTGCGCCGCTTGCACCGCTACTTAAAAAAGCGATGCCAAAGTTTCAAATCACTGCTGAGCTGATACAAGATAACTGGATAGATGTGGGTACACCTGAGCGTTTACAGCAAATTAATGATTATATTGCTGATAAGGGTGCTGAGGCGCATCAAGGTCGCCCCAATTAATCAATCTATTGCGGAAAAATATCAGAACAAGTTAAGCAGTGTTTTAAGACATCTGCCATCTGATTGTGCTTGCCAAGCTGTCAAAGTCTCTACTTCCAATGCAGTTAATACGCCACAACCATAAGCAAAGGTATCAATACAAATGATGCCCTCTTGCTGCTTGACTTGTCCATTTCGTTGCTCACTATGACCACAAATAATGGTTTTACCAGAAATGTGTCTACCGTCAGCTTTTCTAAGTTTGCGCCAACGCAGACCTTCATCTCCTTGGGTATCCATACTAATATCAGCTTTTGGTGTGGCATGACAAAAGATAAAATCTACCGTTTCATAGTAATTACGCAGAGACTCAAGCCAGCATTTATATTTAAAAGGAATATGTTTTATCTGCTCAAGACTTGGCTGTAAACCAAATGATTGCATTGCCTCAGCCCCACCATAACGCAGCCAAAACTTAGCCGTTTCTGTATCACTCATACTACCAAGCATCATCTCTTCATGATTGCCTTTAATCACAATAACATGACATTGTTTTTCAAGCATCATCACACAGTCCAAAACACCTTTGCTGTCTTCTCCTCTATCCACCATATCACCCAAAAATATCAAGGTATCGTCTTGTGTAGGCTGAATATGGGCTAACAATGTCTTTAATAGGCTCAGGCAACCATGAATATCACCAATAGCAAAGGTGCGCGGCATAAATATTCCTTGTCAATTCTATTTTTACCCAGTTATGAGGTGCAAATAACGATGCTCAAATAACGATATTCAAATAACTATGATACACTATTTTTGATGGGTTATATTGTGGGGTAGGGATTATGACAAATGGAAGATACTGATGATGTTATCATCAACCAACAAAGCAAACAAAGCAAAAAATATATTTCAAAAACCATATATTAAAATTGCTATTGTTGTGATATCAATTGGCTTTATTAATGAATGTAGTTCTGATTTAGATGACATACATGATGTGCAGTTTTCTAATGATTTATGGCCAGAAAGTATTGCCCCGACGCAAGAAAGTTGCCGAGAGTATTATGGCGAAAAAAAAGGTGAAGAAGAAATTTGCACTCGATATTAACCAGCCTTGTTTGTATGAGGTTGGTATAAGTTTAAATAACAAAACCCCCACGCCAATCATGGTTTGGAGGGTTAACTGTGTTTAGGCAAAAAGCCATCATTGAAGATGGTAAATACAGGTTTCTAGAGTTGTAACGGTTTAATATCAGTTTCAGCCTGTTGCATAATCAAGCCTTGTTGTTTTAATTGTTGCCAAAACTCTTGGGGAATAGCAACTTGTAATGAGGCGATATTTTGTTGAACCTGCTCGGCTGAACTGGCACCGACCACAATGGAAGTGACTGCCTCAGGAGCTGTAGCAAACTGCAATGCTGCTGTACGCAAATCGACATTAAAGTCATCAGCAATTTTTTGCAGTTTATTACGTTTGGCAACCAGCTCTGGGGTGACGTTGTTAGGCTGATACGCATAACGGTTTTTACCTGCTAAAAATCCAGACTCTAAAACCCCGCCCAAGACAATTTGCATGTTGCGTTTTTTGGCTTCGGGGAAGAGGCGATTAATTGAATCGGCTTGTTTAATCAGCGAGTATTGCTGTGCTGATAAGCTAATGTCAGGGTCCGATACTTGCATGGCACGAATGATGGGTTCAACCTCATTAACACCGATACCCCAACCTTTGATAATGCCTTCTTCACGCATACGAATTAGCTCAGGAAATGCCCCTTTTTCACATTCCTTAAAGCGTACTTCCCAATCAATATCGCTGTTTCTTGAATCAATATCATGGACAAAAACGTAGTCTAAATGGGACAGCCCCATACGGTTTAGGCTGTCTTCGATAGAGCGTCTGACCCCTGAGGCACTATAATCATAGTGATAATTTTGGTAGGTTTTGCCCTTCCAAAAGGTATCATCAGGATAGCTGTAGGCAGGGTCACCCCAAAATAGCCGACCAATTTTACTAGACAATACATAGTCATCACGATTTTGCGTAAATAAAAATCGACCCAAACGGCGTTCGCTTAAACCATTACCATAGCGAGGCGAGGTGTCATAATAACGTATCCCTAAATCCCATGCTTGCTGTAAAGCGTTATGTATCTGTTCATCAGAATTTTCATTCATGCCACTACCAACGGCAACACAGCCCAAACCAAAAGCATGGGTTAGTTTGCTGTCAGGATTGGGTGCAAAGGCAGGTTTGGGATTGCGTGTTTTATGTTCATTCATAGTATGACCTTAATTAGATTTAGATAGTGCTGATTGGTTTAATGAGTGGCAATACAGCGATATCATATCGTGTTTGTCTTATATTTATCAGCTAACCCCTATTATCTAATTTTTATGCCATAATTAATGTAAGTGTTTGAAATAAAAAGTAATATGAATGTTTTAATGGTTTGGCTAATAACAATCCCAATTATAAACCAAGCGACTAAAGTTTTTGTTTTTCAACTCATTAGGTGTGATAAAGAAATTGGCAATGCCAGAATCTCCCCACATTAAATTAGCTTTATCATCTGTATCTATTTGTAAGAGTAAAATATGATTTGCTAAAGAGGCATTATTGTATCGAAGGTCACATTGGGTAAAAAAAGGATATCCTAATAACTGGTGACCTTGACAGTTGGCAAGGTCACCATAATCAATAACAGTATCGTAAGGGTCTGCTATGTCTAAATTATTATTTTTAGCATACTCTTCAATATAATCCTCTATATCTTTATCAGCAATATCTGGAATAATCTTTGTTTTTAATTTTTCATATTCATAACAATCTATATTACAAGATTGCACCGCTAGCTTAAATGTAATAGCAAGCTCATCTGGCTCATCTATATGGTTAAATGGTAGATAATAATCACCATTATCATTGGCTAACTTCTCAAGGTCAGCTTTTGCTTGCTCCAAAGCCGTTTGATTCACTGGTAGTGTTATATCTTGCCAAAAGCGTACTTGATATTTTTCACTGGGGAATGGATTATCAAAATCTGCGCCATATAAATCATCTTCACCATCAATATAAATCTGCAAAATTCCTGATTCAGGCAAAGGCTGTGGCAGTTGTGATAAATCTACCGCACCAGCTACCTCAGCAAAATTAATTTGTACCAATAAAGCCAATGGCGTGCCATTAGCTTTACTTGGATAAGTTTCATTTTCTGGTAGATAACCAAACCCACCGATTTTACTAGCGGTTAGAGCAAGCTCTTTATCTGCTTTTTGTAAGCTTATAGACACTACGTTTACCTTACTTTGCTCAAGTAGGGCTTGTATGGGGGCAGGTAGGCTTATCAGATTTTCTTGGTTGCTCATAATAACTTCCTTGTTTTGAAGATGAGTAAGGTTGCTAATATATTGTATTTATCTGCCTACTTATCTAATTGCACGTATTTATCAAAGTTTTGGGCATAATCTTCTAAGTTATCGCTCAGCATTTGGCGATATTGTTTGGCATAAAATTCGATAATTTCTTCTTTTTCTTTGCGCAAATCATCACCTTTGACAAAGCCAATAGAGGCAACCGAAGCACTATAACGGGCAGCAGCATAAAGCAGTGATGCACCGACTTGACCAGAGTGTGACTCGGGACTTAGTTGGCTATTTGCCAGCTCAATGATGGCATCGGCACGTTGATAAAAGGCTTGCATTTCTGGAGTGATTTCAACGGTGGTTTGGTCAGTATTTTGGGGATTATTTTGGGTGTCATCTTGAGGGTTTTGGCTGTTTGTATTTTGTTGGCTCATGGCTTTATCCTTTTGCTGAATGATTGATGGGGGTAAATTTAGACATAAAAAAACTGGATAGATTTTATCATATCCAGTTTTGGTAGTGTTCTAAAAAGTATGCTGTCTCCCTTCCCCAAAGTTGGAGGGTACTGTTCCCCCTCATACTGGGAGGGGGCTAGGAGGAGGGGAAAAATAACAGGCTAAATACCTGCATCAGCTCTTAATAACTCGGCTCTATCGGTTTTTTCCCAAGTAAAGGCAGTATCACTACCTTGACGACCAAAGTGCCCATAAGTAGCCGTTTGTTGGTACATAGGCTGCAATAAGTTAAGCATACGAGTGATGCCATAAGGACGCAGGTCAAAATGCTGGCGAATCAGCTCAATGATGGCATCGGTACTGATTTTTCCTGTGCCAAACGTATTGACTGAAATAGAGGTGGGCTGAGCCACACCAATGGCGTAGCTTACTTGTACTTCACAACGGTCGGCAAGCCCTGCTGCGACGATGTTTTTGGCAACATAGCGTCCTGCATAAGCGGCACTGCGGTCAACTTTTGAGGGGTCTTTGCCACTAAATGCACCGCCACCATGACGTGCCATACCGCCATAGGTATCAACGATAATTTTGCGACCTGTTAAACCTGCATCACCAACAGGACCACCGATGACAAACTTACCAGTAGGATTGATGTGATAGCGAGTATCGGCATGTAATAGATGCGCAGGGATAACCTGTTTGATAATCTCTTCCATCACCGCTTCTTGCAAGTCTTTTTGTGAAATACTGGGGTCGTGTTGGGTAGATAAAACCACGGCATCAATGGCGGTTGGTTTATCACCATCATATTTTAGTGTCACTTGGGCTTTGGCATCAGGGCGTAACCAAGGTAGATGTCCTGAGCGGCGCAGCTCAGATTGACGCTCCATCAAGCGATGCGCAAATTCAATTGGAGCAGGCATCAGCACTTCAGTTTCATTGCTGGCATAGCCAAACATTAAACCTTGGTCGCCAGCACCTTGGTCTTCTGGATTACTACGGTCAACCCCTTGGGCAATTTCGGGCGATTGCTTACCAATCATGTTAATTACCGCACAGGTTTCGCCATCAAATCCTAAGTCTGAATGCTGATAGCCAATGCCTTTAACCGTATCACGCACGATACGCTCAATATCAATATTGGCGGTGGTGGAGATTTCTCCTGCCAGCACCACAGCCCCTGTTTTTACTAAGGTTTCACAGGCGACACGGGCATGCAAGTCTTCACGCAAAATGGCATCGAGTAGGGCGTCGGAGATTTGGTCAGCCATTTTGTCAGGATGACCTTCGCTAACAGATTCGGAGGTAAACAGTTGGTAATCACGCATAAGGTAAGTCGCTTAATTGGTTAATTTTAATGGTTATTTTAATACGAGCGGGATATAAGAAAGTCATCAACCATCGTAATATTTTATAAGAAAAACTGCCCTATTTTACTCTGAATTGTCAAAAAACGCTAATGAAAGTCATTCATATCATAATCGGCAAAACTCATCTTGAGTACTGACTTTATGCCAGCGATATTCAATGTCATGGGCAATTTGCCGAGCAACCTCAATGCCATGTCTATCAGCAATAAATCCCAGTGCCATATCCATACCTGCGCTGACCCCCGATGAGGTATAAAATTTGCCATCAACCACCCAGCGAGCTTGAGCAACCCAGTTTACTTGCGATGATTGGCTGATGACCCATTGCCAAGCGCGTTTGTTTGAGGTGGCTTGTATATCATCTAATAGCCCTGCTTTTGCCAACAACGCACTGCCAGTACAGACACTCAGTATCCAATCAGCAGAGGTAGCAAGATGGGTTAGGGCTTGTAAAAACTGTTTATCATTCACCAGTTGTCGTGTGCCTTGACCACCAATAACCAATAAAATATCGGTTGCACATTCTAATTGTTCAATGGTTGTGGTGGTTAAGGTAACGTTATGTTGGTTATGAATGATACCACCTGAGAGTGAGGCAAATTGGATACGATAATGCTCAGGCAAACTACCGAACATCTCAATGACCCCATATAAATCGAGGGTTTCAAAATTATCAAAAACTAAAGCGGTGAGGGTTTGCATAGAGAATTTTATCCATAAAATTAAAGCTAATGTCTAATGCTAACTAAGAACCTGTATTCACAACCCACAAAGGTGGCTTTTTGCCTAAAATAGACGTACTACGGCGTTAAATTTTGGGTTAAATAGAATGACTATTCGCCCCAAAATTTGCCTTGTATTACGCAATTTTAGTCTAAAAATCCCCTGATTTTGGATTATGAATACAGGTTCTAAGACAGATTTTAATAATGAAAGCGACATTGCACAATAATAATGTGTTCTTCTTGGACCTCATAAACTAAGCGGTGTTCTTGGTCAATACGTCTTGACCAGTAACCCGCCAACTCATGCTTTAAAGGCTCTGGCTTACCAATCCCTTCAAATGGTGTGCGTTTGATGGCTGTAATTAAGGTATTAATGCGTTTTAAATTTGCTTTGCTGTGTTTTTGCCAATATAAATAATCTTCCCACGCATCATCTGTCCATGATAGTAGCATTTGTTAGACCTCAGTATTAGTCTTCAAGCTCAATTAATTCTCTAGAGGTTACTTTGGCTGACTTTGCATCACTAATGGAACGTCTTAAGCGCTTGGCGTTATTGGGATTGCTCAATAGATAAGCTGTTTCTTGATAAGCATTAAAATCTTGGAGGCTAATTAATACCATAGGTTCAGCATTTTGCCGAGTAATTATTAATGGATTACGGTCAGCCACCACTTTGTCAAAAGAGTGGGATAAGTTTTTGCGTAATTCGGTGTAGCTAATAACGTCCATCGTACTCCCCATTGATAACGAATTTAGTACTTATTATTGTACATTATTGGTGATATTTACAGTATTTTTTTTCTAAACCTCCACAAACTCTGCCTTATCCTTAAACATACATTCTTCATACACAGGACACGCCCCACATTTTGGTGTGCGAGCTTGGCACGTATAACGCCCATGTAATATCAAATAATGGTGAGCATCAAGGATAAATTCTTTTGGAATACGTTCAAGCAACTTTTTTTCTACCGCCAATACCGTTTTGCCTGTTGCCAACCCTGTGCGATTACTCACCCGAAAAATATGCGTATCCACCGCCATTGTCGGTTGCCCAAAGGCGGTATTGAGTACCACATTGGCGGTTTTACGTCCGACCCCTGCCAATGCCTCAAGCTCTTTGCGAGTTTCGGGTACTTGGCTGTTATGCTTATCAATTAACATCTGACAAGTTTTGATGATATTTTTACCTTTGGCGTTATATAGCCCGATGGTTTTGATATATTCTTTTAAGCCGTCTTCACCCAATGCCAAAATACTCTCTGGGGTATTGGCAACAGGGAATAGTTTGCGAGTGGCAATATTGACACTAACGTCAGTGGCTTGAGCAGAGAGTATTACTGCAATCAACAGCTCAAAAGTGCTGTTATATTCCAGTTCGGTGACAGGCTCGTCAATGGTATCTGCCAGCTTTTGAAAAAAAGGACGTACTTTGGCGTTTGCCATACGTCTTGATGGTGGGGTATCGGCGGTCTTGTGTTTAACGGCTTTACTCATAAGGATTGATTCATACAGTTGAGTTGGCTAATTAAAGAGGGGTAATGGGTAGGGGTAGGAATAGTTTATCTAAAATTATCTGACGGTCTTACTTTTACCTATCCCATTTCCCACATTGGTATGGAAGATTTTTCCACTTGTGCTAGCTGTGCTTGCAGTTGCTCAAGTTCGGCTTGTTTTTTGGGATTGGCTCGCACCGATAGCTGTTTTTGTAGCTTTTTGATTTTGGTGCGTAGTTTGGCTTGCTCGATGGTGTTTTTGGCTTGAGCCTCATCAATATCAATGCTTTGGTTAGTGGCGTTGTTAAGTTTGGCTTGTACCATACTAACCACAGGTTTAGTGTTGGCTTTGTCCTGCATTTGTTTGGCAACTCGATTTAGGTGAGTATGGTAACGACCGCGCAAATGGCTTTGTTCGGCTTGGCGTTGTGCCTCACTTGGTACGCGCTCAATCTCTACTAAGTCAATGCAGTCAACAGGGCAGGGGGGTAGGCACAGCTCACAGCCAGTACATAGGTCAGTAAAAATGGTGTGCATGTGTTTGCCTGTACCGACAATGGCATCGACAGGGCAAGCAGGGATACATTTGGTACAGCCAATACAGTCATCTTCACGAATGATGGCTCGTACTTCGGTGGGACGTTGGGTATCTGGATTGGTCTGCCATTTAGAAGCAACGGCTTCAAGGTAAGAACGTCCTAATATATCGGCGATATGGTCACTAACAGGTTGCCCACCCGGGACGCATTTATTATGTGCTTCATTTTGCATGACAATGGCGGTGGCATAAGGCAGACAGCCATCAGGGTGGTCGCATAGTCCACATTGGGTTTGTGGTAGGCAAGCATCTATTTGGGCGATAAGTTGCTGTTTGTCTAAAGGGGCTTGCGATAATTGTAATTCATCAAACAAAATAGGCAGATTTTGCAGACGAATTAAGCCTAGCGAGTGTTGCTCACGATACTTACTGTCAGCACCTTGTGTATTATTTGCGGTGCTTGTATGTGTAGGTAGGTTTAGGGTTGTGATGGTGTCTGTATCTGTGTTATTGGGCATAACATAACTTTATATGATTTGGGTTCTGGCGTAGCGAGCTTAGAGTAAGGTGCATGGCTAGAAATCGGATATTCTAACAGGATTTAGTAAAAAAATCCGCCTGAATTGATGTGTCAAAATTACCTATAGTCAATTTCACCACAAGGCAACCAAGTGAAGATAGTACAAGTAGTACATCGAGTGAGGTTAACACCGTGTTGAATTTATATTAGTTATAATATATTTACTATTTAATTATATTTACTAAAAACCAAGACTTTCTTTAGAAAGCATTGGGCTACTTGAGTATGTAACTTTTTTGTTATATAGGCTACTTAAGATTTATAAAAA
>NZ_VFYU01000020.1 GCF_021012795.1 Psychrobacter sp. I-STPA10 | reverse complement strand
GGGAGTAAATGAGGGCAAAGGAAAAAATATGAGTTTTAAAACAAACACAACCACTCAAACAAATGCAAAAAGTCTTCGGCAAAATATGACAGAGGCAGAAAGGAAGCTATGGCAACGTTTGCGTGGTAGCCAGTTGGGTGTTAAGTTTCGCCGTCAAGTACCGATTGGCGGATATGTCGTGGACTTTTTTACTCATAGTAATAACCTTGCCATCGAACTTGACGGTAGTCACCACCTACAGCCAGAACAATTAGCCTATGACAACATACGCACCGAATATTTAAACAGCTTAGGTATTACCGTGATACGTTATGATAATCATAGCGTATTGACCCAAATAGATGCAGTTATTGCGGATATTGTAGAAAGATTAGAGAATTATTACAGCACTAAAAATTATCTGACAGGAGCAAACCAATGAAACGACTTATCTTAAATCCTATCCCACTGTGCAGTTGTGCTTGCCTTTTATTGAGTAGCATAGTTAGCCATGCCCAAACTTGCCAAACCACTAATATCGAAGCCACCACACCAACTAACCGCTTTACTACCATTGGTGTAAAAGATGGAGAAGTCAAAGATACCGTAACAGGGCTAATCTGGCAACGATGCTCATTAGGGCAAACATGGCAAGGTAACAACAATAATAATGGTGGTAAATGTATAGGTAGTGCCAACAGCTATAACTGGCAACAAGCACTGACACAAGCCAAAGCAATAGGTAATGGCTATCGACTGCCCAATATTAAAGAGTTAAGTAGTATTGTGGAACAGCAATGCTATGACCCTGCCATTAATACCACCATATTCCCTAATACAGCATCTAGCGATTATTGGTCGTCCTCGCCTGTTGCTAACAGTAGTTCCCATGCGTGGGACGTGGACTTCAATAATGGTCACGATAACTACAGCTATAAGAACAATAGTAGTTATGTGCGTGCCGTGCGGTCAGAATAGGCTTTTTGGGTTTTAAGATTTTCCCCCACTTAACCTAAAATAAACACCCCCCCCCTTCTGGAGTGGTGTTTCTCAATTATCCTAAAAGAAACCACCCCCTAGCCCCCTCCTTGAAAAGGAGGGGGGACATATTTTTTAGAATTTGGGAAGGGAGCTAGACTTTGAAATAAAGTTATTACTATTCCCCCACCTAATCTCCCCCTAAGGGGGAGGAACAGCACTTTTCAGGTTTTGTTTATAAGGGCAAAGCTAGAATACTTTTAAAAGTTATGAAGGATATCGCCCCCCTCCCTTAGGGTAGGTGAGCGAGGATAAGCAATCGTCCAGTGGACGATTGCCCGAGTGCAAGACGTAGAGCTATGCTCGGAGTGGGGGAGGGCGTAGAGGACAAATAAATATGAGATTTGAGAACCACCCCCTGACCCCCTCCTTAAAAAGGAGGGGGGACATATTTTTTAGAATTTGGGAAGGGAGCTAGACTTTGAAATAAAGTTACTACTATTCCCCCACCTAACCTCCCCCTAAGGGGGAGGAACAGCACTTTTCAGGTTTTGTTTATAAGGGCAAAGCTAGAATACTTTTAAAAGTTATGCAGGATATAACCCCCCTCCCTTAGGGAGGGGCTGGGGGAGGGAATAATAGAAGTTTCAAAAGAAAGATTAGGGGAGCGAGTAAATGAGGGCAAAGGAAAAAGTATGAGTTTTAAAACAAACACGACCACTCAAACAAATGCAAAAAGTCTGCGACAAAATATGACAGAGGCAGAAAGGAAACTATGGCAACGTTTGCGTGGTAGCCAGTTGGGTGTTAAGTTTCGCCGTCAAGTACCGATTGGCGGATATGTCGTGGACTTTTTTACTCATAGTAATAACCTTGCCATCGAACTTGACGGTAGCCACCACTTACAGCCAGAACAACTAGCCTATGACAACCTACGCACCGAATATTTAAACAGCTTAGGTATCAGCGTCATACGTTATGACAATCATAGCGTATTGACACAGATAGATGCAGTTATTGCGGATATTGTAGAAAGATTAGAGACTATCCCACCTAACCTCCATTTTAACTACTCCGCCACACCATCCAATTTCACGCTCACCATAATTGAGCGTACCTGACATGGTTGAATTTGCTTAGCAACTTCTGCTAATACAGGTTTATCTGTCCAACCAAGCCAATAGGCAAAGGCAATTTGGGTCAAATCCACACCGCAATGTTTGGTATAACCAATACCACCAGAAGGGCGACTATTGATTTCTAGCACATGGTGTACCCCAGCATCGTCCGCTTTGGTCTGCACGCTGACAATACCATCACAGCCAAATGCCTGAATCAAAGGTATTACCACTGCCATTACCTCCTCATCATAGCCAATATGCTGCACCTTACCGACCTTATGACGGGTAATCGCAGCCAATACCTCACCACGCTCACATACCACATCGATAGAATATTCCTGTCCAGATAGATATGGCATCAATAGCATTGGTATGGGTCGCTTTTGTACCATCTCGCTCTTGGCATAAGCAATTAAAAACTGCTCAGCATTGATTTTGCGGTTATCGGTAAAATACAAATGCTCAAAACTATCATAGCTATTATCAAGTGTTTTGCCCGTATCCAAACGCCAAAACCCCTGTGCAAAAATCCCCGAAACAGGTTTGACACACAGTGATTGGTTGTGGTGCTTCGCAAACAACTGATGTAACTGCCGCAAATTTTCAAATCGCCAGCCAGTCGCCACAGGAATGTCATGTTGTTGGCAATGCTGTATAAACGCAAACTTATCATCTATTTTTTGTAGCATCTGCACATCTTGCGCCCCTGTCAGCAGCCTAATATTCGCCTTGTTAAATAAATACCGCTGTGCTTCATAATCAATACTATTACGCCCAGTGAGCAGCACTTTAACATGATGTTGTTGTGCCTGATCTAGCACATACTGCCAACGAGAAGAAGAGCCACTGTTATCTTCTGCTGGCTCATAAAAGTAGTGGTCAGCAAACTCAAAAATCTCAGGGCGTGAAGAGCGATGAGAAGCAATAATGGATAAAGGTTGGTTGGGATATTGAACTTTGAGTCCTTGTAGACTTTGCAGCATATCTCGCTGACTAGACTGTGCCTCAGCCAGCCAAACACAAGCGGCTGGATTTAGGGGAGTTGAGATTGGTTGATTCATAAGGACATCCCATAACAGTGATGATGTTTTTCACCACATTGCAAAGATTTAGTGAAGCGATTGCTAATAAGTGTATAATAAAAAAATTTATAAAATAACTTGAAGATTAACAGATTTTATTGAGAAATTTATTGGAGTTAAGGGATATTATGGATCATCAAATCACCTACCTAGAAGGCATTTTAGCACACTGGGAAAAATCAGTATTGGCTTATTTGCCCAATATCTTTTTGAGTGTATTGGTGTTTGGCTTGTTTTTTATACTGGCAAAACTTGCCAAAAAATACACACTGAAACTCTATACCAAAGCTGCCACCAAATATATAGAAATTGGCTATATTGTCTCAACCGTCATCTATATCTTTTTTATCGCCTCTGGTGTATTACTTGCCCTACAAATACTCGGGCTTGAACAAGTATTGACCAAACTACTGGCAGGTGCTGGCGTGCTTGGCATCATTGCAGGCTTTGCCTTTAAAGATGTGGCATCTAATTTATTTGCAGGTTTATTATTAAAAATTCAGCAGCCCTTTGGCAAAGATGACTGGGTGGAAATTGACTCAACCTATGGCAAGGTGATAGGAATTGGCTGGATTACCACCAATATATGGACAGTGGCAGGGCAACAAGTGTTTGTCCCCAACCAGCTTATCTATAATAATACATTTACCAGTTATACCGCGTTTCATAAACGGCGAATCATCTTTGAAAGTGGCGTATCTTATGGGGATGATTTGGCATTGGTCAAAGCGGCGGCATTAGAAGAAGCGGCACAAGTAGAAAGCGTATTGCATGATGAGCCCATTGATTTTTACTTTACCGACATTGGCTCAAGCACCTATAACTTCCAATTACGATTTTGGATACATTTTAAAAATAATATAGACTATAAACAAGCCAGTAGCGACATCATCATGCGTATTAAAAAACGCTTTGAGCAAGAAAACATCAGCATCGCTTATACTGTCACTACTCTAGATTTTGGGGTAAAAGGTGGGGTTAATATCTTTGATAAGCCCATACCCGTGGCAATTGATAATAATTTGGATGCTGCCAATACCGACCTAAAAAATGTCACTGGCATACCAACGCAATCAGCAGAATCTATTAGCAATCACGCAGTTAAGCAACCTGTCGCTGATGTTCAAAGTAATAATAGCGACAGTCCCAGTAATAACCATAGTTCCAGTAATAACAATGAGGGAAAATCAAAGTGAGCCAAACATTAATCGCTGGTGCAAATGCCCCGCTAGCCAATGCTAAAATTACCCTACGCATCATTAGCCAAAGCCCGATAGATTGTGCTGCTTATCGGTTGGCAAGCAACATGAAAGTACGGGGCGATGGTGACATGGTATTTTATGGGCAACGACAAAGTGATGATGCCAGTATTGCCTTTCGGGGGCGCGAAACTGATGGATTTTTTGACATTGACTTGCCTACGCAGCCGATGGCGATTGAAAAAGTGGCGGTGGCATTTTCCGCAGATTTGCCATTGGCGCAGCTTGGTAACGTGACTTTGCAAGTGATGCAGGGCAGTGAGGTGCTGCTAAACTGTCCTGTAGAAGCTGCAAATCGGAACGAAAAAGCATTGATTCTCGGCGAATGCTACCGTCGTCAAGGCAGTTGGAAGTTTCGTTTTATCGCCCAAGGTTTTGATGGTGGGTTAAAGCCGCTATCTGAGCATTTTGGTGTGGAAATCGCTGATGATAGCCATAATAATCAAGCCCAAAAGCAGAATATCCCGACGCCACCACCTATGCCCAATACTGCTTCTACCCAATCTAATGCTGCCAAACCCAGTGTCAATCTTAGCAAAGTCACGCTCACTAAAACCCAATCGAGTATCAATCTCAAGAAAAAAGACAACTTTGGTAAAATCTCTATTAATCTTAACTGGAATCAACAAGCAAATGCTGCTAGTCAGGCAACGGGTCAGCCCAAAAAAGGACTGCTTAGTGATTTATTTAAGCAGCGTGCATCAGGCATTGATTTAGATATTGGTGCAATGATATTTTTAAAAAATGGTGAGCGCACCTTGATTCAGGCACTCGGTAACCATTTTGGCAATCTCAATGCATCGCCTTATGTCTTATTGCGAGCCGATGACCGCACAGGGCACATGACTGGCGGTGAATGGCTGGATATCAATGGTAGTCAGTGGTCACAAATACAAGAAGTATTGGTTTTTGCCTTTATTTATGAAGGTGTACCCAATTGGGCACAGACAGACGGTATTGTCACTATCCATGTACCTGAGCAACCACCAATTGAAACCCACCTAACCGAAGGTGCAAACAATCGTCCCATGTGTGCCATTGCCAGACTGGTCAACCAAAATGGTAGTATCAATGTGGAGCGCATTAATCAGTATTTTAATGGGCATCAAGACATGGATAAAGCCTTTGGTTGGGGCTTTAGTTGGAAGCGTGGCAGTAAGTAATATTAGTTGCTGATATTAAGTATTGACTTATATTAGGGCTATGCAGTATTTATAGTTCATCTATAGCTACTTTAAAAAATCTACCATGGTGTCTTGCTAGATGTATGCAATGGGTTGTCTTGTGGTTAAATTATATTATATCTCTAAAATAACCTAAATTTGTCAAATTCGCTTAGTCTACTAATTGTTTCCCGTTGTAGTAATTATATTGGTAGGTTAATTAATAGAATTAGTATTAGATTGACTATACATCAATGACTATGTTTTTTATGTACCATTTTTATATTCCTTCTGTGAGAACAACTATACTATGAAATTTATTAACTCTATTGTCATTAATATAAAAATTATTATCTACTATTGCACCTATATATATCATATCATTTTCTAATAAAATTGACTTTAAATTAAAAATATCTAAATTATATAGCTCTGCATATTCTTCTTTATCTAAAATATAAAATTCATTACCTTGTGCTCTAGTAATCTCTTCAAATATCTTAACTATATATTCGTTAAATACGGTTTGAGTGATGAATTCACCTGATAGCTTTTCAGAGAGTATAATATTGCTTTTAATAATATCATTTCTATGTAGTAACTGAGAGACAATTGGATCATGAACAATATTTACAAGAGACTCTAAGAATTTAGTATTACTATTAAATTTATTTCTTAGGTACATTGTTAATATAAATTCAAAATCATCATCAAGATTAAGAATAATCATGTCAAAATTATTGCTAATAATTACTTTCCAAAAGTCAATATCAAGATAACCTTCATTGTCATCTTGAGTGTATCTTTGTAGTTTTGCAATACTTTCATCGTCTAGGAAGTCATAAATTTTACTTATATCTATATCATCAAAATCACCAATAATGCATATATTTCTTGTGGATTTAAGCCTTGGTTTCGGAATTTTTATTGCTGTATTTTCTATTATTTGATTGTGATTACTAGATATTTCTGTGAGATAGTAGTTATATGATTCTTTTATGATAATAATTAACTTATCTTCAAAGCTAAGCGTAATGTCTTTATCTACATTAAGTTTAACTTCATTATTTTTTATCACCCCCAGTATTACTGCATCACCTAACTCTAAATATGCCTCTTTAAAAGATTTTTCTACATTAAAAATTTCCTTATAGTCAATTATTTTAATCTCCCAATTTTGGAAAGAAAGTAAACCAGAATATATTTGAAAGTACATTGGATTGGTAATGGATCTATTCAATAAATTGAGTATGATATCAATACTATTTATAATGTCTGATTTATTTTTATTATCAGAAAATATTTCATTATAAATTATTTCATCTCTATTTGAACTTGATTCTATAATAAATTTCAAGTATCTATTCTGGAATTTTTCATGAGATAGTATGTATCTTGTTATTTTACTTTCTAAAAATCTATTTGTGTTGTTGTTTTCTTTAAGTATGATAATTTTTCCACAATGGTTAATATTAATTTTTTCATAAGTATTCCAGACAAAGGGGCTTCCTTTGAGAATAAATATTCTTATATTTGAATATTGCTTTAAATTCTGTGAGAATTCTTCAGTATCTTTAATAAATGGGAGAAAGAGAACTATATCTTTTGTTTGCTCTAGGTCAGCATAGTAATAATTAATTTCGTCTAATATAAAGTTAGTTTTTGGGTTGGAATTAATGATTACTATGTGATCTTTACCTTTGTATGGATAAAATCCATTTTTTATATCGTCAATTATATTAGTTAATAAACTAGATATAATTGAAATAAGTGTACCACCAATAATAAGTCCTAAAATTAGCTCAAAGAATCCAAATAGAACTTGATCAAAGTCACTTATTTCTGCAATGGCTGAAGGACTTAAAAATATTAACACACTGAGTTTTATGCTTTTTAGGACAATTGCAAATGCTGCAATAGAGAATATACTAAAGGTAAAAAGTATTATAAACTGTACAAAAATTGAGGTTGTAGCAAAAAAGCTTAAACTAAAGACATTTTTAGCGACATCTTTAAGTCTGATTAGCTTTAAAATTCTAAAAAACTTTAGAAATCTTATTATTCTTGCTGTTAAGGTATCAAACTGTATACCAGTAGTGAAGTAAGGTATTAATGAGATGATATCAATAATAATAAAAGGAGTTAAAGTGAATTTTATTTTTCCTAAAACACCTCTATATCTTTTATCATTACCAATAGATATGTATCTAAAAATAAGTTCTATACAAAAAATAACAACAGTGATGTATTCGATAATTAATAAAAAGCCCTTAATATTTTGGTTGAAGTTAGAAAATGTATAAAGTAAAGATGATCCTATATTTATAAATACATTTATTAATAAGGCTCGTTGTACCAGCTTTCCATATTTGCTTGATTGTGGTTTTTCCAGTACTTTATATATTTCATGAAGCATAATGTTACCTAGGCATTTTGTAAATTAAATATACTGTGAGTTATAACTAAATCTATTTTATATTATTTTGTTAGTTTAATTGATTTTTGAGTTGGCTGGCTAAGTTTAAGTATGAATTTTCTATTATCATTCCTTGACTATTTATATTTGATTATATCAGAATAAATGATGTTTGTAATATACTGTCGTATTTATATTTCTAAAATATGATGGATAAGTGTTAGGGTATCTGATGTAAATACTGTAAAGATTATAAAATAGGAATGTAAATTAGAAAAAATATAATTTTGGTAGAAAGATTAGAATAGGGAAGTTTTTTTTGATTTTTAATGGGCATCAAGACATGGATAAAGCCTTTGGTTGGGGCTTTAGTTGGAAGCGGGGTAGTAAGTAGAAAAGTTGGATTTGGGATTTTTGTCATATTGGTATATTTAATTTATCATAGTCATAAAAAAACGCTGCTTTTCATCGCAGCGTTTTTTTAGGTGTTGTTCTATATATTGATATTGATTATCAAGTCAGTAAGTTGATTAAACTGTCAACCAGTCAACCAAAACAATATATATTTGCAGATTAAGCATGTGGCATGATTGCAGGCATCAAGTCTTGGAAGGTGCGTCCTGAGGCAATCTCACCAATGGCGTGCATTTTCCATTCACCATTATGACGATAGACTTTTGCCATAATCATTGCTGTATGACTGCCTTGTGAGGATAAGTTATAGCGAGCCACCTCTTGGTTATTACTGGCATTAACGATGCGACAAAACGCATTTTCAACTGTCTCAAAAGTTTGTCCAGTAAAGCTGTTGACAGTAAACACCAATGATTGCACATTAGCAGGAACACGTGATAGGTCAACATTAATTACCTCATCATCACCATCACCTGCACCCGTTCGGTTATCGCCTGTATGGGTAATACTGCCATCTTTTGAGTTAAGTTGTCCAAACCAAATGGCATCAACAGGCTGTTTATTACTATCAAACATAATACAAGAGGCGTCTAAATCAATGCTGTCACCACCACCTGCACCCCCACTAAAAAGACCACCTAAAAAGCCGCCTTTTTTACCTGAGCTTGATTGAGCCACATCCCAACCTAATCCCATTTTTATTTGTGTGAGCGTACCACCCGCTTCTTTAGAAAGTGATATCTTTTGTCCTTTTTGTAGACTAACTGCCATGATATTTGTCCTTATTTATATAAATTATTTATGTGTGATAAGCTGATATCTGTACTTATTTGGTTTTGATATATGAGAGATAAAGTAGCATTATAAAAGCAAAATGAAAGTAAATAGTGAAATAATCTGTAAACCATCTGATTTATAATTACATGATTTGATCTAAAAAGCCACCATTACCACCACGACCACCTGAGTTACTTCCTAAGATACTTTGTATCCAGCCCTGATAGCTATCACGGTTGCGAGAGCAAATAACCACTTTACCAGTACCAGAGAAGTTTAGCACCATACCTTCGCCACTAGTAACAGAGTTGATGATATTACCCATAAAGCCTTTTTTCTTACTGGTGGAGACTGACAGTTTATAATCCAAACGGGAATCCCAACACACCACATGACCATTATCAATAATCACATCTTTGCCTGGTGTGACTTCAATTTCAAATAATGAGCCAAACCCTGATACCACCACTTGACCAGTACCGTGGGTTTGCATAATAATAAATCCACCTGTGTCACCAAATACCGCTCCACCAAGATTGCGCTGTATATTGGCTCGAATATCGACACCTTTTGAGGCAGCAACAAATGCACCATCGCTTAGGGTATATTGGTTTGCACCAACATCAATGATTTGCATGTCACCATCTAGGGTTGGAGCAAGCAGGCAGTCACCTTCACCATGTACCGCTTCGATTTGCTGCTGAAATAGGGATTCATCATTAGCAAAGCGGCGCATCAGTGATTGCATCAGCCCACTTTGTAGCTTACCTTTTAGCTCAAGGTTAGACTCCATCATCACCATGGCATTGGCTTCACAAAAAATCGAATCACCTTGTTTAAGATTGCAATGTAAAAATGGTTCGATAGTGCCAATTAAACTGAAGGTTGCTGCCATGGTAGATGTCCTTTGCTCATCATTGACTTATATTTGGATGTTTGAAGTAAATGTTCAATAAACTTACTTTGGCTCTAGTAAAAATCGTTTACACACTAACGCCATAAGAGGCTGCTAATGGACCTAATCCACCATTAAAACCTTGACCAACAGCACGGAATTTCCAATCACCATTATGGCGATATAATTCACCAAATATCATCGCGGTCTCGGTGCTGCTATCTTCAGACAAATCATAACGAGCGATTTCACTGTTGCCATTATCATTGACTACACGAATAAATGCATCGCCTACTTGTCCAAAGTTTTGATTACGAGATTGACCTTCATAAATGATGGCACAGACAGCAACTTTGCTGACATCGGCAGGAACATTACTGAGGTTAATTTTGATTTGTTCATCATCACCTTCCCCTTCCCCTGTACGGTTATCACCAGTATGTTCAACCGAACCATCACCAGACTTTAGGTTGTTAAAAAAGATGAAATCTTGATCATTACGTACCTTACCTGCTTCATTGAGCAAAAATGCAATGGCATCTAAATCAAACTCTTGACCATCTGTGGCACGAGGGTCCCAACCAAGTCCAACAGTAATATTGGATAAACCAGGTGCTTCTTTAGATAGATTGACATTACCGCCTTTGGTTAAGCTAATAGCCATAATCATTTTCCTTATTTAGTTTTGATAGTAAGTGTTAGTTGGTTAATGAAAGTGAAAAAAGTAAAAGTTGCTTAGGTTTATTACAGCTTAGGTTTATTACATTTCCCACATACAATATGTGAGACTAAAATCATGTTTTACTATACTAATCGTCTTCGCATTACGCAAGGGGGGAATTGTTGATGAGGCGTTTTCAAGTATTGCTTAAATTTTACCAAAAATTACTAACATGCTGGTTAATGAGGATTATTGTTCCATGTGTTCACTGCCTACTTGCTTGTTTACTTGTACCACTGTGTCTATCGGTTGGGTTTTATTTACCTCTATAGAAGAAGTCGTCAGATGTTGGTGCGTAGTTTCAATTTTTTGTTGATTGCGTTTTGCCACTGCACTGATGGCATGACTGAGTTGATCATTTAATGCTTCAGCTTCAGCTTTTATTGGTGCAAGTGATGTGATGGTAGCAGATGAGTCCAAATGGGCGGGTCTTTGCGAGGCGGGTATGTCCATACTCATCAAAGCCTGTTCTTGGATGGAGTTATTAGCATTAACGTCATGATTTGTATTTTGCATATTTGTGGCAGGGGCATTTGCATAAGCAGGTGAAGATGGGAGCGGTGCATCAGTGATTGATTGTGGGTGATTGGTTTGCGTTGTTTGTGCCACAATCGGTGCAGTAGTGGTATTTGTTGTGTTTGAAGTAGTAGCAGTAGCAGATGTGGGTGGGGTGGCAGGTGGCGCTGTTGGTGCTGTTGGTGCTGGTACTGTCTGTGTGGCAGATGAAACCGCTGCCTCCATACTCTCAGGTGGGGTTGGTGGGGTTTTGTCCTCTTTTATGTGACTAACGGACGTTGTCATTTTAGAGGTGCTATTGGCTGAGGATAAGGCGTCTGTTCCTATTGCGGTGGTAGTTTGATCAACATGAGGGGCTGTCAAGGATTTATTGTTGCTTGATTGGCTGTGTGTATCAGTATTGCTAATATTATGCTGAGCGTTATTTTTATGAGTGAATTGATAATAAAGTATGGTAAATATAAATACATGCAATGCTAAGGCAAGGAAAATAGCCGTTAGCTGTTTGTCCTGAATATTTTTCAACATAATGTTATCAATCCTAAGAGCAGTTAGGATAAGAATACAAAGAAATAGATAGCCTCGCAAGAGAATTTCTCTAAGGTTTATTGAGCTTTTATCTTTATAGAAAAAGTGGGGCGGTCTGTACGTAGCTTTAGAGGCGCAATATAATTCCCAGTCACCTTATAAGATGAATATCGCATTTTTGCGTAAGTCCTAAGGATGTCAAAAATGTTGTAGTATTTTTTTTCAATAAAGATAAAGACACTATTGTGTAGCGTGCATTTTTTATGTATTTGCTGTGACTATAATTGGGTTGTATGTTAATATTTCTTAAATTTATCTGCATAAAATAATAGGGTGTGCTGAGCATTAGATACTACAAGTCTTATGATATAAGGGCTAAGAGGAAATTTTAATAAAACCAATAAATACAACAATACCCCTTGTCAATAAAGAGTTTGAAGTATCCATATTTAACAGTCCTTAATATTTATAATATAGCATCCTAATTTATTTATTTTTCTTTAATGACCATAAGCCAACTATGAATCTGTTGCTATTTCAAACCAAGGCACTGCAATTTTTGCCTCGAAGTTGTGGCGTTATATTTGTATATCTAACGTTATATGTCCATGCACATGCAGCCGCTACGGATATTCAAATTAACAGCCTTATTACGCAGGCAATTCAAACGCATCCTTTGGTAGGTTCAGCGAAAGCGGAGCAACAAGCGACCACAGAAGGCATCACTGCTGCCAAACTTGGACTATTACCCGCACCAAGTTTTTCTTCTGGCTATAATCAGAAGAAAAACTTGGTGTCACAGGTGCGTATTCGTCAATCTTTATGGACAGGTGGACAGTTAACTGCCAATGTGAATCAAGCCATCTTTGATGACAAAGCGGCAATTGAGCATATTTATGAGCAGCAAAACCAAGTTGCCAAAACCACCATTGAAGCATGGCAAAGCTATATTACCGCGGTCGAAAAGCAGCGGGTATATTTTGAGAATTTAAAGCAGTTACATGACTTTGAAGCCATGATGCAGCGACGAGTGACGCAAGGAGTATCAGCACGTATTGAACTGGATTTGGTTACCAATCGTATCTTACAAGAACAAAATGCTTATCAGGCTGCATTAGAGCAACAAAATATTGCCGCTGCTCGATTAGAACAAATTACAGGACAAAACATATCGCAAGACAGTGCCATTAGTGTGCCCAAACTTGAGCTATTGACTGCCCAAGTCAAGCAACAATCTGCCAATTTTAAGCAAATGGCATTTAATCAAGCCAGCTTTTATAACCCGACTGTGGTCAAAGAGTATTATCAAGTAGAGTCTGCAAAACAGGAAGTCAAGGCACAGCGAGCCAAGCGTTATCCGACCGTGTATATGCAGTATGAATATACTTATGATCATCATGAACACGAGGGTGATGGAGAGCTGTCATTGGGATTAAATTATGATCCTGGTGCTGGATTATCAAACCTAGCATTGGCAAGAGCATCACAAGCACATGTTGAGAGCATAAGACAAAGTCACGAAGCAGCACGGCGGACAGTGATGGAAGACATACAAGTTCAATATCAGCAGTTTGCCAGTGCCAAAGATAGGGAGTTGTCATTGGTTGCTGCTTCAGCAGGTGCACAAATTGTAGTAAATTCTTATCGCCGCCAGTTTATTGCTGGACGTAAAACATGGCTTGAGGTATTAAATGCAGTACGTGAATACAGTGATTATCAAATTCAACTGGTACAGACAAGGGCAGATATTTTAGCTGCATACTACAAACTACAAGTAGATTTTGGCATGATGCCGTGGCAGCAGTTTGCACATAATCGTCAGCCAGTGCCTTTATTTAGTGTAACAGACTCAGTAAATGAATGGTTATCGGAGAAAAACTTACCGTCATCTGGAGCATCTTCGGTCACACAAGAGGACTATTCACAGCAAATGGCACAGCCACTGGTTGAGCCAAAACTACTGCCAAATCAAGCTTTTCCGTCACCTGATGCCAATACCAATACTCACATCAATATTAATGATAGTGTTGATCATCGTGGTGTGATAAGTGACTCTGTTGAAATATCTGTGACCCCAATAGATGCGCCTGTTTATCTGCCAACAACTTCACAGGATAAGGATGAAAGTATCCATTAATCTGCTAACCGCCGCCACATTAGCAGCATTGCATTGTAGATACTTAAAATAGTAAACAATAAAAATATGACAAACAATAAAACTTTATATGTAATTGATGGATATTAAATGACTGGTATGAATGAACATTTAAAACCGACAAATTTACCTGTAGATACAAATGATGAAGGTGCGCTAGATAGTAGTATAAATAAGCAGACTATGCCTGATGTCCCTGTATCTTCACAACAAACTTTGGTCGACGCGTTACGCCATTTGCTCAATCAGCAAGGTTATCCGATTGATAATGTACGCCTAGCTGATGTGGTCGCACGACATACACAGCAGTCACAAAATAATCCACAGCAAGATATTCATACATTAGCGGGTATTGTGGCAGTGTTGCAAGGTCTTGGTATTGACGATTTACCTGAGATATTAGAGCAACCAGATGCTGCTTTTTTACCGCTGCTTGCCTATCATACGACAAAAGGATGGGGTGTGATTGATGCTTTAACGGCACAAAATAAATGGCGTTTTACGCAAGCACATACCAGTACTACGGTTCATTTTAATGATCTTAGCTTAATCTTACGGTTGCGCTTAAAAGATGATCACATCAAAAAGCGTAAAGCGTCATTTGCTGATTTGTTAAAAAATAATTTGGCAAACTATAAAGGGGTAGTAATTGAAGCGGTGATTGCTTCATTTTTGATCAATTTGTTGGCATTGGCAGTATCCCTATTTTCAATGCAAGTTTATGATCGTGTCATACCGACCCGTAGCCAATATACATTGATTATTTTGGCAAGTGGGGTAGGGCTGATCATTCTTTTTGAAGCCTTTATGAAGTTTTCACGCTCACGCATCATGGATAAAGTGGTGGTGGGGTTGGATCAACATCTGTCTCGAGAAGTATTTCAACGTTTGCTCAAGGTACGTATTGATCAAATGCCTGGCTCAGTAGGTTCGATGGCAGCACAGCTTAGGGGTTATGAGCAGGTACGTAGCTTTTTTACTGCCAGTACGTTGTTTGGGTTGGTTGATTTGCCCATGACGTTTATCTTTGTGGCACTGATTGCGTTTATTGGCTCACCTTTGGTTGCTGTTGTGCCAGTGATTGCTGCGATTATTGCTGTCTCTATGGGATTGTATGCCCGCAAACGTATTGATGCCATTGCAGCAGAAGGGGCATCTGCTTCGTATTATAAAACGGGGCTTTTGGTAGAGACCGTAGAAGGGGTAGAGACCATCAAGGCAGGGGCGGGTAGTTGGAAGTTTTTATCACGTTGGCTGGATGTGATGAATGTGACAGTTAAAAATGACTTAGACATGAAGCATGCCAACGATAATTTGAGCTATTTTACCCAGATGTTACAGCAAATCAGCTATGTGGGTATTGTCATTGTTGGCTCATTTGTGGTGATGCGTGGTGATATGACCATGGGTGGATTGATTGCTTGTTCTATTTTAGGCGGGCGTGTGCTTGCGCCTGTGATGGCAATTCCCAATTTATTGGTGCAGTATGCCCATGCTAAGGCAGCAAAGCGAAATATTGAGTCTTTATTTACTTTAGAGCAAGACAATCATGGGGTCAGCTATCCTTTATCACCAACAGTTATTCGAGGGGCTTATCAATGTGATGGTTTAAAGTTTAATTATATGGGTAATGACAGATCGGCGGTGAGTGTGCAAAGTTTGCATATCAGACCGGGCGAGCGCATTGCTTTACTAGGTCCGATTGGATCAGGAAAATCAACCTTATTAAAGTTACTGGCAGGATTATATGCGCCAACGCAAGGACATATTTTGCTAGATGGATTAGATATACAGCAAATTAGCCGTGAGTCTTTGAGTGAGTGTGTGGGCTATTTACAGCAAGACCATCGTCTGTTTCAAGGCACATTGCGTGAGAATTTATTGATTGGTATGGCAGCCCCAAGTGATGACGTTTTACACGAAGTATTACAAAAAACAGGACTGATTAATCTGGTATCTAATCACTCTAGTGGCTTGGATTTACCAATTAGTGAAGGTGGACGAGGTCTGTCAGGAGGGCAAAAGCAATTGGTCGCATTTACCCGACTGCTACTCACCAAACCCAGTGTGTTTTTGCTTGATGAGCCCACAGCATCTATGGACAACCGTCAAGAGCAGCGGTGTTTGCAAGTGTTGCGCAATGAACTACAGCAAGGGCAGACATTTATTGTGGCAACTCATAAGACAGCCCTGTTAGATTTGGTTGATCGCATTATCATTATGGACAATCAGCGCATTGTGATGGATGGGCCAAAACAAGCTGTGTTAAATGAACTGATAAAAAACGAGCGTCATAAACAACAGGTTGCTGCTAACTCCAATGTGACTGTAAAAGTTGCGCAAAGTGAGTAGTTTGTTTTTTTGAGTTAAAAACTGAGATTAGACATTCATACTAGCTACTAAGTAATAGGATAATAAATAGATATGTCGGATTACCAATACACCCCCACAAAGCCAAAAATTGGTCGTGCTAGATTGAGTGTCTGGGTCGCTTTAATCGGTATTATCATATTACTTGCTTGGGCATCGGTTGCCAAAATTGATCAAGTTACTCGTGCAAAAGCAACGGTGATAGCCAGTGCCAGAACTCAGCAGATTCAGGCATCTGATGGTGGTGTATTAACTGAAATTGCTGTCAGTGAAGGTGAAGAGGTGAAGACAGGGGAGCTGTTGGTAGTACTAGAAGAAGAGCGGGCAAAAGCTGCGGTAGACAACTCTGCCTCAAAAATTGCTGCGCTCAAAGCCCAGTTGGCTCGCCTTAACGCAGAGGTATTTGAAACACCTTTGGAATTTCCAGATGATGTGCAAAAGTATTCTGAATATGTGCAAAACCAAACTGCTTTATACAATCGTCGCCGTCAAGCAATTAATGAAGATGTGACTTCATTAGAAAAAATGCTGGTATTGGCAAAAAAAGAGCTGAGTATGAATGAGCCGTTGTTAGAGTATGGTGATGTCAGTCAGGCTGATGTCATCAAGCTGCGCCGACAAGTGGCAGAAATCGAAGCACAAATTAATAATAAACGTAATAAATATTTTGAAGAAGCACAAGCTGAGATGACCAAGGCACAAGAGGACTTGGATGTGGAGCTTGAGCAGCTACGTGATCGCTCACAAGTGCTAGAAGAAAAACGCTTAATGTCACCTACAGATGGTAAAGTAAATAATATTAATGTCACAACGATAGGCGGCGTGGTGAAGCCTGGTGAGGTGATTATGGAGATTTTGCCTACCAGCAGTGAGTTAATTGTTGAAGCAAAAATCAGTCCTGCTGACATTGCTTATGTCAAAGAAGGACAGGATGCGACAGTAAAACTTGATGCCTATGATTACTCTATTTTTGGTGCAATGACAGGTACAGTAAGCTATATCAGCCCTGATACCTTAATAGAAAAAACACCCAAGGGTGAGCAGCCATATTATCGGGTGCAGATTATCATTACAGGAGCAGAGTTTCAAAGCCGAGCAAATGAAATTGTTATCAAGCCGGGTATGACCGCATCGGTTGATATCAAAGCCATGGAACGTACTGTATTGTCTTACTTAACTAAGCCAATTACCAAAACCCTATCAGAAGGCTTGGGTGAGCGTTAATTGATACAAGTCCAGTCAAGTAAAAGAACAAGCAAGCTAAGCAATAAAAAAGGATGAGTCTTATTGCTCATCCTTTTTTTATATGTTATTTGACTAAATAATCAATAATCAAGCGAACTTAGCCAGCTTCTTCAAGCTTACGCTGTTTAATAGACGCTAACACTGCCCAAACAATAAAGGCAATACCAATCAAACCTGTCACCAACTCAGGGATATGAAACTTCATTGATAGCAGCATGATAAATGCCAATGCTCCGATGGCATAGTGAGCACCATGCTCTAGATAGACAAATTCATCGAGTGTGCCCTTATCCACCAAAAATATGGTCATAGAACGTACAAACATCGCACCAATGGCAAGTCCAAGCATAATTACAATCACATCGTTAGTGATGGCAAATGCACCAATGACCCCATCAAAACTGAACGATGCATCTAAGACTTCAAGGTATAAAAAGCCAACAATACCGCCTTTCATCACTGCACTGCCCACATCTGCCACATCATTGGTCAAAGGCTTACCTTCTTCAAGGTCTTCTTCTGCCTCTTCAATGTCACCCTCTAACATACCCGAAACTACTTGTACGCCTAAGTAGACCAAAATCCCCCAAACACCTGCCATCAATACCGCCGCATCTTGGCTGTCATCTACCCAAGATAGTGAAATCACCAATACGACCAAGGCAACAAATACACTCATGGCGTCAACTTGACCAAACTTTGCTAAACGGCTTTCGAGCCATTCAAACCAGTGTACTTCGTTATCACCAAATAAAAAGTTTAAGAATACCAATAACAAGAACATACCACCAAAGGCAGAAATCTCGGCATGGTGTGCCAATAGTTTGAGTGAATACTCATCTGGGTTATATAATGCCAGATTTACCACATCCATCATGCCCATGTTTGCGGTAACTGCAACAATGACAATCGGGAAAAGCAAGCGCATACCAAACACGGCAATTAAGATACCGACGGTCAAAAATATCATCTTCCAAAATTTGTCCCAGTGCTTGAGTACTGAGGCATTGACCACGGCATTATCAAAAGATAGTGAAATTTCCATCACTGCCAAAATGGCGGTGATGGATAGGGCAGAGATAAGTCCACTCATGCCCCCATGCGAGAATCCCCACCAAGCGGCAATTGCCAAAGCAATGATGGTAAAAACAATATCAAAATAAAAATGTCTCATGACATATCCTGTCGAGTGTTGCTAGTTAGATACAACTAAGTACGCCAATTATGCACAAATTATATTGTGCCAAAACGCACAAAAAAGTGGTTAATCATAACCACTTTTTTGCAGGGTGTATACCGTTTCAGTGAATAGTCTCACTTTTATCGTAAGCATATATGTTAACCAAATAGCTTATGAATACCGATTTTTAGCAATTCAAATACTTAAAACCACTTAAATGTTTTAAATATTGACACCATATTGATGACACATGGCTTGTAGTCCACCTGAGTAGCCTTGTCCCACCGCACGGAATTTCCATTCACCATTATGGCGGTAGACTTCACCAAATACCATCGCTGTCTCGATAGAGTAGTCTTCTGCCAAATCAAAACGTACTACCTCCGTGCCTGTCTCTTCATTGACCACACGAATAAACGCATTGGCAACTTGACCGAAGTTTTGATTGCGTACCTGTGCGTCGTGAATGGTGACGGTGACCACAATTTTGTCTACATCGGCAGGGACTTGGGATAGATTGACTTTGACCACTTCATCATCACCATCGCCTTCACCAGTACGGTTGTCACCAGTATGCTCAATCGCACCATTATCAGATTTTAGTTGATTATAAAAAATAAAGTCATGGTCGCCACGTACTTTACCCGCACTGCTAAGTAAAAATACGCTGGCATCTAAGTCAAATTCAGCACCTGAGGTGGCGCGCTCGTCCCAACCAAGCCCAATGAGTAGCTTGTTTAGGCTAGGGTCAGTTTTGCTTAAAGATAAATTGCCACCTTTACTAAGAGATAATGCCATGTTTAATGTCCTTTTATTGATATGTTTGGTTTTAAAGGGTTGGTTCTAAATATTTAATTAAATAATAAATAATAAAGGTGGTGTTCTAAAAAGTATGCTACCCCCTCCTATTGGGAGGGGATTAGGGGGAGGGCTGAAACTATGGTAATTTATTAAAATAGCCACAGCCTACTTTTTGAAACACCAGCTAATTTTTTTGAATTATACTATTAAATTTAACCTTCACAATATTGTATTTACAAGATACAAAATGCTCAGCATAAATTCAAGGTTGCATCTGTGAATATTCTCTTTATAATTTGTCGGTTTTGTAATCAGGCGTGTGTAAACTGTCAAAAGGTGATGGATTTTTATATAATAGTTCACTGATGCTGAGTGTAAACAACACCTAGCTTATATGCGAGCGTTTGTAATTACCTCACTCTCAACTTATTTTACTAAATTGATATATGACCCCTCCCATACCCTCCTCTTGAAGTAAGGGGAGGACTTAAAAGCCAGTTCCTCCCTCTTTTTTAAGGGATAGGCTAGGAGCGGGTCGAAGTTGAGGGTGAGGTTTGTAATTAATATTTTATAAGAGCCACTATACTATGAGCCAAATGAGCCACAGCCAATCTACTCCTGCCAATCATAGCTGCATCACCACCCCTTATTATGAGATTGACTTAGCAGATTTAGAGCGTAATTTGCAGGTTGTACAGCAATTGTGTGAGCTGTCAGGGGCAAAGGCTTTGCTTGCGTTAAAATGTTTTGCCACATGGGGCGTGTTTGATGCCATGCGTCCATATTTACATGGTACAACTTCCTCATCACTCAATGAGGTGCGTTTGGGTAAAGAAACCTTTGATAAGCAAGGTGATAAAGAGACGCATGCTTATAGCGTCGCTTATAGTGCCAATGAAATTGACGCAGTATTGCATTATGCTGATAAGATTATTTTTAATTCATTTAATCAGTTAGCCGCCTTTAAAGACAAAGCAAAACAAGCAGGTGTGCCAGTGGGATTGCGCCTCAATCCGCAAACCAGTAACTCTTCATTTATCATTGCTGACCCTGCGCGTCCTTTTAGCCGTCTAGGTGAGCATGATTTAGCTAAAATTGAGCAAGTAGTCGCTGACATCAGTGGGGTGATGATTCATAATAACTGTGAAAATGATAGCTTTGAGGCGTTTAGTGCCAGTCTTGATGACATTGAAGCCAAATTTGGCGATATTTTCATTCAGCTTGAGTGGGTGAGTTTGGGTGGTGGTATTCATTTTATTGCCGCTGACTATCCACTACAAAAACTCGCCAATCGTCTCAAGCAGTTTAGTGAAACTTATGGCGTACAGGTTTATCTTGAGCCGGGGGAGGCGTGTATTCATGATGCAGCCAAATTGGTAACCACCGTATTGGATACGCTGCATAATGGTAAGCCACTGGCGGTTGTCGATGCGTCCATTGAAGCGCACATGCTTGATTTGCTGATTTATCGTGAGACAGCACCTGTGGTTAGCATCAATGGCAATGCTTGTGCGTTGACCCAGCAGCAAAGTGATGACAGTACCATTATTTATGGTAAATCTTGCCTTGCAGGGGATATTTTTGGCGAATATCAACTCACCACTCAGCTACAAATCGGTGATACAGTAGCATTTGGTAATGCCGCAGGTTATACCATGGTGAAGAAAAACTGGTTTAATGGTGTTGCCATGCCAGCAATTGTTATTTGTGATAAGCAGGGGCATCGTAGAGTACAAAAAAGCTTTGATTATGCAGACTTTAAAGCAAGTCTTTCTTAAGCCTTGTAATCGTCATCTATAAACCTCATTATAAAGTTAGATATACAGACTATAGGGGTGCGTGGGTTTTCCTTTGGTCTTCCTTTTTTATTCACGCACATCATTCACCAGTGCCACAGGCATGATCGCTTGTTAATTTCTTGTAAATTTGGCACGCAAAGGAGGATTGGTATTTTGAATACAGATTCAGCAGATACAACAACAGCCGTGACTAGCACAGGCACAAAACGAGACGTACTCATTATTGGTGCAGGCGGTGTGGCACAAGTGGTGGCGCATAAATGTGCCATGAACAATGACATACTCGGTGAGATTCATATTGCGTCACGTACCAAAGAAAAATGTGATGCCATTGCTGCCAGTGTGGTTGAAAAGGGCAGTTTTAAACAGGCAGGTATCTTACATACTTATGCTGTCGATGCCATGGATAGCGATGCCGTTGCCAAGCTTATCCGTGACACAGGGGTACAAATCGTCATTAATGTTGGTACTGCTTTTATCAATATGACTGTTTTAGAAGCGTGTATTGAAACTGGTGTGGCGTATATTGATACTGCCATTCATGAAAATCCGCTTAAAATTTGCGAAAATCCACCTTGGTATGCAAACTACGAATGGAAGCGTAAACAACGCTGTGCTGATAATAACGTCACTGCCATTTTAGGGGTAGGATTTGACCCCGGTGTGGTCAATGCCTATGCCAAAATTGGCTATGATATGATGGACAAAGACAGCGTCACTGACATTGATATCATTGATATTAATGCAGGTAATCACGGCAAATACTTTGCCACCAACTTTGACCCTGAAATCAACTTCCGTGAATTTACTGGGCAAGTGTATTCATGGCAAGACAGCCAGTGGCAAGCAAACAAAATGTTTGAAGTAAAACGTACCGATGATTTGCCTGTTGTTGGTAGCCAGCACAGCTACCTAAGTGGGCATGATGAAGTACATTCACTCTCTGCTAATCTAGATGTACCCAATATCCGCTTTTGGATGGGATTTGGTGAGCATTATATGAATGTGTTTAGTGTGTTGCAAAATCTTGGGCTACTCTCAGAGCAGCCTGTGACTACTGCTGAAGGGCAAGAGGTTGTGCCATTAAAAGTCGTCAAAGCGGTGCTGCCTGACCCAAGCTCACTTGCCCCGAACTACACAGGCAAAACTTGTATTGGTGATAAAGTGCAAGGCAAAATAGATGGCAAAGACAGTGAAGTATTTATCTATAATATCTCTGACCATAAAGATGCGTATGAAGAAGTGGGTAGTCAAGGCATATCCTACACGGCTGGCGTGCCGCCTGTAGCGGCTGCGATGCTGATTGCCACAGGTGAGTGGGACGTTGGGCACATGGCAAACGTCGAAGAGCTTGACCCCAAGCCATTTATTAATTTATTGAACAAAATTGGCTTACCAACACGTATCAAAGACAGCGATGGTGACCGTGCTTTAGCGTTTGATATTTAAGCTTATATCAAAATATCTCGTATGACCCCTCCCAAGCCCCTTAAAATAAGGGGAGGGGTTATACCAAAACCTCTCTAACCTTGATGGTTAGGGAGGTTTTTTTTGGCTGCGATTTATGCCATAAAAATTTTTCTTTATATTTCATAGGATTATCAGATATTTTAAAAATTATGCTGTTGATAGGGTTATCTTGTATTTATTTTTATGCTATAAAAGATACATAATTTAATGTTTTAAAAATAAAGATAACAAATCTGGAACATTGATGAATAATATATTAAAAAAATTATCAATAATAGGGATAAAAGTAGCTGCCTTATGCTTTGTGGGGAGCAATCCTGCCTTTGCCCAAATACAGACACAGGCAGGGCAGTGGCAAGCCCAGCTTAGCATCGGGCAGCTTCAGCAAGATTATTATGAGCTAGATAGTGCAGGGCAGACCCCAACAGGCAAGCTCAATACTGAGACAGGCAATCTATTAGCCACCCAACTTAAAATAAATAAAGACTTTACTCCTATCCATTTCCATAGTTATGAGAATCACTGGACACCACAGCTCAGTGTTGCTTTAACCCATGCCTTGGGCAATAGTGACTACGATGGCTATCTACAATCTGGCAGTCAATTTACTCCTTATCAAAGCCAAACTGATAACCAAATCTGGCAAGGCGATGTTCGTTTTGGTATGCGTTCAGGCAAGATGTACGATGATGCACCGCTGTTTGCCATTACCCCTAATGTGACACTTAGCCACTATCGTTGGCAACGTGAATTGGATGAGTACCAAGAAAAGTTTGCGCATACAGCATTGCTGGCAGGGGCAAGTGTGCATGTGCGTCCTCACTTTGCTACTTATTCTACTAATTCTAATAAGGGTGGGAGTGATACGCCATCGCCTGTATTACTGACGGCAAGCGCAGAATATGGACGCATACTGGATAGTCATATTGATGTCGATAAGTTTGGGTTATCGCAAGATATTGGAGATGCGGATATTTGGCGACTGGGCGTACAAGCAGATTATCAGCTAAATGAGCGTATAAGTATCAATGCGGGTGTGACTCGTCAAGGCTGGCAGTATGAAGAAAGTGAGGTGCAAAATGGCTATGTGTACCCTGAGAGCAACAGTAAACAGACACTATGGCAAATGGGTGTGGGTTATCGGTTTTAGAACTCTACCCAAAATTTATCTATAGCATATTTATGAAATAGTTATTTAAAGGTCAATAAAATTATTCATTAATAAAAAGGATGTGTATTATGAGCTGGCAAAAATTAAAACCGATTACCCTTGCGGTGAGTACCGCTATGATGTTGAGCGCTTGTGGTGGTGGAGAAGGTGGAAGTAAGGATAGTATTGAACCACCAGTAGCCCAAGAAGCTAAAATAGATATGGCTGATGGTATTAAGGTAATAGAAAAAACTGATGTTAAAAATATTAAACAAGTTGATTATCAAGATAATGGTAAAATCAACCTCACCATAGCTGCTAATAATACCATCGCAAAAACCCAACAAGGTGATGTTGTACTCTTATCCCAACAAGATAATCAGCATCTAGAACAAATTATCGTTATTGAAAAAAAGCAACAACAAGCAAATGGTGATATTGTAATCACAACCAGACCCGCTACCCCCAATGAAGCATTTGATAAACTACAATTGTCAGTTGATACCGCAAATCTTACTCCAACCGTACAAGGTATCATCCTGCCCAACGGTCAAATGATTGACCCAAATAACACCAGAACCATTAACACAAATAATATGCAAATTGCCTTATTACCCACTGTTAAAGCCGTTGGCAGTAATGAAGGTGGTTGGAAAATGAATATAAGCTACAACCCCATCACCGCCAAACGCACTGCAGGTATGACGGACGAACAGTTTGATAAAGCAACCATAGAATGTCAAAAACGTATTGATCTTTATTCTGCTAATAAAGAATGGGTTGATAACTTTTGTATTACAGGGGTGAAGTTTTCTGGCGATATAGACTATAAAGCACCCAGTATCCAATCCAATCTTGATATGGAAAAAGACCCTAATCTTAAAGACTTTGTCTTTAAATCTACTGACTTAAACTATATGAAACTTAATCGAGCCATGCTATCAGCAGACTTAAAAGTTGACTTAATCTCAAATGGTGTCGCTGCCTCTGACTTCGCATCACAAGCACATAAAGACTTATATAGACAGTTTGAACATAAAAGCTTTGGCTCTCCAGAGGATTTGCTATATGCAAAACTGTCTGGATTATCCGCAGAGGATAAAAAAGGTAAGTTCCCTGTTTTTGGTGTAGTGGTTGGTACATCTGTTCCCGGACACATTGGAATCGCCAATAAAGACACCGTAAAACTTGCCTCAATGACTATTGGTAGCGTAATGTGGGTATATGTCATTTCTGACTTTAGTATAGATGGTAAAGTCACCACAAAAATTAGCCTTGAGCCAACTTATATTGATATTGGACTTCAACGTCAAGCCAACCAAGAATGGCAAACTATTACTGACTTTACCAATAAAAATACAGGACAAAAAGGACTGGATGCACGATTTACAGTTGAGAGTTCTGCACAAATTGAAAATATTGGTGGCGTTGCGGTAGAAGGTGACCTGTTTTTAGCAGGGGTACGACTAATGAATATGGGTGTATCACCACAATTTATTGTTAATGGCAAAGTAGATGGTGAAGTACACCTAAGCACACTAGCACCACATTTAGCTGGACAAGTCTGTATCAAAGATACAGGTATTGGCATGGGTATCAAACGTTATTTTGACCTTGATATCACAGGTAACTTTAAAGCAGGCAAAGGCTGGTTTAAAGTGGAAGGGGGAGCAGGTGTCAAATATAAATATCAAAAACCTATCAACCCATTAGATAACCAAGAAGCTGATGGTCTATGGGCAACCTATGCAATTGATGACCAATGTCTCACCCCCATCAAACCTATGCCATCTTTTCAAGAAATAACCTATGCCAATGACCCGCAAAACAAAATCATGGATAAAGTATTGGCAAATATTAAAGTCGCCAATGCCAGTAAAGGTTCTGTTAAATCATGGCAACTTAGCTATGTTGCCAATGGTCAAACTCACCATCTGGCAGTCAAGCCTAACGCCTCTGGTGTATTAGAGCTATTACAAAATAACGAGTTTGGTAATAAATATATATGGTTACCTAAAAACACAAACAAGCTTATACTCTCAGCAGTAGATTATTTAAATGCTAAAGGTAGCGTAGAAAAAATAATTTCTCTACCGAACTATGGTATCACCACCGTAAATATTAATCCCACACAGCCTACAATAGGTAGTAAATATCAAATTATCATTATGGGTACGCACTTAACGACAGATAAAGGGCAAGCATTTATCATTGATGGCTGTCAACAACAGCGTCGTATCTCCACCACAGCTACCAAACACATCTATCAATGCACAGCTCCAACCATAGCCTTTAGTCAACTATTGACCATCAAAACTCCCGATGGGAAAACAGAGCTATTCACTACAGGTGTTGATGTAACGGATAACACTCTACCTAATCCAAACCCCAGTCCTAACCCCACACCGATACCATCTGGTCAGTCCAAACTCACCGCCACAGGTATTACATGGTGTGGTAATGCTGATAAAAACATGCTGGAATGTAGCCTACAAGCCTTAGGTAAAAACTGGTATGGTCTAAGACAAGATGGTGAAGTGCAGGCAGGTAAAAAAATGAGCTATACCACTTTAAATCGTAATAGATCAGAATGTGTACGAGATAATGTTACAGGTTTTATATGGGAGCAAAAAACTAACGATGGTGGTTTGCGAGATAGAAACCATCAATATACTTGGTACAATCCTGACCCTAAAACTAATGGTGGTGCTGTAGGCTATCAAGATAAGCACGAAGTTTCTAGTAGCCAAAATCTACCATATGGACAAGCCTGTAATAATACACTTGCTAAATGCAATACATATGCTTATATCCAAGCATTAAATAATGCTAATTACTGTGGTTATAATGATTGGAGAATGCCTACTCTTGAAGAGTTGCAAAGTATTATTGATTATGGGCGTAATAAGCCTACAATTAACCCAATTTTTAGTCATACACCATCTACAGAATTTAGTCTCTATTGGTCATCTTCACCTGCAGCGCTCAATGATAGTGATGTGTGGGGTATCAGTTTTGGTAGTGGTTATAGTTATACTGGACCTAAAACCAATAATTCTTATATACGGGCGGTACGATCAAACAAGTAATATCTGATAGTATTTTAGCCTGTAAGTTACTAATTATATAAAATAAGGTATTTATGATGAAAAAATATATCACAATTAAAATGGCATTGATAGTAGTAGCTTTATACCCTCTTATAGCAAATGCTGACCAGGTTTGTAAAGTGGATAGCATCAAAGCAGATACTCCAACTAGTCGTTTTGAGATATTGAGTAACAGTAGTGAAATCAAAGATACCCAAACTGGTTTAATTTGGCAACGTTGTTCATTAGGACAAGCTTGGGATGGTAAAAATTGTATAGGAAAGGCAAAAGCTTATACATGGGAACAAGCATTAAAACAAACCAAAGTATTAGGTAAAGGCTATCGTTTGCCTAATATTAGGGAGCTTAGTAGTATTGTGGAAAGGCAATGTTATAATCCTGCTATTACTGGTGGGATATTCCCTAATACTCAATCTAGTGATTATTGGTCGTCCTCGCCTAGTATGAATAGTGACAGTGTGTGGAGTATGAACTTTAATTATGGTTATACTCTTAGTTTTAGTAAAAACGATGTTCATTATGTGCGTGCCGTGCGGTCAAAATAGGCTTTTTGGGTTTAAGATTTTCCCCCACCTAACCTCCTCCTAAGGGGGAGGAACTGCACTTTTCAGGTTTTGTTTATAAGGGCAAAGCTAGAATACTTGCAAAAGTTGTGCGAGATATAGCCCCCGGGTTGGGGGAGGGCAAATAATCGTCCAGTGCAAGATGTAGAGCTATGCTCGGAGTGGGGGAGGGAGTAAATGAGGGCAAAGGAACAGATATAAGTTTTGAGAACCACCCCCTAGCCCCCTCCTTAAAAAGGAGGGGGGACATATCTTTTAGGATTTAAAACGAAAATTAAATTTTGGAATATAATCATCATTCAAAAAGAATGTTCCCTCCCCTTGATTAAGGGGAGGGCTAGGGAGGGGTTTAACTTAGTAAATTAGAAAAAATATTGGTGGAGGGGTCATATGACTCAGAAAATATTCAACCAAATCAAATACAAAACTTATCGTCAAGAATTGCGTAATAATGCGACCAATGCCGAGCAGGTATTATGGTACAGACTTAAAGGCAAGCAACTTGGCGTTAAGTTTCGCAGACAGCACGGCATTGGTGATTATATTGTCGATTTTTATTGTTCTGCTCAAAAGCTTGCCATCGAACTTGACGGTAGCCACCATCTACAACCAGACCAACTAGCCTATGACAACCTACGCACCGAATATTTAAACAGTTTAGGTATTACTGTGATACGATATGGCAATCATAGTGTATTGAAACAAATAGATGCAGTTATTGCGGATATTGTAGAAAGATTAGATTCCTCCACCTGTCTTACCAAATCTTACTCGGATTCATGATATTTTTCGGGTCAAGGGCAGATTTGATTGCCTGCATCACAGCTAGGGCATTGCCATGCTCTTTGGGCATGTATTTTTGCTTGCCTTGCCCGATACCATGCTCACCTGTGCAAGTACCGTCCATCGCAATGGCTCGCTCGGCTAGCCGTCCGATAATCCCTTCAGCTTTTTGTACCTCATCAGGATTATTTTTATCAACCAGTAGTAGCACATGGAAGTTACCATCGCCCACATGCCCAACGATAGGACCCATCATGCCTGTTTTGGCAATGTCTTTTGCGGTGGCACTGACACATTCGGCAAGGCGTGAAATCGGCACACATGCATCGGTTGATAGGGCGCTACTATTGGGCTTTAACGCACAGGCAGCGTGATAGGCATTGTGGCGAGCTGTCCATAAGCGTTTGCGCTCTGCTTCATTGGTATCCCAATGAAAATCTGACCCACCAAACTCTGCGATAATATCGGCAAACAGTTCGGCTTGCTCATTGACGCCATTTTTGGTGCCATGAAACTCCACAAACAAAGTTGGCGTTTCTTGCAGTTCTAAATTGGCATATTGGTTACAGGCTTTGATTTGTAAGCTGTCTAATAGCTCGATACGCGCAATCGGCAGACACATTTGAATGGTGGTCATCACCGCCCCACAAGCGTCTTCAATACTGGGGAAGTGACAAATACCGCTACCTGTGGTTTCGGGGATACCAAACAGTTTTAAGGTGATTTCAGTGACGATACCTAATGTACCTTCTGAGCCGATAAACAAGCGAGTTAAATCATAGCCTGCGGCAGATTTTTTCGCTCGGCTGCCCGTACGGATAATCTCACCATCTGCCATCACCACTTCTAGCGACAGCACCACATCTTTCATGGTGCCGTATCGCACTGCATTCGTACCAGAGGCACGAGTGGCGACCATACCACCAATACTGGCGTTTGCACCGGGGTCAATGGGGAAAAATAGTCCTGTATCACGTAGATAATGATTAAGTTGTTCCCGAGTGACACCAGGCTGAACGGTCACGGTTAAGTCTTCATTATTCACCTGCAAAATCTCGTCCATCTGGTGCATGTCGATACATAAGCCACCATGCGGCGCATTAAGATGCCCCTCTAATGATGAGCCAATGCCAAAGGCTATTACTGGCATGTCATATTGATGGCAGATTTTCACCGCCTCGCTGACTTCTTGCTTGTTTTTGACGGTTAATACGGCATCGGGTGGCTGATTGGCTAGCCATGTCATGGTGTGACCATGTTGTTCTCGTACCGTCATATTGGTGCTCAGTTGCTTGCCAAAGCGTTGTTGTAGTGCGTCAATGGCAGCTTGTGAGGTGCGTTTGGGTTGGTTGGCATGGTTGGCTTGTATGCTAGGTGTCATGATGGTAAATTATCCTTTAATATTAATAGACATCAAATTAAAGCAAAGTTATTGATTTTTATATAGATTATAACTTAAAAAGTGACTTTTTAGTGCGCTTGAATATGACAATATTTTGCACTGGCAACCACATCAATTTTACCAGTAAATATCGGTACAAGACGACCGTCTGTTGTTAGTAGTTGTAAGCAGCCATTGTTATCAATCCCTTGTAGCTTGCCTTGAAGCTGGTCTGTGACTTGGCTGACACGAATATGCCGTCCTGCCAGCGCATCATTGATAGCAAAGTCTTGTAAAAATTGGCTTACGCTATCAGGTGTTTGCTGTTGTTGTGGCTGTTGTTGTGGCTGTTGTAACTGGTTAAAGCGTTGCATGGCATTGATAAGGGCTTGAGCGATTTGAGTATAAAGCTCGCTTAGCTGAGGTAATGCTTGCAGATGCTGAGCTTGCCATAAATCAGCCAGACCAATGGCTTGATAGCTCATACCTTCTTGGGTATGTTGGCACAGTAGCGGTGCAGTATGCACATTGAGTCCGACACCGATAACCACGCCAAGTAGTTTGCCTGCTTGCCACACAGGCTCGATTAAAATGCCTGCAAGTTTATTAAATAAAAAAATGCCTTCAGCATTTGGCATTGGGTCATAAAAACCAACATCGTTTGCCCATTTTACTCCAATATTCGGTAGATTATGACGGTGGCGGTGTTGATTTAGCTCAGTAATAACTGGCATCTGTACCAGCTCATAACCAACGATAAGAGACAGCAGTCCTGTGATGGCAAATTGATAGGGATAATACAACGACAGATAGACATTACCCATAGGAGATTGCCAACTACGGCTGTGTTGACCACGTCCTGCGCTTTGGGTACTGGCAGTGAGTAAATGAGGCAAATCTGACTCAAGCTGTGTTGTTTTGATATCGTTAATTAACGTGGTGTTGGTAGAATCAATGCTATCAAAGTGACGATGATTGAGGCGGGTAAGTAATGAGGGCATATTATGATAATGGCTTATGGCTGATAAAAGAATATAGTCCACCTACTATAGGCAGTTGGGCGGTTTGGGCAATCCTGCAATGCGATTGACATGACGGGCGACCAGTCCGGTATTAAATAGCCGTTGCAGCTCTTGGTTGCTAATGTCATCTTCTGGCAACGTCTGCATCAAGTATTTAATCAGTGGACGCGTGGCAGGTGGGTGGTTAAACTCAGTAAAAAACTGGCGCACTTGTGCTAAGATACGATGGTGCTTGTCAGTTAATGTCACCTCTAAGGTATCGGCTAATTGTTGTGCAACCACAGGTGACCAGTCGTTATGATTGCACAGATGTCCATCACTATCGAGCGCACAATCCACCTGTGCAAAGGTTGCATTAGTGGCGGTAGTAGCGGTATTGATAGATGCATTAGTAGATGCATTGCTATGATTGCTCATAAGGTCACCACTTTATCTACATCTAGGGTCAGTTTTACCCAGTCCTCTTGGCTTAAAACTTGTACCTTTTTATCAGCCAAATTTAGATTAATGATGCTGGTTTCTGCTAATAACTTTAAATCCTCTGCCAAAACATACAACTGATTCATATCAAGCTTGGATAAATTCTCATCACTATCTGCATCAAAGTTATGCTCATCAACATAAGCATATAACCAGTCAATATAAGCAATACTATCTGCCAGTAATAATAGCTTATCACCTGTGTGCCAAAGGCTGGCAAGCTGGCGTATATTGGCTTTTAGGCTGTCTATTGGGCTATAAAGCTGAAACAAGGTAGTCATATTAAGGCTCAATTCAATGGTTGTGGCGACGATGGGGCAGATAGAGTACTTAGTAATAGACGTTTAATACAAAAAGCTGAGTATTAAAATGGAGTATTAAAAATTCAGTATTTGCGAGCATTGTTGCGCATTAAAATCTTCGGGGATAAAGTCTACTTGCTTTGCCAGTGCTTGCGGTAGCATACCTGTAATCCAACTGCTAAATACATCATCGGGCAGCCATGCTGGTGGTAAGTCATATAAATGCAGTGATTTTATCATGCCATGCAAACGGCTGTCAGGTGCAAGCAACACACCAAACACCGCGCTGTCTAAATATAGCTGTACCTGATGCCCAAAAGTGGCTAAGGTCAACGCCAAAGCACAGCCTTCATAGCAGGCAAGTTCAGTGGGGGTGGTTAAGCGAACAAGGACGGTCATGGTTGCCTTCTTTTTTGCTAATTTTTAAACATTGAGTTTTTGAGTTTTTGAGTTTTTTATTGAATCTTTCAAGATGGTTGTTTTTCAAGATGACTGTCTTTAAAACTGTATGACTTTATCAGCTCGGTGCATTTTATCTGCCAAATCTCCCAGTCCAACTAAGCTAAACCCTTCAGCTAAATTATCACCCTGTAGCCCATGCCGCTGTGCATTGTCTGTATCGGCTACCCCACGAGCTAAGGCAGTACTGACACAGACGGGCAACTCAATAGAAAAGTTTTGTTGTAGCTGCTGCCATTGCTCGGTTAAGTTGCTCTGGTCGGCTGATTGCCAATGTAAGCGATTGGCGATATGAGCAGCATCAGCATAAAAAAAGATTGCCAGTTTTGGCATTGTTGTGGGCATTGTTGATACTGCTTCTGTTTTATGAGAGTTAGCATTGGCTTGTAGCTGCAAATAACTACGAGCATAACGCAGCGCATGCTGGGCAAGCGGGTGGGTGGGGGATTTGCTGATAAGAAGCAATAAGCAGGGCTTAGTGGACATAGTTTGACTCTGTTTGTCTATTCTTCTGTTTATCTATAGAACATCATTGATATAACAAACACTTATTATGACAAAAATTGCAACATAAGCCAATTTTAAGCGGATAATAATCCATATAAAAGCCAGTTTGTTATCAACAGATTTGTGGTGATGTGGTTGCCATGTCATCAAACTGCGATAAAACTGCCATAAAAGTGTCAATCGGTGTTGCTACAGTGATAGTCATAAAAAAGTTTATAAAGATAATTAGGACTGCAATATGACTGTAGATACTTTTAATTCTATTACACGGGCTGCTATGCAGCATGATAATAATAATTTTTTTAATGACAGCAACGATAACAACAATAGCAATAGCAATAATAATGGCAATAATAACGACAACAATAATTCCGCTAATATTTATAAGCATCAGCAAGCAAAACCGCTACATATTGTACTGGTGACAGAAACATGGCAACCTGATGTTAATGGTGTTGCCATGAGTTTATATCAATTGGTTAGTGAAATGGTGAAGATGGGGCATCAGGTGAGTTTGGTGTCTCCTAGTAAGTCATTAGTAGAGGCAAAAAAAGAGAGGGAAGTGGCGAGTTTACAACCGAGTATTGTAAGCCATCATATTTTGGTAAAAGGCATACCCATTCCACGTTATAGCGATTTGCAGTTTGGTATGCCTGCTTATAAACAGTTAAAAAAACAGTTTGCTAGTATTCGCCCTGATATCGTACATATCGCTACCGAAGGGCCGTTGGGATTGGCGGCTTTGTGCGCAGCAAAACGTCTTAAAATCCCTGCTACCACAGGCTATCACACCCAGTTTCATGATTTTAGCAGACATTTTGGTCTAGGGATATTGGCACACCCTATCATGGCATATTTTAAACGCTTTCATAACTGGTCAGCAGCCACTTGTGTACCAAGCCAAAAGACACAAAATGATTTACAGCAGTTAGGTTTTAAGCGTCTGGTACAAGTGGGTCGAGGGGTAGATACCAAACATTATCACCCTCAAATGCGTAGTCAGGCGTTGCGTGATTCATGGCAAGTGCAGCAGCAACATACGGTGTTGATGATGGTTAGCCGTTTATCACCTGAAAAGGGTGTCGATTTGGTGATTCAAGCATTTAAAGCCTTGCAAAGCACCCAGCTACATCGAGCGATGAAGTTGGTTATTGTTGGTGATGGCCCTGACAGACAGCGTTTACAGGCATTAGCACAGCAGTGTAGTGACGATATTATATTTGCTGGCATGCAAACGGGGACAGCATTGGCAGCACATTATGCCAGTGCTGATGCGTTTGTGTTTGCCAGTCAGGTTGAGACTTTTGGTAATGTGGTCACTGAGGCGATGGCAAGTGGTTTACCTATATTTGCGTTTGATGATGCCGCAGCAGGTATGTTCGTTGATGCGCATTGTGGACAGCTTGCGGATATGGGTGATACGCAAGGTTTTATTGATATGGTCGCTAGACTGCCGAAAGCGTGTCAATTACAAAAAATGGGCATACAAGCGAGGCATAGGGTTGCCAGTCATTCTTGGCAGCGTCCAGCAGTACAGATGCTAGAGATGTTTGTGGCAGCCATACCTGATACAAAGATGGCTAATAGAAAAACACCAGAAGCCGATATATTACAGGCAATGCAAGCAAATAAAATAAAACAAGGTAACATGCTATTGATTGAGCACTCTAAAGCGCAGTGTCAGCCAACAAATGTGCCATTAACCGATAAAGCGTCGTTATTGTAAGGATAAGATAAAGTTATAAAAAAATTATAAGGATAAAAATGGCTACAATATTATGAAATAAAAAGTTTACAAAAAATAAATTCTTATTAGTATTGATTTTTGGGGTTTTGTTTTAATATGCCTGTTTTTGCAAAAGTCCCTAGCATTTGGCTCAATGTTGTATCGTTTTATCATCGAGGTGGCTTATCATTTATTGTTATATTTTTTAAGGAGTGATCAATGTGCGCCAAACGCAATGACAGCAAAGACCTAACTGCTGACTCAATAGCCAAAGGTTTGCTGCCTGCCCGCTATCTTAATGACAATAATGACAAGTTGGCTGTGAATAACATAAATAACAATGTGACCCCCAGTCCGATATTTGTGGCTATCAATCGCTATCCTGCTTTGGCTGTGTATACCAATCAGCTACTGACTTGGGATACCAAGTTGTGTATTCATATTAATCGCTATTCAACCAATCAATTAATCGCGCAGTTTTTTAAAGTGGTGAGCCGCTTAGGAGATGGTTGGTTTTGGTATACATTGCTGCTATGTATTGCTTTTAGTTATGGACAGTCGGCATTACTGCCTTTGTTGACCACCACTTTGGTTAGTCTATCGGGACTGATTATTTATAAGCTGCTGAAAATAAAAACAGTGCGTCCTCGTCCGTATCAGGTACATCAAGTAATCATACTTGGCGAACGCCCCCTTGATGTGTTTAGTTTCCCCTCAGGTCATACCCTCCAAGCGGTGTTATTTACGGCAACCTTAGGCAGTTATTATCCATCACTATTGTGGATAATGTTGCCATTTATGCTATTGGTGGCCATCTCACGTATGGTCTTGGGGCTACATTATCCCACAGATGTGCTCATTGGTGCGATGATTGGTTATGTACTCTCTTTGAATGCGCCAATGTTGCAAGAGATGTTAGCGCACCTGTTGATGGTTTAAAATGCTTATATCAATAGAGAATTAGAATATAGAAATAAATTTTATGCATCTATTTCAATCAATTAGTAACCAAAGCAAAAAAATAGAGGTGAGGGTAACCTAATCATCTTTCATGCCATCTGCTATATATGATACTCTGATATCTTCTATGTCTTGACTGACTGCCAATATCAGGAGTGTTCTCTTATGTCTGCAACCTCTGACTCTAGCTCGTCTAATAAATCCTCGCAATCACCAACCAATTCTCATGAAAACTCTAATATAGCAAATGCTGCGCAAATACAGGTACTCAAGCTTGCCAGTGATTATGCTTACCAGTTTTGGCAAAATAAGCCCCAAGCAGTACAGTCCTTTTTACGCAGTTATCCCTTAGATAGTAACCTATCACATCAACAGATTGATGATTTGATTCAAGACTATACCATTGATGATGATCTGCAAGTTGCTGATGAAGCGGGCGTCATTACAGGGCTACGTCACTTACGTCAGTTATTGATGACCCGTTGGATTTGGCAAGATGCTTTGGGGCTGATTTCACTTGAGCAATTAACCCTTGAGCTGTCTAATTTTGCTGATGGCTGTGTGATATTTGCCAAAGATTATGTGTGGCAAACTCTAGTAAAACGCTATGGTCACCCAACTTTTCGTGCCAGTCGTCATCAACTTAACAGTTTATCCAGCAATGCATCTAGTCATCTATCTAACAGTCATACGATTTCTAGCCATAGTGATGACACGGCACAAGCAGATACCCACATCATGCTTGCAGATGATATGGCGGTTTTGGCAATGGGCAAACTTGGGGCGCAAGAGCTCAATTTGTCCAGTGACATTGATTTGATATTTGTGCACCGTGCTCGAGGCGAGACCGATGGGCAAAAAACAAATGGTCAAAAATCCATCGAAAATAAGCGATTTATGACCCGTTTAGGGCAGGGTATTATTAAGCTGCTTGATACCAATACCGCTGATGGTTTTGTATTTCGGGTCGATATGCGCCTTAGACCCTGGGGTGATGGCAGTGATTTGGCAATTCATTTGTCAGCGTTGGAAAAATACTTTACCACCCACGGACGCGCATGGGAGCGTTTTGCATGGCTCAAAGCACGCATTATTAATCCAATAGATGAGCAGTTTGCACAGCAATTACAAGGACTGATTAAGCCTTTTGTATTTCGCTATTATGTGGATTACAGTGCCTTTTCTGCGCTACGCGAGATGAAGTCTTTAATCCAAAATCAGGTGGCACAGCGTGAAGATTTAGATAATGTGAAGCTGGGTGCTGGTGGCATTCGTGATATTGAATTTATTGTGCAAGCGTTCCAATTAATTTATGGTGGTCGTCATAGTCAGCTTGAGGTTAAGTCTTGCTTAAAAGCAATGCAAGTATTATATGAGTTTGATTTTTTGGATGCAGAAACATACGAAAATCTGCAAGCAGCATATCGGTTTTTACGCCGTGTAGAGCATGGCATTCAAGCCATTCATGATCAACAAACACAAAAACTACCCACCGATCCACAGTGGCAGCATAATTTGGCAGTAACACTGGGTTTTGAAGACTATGCCCAGTTTATGGCGACACTGAATCAGCATCGACAAAATGTGCATCTTCCCTTTGATCGTATGGTAACTGAACGGCAAAACCCTGCCCAAGAGCAAGCCGAAACCGACGAAAATCAGCTCGCTACTTTGGCAGATATTTTAACTACAGAAAATCGGCAAAAGCTTGAACAGTTTTGGCACAGTAAGTTGGTGGCTGGACTGTCTGAGGAAGCCAGACAGCGTCTTGATGATGCCTATCCAAGCTTGGTACATGCGCTGATTGTGCATGAGGAGGAAATGGGGCTTGCTAATGTTGCCTTGCCTCGTCTATTGACCCTGCTAGAAGCCATTTGTCGCCGCTCTATCTATTTGGTAATGCTCACCGAAAACCCTAATGCCACGGTCAATCTTATCCCGATGTTATCTGCCAGCCCTTGGATTGCGGGGGAGTTGGCACGTTATCCTGTGCTGTTAGATTCGTTTTTGCAGCAGCGTTATCGTCATTTACCTGATAAAGATGAGTTGCGAGATATTTTACGTCAACGGTTATTGCGGGTGGAAGCAAATGATGAAGAGGATCTGCTGAGCGTGCTACGCTTATTTAAAAACAATCAAGTGTTGGCAGTGGCTGCCAGTGATGTATTGGCAGAGCGTCCGATTATGAAAGTATCGGACTCATTGACCTATATTGCTGAGGTGGTATTAGAAAAAGCATTGGAGCGTGCATTTGCAGAATTGGTGAAACGTCATGGTTATCCTATGGGTGTCAGTGGTGTGCCTGTATCGGAAGCTAACAGTGGTTTTGCGATTATCGGTTATGGCAAACTAGGTGGTCTTGAGCTTGGTTATGCTTCGGATTTGGATTTGGTATTTATTCACCAGATTAATGAGCAGGCGCAAACCACGGGCGATAAGTCGGTGAGTGGTATGAAGTTTGCTGCTCGGTTAGCGCAAAAGCTGATGAACTATCTCAATACCCAAACCCGTGATGGGCGTGCTTATGAGATCGACATGCGCTTAAGACCCTCGGGTAATGCAGGTATGATGGTGGTTTCTAGTAAATCATTTGAGTATTATCAACATGAAAAAGCATGGGCATGGGAGCATCAAGCATTAGTACGAGCAAGGGCAATCTGTGGTGATAAGCAAGTGATGGCAAAGTTTGATGATATTCGCCATAACGTATTGAGTCAGTCACGTAGTATTGAGCAGGTCAAAGAAGACGTTAGCAGTATGCGTGCCAAGATGCAAAATCATCTGGGTAGCGATAAATCAACGCAAGCGGCTGGCAAGTTTAATCTAAAACAAGATGCAGGCGGCATCATTGATATTGAGTTTTTGGCACAGTATGCGGTATTGGCGTATGCCCATGATTATCCAAGTCTAACCAAGTGGACGGACAATGTGCGTATTTTTGAGTTGTTATCTGAGTTGGATATTTGGTCTAAGCAGTGCTGTCAAGACTTAACCGATGCCTATTTACGTTTTCGAGCTGCCACCCATCAGCTTGCGTTGGCAAAAGAAGGGCTGCTTGTAGAAGATGAACTATGGCATGACACACGCATGGTAGTACAAACATGGTGGCAGCAAATCATCGGCAGTCACTCTGCTGAGGTCGTGGCAGATGACAAAGATGAGGATATGTCGAGGCTACCAGCATTGATTGGTGATAAAACCCTATAAAAGATTTTATTTATCATGGGGCTGGGTGCTATAATCGACGGCTAAGTTAAAAACTTTAATATAATCTAATTCTAATAAGGATGATTTTATGAATATGGCAACACAAGAAGGCAAACTTTGGCTCAATGGCGATATTATAGATCAGCCAGATGCCAAAATTCATATCCTAACTCATAGCCTACATTATGGTATGGCGGTATTTGAAGGGGTGCGTGCGTATCAAACCGATGAAGGGCGTACTGCAATTTTCCGTCTTGCTGAGCATACAGAGCGTCTATTAGGCTCTGCCAAAATTTTTCAATTAGATGTGCCATTTGATCAAACTGCCCTTGAGCAAGCACAAAAAGAGATCGTTAAGCAAAATGGCTTGGCAGAAGCTTATATTCGTCCACTGATTTGGGTAGGGGCAGAAAAACTTGGTTTATCTTCTCGTGATAACAGCATCAATGCGATGGTTGCAGCATGGCATTGGGGGGCATATTTGGGTGAAGAAGGCATCAAAAATGGTATCCGTGTAAAAACCTCTTCATATACGCACCACTTGCCAAATGTGACCATGTGTAAGGCAAAAGCATCGAGCAACTATCCTGTGTCGATCATGGCAAACCAAGAGGTGACTCGCCAAGGTTATGATGAGGCTATCTTGATGGATCCTCAAGGCTATGTGTGCCAAGGCTCAGGTGAAAACTTATTCTTAGTCAAGCGTGGCGTATTGCATACTCCAGATTTGGCTGGTGGTGCGTTAGATGGTATCACTCGTCGTACAATTATTGAATTTGCGGAAGATTTGGGTATCAAAGTCGTTGAACGCCGCATGACTCGTGATGAATTTTATCTTGCTGACGAAATCTTTATGACAGGAACAGCAGCCGAAGTGACACCGATTCGTGAATACGATGACCGCACCATTGGTAATGGTGGACGTGGTGAAATTACCGAGCAATTGCAAAGCTTATACTTTGATGTGGTGCATGGTCGTAATGAGAAATATAAACACTGGTTAAGCTTTATTGATGAGTAAATGATTAGCCTGCTTTATAGATAGTCAAACAGATAAACAAGCAGATACAAAAAAAAGATAGATAATAAAAAACCGACCTTACTAAATAGTAGGGTCGGTTTTTTGCTTTATACGCCTAAGACAGATTAAGAGAACTGTTCTTGGCAAAGTTTGATAAATGCCTTGCCAAATTGACGTACTTCTGCATCATCTCGTACCGCTATCCAACTGGTAAAGCGTCCAAAATGATCGACTGGAATGGCAGTTAAGCTTTGATAATGACTGGCTTCAAATGCCATTTCGGCAATAATGCCCACACCAAGCCCTGCACTGACATAAGTACTAATCACATCTGCATCTAAGGCTGCCAATACCACATCAGGCTCAAGTCCTGCGTCATGGAAGGTCTTATCAATGGTACTGCGACCAGTAAAGCCACCGTGATAGGTGACGATGGGATAGCTGGCAAGTGTGGGTAAATCAATATTTTCTTGACCTGCAAGCTCATGGTCGTTGGGTACAATGATGCGATGTGACCAATCATAATAACGATAACAACGCAAATAAGCATTGTGTAGTAGTGACTCAGTGGCAATACCAATATCTGCTTGCCCACGAATAACCATATTAGCAATGGTTTCAGGGTCGGCTTGCTGTAGCACCAACTGTACTTTAGGGAATTTTTCTTTAAACTGCTTAACAATTTCTGGCAGCACATAGCGAGCTTGGGTATGGGTGGTGGCGATGGTTAATGTACCTGATTGTGGGTTGTTATAATCCAAACTCAGATTTTCGATGGTACGTATTTCAGCAAAGATCGACTCAATATGCGGCAGTAGGGCTTCACCCATGGGGGTGAGACCAGTTAAACGTTTACCTTGACGAATAAAGACTTCAGTTTTTAATTGATTTTCTAGGGCAGCGATGTGTTTGGATAAGCTCGATTGACTGGTGTGTAAAACAGTGGCAGCCTGACTTAAGTTATAGCCATTGATGACGGTATGCCAGACGGTCTCTAATTGTTTTAGTTGTATTTGTAAATGACGTTGATTCACTACCACATTGATCGCCATAATTGCTTCCTTAGGTTGGATTTTGTTGTTGCTGCTCTTGTAAACTCAGTTCTTATAAACACAGTAAAAACTTGCATAACTTAAGTCATACAAGTGGATGAATGATTCATTTTATCTATCTAAACTTTCTACTTTCTAATCTCTCTCATCTAAATTTTGATATCACATTTTTTATAAACGCTATTGATTTAGCGTGTATAGTGTAAACGCATTATTTTATTCTTATATGGGAAAATACAGTATTTTTATATATCAAAAACGAATATGGTGGTAGGTATCCTTGTCATACCTACCACCATGACGGCTATTTTACTGCTATCTATATTGAAAGTGTGGGTTAGTGTTTGATGTCAAAACGGTCGGCATCCATCACTTTTACCCACGCTTTGACAAAGTCTTTAACAAACTTTTCTTTGTTGTCATCTTGGGCGTAAACTTCAGCGTATGAGCGTAAGATAGAGTTTGAACCAAACACCAAATCGACTCGGGTGGCTGTCCACTTCACCTCGCCAGTTTTACGGTCACGCACCTCATATAAGTTGTTTTGAGCTGATTTCTCTACAGGGTGCCAAGTGTTATTCATGTCCGTTAAATTGACAAAAAAGTCATTTGTCAGTACCCCAACTTGGTCGGTAAATACACCATGTTTTGTATCACCATGGTTGGTACCAAGCACTCGCATACCACCAATAAGTACGGTCATCTCAGGGGCAGTGAGTCCCATAAGCTGAGTACGGTCAAGTAGTAGCTCTTCTGGCGAGACAGCGTAGTCTTTTTTCACCCAGTTACGATAGCCATCGTGGATAGGCTCTAAGTCCTCAAAAGAGTCTGCATCGGTCATCTCATCGGTGGCATCACCACGACCTGCGCTAAAGGGGACAGTAATATCAACCCCTGCGTCTTTAGCAGCTTGCTCAACGGCAGCACTACCACCTAAAACAATCAAGTCAGCAATACTGACAGGTTTGTCTAACTGTGATTGGATATCAGTTAGGGTATCTAGCACTTTTTGCAAACGCTCAGGTTCGTTGCCTTCCCAATCTTTTTGTGGTGCTAAGCGAATACGTGCGCCATTGGCACCGCCACGAAAATCTGAACCACGATATGTACGTGCGCTGTCCCAAGCGGTATTAATTAGCTGTTGACGGCTAAGACCTGAGTTTAATAAAGTTTGTTTCAGCTTGGCTATCTCAGCATCGTTTAAGGTATAGTCGACACTAGGGATAGGGTCTTGCCAGATTAAGTCTTCACTGGGTACATCTTTACCCAAATAACGGCTTTTTGGCCCTAAATCACGGTGAGTGAGTTTAAACCATGCACGAGCAAATACTTTGGAAAAATACTCAGGGTCGTTATAGAATTTTTCTGAGATTTTACGATATTCTGGGTCTTTAATCATCGCCATGTCAGCATCGGTCATGATGGGGTTGCGACGTTTGCTTGGGTCATGCGCATCGAGGGGTTTGTCTTCCTCTTTGATATTTACAGGTTCCCATTGATGCGCGCCTGCTGGGCTTTTACGTAGCTCCCAATCATAGTTAAATAGCAAGTGGAAATAACCATTGTCCCACTGAGTTGGGTGGGTTGTCCACGCGCCTTCGATACCGCTAGAGACGGTGTCGCCTGCATTGCCTGAGCCTTGTGGGTTTTTCCAGCCAAAGCCTTGCTCAGCAATATCTGCTGCTTCTGGCTCATCGCCAATAACTTCTGCGCTGCCATTACCATGACATTTGCCCACCGTATGTCCACCTGCGGTCAAAGCAACGGTTTCTTCATCGTTCATTGCCATACGCTCAAAGGTTGTGCGTACATCTTGTGCTGTTTTTAATGGGTCAGGATTACCATCGACACCTTCTGGATTGACATAAATCAAGCCCATTTGTACGGCTGCTAAGGGGTTTTCTAATGACTCACGGTTGTCATCATTGTCATAACGCTCTTTGGTGGGGGCAAGCCATTCACGCTCATTACCCCAATAAATGTCTTTTTCTGGGTGCCAAATATCTTCACGACCACCAGCAAAGCCAAATACTTCTAGTCCCATAGACTCATACGCCATCGTCCCTGCCAAAATCATCAAATCTGCCCATGATAATTTATTGCCATATTTCTTTTTAATTGGCCAAAGTAGGCGGCGGGCTTTATCAAGGTTGACATTATCAGGCCAGCTATTAAGTGGCGCAAAGCGTTGGTTGCCTGTATTTGAGCCACCACGACCGTCTGCTTTGCGATAAGTACCCGCTGAATGCCATGCCATGCGAATCATCAAGCCACCATAATGTCCCCAGTCGGCAGGCCACCAGTCTTGAGAGTCTGTCATTAGTTGTTTTAAATCTTCTTTGACTGCATCAAGGTCTAAAGACTCAAAGGCTTTGGCATAGTCAAAATTTGCATCGAGTGGATTGGTTTTGCGGTCATGTTGGCTTAAAATGTCAAGATTTAGTGAGTTTGGCCACCAGTCGGTGACAGAAGAGTTATTTAGGGTATGTGCTTGGTGCATCACAGGACAGCCACCCATAGCAGGACGCTCAGGCATACTGTTCTTTTCAGCATTTTCACTATGTATGGTGCTACCTTGGTCATCATCTTGCATGGGTTGGGTGTGGTCAACGGGGCATTTGTTCTCGGTGCTCATAAATGTATCCTTTGGCTGAGTATTAACTTGGCTATCACTATCATAAAACAAAATTTAGTTTATAAAGTAGTGATATGGTATGTTTTCGATTTATAAAACAGGATACATGAAGAACTTTGATTTGGAAATTAAATCAATTGAAATATAACGTTTCATAAAATTGATTATTAAATTTTATTTGATTTATATTATCAATATATAAGAGGGTATAAGATAAATTGCTCATTTATTTGGCGTACAGTCAGTGCTAGCCAATATGGTTAATCTCAAGTAAGATAAGGATTCTATGATTGAGTTGTGTGAGCCAAATGTTCGTTTGGTTGCCTTTTTCCCTACCTCCCTTTATTTTGTTGTGAGTGTTTATGCCTGTTATTTCCTCTTCAAATGACCCTGCTAGCAAACCCAAAAAATCATGGCTTGAGGCAAGTAAAGCCTATTTAGACCCACGTGCACTGATTATGCTATTTTTGGGTTTTTCGGCAGGTATTCCTATTTTGCTAATTTTCTCAAGTTTGTCATTGTGGCTACGTGAGGCAGGTATTGACCGTAGTGTGGTTACCATGTTTAGTTGGGCGGCATTGGGTTATTCATTTAAGTTTATTTGGGCACCTTTGATTGACGCTGTACCACTGCCAGTTTTAACCGCATGGTTGGGGCGCAGGCGGGCGTGGATGTTGGTGTCGCAAATCTTGATTATCCTTGCCATCTGCCTAATGGCAAGTGTTAACCCCAGCGTTGCCATTGATAATGTCAGTCATTTTTCAATATTTGGTAGGGATATAGAAATCACTGCTTTGACTTTTATGGCAATCGGGGCGGTATTATTAGGTTTTTCATCAGCTACCCAAGATATCGTTATTGACGCTTATCGCATTGAACTTGCCCCGCCTGAATTTCAATCGGTGTTATCAGCCGTTTATACCGCAGGTTATCGTATTGGCATGATTGTCGCTGGGGCAGGGGCGTTGTATTTAGCAACTTATTTTGGCTCAAATGAAACGGCTTATAGCTATGAGGCGTGGCGAAATACCTATTGGGTCATGGCTGGCGTGATGGGTGTGGGTGTGGCAACGACTTTATTAACTTATGAGCCTGTACGTGAGAGAGTGGTTGAAAACAAACCTGCCACTGATTATTTGCGTTTGGTCGCTGTTTTTGCTTTATCGGTGATTGGCTTTATTGTTGCCTTTAAAGAATTGGGCGATGTGTTACCTGAAGTGAATGGTGTGTTGCTTGGTTTTGGTTTGGAAGTGTCACATTTATTATCCAGCTTGGCAGTGGCTTTAACCATTGGCTATGTTTTGGTACAAATCGGACTGGTTAATAAAAAAATGGCATACCAAACATGGATTGAGCCGATTGTTGATTTTTTCCGTCGTTATGGTTCAAAGGCACTGCTATTATTGGCATTAATTGGTCTATATCGTATTTCAGACATTGTTGCAGGGGTTATTTCCAACGTCTTTTATCAAGATATGGGCTTTAGCAAAACCGACATCGCCAATGCGGTAAAATTAGTTGGTGTGGTAATGGTTATTGCGGGGGGCTTTTTGGGTGGTATCTTAGCTCAAAAAATTCGTATTATGCGCGCGATGATGATAGGGGCGATTTTAGCCAGTATCACCAACTTATTATTTGTGCTATTGACCATGCACCCAGCTAGTTTGCCTTATATGTATTTGGCGGTAATTTTTGATAACTTGGCGGCAGGGCTTGCAAGTGCGGTATTTATTGCCTTTTTATCAGCATTAACTTCGATTCGTTTTACTGCGGTTCAGTATGCGATTTTCTCCTCACTAATGACCTTATTACCCAAAGTCTTGGGTGGCTATTCAGGAACGATTGTTGATAATATGGGCTATCCGTTTTTCTTTATCTTTACCGCATTGATTGGTGTGCCGATTTTATGGCTGATTTATTTGGTTGATAAGCATATTGTTATTGGTGGCAATGATGATATTTATGATGATTAGGTTATTTATATGAACATAGTTCAAGAGAAAAACCTAACAAAGTATTATTATCATAATGCCTATCTTCACCAGATGGATATTTTTATAGTTTTTGTCTTTTTGGCTATGGCATCTGCCTATATGCCAACAGTTGATGTATTTTTTAACTGGTGGCAGGCGACACATTGGCTTGGCTATGTATGTGTGATTTTTTTGATTTGGAACTCTGTTAATAATTATTGGGGAAAATATTGGCAATTAACTGATAATTCACTTAATTACTATTTTAGCTTTATTCGTGTTAAACACATTTTATTGGCTGATATAAGTCATGTTATAGTCTTAGAACAACAAGAGAGTAGCCAAAAGCTTAAAATTTATTGTAGTAAACAAGACTATGATTCAAATAAGCCCAAAGCAGTAATTGACAGTAAATATTGTCTAGACTTTTCTATTTTAGTTCAACGGTTAAAAAATAAATTACCACAATTAATACAAGGCGATGTATATAAGAAAAGTCAGAAAATAGAATGTTATCAAAAGAAAAATAGAAAAGTTAGTTTGCTGATATGGTCTTTATTTTGGTTAATTATAATAGTAAAAATATGTTGGCAACGAACCTATGTAGCTTGGGATATAAAGTATTTGTTTATTACTGGGCTTATTATTATATTGATAGGAACTTGTATCCATATATATTTACAAGTAAAAGGTGATTGCTCAAAAGATATTAATAACAAAGTGAAATTTCTTATTAATCAATATATTCTCCCTCCTGTATTATTTCTCTATCTATTACTTAATATCTATATTTACGTATTATAATAAGAGATATTTTAATGAGCCAATCTATGTCTAATACACCAACCATTAGCCAGATTAAAAAACAAATCAAAACCACTCCAATTCAATTTTTAACTCATAACCAAAACGGACAAACCTTGCCCGATTTTTGGCTAAACGATTGGCTATTATTTGTAATACAAAAGCCCAATAGCTTTTTATTTAGCAATCCTGATTATCAACTTACTGACGACGAATACCAAAACTATCAAGCAGGTATTGAACAAATGCAGGCAGGTACGCCACTGGCTTATCTGCTAGGTTATCAAGAATTTTGGTCATTAAAGTTTTTGGTTAATGAATATACCCTAATTCCACGTCCTGACAGTGAAGTGTTGGTTGAGCAAGTATTGGCATGGATACAACAAAACCAAAATAGCCTAAGCAAAAATAACCAGCCTTCAACCGCAAACCCAACTCAATATAAATTACTGGACTTAGGTACAGGCACAGGCTGTTTGGCAATATCTTTAGCTTATGAATTAGATAAAATGTTGCCTAAAACATGGCAAGTAACCGCCGTTGATTTTTGCCCCAATGCCCTTAATATTGCTAAGCAAAATGCCCAATTAAACAACATTACTAATATACAATTTATGCAAAGTGATTGGTTTGCTAATATCCCTAAGCCCAATCAAGAAAATAATCAAGAAAACAATCAAAAGCATGATAAATTTAGCGTTATTATTAGCAACCCACCCTATATTGATAAAGCTGATAGCCATTTAACCGCATTAACTGCCGAACCTATCACCGCATTGGTGGCGGATAATCAAGGGTTGGCAGATATTGAAATTATCATCAACCATGCCCCTGATTATTTGCAACAAGGGGGATTATTAGCAATCGAGCATGGTTTTGAGCAGGATAGGGCAGTACGAGAGCTGTTACTTAATCAAGGTTGGCAAAATATACACACCATCAAAGATTATGGTGGTAATGAGCGGGTAACGATGGCGATATTATCGTCAAAGTAGTTATATTTATTCAACAGAGCCTAACAAAAATCTTAGGTTTATTCAGGGCTTATTGGACTTTAAGATTAAAATCAACATTATTACCTAAAATTTCTACTAACTCTAAGACTTTCATTGCATTACCTTTAAAAATAAAATCTTGTTTTTTGTCTATTTTATTTTTGATAGCAATATAATTTAATTCAAGTTTATGGGACAAAGTTTTAAGTGTTTTAAGTGTCTGTTTTGGTGGAAGGGTAGTTAACTGAAAAGTTAATATATATTGATTTGGGTCAGTTTCAATGGCTGAAAAGTAACTGGTAACAACAATCCATTCGTCACAAAAAGAACAATATAAACCCGATAGCCTATCTTGTCTTTTGATTTCTACAGGGTTTTGACATTTATAACATTTAGTAAATAAGGAATCATCATTCATTTATATCAATATTTAGCAAATAGGGTAAGCTAGTCTAGTAACGATAGCTAGCTCACTCTAATTGTAATTGATTCTAAAAAACTTACCAATGAAGTTTAACGCATTTAGATTAACAGACAACTATTTTGCTATCGGTAAATCCATCACAATCGCTTGATAACCAATTAACGCATTATTTTTATCAAAAGCCTGTACCACAAACGCATAGTTGGTAGAGTGTAAGGTAATTACAGGGCTAAATTGAGTTTGTTGCTGCTGAAATATCTGATTACGCTCAAAGCCATTGTCGCCAGATTTTGCTTTTTCAATATCTATCTGACTGACCAAAACCAAAGCCGTATCAGCAGGGTTTTGCCACTGCACTGTATTATTGACCACATCAAGCTGCATATCACCCAAGCGATAATCGAGCGGATAAGTAACATAATTGGCTCGTCCACCAAGTGTATAGAGCACATCACAGTCATCAATTCCTGATGATAGGGTTTTGCCACCTAAGCCATCTTGATACTCAAAGCTGCCTGTCCATGGTTGACCTGTCATTTTCTCATTAAAGCTACCAGCGAATGTAGATAAAAGATTGGGAGTTCTAATATCGAGCTTATTAATGTATTTCATGTCCAAAAATTTGGGTGTATCCAAGCTGCCAGAGAGTTTGCCAACAATATTATTATTCACTTTAACCGCTGTATCGGTGGCAAGAGTACGATTATTTTGGCAAGGTTGTTGTTGATAGCTGACACGCCCATCAACACTGCCAGCAGCATCTTTGCTAATATCAAAATAAATCGCGCCAATATCAATATCGCTGTCGTTACCATCATCTAGCTCAACAAAGTGTCCCACATACAAGCCACCTAGACCACCTTCAGGGGTTATTTTATCCAAAAATGTATCAAGGCTTTGCTCAGGTAAAAACACAGATTTTAAAATTTCTGCCATGCTTTTTTCATTATTCGTTAGCTTGTTTTCAACCCGTTTATATTCTTCTTTGACCTGATTTTCAATACGTTCATATTCGTGATTGATTTTATCACTGGTTTTATCAGCATCACTACCACCACATCCACTGATGCTAATGGTCAACAGGCTGATAGCAACGATGCTAACACTTTTAAAGGGGGTAAATAAGGGCGCAGATAAGATAGGCATGGGTGTGTTCCAAAGTCAGTATGTAAAGGTTTTTGTTGATAATGGACTATATATAAGCCAGATAAGTACGAGTATAATCTATTTAAATTAAAGTTTAATTAAGTGATTATATTACTACATTTATTAAAGGAATAAAAAATGAATCGTTTTATGATGGCAGTTGGTAGTGTGGTTTTTGGTTATTTGGGCAGTTTTATCGCAGGCTTATTTGGTGCCAGTGATTGGTCACCCACCAGTCTGGTGATGGGGTTGATTGGGGGTACGGTTGGTATATTTGTCGGTTGGTATGTGGCAGAAAATTGGTTTTGATTGCTATATAAATGAGTTTTGAGTAATCATATGTGCATCATTTAAACTCTGCTAACCATCCTGCCACCGTTTTTACCCGTTGCTGTCTATCGCCACCAATGAAGCGAAAAGGTTTATTGTATTTAGTAAGGGTATCAGCAAATGTTTGGGCAATTCTCTCGCGTCCATTGGGGCAATCACGCAAGTCATCAGCGACCCACGGCACATCGACTTTGGTGAGTAAAATCAAATCATAATGGTGCGATAACGCAGCCGTTTCTATGGGGCAGGGGCAGTCATCATAGTACAAATACGCATAGACCATCAATTCAAACAATGCGGTATCACAAAATAGATAGTGTTTTGCTTGCTTTGCCAATTTATTTTCTAAGTCAATCTGTCCTTGTGCGATGGGTAACAAGTCATCCCATGCACAGCTTTTTTGCTCTTTATCCCATTTTTCTTGCAAATAGGGACGCATATATTCAAGCACCCACGGCTCATTATAATAGCTTGCTAAGTCCTGACACAGGGTTGTCTTTCCTGTACTTTCTGCTCCCAATATCAGCACTTTAGTGATTGACTCTGGCTGATATTGGCTAAGGTCACAGGTGGTTAAGTTAGGCTGATAAGCGGTGAGTGTTGGGTTGGAATTTTGCATAATTAGGCAAGTCTGGCGTTAGGTGTGTGGGTGAGTTGTTGCTCACGATACAGTTTACGCCAGCCGATATAAGCCCAAATGGCAATGGCAGTGAAGATAATGTATTGCACCGAAGTAAAGGTATAACCTTTATAAAAATATAACGGCACTGAGATACTATCAGCGATAATCCAGACGATCCAGTTTTCGATTTTTCGGCTTGCCATCAGCCACATACCCATCAAAAATAAGGCGGTGGTCAGCATATCAGCATAGTCCACCCATGTGAATAAATGTAACCCCATGACAGCACCATCAAAGCTAAAGTTATTGTTTATCACAGGGCGGAAATAATAAACCAACGCCACAAAGGCGACAGTAACACTGGCAAGCGTCAGCATAATAGGCAGGTCACGGCTTGTCATACGTTCAATTCGCACGGTATTATCATCAGAGCTGCCATTATTAGCGTCAGAGTTTTGTGACCAGTTATACCAGCCATATAAACTCATAGCGGTATAGTAAGCATTAATCAGCATGTCGCCAAATAGCTGCCAATTCCATAAGAGATAGACATATAAGGCGGTACTGACCAATCCCACAGGATAAACGAGCACATTACCTTTGCGTGCCAGTAATACACTGGCAATGCCAAATGCAGAGGCGATTAATTCAAGGGTGATAAATATGGGTTCATATTCGGCATATTGTCCAAATAACCAATTAAAAATTTCTAACATAGCCGTACTTCCTAAGTGAATGAGAAGCATTCTATACTAGTGGTTAGAATTGTACAAAGTTTATAGGGCTAAAAAGTGTGTGATTCTTAAAGATAGGGTTAAGAGGGTTCAGTATAATTTTCATTATATTACCTCGCTCTCAACTTATTTTACTAAATTGATATATGACCCCTCCCAAACCCTCCCCTTGAAGTAAGGGGAGGACTTAAAAACCAGTTCCTCCCCCTTTCTTAAGGGGGAGGCTAGGAGGGGGTTGAAGTTGAGAGTGAGGTTTATATTTTGTTTATTTATAATCTTGCTGACATTATAACAATATAACCCAATGCCATACCAACACACCAATAAGTGTAACAAAATATGGTCAAATTTGTGAAATCAAGGCATAATAACCCGTATCAATATTGAGTTTACAATTATTCACTAAATTTTGTAAATATGAGTTAGCAAATGATTCGCTAACTATTCTTTAATTAAGTAATTAACATTAAGCATCTAACACATAAGGACGATACCATGACTCTTTGTATCACTGGTACAGGGCTTTACATTCCACCATACAGCATTAGTAATGAAGAATTGGTCAATTCATTTAATCAGTATGTAGATAATTATAATGAGGAGCATCAAGCCCAGATTGAGGCAGGTGACATTGAGCCACTACAACACTCATCGGCAGAGTTTATCGAAAAAGTATCGGGCATTAAGTCGCGCTACGTGATGGAAAAGTCGGGTATTTTAGACCCTAATATCATGGCACCTGTGATTGCCTATCGCAATCTGGGTGAAGAGCTGTCTGTCATGGCAGAAATGGGTGTTGCAGCAGTACAAGATGCGCTAAAAGATGCAGGGTTACAGGCTACTGATTTGGATGGCATTATTTTTGCGTGTTCAAATTTCCAGCGTACTTATCCTGCGGTTTCTATCGAAGTGCAAAATGCCATTGGTATGGTTGGTGGGTTTGCATTTGATATGAATGTGGCTTGTAGTGCAGCGACATTTGGTTTGGCACAGGCAGTGGGATCTATTCGTTCAGGGCTTGGTAAACGCATTGCGGTGGTCAATGTAGAGATTACCTCAGCGCATCTTAACTGGCGTAATCGTGATAGCCACTTTATTTTTGGTGATGTGGCAACAGCGTCTATTATTGAAGCGCTAGATACTCCCAAAGGCTATGAGATTTTGGACAGCAAATTATTTACCCAATTTTCGACCAATATCAAAAATGAATATGGCTTTATGGATCGCTCTGAATTTTTGGCGGCAGGGACACCAATGTATCCTGATCTCAAAGAGCCAGTCACTGATAAGCTATTTTCACAAAATGGTCGTAAAGTATTTCGGGAAGTGTGCCCCAAAGTATCCGAGATTATCACCACCCATCTACAAGAAAATGACATGACAGCCGCTGATGTAAAAATGATGTGGCTACATCAAGCCAATGCCAATATGCTTGATTTAATTTTGCGTACCGTGGTAGGTCGTGATGCCGATAAGTCTATTGCTCCAAGTGTGATTGATGAGTTTGCCAATACCAGCTCAGCTAGTCCGATGATTGTATTCCATCGTTATAAAGATCAGTTAGCAAGCGGTGATATTGGGGTAATTTGCTCGTTTGGTGCAGGCTATTCGATTGGTTCGGTATTGGTGAAAAAGGTATAAATCTGTCCCCCTTTTATAGGACAATAGATAAAACCTTGTCAAAATTTGTATAAAGACTCAACCTGTCACTGTGATGGGTTGGGTTTTTTGCTATAATCCTCTTCTTATTTCGACACGATTAAAATAACCGACTATGAAAGAATCCCTACGTTTACGTTTAGACCAAATGGTTGACCGTTATGAAGAGGTCACCGCCTTACTCTCTGACCCTGATGTGATCAGTGATAATAATCAGTTTCGTGAGCTGTCGATGGAGCACAGCGATTTAAGCGAAATCACCACACTGTGGCAGCGTTATTTGCAAGCCGAAGCTGACCAAGCTGATGCTGAAGAGATGCTTACCGAAGCTTCTGATCCTGATATGAAAGAGATGATGCAAGAAGAGATTGACTTCGCTCGCCAAGCCATTATTGATATGGAAGAAGAGCTCAATGTGATGATGTTGCCCAAAGATCCTAATGACAAAGTGCCTGCCTTTTTGGAAATACGTGCAGGAACGGGCGGTGATGAAGCGGCAATTTTCTCAGGTGATTTGTTCCGTATGTATGAGCGTTATGCGTCCTCACAAGGCTGGACGGTAGAAGTATTGTCTGCCAATGAAGGTGAGCATGGTGGTTATAAAGAAATCATCACCCGAGTATCAGGAACGGGCGTATATGGTCGCTTAAAGTTTGAATCAGGGGCTCATCGGGTGCAACGTGTGCCAGAAACTGAAAGTCAAGGGCGGGTGCATACCTCAGCGTGTACGGTGGCGGTGATGCCAGAAGTAGAAATTGATGATACGGTGGATATTAACCCTGCCGATATTCGTATGGATACTTTCCGCTCAAGTGGCGCAGGTGGTCAGCACGTCAACACCACTGACTCAGCGGTACGTTTAACACATATTCCCACAGGTACAGTGGTAGAGTGTCAACAAGAGCGTAGCCAACATAAAAACCGTGATAAAGCGATGAAAATGTTAGTCTCTCGTATTCAGCAAGCCAAAGTGCAAGCACAAGTGGATACCGCAGATGAAATGCGTCGTGATTTGGTCGGTAGTGGCGACCGCAGTGAGCGTATCCGCACCTATAACTATCCACAAGGACGCATGACGGATCATCGTATTAACCTAACATTATATAAGCTTGATGCAATTATGGAAGGTGATTTAGATGAGCTACTTGATGCGTTATTACGTGAGCATCAGGCAGACTTAATGGCAAGTATTGGTGGTGAGGAATAAACAGTTTTTAGGTTATTGCTTATTATTTTTTTACATGATTGATTGAATTTATCAAAGACTAGGAAACTTTATGTCGCAACAAAAAACGCAACCAGAGCAAAACGAAAACCCACAAGATGCCAATGAGCTGATTGCTCAGCGTCAAGCCAAACTTGATGAAATAGCCGCAACGGGCAAGCCTGCCTATCCCAATGCGTTTAAACGCACTGATTATGCCCAAGATTTGCAGACCAAGTTTGCCGATATTTCTAAACAAGAAATTGAAGAGAAGGCAGCAGCAGGCGACAAAACCCAAGTGAATGTTGCAGGACGGGTGATGCTCAATCGGGGTGCGTTTATCGTCATTCAAGATATGACAGGGCGTATTCAGCTTTATGTTGCACGTAAAGAGCTTGATAAAGACACATTGGCATTGATTAAATCACTTGATTTAGGCGATATCGTGGGCGTATCAGGTTATATCGGTCGTTCGGGTAAAGGTGATTTGTATGTGCATATCGAAGAGATTACTTTATTAACCAAATCTTTGCGTCCGATGCCAAATAAATTTCATGGCTTAGCCGATGTCGAAGCACGTTATCGTAATCGTCATTTAGATTTGATGACCAATGAAGCCAGTCGTGATACCTTTATTATTCGCAGTCAGGTGATTAGTGGTATTCGCAAATTTATGCTAAATGAACGCTTTATGGAGGTGGAAACGCCAATGATGCACCCAATCCCCGGTGGTGCGGTGGCGCGTCCATTTATTACTCATCATAATGCCTTAGATATGCCATTATATTTACGTATTGCGCCTGAGTTATACCTTAAACGCTTGGTTGTTGGTGGCTTTGAGCGTGTATTTGAGATTAACCGTAGTTTTCGTAATGAAGGTGTATCCACCCGTCATAATCCTGAATTTACTATGATTGAGTTTTATCAGGCTTATGCTGATTATCGTGATTTGATGGATTTAACTGAGCGTCTGTTCAATCAATTAGCCAATGATATTTTGGGCAGCACTGAGCTGACCTATCAAGAAGAGAGTATCAGCCTAAAAGCGCCATTTGCTCGCTTAACCATGAAAGAGGCGATTACGCAATATGCCGAAGATTTTGACATGAGCAAAATTGATGACCGTGAGTATTTAGCCGATTATGCGCAAAATACCTTAAAGCAGCAAGTCAAAGAAGGCTTTGGTATTGGTAAACTGCAAACCATTATCTTTGAAGAAACCGCAGAGCACAAACTCCGTCAGCCGACGTTTATCACTGAATATCCTGCTGAGACATCACCACTGGCGCGGCGTAATGATGACAATCCTGAGATTACCGACCGCTTTGAGCTATTTATTGGTGGTCGTGAGTTGGCAAATGGCTTTAGTGAGCTAAACGACCCTGCCGATCAAGCCGAGCGTTTCCGTGGACAAGTTGCCGAAAAAGATGCAGGTGATGATGAAGCGATGCACTTTGATGAAGATTATATCGAGGCATTGTCGTACGGTTTACCACCGACCGCAGGTGAGGGTATTGGTATCGACCGTTTGGTGATGTTATTTACCGATGCGGCAAGTATTCGTGATGTGATTTTGTTCCCGCACATGCGCCGTAAAGGTAGCTAATATCTGTTGGCAGTTAATCTAAAAGGCTCTAAATCGTTGCATTGGATTTAGAGCCTTTGTTACTATTGTGGTTATCTCTATTACTATATCGGCATCAGCTGCATCATGCTGAAATTTGTTCGGCATGATCAAAGAGTTATTAAAAATAAAAAATATTATAATAAATTTTCATGATAAAATGTTTTTAGAATGGCGATATAATAACTAAAGGAATAACTATGTCAACCGTGCTACCGCAAAAATTTGATTGGCAGTCGATATTTCAATTATCTTTTTTGCCTATCTATCAAGTTGATCCAACATCAAAAAATAAGTGGTTAACACGTGGTTATGATTTTGTTTTTGAGTTTCCACAAGCAACATTGGTTTTATTAGTCCACGAAGAAGTTTTGACGTCACCTACGGTGGAAGTCAAAAGATCTGTCCTGGCAAAATTAAAACAAAAATCAGTTAGTGAGTTAATAAAGCAGCATCAACGACTTTACAAACTATATCCATCTAGAAAAAAAAATGTACCTTATGTGAAGAGTGACGTCACAAATACATCACAGATTTATTTTGTTGGTATTAGCTTGCTAACGGTAAAGCATGAGCAAAATATTTATCCAATACCGCATCAATATGGTGGACTGTATTTTCAAGAAGAGTGTGTCATAGATTTGGACGAAGATGTGAATGCTATACAAGTATTTTCTTTGCATAGTTTATTAAGGCTGACAGAGTTACTACAAACGCCCAGTGATTTTTTATCCTATCTTGGTTTTCATCGACATATCATGTCAGAGCAACTGCCATTTGATAATGAGGTTGAGTTGGCAGATACATTGATGCATTCTCCTGAATTTTTTGTGCAGCAAACCCAGCTACAGCAACAACTGGTAACCATGGGGTTATTACAACAAGCAGATACAGATTTGCAGTATATTATGACCAATCAAGTGACGGCTGAGCCATTACAGCCGCTATTAGATGATATGCAGAAATACTCTGCTACTTGGATACAGTTGGTGCAAGGATGGGTTAATAACTATAAACAGGTACAACAGGAAGTACCATTAGCGACTTTGCGATTGTTGATGTTTCCATCTACCTATATGCGTATGCAGTTTGTGGATGTATTGATTAGACATAATCAAAGTACAGAACAACAAAGACAGCAAGGTTATATTTGTCAGCCACGTTTTTATACTGATTTTGGTTGTCATTATATGATGGTCATCTATGGTTTAGATCCACAGAGTGAATTTAGTAAAGCGGTTATTGCTAAGCAGTTTGATACGCTGCTACTTGATATGAATATAAACCTAGCCAATACATCAACAACAGATTTGATTTTGTTGGGTTTTGATATGACGCAAAAACCAACATCTGATGACTTTGAAGTGATGATGGATGTGTACCACCATCGAGTATCTAGTGAAACATAAGACCATAACCTTTGTTTTATACAGGCAATATAGATATTGGTTATAATCATGACTATTAAGTCAAATGATTTCAATGAATACAATGAGACACTTAATCCATCTCTTTTCTTAGTTTGTCCTAAATATTAATTTTAAATACATTATTAAACATATTGTTATTAAATATATTGTTAAATAAATCGTTGATGGTAATTTTTTATGCTTTCGCAATCGCAGCCACAGCCTATCCAACCATATCAAGTACTTGCTCGTAAATATCGCCCAAAAAACTTTCATGAGTTGGTTGGGCAAACGCATGTCTCTAAAGCATTAATCAATGCCATTGATCACAATAGGTTGCATCATGCGTATTTATTTACTGGAACTCGTGGTGTGGGAAAAACCACCATCGCACGTATTCTTGCCAAATGCCTAAACTGTGATAAAGGTGTGAGTAGTAAACCTTGTGGGCAATGTAGTAGTTGCGTGGCGATAGATGACGGGCGTTTTATTGATTTGATTGAGATTGATGCTGCCTCACGTACCAAAGTAGAAGACACGCGTGATTTGCTTGATAATGTGCCCTATGCACCCACGCAAGGTCGTTACAAAGTCTATTTAATTGACGAAGTACACATGCTGTCTACACATAGCTTTAATGCGTTGTTAAAGACTTTAGAAGAACCACCAGCACATGTAAAGTTTTTGCTGGCGACCACAGACCCACAAAAACTACCCATTACCATCATTTCACGATGTTTGCAGTTTGTGCTGCGTCCACTGCCACAGCAAGCAATCAGTGAACATTTGGCAAATATCTTGTCACAAGAGCATGTGCCATTTACAGAAGCTGCATTGTGGCAATTAGCACACGCTGCTCATGGCTCGGTACGTGATGCTCTATCTTTGACCGATCAAGCAATTGCCTTTGGACAGGGGCAGTTAACGGATGAGACGGTTAATGATATGCTGGGCTTAATCGACAGCGCAGACTTAGTGGCATTATTAACTGCCATATCAGTGGGTGATACACAAGCAGTGGCAGCACATATTGAGCAACTGCGGGCTCAGCTTGTTGATGCAGGTAGTATGTTTGATGGATTAGCAGAGCTACTACATCAAGTGGCACTCGCACAGATATTGCCTGATATCAGTTTAAATGTTAGTAGCAGCCATGCTGAGGCTATTTATCATCTTGCTGAGCAAATTAGCCCTGATGTGTTACAGCTATATTATGAAATTACCATAAAAGGTCGAGAAAATATTAAGCTTGCTAATACGCCATTACAAGCACTAGAGATGTGTTTGCTTAGATTATTGGCTTTTCGTCCGTTGGCTACAAACGAAGTCAATGCTCCTGCTTCGATTGCGATATCTGCAACAGACATGCAGATGACAGAAGTAGGAGATGTGTGCGTAGATACAGATGATGTCAAGCAAAATATAGATAAGACAGAAGAGCCCACTATTGAAAGTACAAGTATTGATAATACCAGTAGTGACAGTAGCCAGAATAATAATGACATAGCAGCCATAGATACAATAGATATTATGGCGACTGATGTACCAGTTACTTATACTAATTGTACACAAAATAACGATAATACTCAGGATATGATTTATAATAACATAACTGAGAATGTAGAACGTCTACCAAAAACAACATTTGAACTTCATGAGCCAGAAACCACTTTAGAACTGAATACGCTAGACACAGAGTTAACTGAAAATATGTCTCAGTTAGTAGTGACTGACAAAGATCCAGTTTCACTCATCGTTAATGATGACGATCCACGACAGCTTCTACAATCTGCTAAACAAGTTTTAGAAGGTGAATGGACAGCACAAAAGTGGGATTATTGGTTACAGTATGCTCGTCAAATCAAAATTTTGGCACATGATCAGTTGGCTCTGGCAAGACAGGGGATTATGACAGGGCAAATTTTGGGTGAAAGTACGTTAAAAGTCGCATTTGATACAAAACATATACAAAACACTTTTGAGTCATTGGCTGCAAAAATAAAAGCAGAGTTGGGTACAACCATTGTTCGTCTGGAAGTTGATCCACAATGGATACAACAACAGCAGCAAGAGATACCTGAAAATCGCCAGAAACAACGTATATTAATGGCTCAAGCGGCAGCAAAAGAAGGTCTGAATAAGTCCCCTGTCATGCAATACTTACAAACATTAGGGCAACCACAGATTACTAAACTCAAGTTAAACTTACAAGTATAGATTAGGGGTATTATATGTAAAATTTATAAATTTAATTTTAGTCAAGTCTTGGTGAACAAATGTACTGAAAAGTAGCAAAAAAAAACATTAAGACGACTTTTATTAAAAAGAAAAACTTAGAAAATTCTCTACAATAAGATATACTTACGAGTCTTAGTTCTCAAATTTAGGTGTGTAAATATGTTAGATAATTTAAGAGGGATGGCAGTATTTGCTAGCGTTGTTAATCATGGGTCATTTAGTGGCTCAGCACGAGAGCTTGGTATCACTACCAGCGCAGTGAGCCAGCAAATCCGCTCTTTAGAAAATGACTTAGGTGTGGTGTTATTGCACCGATCTACTAGAAAGCTGAGCTTAACTGAAGCAGGTGCAGGCTTTTATGAAGCGGCAAAAAACGTGGTCAGTGCAGCCGAACAGGGTCGCATGAAAGTCAATCAGCTACGTGATGAGTTGGCAGGTAGTTTAAGAATTGCTACTACCCCTGAGCTTGGTGTCAATCATGTTCTACCCGCGTTATCTAAGTGGGTGGATGCGCATGATGATTTAGATATTCACTTCTTGGCAGACAATCGCTATATTGATATGATTGATGAACGTATTGATATTGCGGTACGTATGAGCCCTTCTATTGATGATAGCAAAATGACCAGCTATCCTTTGGCAGAAGTAAAACAAGTACTGGTGGCATCACCTAAGTATTTAGAGCAATTTGAAAAATTTGAAACGCCTAAAGATCTTAGTCAGTGTCAAATTATTGGGATTGACTTGGTAAAAGATCCTAACGTATTAGAGTTGACTAACTCTGAAACCAACAAGAAAACAAAAGTTAAATTAACTTCGCGTATTCAAACGAACAATATTTTTGTTGCGACGACTTTAGCAAAAGCGGGTCATGGTTTGGTTAGTATGATGCAAGTGGATATAGAAAAAGAGTTGGCATCTGGTGAGTTGGTTGAAGTATTACCAAACTACAACCTACCAAGCTATCAACTGTATGCCGTAACGCTAGATAGAGAGCAGCAGCCTGCGAAGATTGTACGCTGTTTAGAGGTGTTACAAGAGTATTTTGATAAAGAAATGAGTGCATAATGGGTGGTGGGTGACTATTATGTTATTACGAAAAATAGTTGCTATTAGACACTATCTTTAATCACAGATAAAAAACAGCCCATTAAGGGCTGTTTTTTTGTTTTAACGTATGTCTTATTTAATTTGTTTGACTTTTTAAGCCATGAATCGCAGCGGTGAGACGCGCAACCAACTGCTCACTTTCAGCACGAGTGATATTAAGCGCAGGTAATAAGCGTACAACGTGCCCGCCAACCACATTAATAATCAATTTTTGCTCATCTCGAGCAATATCAACCAGAGAGCTACAGTCCCAATCACTGGGCAGTACAATACCAATCATCATCCCATGTCCACGGCTACTTACGCCGTATTGGGCTAAGTTATCTGCCATAGCCTGACGGATAAACTCACCTTCTGTTGTGGCATTTTCCATCACATCGCTATTAGCCAGTACCTCATAAACGCTATATACCACACGACTGGCTAGGGGAGTACCGCCATAGGTCGAACCATGACTGCCTGCACCAAATAGCCCATTGGCACGTCCTCGCACCATACATGCACCCACAGGAAAGCCATTCCCCAGACCTTTGGCTGTGGTTACCACATCGGGCTTGGCATTGCTGTGTTGAAAGGCAAAATATTTGCCTGTGCGTCCGTTCCCTGTTTGTACTTCATCGAGCATAAATAGCCAGTCATTCTCATCACATAGTTGTTGTATTTGCTCTAGATAGGCAAAGCCTTGGGTAGGTGCATTGAGACCCCCTTCGCCTTGGATCGGCTCAAGTAAAATGGCGGCGATTTGGGTATCACTGTTTGCCACTTGTTTAATTGCGTCAATATCACCAAAGGGCACACGAATAAAATCATCATCTAAGGTAAAAAAGCCTTCACGTGCTTTGGCGTTGGCAGTGGCAGATACGGTCAGCAAAGTGCGCCCATGAAAAGAGTGCTGCATAACAATGACTTTAGGGCGGCTATAGCCTTTATTATGCGCATATAAGCGCGCTAATTTTAACGCCGCTTCATTGGCTTCTGCGCCACTGTTCGCAAAAAATACACTGTCCATACCCGCTGCTTGGCACAATGCGGTCCCTGCACGCTCTTGCCACTGTATACCATACAAGTTACTGGTATGCACCAGTGCTGCTGCTTGCTCGGTGATGGCTTGTGTTATTTTAGGATGACAGTGTCCAAGCCCACAAACAGCAATGCCTGTGAGTGCATCAAGATAGGCGGTATTGTCTTGGGTATATAGCCAACTGCCCTCACCACGTACAAAGGTAATGGGTTGGCGATTATAAGTGGGCATCAAATAAGAGTGGGTCATGATTCACCTTTTAATATGTCAGATTGAGATGTTAGATATGTAACAGGGAAGAAATGAATGAGCTGATTACTTATTTTATTCGGGTAATTCACCAGAAAAAGGCGTTTCTTCGGCAGCCACTTTGTAGTCTTCATTTGCCCAAGCACCCAAATCAATAAGTTTGCAGCGCGCGCTACAAAAAGGTTTGTTGGGATTATCTTGCCATGGCGTGCGTGTTTGGCAGCGGGGACAAGGGTAGGTTTTTGGTATCATAACGTTTTTTTGGTGAGCAGATTGGGTCATAGTCATTATAGCCAGTCATGATGAACATGATTATATGGTGTATTGGTGGTTTAAAAATTACCTCTAAAATTTATTATAGTCTATCACTGCTAAAATTGTTATGGTGTGAGCATAATATTCATAAATTTGATATAGATATATGAGCTGAGCACTAAGAGAAATTAATATAGTTAAGAGAGAAACAATGAAGTTATCGCATCAACACAATAGGGCATTTCAACCCAATAAGCTGCACCCACCCAGAGACTTTGATGAGGCAGTACGATCAATATTAACCGTAAATACTCATTTACCATTAATTGTAGAGATTGGTGCGGGTAAAGGTAAACATGCTTTGCAATATGCCAAAAATTTTCCTAATAATACTTTAATTGCCATTGAGCGTACCAGCAATAAGTTTCAAGCATTTGCTAAATTAGCCAAACAACACAATGTACCCAATCTGTTGCCTATACATGCTGATGCGATTGCTTGGATTGTGTATGCGCTTGCGCCAAAGTCAGTTGATGCTGTTTATTTATTATATCCCAATCCTGAGCCACATAATCTGAATCAGCAGTGGCTCAATATGCCATTTTTTGAGTTTTTATTGTCACGCCTCAAAGATGAAGGCGAGGTGATTTTAGCAACCAATATTGCCAGTTATATGGATAATGCCCAGCAGCAAGCCAAGCAAATATGGCAATTACCAAGCCAGTGTAGCCAAGTGGCAACAGACAGTGCGCGCACCCATTTTGAAGTTAAATATCTGGCAAGAGGTGAGATATGTTGGCAATTAAATATGCGTAAACCAACTGGTTATATAACACGCTTTGATAATTGGATTTACCAAAAATAGCCACAGCATACTTTTTGAACCTCCATTAAACAGCCAAGATGAATTAATAGTAAGGTTTAATTGGTAGTGAAGTTTAATTGATGGGGTTATGGTTGATAATTATGAAAATAAAACAAGCGAGTGATTTATTTGCTACAGTAGAGAACCAAGCGGTGGTAAAGCATTTAAACTGGATAGATGCTGCTACTGATTTGCCACATGCTAAAGGGGTGTATATTTTGGCAATGCAATTATCTTCTGAGGTAACATTAGATATTGGTAAGTTGGGGGCTCATACCCTGCCTGCAAGTATTTATTTTTATGTGGGTAGTGCCAGAGGAGCAGGCGGGCTTTATAGTCGAGTTAGGCGGCATTGGCGTAATGATGAGAGTAAAGCAAAACGCTGGCATATTGATTATTTGCGTACACCCATGCAGATGCTTGGGTGTTGGGTAGCTGTTGATGCTAGCGATCCTATTGAAGAGTGTGCTTTGGCTAAGCTGTTGGCAAGTCATCCTAGCTTAAGCACTTTTGTACAGGTTGGTAGCAGTGATTGTCGCTGTGCAAGTCATGTTTTTTATTTATCATCTGCCTAGCCTGATTCACCACTGTGCTGGTTGTATTAGCTTGCCTTATGATGACATTTTTTGAGCTTACGTACTAGATTGATTACCTCACTCTCAACTTATTTTACTAAATTGATATATGACCCCTCCCAAATACTCCCCTTGCAGTAAGGGGAGGACTTAAAAACCAGTTCCTCCCCCTTAAAAAGGGGGGAGGCTAGGAGGGGGGTAAAGTTGAGAGTGAGGTATTGACTATATATAGATATAGGTTATGTGCAATCTATTAGCTATGGGGATTGCTGATATCTTCGTGAGCGGTATTTTTATCAAAGATGTCAGCCGCAAAGGTATCAGGTTGTGACTTAGTAATAGACTTGATGAGTTCTCGGCTGTCTGTACGTGCATCTAGTACGGTTAAAAAGGTATAAGCACCGATGAATTTACGGCTAATAAACATAAATTCTTTGGGGGGTAAGCTAAATTCTAATGACTGCATGGCTTGACTGGATTGCTTCATCACTCGTTGATGCAGTTGACTGGCAGCCCAGCGATATTGTCCCTCTGCATCAAGCAATTCTGTCGATAATTCTGCATTATGTTCAGGCAAGCTAAATGGCTCAGTGGCGGTTAAAAACACTTGTGCCATGTCTTGATGTACTTTTGGACTCATGTTGTCAAAAAATGCATAACCTTGCATCGCAGCTTGCATGGCTTGTAGGTCATGATAAAATCCTGCTTGCATCAAAGATTTGGCAATGCTTAGTAGATGCTCATCAAACTGGCGCATTGCACCAAAATCAAGCAAAATGATTTGATCAGGTAGGTTGCCATCTTCATGTGTACGCAGCAGATAATTACCAAAGTTAGGGTCAGTTTGCATTTCACCCCAAACAAATATCTCTTGTAATAGTATCTCTATGATGGCTTGTCCGATGGCATTGCGCCGTGATTGACTTAAGTTTTGTAAGCGGACATCTGTGACAGGAACGCCTTGCTCATACGTCATACATAATAAGCGTTCGCTACTGTAACGACGGATAATTTGCGGCACAATATAGCGGTTATCATGTTGTAAGCGTTGATAAAAACGCTCAGTAGTAGCTGCTTCTGCATGATAGTTTACTTCATGATGCAGCAAATCTTGAATCTCTGCAAACCAATCATCTAAAGCCCGCGTCTGTGGCACGGTATTGGTGACTTTTAGTAGCTGTTTAAACAGACTGAGATCGGAGTCAATGGCATCTGCGACGCCAGGGTACTGTACTTTAAGAACAATTTGCTGACCTGTACTGGTGATGGTGGCTCTATGCACCTGTGCCAGTGAAGCTGTGCCAATAGGTACTGGCTCAACCTCAAGCTCCTGATACAAATCACCAAGCTGTGTCTTTATGGTTTGCTCAATGACCCGCCATGAGAGCGTGGCGGTATTATCATTGAGGCTTTGCAGAGCGGCAGTAATTTCAGGGGGCAAAAAATGCTCGCCATATAAAGCCAGCATTTGTCCGATTTTAACAACAGATCCTTTAAGTTTGCCAAGCTCATCTGCCAGATATTGTGCTTGCTGTTGGCGAAATGCTTGGTTACGCTGATCACGCTGATCTTTGTTCATAAATAGACCAGAGACGCTATTTCCAGCCCAACGCTTACCCAGTTGCAAGGAGGTCTTTGCGATGGATAAGCGTCTATCAAAGCTGGAGGTCTTGAGTTCATCAAGTGTTTGTTCGGTCGTATTATTTGCCATAAATCCCCAGTATCACAAAAGGATGAAAGTATGATTGGTGTTATTTATTTATCGCTCGATAACCAATATCACGGCGATAATGTGCCCCATCAAAACGAATGGAAGCGGTGGTTGCTAAGGCTTTTTGCTGAGCATCAAAAATATTGTCACCAAGTGCTGTTACACAAAGTACCCGTCCACCATTGGTTTCAATGGTTTGCACACCATCTTGAGAGGTGTCAGCAAATTTTGTTCCTGCATGAAATACTTTGACAGTATCTATGTCAGTGTTGCTAGATGTTTGCGGCAGTCCTGTAATCACATCACCTTTTGAGGAAGTCTCAGGATAACCTTTGGAAGCCAATACAATACCAAGAGCTGCTCGTTTATCCCACTGTGCTGTCTTAGGTAGATTACCAGCGATACCTTGTTGTACCAAATCAACCAAAGAAGTTTGTAGACGCATCATGATGGGCTGAGTTTCAGGATCACCAAAACGGCAGTTAAACTCAATCACATACGGATCGCCAGCATCATCTATCATTAGACCAGCATATAAAAATCCAGTATAGGGATGTCCTGCTGCTTGCATCGCATCAACGACAGGTTGGATAATACGCTGCATGACTTTTTCATATACGCTATCAGTCACCACAGGTGCAGGCGAGTATGCACCCATACCACCTGTATTAGGTCCTGCATCACCTTCAAAAACACGTTTGTGGTCTTGGCTGGTTGCCATGGGTAAGATATTTTTGCCATCAATCATACAAATAAAGCTGGCTTCTTCCCCTGATAAAAACTGCTCAATCACCACCCGACTGCCAGCATCACCGAATTTATTATCTGCTAGCATATCATCAATCGCGGCATGTGCTTCTGCCACAGTTTCAGCGACAATCACGCCTTTACCTGCTGCCAAGCCATCGGCTTTTACGACAATTGGTGCACCTTGCTCACTGACATAGTCTTTGGCTGCATCTGCGTCCGTAAAGCCTTGATAGCTAGCAGTAGGAATATTGTTTGCCAGCATAAACTCTTTGGCAAAAGTTTTGGAGCCCTCTAGCTGTGCACAGTATTTGCTAGGCCCCCAGATATTGATGCCTGCTTGTTTGCAGTCATCAACCAAGCCTGCAACCAGTGACGCTTCAGGACCAACAATAACCAAATCTATATTAGATGATTGACAAAATTCAATCACTGCTTGATGATTATTCACATCTAAGTTGATATTTTCACACTTTGGCTCAAGTGCGCTGCCAGCGTTTCCTGATGCGACATAGACTTTGTTTACTTTGGTATCTTTGGCACATTGCCAAGCCAATGCGTGCTCACGTCCGCCTGAGCCAATGATTAAAATATTCATATACACTTGATCCTATAAAAACTGGCGTTATTAACTATTAACTAACTATATTTATGAATGTATGGTGATAGGGGTTGCTGAGTGATAGCAATCAATGGATATATTCTAAATGATGGTGTTGAACATATCATGGCTCAGCATTATAACAAATAAAAGCAGTTATCATGTAGTTATCATGGTTACTGAGTATGATAAGTAAACAGAGTAAAGTGTAAGAGGACAAGATGGCAAAGTTATTAATCATTATTGGCTTGGTATTGGTTGTGATCGGTGTGGTGTGGATGCTTTTTCCGAGTATGTTTGCGTGGATAGGTAAACTGCCTGGTGATATTCATTATTCCTCTGGTAATACACAAATATACTTTCCGATTGTGTCCATGATTATTATCAGTATTATTGGTAGTATTTTGCTGAATTTATTTAATCGTTAATGCTTATAGGTAACTATTTAGGTAACCGTTGAAACTAAAAAAGACCAACATGACGTTGGTCTTTTTAATATTAATAATAAGATAACTTGACAGCTTAGAACCAAGTATAGGTTAAAGAAGTCATAAAGTTGGTGCCATCAGTATTGTAGCCAGGTAAGGTAATATATTTTTTATTAGTGACGTTGTTTAGGCGAGCAGTCATAGAGAGATTTGGCGTTAATTGATAATTACCACTGATATTTAATAAACCATAGTGGTCAACTTTTTGACTGTCTAAATTGCCAGCATTACTATAATAATCACCAACATACTGATACTCTGCACGTATGTTTGCTTCTGGCAATTGATAGCCTACATAAACCAAGCCTTTATGTTCTGGGCGTATGGGTAAAAAGTTACCATCAGTTTTGCCGCCACTTGCGTCTTTGGCTTGTTGGTAGTCATAGCTTAATCCAAATAAGTAATCATCAAGATACCAGTCTGAGGTGAGTGAGATTCCTTTGATATTGGCTTTATTCACGTTCTGATTGGTACCTGCCCAGGGATTAGCAGTGGTAGGTTGATAAACATAAGTAACTAAATTTTCGACATTGTTACGATAAGCCGTTAAACGAGTGGTTTGCAATGGTGAGCTAAACTCAGTAAATGCTTCATAGTTATTACTACTTTCAGGTTTTAGGTCAGGATTACCAGAACCAGTATAGTAAAGCTCATTAAAGTTTGGTGCTCTAAACCCTTTAGCATAATTACCACCAAATCTTAAGTTAGGAGTGATGTGATATGCAGCACCTACATTATAAGATGTTTGGCTACCATATTGTGAGTTATCGTCATAACGAACATTAGCCTGAGCATCGGCAGTATTATTTGCTAAAAGGTATCCTAAAAACCCACTGGTTACTTTGCGGTCTTTTGGTGTATAAGCTGTGGTTTCTAATGTTTGCTCTAAATGTTCAGCACCATATATCACTTGACCATAGTCAGTACCATGCGTACCCACTATACTGGCTTGTTTTTGGGTGGTATCAAAAGTACTTTTTTGATTAATTTTTTTATAGCTGTCATAACTATAGCTGTTACTTTTATCAATACTTTGACCATATTGTAATTTAATAGAACTATTTGGTTGGTATTGCCATGTTACATGCGCTTGAGCGGCGCCGTTTTTCTGGTCCGCATACGCAGGTTTGTTATTATTGCCATTATCAAAATCTGTTGTTGAGTCGCTATACATACCAGCAATGCCAGCACTGAGTTGACCATTGATCTGTTGATTCAATGCTAGGCTATAGTTTTTGCTATCAAAGCCATCTTTATCCTTATAGCCATATAAGTTATCTGGTAGAGTCGCATTAATACCATCAGTTTTATTACGTGATGCTGATAGGCTGATATTAGTACCTTGATTATTATGATACTGTAGATTTGCCGCATATAAACGCTGGTTATGTGAGCCTATACCTGCAGTCACAGAAGCATTGCTAGAGTTAATATCGCTACCTTTGGTAAAGATTTGAATCACCCCGCCCATAGCATCTGCGCCATAAATACTTGAGCCTGATGCACCGTAAAGTATTTCGATACGTTCTATTTGATCGGCAGGCAATAGATTGACAGCCGCTTGTCCTGAGCTAATTGAGCCATAGCGTACACCATCAATGAGTACTAAAACTTGTTTACTGTCATAGCCACGTACATAAAAGTTTCCAGCGGTACCCATGCCACCATTTTGAAAAGCGCTAAATCCTGGTTGCTGTTTTAATACATCAAACACAGTTTGACCTTGAAAACGTTGCAGTTCTTGTTGGTCAACCACCCGAGTTTGTGCAATGGTATCGCTGACTAGGGTAGGGGTACGTGTTGCTGTGACGACAATGGGATCAACTGTGGTAGAAGGCAGGCTTGCATCTAGTGTATCAGCAGCAGTGGCAAGTGTAGGAAGCATAGCCGAAGTAACGATAGCAGAAATTGTAATGCTAAGCGGTGTGCGACGAGCAAAGACAGGTGAAAACGGGGTCATAAAATATCCTGATGATAGTAAAACGTAGCAAAAGACAATCTTTCACAAAACTTGGGTAACATTATCGTAAAATAAGCATCTTTTATAAATGCCAATTTGACATAAAATTTTCATCTTATGATGAATATGATTCACCTTTGTGTTTTTATATTTTTAATATGACTTTATGGCAGATGGATAAAGGTTAATTATTACCTAAATCCTTAGCAAACGTTGCTTTTTATTATGTCTTATTATGTTGTTTATTGTTGAGTTAAGTTAAGGGGTGCAATGTCAATAAATCTTGGTAAGATAGGACGATTTAGATGTTTAACTTTATATTTATAATTATCAGCTTAAAATTTTTTTCTATATTATCAGTCATTTAAATCATTTTGTGATTTATCATTCGTGAGTTGCTATGAAGTTTTCTTTTTTGAATAGAAATCACCATCAACACGGTCATAAAGACGCTAAGCTGCTTTTAGTCAGCCGTTCAGTCAATCGTTGTTTAGTCAATATGGGGCTGCTTATGACTGTGCGTATGTGGTTCGTTAGTATCAGTGTGTTGTTTGCTGTCACAGGATGCGCTTCAGCAGCAGTATTGGGTGTGGGCAGCATTGATGCCAATATTGATCCTGTGGTGAATGCAGCAGTTGATGATCAAAAACAAATGATAGACCCGTTTGGGCGGCAGACTCCACGTAGTAGTGTACAGGGATTTATCAATGCGTTGTCACAAAATAACACCACATTGGCAGCCAATTATCTAAGCCTCAGCCCAAGTGATAATGCCAATGAAACGGTGCGTTTGGTGAAGCTGGCATTAGATACAGGTGGACGATTGCAAACAGATTTACAAATTAGTGGTAATCCTGCGGGTAATCTTGCTGATCAACTGCCACCTAATCAAGAAAAAGTTGGTACAGTAAGCCGTGATCAAAACAGCATAGATTTGATTTTAGAGCGTAAGACAGCGGTACATGGTAATAAGTATTGGCAATTATCTGCTGCAACGATTCAAGCCATTAGACAAGCACAATTTGAAGTACAACCAACATTGGTAGATAGATATACCTTACAGGCTTTGGATGATAAAAAGTTCTATGGTTATAATTTGGCTGATATTGTTGCAGTATTATTATTGGCAATGACCTGTTGTTTTATTGCTTATTTATTAGTGGGGGTTTTATATTTATTACTGAAACTGGTTTATCCACACGTTCGCGGTAAGGCTTTGCCTGTGGATGCGAAGGTGGTGTTGCCTATGGCATTGGTGATAACCTCAGTCGTGTTGACCGAGGTTATGGTTTATGCTGGCGTTTCGGTGACTGTACGTGAGCCCGTGAGTCGTATTAAAGATATTGTAGCTTGGTTTGCACTGACATGGTTGCTGCTGCGAGTGATTGATGCGGTATTTAATCGAGCGGAGCGGTTGAGTTATCGGCGTAATCACACTGAGCGTGTGTCAATTTTAAGTTTACTACGCAAATTGGCGAAGGCAATCTTGCTTATTTTTGCCATGATTTTTATCTTTGGTAATTTGGGTTTTGATTTGACCACAGGTATTGCAGCTCTGGGTGTTGGTGGTTTGGCACTGGCACTGGGTGCACAAAAAATGATCGAAAACCTAGTGGGTAGTGTGGTGGTGGTGGCTGATCAGCCAGTACGTGTGGGAGATTATTGTAAGTTTGGTGATCAAGAAGGCACTGTCATCGATATTGGTATTCGTTCTACTCGTATTCGTACTCCAAGTCGTACTATTGTTACTGTGCCTAATGGTGATTTTTCTTCATTGCGTATTGAGAACTTTGCGCCAAGAGATATGTTTTTGTTTATGCATCAGTTATATATCAAGCGCAATGCCAGCACAGCCACATTACAGCGTATGATCACAGAGTTAAATGACTATCTTGATCATCATGAGCTGACCAATGCTGAGTGGAATCAGGTGCGTATGGCAGAGCTGCGTCAAGATTGCTATGTGGTTGAAATGCGTGCTTATGTCGATGCAAGTGGCGTTATTGAGTTTTATGGTAAGCAAAATCAGCTATTGTTTGATATGTTGGCAAAAGTAGAAGAATACGAAGTAGAGCATGCACTACCGACCCAGCAGATGGTGCTAGATGCAGATATTAAGCAGATGCAACAACCGAAACAAGATAAGGGGTTGCCAGATATGATGCACCATCAGTGAGAGTAGGATAATACTAGGATAGCAGTGAGTGATGGTAGCGTATGTTTGTGTTGTTGCTGTGTATATCTTTTTTAAAAAATATTGCTATTGCTATTGCTATTGCTATTGCTATTGCAAACGCAAAGAGGCGGCTTATTTAAAGTCGCCTCTTTAATGGTTAATGGTTTGTTATATCACTGACATCAGTGAGAACAAAATATACTTAACAATTAACTCTTATTGGATTTTTTTAATAATACCAATACCGCACCTGTGCCGCCATCTTTTGCTGGTGCTGAGCAAAAAGCCAATACCTCAGGGATTTGCTGTAGCCAGCCATTTACGCAAGTTTTTAATACTGCATCAGCACCTTTGCCATGTACAATTTTTACCACAGTTTCGCCATTTTTTTTCGCTTGCGTGAGTAGCTGCGTCATGGCAGCACGGGCTTCATCGATGGTGCAGCCATGAATATCAACCGCATCATACCAGCGTAGTTTGCCTTGTTTGAGCTGACTAAATACTTTGTTTTGCAGTGTGGCAACTTTATATGCCAAAAATGCTTCACCGCTAACAGGGTTAAGCAATGCTTGCATGTCGGATAGTCCTGAGCCAAGCGCATCTTCATCACTACCTTGTGCTGCGGCACGTTTGGATAAGATAGTGGCATCAGGCTTAGAGGTGGTGGGTTTTTTGACTGGTGAGACGGTATTTTTATCTTCGATGGGGGTCACGCCAGCCATCGCTTGCATAAACAACACTTTATCATCATCGACATGTTCACTGTCTAAGCGTTTGACTGTCTTTTCTACTTGTTTTTTGGTAGGTAGGGCAACAGGTTCAGTGGGTTTGCGATTTTCAGCGTCAGTCGGTGCGTCATCACGTCCACGACTGAGTTGACCTTTTAGCTCTTTGAGCTGCTCTTGCATTTCTTTAGAAAATAATGAATTTGACATAATAATAAACTTTAATAATTAAAAAAACAGTGTTTACTTTACTGGCTTGTAGCGACGCTATCAAGTAGGGTTTGTAACTGTTTGCCAGGGTGTGATGTTTTCATAAACTGTTCACCAATCAAAAAACTGCTGATATTGGCGTCTGTCATCAGCTTAATGTCAGCGGGGGTATGAATACCACTTTCACTGACGATAAGAGGGTGCTGTAAAGCCGTTTGTAGTTGATTTGCCAAAGTAAGACTGGTATTTAAATCGGTGTTGAAGGTATTTAAATCACGATTATTAATACCATAAATATTATGTTCACTTTGTGGCAGTTTTAAGGCGCGCTCAAGCTCTTGTTGGCTATGAATCTCAATAAGTACGTCCATACCAAGTTGGCAGGCGATTTCGTGTAGCTTCTGTACTTGCTCGTCATCTAGACATGCCATAATCAACAAAATACAATCTGCACCCAATAAATAGGATTGATATATCTGATATTCATCTATCATAAAATCTTTGCGTAGTACGGGTAAGTGACAAGCGGCTTTGGCTTGACGTAGATAGTCATTGCTACCTTGAAAATACTCTACATCGGTTAATACGGATAGACATGCCGCCCCTGCTTGCTCATATTGCTGTGCAAAAAGCTCAGGCTCAAAGTTATGATTGATGATGCCTTTAGATGGAGAGGCTTTTTTAATCTCAGCGATGATACCAATCTGCTGTTGTGCCTGTTTTTGCTGTAGTGCACCAGCAAAGCTGTGCCGAGATGTTGCAATTTTTTGTTTGGTATCTGTCTGCTCAGCTTTTGCTTGTAGTGAAGCAAGTGAATGCTGCGCTTTGGCATCACTGACTTCTTGCTGTTTGGTCGCGACGATACGCTTTAATATAGAAGGTATGGCAGGATTGCTCATAATTAGGGACTCAATTTAGGGATTTGCTGATAAAATAAATTTTACACCATAAAGCATAACATGGCAGCGTTTCAAAAAAGTAGCCTGCTTTTAACAACTCTAGCATTACTAGCCAATGTTACTCAGACTAAAGTTGGTTAAGCATTGGCAAGTTTTTGGGTAAATTTTGCCAATTCGTTTAGTTTGTTTAATGCCGAGCCATTTTGGATAATGGTTTGTGCTTGACTAACACCGTTAGGGAAGTTGCTGGCTAGCCCTGCCACATAGATAGCTGCACCCGCATTAAGCGCAATCATATCACGGGCTTTGAGCACCGCTTGACGTTGGGTTGGCTCACCAGATAAAGCGTCTTTAATCAGAGTCAAGCTTTGTTCAGCCGAGTCAACCGATAGCCCAACCAGTGTTTGTGAGTCGATGCCCGCATCTTCGGGTAGCAAGTCATAAATACTGACCTCACCATCTTTTAGCTCAGCAACTTTAGTATGAGTTGCCAAGCTAATCTCATCAAGTCCATCTTTAGCACCCACAACCATCACATGTTTGGCACCTAGGTTTTTCATCACATGCGCTATCGGCTCGCACAACTCAGGGGTAAACACACCAATCACTAAGTTTGGCACACCCGCAGGGTTGGTCAAAGGTCCTAAGATATTAAAAATTGTACGTACTTTTAGCGTACGGCGTACAGGGACGGCATATTTCATTGCTTTGTGATGATTGGGGGCAAACAAAAAGCCAATTCCTTGCTGCTCAATGCATTGTTTGGCTTGCTCTGGTGTTATTGATAAATCTAGCCCTGCTTGCTGTAATAAGTCTGAGCTGCCAGAGTTAGAAGAGACACCACGGTTGCCATGTTTGGCGACTTGCGCCCCTGCTGCTGCTGCCACTAAGGCAGAAGCCGTGGAGACATTAAATAAATTGGCGTCATCACCCCCTGTCCCCACGATATCTACCAAATAGTCACACCCTTGCGGCTCGATGGTATTAGCAAGTTGGCGCATCACGCTGGCAGCAGCAGTAATTTCTTCGATAGACTCGCCTTTCATACGTAGGGCAACCAGTAATGCACCCATCATCGCATCGTTACATTGTCCTTGCATGATGATGTTCATCACATCTTGCATTTCATCTTGGGTCAAGTCAATGCGTTGCAGCATACGATTTAATGCGGTTGTCAGGACGTTGTGAATTTGCTCATCATTCATCTGATTTTCGATTGTCTCGGTTGTATTATTAGTCGTCATAAAAAATCTCTTTTATATGCTTTGTTTATTAGCAAATGTTGGGTGTTAAGTGTTAATAAAGAGGGGGGTAAAACTTTAACTTTAGCTCCCTCTTAGTTCTTAGTTTGGTGTTCAGTTAATGTCATTACTAATGGCACTAATGGCTTTATTGTAACGTCGGTAATTGTGATTGCGTCTTTAGTTGATTGATGCCACTTAAGGTCAAAAAGTTATTTAATATGGCAAATCCTGATTGACTCAATATGGATTCAGGGTGAAATTGTACCCCATGAATATTTAAGCTGCGATGACTAATTGCCATAATCTCATGTGGTTGACCTATATTATCTAAGTTATCTTCTATGACATCTTGTGTCCATGCTGTCATTGCAAGCGTAGCAGGTAATGTATTTTTGTCAATCAGTAGTGAATGATAACGGGTGGCATTCAAAGGAGAGGGTAGCCCTAAAAATAACCCTTGCTGCTGATGGTATATCTTTGATGTCCGTCCGTGCATCACTTGTTGCGCTTTGATAATAGAAGCCCCAAATGCTTGAGCAATGGCCTGATGACCTAAGCAAATACCCAAAATAGGTAGCTTTCCTGCAAAATATTCAATAATTTGTAGCGATATCCCTGCCTCATTGGGTGTACAAGGGCCAGGACCGATAACGATGGCATCGGGATTTAGTCGCTCAATTTGTGCGATGGTAATGGCATCATTATGAACAACAGTGACCTGTTGCTGTAACTGCTCAAAATACTGCACAATATTATAGGTAAAACTATCGAAGTTATCGATAAAAAGCATCATTTGCCCACATCACCCCAAATTAAATGGTGCATTATAAGCAATGTGACTGATTAAGCAAAATAAACGATGATATTGTATGTATCAGCTTAGTTTTTTATGCACAACAATGGTGCATTTTAAGCATATTATTTATAGTATGCACAAAAAAGAATCTTATGATAATGTATATGCACTATTTTTGTGAATTATTGATGGTACTCATTAGCCAAGGATAGGCATAAGGATACCCATACAAATCAAATAACCCCATCAAACTGCCTTATGTAAGCCTTGGTTTGGGCAAATACACAGATTTTGATAAATATATTCAACTGATATTGGCATGGTGGTTGCACTATTATGTTTATATTAAGGGTTTGGTCTGATGTTATTAAAATGCCAGCAGATAACAGAAGATAAGACGATACAATTTTTAACAATGCACAATTATGACTAGGCTTTTTGTTGGGCTTCCCCTATACTTAATAGCAACTTTTATGTATAGCAAGTTTTTAAAATTAATTTAACTAACTTAGTAGTTTATTTTAACTATATTTTAGTTGTAACTATGATCATGAATCTTGATATTGTTGTGCATAAGAATTGAGGGTGAATATTGTTATAATCAGCAGTGTTCTTATTGTTCATTTTAATTCAATCAATTTTTTTCAATAAAACCATGGAGTGTTTATGTCAAATAAATTATTAGACTTAATCAAAGAGTCAGATGCCAAATGGGTCGATTTTCGCTTTACCGATACTCGTGGTAAAGAGCAACATATTAGCTATCCTGCATCAACAGTTGATGAAGATGTATTAGAAGATGGCAAAATGTTTGATGGCTCATCAATTGCAGGCTGGAAAGGTATCGAAGCCTCAGATATGATTTTGCGTCCAGACCCAGAGACGGCTTTTATCGACCCATTCTTTGATGCGACCACAGTGGTGGTGACTTGCGATATCATCGAACCTTCTACCATGCAAGGTTATGAGCGTGACCCTCGCTCAATCGCTCGTCGTGCAGAAGAGTACCTAAAATCAACAGGTATTGGTGATACTGCTTACTTTGGTCCTGAGCCTGAGTTTTTTGTCTTTGATGATGTAAAATGGTCAATAGACATGACTGGCTCTAGCTCAAAAATTACCGCAGAAGAAGCCGCTTGGTCGACTAATGAAGAGTATGAGTGGGGTAACATGGCGCACCGTCCTCGTGTCAAAGGCGGTTATTTCCCTGTACCGCCAATCGACAGCTCACAAGATTTGCGCTCAGTGATGTGTGAGCGTTTAGAAGACATCATGGGTGCAGACCGTGTTGAAGTACATCATCATGAAGTGGCTTCTTGTCAGTCAGAAATTGGTGTGTCATTTAATACCATGGTACGCAAAGCTGATGAAGTGCAGCAACTAAAATATGTGGTACATAATGTGGCGCATCAATTTGGTAAAACAGCGACCTTTATGCCAAAACCAATCGTTGGTGATAATGGTTCTGGTATGCATGTCCACATGTCAATCTCAAAAGATGGACAAAATACCTTTGCAGGTGATGAATATGCAGGTTTGTCTGAAACAGCGTTATACTTTATCGGTGGTATTATCAAACATGCGCGTGCACTCAATGCCATTGTAAACCCATCGACTAACAGCTATAAGCGTCTTGTGCCACATTATGAAGCTCCGATTAAACTGGCATATTCAGCACGTAACCGCTCAGCATCTATCCGTATTCCTTATGTGACTAGCCCAAAAGCAGTACGTGTAGAAGCTCGCTTCCCTGATCCAACTGCCAACCCATATCTTGCTTTTGCGGCACTATTGATGGCAGGTCTTGATGGTATCCAAAACAAAACCCATCCTGGTGATGCAGCCGATAAAAACCTATACGATTTGCCACCAGAAGAAGAAGCACAAATCCCAACCGTTGCTGAAAACTTAGAAGTGGCTCTACAAGCACTAAAAGACGATCACGACTTTTTATTAAAAGGCGATGTATTTACCAAAGACATGCTCGAAGGTTACATTGCCCTGAAAGAAGAAGAAGTACAGCGTTTAAATGTGACAGTACACCCCATTGAGTTTGATATGTACTATAGCTGCTAGTACTATCGCTGTGAATGGATACTATAAATGTAGCTACTAAATGTAGCTACTATAAATATATTAGTAATCTGTTAATTGTTTGCTAGTACAATATTTGAGTAATCATAAAACCCAACAACTTATATTAAGTTGTTGGGTTTTTTAGTATGCTATCATACAAAAATAAATACTGAATATGACGCTTGTATATTTAAAGGGTTAAACTATGAATAAATCTGTCTTCACTGCATTAAGCTTTGTCTGTGTGATGGGTGCAACCAGTGTGCAGGCAATTGCTGCTCAGCCATTAGCCACCAATCAAATACCGCCCATGCCCAATTATCAGTTGTTGCTTGTCTCTCCAAGTACAGACAGCGCGTATCACAAGCCCGCACAGAATATTGATGTCAACGTGCAGGTACGTCCTAACTTACGTGCTTTTGACAAAGTGGTGATTTCTATGAATGGTAAGCCAGTGGCTGAGGGGCTAACTGCCACCATTCCAACCATTGGTTTTAATCCAGGTGAATATACTTTATCGGTACTGGTACAAAACTCCCAGACAGGGGCGCAATCTGCGTCAGTAAGCAGCAAAGTTTATATTATTCAAAACACACATGTACGTCAGCAAAAACAAGCCATTGCTGAGCAGATAGCGGCTTACAATCGCTTGCCTTGGTACAAAAAAGCTTATGTTAGATTGCGTCAAGATGATAAAAGTATCCCAACAAGCGCCAAAAAAACGCTGCCCCCTGCCATAGGTAGCAATCAGCATGGCAATAAGGGCAGTGCTTTTTAGTGGTATGTAGATTTAATTAAAATTTATCATTCAAACCAACCAATAGCCCTTATATAAAACAATATAAGGGCTATTTTTTATTGTACCAATTCAATTGTGCCATTGGCTGTGACGCTAATGGTGCTATTGCCAGATTCAAATTTTGGGGCACTTGCACCGCCTGCTACCATAGGTGCAGAGAGAGACACTGGTTGTGGGTAATAGTGATTGCCACTGTTGAGACTGACTGCAACAACACGATATCCTGAGGCATTCCATGCTTTTGTTAGACTGTTAGCTTGGGCTTGGAATGCTTTGGAGGCTTGGGTCATCAGTTGTTGTTCTAGGGCATCCCGTTTAGCATCAGATACACCAAAGTTAAGATAATCAATAACCAAAGAGTCTTGTAGCTCGGCGATAAGCTGGCTGGTTGCCTCTAAATCATTACTTTTAAGATCAATACTAGATTGTCCTGTCCAGCCGATGATTTTATCATTTTTATCATATTGGGGATAAGTACGTTGTTCTCCTGTTGATACGTTTACAGTGGGGTAGCGTTTGGCAATGATGAGTGCTTTATTAATGGCGTTATTAATCTGGTTAGCTAAGGTTTTTGGATCTTTAGCTTGGGCTTTTTTGGATAAACTGGCATTGACTTCATCATTTGCAACTTCAGCTTTAACATCAGCGCTAAAGGTAATTTGGTTATAACCCGTGGGCGCTGCTATAGCAGCTTGGCTGGCAAGCAGGGTGGTGCTACTCATTAAAATCAGTGCTGCTAGGCTTTTGCTGCCAATATTTGTATTTTTTGCGGCTTGTAAAATATTTGTGGTTGTCATCTTGATATCCTTTAAATTGATGGAATATTTGTCATTGCTTATATTGTGAGCTTAACTTTTTATTAAAATAAGCTGCCAAAACTATAGCAAGTATTATTCAATTTAAGCATATATGGTTTGTATCTATTGTTGCGTAAGTTTTATGATGCTGATGAATAAGAGTGAATCTGCTCACAGTTTAGTAAAATGGTTGTAATCACAAAATTTTTGTGTATAATACGTATTCGGTGGCTCCATTGGTAGCCTCGCAACATTTCTCTATGAATCCCGCCAGGACCGGAAGGTAGCAACGGTAGTAGACGCAATGTGTGCCGAGGATGTGCTGGTGGAGTCGCTTTTTTTATGCCTAAAACTTTTATATTTACTGGGGTTTCAGCAATCTACAGTAAGTTTAGGTAGCCAATAAAAAAAGACAACTTGTAGGCTGTCTTTTTTCTAAACCCCTTCTTGCTTCTATCATATCACTTCTATAACACTCCTTTTTGTACACCAACACAACATTGTTGCCGAAATACCAATAATAATCCTAAGTCAGGTATGGCAAGCCAATGTGCAAATTCAATGGTGGCTAGTTTGTGCTGCTGGCACAATTGCAAACAGCGTTGTTTAGATTTTGCTAGCCAAATGCATTCTGTTTTTTCTGTCTGTAACTCTGTTAAACCTTTGTGGTCTGATAAGTGATTTTGTTTGCTTTGATATACCTGTTGTTTGGTTGGGTATGCATCAAATATGTTTTGATAATCAAAGGTTGGAGTAAAGAGATGGATAGATGGTTGCATAATTATGTCCTAATTATTTCCTAATAAATTAGTGGTGAGTTGTATAAGCCTGAGTCAGTCAGGCTTATATGCTGTGCTACGTCTGTGATGTTTATGAATAAAGGTTGTGTTTTGTCTACTGAGTCTTTACTGTCTTTACTACGCAATTTTGTACCAGTCGATTTTGCGGGTTAGATACATCACTGCTGCTAAGAAGATAAAGCAGAATATCGCACCGAGTAATAGATTGAGGTCTTCGGTGGTTAAGATGCCGTAGAAAGCAGCATATAAACTGCTGAGCAAAACGGTAAAGATGAGTGCGCGTTTGATATTACCTAGTACATAGTGGCTATACCAACCAATCAAGCTGACACATGCTGCTGCTGCAATAGCGTAGGCTTGCCAAAAGGGTACTTGCTCAGCTAAGGGTAATAGCAATACATAAAATACCAGTAAGGCTGCTCCAACAAGTAGATATTGTATGGGGTGAATACGAGAAGATTTAATAATTTCAAATAAAAAGAATGTACCAAAAGACACCAAAATAAGCAGTAGGGCGTATTTCATGGTGCGCTGTGTTTGTAGATACACGTCATTGGGCTCAGCAAAACTGACTCCAAAGGCATTGAGGTGAATGCGTCCATTATCTACTATGCTATTTGTTTCGGACGTATAAATATCTTCCACAACCACGACATCATTGTTAGAGAAGCCGTCTAAGCTTATGATACGGCAGCTTTGATTGGGCTGGCTTAGGCAGGTTGTTAAGGATTGGTTGTTGGCGATGGTGAGATATTGGTTTTGCCAAGACGCACTAAAGCCTGTGTTATCAAAGTTTTTTTGGTTGGGTAAGGCCTGTCCGATAAAGTTGGGTGCATGCCAGTTACTGCTCATATTTAGCATAAACTGTTGACCTAAGGGTATGGTATGCAATTCACTAATGCCCACCAAAGGTAAGTCAACCTTGATGTTTAGTTTGGATAATTTTAATAAATTACTTGGGATTTCAACTTCAACATAGCTAAGCCCAGATAGACTTTGGGTATCAGGATAGCGAGCGGTTAGCTGTGTACCATTAATCGTTACTGTGGGTAGGTTTGAGACACCACGCAAATCTGATACAGGAATGACTAAACGAGATTCATCACGGTGCTCGATACGTTGCTGCGGTCGATGATAGGCAGGGGTAGGTTTGCCAGATGTTTGGGTTGGGTTAGTAGTGTTAGCATTACTGGTATTCAACACACTGTTTGTCTCTGACTCTGATGTTGTGCTGCTACCTAAACTGTCATGATTATCTTCTGTTGTTGCTGTTGTCTTAGTATTTAAGATAAATTCCTGGGTAAAGGTCAATGTGCCTTGATAGCTAGTAGCATGGTATATACCTCGTTGATAGGTATCCGTACTGACCTGCAAGTCTTGCTCAGCTTGGGTTTGTGTTGCTAATAGTGGGGTGATATATACATAAGCTGGCGGGCAGTCTTTTTCTTCACGGCTTTGGCACTCAGGGGTGAATGTGGTTGGATAGGCAATAAACGGGGTGATGACCTCTTGTGGTCTGACATGTTGATTGGCAATTTCATTAATGACAGAATCTGCATAATGTTGGCGTTCATAGACCAAAGATTGTAGCAAACTTAAGCCGACGGCAAAAATAAGACACAAACCTGCGATGATGGAGAGTTTGATAAACAGTGTTTTTTGCATCATATATCCTTATTTAGTGTTAAGTTTTTAAGCGTGTATCTTGTAGCTTGCATACGTAAGCGTGAAGCTGATACATGGCAGCCAGATAAGTATTGCTAGCTTATAAATCAGATAAGGAGCATAGATGCAAAAATGATGGAAAACTGATGGAAAAAACACTCAAAAAAAATAGCCAAACAAAAAAACCACCTAACATTTAGGTTAGGTGGTTTGCGATATCACGGAAGGTCATCACAAAGGGTAGGACTGATAAATTACTTGCCCTTTATACGTTGTCTGCGATCAACATATATCAAGAGTGTAAAGTAGAAGACAAATAAAGCTACTAAAACATAAAGATAGTGGCTTACTTGAGCAATAGATGCGCCCATTTGATTGAGCTGAACAGAGGCATTCATCGCTGATGACGATGGCACCAGCCAGCGTAAATATTGTAATATTTCGGGCAGTTGGCTGGCTGGCCAAGGATAGCCACTAACAAAGAAAAAGGGTAGGGAGCTAAAAATTAATATTTGCAAACTGCGCTCACGTTGGCGAAACCACAGCCCAAACAAACACCCTAAGGTAGATACAGCCATGGCAGTTATCCACAAACATAGCAATGCTCCAGTGATGTTATTGCCACGGGGATAATCATTGATATTAAATATCCAACCAATATAAAAGATACCAACCAGTAAGCTAATACAGCTAAATGCCATGATGCGTCCTAGCCAACCTGATATGCTGGTATGACAACGCTGCTCTTCTGACCATGAGCCAATGAGCATGGCAACACCCATAAGTAACGTCTGTTGGATAATTAATATGGCAACGGCTGGGACAATATACACCCCATAAGCTTCCATGGGATTAAATAGTGGGTCGATACGTAGGGGTACAGCTTGGGTATTGGTTTTGGCTTGTTCAATACGAGCACCATGAGCGACTTGTTTTTTTACCTCTACACCAGCAGATACGGTGGCGACGGCTTGGGTAAAACCCGTTTGTACGTATTTATTTAAAATAAAATAGCCACCATTGCCGAGCACACTGACGCTAGCAGGACGAGCAGCATAGACGTTTTTTTCTAGCTCAGGTGGGATAACCAGATACCCTGCTATTTGATAGTCCCATAAAGCTTGTTTGGCAGCTTGTTCGTCTTTAAAAGTGATTGTCTCTAAGCGTGGGCTACTTTGACTATAACGAATGATGTTATGTGACAAAGTACTTTGATCATAATCAACAATACCCACTGGCACATTGGCTATGATTTGATTGCTATACGGCCACGGATAAAAAAATCCGTATATTACAGGGGCAATGATCAGCATAAGCAGTACCCCTTTGTCTTGAAAAACAGATTTTAGGGTATGCAAAAAGGTTTGTATAAAGCCCTGCGGTGCTTTGATATCTGTTGCTGTTAAAGCCATTATCTTCCTCCCCAACGCTCAGGGTGTGCAAAGGCACGCTGGCATAAAACAGCGGTTAATAGCAAGCTAATAAGCGTAGCCACTGCCAGCCCAATAACAATACGATTGTAAGTGCCAATGGGGGCGTCCATTTGCAATAAGCCTATTTGCAATTTTAGATAATGCGTTAGCGGCAGCATATCTGCCCAATATTTGGCACTGTCGGTTATGGCAATATAAGGGTAAGCAATCCCTGCAAACGCATAAGAGGGGGCAGAGATAAATCCAGTTAATGATAGCCCTGTACGTAGCGAATAACTGCCAATGCTTAATATGGCTCCTAACCAAATAGACAGCATCAATAATAATAGATAGGCAGCATAGGTGACTGCCCACACCCCTAGACCAACGTGGCTATATTGTATTGCCAACGTCAGAGCCAATGCGCCCCATAGGGCATAAGCCAAGATCGCCCATATAAATCTGCCATGGAGTCCAGCAATATACATTGCTAAGGTGGGACGGTGCACTGGTGGCTGTAGGATATGATTTAATGCGACAGGCGGTGCTAGAGGAGATAAGCGTAGCTGATCTTGTGTAGAACGAGTTAGAGGAAAAAATTGATGGTGTGCCAAAACGGGTATCCCGATTAAGCGAGTGTTACTTTTTGGGTCTGTGAGTGTGGTACTCATCTGTGGGGTGGCATCAGTAGCAGCGTTTGCGAGCATGGCACGGCACCACTCATAAAAGGTGCGATCTCGTATTTCACGTCCTATCGTTGTTGCCCCAATAATCATTGCCAAAATGTGCAATAACGCAGGCAAAACAGTAGATGCTAAGAACTGCTGATAGTTACTGCCGACATTAAATAAATTGACTCGTCTAATGCTAATAGGGGCGTAATTGATTTTTGCTTGCGATGGATTAACCCCTTGTTTGATTGAGCGTTTTATCTCAACACCTGCCGAAAATGTTCCCACTGAGGATTGTACCCCACGTTGAATAATGCCTGAATGCGAGCTAAATTGTGCATTAACTTTTAAGATAATGGGTGCAGCTTTTCCTTGATTGATGTTGCGGGCAAAATTTTGAGGAATGATAATAATGGCATATATCTGCTGTCGCATTAAGGCATCTTGTGCTGCCGCAGGGCTACTATATACCTTGGTAACATTAATATCTGGACTGGCATCTAAATAGCGTGTCAAGGTATGCGAATAGGTGCTATGGCTGTCATCAATAACACCGATGGGTAAATCCACAATAAAAGGACGAGAAAATATCCACCAAACAACAATGATAGTTGCTAATGGCATCCAAAATAGCACACTAAAATCCCAACGATTGTAACGTAAAAAATGACGCTCATATAGGGCACTGTAATAAAAGGCATGCCATAGACGCTTTAATACAGAGTCAGGATTATTGTGTATGTTATGCATGTTATGTGTGTTGTATCTATTATGTGCATTGTGCCGATCATGATTATCATGCGTCGTTTTGTCATCAGTAACCATAGGCGGCGTAGGATTATGGTCATCTAGGCGATGTTGTGCCTCATCATTCTCATCCCCTTCGTTATGGTTATGAGAATCTGTGTGCTGCTTATGCTTAACATTATTAACACTGTCATCTTCTAGCATATACCAGTTCCCACGATTGCTCCCACTTCGCTTATGTCAAAGAATCAGCCATTGTCTGTGTTATTTATTTAGTTGCAATGGCAGAAGGATTAGAATTAGATAAGCTTGGATCGATGCTGACCGTCACACTCATGCCTGCCCGAATGTTTGCATCAGGCGTTAGGGGGCGGGCTTTGATTTCAAAGGTACGTACATCAAAACTTTCGCTACTATTGGTTGCCCGCCAAGTGGCAAAATCTGACATCATCGAGCTGGCATACACCACAAACTCTTGTTGGTAAGGCTTATCAGGAGCAGATAAAGCGGGTATTTCACCTTTAAAGTGCTGTCCTATCGCAAACTGATTGAGATAATTTTCGGTGACATTGAGTACCACCCATTGTTTATTGGGATCGACCAAGGTCATCAACGGCACACCTTGAGCGACGACTTCACCTGCATTTACAATGACATCATCAACGATGCCAGCAATTGGACTTTTTAAGTTGGCTTCCTCTTGAGCCACTTTTGCCTCTTCTATTTTTGCATCTACTTGTGCCACTTGCGCTGCGGCTGCCTCTTTGTCTTCACTACGTGCACCTTCTTGTGCCAACTCATACTGTAAACGTGCTGCCTCAGCCTTTTCTTGGTTTGCCTTATATTGAGTATAGGCCTCATCACGTTTTTGCCGTGCCATCAACCCCTCATTATATAGACGATTGACACGCTCATAGGTACTTTGTGCCAAGTCTGCCGCTGCTTTGTTTGCCAGCCAGCCAGCTTTTGCTTGGGCAATCTCTTGTGGGCGTGCACCTGTTTCTGCTTTATCGAGTTGGCTTTGTGCTGCTTCTCTGGCAGCCAAGGCTTGATTCATTTTTGCGGTAATCTCAGGTGAGTCCATCTCAATAAGCTGCTCACCTGCTTCAACTTTATCGCCCTCTATTACCAGTACTTTGGAGATACGTCCAGATACTTTGGAGGCAATGGCGGTGGTTTGCATGTCCATCTGACCTTGTAAAATGACGGGCTCATCATGACTGTTTTGGCTTTTTATAAGCCCATAAAAAATAAAGCCAATTACCCCAAGTATCAGTAAAATAATGACTAACTTTTTGATTTTTGCGCTGTTAGAGGGCGTCATTGGATTTATCCTTTCTATATTCTATGTATCGTCAAACTATGTGTATCTATGTTATTTGTCTAAAAAGCTATTTGTCTAAAAAGCAAAGCCTAGTAAAGCTGGGGTAGATGAATGTCAGCTTGTGACATATATTCATCAAATGCCAGTGGTGTACCACAGCTTTGCATGAGTGCTGCCAATGCTTGCACATAATCATTAGCTGCTGCTGCCCTTTCGGTACGGGCTTTTAGGTATTTCGTTTGTGCTTGGGCAACATCATTAGCTGTATTTATCCCTTCTTCTAGCCCACGTTGCTTTAGACGTAGCAATTCTTGAAACAGTTGTTCATTACTACCTAATGCCAAAAACTGTATGCGCGCGTTATCAACTGCCTGCCAGTTTTTTTCAACCAGTAGCAATATGTTATCGCTGACATCTAATTTGGTGAGCTGCGCTTGGCGTAGGCTGGCATCACTGGCGGCAAGTTGTGCATTTTTATCAAGCCCGCCCCATAGTTTCCAACTGGCAGACACCCCTGCAATCCAACTTGGGTTTTTGCTGATTTCATGATAACCAAATACACTGATATTTGGCTTGTAGCCTGTATCCGAAAATGCTTTAAGCTGGCTGGCTTGATTGTATTTGGCATCGACTTTTTTGAGCCCAGGGTGGTTTTGTAGGGCTAAATTTTGAAAATAGCTTAAATCAGGTAGCGGTTTGGAGTTGACAAATAATGGGGTTGTTGGCTTGATGGGTTTTGGGGTGCGTAATAACCGCTGTAAGGCGGTCATGGCAAGCTGAGCCGTATTGCGTGCTTTTATGGCTTCACTTTTGGCTTCTGCCAGTGCGGATTTTGCCTCCAAACGCTCTACTTCAGAGATAAAGCCTTCTTCTAATAGACGCTGTGCTAGATGGTCAGTATCTTTGATGGTGCGTAGGGCATCTTCACGCAAATAAGCCGCAATGATGGCAAGCTGAGCATTAAAATAGCGATCGATTAATGTGGTATATAGCTCATTGCTGTCCATCAGCGCATCGGCTTGTTGCTCTTGGGTACGGGCATCAAGCAAGCCATTAATGGCTTGAGTTCGTCCTGCTGTATAGACCGGCCATAAGACACTGATACCCGCTCGATGACTGTTACCCTCTCGATGAAATTCATAGTTATCAGGAATATGGTTGTCTATGAATGTAGAGGAGTCAATATAAGGTGCTAAAGCATCTAGCCCAAGGTTTTGACCTACTTGTTCAACGCCCTGATTGATTTTGGATTTGAGAGGTGTTAAATCAATATCTCGGTTGATATCATAATGGGTAGCAGAGGCATTTAATAAAACAATGGGCTGATTTAGTGAATCGGCAGCTTGCGATTGTAGCTCTTTGGCAGCAATGGCAGCATTATTAGCTGCTATTTTGGGTGAGACTTGGGTTAAGACATTTTGTGCCTGACTTAGGCTGAGAGTGCTGGGTACATCAAGAGAATAGGTATCTGTAATGACCATCTGCGAAGTTGGATCGACTAAAGTTTGTAGTGTCACTCCATGCACAGTGCTATTGCTGCTATCGGCAAAATTTGTTAATTGACGATTAGAGTCAGTGATAATTTGTTGTGAATCAGTGGCATTATGATTGATACTGTTATTAGTAATCTCATTAGCATTAGTAATATGGCTATCAGAAGGCACGTCAGACTCAGGTGCTGTTTCATTCACATTAAGCGTAGGCAATAGCACCTGTGTATCATTGGTAGCAGCGGTGGCAGCCAAAGAGGTAGTGACAATTGGCAAGCTTAATAGTAGACCAGATACTATTTGTCCTTGCAGACGGTGATTTACTAAAAATAGGCGTAAGGAAGTCATATTAATACCACATAAAAACTAAGTAAAACAGGTCAGTGCATTTGAATCAAAATGGGCTGAAACAAAGGCAAACCTGTTAGGGTATAAAGGGTGTTGGTATTGGGTTAAGTCAATGGACTTAAAAGTATTCGGTGTAACAAGTATTTGTTGTCACAGTAGTTGCTTACACTGTGACAGGGTTCACAATACTAGGCGTACAAGATGTGTATGTTTATAGATATTTATCATACATGACTTAAATATACTAAAAGATAATGCCAAATTATGATGACAGTTAGGTCATCGTTTGCGCCAAACACTCACAGTGTATCAGGCATAATCCATTATGATTGTTGATCATAGTGCATATATATTGCATGCTGCTTCCTTGCACGAAGCATATATCCTACCATAATCAGGGCAATGAAAATATTGCTATATAGCTAAAGGGTGTTATATTCGACCATAGATATATATTGACAATATTAAACCATTTATTATAAGCAAACTTAATAGTACCTATTAGCCAACAAAATTTTAGCAAATGGCGATGTGGATAAATAGCAATAAAAGCAGGACTTTAATTGCTGTCACAAAATTTTTCACAACTGTTAGTAGCAGCATAATATGATTTATTCTGTGTAAAAATAAGAAAATAAAAACGATTAAGAGGACAGCACCATGGCAGGATATGTATTGGCATTTGATCAAGGCACCACGTCGAGCCGTGCCATTATTTTTAATGATAAGGCAGAGCTTGTGCACATGGCACAGCAGCCAATTAATTTATCAACCCCAAAGTCAGGATATGTTGAGCAAGATGCAATGCAAATTTGGCACACACAAATTAGCTGTGCACATAATGCCATCTTACAAGCAGGATTATTAGCAACAGATATTAGTAGTATTGCCATTACCAATCAGCGTGAAACCACAGTGCTGTGGCACAAAAAAACAGGTTTGCCAGTAGCCCCTGCCATTGTATGGCAAGATCGCCGTACCAAAGCATGGTGTGATGAGCAGCACAGCCGCCTGCAAAATCAACAGCAGCACCATATTATGGCGGATTTTGATTTACAGAAAATGACAGGGTTACGTCTGGATCCTTATTTTAGTGCCAGTAAAATTTTTTGGCTTTTGCAGCAGTATCCCAAGCTACGACAGCAGGCATTAGCAGGGGAGTTGGCTTTTGGTACGATTGATAGTTGGTTGGTATTTAAACTTACTGGGGGAGAGCATGTCATTGATGTGACCAATGCTTCTCGAACGCTGTTGCTAGATATTAATAGCCTACAGTGGTCGGATACCCTACTAAAACAGTTTGATATTCCTGCCAGTTTATTGCCCACAGTGTTGCCTTCAGATGGTGATTTTGGTAAAACAAAAACAGGATTATTTGCCAAACAAATTCCGATTAAAGCCGTACTTGGTGATCAGCAAGCGGCATTATTTGGACAAGGTTGTACCCAAGCGGGTATGGCAAAAAACACCTATGGAACAGGGTGTTTTATGTTGATGAATACAGGATATGAGCCACAGTTTAGTCAGCATCAGTTATTAACAACCGTCGCATGGCAGCGACGAGGACAACTATCTGCGATGGCAAATGCTCCCTCTGTAGGGGGTGATGCAGCGTTGATAAGTTCTAACACCCATAACAATAACAGTCTATCTGCTTTGGATCGCCTGATTAATGTGGGTAAAAGTGCCAGTAAAACGGTGAGTCGGCATGGATTGATAAAACCATCTCGTCACACCAGTTATGCGCTAGAGGGCAGTGTGTTTATGGCAGGGGCAATTATTCAATGGCTGCGTGATAATTTGGGAATTATTGACAACAGCGAGGCTGTGGAAACTTTGGCAAGGCAAGTTGATAGTAGTGAAGAGGTGGTTTTATTACCTGCCTTTACAGGGCTTGGTGCACCTTATTGGTGTCCTGATGCTAAAGCAAGCATTAGTGGTATGACTAGAGGAACAACAAAAGCACATATTGCCAGAGCAGCTTTAGAAGCCATTGCCTTTCAAACTTATGATGTATTGATAGCGATGCAAAAAGATGCGCCAACGTCATTAACCGAGTTACGTGTTGATGGGGGAGCTGCCAATAATGATTTATTGATGCAGTTTCAAGCAGATTTGCTACAAGTTCCTGTGTTGCGCCCTGTAGTGACCGAAGTGACCGCTAAAGGTGCTGCCTTGCTGGCAGGCATTGCCAGTGGCTTATATGATGAGCGGATCATCACTGAGTCATGGCGATTACAAAAGGCATTTGAGCCAAAGATGGACACTGCCAGTCGAGAGCATCATTTACAAAAGTGGCAGACAGCCATTACCAAAAGTATTACATCAAATCAAGATAGCCATTGAGTTGTAAGTTTTAAGCAATCATAGATGGGCTAAACCACTCTATATCACTAACAATATTTACATCTTGTAACTTAAGTCTTAACAGTTATAGAAGAATTTAACAAAAACTGCCTACCACTTCAGCTACTATCTTTTTATGATTGAATACAACTTGTAATGAATGTTTATGACTGATATATTTTAATGGTGATAAATATAATATTTTAATGACATTACAAGGTTGCAAATAATAAACAGTGACACAATTAATTGGAGTGGCATTGTTAACATTGCAAGCAAGGTAGTAAAGTAAAAAACTTATCACAATGAAATTAACTAACAATATTAAGGAATAATGATATGAGTGACCATGACAATATTGACCGCAAAGTTGTTAAAAATATGTCTCACGAAACAAAAGAAGATTTAAATGCAGATCCCATCACTGGTGAGCCAGGATCACATCCAGTAGGAACTGCTGTCGGTGGTGTTGGTGGTGCAGCGGCTGGTGCAGCCATTGGTTCAGTTGCAGGCCCATTGGGTACTTTGATTGGTGGCGCAATTGGTGCGATCGTTGGTGGTGGTGCAGGTCATGCAGCAGGTGAAGCCATTGATCCTACTCGCGAAGAAGAGTACTGGCGTGCAGAGTATGCAAGCGCTCCTTATTACAAAGCAGAGCATGATTTTGACCGTGATTACCACCCAGCTTATGCAGTAGGTTATGCGAATCGTCATCGTTATCCTGAAAATGCCACTTTTGAAGAGCATGAGTCAGAGCTTAAAAAATCTTGGGAAGAAGTAAAAGGCGAATCTCGTCTAGCATGGGAAGAAGCCAAACATGCCACTAAAGATGCTTGGGATCGTGTCACCGATCGCCATGTTAAAAAATAAGCTAAATTAATGGCTAATTAGTTAGATAGTTAACTACTAGAATGAGCTATTAAGCCAACCATGCTGCTTATTAAGCATTTTATGATAAAAAAGCTCTCAATCAATATTGGGAGCTTTTTTATTGTATAATTTTGCTCACCCTTTAGCCTTTGGACTGAAATGATTACTATGCCACATTCTAATAAACAAGATAAAAGCTTTTATATTGCCACCAGTAATTTGTTAAATTTTGCCTTGCCTGAGCGCATGTTTTATCCTAATGCAGCCGTTTATACTCAGGCTCAATATCAGCAAAAAGTAACAGGATTGGCAGATTTATTAAGCCATGCCAAAGCTGATATCATTGCTACCCAAGAGGTATGGGACGAAGAGGCATTAGTGGCATTAGCGCAGCGGTTGGGTTTTACTTCCTCACAGGTGTTGTGTCCACTGGCGAGTAATCAAGCGAACAGTCCTTATACTCAAGGAAAAGGGGCGCAAGATACCCCTGCTGTGGGTTTGCTAAGTCGGTTTGAAGTGGTGGATTGGCAGGTATTAGAGCAGTTTGATCCTCTAGCGGTGGTTACCATTCCTGATGAAGGGCTGTATGAGCGGTTTAACCGCCCCCCATTAGTAGCGACTTTTTTGGTATATGGGCAGCCTTTGACGGTGATTACTGCACATCTAAAAAGTAAGCGTCCACATTATTTGCGTGATGCTAACGGCAATCGTTTAGAAGATTATGCGGATCCAAATATCCGTGTCAGAGCAAAATTGCGTAGCCTTTGTATGCGTGCCGCCGAAGCAGCGGCATTGCGATTATTTATTATTAATACCTTACGCCATACCAATCACCCGTTAGTGTTGTTGGGTGATATGAATGATGTGACCGACAGTGTGACCACACAGCTCATGGCTGAGACCAGCGAGGTAATCTATGATAAAACCATGCGGGATATGGCGTTATTTGATGCTGCTCGGGTGCAGACCAGCTATGGCTGGATGAAAGATGTGGCATATACGCATTTATATCAAGGTATGCCTGAAGTGATTGATCAGTTATTTGTCTCCGAAGAGTTTTTGTTAGACAGCAAATTTTCACTCGGTGAAGTTGAGCGGGTGGATTATTTTAATGATCATCTAAAATGGGATTATCAGCAGCGGGTTTCAGATCATGGTATTGTACGGGCTAAGTTAAAGTTCAACCATGACTAGCTAAATAGTCCATATTAAATGAGTATGATTGTCATCTTGTAATGAGCACATAATGACTGATGATTTTAAAATGGCGGCGACGATTGAGCCTATGAATAATTGTAATATCATTGCTAGTGATGAAATGGCTAATGACAAGATGCGATTAACCGATGCTGAGCTGCTGCGCTATTCACGCCAAATACTGCTTGAGGGTTGGGATATAGATGCCCAGATAAGGCTTAAAAATAGCCAAGTGGTGATATTAGGAGCAGGAGGTCTAGGTTGTCCTGTTTCTGAGACGTTGGCAAGGGCAGGGGTGGGGCATATTCATATCATTGATGATGATGTGATTGAATTAAGTAATTTGCAGCGACAGACGTTATTTACTGCTTATGATGTGGGGCAGCCAAAAGCAAAAGTTGCCCAGCAGCGTTTGGCACAAATCAATGAGCTTATTAGCGTCAGCTATGATATTGCGCGCATAAATAGGGATAATGCCAAAATCTTATTACACTTATCTGAGACATGCTGCCCAGATTTAATACTGGATTGCAGTGATAATTTTGCCACTCGGGATTTGCTGAATCGGCTTAGTGTCAGCCATCACGTTCCGTTATTATCTGCTTCTGCCATTGCGATGACAGGACAATTAGCACTGTATGAGCCACAAAAACAGACAGGTTGCTATCATTGTGTTTTTGGCAGCACTACTGATACTACCGATGCAGAAGTAGGGACGCAAAACTGTACTAACTCAGGTGTGCTTGCCAGTACCACCGCAGTGATGGCAAGTTTACAAGCCAATGCAGCGTTGCAATATCTGGGATTAACGAGAAATCCACTGACAAGCCAATTGCTTTTGTGGGATGGTAAGCGCATGAGTCAGCGTTTGATACGCTATCAGCAAGATAAAGCATGTCCGATTTGCAGTTGATATGAAACCTCATTGATTACTTCACTGCTCTTGTCTCTAATTCACTCTTTTTCTTTTAATTATTCGTATTTATTTGTGAGCCATGCCAAAATATAATCAACATAGTAAAATTGCAACTTCTTCAGAAATAAGCCAAGCAGCTGTTAGCAAATCTAGTCATAAGCAAGCGCATACCACCAAGCGGCGTCCTAATATTTTCAAACATTCTTTTAATGTATTAAACCGAGTACGCCAAACCGCCAGTGTGGCAGGGTTATCTGCCTTACGAGTGGCAAAAGGTGAAAAGCCTGATGCTAAGCTACTCAAAGAGACGTTTGAGCAATTGGGCACAACTTATATCAAAATTGGTCAGTTTATCGCCAGTACGCCGTCGCTATTTCCACGTGAGTATGTGTTGGCGTTTCAAGATTGCTTAGACCAAACCACGCCACTGCCATTTGCTTATATTGAGCAGGTACTCAAACAAGAGTTGACCCCTCAGGATGAGAATTTATCCTCTTTATTTGCCTTTATTGACCCTAAGCCATTAGCGTCAGCGTCCATTGCTCAGGTACATGCGGCAAGATTACATGATGGCACAGAGGTGGTGCTCAAAGTACAAAAGCCAGAGGTTGAGACCATCATGCAGACTGATTTAGGCGTATTGCATGCGGTCACCAAAGTAGTTGAACTATTGCTGCCATCAATGCGTTTTGCCAGTATTGCGCCAATTATTGATGAAATTCGTCAGCGGATGCTTGCGGAGACTGACTTTATTGCTGAGGCACAAAATATCCGTGATTTTCAACAATTTTTACAGGTGACAGGCAACCAAAAGGTGGTTGCGCCGCAAGTATACGAGCAGTTAACTACCAAGCGAGTGCTGACCATGAGTCGCTTACATGGTGTGTCTATGATTGATGAAGCCAGCATGCGTCAATATTGCAATGACCCTGCGGCTATTATGACGCAGACAATCAATACGTGGTTTGCTAGCCTGATGCTGTGTAATAGCTTTCATGCAGATTTGCATGCAGGCAACTTGATGTTATTAACCGATGGGCGTATTGGCTTTATTGATTTTGGTATCGTCGGTAAGCTTGCGCCTGAGAGTTGGCAGGCATGTATGGGTATGATGCAGGCATTTCAAGACAGTAATTATTATGCTATGGCACAAAATATGGTTAAGATGGGTATGACCCATAAAAAAGAACAAGTAGATATCAAGCAGTTGGCATTAGATTTAGAAAAAATGCTGGTGGCATTGATGCAAGAGGATAAATTCAATACTGGAGAGGCGGTCAATAGCAAACAACATGCTGATGACCTCAATAAAATGATGTTAGAGATTGTTGAAGTCGGTAAGCGTCATGGGATTCATTTTCCGCGAGACTTTGCCTTACTGACCAAACAAATGCTATATTTTGACCGTTTTATGCGTACCTTAGCTCCAGATATGGATATGTTTAGTGATGCTCGGGTGATGATGTTACCAAGCTGATTAAGTATGAGATTGCAGGTAAGCGTATTTATTTAGAACTTGGATTCAATAATGAAGAGCAACGCCCCCAAAGCTAGATTTTACCTCAAGAGGCGTTCTAAAACCTAGCACCTTTCTAGGACGATTGTTTAAATTATCCTCAATGGACTGAACCAACTCATCAGATAAATTATCCAATCTCATCGACTTAGGAAGGAACTGACGAATTAAGCCATTCGTGTTCTCGTTAGTTCCTCTTTCCCAAGAATGATAAGGTTGAGCAAAGTAAACATCAGCATTTAGCTGAGTTGCTATTGTCTCATGCCCAGCAAACTCTTTACCATTGTCAAAAGTAATGCTTAATGCTTGCTCGGTTTTGAGTAAATCAATACAAGTTTGAGCTACTCTCTGAGCTTTACGATTCGGCAATGCTTTAATTTTAGTTTCTCTGGTTGTTCTATCTACTAACGTCACCAATACACCTTTATGTCCCTTACCAACAACAGTATCACCTTCATAATCACTTATACGACTACGTTCTTCAATGATACTAGGACGCTCGGTAATATCACTGCGATTAGCTATTTTGCCTCGTCTATCTTGACCTTGTAGGCTTCGTTTCCTATAAGTCTTTTGACATCTTAAGACTTTGTATAATTCACCGCCTGCTTTTTTATCCACATAGATGTGCTGATATATGGATTCATGACTCGGTACGTCTTGCCATCCTAATAATTTTAATCGCCCTGTGATTTGTTCGGGTGAGTAGTAGTTGGTTAATAAATATTCAATATAAGCCCAACCAAAACCTGTTATCTTTGCGTTATTCTTTGCTTTACGCTCTGTTGCTAGTCGATGGGCTTGAGCAGGTCGATATCCTCGTTGCCCTGTATTTCGTTTTACCTCTCGACTTATGGTCGATTTGTGACAGCCTATAATTCTGGCTATTTCACTTATCGATGTTTTTGTTTGCAATAAGCCTGATATTTGGTATCTTTGTTCACAGGTAAGATGTGTGTAGTGTTTCATGACGTTCCGATATGTAGGAGTTGAAGAGTGAAGTGCAACATGCCACATCTTACCTCTTCTTCTCGTTTATCTAAAACGTTGCATCTCTTATTTGAATCTAAGGA
>NZ_VFYU01000014.1 GCF_021012795.1 Psychrobacter sp. I-STPA10 | reverse complement strand
TGTAGTGTCATAATAAAACTGGACAGCAACTAAGAGGTTATACTAACTTAAAAAAGGAACTTAGTATGACCAAACAGCGTAGCAAATTCACCCGAGAATTCAAACTTGAAGCCATTAGTGCCGTTATTGACGAAAACCGTAAAATCAAAGAAGTGGCCAACTCTCTGAACATTGGTATCTCAACGCTTGATAACTGGGTGCGTAAGTATCGTCAAGAACAGCAGGGTATTGGACCAGTCAAAGGCAATGCTTTAACTGATGAACAAAGAGAACTTCAGCAACTACGTAAGGAGAATAAACGCTTACGGATGGAGCGTGATATATTAAAAAAGGCTTCCGCTCTGCTAGCATTGGACAACCTGAAAGACTATCGCTAATTACTAAGTTATCAGAGCAAGATAAACAAATTAGTAAAAGCCAACTGTGTAACTTACTTGGTATTGTCAGAAGCAGTTACTACTACAGCACTAAGATTAAGCCAATCGATATCGAAGCTATCAAGGTTAAAGCGTTAATTCGCCAGATATTTAATGACTCTAATGGCTCAGCAGGTACGCGCACTATCACAGCTATCTTATGGCATCAACACGGTGTTAGGTTGTCTCGTTATAAAGCAGGTAAGTTTATGAAGCGTATGGGGCTTATCAGCAGACAGCTTAAGCAACCTAAGTACAAACACTGCGATGAGGGTCACAAGATTCATGACAATACCTTAGAGCGCAAATTTAGTCCCATAGCACCTAATCAAGTTTGGACTGGGGATGTGACTTATATCCGTATCAAGGGTGGCTGGTGCTACTTAGCAATCGTTTTGGATTTATATGCTCGGCGCATTGTAGGCTTTGCTGTGTCAGATTCACCTAATAGCTTATTAACTGGATCAGCTTTAAAGATGGCTTATCACACTAGATTAAACCCTGCTGGGGTAATGTTCCACTCCGATCAGGGGAGTCATTATACCAGTCTTGAGTTCTCTATCTATGTGAGTGAGTGCAGTGATATGACTCACAGTATGAGTCGCCGTGGCAATTGTTGGGATAACGCTCCTACTGAGAGATTCTTCAGAAGTTTTAAGACTGAATGGATGCCAAAGGTTGGCTATGAGAATATTAAGGAAGCTAAGTGTGCTATTAATGAGTATATTTGGGGTTATTATCAAACCATCAGACCACATACTTTCAACAATTATCTGACCCCATTAGAGAAAGAGAAACGTTACTTCAATCGAAACCTCTTATCTGTTGTCTAAATTTAGTTGACCACTACAACCATACCTATCTTTTTCATAATTAATATAATCCTAAGTGGTTAATAAACATATTTCTGATATAAGGAATTAGTTACCTTTTTAAACCAGTAATGATTTTATTGTCATAAAAATGTATTTTTATAGATTTATCTACAATACATACTTTTTTTAATATTTTCTAGTTTTATGTAGAGTTATAGTAAAAGACTTTAAATAATTATCAGTATATCTATAATTTTTTGTAAGCAGTTGGTAAGTTTAGAATACAAATAAATTTGAGTAAAATATCTGAATTTAATAAATATAAGAGTATTAGTCCTGTATTATAACTTATATTCTCTTTGCTTTAATACCTCAGTATTCTGTTTCATGGAAGAGTTATGGTATTGTAATGTACAGATAGAGAAGTAGTAGAAGCGATAGGACATACTCTTGCTAAATTAAATATTGGTATATGACTGGATTTACTCAAGTACAGGTGGCAGAGATTTTAGAGATGAGTAATGATGCAGTATCTCGTATGGAGCGTGGCAAAATCATGTCAACGGTAGCAGGGCTTATGCAGACTTGTATTTTTTTTAGTTTAGATAAGGTCTTGGCGGTTATAGGAAAGGTTGGGATTTGTTTAACAAAACAAGATTGGCGGTGAAGGAGGGATTCGAACCCTCGATACGTGATTAACGTATACACACTTTCCAGGCGTGCGCCTTCAGCCACTCGGCCACTTCACCATATATCTATCATTAGATAACTATTATTAAGTATTAATAATTATATCGACTACAATGCAATAACTGACACAAGATAGGTCATAGATAGGCAATATTGCATCATAAAACTAAGTGATAGGGGACGCATTATACCCAACGCTGCCACAAATGTCACCAAGCAATCCATAATAGAGTCAAACTAAATAATTAACTAACTCTATCAAACAAGCTAATTTAGTCGAGCTTTATTACCAGCATTAAAAATAGCAAACATAAACTATATGTCATTCATTGTCGTTACCTGCTTTACAGTCATAGCTAATGACTGATATAGTCAACCTCAAATCAATCCAATCCAACATGGTGTTAGCTTCACTAGAGGTATTTCTTACGCTATCCCAATTTAATTGCTTTGTGATGATTTTATTTTAGACTGATTATAAGTATAAATTTTTGATATTGATGGTGGTTTTCATTGCAACGTATGACGATATTTTCTTTACAACCATATTCTCCATCTACTACTCATACGCAATATTTACAAAGTTTGCTTAGTGTTATTTTGGCATTGATGTGTTTTGCTATATGGCAACCTGCGCAAGCCAATGATTTTCAAGACTGTCCACAAAATTTTTATGCAGGTACGCCACCAACTTATACCAATAAAAAGCTAAATAAAGATTCTGTGGCATTGTGTTTTAATGGTTTTGCCACATTGTATTCAGGAATATCACGCACACCAGTTTGGTCTGCCGAGCATCTTACCCGGCAAAGGTTATTAGATGCTGAAGAGATTCCTCGTGATGATAGTTTTCATGAAGAGAGTCGCCTGCCACAATCCATGCGAGCAAAGCTTAGTGACTATAAACACTCAGGTTATGATCGTGGACATTTAGCACCCAATGCAGATATGGCATCAGTGGCGCAGCAATATGATAGCTTTAGTTTGGCAAATATTGCGCCACAGTCTCCCAAGAATAATCGGTATGTATGGCGTAATTTAGAATCAGTCACTCGCTATCTAACCAAGCAATATGGTGAAACCTATGTCATTACTGGAGTGGCATTTGAGGGTAAAAAAATTACCCAACTAAATCGGAAGGTCATGATACCCACCCACTTTTTTAAGGCAGTTTATATCCCTGCTACAGGTGAGGCAGGGGTTTATTATGCACCAAATGATGAGTCTGAGCGGGTAGAAGTGATTAGCGTAAATGAGCTTGCGCTGCGTACAGGAATCGATATCATGCCCGCAATATCACCTGTTGCTCAAGCTGAAGCGAAACAGCTACCTTATCAAGTGAGTGATATCAATCAAGAAGCAGAGGACACGACAACAGATGAACCATGGTGGTTACAGTTGGTAGTAGAAGTATTACAATGGTTAATATCAACGATATTTAAATAATAATCATACAAATATGGTCAAAGCATAATAAAACGGATACGACAATGCTGATAAGTCGTTTAGATAGTACGATTGTCAAGTAAACTTTGACTATAGTCATCTTAAATAAAGGTAACAGTTATGATAGACCCCTATAAAAATGACCATCAAAGCCAGCAAGTAGGTCAATTAATCATCGAAAACCAAACAGATAAAGTCACGATTTATGGTGATATAGATATTGAGCGTAGTGAGCAAGGACTCACACAAGCAAAACAGCTACATCAATTGATGTCCGCAATAGTGGCAGCTTTAGAGCAAGCCCAAGCAGAAAACAAGTTATTAGACGATACTCAGCGTTTACAAATAGAGCATCAAGCTGCGAGCGAAAAAGGTACGATAGACAATCCTTTTGCATAAACACTACGATTAGAAAGGATAAGCGTAGGAATAGCGCAAAAAAAACCTTTATTTTTTTTAACCGTATTTTATAATTAAAAGTCAGTAGTGATACTGGTGAATGCACAGTTTTTTAGTTGACATATTAGATGTAAATATATTAACTTGTGGATCATTAAATAAAGTACTAGTAAGTAGCAATTAGTATTTTCAGTATATTGCAGTACTTTTAAATCAAATCAATGCTATCCAAAATACTGTGATTAATAAAGTTTAGTCATTGGCTTTCGAAAGGAATCGTATTATGAAATTATTTAACCAATCTATTTTAGCCATCACTACATTAGGACTTGCAACTGTTTCTATGGCAGCAGATTCACTGGCAAATACTAAGTGGCAAACTTATGAAGATGGCAAACCAAAAGGTACTGTGCAGTTTACAGAATCTGGCGGTGTGTTATCCGGAAAGATTATTGCTGGTAATACTGCCAAAGCCAAACAATACATAGGCGATACAGTCATCACTGGATTAAAACCACAAGGCAATGGTAAATATAGTCGAGGTCGAATTATTAATCCAGTTGATGGAAAATCTTATGGATTGGCTTGTACATTAAGTAAGGATGAAAAAACATTAAAATTGACTGCGTATTGGGGTATTGCACCAGTAAAATGGCAAACGTGGAAAAAGAAATAGTAGTCATAAACTAACACTCAATATCAGATAATTAGATAAGTAATTAGATAAAAGATACTACACAAAAGCCTTTCATTATTTATCATAATGAAGGGCTTTTTATATTATCAGATAAAGAAGACTAAAAGGGTTACAAGGCAACTGAGTGCAGATAGTACAGTTGTATAGCAAACGAGGTTAACACCATAGCTATTTAGTAGTTCTTTGATTCTATAAGAAAAAAGCTGCCTAATCTAAATATTAGGCAGCTTTTTTTAGTCAGTAAGATAAAAATAAGAGGCAATGTTTTATTTTACAAACTCTGGATAAGCTTCTTGTCCACATTCTGAAATATCGCCACCTTTGTACTCTTCTTCTTCACTAATACGTATGCCTATTACTGCTTTTAGTATACTCCAGACAATCAGGCTACAGACAAATACCCAAGTAAAGATGACGACTGCACCAATAAATTGCCCTAAGAATGAAGTCTCATGATTGGTGATGGGTACAATCATTAATCCAAAGAAGCCGACCACACCATGTACCGAAATTGCACCGACAGGGTCATCAAGACGTAATTTATCTATGGTTAAGATTGAGAAGACCACAATGACACCAGCAACCATGCCAAAGATAGTGGCTAATAAAGGTGTGGGTGTTAGTGGTTCAGCCGTGATGGCAACCAATCCTGCCAACGCACCATTGAGTAGCATGGTTAAATCTGCTTTGCCAAAAATAATGCGTGCGATGATTAATGCTCCGATAGCACCGCCAGCAGCAGAAGCATTGGTATTAACAAATACCATAGCAACGCTATTGGCACTAGTAATATCACCAAGCTTGAGTACTGAGCCACCATTAAAGCCAAACCAGCCAAGCCATAATATAAAGGTACCTAGAGTAGCCAATGGCAGATTGGCACCGGGTATGGCACGAATCTCACCATTTTTACCATATTTACCTTTGCGCGCACCCAGCAATAATACCCCTGCTAAGGCTGCTGAGGCACCTGCTAAATGCACAATGCCAGAGCCAGCAAAATCACTAAAACCAAAGCCAGAATAAATAGTAGCACCAGCCGCATTGACCACATCATTAAAGGCAAAGAGATTAAAGACAGGCTTACCACCCCATGTCCAGCTACCTTCCATTGGATAAATAAACCCTGTCATCACCACTGAAAAGATAAAAAATGCCCAAAGTTTCATGCGCTCAGCCACAGCACCAGAGACAATAGACATACAGGTAGCAACAAAGACGACTTGAAAGAAGAAATCAGAGGCTTTGGAATAGACTGAACCACCATCAAAGCCTTTGGTTGCAGAGTTAGCCAAAGCATCAGCGACCAGTGAGTCTCCGCCTGCAAGCCCTGTTAAAAACAGGTTGCCATCATACATTAAGTAATAACCGCAAATCATATACATGGTACAGGCAATCGCAAATAGCCCCATGTTTTTTGCAAGGATTTCTGTGGTGTTTTTAGCTCGGACTAGACCTGCTTCGAGCATGGCAAAGCCGGCTGCCATCCACATCACCAGTGCGCCACATATTAAGAAATAGAAAGTATCCAGTGCATACTGTAATTCAAAGATTTGATTTTCCATTTAGATTTCCCCCTTGGAACAAAAATGGATGGTAAGAATGATGATGTTGACTGGCTATTATTTGGCTTTAAGTTAGCCGTTAATAATAGAAGCTGAACATCTTTGTTTTTTAGTTAGCTATTTTGGAGTTAGCTTAGATGGCATCAGCACCCGTTTCTCCCGTACGGATACGAATGACTTGCTCCAGTGGGGTTACAAAAATCTTACCATCACCGATTTTACCTGTACTGGCAACCCGAGTGATTGCTTCGATGGCAGGCTCAAGCATTTGTTCAGTGACAGCGACTTCAATTTTGACTTTTGGTAAAAAATCCACCACATATTCAGCACCACGGTATAGCTCAGTGTGACCTTTTTGTCGACCAAAGCCTTTGACCTCGGTGACAGTAACACCCTTTACGCCGATTTCTGACAGAGCTTCACGCACATCATCGAGTTTAAAGGGCTTTAAAATGGCAGTAATCAGTTTCATACGGCTCGTCCTTTGTAAGAATAAATGAAGAAAATAGTAAAATTCATGATTTAAAATATCGCCTGCCTGCTAAAAAAATAGAGGCAATAAATATTGTTATCAGCAAAGTGGTGAGATGGCAAACTTGTTCATACTCAGCTTACTTTGCACTCTTTTAATGGCATATTTGTATGCTATCAAGAAATGTGCCAGTAAAAACGAAGGGGGAAGACGCTTAACTGGACAAACCATGCTCTATTTTAGTGCATAAAATAGACAATAAAAGAGCAGAAAAAATCATAGTAACACTTTTAGCATAATTTTAGCCTAATACTACGAAGTGTTGTAGCTAAGTTGGTGTTTTTGCACCAAAATTGTGCTTTGTTGGTGTTACTATGTTGGTAAATTGATTTATTATAGCGGAGTTTGGTGGTGGGCGGTATGGCGTACTGTATGTATTGTTTTGCCATATTGATGGGCTACTTGTACTCGTTTTCCTTGATAGGTTAATTAATCAACATGATATTACTCACTTGGATAGAGTAAATAAGGTGTTTTACTGGCACCGATGAGTTTTTGGGTATCACTGCCATAAAATAGTTCACGCAGTCTAGATTCTCCAAATGCTCCTGTCACCAGCAATTCAAGTTGATGTTTGTTTTGATAATACAATATGGCAGACGGGACATCTCGACAATCGACCAATGCTTTTTTGCAATCAATGCCAGATTGTTTAAGCTTGGCATAAGCTTCACGTAGCGCTTCCTTGTTGTGTTCGGTTTCTTTGCCAATCATAACAATATGAATACTCATAGAGCGAATAAGGGCATTACTACAAAGCCAGTTTAGTAGCGCATGGCAAATGGGACGATTGTCAAAAGCAAATAAGGCACTTTTGGGGGTGGAGAATGCAGTATGAGTAATTAAAATAGGACAATCACTGCTACGCACCAGTTGGGCTAAGGTATGTTTACAGGTCACTTGATGTCCAATAACCAGTAGTTGTGCCATATCATCGACATATTCGATGCTTTCAGCAAGTGTGGTATGACGATGGATACAATAAATGGGCTTGTTTATTTTTTTATTATCACAATAGCGTTCAGCATGTTTGAGTAATATCTTACCTTGATCTTTTATCTGAGCATTACTTAGGTGCTCTTCAGTAGTAAAGCGTTGTAACAAATGACTTTCATCATCTATGGTTAGACAACCTGAATAATTGACAGCCGCTGAGCGATGCAAGTTTGGCATGGCGTGCAATAGCCCAATTGGTGCATTGAGATGTTTGGCTGCCCATAAGCTGGCATCTAAGACAGCTTGCACATGATCAGGGCAGTCAAGGCAAGCAATGATACTATCAGGTTTTAGATTGGTCATGGTCATCACGCTATGAATAATAAAGTGAAAGCAATATTTATAATTTTAGTAGATAGGCGATAGCATCTAATCGAGCAGCCCAATATTTTTACAATCATGAACTGAAAAACGATCGATTAAGGTGCGACTGGCATTGTTTACCCCCACTACTTTGACATCAATCCCTTCACGTTGCAAGCGCATCACCAGCTTATCGAGGATATCCACCGCAGTGATATCCCAAAAGTGGGCATGGGTCACATCAATTTCAATACGATCGACTGCTTCTTTGGTATCAAAGCTGTCCATAAAGTGTGTGGTAGAGGCAAAGAATACTTGACCATGGACATAATAATGACGGGTATTGCTGGCATCATCATAGTCGCTGGTAATCTCTAAGAACTGTCCAATCTTATTGGCAAAGAATAAGGCGGATAAGAGCACACCCACCAAGACACCATAGGCTAAGTTATGAGTAAATATGGTGGTAATGACTGTGGCGAGCATCACCACATTAAATGACATCGGATGGGTTTTAAATTCTCGTAGTGATGCCCAATTAAATGTACCAATGGAAACCATAATCATCACGGCAACCAGTGCTGCCATAGGTATTTGACTGACCCAATCACTCAAAAATACCACCATGATAAGCAGTACAATACCTGCGACTAATGCGGATAAACGAGTGCGTCCGCCTGATTTTACATTGATAATGGACTGCCCAATCATGGCACAGCCTGCCATACCACCAAAAAATCCTGCCACCACATTGGCAATACCTTGTCCTCGACATTCTTGGTTGCGGTCACTGGTGGTATCAGTGAGATCATCAACAATGGTGGCAGTCATCATAGATTCCAGCAAGCCCACCACTGCCAATGCAATGGAGTAAGGCGCAATAATCATTAAGGTTTCTAGGTTTAAGGGGATATTGGGGATTAAAAACATTGGTAGGGTATCAGGCAGCTCGCCCATGTCGCCCACATTGCGAATATCAAGACCAAAGTACAAGCTGACAATGGTTAAGCCAACAATACATACTAAAGGAGAGGGAATAATTTTGCCGATTTTAGGTATTAAAGGAAATAAATAAATGATTCCCAACCCTGCCGCGGTCATAATATATACCAGTATCCCTACTTTATCAGTATGTGGATTGAGCTCAGGAAGCTGGGCGGCAAAAATCAAAATTGCCAAAGCGTTGACAAAGCCAATTACCACTGAACGTGAGACAAAGCGCATCAGATTGCCAAGCTTTAACACGCCCATAATAAACTGGATCACCCCACACAATAAAGTAGCCGCCAATAGGTACTGTAGTCCATGGTCAGCAACCAGATCAACCATCACCAACGCCATGGCAGCCGTTGCTGCTGAGATCATCGCTGGTCTGCCACCGACAAAACTGATCACCACCGCAATACAAAAGGAAGCATATAATCCAACTTTGGGATCTACCCCAGCGATGATGGAAAAAGCAATGGCTTCTGGAATGAGTGCAAGCGCGACCACGATACCTGATAAGATATCGCCACGCACATTAGAAAACCATTGATCTTGCAGATTATTAAAAGAAGGAATTATCATAAGGAATATAAAGCTTTAGTAATAGAGTAAATGTGGTGATAAGATAATACAGCGCATGGCAGTACAACCGTCGTATAATGTCGCACGATACAGGTTCTTAATAAGATATATAAACCTGCGCATCATAGCACACCCCACGCAAAAGGAATAATGATGAGCCAAGACCAACAAGTCCACCCCAGCGATGCAGCCCAACTATCAATGCAAACAACAACACAAACAACACTACAACAAACAGCACAAACATCAACGCCTGTAGATGTTTATACAACCAGCGCCTCAAGTGCTGAGCAGACAGAGAATACAGCGACAAATATGATGAGTATGGGGAGTAAATCAAGCAGTGACCTAAATAGCAGCTTAACAGAATCTACGCCCCAGATGATTCAAAAGGGTAGTGGACTTCAGGTGGTCGTTGGATTGGGGCAGTCGGGCTTATCGGTGGCTCATTATTTGGTAGAACAGGGCTATCAGGTCGCTGTAACCGATGCCAATTCTGCACCAACGCTTGCTAATCAACTGCCTGAACAGATACAGATTAGGGCATTTGGTGAGATAGATGCCAATTTACTGTGTCACGCCAATCGTATCATCATCAGCCCAGGAGTTGCATTAACCACCCCTGCTTTGATGCAGGCTCAGCAGGCAGGTGTGCCAATTGTTAGTGACATTCAGTTATTTTGTGATGCGTGTGAGGTACCAATTATTGCCATTACTGGCTCTAATGCCAAAAGTACAGTAACAACATTGGTAGGGCAAATGGCAGCAGATGCAGGCGTCAATGTTGGTGTGGGAGGGAATATTGGTGTGCCTGCTTTGACACTACTTAAGCAATTTGCAGCAGATGATAACCATTCTCACCCTGCTGAGCAAAACGTATCGCAGTTATCTGATGCCATACCTGCCCAACTTACACCTACCCAGCCTCCAAAACAGTTGGCAGTATTGGAGTTATCCAGTTTTCAATTAGAGACAGTGACCAATCTTGGGGCAATGGTAGCGACAGTGCTTAATATGTCACCTGATCACTTAGATAGACATGGCGATATGCTGGGTTATCATCGCGCCAAACATCGGATTTTTCAGCAAGCCAAATCAATTGTGGTCAATCGAGATGATGCCCTCAGCCGTCCTTTAGTGGCAGATGACTTACCACGTATCAGTGTTGGCTCAAATGCCCCTGATAAAGATCAATATGGTTTGATTCGTCAGCTAGATGGCAGTACTTATCTGGCTCGAGGAACACAGCGATTAATGGCAGCGGAGGAGCTAAAAGTTAAAGGTGAACATAACCTGATCAATGCCTTATCTGCCCTAGCGTTAGGTGAGTTAGCAGGGCTGCCACTACAAAGCATGTTGGACACATTACGCCATTTTACTGGTCTGCCACATCGTTGTCAGTTTGTTGCACATATCAATGGTGTGGATTATTTTAATGACTCTAAAGGCACAAATGTGGGCTCAACCATTGCTGCAATATCAGGGTTAGGTAGTGTCTATAAAAACTCAGCAGATAATTTAAATAGTTCAAAAATAACAGATGCCAGATCACAACAGTCATTAATCGTCATCTTAGGTGGGCAGGGTAAAGCGCAAAAATTTGGTGACATGTCTTCGCTACTCAATACTTATGTCGCCGATGTAATTTTTATTGGTGAAGATGCCAAAATGATTGACGCTGATTTGTGTGCCGCAGGATTACAAGATAGTGTCAATCGGCATCACTGTGATACGCTTGCACAAGCAGTCACTAAGGCTTATACCATTGCAGCAGATAAAGCACCACAAATCAAAGCAGTACTATTATCGCCTGCTTGTGCCAGCTTTGATCAGTTTACTGGATTTGTGCAGCGTGGCGAGCATTTTGTTGAGTTTGTGCACAAGCTTAACTCTCCAATATAGAAAAATGGATAGTGATTAGTATGGCTTATTTGTATAAAAAAACACAGTATACTTTTTGAAACATTATTGATGGACTCATTGTTTATAATTTTGTTGCTGATAAAAGGTAAAAAATTCTGTGGCATGATATGCTAATTACTTCCCAAAAAAATACGGTAATATGCTCAATGATAGGTTGGGTATATTACCTATTTTTTATGGTTCTTACTTATTAAATGAGCAGTAATCCGTTATGACTTCAAAAATGACTTTACCCTCTGCTTCAGCGTTGTTAATGACTGGCGTTGGTTGTTTGATGGTGCTAAGCCTTATTATGGTTGCCTCAGCCTCGATTCCATTTGCTTTAAGCCATGGCATGTCTGAGCTGCATTTTTTCTATCGTCAGTTGACTTATATGTTAATTGGATTAGTTGCTGCTACCATTGTTTATAAAGGTTTTTCTTTACGGCTTTATTTTACACTGCACGCACAAATTATCATGTTATTAATCACAGGCATATTATTGGTCATTACTTTATTTTCTAGTCCGATTAATGGTGCAAGACGTTGGATTGAGTTTGGCTCATTTAACTTTCAGACAGCTGAGCTTGCCAAATTAGTGATGATTTTATATGTGTCTAACTTTGTCGTACGGCACTCACATGATGTGCGTGCAGGTTGGGATGGTTTTTTTCGTATTTTTAGCATCGTCGCAATTATGACAGTGTTAATATTACTTCAGCCTGACTTTGGTTCTTTGGTGATTATCATCGGTAGCATCTTAACGATTTTTTGGATTGCTGGTGCACCAGCGAATCAGTTTTTGACCTTAGGTGCATCGGCTTTAGGGCTATCAGCGGTGGCAATATGGGATAAAGAGTATCGTCTTACTCGGGTGATGTCTTTTTGGAATCCATTTGATGACATGCAAAATACAGACTATCAGTTGGCACGTAGTTTGATTGCTTTTGGGCGTGGTGAGTTCTCTGGGGTTGGATATGGTGAGAGTGTGCAAAAATTGGCACACTTACCCGAAGCACACACTGATTTTTTATTAGCCATTACGGGTGAGGAGCTGGGCTTTGTTGGAGTGATAGCGATATTATTATTAGAGGCTTTGGTTATTTTTAGTGTGATGCGTATTAGCTATATGGCTCTTAAAAACCACCATTTGCGCTTGAGTTATACCGCTTTTGGTTTTGGCGTTATTTTTATTGGTCAGACCTTGATTAATGCAGGTATGAACCTAGGTGTGATGCCAACTAAAGGCTTAACCATGCCTTTTTTTAGTTATGGTGGCTCATCTATGGTAATCAGCTTAATTATGATTGGGCTGCTATTACGTATTCATAAAGACAGTCCAACCATTGCGCTAGAAAAAAGACGCTTATATTAATTCTAAAATATCGCCCGCCTACTATAATTTATAACTACGGCAGTTGTACTAGACTTTGTTGATGCTGCAAAGGACAATTATCCCATTGAGCAACGGCTTGTTTTAGCATATTCTCTGGGGTATCTAAGCTAACATCTGGTTGGTGTAGCATGGTCAACGCAGTGGCAATCAGTTGGCTACATTTGGTCGTTGTACTGGTATCAATGGGGGCGGCAAGATTTTGTTTAGAAAGCTTTTGCCCTTGGCTATTTTTTACTAAGGGCAAGTGATACCATTTATGGATAGCAGGTAAGTTTAGGTATTGCATTAAGCAAATTTGTGCACAGGTTAAAGGTAGAATATCTAGCCCCCGCATGATGTGGGTAATGCCTTGTAGCCCATCATCAATACTGACTGCCAAAAAATAATTAATAATGCCATTGGCACGTCGCAATACCACATCGCCCAAACTTTGCTGTGGGTTTGTCCACTGTATGCCTTGTAGCTGATCAATAAATGCCAATGAATAATCTGCCAGTTGTACCCGAACTTTATTTGATCTGAGGCTCAACTGTTTATGCAAACATAAGCGTGGATAAGTGGGTGGGTTTGGCAAATTCTGTTTTGATAAAGAGCGTTGATATTGGTTTAGATGTTTACGGGAACAGTTACAGCCGTATAGGCGTGGGGTGAGGTGCTCATACATCCATTCATTGTAAATATCAATACGCTCTGATTGATAGAGGATATCCCCGTCCCATTGTAAACCTAAGCATTCTAGATCAATAAGAATTTGGTGTGCAAATTGTGGCTCACAGCGTATATTATCTGTATCTTCCATACGCAGCAGCCACTGCCCACCAATAGATTTTATGTGGCAATAGCTGGCGATTGCTGTGGTCAATGAACCCAAATGCAACTCTCCTGTGGGAGAAGGCGCAAAGCGTCCAATAGGCGTCAAAGTAGGCTCAGACAAAATCTAGGCATGTCCCCAAGTTTGACGCTCTTTCATTTCTGAAAGCGTTTTGCAATCGATACATAGCGTGGCGGTTGGACGAGCTTCTAGGCGTCTTAGTCCGATTTCTACACCACACATCTGGCAAAAACCATAGTCACCACTTTCCATCTCTGCCAAAGACTTATCAATTTTGCGAATCAGCTTACGCTCACGATCACGTGTACGCAGTGCCAAAGCAAACTCTTCTTCTTGCGTCGCTCTGTCGTTGATGTCTGGCATTGCAGTTGACTCATCTTGAATATACGACTTGGTACGATCAGCATCACCTTGTAGCTGTTGTTTCCATTTTTTGAGTATGGAGGCAAAATGCTCTAATTGAGCATCTGACATATATTCCTCATCTTTTTGTGGTGTATAAGGTGTAAATTTTAAATCTTCTGTTGTATTTGTATTGCTCATGACATTTTCCTAATAAATCGTATCATCTTGTGGATATGTGGTCATATTAAGCCAAGCTTGAGTGTCGTTAAACTGTATCTTAAATACAATACAATAGCATCTAGCTTAAAAAACACCTAGCTTAAAAAACAAGTATCTTACAAAAATGGAGCTCAAGTATCTAGTCTTTTAACCCAGCTTTCAAGATAACCATTGTTACCCAATTGCAACCAGCGGTATCCAGGTTTGGCAAATTTATCCAAAGCAAACTCATCTGAGCCTATTTTAAATTGATAACAAGTAGAAGGAGAGGTATAAAAATCAATGCCTTTATATTGTGTATGAAACGCTTGATGTACATGCCCAGACAGCACTGCTTTTACATGATCAAACTGGTGTAATAGTTGCCAAATTTCTTCTGCACCCTCTGCCATGTGGGCATCAATCCATTTTGAATGTACAGGCACCAGATGATGGTGTAGTACCAATATAGTAGCACGGTGATTATTAGATAACTGCTTAGTTAGCCAACTTTTAGTCTGTTTGGGCAGTTTACCTTTGACTTGACCAGGAATGCTAGAATCAACCAGCAGTATCTGCCAGTCATTTGCTTGAATACAGTGATGCGTCAATAATCTGGAGTCAGGAGGCTGAGCAACCAGTTGCCGCTTGTCAAAAGGTCGCTCAGGATATAACTCATCAGTGACATCATGATTACCCGCAATGCAGGCAAACGCAATATTGGTTGCAGATAATTTGGCAAAAATACGCTCATAAATGGCATTATCTATCTCATTGACCAAATCACCTGTTAGCAAGATAAGATCACAGCGTCTATCTTCATTGAGTGCTTGTGTTAAACAGCGTTCAAAATCCGCTTGACAGTTGCGTCCTTCGACAGTTTTTTTAGGATCAGTATAGAGGTGTAAATCTGTCAACTGTAGTACATTGACAATATTATCAGTTGTGTGAATATGAGTGGGTGGATAACTGGAGATCATAATTTTGCACAAGCCATTCATTCATAATAAACGTACTTAATGACCAAAATACTCAATGATAAGAGAGTATCTAGCTTTGGTTGAAACGCTGTAGTTTTTGTATAAGGTATAAAGTAAAAAATGTCAGTGATAAGCCTAAAACAATCGCCAGTCCAGTTTGTATGTCTAACCAGACACTACCCCAAATGCCTGTTGTCACCGCAGCCTGAGCAATAATGACAGACAATATCAGCATTTGCTTAGGAGATTGTGCCAGCAAACGTGCACTTAAAGCTGGCAAAATTAATAACGCACTGATTAACAAGCTTCCCACAGCCTGTAATGCCAATGCACAAAAACCTGCCAATACGCCCATAAAAAACAGCCGCTGCTTGAGTGGATGCACACCGCTGATGAGTGCCAACGCTTGATTGGTGGCAAGAAGCACTTGCGACTTCCAAATGTAACCCAAAACCCCAATACCAATGATGGTACTGACAATTAGTAATGGCAAATCACTCCAGTCCAGCTCTAATAAATTACCAAATAAATAACCCAACACATTAGATTGCATCTGTGTCAAATGAGTCATGGTCAATAGACCCAAACAGAGTAGGGTGGCTGAGAGTACAGCCAATACGGCATCTGAAGGCAAGCGGTCATCTTCAAGCCACACCAATGCTAATACAACCAACACACTGACCAAAGCAATGCCAAAACCAAGTGGCAATTGCCACAGCGCCGCCAACGCCACACCAAATAAAGTACCATGCGCCAAAGCATCAGCAAAAAATGCCATGCGTCGCCACAACACCAAACAGCCCAAAGGTGCAGATAATAATGCCAATAAGCTACCAGCAATCCATGCTGGGGCAATGATGCTTAACCATGAAGAAAACATAAATGTACCTTTATTGCCCTAGGGTGCTGGTTGAACAGGAGGAGGAGTGTGCTGACAGTGATGTGATTGATGATTATATGGCTGCTCATATTGATGTCCAAATAGCTTATGGAACTCTTGTAGCAGCAGCAAATCGTTGGGTTGTCCTTCACAGCAAATGTGTTTATTCAAACATATCACATGACGACAGCCCTTCATCACCCAATGCAAATCATGAGATACTACCACCATCGCACATTGTAAAAAATCAGGCAGTTCATCAATAAACTGATATAGCCATTTCTCACTATCAGGATCTAACCCCTGCATGGGTTCATCTAATATTAATAAATCAGGTTGACCAAGGAGCGCACGTGCTAATAGTACTCGCTGTGTCTCGCCCCCTGATAAATGCGATACTTGCCGTGGTAATAACTCGGTCAATGCCAATTTTTTGTCTAAAAATTGACGTTGAAATTGTTGTAAATTGACCTGTTTTACTTGTGCTAAAAGATCGCTGACTCGTAAAGGAAGTATGGGTGGTACCATAAATTTTTGTGGTACATAACCCAGACGTAAATTAGGCTGGCGAGTTACTTGTCCTGATGTGGGTGTCAATAACCCCAGCATGATTTTGACTAAGGTGGACTTGCCAGCACCGTTAGGACCAATAATACAGAACTTGTCTCCTGTATTGACCTGCATGTCTATAGCAGACAGTATCTTTAAGTGTTTGTCATTTGCGGTGCTGACTGTCAAACCAACTTGCTCAAGGGTTAATAGCGGCAGCTTTTTAGTAGCATTGGTTGGCATTTATGATCTCGTACTGGCAGTAATATGATTGGTAAACGTATCTTTGGCATCGATCTGGCTAGAAGATTGGCAATCAGCACAGCGTCCTGTCATTTCTATTGTACTTTTTGTGACAGCAAAATTTGCTTCTTGTTTGGCATATTGCACTACCTCATGAATGGGTAACGTACTACACTCTTGCACTTGGCGACAATGTTCACAAATCAAAAAAGCAGCGATGTGTTTATCGCGAGGATGGCAGCAAGGCACAAAAGCATTAATCGAATTTAACTGATGGATAAATCCCTGTGCTAATAAAAAATCCAATGTGCGATAAATGGTCGGGGGTGCTACCGTCTTGGTTGGTTTGCCATTGTTTTTTTCACGACGATCTTGTAAGCATTGAATAAGATCATAAGCACCTAGTGGTTTATCTGAGTCCAAAATTAGGGTATATACTTGTCGCCGCAACTCTGTAAAGCGGCTACCATCTTGAGAACATTGCTGGGCCGCAGCTTGTAGACGTTGCTGCAAATCTTTATCTGATAGTTTTTGTACATTGTGTAAATGTCCCTCACGACCGTGTTGGCAACCTACATCAGAATCTGCATCTAAAAAAGAGGACATATTAATAAACCTCAGCTTGTATTTTTCTGTAAAAGTTATATTATAACATATCTAAAGTGATTAGGTGTTGCAGAACTTAATATCATGGTCTACAAAAAAGTACAATGAAAAGGAGCATAACCTGCTCCATAGCAGCTTTGTATCACCTGATATTAAAAGCAATATTATCCATATACTTTAGATAGTTATTCATCTATAAAAACATGGAAGTGGCTTATATCAAAGTTAATTAATATTGTTAATATTAAGGCAACTTCTATCAAACTGGCTTGTTTGGATTGGACTATAACAGCCAGTAAGAGCGATATAAGAGCACATTCAATCATGAATACTGTCAAACTCAAAGGCATTTTTACATGATTGCCTGTGTTTTATAACATACAATAGAGGTTCATTATGAAATTTATCACAGCATTACCATCTCGTATTTCTGTGCCATTAGTACAAACAGTTGCTATATTGTTATTAGGTATGAGTCAAACTACTTATGCTGCCCAACCTGCACAAGCAGCTACCTCATTAGACGCATTACCAGCTTCTTTACGAGAAAAAACAGAAATATCTGTTAGTAATCACCCCTTGTTTTTGCTGAGTGAAGCAGTAACCAAAGGCACGCCTTCTGCACACCAACTGTTGGGCTCAGGAGAAGTTGGGCATCATGGTAGTCTCAGCCCAAGTGACATCAAAACTGCAAAAGACAGTCGCTACGTGATATGGTTTGGTGCTGCATTAGAAAACAATCTTGCCACATCTTTGGATAAACAAGCCAATGCCATCGCCTTATTTGACCTCAAGGCATTTAATCGTCAACCACTTCGAGATGAAAAAGGTCAACCCATTGCTGGCACATTAGACCCCCATATTTGGCTTGATCCAGAAAACGCCAAAGCAATCACTCGTGCCTTAGCTGCCATCTATTCTAGAGCCAATCCAAATAATGCCGATTTGTATACACGTAACGCACGCTCATTTGCCAAAAATATGGATGCAGCAGTGGCTAGCGTCAATAAAATACGTGCTGCTCAGCCCAAGAGTTACTGGGCTTATCATGATGCCTATCAATATATAGAGCCCAGCCTCAATATCAAAATGACGGGTGCTTTAACTCGTGATCATCACCTGCCACCAAAAGCTACCCAATTTCGTTGGCTACAACAAAATAGACCCGATACTAAGATGTGTATGGTATTACAAGGGCCTCCTCGCCAAGGCATGTTGTCAAAATTACAACCTCTATCGACCACCGTGCAGCAAGAAGATATGACAGATGCCACTGACTTTGTCTCAGGCTGGAAAACAATGGCAACTCAGATGGTGTCATGTATTAAATAGCATCTATTAACTAGTGGTTATAAGCTTAGCGCATTACCCATATTTTTTACTTGCGCCTCACGGTTCATATCTCTATAATAAACGGCGTTTTACACAAATATTTTGCGCTAAGCTCAATAATACTATCTGATAGATGGATAGAAAATGGTGACAGGTAAGCAGCAGATACCATCTTATTAAGTATCATGTTAAATAATTCCTAAGCCATAAATAAATTAAAAACAAGATGAGCTGTGGTGATGGGGTTTATAAAAAAATCACAATCCGTTCAGAGTCCTGTGCGGCAGCGTGCTCAAGATAGAGCCCGTCACACATTTAAGCAATTACTATCTTATATTAGTTGGCTAATACTAAGTATTATTATCATTGCTTGGCTACTAGATGCATTTTATTGGCATTCAAATTATATTGTTACGAAAAGTATTAGTTTGGGTGCGGGACTTAATGGTGCAACACATCTTGTATTTGCATGGGCGGTATTTCGCCATACAGGATCACGTGCTAGGCGGCATATTGTTAATAACTTGTACCTAGGTCAAATGCTCAAATGGGCAGTAACATTAGCAGGGTTTGTAGGTGCCTTTATCCTAGTAAAGCCACTATCAACAATTGGTATGTTCTGTGGTTTTATTATCATGCAGTGCTGTTATGTTTGGATATTGTGGCGAATAGATAAATAGCTCAGTTTTAATATTATATGGCACCAAAACTTTACAGAATTGACAAATAATAACCACAAATTAGCAGATAAATACTAAAAATATTGCATATTTGGTTATCAATAAGAAAAAAATAGCATTATTTTAGAAGTAATTAGCAAAAAAACGGCTAATACACTTTACACGAATATAACGCTGCTTTATGATAGGGACATCAATTATCATTGTGTCGCCTAATAACTAAAGTTAGAACAATGATCCCTATCAGGGAGTTATTGGTGATATAGTTTCAAATACCCCCTAAACTAAAGGGAAGGTAAATTTAGAGCACATAACAAATTATGTTCTATGAGCATACACCCTTGTGTGTATTTTGTATGTTTGTATAAATATATTTATATTAAAGTTATTAATTTAAGATAAATACTGCACAGCAGTCATAAACATACAACAGATCAAAGTTACTCTAAGACACAAGTAAAAACGTTAGATAAAAAATACTGAACAACTCATTAACAGGTGATACTTTACCTTGTTGATTTTGTGTCATACCTGAGCGTTGTATTTAGTAGGTATATTGAGTAAAAATGCAATATTTTTAATTTATATGATTTTATTATGGTTTAGTTCATCCTCCTTTAATTACAGTTGAACAACAAGAAGCTTAGAATATGGCAGCCGAGCAAACATCATCAGCTTATATTTCTCACCACTTAACCAACTGGACATTTGGCTATTTGCCGGGTGAAGGATGGCAAGTGGCACATACAGCCGAAGAAGCCTCAAAAATGGGATTTTATGCCATTCATTTGGACTCCATGCTTTGGTCTATCGGTTTGGGTATCTTATTTTGTTTAATATTTTGGCTCGTAGCCAAAAAAGCCACTTCTGGTATTCCCGGAAAGCTACAAGCATTTATTGAGCTTATTGTAGAGTTTGTAGACAATAATGTTCGTGACTCTTATAACGGCAAATCAAAGCTGGTCGCCCCTTTGGCATTGACCATATTTGTTTGGATATTTTTAATGAACTTGATGGATCTTATCCCCATCGATTATATCCCTGCATTGGCACAAAAAATTGGTGCTAGCATGGGGCATGATCCACATCATGTTTATATGAAAATTGTACCATCAACTGATCCTAATATCACCTTAGGCATGTCATTTTCTGTCTTTGCCTTAATCATCTTTTATAGTATTAAAGAAAAAGGTTTTGGTGGATTTATTGGTGAACTAACTTTGCACCCATTTAGTGCAAAAAATCCAATTGCTAAGATTATTTTAATTCCCATCAACTTCATACTTGAATTTGTTACCTTGATAGCAAAACCAATCTCATTAGGTTTACGACTGTTTGGTAACATGTATGCTGGGGAACTGATTTTTGTATTGATAGCCCTGATGCCGTTTTGGATTCAGTGGGCGTTATCTGTACCGTGGGCTATATTCCACATTTTGGTTATCACACTTCAAGCGTTCGTATTTATGATGCTAACGATAGTTTACCTATCACTTGCATCACAAACCGAGCATTAATTAGACATTAAATTAAATAGGTAAATGAGGATACATCAATGGATCCAGTATTAGGTGGTTATACAGTTATCGCAGTGGCATTGCTTATCGGTTTAGGTGCATTAGGCACAGGCATCGGCTTTGCTATCTTGGGTGGTAAATTTTTAGAGGGTGTTGCACGTCAACCAGAACTTGGCTCACAGCTTCAAACTCGTATGTTTATCGTCGCAGGTCTGCTAGATGCGGTACCAATGATTGGTGTGGGTATTGCCATGCTATTATTATTCGCTAACCCTCTAGCCGGTTAATTTAAAATCAGTTCTAAACTTTGACCATCGTTTGGTGGTCATCCAAGCTGATCTTTCATTAACAAAGAGGTGATCACGTGAATATTAATTTTACCATTATCGGTCAATCTATTGCTTTTGCAATATTCGTGGTCTTTTGCATGAAATTTGTATGGCCACCTTTGATGGCTGCCATCAATGAACGCCAACGCAAAATTGCTGATGGACTAAATGCTGCTGAAAAAGCAAAAGCAGATCTAGCCAGTGCTGAGCAATCAGCAGAAGCAGAACTAACAGCTGCTAAAGCAAAAGCTGCTGCATTGATCGAACAAGCAAATAAAAGTGCAAACCAGCTCATCGAAGAAGCCAAAGTACAGGCTCAAATCGAGGGCGAACGTATTCGTCAACAAGCACGCGAGTCTATTGATCTAGAAATCAACCAAGCGCGTGAAGCGTTGCGTACTCAAGTTGCTCAGTTGGCAGTGATGGGTGCAGAGAAGATTTTGCAAGAAGATGTTGATGAGCAAAAACATGCTGCAATGTTAAACCAACTAGCAGCTAAGCTATAGCAGCGAGTAATACAATTACGAGGGGATTATGGCCGAATTATCAACATTAGCAAGACCTTATGCCAAAGCTGCTTTTGATTATGCTAATGAGCAAGGCGTTGTCAATCAATGGGAAGACTTTTTAGCAGTTGCTACAGCAGTAGTAGAGGATGAGTCGTTTCGTACAGTATTAGACAATCCAGCCATTAGTGCAGAGCAAAAGAGTACTGCATTGATTGGGGTATATGATGATCAAGTCACATCTGATGCAGCAAATACATCAGAAGTGCTTGATAGTAATCAAGCAGTTGGCTTAAATAAAGCAACAGCATCTATCAAAAACTTTATCATTCAGCTGGCTCAGCAAGAACGTCTTGCATTAATCCCACAAGTTTATGAACAATACCGATTGCAGCGTGAGCAGGCATTAAAGGAAGTCAATGCCTATATTACCTCAGCCTATGCTCTAACCATTGCACAGCGTGAGCTCATAAAAAAACGTCTAGAGCAGTCGCTTAACGCAACAGTCAATATACATGAATCGGTAGATCCTAGCTTAGTTGCAGGGGCAACCATTAAAATTGGCGATAAAGTTGTCGACGACTCAGTAAAAGGTAAGTTAAAACAGTTAAAAACTCAGTTAACTACCTAAACAAATAAGCCCTCTTAATATTCTAAAATCCTGCAAAATACAGGCATCTAGAATAACAGTATATAAGATATAAGCCAGTGGGTTGGTAATCACATATTAAAGGAAACAAGGCAATGCAACAGTTGAATCCAGCGGAAATCAGTAATCTGATTAAGCAGCGTATTCAAGACCTTGATGCGGGTGTGACTGCAAAAAATGAAGGTACAATCGTCAAAGTATCAGATGGTATTGTACAGATTCATGGTCTTGAAGATGCTATGTACGGTGAGATGATCGAATTTGAAGGCGATGTCTATGGTATGGCATTGAACCTTGAACGTGACTCTGTCGGTGCGGTGGTACTCGGAGATTATTTAAGCCTACAAGAAGGTCAAAAAGCTTATTGTACTGGTCGTATTTTAGAAGTACCTGTAGGTCCTGAATTACTAGGGCGTGTTGTTGATGCGCTTGGTAATCCCATCGATGGTAAAGGTCCTATCAATGCACAATTAACTGATAAAGTCGAAAAAATTGCACCTGGTGTTATTGCTCGTCAGTCAGTTGATCAACCAGTAATGACAGGTTATAAAGCAGTTGATACCATGATTCCTATTGGACGTGGTCAGCGTGAGCTTATCATTGGTGACCGTCAAACAGGTAAAACTGCGTTGGCAATCGATGCCATCATTGCACAGAAAGACTCTGGTATTAAATGTGTGTATGTAGCGATTGGACAAAAACGTTCTACCATCGCAAACGTGGTACGCAAACTTGAGCAAACAGGCGCATTGGCTTATACCACTGTTGTTGTGGCATCAGCCTCTGAGCCAGCAGCCCTACAGTATATTGCACCATATTCTGGTTGTACCATGGGAGAATATTTCCGTGACCGTGGTGAAGATGCATTGATTGTATATGATGATTTATCTAAGCAAGCAGTTGCTTATCGTCAAATTTCTCTACTATTGCGTCGTCCACCAGGTCGTGAAGCCTATCCAGGGGATGTATTCTATCTTCATTCACGTTTACTTGAACGTGCTTCACGCGTCAATGCAGATTATGTTGAAGAGTTTACCAACGGTGAAGTCAAAGGTAAAACAGGCTCATTAACTGCACTACCAATTATTGAAACCCAAGCTGGTGACGTATCTGCATTCGTACCAACCAACGTGATCTCGATTACTGATGGACAGATTTTCCTAGAATCTAGCCTATTTAACTCAGGTATTCGTCCTGCGGTGAATGCTGGTATTTCAGTATCTCGTGTTGGTGGTTCTGCTCAAACTAAGATCATCAAAAAACTATCTGGTGGTATTCGTACCGCATTGGCACAATATCGTGAATTGGCAGCATTTGCCCAGTTTGCTTCTGACCTAGATGATGCTACTAAGCAGCAGTTAGAGCATGGTGAGCGTGTCACAGAACTTATGAAGCAAAAGCAATATCAGCCAATGTCTGTTGCTGAGCAAGCAGTGGTTATTTATGCTTCAAACGAAGGCTATTTAGCTGATGTACCAGTAGATAAGATTGGTGATTTTGAAGAGGCTTATTTACGCTATATGCAAGATCAACATGGTGATTTGATGCGTGAGCTTAATGAGACTGCAAATTATAATGATGATATAGCAGCTCAATTAAAGTCTTCTATTGAAGCATTTAAACAAGATCACAGCTACTAATTAATAGAGAATAATAGAATAATTGTGCTAATGACTTGCAAAATAGTGAGTGCATTAGCAGCTTATTAATAGATTGATAGGTGGAGTTGATTATGTAATATAATTAACTTCATCAAAACAAGTCACTATTTTTTGCTACTAATACTTGCGGTTTTGTTGCCTTGTTAACATCTTTACCCAGTATATTTATTTATCTCGTCGAGTTGGATATGTTATGGCAAGTTTAAAAGAAATTCGTGCAAAAGTTACGAGTATCAAAAGTACCCAAAAAATTACTCGTGCCATGCAGATGGTTGCAGCCAGTAAAATGCGCCGTGCTCAAGAGCGTATGCAAATCGGCAGACCTTATGCAGATAGTATGCGCCGAGTTATCTCGCATTTAGTGCGTGCATCGACTGATTATAAGCATCCTTATATGACAACTCGTTCGACCAATCGAGTTGGTTATATTGTTATTACTTCAGATCGTGGTCTGGCTGGTGGTCTGAACGTGAACTTATTTAAACGTCTCATGCATCATGTAAAAGACTATCAAAACCAATCGGTAGATGCTGAATATGCAGTCATTGGTTCAAAAGGTGTGAGCTTTTTTAAGAGTTTTGGTGGTAAAGTAACTTCTGTACAGACTGACTATGGTGACAACCCAACATTTGAACAGCTAAATTCGCCTGTGCAAGCCATGCTAGATGATTATCGTCATGGACACTTAGATCGTATTTATCTGGTTTATAATCAGTTTGTCAATGCCATGGTACAACAGCCAACAGTGAACCAACTTGTTCCATTACCAGAACATGCAGTTTCTGAAGAGTCTGGGATTCAGACGGATTTAAGTTGGGATTATATCTACGAGCCAGATGTAAAAACATTGATTGATGGTTTGTTAGGACGTTATATTGAGTCTATTGTATATCAAGCAGTGATGGAAAACATTGCTTCTGAACAATCTGCTCGTATGGTGGCGATGAAGGCGGCAACAGACAATGCAGGTAATCTCATTGATGACCTACAATTAGTCTATAACAAATTGCGTCAAGCAGCGATTACCCGTGAGATTTCTGAGATTGTTGGCGGTGCGGCTGCGGTCTCTTAATAAATTTTAGTAGAAGATAGCTTATTTGGCTATGTTCTAAATACCTTATATATTAGATATATTTTAGCTTAAAGACATATTCAAGTTCAGGAGAACGCCATGAGTAGCGGTCGTATTGTACAGATTATTGGAGCGGTTATTGACGTCGAATTTAACCGTAGCGATGTACCACAGGTATATGATGCTTTGGTAGTAGATGGTACTGATACCACACTTGAGGTACAACAGCAGTTGGGTGATGGTATTGTCCGTACAATCGCGATGGGCTCTACCGAAGGGCTAAAGCGTGGTTTGCCTGTGACTAACACTGGTGCTCCAATTACAGTGCCTGTGGGTGAAGCCACTTTGGGACGCATTATGGATGTATTGGGTCGTCCAATCGATGAATGTGGCCCTGTTAATGCTGAAGATAAATGGTCTATCCATCGTCAAGCCCCAAGCTATGATGAGCAGTCAAATAGTACTGATCTTTTAGAGACAGGTATTAAAGTGATTGACTTACTTTGCCCATTTGCAAAAGGTGGTAAAGTTGGACTGTTTGGTGGTGCAGGTGTTGGTAAAACCGTTAACATGATGGAGCTGATTAACAACATCGCTTTAAAACACTCAGGTTTGTCAGTATTTGCTGGTGTTGGTGAGCGTACTCGTGAGGGTAATGACTTCTATCATGAGATGCAAGAAGCTGGTGTTGTGAACACTGAAGACTTTAGCAAATCAAAAGTTGCGATGGTATATGGTCAGATGAATGAGCCACCAGGTAACCGTTTACGTGTTGCACTAACAGGCTTGACCATGGCTGAGTATTTCCGTGATCAGACAGATGAAAGTGGTAAAGGTCGTGACGTCCTATTGTTCGTCGATAACATTTATCGTTATACCCTAGCAGGTACAGAAGTATCAGCACTATTAGGTCGTATGCCTTCTGCGGTTGGTTATCAGCCAACATTGGCAGAAGAGATGGGGGTGCTACAAGAACGTATTACCTCAACGCAAACAGGCTCTATTACCTCTATCCAAGCGGTATATGTACCTGCTGATGACTTAACTGACCCATCACCAGCAACTACCTTTGCTCACTTAGATGCAACGGTTGTATTAAGCCGTGATATTGCCTCACAAGGTATTTATCCTGCGATTGATCCACTAGATTCAACTTCTCGTCAGCTTGATCCACAAGTGATTGGTGAAGAGCACTACTCTGTTGCTCGTGGTGTGCAAGAGGTACTACAGCGTTATAAAGAGTTAAAAGATATTATTGCTATCTTGGGTATGGATGAGTTGTCAGAAGAAGATAAACTTGTAGTATATCGTGCTCGTAAGATTCAACGCTTCTTGTCGCAGCCTTTCCACGTTGCAGAGGTATTTACTGGTGCGCCAGGTAAATATGTATCTCTACGTGATACCATCTCAAGCTTTAGAGATATCCTAGATGGTAAGTATGATGATCTACCTGAGCAAGCTTTCTATATGGCAGGTAGTATTGATGAAGTTGTGGCTAAGGCTGAAAAACTTAAATCGGCAGCATAAGAGCGCTGTTGATTGATAGGGCATAGGGATATTGTATATTCCTTGTCTTATAAATTAAATAATAGCCATTTGCTTTATAGATTGATTGGAAGAGGAAGAGTCACATGGCCACCCTACAATGTCGAGTTGTAAGTGCACGCGAACAGATTTATGATGGTGAAATCACCATGCTAATTGCCACAGGTAGTGAAGGTGAAATTGGGGTATTGGCTGGTCACACACCAATGATTACCCTGTTAAAACCCGGCTCGATGCGTCTGCAAACACCTGATGGTAATGAAGAAGTCATTTATGTCTCTGGTGGTGTGCTCGAAATTCAGCCTAAGCTAGTGACTGTGTTAGCAGATACTGCTGCTAGAGCTCATGATTTAGATGAAGCAAAAATTGTCGAAGCTCGTCAAAAAGCAGAGCAAATGTTGGCTAATCAATCAGATAGTGTACAAACCAATGCGGCATTGGCTTCATTGGCAGAATCAGTGGCTCAGCTACAAACGATTAGAAAGTATCGCAACCGTGCTTAGTCTATTTATATTGGACTATTAACTATACTTATCATTCTTTTGTAAAAACAGTCCACTAACAGGGCTGTTTTTTTATATCCTATTATAAATTTTTATAAGGTTACGATTTAGCACTGGTTATAAATTTTTTTTTTGTTTACATTGTAGTGTAGTTGTGAATATGTTATAGGTAATGCGTACCTTAGTTAATATATTGATAAAATGTGAAGAACAAATTACCAAGCAGTAGCATAAAAAATACTGTGTTATTGGTAAATCTTGAAGATTAGAGGAAGAGTTATGGCTCATACTGAAGAAGAACAAACCCCTAGAATCCTAATTGTAGAGGATGATGAGCGTCTAGCAATGCTGACCCAAGACTATTTGGTAAAAAACGGACTGGATGTTGCCATAGAAACAGATGGTAATCGTGCTATTCGTCGCATTGTGAATGAACAGCCAGATTTGGTGGTACTTGATGTGATGCTACCAGGTAGTGATGGCTTGACGGTATGCCGTGAAGTACGTCCACATTATCAGCAACCCATACTGATGTTGACTGCGCGTACTGAAGATATGGATCAAGTGTTAGGACTTGAGATGGGAGCAGATGATTACGTTGCTAAGCCTGCTCAGCCAAGAGTATTATTAGCTCGCATTCGTGCGTTGCTGCGTCGTTCAGAGACAGCGCCTTCTGAGGATGTACCACAACGTCTAGAGTTTGGCGAGTTGGTCATTGATAATGGCGGTCGCTCAGTGACGCTAAATGATGAGTTGGTTGATTTTACCAGTGCTGAGTATGATTTGCTGTGGTTATTGGCTTCAAATGCTGGTCGTATCTTGTCTCGTGAAGATATCTTTGAGCGTTTGCGTGGTATTGAATATGATGGACAAGATCGTTCTATTGATGTTCGTATTTCTCGTATTCGTCCGAAGATTGGTGATGATCCAGAAAATCCAAAACGTATCAAAACAGTACGTAGTAAAGGTTATTTATTTGTTAAAGAAGGCAACTAATATAGTCTGGCTTCCATAAATTTACGACGATTTAGCTACGCTTGCTGTATTACATGTATTATCTGCACCAAAGACATATTGGTATATAAGTATTAGATGTGTTTTTGGTGATTCTTATCTATAATAAGTCAGCAAACTGCTGGCTTTTTTTGTGCCTTGTTAATATCTGTCTTAATACCATGTGTCCTACTATGATGTGCCAATTCTATGTCTTTATTATCCTCTCTTAAACACAGTATTTTTCTGCGTATCTATGCAGGGTTATTGTTGGTCTGCTTATGCGTTGGTTTGTTTGCTCAGTTATTAGTAGATACCATTAATAAAGAGCGTATCCAAACGTATCGTGAAAATATCGCCACGGGTATGTTGTATTTGGTAAGTGAGGGAATTTCACACCAAAAAACGCCCATGCAACGCAATTATTGGCTGGCAGATGTGAGTAGTTTATTTGGTGATGAATTTGTCATTATTCCTAGAGAGTCTGTAGAGTTTACCTCTAGTGAGCTAAAGCGTTTAGAAAATAATAAGACGGTGGTGCGTTATGTCAGTCATCCTTCATATGCTGATATTTTCCATCCACTACAAGATGATGGCAATATTTTAAGTATCCGTATCACTCAGGTCACTGAGCAGCAAGTTCGGGCAATGGCAATTTTATTATTAGATGATTTGTCTTATTATCCAAGTTTGGAAGAAAAACAAGTACGACTCAAAGAGCTAAGCGAAAACTTCTTTTTCCCGCTGTCTTTGACTGCTATTGATGATATAAATTTAGACCGTGAGCAGATGGCAAGGCTACGCCGTGATGAGGTAGTTATCTTATTTCGTGACAGTACCAGTAATGAAGATTCCTCTATTAAAGTAATTGCACCATCAGAGTTACCTAATATGGCGATTGTGATGGGGCCGGTAAAACTGTTTAAGTGGTTTCCCTTTAATTTGATCCTCAGTGTGGTTCTGATTAGTATGTTTTTGATTAGCTTGGGGGTATATGCACTGATTTTTCCGTTAGAGCGTAAGCTACAGTTGATTCAATCTGGGGTGAATGAAGTTGGTGATGGTAACTTAGATATTCGGGTACAAGTGGTGGGGCAAGATGAAATTGCCCGTTTGGCAGCCACATTTAATACCATGACCGAGCACATTAAGCGTTTGATTGAGTCGCAACGTGAGCTGACGCGGGCTGTCTCGCACGAGCTGCGTACGCCTGTGGCAAGAATTCGTTTTGCGGTAGATATGTTGGCAGACACCGATGATATTGAGTCTCGGCAAATGCAGCGAGATTATATTGATGAAGATATAGAATCTTTAAATAGTTTGATTGATGAGATTTTAACTTATGCCAAGCTTGAGGAGGGGTCACCTAAGCTGAATTTAGAAGCGGTTAATTTAAAAAGTTTGGTAGAGCAAGTGGTACGTGAGACCAATGCTTTGGGTAAGCCCATTACAGTTGAAGGGCGTACACCACCACCTAAAATTACTGCGATTGCCGATCACCGTTATTTACACCGAGTGGTACAAAATTTAGCAGGTAATGCGCTGCGTTATGCAGAGTCGACCATTATTATCAGTGCTGGTGTGCATAAAGGTGAAGCCTTTGTCAGTGTTGAAGATGATGGACAGGGCATACCTGAAGAAGATAGAGAGAAGGTATTTATTCCCTTTGCTCGTCTTGATGATAGCCGTACTCGAGCATCCGGTGGCTATGGTTTGGGATTGTCTATTGTGTCTCGTATTGCATTTTGGTTTAATGGTAGTATGAAAGTAGATGAAAGCCCTGAGTTAGGTGGTGCACGCTTTATAATGACTTGGCCAGTAAAACCATTGGCACAAACCATTACTGCTGACCAACTAACGCAAGAAAAAGGGCAGCGTAAAATTATTGATGAAGCAGATTAGAGATAAAGATAGTACCATAATAAAACAGTGCTTTGACTATCAAAGCTCATAATCTATAAGAGAGGTGGTATGCCATATTTATTTACTGCGTTGGTAGTGGTTAATGCTGGAGTATTAAGCTATTTTATGTTTTTTTATACCCCACAGCCCACCAAAAGCTTACAACAAGCCCAAGCTGAATTGGTTGCACCCATTGAGTTTCAAAATAACTCTGCTGCCATTCCGCCATTAATCGGTACAGAAAAGTAGTGATAACTTTGTTACTACTGATGAATATGAATGTTTAATTATTTTCTGGTGTGGGCTTGCTGATGACAGCTTTGGCAAGTAATGGAATTTTAACACATACTTGTAAACCACCTTCAGGGTGGTTGGTTGCTTCAACTGTACCGTGATGAAGATTGGCAATACGATTGACAATGGCGAGCCCTAAACCACTGCCTTGGGTGGTGCGTGCTGATTCGCCACGCTCAAATGGTTGCATGATACGTTGTAAATTGGTATCTGCTACGCCCTCTCCACAGTCACGTACACAAATGATTAAGGTTTTTTCTGAAGCGGGGGTTAAGCTGTTATCAGCGATGATGTCTGTTGATTCATCTTCTTCAAGAGGATTAGCATCATTGATTGTTGTGGTGTTAGTAAAAGTTGGAGTGATTGTTGCTGATAGATAAATGGGTGGTTTGCCATAACGATTGGCATTGTTAACCAAATTAATAATAAGCCGCTTAATAGATAGTGGGCGAACAGGAACAAGCTCCATTGGCTCAGGCTCATAAATAAAAGGTAGCGGTGCAAATTGCACGATGACTTCTTTAAAAATTGCATTTAAATCTGTTAAACGTACTGGTTCATCTGATCCATCCTTCATAAACGAAATAAATTGCTCTAAGATGGCATCCATATCTTCAATATCATAAATTAACCCTTCTCTAAAAAAATCATCTGGCAGCATCTCAGCAGTTAGACGCATCCGCGTTAGGGGTGTACGTAGATCATGTGAGATACCAGCGAGCATGATGGTACGTTCTTTTTGTGCTTGGCTTAACGTAGTAAATAAGCGATTAAACGCTGTATTCACCTGACGTATCTCTACCGAGCCTGTACGTGTGGGTAGGGAAGTAACGTGACCCAACTGAATATAATTGTTTGCTGCTTTTTGCAGTTTACGTAAAGGGCGATTGAGTTGACGCACTAACAGTAAAATTGTCAATAAACTAAAAATAGGAATACCAAATAAAAAGAATAATAATGAGCTTGGGCTATATTGAGCATAATAGATCACTGGCTCACGCATCCATAAATCTGGATATTGATTATCATGTATCCAAAGCTGAGGTGAGGGTTTGAACTTAAAATATACCACCACCTCATGACCTAGCTGCTCACTGATTTCTTCGGCTAAGATGTCGGTAAATAACCCAGCGAAGGTTTTTTCTTCGACTTCAGGGAATTGATTGCGGTCTGTGACCACGACAATATGGCTATTATCATAAATCCACTGCTGCACTTTTGGTTGGTCTTTCCAAACGGTTTGTACTTGGGTTAATAGTTGAACTTCTGTCGATAGATAGCGAGCATGGTTGCGTAGCTCAGGCAAATATAAGCTACGCCAAAAAAACCATAAAGAGAGGGTAACACTGAGCATCACAATCATCATCACCCAAAATGTGGTTTGCCAAGTATTGGAGTAGGGACGTAGCCGCCAGCGTTGTAGCTGTCTTGACCAAGATCTCATATTGATGCCTTTTTAATTTTTAATCTATGTCACTTTTAACTGATGTTGTAGCTAACAGATGCAGTAGTATGCACCTAAAGTATAAGCATAGCATTTAAAGTTAAAAATGGTGTGTACAAAATGCTTGCTTGCCTTATATGATAGGTATTTTTGTTTGTCAATAAAATAAACATTGTTTTAGTAGGCAAAATATGGTTAATCTGATATAATTATGCCCTTTTTGGTATACCTGCGAAAGAGAGAGTTCACATGGTTGTTATTCGTTTAGCACGGGGCGGTGCCAAGAAACGCCCATTTTATCAAGTCGTAGTTGCAGATCAACGTCGTTCACGTGACGGTCGTTACATCGAAAACATTGGCTTTTTTAACCCATTAGCAAAAGGCAATGAAGAGGCTGTACGCCTTAACATGGAAGCCTATAATGCGTGGATCGAAAAAGGTGCTCAGCCTTCGGATCGTGTTGCTTCATTAGCTAAAAACTATAAGCCAGCCACTGAAGAAACTGAACAAGCATCTGCTTAAAGCTGAAATATGTTAGTTTTTAGCCAGTCTGGATCTAGATAACTAAAATAAATTAGAGCGTTGAGCGCTTTATATTTTATTGAGGTTATCTTATTGTTTTAATGCTTTGATTTGAGTGTAATACCCCTTATGAGCACACCCCACAATACAGATGGATTGATGAAAATCGGTCAACTTAAAAAGCCTTATGGCATTAAGGGCTGGTTGTGGGTATTTAGTGAATTAGATGATCGTGAGGCAATTTTTGATTTAAAACCGTGGTGGATTAAGACTGCCACGGGTATGAAGCCGTTAACCGTTATAAATTGGCGTCAGCAAGGCGCAGGACTGGTTGCTCAGTTTGAAGAGATACCAGACCGTAATCTTGCCGAAACCATGAATGGCGTACCCATCTGGGTGACACAAGACAGCTTGCCTGAGCCTGAAGAAGACGAGTACTACTGGTCGGATTTGGTATCGATGCAAGTGATTAATGAGCAAGGTGAGTATTTAGGTGACATCAAAGAGCTGTTTGAGACAGGCGCACATGCCATTATGGTGGTGGTGCCAACCTCAGATAGTATCGATGATGAGCAGCGATTAATCCCTTGGCATAAGCAAACAGTGGCAGATGTGGATAAGCAAAAAAATCAACTGACCGTGATATGGGAGCGTGATTACTAAATTGTTACTAATAAGTGGCTGTTAAGCTGTGGTTAGTATCAGTGACGTATATACACACCTATAAATGGGTTGGTTAGGCGATGGATTAATTATGTATTTTGCGGTAATCACTATTTTACCTGAGATGTTCGATGCCATTACAAATTATGGCATTACAGGTAGGGCAGTGGCGCAAGGACAAGTGACCATCGATTGCATCAATCCACGAGACCATACCACAGATAATTATCGCCGTATTGATGAACGTCCTTATGGTGGTGGTCCGGGTATGGTGATGATGGTTGAACCATTGGTAAAAGCCATTGAAGATGCCCGTAGCCGCGCCAGTGCTCATGGTTGTCGCCTCGGTGCTCAATTTTGTCCTGTGGTGTACTTATCGCCACAAGGTGAGCAGTTATCTGAGTCAGTGGTATTGTCATTTAGTGATTATGATGGTGTCATTTTGTTGTGTGGTCGTTATGAAGGCATTGATGAGCGGCTATTAGCCAATTATGTTGATGCTGAAGTATCCATCGGTGATTATGTATTAACAGGTGGTGAGCTGCCAGCGATGGTAATGATGGATAGCATCATTCGCCGTTTGCCAAATGTGATGGGTGATGCGTTGTCTGCTGAGCAAGATTCTTTTGTTGATGGCTTGTTAGATTGTCCGCATTATACCAAGCCGACGCTATTTGCTGGTATGGCTGTGCCAGAGGTTTTATTATCAGGTCATCATGCCAATATTGAAAAATGGCGTTTTGTACAAAAGGTAAAACGTACGCAACAGCGCAGACCAGATTTATGGCAGCGTTTTGAGCCAACAGCGCAGCAACAAAAATGGCTACAGCAAATGCAAAAATCTGCTACTAAGTAAAGTTAGTTAGGGTGCATTACAAAATCAAGCAATATCAAAGTTAACGCAGATTTGTCTATTATGATAATAGACAACTGCTGTAGTAAAAATATGATATTTGACTATGATATCTGATATATCTAACCAAGTTTTATTGTGCGGTTAACGGCTGATATTTGCCATTTAGCACTATGATATGACTATCGATATAAAGTTATTGTTATATTCAAATTATTCCCCCATTGTGCATACCAAATTAAGACGTGGTGTGTTTTTAATTATTACAAACAGGTGATATGCGTCAAGCCTCTATCATCTTATGTGAGGAGAAATCTCATGAGCAACAAGCATCCGCTAGTCCAATCTGTGGAAAACTCTCAACTACGTCAACATCCAAGTTTTGCTCCTGGTGATACTGTCGTGGTTCAAGTAAAAGTCCGTGAAGGTGAGCGTGAGCGTCTACAGGCCTATGAAGGCGTTGTTATCGCTAAGCGTAATCGTGGTATTAACTCAGCATTTACCGTGCGTAAAATCTCTAGTGGTATTGGTGTTGAGCGTGCGTTCCAACTACATTCACCACTGATCGATAGTATCGAAGTGAAACGTCGTGGTGATGTTCGTCGTGCCAAACTTTACTATCTACGTGAGCGTTCTGGTAAATCTGCACGTATCCGTGAAAAGTTATCTTTCCGTCGTGATGGCGCGCAAAGCAAAAAAGATGCTGGCGTTCCTGAAGCGGTAGAAACTGCACCAGGTATCTAATCGCTATATTAAGATATAGCAAAACCCCTTTTATTCCTATTTACTAATAATCGGGTATACCAAAAAGACTAAAACCCCACTGAATGTCATCATTACAGTGGGGTTTTTTTATGCTTTAGGGTTAACTGATGCTTTTTTGTCAATCAAAATAATTTGGGGGTTTCTGTAGGCGTATCAAAATCTAAACTCATTTGCTCTTGTTGACGGTTGCGTAGTTGCTCAATACGTTTTTTGCGTTTGATAATTAGCTGTAGCACTTCTTTTCTTTGTTCATCTGTCATTTGTAACCACAGTTGACGTTCGGTACGATTACGTAGACAGCCAAAACAATAGCCCTTTTTATTGCTTTGGCAGACACCAATGCAAGGGTTATCAATTTTAAATAACTCAATTTGTTGTGGCATGATGGCTGTCTAAATCATTAAATAATAAGAATTTCTAAATTCTAGCATGTTTTTTATGTTGTCCAAATTGATAATCACGACGCTAATTGTCGTAAAGTTTTTTATCTACGCAATCGCTGCTAAAAATTTCGTTATAATAGATATTTGCATATCAATATGAAAAAGGGAATGTTGTGAGTCAATATACTGCACAGTCGCTAGAAGTATTAGAAGGTTTAGAGCCTGTTCGTCGTCGTCCAGGTATGTATACCGATACCACTCGTCCTAACCACTTGGCACAAGAGGTCATTGATAACTCTGTCGATGAAGCGTTGGCAGGTTATGCCAAAACCATCAAGGTTCAGCTTTATAAAGATGGATCATTATCGGTTGAAGATGATGGGCGGGGTATGCCAACCGATATTCATCCTGAGTTTAATCAGACAGGTATCGAGCTGATTTTGACACGGCTACATGCTGGTGGTAAGTTTTCGACCAATAACTATCAGGTATCTGGAGGATTGCATGGCGTTGGTATTTCGGTGGTCAATGCATTATCTACCCGAGTAGAAGTCACGGTGTGGCGTGATGGCACAGAGTACAATATTGCGTTTGAGCAGGGTGTGCCTGTGAGCAGTTTGCAACAAACGGTGAGCTCTAATAAGCGCAAACGTGGTACTAAGGTACGCTTTTGGGCCGATGAGTCATTTTTTGACAGTCCAAAGTTTAGTGTTAAGCAGCTTAAACATAATCTAAAAGCCAAAGCGGTGTTGGCGGCAGGCTTAACTATTGAGTTTGTTGATGAGATTAACGATGACAAAGTGGTGTGGCAGTTTAGTGATGGGGTGGTGGAGTACCTTAATGAGCAGCTCGATGGCTTAGAGACATTGCCACCTGAGCCATTTTATTATACTTATGATGCTGCCAAAGATGAGCGGGCAGGGGTGACGTTTGTGTTATCTTGGTTGCCAGAGGGCGGTACACCGATTCAAGAAAGTTATGTTAATTTGATTCCGACTGCGCAAGGAGGCACGCATGTTAATGGTTTGCGTACGGGCATATTAGAAGCATTGCGCGAGTTTTGTGATATTCACAATTTGTTGCCTCGCAATGTTAAGTTAACGGGCGAGGATGTGTGGGACGGAGTCAATTATATTTTATCGCTCAAATTTTCAGAGCCACAGTTCTCTGGGCAGACTAAAGAACGCTTGTCGAGTCGAGAGGCGGCGGCAGCAGTGCAGACATTGGCAAAAGATGCGTTTAGTTTATGGCTCAATCAACATGCACAAATTGCTGCGCAAATTGCTGAGTTAGCCATATCCAAAGCAGGTAAACGGCTAAAATCTGCCAAAAAAGTAGCGAGAAAGAAAATTACTCAAGGGCCTGCGCTACCCGGGAAATTGGCGGACTGTCGTGGTAATTTGCGTGATAGTGCGGAGCTGTTTTTGGTCGAAGGGGACTCGGCAGGGGGCAGTGCCAAACAGGCTCGTGATCGCCATTTTCAGGCAATATTGCCACTGCGTGGTAAGATTTTAAATACATGGGAAGTGTCGCCTGATACGGTGTTATCAAGCCAAGAGATTCACGACATTGCCATTGCCATTGGGGTAGATCCCGCATCGGATGATTTATCTGAGCTGCGCTATGACAAGATCTGTATTCTTGCTGATGCTGACTCAGATGGATTACATATTGCGACTTTGATTTGTGCGTTGTTTGTTAAGCATTTCCCAACACTGGTGGATGCTGGGCATTTGTTTGTTGCCATGCCGCCTTTGTATCGTATCGATATTGGTAAAGAGGTGCATTATGCCCTAGATGAAGATGAGTTGGCTCAAATTTTAGCCAAGGTATCTGGCAATACCAAGCCAAAAATTACTCGTTTTAAAGGATTGGGTGAGATGGATCCAGAGCATTTGCGCGAGACAACCATGAATCCCGATACCAGACGTTTGGTACAGTTAGATATGGATGATATGCAGTTAACCAACCAAATTATGGATATGTTGCTGGCAAAAAAACGTGCCTCGGATCGTAAAGATTGGCTAGAGCGTAAAGGTGATCTGGCAGAAATTGCGGTATAGCAGTATAAAGGTGGTCTGTTTTAGTGATGGTTGTTAACAGTAAAACAAGGTAGGAGTGAGTGATTATAAATCGTTGCTATGGTTGCAATAAAGAAATTACGAATTTAATCGTTATTTTAATCCTATTTAATAAATCCTTAATATAACAATGACTTAAGATTATAGGTGTGCCATTAAATTCTCATATAGCTAATACTTAACTAAAGCTGTATTAATATTACCTTGTAGCACGGTAGCGGATAAAAGTGGTTTTATAAACTTTTGTATGGTGCTAGTATTGGTAAATATTTTTGTAAATATGAGGATTTATGAAACACGATCACGAAGGTGAACTACCAAGTTTGAGTAAGGCACAATTGGGTGACCTGATTCCAAAGCGTGGCGGTAAGTTGATACCGAAGCTTGCCAAGGGCTTTTTGACAGCGTCAGGATGGCGGATCGTGGGTAGTATTCCGAATATCTCTCAAGCGGTACTATTGGCAGTACCACATACTTCTAATATTGATGGGGTTTATGCCATTCCTACTTTGCTTGCATTAGATTTAGATATTAAGATTATGGGTAAGCAGAGCCTATTTAAAGTTCCTGTCTTGGGGTCATTTTTAAAATGGTCAGGGGTGATTCCCATTGATAGAGAAAAAAAAGGCTCAGTATTACAAGCCAGTATTGATAAGTTTCAACATGGTCAGCCATTATTTTTGGGCTTAGCACCAGAGGGAAAGCGTGGCTATAGCGATAAATGGAAAACGGGCTTTTATTACATTGCTCAAGCCGCAGGTGTGCCAATTATTCCTGTGGCAATGGACTATAAAAGCAAACAGATTCGCTTTATGACACCTGTAGAGCCAACAGGTGATATTGAGGCAGATTTACAAAAAATCTATCAGCAATATCGTGGGGTGATGCCACGCCACCCCGAGCGGCTTTCACAGCCGTTACAAGATATGAATAGTGAGCGGTAAAAAATATGGCACTATAAAAGTCACCTTTTTTATTTGAATCTTTTTATGCTAAAAAATCACAATACAGTAATCAGCACAGCGACAAATATGGCAACAGATGATTGTGATGTGTTGATTATTGGTGCTGGAATTTCAGGCATTGCAATGGCGTGTTATTTGCAGGAGCAGCAGCCACACAAGCGGTTTATGATTGTCGAAAAACGTGAGTCGCTTGGGGGTACTTGGGATATATTTCGTTACCCAGGGGTGCGCTCAGATTCAGACATGCTGACTTTGGGCTACGGCTTTGCCCCTTGGTTGCAATCCTCAACACTGGCAAAAGGTGAGGATATTAAACAATACTTAAAGCAGATAGCACATAAATATGATGTGCAGCAGCACATTCGTTATGGTTGTATGGTCACGCAGTTAACGTGGTCAAGTGATAGCAAGCAGTGGACAGCGACGATTAAAAATACACAGACAAAAGAAGTGACACAGATCATTGCTAAGTTTGTGGTGGGGGCGACAGGTTATTATGATACTGAGCAAGGGTATCAGCCACAGTTTGAAGATCAGCAGGAGTTTACAGGACAGATTATCCATCCGCAAAATTGGCAGGATGTGGATTATGATGGCAAAGATGTGGTGGTGATTGGCAGTGGAGCAACAGCCATGACGCTGGTACCAGCGTTGGTGGATAAAACGGCTGAGCAATGTGCCCATCATGTGACCATGATACAGCGATCCCCCACTTATGTTGCCAGTATTCATGGGCGCGATAAGCTGCTAGAGATATTGGATAAATGCGCAACGGCTCTAGATAAAAAACAACCATATAACAAACATAACAAACCACTGTATAAAAAACGTCTTTATGAATTGATGCGTTGGCGCAATTTGTTGTTGCAGCAGGGCATCTATCAGTTTGCGACACGTGCACCTAAGGCTATGAAAGCCATCTTGACCCATAAAGTAAAACAAGCATTAAAAGGCAGTGATGTGTCACTGAAGCATTTTTCACCAAGTTATGATCCGTGGGATGAGCGCTTGTGTGCTGTGCCAGATGATGATTTATTTCAAGCATTGCAAAGCGGAAGTGCTGATGTGGTGACAGGGCAGATCAAACGCTTTAGCGCATCGGCTGTGGTGATGCAAGATGGGCAAGAGATAGCAGCAGATATTATTGTGACGGCAACAGGGCTTAAGTTGCAGATGCTTGGCGGTGCTAAGGTATGTGTTGATGATACCTTTATTGATGTAGGTGATTGCTTAACTTATAAAGCGGTGATGATTGGTGATGTCCCAAATATGGCGATTTTATTTGGCTATACCAATGCGTCTTGGACATTAAAGATTGAGCTTGCTTGTCAGTATCTGATGCGCTTATTTGACTATATGGATAAGCAAAATGTGCAGGTGGTCGTCGCAAAGACAGAAGCTAATTATCAACACCAGAAAAATGATAATAAAAAAACGCGTGTGCATAAACTTACTGAGACAGTTATGGGCTCACTTTCTGCTGGATATATAAAGCGTGCGCAAGATGATCTACCCAAGCAAGGGGATTGTTATCCTTGGCGTGTTGAGCATAATTATTTAAAAGATCGCCGCATGCTATTAAAAGATAGTATTGAAGATGAGTGGTTAGTGTTTGCTTAGTTGAGCATTTTTTGTTCCTCTAACCACTCAGTCGCTTGATTGGTTTGCTGCAATTTTTCTTTAGTTTCTATTTCTATGCTTTAATTCTTTAGTTTTTATGCGCTAGCATGACTCTATTTAATTGTTCTCAATAAACTCGCTCACCTGTTTACTCAATATATCCCATAGGGTCTGTTGGGCTGCCAGACTGCCCCATGCATTATGCGGGCTAAATACCACTCGGGGATGATCTGCCAAAGTAAGCAGTGGATCATTATCAGCAATGGGTTCTTCGGCAAACACGTCAGTGGCATAGCCAAGTAGCTGCTCATTATTGATTGCATCGACCACCGCTTGGCTATCAACCACCCCACCACGAGCGACATTGACCAACAAAGGTTGTTGCTTCATTTTGCTGATGTTATCTGCATTAATCAGATGCTTGGTGGCATCGATTAGTGGACAATGTAAGCTCAACACGTCACAGCGCTTAAGCACTTCATCAAAGGCGGTATAATCATCATTGCGTGGTGTTTTACCTTGATGCTCAGCCCATAACACCTGCATACCAAAGGCTTTGGCAATTTCACCGACGCGCCGACCAATCGTACCTGCACCAATAATTCCTAATGTTTTGTCTTCTAAATCAATGAGGGGGATATCTAATAAGCAAAAATTACCATCTTGTTGCCATGTGCCATCACTGACTTTGTGATGATAATACAAACCTGCTCGCATCGCATTGAGCATCAGCATAAAGGTATGCTCTGGCACACTTTTGATGGCATAGCCAGCCACATTATAAAGGGTAATGTTGTTATCTTTACAAGCCGCTTCATCGACATTATTTTTACCAGTGGCGGTGAGCTGAATCAGCTTGAGTTTGGGCAGTTTTTCAATGATTTGTTGATTAATTTTGACTTTATTGGTAATAACGATGTCAGCATCTTGGCAACGCTCAATGATTGTTGTGTCATCTTGAGGCGTCGTATCATATACCACATAGTCACTAATGCCTTGTGGCGCAGGCAAGTCAACAGTGTCTAAAAATGTACCACGGTCTAAAAATACGGCTTTCATTACTTGTCCTTACTTTATTGATGAATTTATTGATGTTTCAACATAGTGTCAGGTGAAAAAAGGTATAAAATGGGGATTGATGGTATTGATAGGGATAAATATTGATACAAGCTTATTATACAAACTTATTTACACGGTGGCTGCTGTGTTTGTGGCAGTGCTTGGTAATTATCAATAACGGTTTTTATCAATAACAGTTTTGCTAAATTAGCAGTCATGGGGATATTCACCATACTAAGTTTGGTGAAAATTGATAATTTACCCTTGAAAATATGGGCGGGTGCGTGCATTAAATGGCTATAAGCGGCTTTTTCGATGCGTTTTTCTCTCGCATCGGTTATGATAGCCATTAACAAAAAATAGCTATCTGCTCATTATTAGTTTTCACACCATTCACTGATTTTGGAAACCTGAGGTTTATGACTATATCTGCTGCACTAAATCCTGAATTTGCTGTTGGTCAGCGTTATTTATCAGACACTGAGTCGGAGCTTGGGCTTGGCGTCGTTGTAGCAGTAGATGATCGCTGCGTGCATATTTTATTCCCACAAAGTGAAGAGACACGAGTCTATGCCAAAAACTCTGCCCCCTTATCTCGGGTGGTGTTTAAGGTAGGTGATGAAGTGGGTGATCAAGATGGTAATACCCATACCGTCACTGCTGTCGAAGAGGTGATGGGGGTGATCAAATATCAGGTGGCAGGTAGTGATCGTGGCATTATGGAGACACGACTGGCGGCTAATATCACGTTGGCTCGACCATTGGAGCGGTTGTTGGCAGGTCGGGTAGAGCGCACAGATTGGTATGCACTGCGCCAAGATATTTTGCGCATGCAGTCAGCATTGGCAGCGCATCCACTCAAAGGCTTGATGGGTGCTCGGGTCGATATTATTCCGCATCAGTTATATATTGCGCATGAAGTGGGTAAGCGATTGTATCCGCGGGTGATGCTGGCTGATGAAGTGGGACTGGGCAAAACCATCGAAGCAGGTTTGATTATTCATCAACAACTGATGACAGGTAAGGCAGAACGGGTGCTTATCCTTGTGCCTGATAGTTTGCAGTATCAGTGGATGATCGAGCTGCGTCGTCGCTTTAATTTGGAATTTTCGTTGTTTGATTTGGTGCGTACCGCTGCCATCAAAGAGCATGACCCTGAGCAAAATGTCTTTGCTACTGAGCAGTGTATTATTGCCAGTATTGATTTGATGCTGGATCATCATGATTTGTATGAGCAAGCCATTGAAGCAGGTTTTGATTTATTAGTGGTTGATGAAGCCCATCATCTGCATTGGGATGATGAAAATGGTGGTAATGAAAAATATGAGCTGATTGCTGATTTTGCCCATGAAACCAAAGGCTTATTATTATTAACCGCAACACCAGAGCAATTAGGGGCAGAGAGCCATTTTGCCCGCTTGCGTTTGCTAGACCCTGATCGTTTTGATGATTTGGATGATTTTCTCGATAGTCAACACGCCTTTGCTGAAACAGCGGCAGTGGCAGATGTCTTGATAGCCGATAAGCCATTGAGCACAGGGCAAATAGCCGCTTTGACTCAGCTATTAGGCTTTGAAGAGGCTGATGAGCTACAAGCGATTAATGAAGATGAAAAGCTGCGTGCGTATGCGCTCAATGAGCTATTAGACCGACATGGCACAGGGCGCGTGTTATTTCGTAATACCCGAGACAGCGTGCAAGGGTTTCATGGTCGTCGTTGTCAGCCGCATCCACTGCCGCTGCCCGAAAGCTGGCAGGACAGCTATCAAACTCAGGGAAAATTGCGTGAGCAGTTGTGGGGTGAGGAAAACCAACCTGATGGTAGCTGGCTAGAGGCTGATCCGAGAGTACCGTGGTTGATTGAGTTATTAAAAGGTAGCCTAAAACACCATAAAGTTTTGCTGATTGCGCGTAGTGGTGCAACCATTGAAAGTCTTGAAGCAGTATTGCGCCTACATGCAGGTATCAAAACCGCTATCTTTACAGAGCAGATGAGTTTGCTTGAGCGTGACCAAGCGGCAGCCTTTTTTGCTGATGATGAAGGCGCGCAAATCCTGCTATGCTCCGAGATTGGCTCGGAGGGGCGCAATTTTCAATTTGCCAATCAGTTAATATTATGGGATTTACCTGCCAACCCTGACACCTTAGAGCAGCGCATTGGACGCTTGGATCGTATTGGACAAACCCAGCAAATTATTCTGCATGTTCCTTATGTAGAAGGCACAGCGCAACAGCGGTTGTATCGTTGGTATGATGAAGCATTGAATATCTTTAATCAGATTTCACCAACGGCTCAAATGGTACAAGAGCAGTTTATTGTCGATCTGAAGCCTTTATTAGAAGGAGAAGACAATACTGAGAATAAAGCAAAATTAGATGATTTGATTGCAGAGGCGAAGCGTGTTCGTCAAGAGTTAGAGGCACAGCTACAAGCAGGGCGTGACCGTCTGTTAGAATATAACTCTTGTCGTCCTCGGGTGGCAGGACGCATTGCCAAAACTATGGCAGACTTTGATGACAATAATCTACTACCTGCCTTTTTGGAGCGTTTTTTATCCTCGGCAAATATAGATCACAGTGTACAGCGTGATGGCTCATGGGTCATTCATCCACCAGAAGCAGACAGTCAGCACAGCGAGCTTAGCAGTTTGCCCATTGGTGAAGATGGCATGACGTTGACCTTTGACCGTGAGCAAGCGTTATTGCGGGAAGACATGGCATTTATTACCCATGAGCACCCTTTAATGCAGGCGGTATATGAGCTTGCCAGCGCAGGCACATTTGGTAATACTACCGTGGCGATGCTTAAAAGTATGACTGTGCCACAAGGTATGCTGATGCTTGAGGTGACTTTCCGTGTGCAAACCATTGCCCCCAAATTATTGAATTTGCCAGCGACGTTGCCAACCCAAAGTATTCGAGTATTTATCAGTGAGCAAGGGCACGATTTATCAGAGCGCATTACCGCTGAGATGATCATGCCGCATATTGAACGCATAGATAAAAACCGTGCCCGCCAAGTGGTCAAGCTACGTGGTGAGGTCATTAGTCAGCGTTATGAAGATGCACAGGCAATCGCTGAGAAAAAACTGCATGATATTAGTGAGCAGGCAAAAGCGCGTTTTAGCCAACAGTGGCAGCGTGAAATTAAGCGTCTAAAACATTTACAGGCGATTAACCCTAATGTGCGTGCTGAAGAGGTTGAGCGTTTAGAATCTCTTAAAGCACAAGGTGAGGCGGCATTATCTAGTTTGTCACTTGTACCTGATAGTATTCGGGTATTGGTGGCAATGAAGCCGTAATTGCTCATTTGACTACTAAAAATAAGGCAAATAAAGTTTAATCTTAAAAATTTCAACAAGGCTTTGATTGGTCATAATCAAAGCCTTTTTTTGTGGTATTTTAATAGTGACCATAACAAAATATTTGCTGCGGATGTTGTAGTAGAAAAAAGAAAAACTTAGTTTGTATTGCAGGTATATTTAAATTTATACTTAAGCTAATATAGTTATTAATTATAAAATAACCACCTATCTACAAAACACTCACAAGGAAGCCAAAATGACAGATACTCATAGCACCGCTCAGTTTACACTGGATCATAATCAAACCATGAATAAGACAAGCATAGATAAGATAAGCAATAACATGATGAATAAAACCACCAATAAAACCAAGCTGTCCATACTGGCAGGCAGCCTATTGTTACCGACTTTATTAATAAGCTCAATGGCAATGGCAAATACAACAGTCAATGACTGTGACAAACTAGCTGCCCACCCTGCTAATAAAGATAACCCCAGTGGTGTTACAGGCGTGGATTGGGATGACTTAAATTCAGCCGCTGCCATCGCTGCATGTCAACAAGCATTATCTACAGACTCTAACAATCCTCGATATTTGTTTCAGTTGGGTCGTGCTTATGATAAAGCCGAAAACTACACAGAAGCACTGACTTGGTACAAAAAAGCCGCTGCCCAAAACTATGCACCTGCACAATCCAACTTAGGGCTGATGTATGAAAATGGCAAAGGGGTGAGCCAATCAGACAGTGAAGCGGTGGCATGGTATCGCAAAGCCGCTGCCCAAAACTATGCACCTGCACAATCTAACTTAGGAACTATGTATAGAGATGGCAAAGGGGTAACGCAATCAGACAGTGAAGCGGTGGTGTGGTTTCGCAAAGCAGCAGAGCAAGGTGATGCTTATGCACAAAAAAACTTAGGAGATCTGTATAGAGATGGCAAAGGGGTAACCCAATCAGACAGTGAGGCGGTGGCGTGGTATCGCAAAGCGGCAGCGCAAGGTAATGCTAAAGCACAAAATAACTTAGGGTATATGTATGAATTTGGCAGAGGGGTAACCCAATCGTACAGAGAAGCGGTGGCGTGGTATCGTAAAGCAGCAGAGCAAGGTAATGCTTTAGCTAATGCTGAAGCACAAAAAAACTTAGGGAGGATGTATGAAGATGGTAAAGGAGTAACCCAATCAGACAGTGAAGCGGTGGCATGGTATCGCAAAGCGGTTGGGAGAGGTAATGCTGAAGCACAAAATAACTTAGGGATGATGTATAAAGATGGCAGAGGAGTGAGCCAGTCAGACAGTGAAGCGGTTGTTTGGTTTCGTAAAGCAGCAGAGCAGGGATATGCACCTGCACAAAAAAACTTAGGGGCGATGTATAAAGATGGCAAAGGAGTAACTCAATCAGACATTGAAGCGTTGGCATGGTATCGCAAAGCGGCAGAGCAAGGTGATAGTGAGGCGGCGGAGTGGTATCACAAAATATTTTATGCACAAGTACAAGCGATGGCAGCGACAACTAGTAGTAGCTCTAGTAGCTCATCTGGTGCAGGAGGGAAGGTTATTTCGATGCGTCATTATGCTACTCATAGAACTTTTACTACTTATTTAGTTAAATGCAAAAATGGTTTTAACCCTTTAGTTTCAATAAATGACAGTGGTAAAGTATGGTGGACGTCAGCAAATGGAGGGCAGTCTAGTATGCAAGTTGGTATATCTGTACAAGAAGGTGCAGAAAGAAGTTGTCAGTAGTTAATAGCTGTCTATTATTAATTTATAGTTTTCAACAACTCGAACTTTGGCAGTTGCTTATGAATCCTGATTGTCTTAGTAAATATTATTAGAGGTTATGATTATACAGCGTAATTTTAAGTAATTTATATTTTTATTAATAATTTCTAATATATATTGTTATTTTAAAATTAAAATAAGGAAAATCAACCATGATATCAAACACAATTAAAATAATATCAGTGCTTGTCTGTGCCAATATCTTAGTTGGCTGCTGTATTGGTGATTGTAAAGAAGATCCCAACGCCAAAAATTATATAAAAAATACAGTGACAGATACCCATTGCCCTGAAGGTTTAACCCAACAAGCCATGCTAGAGGCGGTCAATAAAGTACGTAGTGAAGGTAGATATTGTGGTGCTACTTTCTATCCAGCGGTTGAGTCATTAGTTTGGAATGGGCATTTGGCGCAGTCCGCTAGTTTGCATGCCAAAGACATGGCGGATAATAATTATTTTAGTCATGAGAGCCAAGATGGTCGCACAATGGAGCAAAGAATCATTGCCGCAGGCTATGCCAACAACAGTTATAAAGCGGAAAATATCTCAGCAGGTCGAAAAACACTGGATGACACCATTAATGGCTGGATTGCAAGTGAAGGACATTGTAAAAATATGATGAGTCCTGATTACCAAGATTTTGGTATGGCGTGTGCGTCTAATGCAAACTCTGAATATACCACTTATTGGGTGCAAAATTTTGGTAAGCAATAAGTAGTAATGTTCAAACCTTTAACCTTTAATATAAAAGAAAAAATGACAGTAGATGGACTGCCAGTTTTTATCAATGTAGATGGGTAAAGTTTGTTTAGAAGGTGTGGGCGTAAATTGATCCTTATTAGGTAGTTTATTCTTATGCTTATATCAGTTTTATACTTTACAGGTAGTATAAGTCAGCCTATAATAATACCTAAGTGGATTGGGGGTTCCCGATCGGCGTCTAAGCTTCTGGGGGTTCCTAGAGGCTTTTCGCTTTTTTGGCGTTTGTATTTTTTAAATTTTTAGAGTTATTTGATTTTTGGTATGACTTTTAGTCCATAATCCTCATAATCTTTTCCTAAACATTGACGCCCACCTCGGCACATAAATTTCTTTTTTAAAATCTCAAAAGCTTGGTTTTGCTGATTAGAACGCAAATAGTTAATGCCGATTGGTCTGGCAACCAAGTCTGCCAGTTGTAATCCTGTTGAGTTGGCTTGTTTATTTACAAATACCATCTCAAAAGGTAATAGTAGTTTTTTGCGATTTTCCCCTGTACACATACGTCGAAATTCAAGCTCTAGTGCTTTATCCTCTTTTTTACCTCGACATTCTACTAAAATATGGGTTTTTTGCTCTAACTGCTGTTTTTCTGCCAAAAAATCATACAATCCTTCTAAACAAAATCCCAATGCTAGATGGTAGGGATTATTATCCTCAGTCATAATATTAGAGTTTTTTAATTTATCTTTATCTATGACACAAGCAACCAGTATAAAGTTACTACGTGTCATAATCTGTGATAAATCATGCATAAAGCATTGATATAAAGCTCGATTGTTAAGTGGTGTAAACGCATTTTTCTTTTTACGAATTTCATGCTCATGTAATACGATTAAATCATGACCAAAATAGTTAAACTTAAACTTCTCAACAGCAGGCACAATTTTTTCAGCATAATGACGTTTATGAAAAATAGTAAATGCCAATACAAAGACAGGATAATCAGGATTGATACTATCTAGGCTATGGTCGCCACTTTCATCGACATAGACCACATAGTCGCTAAAATTATCTGGTTTAGGATTTGCTGTCACATTAGTAGTAGTCTGTGCATGATATTCATGCAACTTGTCTTCATTGGCAAATTCAAATAATGGCAGTTGCGGTTTAAACTTTTGTGATTTTGTATTTTGCTGACTCATAAAATATTACTCATAAGAAATCCTTGTCATAATTTTGGCACTTTTTGATCGTAATTAAATTAAAGTATCATCAACTTTGCCATGTTTCATAGTTTCTTAGTTGTTCCTAAGCGATCTCTACGCAAAACAAACAAACCCAAACAAACATAGTATAATTAGCTCATGTTAGACTATTTAGCATTTAGATAAAATCAGAGAAACACTAAAAGTCACTAAAATTGAATAATGAGAGAGACAAATGAGCCAATTATCTGTTGAAGAACAACTGAAACTTATCCAGCGTGGTACCCATGAAATTCTATCCGAGGAAGATTTGGTTGCCAAGCTTAAAGAAAACCGTCCACTAAAAATTAAAGCAGGTTTTGACCCTACTGCCCCTGACTTACATTTGGGGCATACGGTATTGATTAATAAACTTAAACATTTCCAAGATTTGGGGCATGAGATTTACTTTTTGATTGGAGATTACACTGCCAAAATTGGTGACCCCTCAGGCAAAAATGCCACCCGTCCACCATTGACCGATGAACAAATCAAAGCCAATGCCAAAACTTATGCCGAGCAAGTATTTAAAATCTTGGATAAAGATAAAACCCGAGTGGTTTTTAACTCCGAGTGGTTTAATGACATGAGTGCAGCCGATATGATACAGCTTGCCAGTCAGCAGACTGTGTCACGTATGCTAGAGCGTGATGACTTCTCTAAGCGTTATGCAGCACAAACACCCATTTCTATCCATGAGTTTTTATACCCATTGGTGCAAGGTTATGACTCGATTGCCCTAAAAGCGGACGTAGAATTGGGCGGAACTGACCAGACCTTTAACCTGCTGATGGGACGTACCTTACAATCTCGCTATGGACAAACGCCACAGGTATGTATCACTGTGCCGATTTTGGAAGGTTTGGACGGTGTCAATAAAATGTCCAAATCATTGGGTAATTATGTCGCTATTTACGACACCCCTGGCACCATGTATCAAAAAATCCTATCTATGCCAGATACGCTAATCCGCCGTTACTTTGAGTTTTTAAGCTTTAAGCCGATGGAAGAAGTGGACGCATTGATGGCAGAGATGGAAAATGGTCGCAATCCACAAGAGATAAAACGCATATTGGCAGAAGAATTAATTGAGCGTTTCCATGATAAAGAGTCAGCAGAAAATGCCCATAAATCAGCAGGTAATGTGCTAGCTGATGGAGAATTGCCTGTTGATTTGCCCGAAGTGATGCTTGAGTTAGAGGACGGACAAGAGGCATTGTTTATTACTCAAATCCTAAACCAAGCCGAACTTGCCAAAAATAACGCCTCTGCTAAAGACATGGTGAAACGTGGTGCGGTAAAGGTTGATAATGAAGTGGTCGATGCTGGCTTTAATTTAACCAGTGGACAAACTGCTGTCATTCAAGCAGGTAAAAAGGCATTTGCTAAGGTGACAGTGGCGTGATAGTTCGTTTTAGATGATAAAAAGTAGGTGAGGTGATTATGACCATTGCAAAAATAATCAATATTGGTGCAGAGCAATTAATTGCCTTGCCTGCTGGATTTCATGTAGATACAGAACAGGTAGAAATTCAAAAGCAAGAAAATCGTTTGGTTATCCATTTACATCAAGCAGAATCTAGACAATTTGATAAAGAGTGTTCGGATAGGCAGGCGAGTTTTTTGGCGTGGCGAAAAAAGCTTGAACAGGAGTTAAGCGAGACTGATTATCAAGATTGGCAAGACCCATGGGCTGATGTACGTTCTAAAGAAGAAGGTCGTGAGTTTAATTGGGACGATATGTGATGTATGTTTTAGATACCAATACATTTTCTGAAGTTATCAGACCGTTAGCCAATAAAAAGGTGGTCAAACAGTATTATGATTGTTTGAACCAAATATATTTAGCGATACCTGTTTGGCAAGAGTTATATTATGGTTATCAAATCATGCCAAAGGGTAAAAAAAAACAAAGAGTGTATGATTTCCTAAACTCTCAAATTATTACTTTACCTTGTTTAAACTATACTAAAAGCTGTGCTGATATTCATGCCAGTATCCGAGCAAATGCAAAGCAGGCGGGTACACCTGTTGGTTTTGTTGATAGTCAAATTGCCAGTGTGGCAATGGCTAATGATATGATATTGGTTACTCGTAATACCAAAGACTTTACTATGATTGATGGTTTAAAACTGGAGAACTGGTTTGGGTAATAATTTAAGTAAAGACCATAATTCTAATACCCCAATTCCCCAAGGCATTTACCGCCACTATAAAGGCAACCTTTATCAAGTCTTGCATACCGCTCGCCATTCCGAGACCGATGAGCTTATGGTGGTCTATCGCTGTCTTTATGGTGACTATAGTGTATGGGTACGACCGTTAGCAATGTTTACTGAGATGGTGACGGTTGATGGTCAACAAGTACCAAGGTTTGAGTTGGTTGAGACTTATACAAATTAAGTATAACTAACCTAGTTGGAATTAGTTTAGATGCTAAATAATTAGTTTAGACAGCTTCTAGAGACTGTACCACTAGCAACTGGTTCTTTCCAACTCATCCATGTGATTTGTCCATCATATGTAATAGTAGCTTTAAATGCACCAGATACCCGTCCCCAGAATCCACGTATTTTATAATCACCTCGAACATAAAGACCATTATTTCTATAATCCCAATAGGTTAGTCTAACATCTTCAACAGTACTGTAATTACTAGCACATGATAGAGCACTTAGTGATTGAGATTCTATATAGTCTCTTGCTTCGTAAGATAAACTAGATGGATTTGCAGCTAAAGCTATAGAATTAGTACTTAGTACTGTAATAGAAATAATAAAGAAAGTTATTTTTTTCATAGTGTCCCTTCAAAGTACCTAAATCTAATTACAAATATTAATATAGTTAGCTTGATTATATTAAGATATTAGCATCTTTCCATCCAATCTGCTATTTCTTTTGCAGGGTGGGTATAGCTTTATGTAGCTCAGTTTCACACATCATTTCCATCTGAGTAGAAAAGCCTGCTGCATGTGTTTTTATCTGTTCCCAAGTTTCCTCTTGTTGCTTTTGATTAAGCTCTGCTGAGCCATATTTGGTGACTTGTTCTTGAACCACATTGGTATTGTCTTCCCATGCCATTCTAAGAATTATTTGAGAAAATACCGCAGATAAATCTATGATTAGCTGACCAAAATCAGGATTGACTTTGGCATCTTCTTGGATGGTTTTTTGTAGTGGTTGTAGGATTTCGTTATTAAGATATTGTTGGGCAACGTCAGGTGTGCCCCCTGACTGCTTGATAATCATGATATCAAAAGCTTCTCTTTCACAAATACTACCAATAACATCAACAAAAGCTTCTTCGTTAGATTGAGTATCAGATGCTGCCATACTATATGGACTGATACCGATACCCAGCATTATTAAAAGTGCAATGAGAGCTTGTCGCATGATTGATATCCTTAATAGACTACTATAATGAAGCTATGATTACTGTAGCATAAAGTTTTAAAAATATCTTTGTAATTGTGGAAAAAGCTGAGCCATTTTAGGATAGGTATATGTTTAATATAACTACCTCTTATCCAAAAATTGTTTAAGCGTCTGATAAAATCCTACTGGTGCATCCAACGGTATGGCATGTCCTGAGTGGGGCAATATTATCTCGTTAACATCTTCTAAATACCCTGCTAATTTACTTTGCCAAGCAGGGGCATATAGTTTAGAGCGAGCACCTATTAACAAAGTAACAGGAATATCAATATTATCAATAGCAGCACGGTAGTCATAAGGCAGCTTCAGATAGGCAGACAAGCAGCACAGCTTATGTTGCCAAGTCGGGTGTTTATAAAATACTAGACGCTGAGGCGTACGATAACCTAGGAGGTGAATTATTGCTTTTGACTGCCAACGTCCCACAGACAGCAGCGAAAATTGCCGTTCCATATACAGCATTTGTCGCTTAACTTTATAAGGTAGATGAGTAAATGAATCGATATTATTAAGATAGGGCAGGGCAGTATCCAAAATTTTTTGGAAATTGGCAAAGATTTCGCCTTGTTGCTCACCAAACAATCCCCCTTGCCAATCGGGTTGATTGTGAATCACAGGTGATTGATCAATATTAAGATAACGGCTTATTTTATCTGTTCCAAACCGCTGGAAATACGCCCACATTACCAACGCCCCCATCGAGATAGCAGCAACGGGTAAAGATGTGATTCTGTGCTCGTTACAGATATGAGAAATAACCGCTTGCGTATCATCAGCATATTGCTCAATAAAGTCAAATTGGGTAAGTTTTATATTACTAGCCAGTCCAAATCCTCGAAAGTGCGGTAAATAAAATTGATAGCGGGTGCTTAATGGTGCAATAAACGGAATAAATTCTCTGCTATCCATACCAAAAGCATGCAGCAATAATATGGGCTTGCCTTTGCCCACAATAGTTATTGGTAAGCCAGTATTAGTATGGGGAGAAGATAGTAAGATATTTTTTAAATACATATTAAATAAAGATGTATACACAGTAATATAGAATATTAGGTGATTAAAACGGTGCTTGTTTGTATAGTCTGTCTACGATAAATCTACCACGAGGTTAACCTCGCTTGATGTGGGTGCTATCTACACTTGCTACACTTGGTTGCTTTGTGGTGGATTTATATTAGATTGACTATATACAATTATTTTTTGTGTCACTGTTTTATCATTATTTTTATCATACTAGTGGCCACTATTAGATAGCCACTGATGACTAAGTTATAAAAACAGAAGATATGTGATTATTACTTGATATTTATTTGGTGGTGTTTCAAAAAGTATCGTTGTGGTTATTTTTAATAAATTACCACAGTCTTAGCCTTCCCCCTAGCCCCCTCCTTGTAGGAATTTCTATTTAAAGAAATTCCCTTGCAAGGCTAAAATTGCAGTGCTTGCTTTGATAAACAAGCCTTAACGCCTCTTAGGGAGGGTATAGCATGTTTTTTAGAACATCATCATTTATTTTAGCTGAAGTCTATTTAGCTATTTTTGCAGTCAGGCGCTTCGACAAACTCAACCACATTTAAGTCAAAACCCGATAAAGCAAAAAACTTCATTGGTGAAGACAATAAGCGCATGTTATGTACCCCAAGATGGCGCAAGATTTGTGCACCAACACCAATACTACGATAAGGTTGGTTGGATAATGAATTGACTGACTGGTTATTTGCCGCTTTATCCAGAGTATCGCCTAAATTAACAGGATCGTTATTACCAATCCATACCAACACCCCTCTATCAGACTGGCTGATTTCTTTAAGAGCGGCTTGCACGCTCCAGCCACTACGCCCTGTCTCATCATGTTTGGCGGCAAATAAATCACGCAATGGGTGGAAGCCATGCACACGAATAGTACTAGTGCCTTCGCTTGGCTCACCTTTGACCAATGCCAGATGCGTCTCTGTTGCGCCATATTCACGGAAGCGGTGCAGGGTAAACGTACCATAGTCCGTATGAAAGTCACGAACTTCCACTTCTTCAATGGTTTGCTCATGGGCAATACGATAATTGATTAAATCTGCAATGGTACCAATTTTAAGGTCATGTTCAGCGGCAAATTTTTCTAAATCATCACGGCGAGCCATCGTACCATCAGCATTGGTAATTTCACAAATCACTGCTGCGGGCTCAAGCCCTGCTAATCGGGTTAAATCACAGCCTGCTTCGGTATGTCCTGCCCGATGCAACACCCCACCATTTTGTGCCATAATCGGAAAGATATGCCCTGGCTGCACAATATCTTCGGCTTTGGCAGTTGCTGAGACAGCCGCTTGTATGGTTTTGGTTCTATCAGCAGCCGAGATGCCTGTGGTCACACCTTTGGCGGCTTCAATAGATTGGGTAAATGCTGTACCAAACTTTGAGCCATTATTTTGCGACATGGGGGCTAGGTTTAAGCGTTGACATCGCTTTTCTGTCAAGGTCAAACACACCAATCCACGCGCATGAGTAATCATAAAGTTAATATCTTCAGGACGCACATGAGTGGCTGCCATCAGCAAGTCACCCTCATTTTCACGGTCTTCATCGTCCATTAAGATGACCATTTTTCCAGCTTGAATGTCATCAATAATTTCTTTGGTACTATTTAAGGTCATAAGTATCTCGTTAGTTATGTCGTTTATTTTAAAATATTAATCATAAAATATATGCAGGCTATTGTATAAGGGATTGTCAGACTTCGCCATGATTGTTTGAGTCATCATTGGGCTTGATGATGACAAGTCGTTATCCATTATAAATAATTATGACGATTGATTGGCTGCCACTTGAGATTGCAACCATGCCATAAACTGCTTGCTGTGCTGTTCACGTCGATTATCAGCATATTGATAAAACTGTGTACCTACTAGGTTATCAGGTAAATATTGCTGTGGATAATAATGGTTACGATGATCATGTGGATACACATAGCCTTTTCCATAACCTTGCGTTTGCATCAGCTCAGTGACCCCATTACGTAAATGTAGCGGTACTGGCGATTGGTCTTTTTTTGCCAACGCCATCGCTTGATTAATGGCGGTATAAGTGCTGTTGCTTTTGGCACTGGTGGCAAGGTACACCACCACTTGCCCTAAAATAATCCGTGCTTCTGGCATACCAATACTTTTAACACTACGCAGCGCAGCATCGGCTAGCAGTAAGGCATTGGGATTGGCATTACCAATATCCTCACTGGCAAGAATCACCAATCTTCTGGCAATAAATTCAGGCGGTTCACCAGCGACTAACATACGAGCCATCCAATACAGTGCAGCATCAGGGTCAGAGCCACGTACCGATTTTATCATTGCTGAGATGATGTCGTAGTGCTGTTCCCCATCTTTATCGTAGCGTTGCAGTGAGGTTTGTGCCACCCGAGACAATAGCGCATCGTCAATTATAATTTGTGCTTGGGTTTGGTCAGAGGCTTGTACTGCCATCTCAAGTAAATTTAGTGCTTTACGAGCGTCCCCTTGTGCCAAATTAACAATGCTATTTTGTGCCTGTAATTTTATTGGTAGTTTGGATAATACCGCATCTTGGCTGATGGCTCGCTGTAATAACTCAGCAATTTGCGTTTGATTGAGTGGCTGCAAGCGATAAACCTGACAACGAGACAGTAGCGCATTATTAACACTAAATGAAGGGTTTTCTGTGGTAGCACCAATTAAGGTAATATCTCCTGATTCTACGGCTCCAAGTAACGCATCTTGTTGTGCTTTATTAAAGCGGTGAATCTCATCAATAAAAACCACTGGCGGCGATATATCAAATCCATCTTTATGGTCTAATATCTCTCGCAGTTGCTTAACCCCAATGTTAATTGCTGACAGAGGATAAAACGGACGGTTTACCGCTTTGGCAAGCAGCATGGCGATGGTGGTTTTTCCAATACCCGCCTCACCATGCAAAATAAGTGACGGTAGATGACCATGGGCTACAAATTGTTGAATGGGTGCACCTTCTCCTAGTAGATGCGTTTGTCCAATGACTTTATCTAGACTATTAGGTCGCATACGCCCTGCTAGTGGTGTGTCGGTTTGACGGCTTGTTTGGTCAGTCAGTGGTAATTGAGTCATAATCTATATGGCATAATAAGCAAAATGAGTGTAATTAAGATAGCGTATCATAAGTGACCAATAGTGATGTTATTATATTCATATCCTTTGCGTAAACTCTTTGTATTTTGTATATAGGCACAGAGCTACTAAACAGCGACGGTGTTAACCTCATTTGCTATACAACCAAACTATCTGCACTCGGTCACCTTGTATCTGTTTTAGTCTGCTTCGACCATAGTCTGCTATATATTTAGCTGAATCTAATTTGTTATAACCACTGCTTAATTAATTTTAGTATCATAGTAAATAGTAAACCATAGGTTTTAAGTTTTTTGAGACAAATTATTTTTTTGAGATAAATTATGATAAAAAAGTTATTTTGGTCATTTATTGACCGTTTTCGCATCAGAAAATCACGCCCGCTGACCACCCAAGAAAAGCAGTTAGCACAGTCAGTTTTTGGGTCACAGCTTGATGTGCAGCACATATCTATCAAAACAGCATGGTGGGTACTAAAAAACTATGCCGTTAGCCCAAACGGAAATATCTATTTTCATTATAACGACTGGGTAGAGGACTTTACTGAACAATCACTTAGTAAACAAGGCTGGCTGGTGCATGAATTGACCCATGTGTGGCAATTGCAACAAGGGGTTAAAGTGGTACGTGGCGCTTTATTTAATCGTCGTTATGGTTATGTCTTATCAAAAGATAAATCCTTCTCTTCATTTGGTATTGAGCAGCAAGCACGTATGGTACAAGATTATTTTTTGCGCCGTGAGCGCGGGGAGGATTGTAGTGCATGGCAAGCATGTATCCCTTTTTTATCACCACTACATTAAGATTAAGGGGAATAAATAGAATTTTTAAATAAATAACATATTCAATCTAATATAATGTCACCATAAGGCAACCGAATGTAAATAGTACACCCATCTAGTGAGACACCGTGGTGGAATTATCGTAGGCAGACTATATCTTATAACAGTTTTATAATAGAGAATTAATAGCAGCAATAACTTGTCACATGCCTGTGCTATATTATTTATGGTTTCTGACTTTATAATACTTATTTTTAAAATGCTGAGGGTCTGTAATGTCGACTCATTTTGCTGTTTATCGTCCACGCACCGACAAGATAAAAATGCCCATTGTAAGTAAAAGTATCTGTCTAAGTGTATTAACCCTAAGCATGTTACTAACTATGTCTGCCTGTCAGCGTAATAATACAGAAACACAAGATAGTCAGATAGCAAGTATAAAAATAAAAGACGCGGTTGCAAGTGCAGAAGCATTGGCAGCCATTGAAGAGTTTCAGCCCATCTATATTACCCAAGTCCTAAATCTGCAAAATAGTTTGCAAGCAGAGTATGAAGCATTGCAAACAGCCGATGTGCCTATGAGTATCAGTCGGGTAGACAGTGAAAATAAAGAAACAGAGACGGTAAAAACACTTGATGAAGTAAAGAGCATGCAAGATGTGCCAAACTTAGATAATGACAGTGACATTGTGCGCGATACTAATACTATTAGCGATTCTGTTAATAGTACAGTTAATGACAATGCGAGTGCGGATAGTAGCGATAGCGATAGTGATAATGATGCAGATACAGAGAGTAGCAGAAGAGAGGTAACACAGACACAAGTAAACACGTTGCCACCCAAACCTGAGCTATCTGTCGATGCTGTGTTAGCTGAGCAACAACCTGATGAGGTACAATTACCACTGGCAACAACCGTCATCACTCCGCCAAAAATATTGACCAAAGAACAAATAAAAACACGTTATCAAACAGCGATGCAGGCATTATATTCATCTGCTGATAAACCATTAACAGCAGAAACCGTTGATACCTTATTAAGTATTGCCATGTTAGTTCCTGACCTGTTTAAAAATGCTGAATTGGCAGAAAGACTCACCATAAAAATGCCAACACTGGCGAGGCTACTACAACAATATCAAATCTGGGAACAGATAGAGGCACAACAAAGTGCCGAGCTACAAGCAATCAAAGAAGCACAAATTTTAGAGCAACAAAAACAAAAACAGGACTTTGAAAAATTAATGGCAGAATTTAACCAAACCATTGCAGGATATGATGAGCAAATTGCAAAATATGAACAAAAGCTCAAAGAGTTTGAGTAATGCGGACTCTATAAATAAAATGACGTTTGTTTATCTACGAATATTTGTCTAAAATTGTGTAAGTCTTAATCTAAAAATTTGATAACATATAGAAAAAGCCCACTCAATATCAATTGAATGGGCTTTTTATAGCTTTGTTTGTTAAAAATATTTGGATTAACGGCTATTTACGGTCTTCAAGTTTTACAAAGTCACGCTTGGTTTCGCCAGTGTAAAGCTGACGTGGACGACCAATCTTAAATGGTGCGCTGTGCATCTCTAACCAATGGCTAATCCAGCCTGCTGTACGTGCTAGAGCAAAGATAACAGTAAACATTGAGGTTGGAATACCAATCGCTTTTAGAATAATACCTGAGTAGAAGTCAACGTTTGGATATAAATTACGCTCTACAAAGTAAGGGTCTTCTAAAGCAATTTTCTCAAGCTTCATGGCAAGCTCAAGTTTCGGGTCATCAATACCCAATGCTTCTAGTACCTCATCACAAGTTTCTTTCATTACCTTGGCACGAGGGTCAAAGTTTTTGTAAACACGGTGACCAAAGCCCATCAGCTTCACTTCTTTGCGTTTTACTTTTTCCATAAACTCATCGACATTTTCAACCGTGCCGATTTCATCTAGCATCTCAAGTACTGCTTCGTTTGCGCCACCATGTGAAGGTCCCCAAAGTGCAGCGATACCTGCAGCGATACATGCATAAGGGTTTGCACCGGTTGAGCCAGCCAAACGTACTGTTGACGTAGAAGCATTTTGCTCATGGTCAGCATGCAGCGTAAAGATTTTATCCATTGCACGAGCCAATACAGGATTGACCTTATAATTAACATCAGCAGGCGTTGCAAACATCATGTATAAAAAGTTTTCAGCGTAATTAAAGTCATTACGTGGATACATGAATGGTTCGCCACGAGAGTATTTATAGCTCATGGCAGCCAAAGTTGGCATTTTTGAAATCAAACGAATCGCAGTGATTTCACGATGTTTCTCATCACTGACATCTAAGCCATCATGATAAAAAGCAGATAAAGCACCAACAACACCCACCATAATTGCCATTGGATGAGCATCACGGCGGAAACCTTCAAAGAATTTGCGCAGTTGGTCATGAACACTTGAGTGCTTTTGTACTTTTTTATAAAAGTCTTCTTTTTGCTCAGCGTTTGGTAACTCTCCATGCAATAAAGCGTAGCAAACCTCTAAATACTCTGCATTATCAGCCAATTGGTCAATAGGATAGCCACGGTGTAATAGTTCACCTTTACCACCATCAATAAATGTAATTTTTGACTCAACAGGAGCAGTTACTTTAAAGCCAGGGTCATACGTCCAGTAGCCAGCGTCTTGAAATGCTGCTACATCAATAACAGGACGACCTAAAGTACCTGTGATAATTGGTAGATCATACTCTTTGCCATCGACGGTTAAGGTCGCTTTTTCATTTGCCATAAATTCCTCTCATTGTTGTTTATTACCATGATGTTTATTGGTAGTGTTTGTGATGTTTTATTTATTATCTGCTTATCAAACCAAAGCCATTATCAGGTTAACCATGACCACTTTATATTGATACAGATAATAAAAGATGGTGATAGGGATAAAATTACAAATTATGCAGATAAAACAGTCTATATCCAAACAGGGTAAATTGGTATTACTATTTATCTTATTTGGATTTAGGTTAAGAGATTCTATCTAGTTTAAAAGCTATAATCTGCCAAACCAGTAACCTTTGCTCTTTTTATTTGTAACAATATATGTAAAACGCATACCAAGGAGATATATAAATAAGTTTTGCTATATATATCACCAAGTTTTGGTCACAAAATTGAAAGTATATAATAAGCAGTATAAAGGTGTGACATTGTGCAAGTTTTTAGTCTATTCCCTTAGTGAGCCCAAAAACTGTCGCTATACCATAAAACTCTTAGTGGTACTAAATCTAAATCTTGTCCCTAAACTTAGCAATTAAGAGTTTCTCGTATCTGATTATCTTATAACAAATTTGGGTAAAATAGTAAGATAAAATGCTGAAATTAGCGATAAATGCAAAAAATATTCTATCAGTTTGACCCTCAGGTGTCATTATTGGTTATTGACTGGTGTTTGGGTCGTGGTAGATAAACACTGGCTTTGCTGTGATTATTAGGGCAATCTAACCACCAAACTTTATGGCAACTGATAAACTAAATATTATACTTTTTTGGAATTAATTTGTAATTAACAGAAACAAACTCTATAATTGTTGCAATATAACTGGTGCTAGCTTTACCCAATACGCCAATACTAGTAATAAAACTCAACTTATATAACAATACATAAAAATGTTTTGTTGATATTTTGAGGATAATTAGTTGGTATAACGACTTGTTAAAATGCTGTGGTAGTGCAAATCTCTGTTGAAACTATCTCAATTAAGATAATACAAAAGAGAGTAGCTATTATAACCATAGTAAGTATAATGTCTTTCAATCATGACATTAAATAACCTAATTTCACTGTTTACATTTATTGAGCACTTCTAAGAATCCAATGGGATTTTTTTGCTGTCAGGTGCTCAAATTTTCATGTTAGCATGTTAATACTTAATAATTTATTTAATAAGTAATAAGTAGTGTAGTGAGGTAGGGTGAAGTCTTTTAATTTAAGAAGTCAATAATAGTAGTCATAAAGTAGTAAGTTTTATCCTACTTTACTCATGAATACTATAGGTACTTTTATTGAAGTAAAGCCAGCAAGCTAGCTCTTCCTTATTTAATTCAACTGAAGTATGCACAGGTAAGACAGGTTTTATCATATACTGATGATAAAAACTAACATAATAGATGCAAAAATTTGCATAATTACCTATGATGCTTTGGTGTTAACTCCAAAAGGATGCCCGCTGTGAAAAGCAACAGACCCATCAATCTGCCATTGAGTCAAGTGATTAGCGTCAATGCAAAATCACCCATTGCGATTGCCTCTATCTTGCATCGTATCTCTGGCATTATCTTATTTCTTTTAATCCCTGTCATATTATGGTTACTACAACGCTCTTTGGCATCACCTGAGAGTTTTGCTACTGTATTTGATAATGTGCTGATTCGTTTTATCGCTTGGATATTTGTAGCCTCTGTTGCCTATCATTTTGTGATGGGTATTAAGCATTTATTAGCTGATATGGGGATGAATGAAGAGCTAAAATCTGGTCGCACTGCGGCTGTGATAAGCTTTGTCATCGCAGCTATACTAATTTTGGCTTCATTTGTATGGGTGATGTTCTAATGAGAAAAAATGACTCAGGTATAAAGAGTGCAACAGGACTAACAGGTTCAGGTTCTCGTGATTGGATCGTACAGCGTATCAGTGCAGTAGTATTGGCAGTATATAGCGTAGTGATGCTGGGTTTCTTTTTGATGCATTCACATGTGACCTATGAGCAGTGGGTAAGCTTTATGATGAGCCTACCCATGCGTCTATTTAGCTTGGTTGCTATTATTGCATTAGCAGGACATGCATGGGTTGGCATGTGGACAGTATTTACTGACTATATTACCAGTACCAAACTTGGTCCTAGTGCAGCTGGTCTACGTTTGGTATTACAAGCTGCGATGATCATTGCGATTTTAGTTTATTTATTTTGGGGTATTATGATTTTTTGGGGTCTTGGTGTTCAAACAGTCATTATTACTTAATAGTACTAAGTACTTAATAGTTTGACTTTTGAGCATTTAAATCAAGCTAGTGTATTGAGCAATTAACCCAACACATAAAATCATATTGGCAGCGACAATGATAAAAAAATAAGTTATTGAAACTTAACTGACAATCATTGCTACCATGCCTTTAATTTATAGTCATTAGGAAACCTGTCATGGCAACTAGACAAGACAATACCATTAGTAATATTAAAACCCTAAACTACGATGCCGTTATTGTCGGTGGTGGTGGTTCAGGTATGCGTGCGTCATTGCAGCTAGCACAAGCAGGCATGAATGTCGCAGTGATAACCAAAGTATTTCCAACACGTTCACACACGGTAGCGGCGCAAGGTGGTATCGGTGCAAGTCTTGGTAATATGAGCAATGATAACTGGCACTTTCACTTTTATGACACCGTCAAAGGGTCAGATTGGCTTGGTGACCAAGATGCCATTGAATATATGTGTCGCGAAGCACCCAAAGTCGTTTATGAGCTTGAGCACATGGGTATGCCATTTGACCGTAACGAAGACGGTACAATTTATCAGCGTCCTTTTGGTGGACATACCTCAAATTATGGTGAAAAAGCAGTACAACGTGCTTGCGCAGCTGCTGACCGTACAGGACATGCACTACTGCACACTTTATATCAAAAAAATCTACAGCAAGGTACCCAGTTTTTTATTGAATGGATTGCGCTAGATTTAATAAAAGACGAAGATGGTAACATCAATGGTGTGATTGCCATTGAGCAAGAGACAGGTGCAGTGGCTGTCTTCCAAACGCCAATTACTGTATTAGCGACGGGTGGTGCAGGGCGTATTTTTGCTGCCTCTACCAATGCTTATATTAATACAGGTGATGGTCTGGGTATGGCAGTGCGTGCTGGTGTACCATTACAAGACATGGAGTTTTGGCAGTTCCACCCAACAGGTGTGGCAGGCGCAGGCGTACTATTGACCGAAGGTTGTCGTGGTGAAGGTGCTATCTTGCGTAACAAAGATGGTGAAGCCTTTATGGAGCGTTATGCACCAACCGTAAAAGACTTAGCACCTCGTGATTTGGTTTCTCGTTCTATGGACCAAGAGATCAAAGAAGGACGTGGTTGTGGACCAAAAGGTGAATATATCGTCATGGATATGACTCACTTAGGGGTTGAAACCATCATGAAGCGTTTGCCTTCTGTATTTGAGATTGGCAAAAATTTTGCGAACGTGGATATTACCAAAGAGCCGATTCCAGTCATTCCAACCATTCACTATATGATGGGTGGCATACCTACTAATATTCATGGACAAGTTACTGTTCCTGATTTGGACGGCAATGTTGATGAAGAGGGCTTATACACTGATGGCAAAGTTGTCAAAGGCTTGTATGCTATTGGTGAGTGTGCATGTGTGAGTGTTCATGGTGCAAATCGTTTGGGTACAAACTCACTACTTGACTTAGTTGTCTTTGGTCGTGCTGCTGGTAAACATATTGTTGATGAATACCATCACGCTGACCATAATTATAAACCACTTGATCCTCGTGTTCTTGATTTTACCCTTGGTCGACTCAATAAATTACAACAATCAACTGATGGCTATAATGCACAAGATGTTGCTGATGAAATTCGTGCCACCATGCAAAAACATGCCAGTGTATTTCGCACTCAAGCATTGATGGATGAAGGTGTTGAAAAAATCTTAGCACTGCGTGAAAAGGTAGAAAAAATTCATCTGATTGATAAATCGCAAGTATTTAATACAGCACGTATTGAAGCCTTAGAAGTTGCGAACCTATATGAAGTAGCAAAAGCCACCATGCTGTCTGCTGCTAAGCGTCATGAGTGTCGTGGTGCGCATACTGTACTAGATTATGACCGTCCTGAAGATGATAAAGTTGCACCAAATGGTCGTAATGATAATGAATGGATGAAGCATACACTTTGGTATTCTAGTGATAATCGTATCATTTACAAGCCTGTACGCAAAAGTCCTTTAACCGTAGATTATGTTGTGCCTAAAGTACGTGTATACTAAGATCAACTTTATTTAATCTTTAATTTCGCTTTTTTTAAATTTATAAGCCGTTGACAGTCGTTTTTTATACTTAGTCAATTAGCCAAGATAAAATGACGTATGAGTAGGTTATTTTTTATTGGTTATATTTGACAGAATGTGATAGAAAAATGTGCTAACCTGTCAACCTGCTTATTATCGTCTGGAGTTACACTATGAGCCGAGGTACTCGCACCATAGAGATTTATCGCTACGACCCTGATAAGGACGCAGCCCCATACATGCAGACTTATACCATCGAGCTGCTTGAATCTGACCGTATGCTATTAGATGTATTATTGCGCCTCAAAAAGATGGACGAAGGGATTACTTTCCGTCGCTCATGTCGTGAAGGGATTTGTGGTTCAGATGGCATGAACATCAATGGTAAAAATGGATTATCATGTTTGATTAACATGAATACTTTGCCAGAGAAGATTACCATTCGCCCACTTCCTGGCTTGCCAGTGGTTCGTGATTTGGTTGTGGATATGAACCAATTTTATGAACAATATGAAAAAATTCACCCTTATTTAATTAATGATCAACCTGCACCACCAACAGAGCGTTTACAGTCTCCAGAAGAGCGTGAAAAGCTCAATGGTCTGTATGAATGTATCTTATGTGCGTGTTGCTCAACATCATGCCCATCATTCTGGTGGAATCCTGATAAGTTCTTAGGTCCTTCTGCATTATTGAATGCCTATCGCTTTGTGGCAGATAGCCGTGATGGTGACACACAAGCTCGTTTGGCACGTTTGGACGATCCATTTAGCTTATTCCGTTGTCGTGGTATTATGAACTGTGTTTCTGTATGTCCTAAAGGCTTAAATCCCACCAAAGCCATTGGTCATCTACGTAACATGCTGCTTGATCAAGCAGGTTAATAATTCGTGTGGTATATATAAATTAAGCCTTTATCAACTGATGGAGGCTTTTTTTTAGGTGTTTTTTGGCTGTTTTGTGCCAATGGTATGAAACAATGTATATAAAGTAGAGGATGATTAGAAACTATTGCAAAGATGTAAGGTTGATAATGATTTTAGCGTGAGTAATTGTACTGTCAGTAGCTGCTATTTTTGTCTAACATGTCCCAAGCTTATGACAAAATTAGACTTATAGAGTAAGTTTGACATGTATTTGATATTAGATTGTTGACCTCAATATCTCACTCAAAGCATCATTACCTTGTCATATTTTACCTTGATAATGAATAGTATGACAAAACAACAGTACAGTAATAGCAAATAAGTTGTTGATAAGACAGTATAATTAAAATTAGTACTGTTATAATATAGTAAGTATCATGCATGTTGACTAAATGTAACTAACAAAATCTAAATAAGTATAATTGTTGTCAAACATAGGCTAACATATTACTTTTGAGTATTACTATTAACTTTCTTCTTAAAATACCAATATATATTTATTGTCTATGGTTACTATTCAATAGATAAATGTCTGGTATTGAGAAAACAAACTATGAGCAATAAATTTGTCATGTTACCCTAGAAAGAGGTATGTAACATTATCTTATTTATGGCAAAATAACATGTAGTATAGCAACCATCACTATAATGATATAGTGATGTGATATTTTGACAAAATTAAGTAGTGCTAACATTGTTGCATAGACCATAATCTATTATGTCGGTTTAGTGATGGATTAAATAAATTCTGTGCAAAATAATATAACGACAACGCCAAATCAAGGAAAGATGGCGTTAGATAAACCAGTGTATAGTAAGAATTAAAATATTACTTTACGGTTAACCTACAATATATCGCCTATGTAGCGATTAAGATTAACCAATTACATTATTCATCTTCTTCCATTCACATTAAATAGAAAATACTATGAATACTACCGATCTTCCCTCTGCTTCTTTTTCAGAATTGTCAGCAGACAATGCGACTTATATAGAAGCCCTCTATGAGCAATACTTGCTCGATCCTAATAATGTTGATGAGCAATGGCAGCAGTATTTTAGCCAATATGAGACAGGTAATGATGCCCGTCATCATGCCATTCAAGACCAGTTCTTGTTATTGGCTCGCAACCAAAGTGCGAATAAGCTACCGAGTTCTTCTGTGTCCAACAGTGGTACGGCTGATCCTTTAGCTTCAAAACAGATGGGTGTACAAAAGCTTATCTCTGCCTATCGCCGTCGCGGTCATCGCCGTGCTCAGCTAGATCCACTTGAGCTGCACCCTAGAGCAGAAGTACCTGATTTAACCCTTGAGTTCCATGGTTTATCTGAAGCAGATCTAGATACCGTATTTCATACCAGTGATCTAAACATTGGCAAATCAGACGCAACGTTGCGTGAGATTATTGAGATTATGGATCTGGTGTATTGTAATCATCTGGGTGTGGAATACATGCATGTGACCACCAGTGAAGAAAAACGCTGGATGGAGCAATATTTAGAAAGCACCTTAGGTCATATCAACTTTGATAATGAGAAAAAAATCTCTATTTTAGAGCGTTTGACAGCCGCTGAAGGGTTAGAGAAGTATTTAGCACGTAAATATACTGGGGTTAAACGCTTTGGTTTGGAAGGTGGTGAGAGTTTTATTCCTGCGGTCAATGAGCTGATTCAACGTGCGGGCGGTTATGGTACCAAAGAAGTGGTCATTGGTATGGCGCACCGTGGTCGTTTAAACCTGCTAGTCAATATCTTGGGTAAAAATCCTGCTGATTTGTTTGATGAGTTTGATGGTAAAGTACAGCCTGAAAAAGGTTCAGGTGATGTGAAATACCACAATGGTTATTCATCTAATGTGATGACACCAGGTGGTGAAGCACATTTGGCTTTAGCATTTAACCCATCACATCTAGAAATCGTATCTCCAGTGTTAGAAGGTTCAGTACGTGCCCGTCAGGTACGTCGTCATGACACCACAGGTAATCTTGTTCTACCAATCGTTGTCCATGGTGATGCTGCTTTTGCGGGGCAAGGTGTGGTACAAGAGACCTTCCAGATGTCACAAACTCGTGCTTATACTACAGGTGGCACAGTGCATTTGGTTATCAATAACCAAGTTGGTTTTACCACCAGTCGTCAAGAAGATGCACGCTCAACAGAATACTGTACTGATATTGCTAAGATGGTGCATGCGCCTATTTTGCATGTGAATGGTGATGATCCAGAATCTGTGGTATTTGCTGCCCAACTTGCATTAGATTATCGTCATAAGTTTAATAAAGACATTGTTATCGATTTGTTCTGCTATCGCCGTAATGGTCATAATGAAGCAGATGAACCTTCTGCAACTCAGCCACTGATGTATGCAGTGATCAAAAAACTACCAACAACACGTGCTATTTATGCCAAGAAGTTGATTGAAGAGAAAGTCATAGAAGCTGCAAAAGAAAAGCAGCTTGAAGATCAGTATCGTGAATCACTGGATAAAGGTGAGTATGTGGTTAACTCATTAGTACGTGAGCCAAATACTGAACTATTTGTTGATTGGAAACCCTACCTAGGTCATGAATTAACCGATGACTGGGATACCAGTGTTGATATCGAAAAATTAAAAGCCTATGGTCGCCGTATGGCGGAATTACCAGAAGGCTTTAAGCTACAGCGTCAGGTACAAAAAGTTGTTGAGCAGCGTTTGGCAATGCAAACAGGTGAAGAGCCTTTAAATTGGGGTGCTGCTGAGACATTAGCTTATGCTACTTTAGTGGAAGAAGATTACTTAGTACGTATTACTGGTGAAGATGTGGGACGTGGGACGTTTTCTCATCGTCACTCTGAGCTTTACAATATCAATGATGGCAGTATGTATGTGCCATTAGCCCATATTAGTGATACCCAAGCTCGTTTTGCCACCTATAACTCTTTATTATCAGAAGAGGCAGTCTTAGCATTTGAATATGGTTATGCAACCACAGTGCCACAAGCATTGGTTGTTTGGGAAGCTCAGTTTGGTGACTTTGCCAACGGCGCACAAGTGGTCATTGATCAATTTATCTCTAGTGGTGAAACGAAGTGGCAGCGTGTATGTGGTTTGACCATGTTATTACCACATGGCTTTGAAGGTCAAGGTCCTGAGCATTCATCAGCACGCCTAGAGCGATATTTACAGCTTTGTGCTGAAGATAATATGCAAGTGATTACTCCAACTACACCTGCACAGATTTATCATGCGCTGCGCCGTCAAGCGGTGCGACCCATTCGTAAGCCGCTGATCGTGATGTCACCTAAGAGCTTGCTACGTCATAAGTTAGCAGTATCTAATCTTGAAGAGTTGGCAAATGGTAAGTTTGAAACAGTTATTCCAGAAGTTGATCAACAAGATGCAGCAAATGTAACTCGTTTGGTGTTCTGCGGTGGTAAAGTTTACTATGACTTGCTAGAGCAGCGTCGTGAGCTAGGACTTGAACATGTGGCATTGGTGCGTATTGAGCAACTATATCCATTGCCAGAAAAACGTATTTTAGAAGAAGTGGCTAAATACGAAAATCTTGAAGAGATATTATGGGCACAAGAAGAGCCACGTAATCAAGGTGCTTGGTACTATCTTGCACCCCATATGTTCCGTTTGATTGCACCTCCAAAACCTGCTAAACGTCCGACCAAAGCGTATCTTTTAGAACCAGTAGCAAGACCTTCTGCTGCTGCACCTGCAACAGGCTCACCAAAGATTCATGCACAACAGCAAAAAGATTTGGTCGCCCAAGCGTTGGGTGTTGATGTACAAAAATTGGTTAATTAAAAGCAAGTTTTACAGCAATACAGATAGCATAAAGACATCAATATTATTTTTAATTACTTATTGAAACAAATAAAACTTATATCAAAGGAGCAATTCCATGGCTGAAATCAAAGCCCCAGTCTTTCCAGAATCAGTTGCAGATGGCACCATCGTAGAATGGCATGTTAGTGAAGGTGAGCAAGTTAATCGTGATGATGTTCTTGCTGAGATTGAAACTGACAAAGTTGTATTAGAAGTTGTTGCCCCTGATGATGGTGTGGTAACAAAAATTGTTAAGCAAGTAGATGACACGGTGTTGTCTGATGAAGTGATTGGTGAATTTGAAGCAGGTGCTTCAGCAGATGCAGCAGCTGATAGTGTTGATGATGGTAGTGCAGATACCACCATTGATCCAAAAACTGTCGCAGCCCCTGTAGAGAAAAAACAACAAACTGATGGTGGTCAGCCTCAACAAGGATCAGCGCCTGAGCCTGAGCACAAAGACCAAAGCCCAGCCGTGCGCAAAGCAGCTAAAGAGTCTGGTGTAGATCCTAAGCAAGTTGAAGGCAGTGGACGTGGTGGACGTGTGACCAAAGCAGATATGAGCAGTCCAACGCTAAAAGCAGACAGCTCAATTAAGTCAGATAGTGGTCGCCCTGTGGCAGAATCTGTGGGTGAACGTACTGAAAAACGTGTACCAATGACTCGTCTACGTAAACGTGTGGCAGAGCGTCTATTATCTGCAACCCAAGAAACAGCAATGTTGACGACGTTTAACGAAGTGAACATGAAGCCGTTGATGGACATGCGTAGTAAATATAAAGATCAATTTGAAAAACGCCATGGTACACGTCTAGGCTTTATGTCATTATTCGTGAAAGCAGCTACCGAAGCACTAAAACGCTTCCCAGCAGTGAATGCTTCTATTGATGGTGATGACATCGTTTATCATGGTTATTATGATGTTGGTGTTGCTGTATCTTCAGATCGAGGTTTGGTTGTTCCTGTACTACGTGATACAGACCGCATGAGTATGGCAGATGTTGAAGCAGGTATTCGTGAATTTGCAGGTAAAGCACGTGATGGTAAATTGTCTTTAGAAGAGATGACAGGTGGTACGTTCACTATTACTAATGGTGGTGTATTTGGTTCATTAATGTCTACACCTATCTTAAATCCACCACAAACTGCAATTTTGGGTATGCATGCCATTAATGATCGCCCAATGGCAGTTGATGGTAAAGTTGAAATCTTACCAATGATGTATCTGGCATTGTCTTATGACCATCGTATGATTGATGGTAAAGATGCCGTGCAGTTCTTGGTGACTATCAAAGAATTGGTGGAAGACCCAACTCTAATGTTACTTGACCTGTAAAGTACACAGGCTTGTATTGGCAACCGCTGATACAAGCTTTTTGCATTTTAGCTTATAAACTTAATAACTAAATGCTAAAATAATCAAGAAAAATTTTATTGTCTTTTTTAATTTTATAAATAATAGGTTTTATTATGAAAAATAATTATGATTTGGTTGTAATTGGTGGTGGACCTGGTGGCTATGAAGCAGCCATTCGTGCAGGTCAATTGGGCATGAGTGTCGCTTGTATCGAAAAACGTGTGCATAAAGGCGAGCCCGCTTTAGGTGGGACTTGTTTGAATGTTGGCTGTATTCCTTCAAAAGCATTGTTAGACAGTTCACATCGTTATGAGTCGACCAAGCATGAGCTTGAAGAGCATGGTATTACTACCAGTGATGTCAATATTGATGTAAGCAAAATGTTGGCTCGTAAAGATGGCATCGTCAAACAGTTGACTGGTGGTGTGGCAGCGTTATTAAAAGGCAATGGTGTAGACTGGCTACAAGGTTGGGGTACGTTAGTTGATGCTAAAGGTGCTGAGAAAAAAGTGCAGTTTACCCCGCTAGATGAAAACAGTGAAGCACAAACTATCACCGCAAAATATGTCATTCTAGCAGCAGGTTCTGTTCCTATTGAAATTCCTGTGGCTAAAACTGATGGTGAATATATCGTTGACTCAACCGGTGCATTAGACTTTAGTGAAGTACCTGAGCGTCTTGGTGTGATTGGCGCAGGTGTCATTGGTCTAGAGCTTGGCTCGGTATGGCGTCGTTTGGGTAGTGACGTTGTGGTCTATGAAGCCTTGCCAGAATTTTTGGCTGCTGCTGATAAAGACATTGCCAAAGAAGCTGGAAAACTACTGAAAAAACAAGGACTTGATATTCGAGTCAATACCAAAGTGACCAATGCCGAAGTCAAAGATGGTAAAGTAGTCGTTACCAGTGAAAAAGATGGTACTGCATCGGATGACACATTTGATAAATTGATCGTTTGTGTTGGTCGCCGTGCTTACTCAGAAAAATTGCTTGCCGACGACTGTGGTATTCAACTAACCGAGCGTGGTTTGGTTGAAGTCAATGAGCAATGCAAAACCAATGTTGATGGTGTTTACGCAATTGGCGACTTAGTACGTGGACCAATGTTGGCACATAAAGCGATGGAAGAGGGCATGATGGCAGTGGAGCGTATCCATGGCGAAAAACCTCAAGTGAACTATGATACCATTATCAATGTTATCTACACCCACCCAGAAATCGCATGGGTTGGTCTAACTGAGCAGCAAGCTAAAGATCAAGGCTACGAAGTCAAAACTGGTTCATTTAGCTTAGCAGCAAATGGTCGTGCTTTGGCACAAGGTGAAGCACAGGGCTTGATTAAAGTTGTTGCTGATGCCAAAACTGACCGTCTACTTGGTATGCATGCTATTAGTGTTGGTGCAGGCGACATTGTGCATCAAGGTATGATTGCGATGGAATTTGTCTCTAGTATCGAAGATCTACAACTAATGACCTTTGCACACCCTACAGTTTCTGAAGCGGTACATGAAGCTGCTTTGTCTGCTGATGGTCGAGCCATTCATGCAATTCAACGCAAAAAACGTAAATAGATCGTTTTAGTCACAAATAGATAAGTGTATATATGCTACTTAAGGGAAAGTCTGACTATAAAATATAAGACTATTGTTAATTTGTTAATTAAATAGGTAGATGAGTGAATAGATAGATTGATAGGTCAATCAATCTATCTATTTGTCATCATTTAGTTAGATTATAACTTAAGTAGCATCTTTAAAATGTGTTACTTATCGATTGCTATATAATATGTTATGCTTTTTTACTTTATATCATGTCAGAAGCCATAAATTCATTCTTACAACGAAATTGGCTGCTGACTGGGTATATTAACAATAAGGAAAGAATCAATGAATTTACATGAATATCAAGCTAAAGAATTATTAGAAAGCTATGGTTTACCTATCCAAAAGGGCATCATTGCTTACAATGGCGATGAAGCAGCAGCAGCTTTTGATAAAACCCCAACTGATATGGCGGTTATCAAAGCACAAGTACATGCGGGTGGACGTGGTAAAGCAGGCGGTGTGAAAATTGCTAAAACTCGTGAAGAAGCCAAGCAAATTACTGATGAACTTATTGGTAAAAATTTAGTTACTTACCAGACGGATGCAGATGGACAGCCTGTAAACTTTGTATTGGTTGCAGAAGATATGTATCCAGTACAAACTGAGCTATACCTTGGTGCTGTTGTTGATCGTTCAAGCCGTCGTGTTACCTTTATGGCATCAACTGAAGGTGGTGTTGAGATTGAAAAAGTAGCAGAAGAAACACCAGAAAAACTATTAAAAATCACCGTTGATCCCTTAGTTGGTTTGATGCCTTTCCAAGCTCGTGAAGTGGCATTTAAACTTGGTCTTGAAGGCAAACAAGTTAATCAGTTTGTTAAATTAATGACTGGCGCTTACAAAGCATTTGTTGAAAATGACTTTGCTTTATTTGAAATTAACCCCCTAGCAGTACGTGAAAACGGTGAGCTTGCTTGTGTTGATGGCAAAATTGGTATTGACTCAAATGCACTATATCGTCTACCAAAAATTGCAGAGCTACGTGATACTTCACAAGAAAATGAACGTGAGCTAAAAGCATCTGAATTTGACTTAAATTACGTTGCCCTTGAAGGTAATATTGGCTGTATGGTAAATGGTGCTGGTCTTGCGATGGCAACCATGGACATCATTAAGCTATATGGTGGTAAACCAGCTAACTTCCTAGATGTAGGCGGTGGTGCAACCAAAGACCGTGTAGTTGAAGCATTTAAAATTATCCTAGAAGATGACAGCGTAGAAGGTGTGTTGATCAATATCTTTGGTGGTATTGTACGTTGTGACATGATTGCAGAAGCCATTATTGCGGCAGTTAAAGAAGTAGATGTGCAAGTACCTGTAGTTGTACGCTTAGAAGGTAACAATGCAGAAAAAGGTGCTGAGCTACTAGAGTCATCAGACGTTAAGATTATCTCTGCACAAGGCTTGTCAGACGCTGCACAAAAAATCGTTGATGCAGTAAAAGCATAATCAGAGCAAATACAATGTATTACTAGATGTGTGTTGGGCAAAGAAGAAAACTTTTGCTTATGCCACTATTGTTTTAGTTGGCTTATGATTATGAAAAATAAAAAATATTCATAATTCTGACATACAAATATCTGTAAAATAAATATAAGGATTAATAATGAGCGTACTAATTGATAAAGACACCAAAGTATTGGTGCAAGGCTTTACTGGTAAAAATGGTACTTTTCACTCAGAACAAGCCATTGAATATGGCACAAAAGTTGTCGGTGGTGTGACGCCTGGTAAAGGTGGACAAACCCACTTAGGCTTGCCTGTATTTAATACCATGCAAGAGGCAATGGACGAAACCAATGCTGATGCAACCGTTATCTATGTGCCAGCACCTTTCGTTTTAGACTCTATCATTGAAGCGGTCGATGCGGGTGTGAAGCTAATTGTTGTGATCACTGAAGGTGTACCGACACTAGATATGCTAAAAGCCAAACGCTATGTTGAAGAAGCGGGCGATGTGAAAATGGTTGGTCCGAACTGTCCAGGCGTGATCACACCAGGTGAGTGTAAAATTGGTATCATGCCAGGTCATATCCACCAGCCAGGTAAAGTCGGTATCATCTCACGCTCTGGTACATTGACTTATGAAGCGGTAGCCCAAACAACTAAGCTAGGTTTTGGTCAGTCTACTTGTATCGGTATCGGCGGTGACCCAATCCCAGGTATGAACCAAATTGATTGCTTAAAACTATTCCAAGAAGATCCACAAACTGAAGCCATTATCTTAATTGGTGAAATTGGTGGTACAGCGGAAGAAGAAGCAGCAGCTTATATCAAAGAGCATGTGACTAAACCTGTGGTTGGTTATATTGCTGGTGTAACTGCACCAAAAGGTAAGCGTATGGGACATGCTGGTGCGATTATCTCTGGTGGTAAAGGTACAGCAGAAGAGAAGTTCAAGGCCTTTGAAGATGCTGGTATTGCCTATACTCGTGACCCATCTAAAATTGGTGAGAAGCTAAAAGAAGTTACTGGTTGGTAAACCATAAAAAGTTTATGGTTTTTACTTGATAATGTAATAGAACCCCCCCTATAATAAGGGGGGGTTCTATATATTAATTTAATAAGATGACCAAAGAGCTACTAAGTACTTATAGTATGTTTTTATTTGTTATGTAACAATATTGTACCTATTTGTGTTGTACTAATTTTATTATTATATGAGATTTTAGCTTATCAGAAATAACCTTATATACTAGAAATATGGAATATAATAGTAAGTTAAGCTGAAATAAACATAAAAAGTTGTTTTGTAGATGCAACTAAAATAGAATTTTTACTAGACTTAAATTGTAATACCATTAACTATTAGCATAGTATCTTGATACAAGAGATATTATCAATATCAAGTTAAACAGAAAAACCTTTTTTGAGATTAACCTAAAAAAGTTATGAGTGACTTTATATTCAAGGTTCTACTGGTATGCAACAAGGTCTTTGGTACTTAATTAAGTGGTTTTTTTCTCTTTCCCATAGCCTAAAGCCATCTGAAAGACTGTAGTTTTATTAAAACTGACTGAAGATCTTTCAATAAGCAGTTTATTAAGTATGCTTTGCTTACAGTAGCTTAGCTTCATTTACTTTTTCTTATTGTGCTATCCTAAAAGTTTTTACTTGACTAGTATAGCTCCATTAATTTTATTTTTTATCTTACATAATTATCAAGAGATTAAGAATGCATAATCCACTAAGTTTCGCACAAAAATCAGCTATTAGACGTTTTGTTAAAACAATTGGTGAGGTTGAAGTTATTTATGAAATAGGAACAAGACATAGTAAAGATTTAATGAAAATCATCAATTTTAAAAATAAAGAGAGAAAAGATATTAAGTATATTCATTTTAATAAAAGAAACACCAAAATTAATGAAAATTGTGATTTGTTTATTTGTATTGATACACTATGTTTTTTATCACCCACATGGAAAGATGTAATACAGGATTATGTTGGTATATCTAAATTTTCTATTATCATAAATCCAATGTGGACAATAGGAGATGTTTCATTAGATTTTAAACAGTATGGATATGAATGGTATATTAAAAATGTACCAGTCAAAAGTGCAAGCTATATCAAAAAATGGTTCGCTAACCAAAAAACATATGATGTTTCTACTAAGAGATATATTAAAGATAGTTATGGTGTTTGGCAAATGGGTATCACTAAACTAGATTTAGAAAGACAGTTAGAAATGCTAAACTGTAAGATTATAGAAGAATTTCATTTAGGTATAAATGAAATGCCATGGATACATAATAAAGCATATTTAATAAAACGAGATTTAGTATGAACGTATTATTTATTAATGGAGTTTTTCCTGTATTATCTCAGACATTTGTGTTGGATCATATTAAAGGCTTCAAAGAAAGTGGTGCTAAGGTTCAGGTTTTAGCTCGGAAAAAAACTAACTTTCAGTTTGAAAGTGCAGTTCCAGAAATTGAAGAGAAGTTATTATATATTAAACCTGTTAATAAAAAATTGATTTTAAGGTGTATTAAAGGGTTTATTAAGCGTCCTAGAAAAAGTTTAATGTTAATAGCCTTAAGGTTAAATAAAAAGATACATCTACAAACTCTCATTACGTATTTACAGCTTGAGAGTGAGCCAGATGTTATGATTACTCATTTTGGAAATAATTACCCAATCTCAACTCAGCTCAAAAAATATGTATTAAAATCTGCTAAAAATATAATAATTTTTCATGGTCATGATATAACATCTTATATATATAAAAATGGTTGGAAGAAATATAGACAAGTAGATGCATATATAGATTATGCAATTTGTGTTAATAAAAAATTTGCTGAAACTTTAAGAAAAAATACTAACATTAAAAATATTGAATGTATCTATTTAGGAACTAATTTACCTATACAAACAAGATTATCGCATTATCAGGATATTCCACAATTATTATTTGTAGGTAGAATGGTAGAGAAAAAAGGGCTAATATATCTAATATTAGCATGTAAAATATTGAAAGATAAAGGAGTGAAGTTTAGGTTACATATAGTTGGAGATGGTCCATTAAAGAAAGATATAGAAAACGAAATCAGAGCTATAGGTTTATTAGATCAGGTTGTAATATATGGTGCTCAACAACATAGTTTCATTATTGATTTGATGAATAAATGTGATATTTTTGTGTTACCAAGTATTGTTGCTTCTAACATGGATTCAGAAGGATTACCAGTAGTTCTAATGGAAGCTATGAATGCTGGTATGATAGTTGTATCTACATATCATTCTGGTATACCTGAGCTTGTTACAAATAATATAAATGGATTTTTGGTTAAAGAAGGAGATTTCATAGAGCTAGCTAATACTATCAAAAAAGCTTTTAATTTAGATGATAGTAGTAAATATGAAATAATTAAGAATGCTAAAGACAAGGTTCAGAATCAGCATAATAAAAATATACAGGTGCAAAAATTAATTTCATTAGTAGGAAAGGTATAATTACAATGAAAGTAGTACATGAGATAACAGTTATAATACCTAATTATAATAGAGATGAGACACTAATAAAGGCATTAGCTTCAGTGCTTTTACAAACAGAAAGTGTTAAAAAAATTATAGTTGTTGATGATTGTTCGGATGTGGAGATATTTGAAAAAGTTAAATCTAAAATTGATACTCTTAATAGTCTTGATTATGATATAGAAATTGAACTAGTAAGAATGGCAGAAAATTCTGGTGCAAACGTTTGTAGAAACTATGGTATAAATATGGTTGATACTAAATATATAGCTTTTTTAGATAGTGATGATATATGGACTCAAAATAAAGTAAAGACACAAATGGAACATATTTATCGTGGAAGTTATCAGGAAACGCGTCCAATTTTATCTTGTACAGGAAGAGTTAGAGTTGATGCTGAGTATTCTATAATTGCTCAGCAGTTTTCTGGAAGAGAGTTAATATATGATAAGTTGCTAACATCTAACTATTTAGGTACTTTAAGCTCTGTTGTAGTAGAGACGTGGATAGCAAGGTTTATAGGAGGTTTTGATCAAAGTTTACCGGCATGTCAGGACTGGGATTTTTTTATTCGAGTATCTAGATATATTAAATATGTTGGTGTTTCAGAACCTCTTTGTATTTATGTAGATCATGATGAAGAAAGAATTACTAGTAGTAATAAAAATAGGATATATGGACATCTAAAAATAAGAAGTAAGTATTTAAAAAATAACCTTTCATATTCAGAATATACTGAGTTTTTTAGAAATATAGCTGAGGATTTTTCAGAGTTGGGAGATAAGAGGAATGCTATTAAATACTATATGCACTCTCAACTATCGAAAGAAAATAATATGATACTAAGAGTTGTAAAGTATCCATCGATTTTAAGGTATGCCACAAAAAACTGGAAACTAATAAAGTCTTTTAGATATATAAAATATCGAGAAAAGCCTGTAAAGATAAATATAGATGAGTATAACTCTTTAATTTCTAATATTAATATTATAGAAGAAAGCTTATGATTTTTCGAAGTTAATTTATCTAATATTCATATTAAGTTATCTGTTACGAGATTTTAATAAAATAGTTGAAATATATAAGACATAAAAAGAATCATGGTTTTATAGATGATTCTCTTATTTACCAAGATATTTTGGATCACATAACACTATGTATAAAATCGTTAAGTTAAGTGGTTGGTAATATAATTTCTTTTATCATTACTGAGAGTACAATACATGATGTTAAAGTAATTTCTGGCTTGCTAAGAGTGTGTAGACTTAACACATGTTGTCATACTTTATATGTAAGCTATCGATTGATTGCTATTCATTGTGGTAAATTGAATTTTTTTTATAAAAATATTGTTGTACTAACCTTTACTTTTTAATAGTTTGAGCTATAAAATGTAACAAAATTAAGTCTGTTGGGTGAAATTTATTACAGTAAGGTTAGTGAAAAATTATCAGGATAAATGAATTATCATAGAGATGAATATTGAATAATAGTATCCAGTGATAGAGTTGAAGTTACTAATATTGGCAGTTTACTTACTGGAAATGCATTAATATATATTTTATTAGGATTATTGCATCCTGTAGACAGTTCTGAGAAAGTTTACTAGGGATTAATTGGAATGTAGATTGATTTATATTTAGGTGAGGATCATATTGTATATTTTGAATATATATGGACGAAATTAAAGAATGAAAAAGATAACAATTGCAGGTACTGGCTATGTTGGTCTATCTAATGCAGTCCTTTTGGCACAGAAGCATGAGGTAATAGCATTAGACATTGATGAGAAGAAGATTAGTAAAATAAATCAACTTCAATCTCCTATTGATGACAAAGAAATTGCAAATTTTTTGGCTCGTAAAGAGCTTAACTTAATTGCAACAACTGATAAGCAAAAAGCATATCAGCTAGCAGATTATGTATTAATTGCAACTCCAACGAACTATGATGTTAAGTCTAACTTTTTTGATACTAGTAGTGTTGAAACAGTTATTGATGATGTACTTGCTATTAATCCTAATGCAGTTATATTTATTAAATCAACAGTGCCTGTAGGGTTTACAAAAAATATAAATGAAAAATTAGGTATTGATAGTGTGATTTTCTCTCCAGAATTTTTACGAGAAGGTAAGGCATTATATGACAACCTTTATCCTTCTCGAATTGTTGTTGGTGAGCAGTCTGAAAGAGCTAAAGAGTTTGCCTATATTTTGGCTGATTGTGCTATTAAAGATGATATTGAGATATTGCTGACTAATAGTACAGAGGCGGAGGCTATTAAGTTATTTGCTAATACGTACTTAGCATTACGAGTGGCTTATTTTAATGAGTTAGATACATATGCCGTAGTACATGGCTTAGATACTGAACAAATTATTAAAGGAGTTTGTTTAGATCCTAGAGTAGGAAATTTTTATAATAATCCATCATTTGGTTATGGAGGTTATTGCTTGCCTAAAGACACACAGCAGTTATTAGCAAATTATAAAGATGTACCTCAAAATTTAATTCAAGCTGTTGTTTCATCAAATAAAACTCGGAAGCATTTTATTACAGAAAATATATTATCTAAAAACCCTAAAGTAGTAGGTATTTATCGTCTAATTATGAAGGCTGGTTCTGATAATTTTAGAGCATCGGCTATTCAGGATATTATTAAACAATTGAAATCGGTGGGTACAGAGGTGATCATTTATGAGCCAAATTTAGCTGAATCGACCTTTTTGGGTTCAGTTGTATTAGGTAACTTGCAAGAATTTAAAAGTAAATCTGATATTATTGTTGCTAATCGTCTTACTGATGAACTTCAAGATTGCTTAGATAAGATATATACAAGAGATTTATCTGGTTCAGATTATTAAGATATAACCCTTGATTTATTATATATTTTTTAAAAGCAATAACTTTACTAAACTGTTAAGTTACTGCCCTGCTCAGGTTAGGTATATAACTCCTAGACAACAATGGATGGCAACTCGGCTAGGTCTATATCAAACAGTTCTAGATACTAATACTTTATTAAGAACGAAGCGTCAAATTGTTGTCAAGTTTATTGTGCAAGTTAAGAGAGATGCTCTATCTTTAAAAGAAGTAAAAATTAAGCTAGAAGAAATATTGTTTAGCAGAAAGTATACACAGTTTCATCATGAAATAGTTAGTGAGGTAGTTACTTATCAACCAGAAATAATACTAAATTGGTTAAATAGAGAGAAAAAATATTTAGAGAGCTCTTATTATATGGGCCTCTATTTTGCTTTACTGACACAATATCAATCATCAAAATTAGTTTCTATATTAAATATAAGGTTAATTACTAACTTTTCTATAGAAAAGGCAAATATCGATCAACTTTGTTTGATTAGTAATATTTTATATGTAAATCTATATGAAAAACTAGAGAATATAAATCATATGTTTTCTAAATTTTCTTTATCTAAGATAGGACTAGATAACCTCTCTTTAGGATTCCAAGTAAATAATTATACTTTAAATTTACAGAATATTAGCACTATAGATAGCCAAGCTTTAAATAAGGTTAGTATTATTGTAACTGCTTATAATGCAGAAGAAACTTTAAGAGGATGTATAGAAAGTTTACTATATCAGACTTGGAGTAATATAGAAGTTATTATTGTTAATGATTGTAGTACTGATATGACTTTAATGATTGCAAAACAGTTACAATCATTAGATAATCGAATAATTGTAGTAGACTTACCAAGAAATGTAGGTACTTTTGTTGCAAAAAGTATTGGAGCATTATATGTAACAGGTGAATTTGTAACTTGTCAAGATTCAGATGATTGGGCTCATCCTGAAAAGATATATGAGCAAATTTTTCCATTGATACAAAATCAGGATTTAGTTGCAACTACTTCTTATTGGTTAAGAATAGATAAACAAGGTGTTTATCATGCTAGACATATTTATCCTTTTTTTCGGCAAAATCCTGCTTCTCCAATGTTTCGTTTTAATACAGTTAAAAATGAAGTAGGGTTATGGCATATTATACGAACAGGAGCAGATAGTGAATTTATTGAGAGATTAAAGCTAATCTATGGTAAAAATAAGATCCAAATAATAAAAAAACCACTAACGATTGGTAGTCATCGCGAGAATTCTTTGATGACATCCGATAAATATGGAGCTTATAATAAGAATTCACTGTTAGAAAGATTAGATTATTGGGAAGCTTGGCGTAAATGGCATATAGAAAGTTTTAGACACTATAAACATGTTTTTATGCCAAATATAAAAAAGCAAGTGCAGCAAAAAAGAGATGTTTTTTCAGGTACTCCTGAAAACTTAAAAATAGATAAACAGGATGTAAAAATCAGTATATACAAGCACCAAGTATTTTATAAATAATTTAAGAGAGCTAAGAGTATTCAAATATGAATAATATCGCCCATGCCATTATTCCAGTCGCAGGCTTTGGTACTCGTATGTTACCACTATCAAAGTCTGTACCCAAAGAACTGTTACCCTTAGGCAATCGTCCTGCCATTCATTATGTTGTAGAAGAAGCAGTTACTGCAGGTATCAAACATATTGTTTTAGTTGGACATGCTCAAAAATCAGCCATTGAAAACTATTTTGATGTCAATGCTGAATTAGACACGCAATTACGAGCAAAAGGTAAAAATGAATTAGCAGATAGCCTAAATTGGTTACCTGATGATGTATCGGTATCTATGATACGTCAAGGTAAGCCTTTAGGTTTAGGGCATGCCGTATTATCTGCTCGTCCTATTATTGGTCATCATGACTTTGCTGTATTATTGCCTGATGTGGTACTAAATCCATTTACTACGGATATGGCTACAGATAACTTGGCATTTATGCTACGAGAGTTTGTTAACAATAGATATTCACAGATTTTGGTCAGTGAGGTAGCAGATAGTGATGTGCATAAATATGGTATTGCTAAGTTAAGCTCAAAAGATGATTTGCATAATATTGTATCTGATAGTAATCGTAGCTTTGCAGTATCAGGGTTTGTAGAAAAGCCTGCTTTGGCTGATGCCCCATCGAATCTAGCTGTAGTTGGACGCTATGTATTTAGTAATGAAATTTTTGATTTTTTAGCAAAAACACAACCTTCAGTTGGTGGTGAAATTCAGCTTACTGATGCTATTGACGCTTTGATTAGTGCTCAAGGTGTGCAGGTAACAACCATGAAGGGTAATAGTTTTGATGCTGGTGATATGACAAGTTATATGCAGGCATTTATCTATTTTGCTCAAAAGCAGTTAGCTGGCTAAGAACAAAAACAGGAACAAAACTAAATTAAGGTAAATGATGACCCAGCCTCAATCCATTAGCCATCAAACATTATTAAGCTGGCAGAAATTAGAGCAATTAGCCAAGAAAGATTGGTCTTTGGTCGATTTATTTGCTGAGGGTGTCGATCAAACTGTAGCTAATAAGCAAATACAAAGTAGGGCAGAGAGGTTTTGTGTTCAAAGCCAAGGTATCTACTTTGATTATGCCAAACAGTGCATTGATGATGAGGTTCATCAAGTATTATTAAATTTGGCTGAGGAATGTAATCTTAAAGACCGTATTGAGGCATTGTTACAAGGTCATAAAGTTAATATTAGTGAAGATCGTTCGGCACTACACACGGCTTTGCGGTTGCCAAAGTCGGCAAGTCTATCTGTTGACGGGCAAGATGTGGTACAAGCTGTACATAATAGTTTGGATCGTGCTGAGCAGATAGTAAATCGTATCCGTGAGAAGTTATGGCGTGGGTATTCGGGTAAGGCTATTACCGATGTAATTAATATCGGTGTGGGGGGCTCAGATTTAGGGCCTTTAATGGCAACCACAGCACTTGATAGCTGGGCGGATACAGATATACAGGTACATTTTGTCTCTAATATGGATGGCAAGCAGTTGGGTAGCTTGCTTGATAAGCTTAATCCTGAAACTTCATTATTTATTATTTCGTCAAAATCCTTTGGTACGGTAGATACCTTATCCAATGCTCAAACAGCATTAACTTGGTTACTTAAAACAGGGGCAAGTCGTCAGTCTATTTTGCGTCGCCACTTCATTGGTATCTCTGCTAATTTGCCAAAGATGAGTGAGTGGGGTATTTATCCTGATAATCAGTTAGCATTATGGCAATGGGTGGGTGGTCGATTCTCGATGTGGTCAGCGATTAGTTTGGCAGTGGCTATTAGAATTGGTATGGCAGGATTTCGCCAGATGTTAGCGGGAGCAAATGCGATGGATGAGCATTTTGCAACGGCTAATTTTGCACAAAACTTACCAGTTATGTTGGGTTTGATTGGGGTATGGAACAGCACTTTTTTAAACATTCATGCTCATACAGTCTTACCTTATGATGGTCGTTTACGTTATTTTCCCAGTTATTTGACTCAATTGGAGATGGAAAGTAATGGTAAGTCAGTGACCCTACATGGTGAACAAGTCACTTATAGTACCTCACCTGTATTATGGGGTGAGATTGGCTCAAATGCTCAACATGCTTTTTATCAGTTATTGCATCAAGGAACACAGCGGGTTTCTTGTGATTTTATAGCTTGTGTAGAGGATGATAAGTTAATGGAGTTGGCTAAAGGTGATGAGTTACAGTATCAACATAATTTATCATTGGCGAACTGTTTGGCACAAAGTCGTGTGCTAGCATTTGGTAATCAGGCTGTGGCTAAAAAACCAACTTCAAAGTCAGAAGATCAAGCCGTATCAGATTTAGATAAATTTAAACGCTATCGTGGTAATCAACCCTCAACGACTATTTTATTGGATAGTTTGAGCCCTAGAAGTTTGGGAACACTTATTGCCTTATATGAGCATAAAGTCTATGTTATGGCAAGTATTTGGAATATTAACCCATTTGACCAATGGGGTGTAGAAATGGGTAAAAAAATGGCAGATAGTGTATATAGTGAGCTAGTAAATAATAAGATATCTATTAACCAGTCTTGCCAGTTATTTGATGTATCAACGGATGCTCTTTTAGCACATATTAAGCAGATTACTGCTATTAGAAAATAAGACAGTATTGATAACTCAATATTCATTTTAAGTTTTGTGGATATATATACTATGTCAATAGATCCTTCGCAAGTAAATACTATTGGTGATAACTTACAACAACCTGTTTGTGTACTTCTAGGGCACTCTATTGATTGTATAACCACAGCGGTGGTGTTAGCCAGTACAGGTCAAACAGTTTATTTATATACGGATACTGATGTATTAGATAATACTTTATCTGCCTATGCCTTTGAACATCAAGTACAAGCTTTTTGGAAATTGTATATACAACAAGGGTGTATTGTTGTTTGGCAAATACCTGAACAAGTGCAGACATGGCTTGTGGGTCTTGAAAAAAATCTGCAACCAAATTTATATAAATTAAATCTATTATGGTTATTTACACCTGAGCTACCAGAAAGCTGGCAAGATAATTGGTCTGAGGTATTTAATCAGCATGGTATTCAGCTTAATCATGGACAAACACCACTGATATTAAGTGGTATTGAATCAATTGGTGCATTTGCAGAGCTTGCCAAACAGTTAACACAAGCTTGGGTTTATTATATACCTTTTGTATTTTTGCAAGATGGACAAGCATTTGCATCCATGCTCAATGCTGAACTATGGCTACTGGGTGAAAAAATACCAAATTCTACCTATAAGTTAACAGCTCTACATCCGTTAATTAATGGGGCAAAAAATAGCCATATTAGCAATATTTTAACCATTGAGTTTGCTCGTAATAGTATTATGAGTATGTTAGCGACTCGGGTGAGCTTCATGAATGAGTGTTCTCGATTGGCGGATAAAAAAGGCGTAGATATTACCGAAGTGGCAACTATCATGGGGCTAGACAAACGTATTGGTAAAAGCTATCTCAAGGCAGGGTGGGGATTTGGTGGTAAAACCTTGCCTGCTGAGATGCAGGCGTTAGAGCAAACCCTTGAGCCATTACAAGGTAGTAACCGCTTAATGCAAGCTGTTAATATTATCAATGAAGATCAAAAAGAGTTGATATTTCGTAAGTTTTGGCAATATTTTGATGGTTTGATTGAAAATAAAACAGTGAGTATTTGGGGGGCTAGCTATAAAGCAGGATCAGGTAGTATTAAAGGATCAGCCATTCATCCATTACTAAAACTATTATGGTCTTATAATATCACTACTCAAGTTTATGCTGAATATGCTCAAGCTGAGTTAGCTCAAATATATGCAAAGCAGCCATTATTGACCCTAATTAATAAGCCAGAGCAGTTACTTGAGCAATCACAAGCCATTATTGTAATGTCATGGTCAAAAGATAAACATATTAATGTGAGTGTTATTAATGAATTAGCCTTACCCGTTTTTGATGCACAAAATATATTCTCTTCTAGTCAAATAGGAGCTTTAGTAGGAGATTATATAGGCATTGGACGGTATCAATAGACAGCGTAAATCTCAAGGAAATATCTAATGGGAACAGCATCAAAAAAAATTTTAGTAACAGGTGGTGTGGGTTATATCGGTAGCCATACTTGTATTGAATTAATCGCATCAGGCTATGATATTGTTGTCTATGATAACTTATCAAATAGTAATATTGAGGCTATAAAAAGAGTTGAGCAAATCACTGATAAAGAGATTGAATTTGTACAAGGTGATTTATTAGATGAGACATTATTAACACAAATTTTTAGTCAACATCAATTCTTTGCAGTGGTACATTTTGCAGGGTTAAAGGCAGTGGGGGAGTCGGTTGCCCAGCCATTAAAATATTATAAAAATAATGTTGCTGGTACAGTGAATTTATTAGAAGTTATGCAACACCACCAAGTATTTAACTTTGTCTTTTCCTCATCGGCAACGGTTTATGGCGATCCTGAACAACTACCCATTACCGAAACGGCACCACGTAGCACTACCAATCCTTATGGACGTACTAAACTCATTATTGAATATATGCTTGAGGATTTATGTGCCTCTGATCCACGCTGGCAAGTAGTGAGTTTACGTTATTTTAACCCTGTAGGGGCTCATGATTCAGGAAAAATTGGTGAAGATCCTAATGGTATTCCTAATAATTTAATGCCTTATATCAGTCAAGTAGCAGTGGGTAAGCTCGAAAAATTACGTATTTTTGGTAATGATTATCCAACAGTTGATGGCACTGGGGTACGAGATTTTATTCATGTAGTGGACTTGGCAAAGGGACATATTTCGGCGATTGATTACTTAGTAAAAAATTCTACTGATAAAAAAGAAAGTATTGGCTTTTTTGCAGTCAATCTTGGTACAGGCTCAGGTACGTCAGTATTACAACTGGTGAATGCCTTTACTGAGGCAACCGGACAAATCGTAAATTATGAATTTTCTCCAAGACGGGCAGGGGATGTGGCAAGCTGTTATGCACAGGTGGATCTGGCAGAGCAAAACCTAAATTGGCAAGCCCATTTAGATATATATGATATGTGTAAAGATACTTGGCATTGGCAGAGTCAAAACCCAAATGGATATGAAAAATGATAGTTAATTAGTCATTAATAAGAAATCCCCTTTATATGCAATAAAGGGGATTTTTGTTTTAAATATAGCTCAAATTCTAAGCCAAAACGGCCCCTTGTCCCTCAAGCCATTCTTGAATTTCAGCGATTTTATCAGCTAATAATGCTTCATCACCTTTGGTTTCAATATTTAAGCGTATTAGTGGCTCAGTATTGGAGGCTCGTAAATTAAACCGCCATTCACCAAAATCTAAACTTAGCCCATCAAGGGTGGAAACGTTAGGGCTGGCATGTTGGTATTGATGAGCAATTTTTTCAATCACTTCATCGGCTTGTACATCAGTTAAACGAAAATTCATCTCACCAGAACTTGGATAAGCCAAAATACGTTCATTAACCAATTCAGATAACTTTTTGCCTGTGTTAGATAACAATTCAATGGTCAATAACCAAGGTATCATGCCACTATCACAATAGAAAAAGTCTTTAAAGTAATGGTGAGCTGACATCTCACCGCCATACACTGCCTCAGAGCGACGCATCACTTGTTTAATAAATGAATGCCCTGATTTACTTAATACCGCTTGTCCTGCAAACTCATCAATAATCGCCTCAGTGTTATAAATCACACGTGGGTCATAGACAATGCTGGCTTGTGAGTGCTTTTGTAAAAAGGCTTGTGCCAACATACCAACGATATAACTGCCCTCAATAAATGCCCCTGTTTCATCAAACAAAAAACAACGGTCAAAATCGCCATCAAAGGCAATACCCATATCAGCTTGATGAGCCAAAATAGCTTCAGTAGTGGCTGTACGATTTGCCACAATCATGGGGTTAGGGATACCATTGGGAAAACTGCCATCAGGCTCATGGTGAACCTTGATAATCTCAATGGGAGCATTGGCTTGCTTAAAGCGAGCTTCAATCTCATCAATCACAGGACCTGCACTGCCATTGCCTGAATTAATGACCAGTTTTAATGGCCTATCTGGAGCAAAGGTTAAGTTATCAAGGTCAATAAAACTCATTAAATGGTCGATATAAGCGGTTTTGTTTGATTTCAGTAATAACTGACCCTTTTGAGCTGTCTCTTCAAAGTCACCACTTTCAGCAAGGGCTTGGATGTCTGCCAATCCAGTATCAGCACTGATGGGCTTGGAATTTTCTCGTACCAGTTTTAGCCCATTGTAATTAATGGGATTATGACTGGCAGTCACTTCAATTCCCCCCATTGCTTGGTAATGACTAGTAGCAAAATACACTTCTTCTGTACCTGTCATACCTAAGTCTATGACATCTAAACCTGCGTCAATAATGCCTTCGATGGTGGCTTTTTTTAATGACTCACTTGAATCACGAATATCACAGCCAATAATGATAGTATGGTTAAGGTTATCCATTTCATTACTATTAGAGCTTTTACGTTGCTGGCGTAAAATCTGGGCAAAAGCTCGTCCGATACGATAAGCGATGGCATCATCAAGATTGACTCCAAGTTCACCTCGAATGTCGTAGGCTTTAAAGGAAGTGATGTTTTTAAATTTTTGAGGATTTGTAATATTCAAGATTCCAACTCCTTTTTCAGTATACATAGTGTCTATAGAATATTTAATATTTAGGCTATCTAACTTATTTGACCATTGTTGCATTATGTTTTGTTCATCTTCTCTGTAATAATCATCAAGAAAAATATAGACTTCATTATTTTGAATAATATCATAGGATAGAAGAGTATTTAATGCAGGTAGTCTTGCATATTTATTTGTTGTTCCAGGGGGACCATCTACAAGCACTAATACCCGTTTCATCCTAATATTAAAATCTCTAAGTATATTTGTTCTACTATAGTATCTATAGCCTCGTTCAATCGTTTCTAAAGGACTTAATATTAAATGAACATTTGATGGATTGAAATCTAGTAGTTTAGTAGTTGTTTTTTTATAGTATTCTGTATTATGTTCAAAAGAAATAATTTTTGTTTTTGGAGAGAATCTTTTGCTTATTTGACATAGTAGTATAGTGGATATACCACTCCCAAATTCAATAATATAATCATAAGAGTGAGATTTGACCATATTTACTAGCAGACGAGCAGAGTCTGGGCTTAAAGCCCAACCATATAATTCAAGTAATTTAGTTTCAGGATTAATTTCTTTGTGTAATGCAATAAAGTCTCGAATTTGTTGAGTTGAGTTTTGTAATGTATGAGACTGCATGTAGTCAATAATATCTAAAATATACTGAAAAGATTCACTGGCTTTGATATTTTTATTTATAATATAACTTAGATTGCTTTTTTGATTAAGGATAATATAGATTATAGATAGTTGGACTAGAGCATAATAACTAATATTATGGTTAGGGGGGGTTTCAATAATTTTTTTAAACTGTGTTTCAGATTCTTTATATTTGGATAGTTTTTTATAAAAAATACCTAACCACCAGTATGACTGCCACATATCAGGAAATTTACTTTGAAGTTCTAATGCATATTTAATAGCAATTTTCCATTTTTTTTGATTTTGAGCAACTTGAACCAGTCCTTCTAAGCCATGAGGTTTTATTGAGAAATCATGGTTTAATTGGCTAAAAATTTTATGGGCATCTCCTAGTTTATTCTGAAATTTTAGTGAATGCCCTAAATGAAATAATACATCAAACCATTGACTATCATCTAATTTAATATCTTTTCTTTCTTTTGTATCATAGAGGGTTTGACACAATTCAACTGTCTTTTGATAGTTTTTAGTTTTATAAAATGTCTTTGCTTCTTCAATAGTTTTATTAATGTCTAATGGTTGGTTTTCTATACTCATTATGCATCCTTAAATTTAATTGCTTTTATATTTTAACCAAACCCAAACACATCTCTACTATAGACATTATCGGCTACATTTTGCAATTCATCATGCCAGCGATTGGCAACAATTAGGTCATGATTGTGTTTAAAGTCTGCAAGGTCATGGATAACAGCACAGCCTTGAAATTGTGTGTCATTTAATGAGGGTTCATAGATGGTGATATCTAGCCCATGTTGTTGTAGTAGGGTAATGATATCAAGAATCGCTGAATCACGGTAGTTATCAGCATCTTTTTTCATGCTGAGGCGATAAACTCCAATACGAGAAGGATTTTTATTAAGAATTTGGCGGGCAATAAAACGTTTACGGGTGTTATTGGCATCAACGATGGCATGAATTAGGTTGGCAGGAATGCCCGTATAGTTGGCTTTAAGTTGTTGTGTGTCTTTAGGAAGGCAGTATCCCCCATAACCAAAAGAAGGGTTGTTATAATGTGTGTCAATACGAGGGTCAAGCCCAACACCTGTGATAATGGCGTGACTGTCTAAGTTCTGTTTTTCAGCAAAGCTATCTAACTCATTAAAAAATGCAATACGAGTTGCCAGATAGCTGTTAGCAAATAGCTTGACAGCTTCGGCTTCAGTGGGTGGCATGATTAATGTGGTCACTGGATTTTCATTGGTATGGCTTTTGCTGGCAAGCTGATACAATGACATCAGTGAATCAGCAAAATTTGCTAATTTATTAGTGACCCCAGTGATGATACGAGAGGGATATAAGTTATCATAAAGGGCTTGTCCTTCTCGTAAAAACTCGGGCATAAATAAGATATTATCGTCAAATTTTTGATGCATGGTGACTGTAAAACCAATGGGAACGGTTGATTTGATGATAATGGGTACACTGGCATTTTGTTCACGAATGGTCTGAATACTAGCTTCAACCGATGAGGTATCAAATTTACCTGTTGCCACATCATAATTAGTGGGGGTGGCGATAATAATTAAGTCACAATCTTGATATAAGTCAGCTATATGATAAGTGGCGGTTAAGTTTAATGTTTTATTTGCCAAAAAGTCACAAATCTCAGCATCTTGTAAAGGCGATTGTTTCTGTTGTAATTGTTTGATTTTGTCATTATCAATATCAAAGAGAGTGACTTGCGTATCTAAATGAGGTTGTGCCAATAAAATGGCATTAGATAAGCCCACATAGCCTGCACCAACGACAACGATACGAGTTAAGTTAGTGTGTGAGTTATTTGATAATAGGTTGTTTGCTAGCATAGTCTTTTATTTCGCTATTTTAATGGTTTGGCTTTGACTATACCTCGCTTTAATGACAAGAAAATAACAAGCCATACTACTCTTTTAGGTGATATAAATAATAAGGGGCTGTCCTAGATAAGAAAAATTATTTAGGATAGCAATATGAGGAAGAGTAAACTAAGTTGGTATAAACAAAGCAGACTGATTGAATTATTTGTTGCAGGCTCTACAGCAAGAACAGCAGCAAGTCTAGTTGGAGTTAATAAAACCACAGCCAGCTATTACTTTCATAGACTACGACTGCTAATTTATGAGAACTGCCAAGAACCTGGTCTATTCGAAGGGGAAATCGAAGTAGACGAATCATACTTTGGCGGAACTCGTAAAGGCAAACGAGGACGAGGTGCTGGTAGTAAAGTACCCGTCTTTGGTCTATTAAAGCGTAATGGCAAGGTTTATGCCTGTATTATACCGAATGCTAAAGCAGATACATTAATCCCAATTATCAGAGAAAAAGTAGTACCTGATAGCATTGTCTACACTGACTCATTTAAAAGCTATAATGCATTAGATGTTAGTGAATTTACTCATTATCGTATTAACCACTCAAAAACCTTTGTTAATGATAAGAATCATATAAACGGTATAGAGAACTTCTGGAACCAAGCAAAGCGTCATTTACGTAAATTTAACGGTGTTCCAAAAGAGCATTTTCATCTATATTTAAAGGAGTGTGAGTGGCGTTTTAATCACAGTGACCCAAAGCAACAATTATTGCAGTTAAAACAATGGGTTAAACAGGATTTGTGCTAGTTATCTAGGACAGCCCCAATAATAAATAGGTTAAAATTTAGTTTGATGAAGAATAGGTCAAAATAATGAAAAATAATGATGAGTCTGTAGCAAATAGCACCCACGCTCAATCCTCTAAAGTTCAGCCCCCTAAGCCTGTGATTGGCACTCCAACCCCAACAGCACAACTGGCAGATTTATTAGCACTAATGGCACGACTGCGAGCAGAATGTCCGTGGGATATCAAGCAGACCAATCACAGCTTGATACCTTATGCCATTGAAGAAGCTTATGAGCTTGCTGAGGCGATACAAGCCGATGATGGGGTAGATGATGAGGACATCAAAGGTGAGCTGGGTGATGTGTTGCTACAGGTAGTTTTTCATTGTCAGCTATATGCCGAGCAAGGTCGTTTTGATATGGGTGATGTGATTGCGACCTTACAAGAAAAGCTTATCCGCCGACATCCACATGTATTTGAAGCGGATAAATTAGCGGATGATGAGGCAGTCAAAAAACGTTGGGATGAGATTAAAGCTGAGGAAAATCTCGAGCGAGAAAAACGTGGTAAGCCTAAGCGTCGTTTAGACCGTGTTAAGGCAGGTAGTGCCTTAATGCAAGCACAAGCGATCCAAAAACAAGCGGGTAAATTAGGTTTTGATTGGGAAGGTATTGCTGGTGCTGTGGATAAGCTTGATGAAGAGATTGCTGAGTTAAAAGAGATTTTGCCACAGGATAAAGAGGCATTAACCGATGAGCAACGCCATGAGCTAGAAAAAGAGTTGGGTGATTGTGTCTTTGGGTTGGTAAATGTGGCTCGTAAATTGGGGCTGGATGCGGAGTCAGCCACTCTGACCTGCGTGCATAAGTTTAAATCTCGTTTTGCTTATATTGAGGATAAGCTTGCCGAGCAGGGAAAAACACCAGAAGACAGTAGCCTAGAAGAGATGGATAGGCTATGGGAAGAGGCAAAACAGCATGAGTCTTAAATAATAGATGGAATGGTCATCTGTTGCAGGGTAATACCTAAGGATAAGGGTTAAGAGTAATGAGCCGATTAGGGAGGAAAAATATAGAGGAGAACAAGCCATTATGGCACTCTACCTTGACAGCCATTGTTTTTTTAGCTTTATCTTCTACTGATATAGTTGCGCTGATTAACCATTCTTATGCTGAGGTGATGATTACGGATAAATCGACGCAGTGTTTTAGTGATGCCAATCAGGCTTATGCGTATTTATTGGCACAACAAGCACAGCAGCAATATGAGCAACAAGCAGCGCGTGACAGTGTATTGGTTAATATCAACACGGCAACGGAAGGTGAGTTGACGGCTTTAGATGGTATTGGTAGTAGCAAGGCGCAGGCAATTATTGTATATCGAGAGGCGTTTGGGAAGTTTGCCAGTGTCGATGAATTGACTCGGGTGAAAGGGATTGGTGAGAAGACGCTAGAGAAGAATCGGCAGCGGTTAACGGTGCAATAAGAAGTTATGCTGCTTTTACTTTCTTTATAAGCCATTTACTATGATTTATGGTTGATTTTATGGCTATTTTGCCTATTTTTTCACCATGCTGATGAGTCATGGTAGATAGTGTGTGCCGAAATGGACAAAAATTTGTTACACTAGCGTTTAATGATGCCTAAAAATGTGCGAGCCTTGATACTAAGGTTGGTGTGTTGTGGTTTTTTTTCGACAGGAGTGTGTGCATGGCAGAGCGTTCAGCCAAGCAGTTGGGGTTAAGTAAAGCGGATTTGCCCAATTCGATTATTGAGGTGATTGCGACGTTAACAAAAAGTGGCTTTGATGCGTATATTGTCGGTGGTGGTGTGCGTGATACGTTACTGGGTCTGAGTCCTAAGGATTTTGATGCGGTGACTGATGCCAGACCTCATGAGATTAAAGATTTGTTTGGTAAGCGTTGTCGTATTATTGGTCGTCGTTTTCAGTTAGCGCATGTGTACTCAGGTCGAGATATGATTGAGGTGGCGACGTTTCGTGCACCACCAAAAAATGAGGAGCACACCACCACTGAGGGTATGATTACTCGCGATAATGTGTGGGGTGATATCAAGCAAGATTTTGCAAGACGTGATTTTTCGATTAATGCGATGTATTATCAGCCGCTCAAAGGTGTGGTGCATGATTTTTGTAATGCATTAGATGATATCAAAAATAAGACACTGCGCTTGCTAGGTCATGCGCCTTTGCGTATTGAGGAAGACCCTGTACGCTTGCTGCGGGCATTGCGCTTTAAAGCAAAGCTGGGTTTTGATTTTGATAAGGCGTTATCCGAGCAGTTTCATGACGATAATTGGATGCTGCTTGACCAAGTATCACCGCATCGACTATATGATGAGTCACAAAAGATGTTTACGGGTGGCTATTTGGTGCCATTGTTGCCGTTACTGTTTGATTATGGGGCAATTAAGCATTTGATTATTTATCCACCCAAAGCACCAACTGCATTGGTGTCACAGGTAGCGATTAATACCGATAGGCGCATTGCTCAAGGTAAAAGTATCAATCCTGCTTTCTTTTATGCTGCTTTACTGTGGGACAATTATCTGTATCAGTTAGATAAGTTTAAAAAACGCAATATGCCGTTTGTGGAAGCGCAGCAGCAAGCAGCGAGTAAGGTAATTGACCGTCAGCGTATCAAGACGGCAATTCCTAAATTTGCTGAGCAGTTTATTCGTGATATTTGGCTGATGCAGCCCAAACTTGCCAATCCTCGGGTGAAGCAGATTGCACAGCTTGCGGAGCATCCAAGATTTCGTGCAGCGTTTGACTTTTTACTATTGCGTGAACAATGCGATGATGCGGCGAATCCATTGTCTGAGTCAACCAATGGTATGGGTGAGTGGTGGCAGCATTATCAGACATTATCAGATAAACAAAAAATGCAAGCCATTGATGCCTTTGCTGGTGACAGTCGCCGTGGGACTAGTAAACGCAGCCGTGGACGCAATCGCAACAAGGCAGATATACAAGATACGCATACACACAATGACAATGATGAGCATTTAGATAATCAGCAGGTGGCAGAAGCTGGTCACGCTGGGCAAGACGCTAAGCGTGGACAAGATGAGTTTCAAGCGAAACCACCTAAACAGCCCGAGCAAAAAACACAACCTGTCGCATCAAGCAGACAATCTGCCCAATCTACCCAATCGGCGAAGACGATGAGCCGTCCACAGCGAGCACATTATGCCAAAGAGCGGGCGCAGTTACAGCAATTATCCTTAGATAATCAGTTGGCAGGAGATGCTGATAATTCTGCTAATCAGCCACAGCCATTATTTACCATCAATGCACAGAAACTCGCTAAACAAGTGCCAAATGCTGAAGCAGCGGATACGGCTGTCACTCAGGCTGTGATTAAAGATAGCCAAGTGGTGAATGTGGAAGCAGATGATGCTAACAGTCGTGATAATTCTCAACCAAAGCAGCCAGCTTCTAAACAAGCAGCGGCAGCAAAAGTGACTCAGGATAAATCATCTGACAGTTCATCTAGTCGTTCATTTGCTAAGGAATTGACGACAGCTAAAACACAAGCTGTACCAGCAAAACGTCGTCGTCGTATGCCCAGTAGTGAGCAGTCGGTCAATGAGCGAGAACAAGGCTTAAATACGGTTAGTGAGCAACGCCATACACAGCAGGCAAGTACGGTATCAACTACAGAAACTAAAGAAGAGTTGTCTCAAGCACAAACACACGCTAAAAATAACACTCAGCAAAGTCAGGCTGATGATGGTAATCACAATAGCAAAGCTGCTGACTTAAATAGCCATAAAAATGCTGAGCCTGTACCTCGTAAACGCCGCCGTAAAGCTGAGCCAAGTCAGCAGCAGAAGCAGGTAACAGAAGCGACACCTAAGCAAGTATCAAAAAAAGATGCTGCTGCTACAACCACTGTGCAAACGACTAACACGCAAGTACCTCAGGCGTCCGTATCAGGTGAACGTGTACCAGCAGTGCGTCGTCGCCGCCAGCCTAGCTCAACCTTATCTATTGCTGAGCGTGAAGTGATAGAGCAACAGATTGAGCAGCAGGTTTTGGGGGCATAGCCAGTGACACAAGCAGCAACGCAGCCACATGCTAATACAGATAGCGATTGGCATCTGTGTTATCTAGGTTTAGGCAGCAACCTTGCCAATGAGCTTGGCACACCCAGCGAGCATATCAAGCAAGCGGTGACGCAGCTACAAATGCACGCACAGATAAAAAATGTGCGTCTGTCATCGTTGTATGCTTCCAAACCTATGGGGCCGCAAGACCAGCCTGATTTTATCAATACCGTGGTAGAGCTACAAACCACCCTAGAGCCTTTACAACTGTTGGCTGTTTGTCAGCAACTAGAGCAAAATGCACAGCGGCAGCGTTTGCGTCACTGGGGTGAGCGCAGTTTGGACGTAGACATCTTGCTGTATGCCAATCAAACGATTCAATTACCCACTTTGACAGTACCACATGCAGGCATCAAAGCGCGTAATTTTGTGCTTGTACCACTGGCTGAGCTCAACCCATATGCCCTAATAGATGGCATTGCGGTTACAAAATACCCCTTAACTCATGAACAGTCAGGATTGAATAAACTGACTGAACCACCCACATAAACCTTAGCAAGCGACCTTATGGTGGCTGTTCATTGTTGTTTTATTGCATTGTTGCATTGTTGCATTTTATTATTGTATGTCAGCAGTCATAACCAGTGACAACCAGCCCATAACGAGCTAGGCTAACCTACATTCATCATTCAGCTTAATCAATCATAACTCTTTATAACCCCTTATGACGGTGTTTGCACCCACCATAACGTACGGATAAGCCCATGATTACACTCACCACCCTCAACAAATACAAAAAAGAAGGTAGAAAATTTAGCTGCCTGACTTGTTATGACGCCATGTTTGCCAAAATGATGCAAAATGCCGAAATTGACACCATCTTAATTGGTGACAGTCTTGGTATGGTGGTACAAGGTCATGACTCAACTCTGCCAGTAAGCGTCGCTGACATGGCGTATCACACCGCCAATGTCGCTCGCAGTAACAAACATGCCCTGATTCTTGCTGACCTACCGTTTATGAGTTATAGCACCTTAAATGATGCCATCGCCAATGCCCGTACCCTGATGCAGGCAGGCGCACATGTCATCAAAATTGAAGGCGGTGCAGAGCTTATAGGCATCATCTCAACCCTAGCACAAGCAGGCACACCCACTTGCGTGCATCTCGGACTGACCCCACAATCGGTTAACGTCTTTGGTGGCTACAGAGTCCAAGGCAAAAGCGATGAAGCTGCCGAAAAACTACTTAACGATGCCAAAGCCGTTGTCGCCGCAGGCGCAAGTTTACTGGTGCTAGAGTGTGTGCCCGCACCGCTTGCCAAAGCCGTTACCGAAGCCGTTGACGTACCCGTTATTGGCATTGGAGCAGGCGCAGATACCGATGGGCAAGTACTCGTCATGCACGACATGCTTGGTGTCACTCATGGGCGTGTTGCCCGTTTTGTGCACGACTTTTTGAGCGATGAGCGCAATCAATCTCGCAGTGTCGAAGGCGCATTTGCCTTATTTCATCAAAGTGTCATTGAAGGTAGCTATCCACAACAGCAACACCAATTTAACTAATAACTGGTTTTAATAAGTAGCCAATCCTGCCGACCGCTTGTATCTGCCCAGCTAGGCGGGGCAGTGACACGGTTTGGGGCGTTCCATCTAAACGAGCGACCACCTCAAAACCTAGCCACTGCAACCCGCCCAGCCGAGCAGGATACCGCTCACGTCAGGGCTAAACAGCCTTATTTGAGTCACGTTCATCGACCTATTTAGCAGTACAAACAAGCACATCATTAAGAATAAGAGACACCATCATGACCACCACCATTACCACCATTGCATCACTTAGAGACACCCTAAAACCGCACCGAGGCACCCAACGTATCGCCCTAGTACCGACCATGGGTAACCTACACGACGGACACCTATCCTTAGTTAAACTGGCAAAGCAACACGCTGATATCGTTGTGGTCAGCATTTTTGTCAATCCGACTCAGTTTGGCGTAGGCGAAGACTTAGACAGTTATCCCCGTACCCTTGACGCTGATACCCAAAAGCTTGCCAGCGTGGGTGTTGACTATATCTTTGCTCCCAGTGTCGATGACATGTATCCCGTATTACCCCCACCGACACAAGTGCTGGCAGGTGAGATTAGCAGTCAACTTTGTGGACAGACACGCCCCACTCACTTTGATGGGGTTGGCTTGGTGGTCAGTAAATTATTTAATATTGTCCAACCGAATGTTGCTGTGTTTGGGCAAAAAGACTATCAACAGCTTGCCATCATTCGTCAACTGGTGCGAGACTTAAGTTATGATATTGAGATTATTGCCGCACCCATTGTACGTGCTGATGATGGTTTGGCATTATCCTCACGTAATCAATATTTAAGTGCAGATGAGCGCAAAATCGCCCCTGTTTTGCATCAGTACGTGTCACAATTAGCAGATAAACTTACGCAAGCTGAGCATATCAATGAGGCATCAGCAACAGACCTTAGTATTTTGCAAAGCTTAATTGATGACAGTATCACTCAGATTAATGACGCAGGATTTAAAGTTGATTATCTTGAAGTCAGAAGGCAAGACTTACAAAACATCAGCAATACCAAGCAAGATACAGCATTGGTCATAGTAACTGCCGCTTGGCTTGGCAAAGCGCGCTTACTTGATAACCAACAAGTGATAGTTAAAATACCGATGTCATAGTAGGGTCTGTTGAACTTTCACCCCGTTAGGCTAATATCTACAAGGGATATGGCTACTTTTTACTTTCATGTAAAAATTGGCTAAATTTGCCTTATTCTGCGTTAATGAACTGGTTAATATCCCGATATTACCTGCGTTCATTGCCTTGACTAAGACAAATTTATTTCAATTTTTCCTATGAAGATGAATGTTCAACAGACCCTAAGAATCTGTATATAAATATCGACAGTAGGTTATATTTACTGTATATACTGTACTGTATTTATTTATTAGATTATTTATGATAGACAAGTTAAGCAGGTAAACTTATTAACTAATAATTAATTAGCCAACTAATAATGATAACAAAATGATAAACAGGAACTTTATTATGAATAGCAGTCATACTGAGCCATCTTCTATGAGTGTATTAATCGTCTCTGGTCGCTCAGGTTCAGGCAAAACCTCAGTGCTGAATATACTAGAAGACTTTGGTTACTATTCTATTGATAATTTACCATTATCGTTGATACCTGATGCAGCAGCGAAGCTCATCAAAGAAAGTGGTATTTATAAAGTCGCATTGGGTGTTGATGTACGCACACCAAAATCAGACTTATCAAACTTTGCCCAAATCGAAGATGAATTGGTTGCCACTTATGGTGCTGATGCCATTAATATATTGTATGTGACAGCACAAGAAGCGGTATTGGTTGCTCGTTATGATGCCACACGTCGGGTACATCCATTGATGGCACAAGCAGATAGCCAAGTACATAATTTGCCCAATGCCATCAAAAAAGAAGTGGAGTTACTAGAGCCTATTGCCAGTCGAGCAACAACAAAAATTGATACCAGCCAGCTTAATATTCATCAGCTTAAAGAGTGTGTGCGTGAGCAGATAGGGGTGGATAATAAGGTAACGGTGAACTTGTTATCATTTGGCTTTAAATATGGTATTCCGATTGATGCTGACTTTGTCTTTGATGTACGTATACTGCCCAATCCTCACTGGAAGCCTGAGATACGAGTAAAGACAGGTCTTGACCAAGAGGTGGCTGACTTTTTTGGCGATTATCCTGAAGTGGCAGAGATGCAAGCTGATATTGGCAAGTTTTTGCAGCGTTGGTTGCCTGACTTTTTGCACAATAATCGGCATACGGTGACGGTTGCCATTGGTTGCACAGGTGGCAAGCATCGTTCAGTGTTTATTACCCAAGCGGTGGCAGATAAACTGCAAGATAAATTGCCTAAAGCAATGAAGGTGGTGGTTAAGCATCGTGAAAGAGCCCGTTGGTTAGCTTAACCACTATAATCACTATAGAATAATCGTTCATTTGATTGTTAAAGATTGATGATTGATTACTTATAAAAAATTATTTGAGAAGTTATATGATTGATTGGTCAGAACATGACATGCGAGTGTCACGCACCGAGCTTAAAAAATCACACGAGCGTTTACAGCAGCTTGCCGAGCCGTTGGCAGCCTTATCCAAAAAACAAATGAAAAAACTGCCTGCCAGTGAGTATTTTTTAGATGAATTAACGGCTTTGGCTGATATCAGCAGTGCCAATGCCCGTAATCGGCAGATTAAGCGTGTGGGCAAGTTGATTAGTGAAGAAAATCGTCATGATTTGGTTGATACCCTGTTTCAAATTCGTTTTAGCCCTGAACAAGCAGCAAAAATTGAAGCTTGGTATACCCGTCTGAATATCAATGATGAGTCTACGTTGAAGCAGTTTGTAAAGCAATTTTCGGCATCTGAGCGCAATAGTGTCTATCAGTTATTGTTATGGATAGAGTATGCCAAACACATGAATGATGACGAGTTATTGGCTGAATCTGAAACCGACTTATTAAGCTATATCAAGGAAGTGGCGATATTGTCGAATTTGGGGTAAAGTAGTTTTAGCTAAAACTATTAAATAAAGAGGAATAATAATGAAAGTAACTGAAAAAATTCGTATGATGAGAGCAATGAATGATTGGACACAAGAAGATATGGCAGAAAAACTACATATGTCTCTTAATAGTTATGCAAAACTTGAACGTGGAGAAAGTAAGCTATATCTGGAAAAACTAGAAAAAATTAGCGAAGTATTTGGTGTTGATTTGCCTGATTTATTATCATTAAATAAACAAGGTTTAATTTGGTTAATTAATGGGGATAGTAGTAGCCATAGTATTAATTATTATGGAGCATCAGAACAAACTACTGTAGAAATAGAAAAAATGAAGCTTACTATACAACATAAAAATGAACTGCTTTCCCAAAAAGACCGCATGCTAAAAAGGCAAGAACAGCAAATAGATAGACTAAATGAAATTATCAAATCTCTACAGGAAAAATTATAAAGTCATATTATACAATATATGGAGTTTTATCAAAAAATTAATCAATAAAAAAAGATTAAGAAGAAAAATTAACAAAACTCATAAATAAGCTGAGACTGATTATAAGTTTTTCCATCTTTTGTGGTAAATAATAATAAACTAACTAAATGCACCCAAAATAATAGCACCAATTGCAGGTATTAAAAATAAAATTAAAAATAGTAAAAAAATCAATCCAAAAAATTTGCTGATATTCATGTTTATTTCCTTAATTTAATAAATACTATGTTGAAATACGATAATTGGGATTGGTTTGCACCCAACCTGTATCACGGTTAATAGATGTATCACCATCACCATCGACCCAAATTACTCGACCATCTGCCAATACTCGCTCATGGGGAGAGACTTCATGGATATTTGTATTCTCTACTTGTATGTAGTCGGTATCGGTTGTATCATCTACTGCTAATACATTGCTATCTATAGCATCAACCCCATCAATAATATCTATTACACCAACAGCTAATACTGATACAGCAGCAACTTTTGCTAACCCTGCTACTCCTATTTTTGCAGTTTCATAGTCGCCATGACTAAGTGCATCTACAGTGGTTATGCCTTGATCAACAATGGTAGTGGCTGATTGTCCCACTTGACTACCAAAAGTCTTGATGGTGTTGCCTAGATTATTAAGTCCTTGATTGGTTTGTTGTTCATTCTTGTCAATACAGCCAATACCAACATCAGCAATACCATCTGCTAATTCACCTAATAGTGTGCCTGTATGCGTCATCGATTTTTCAACACCTGTACCAACTTCTTGTACAAATTTACTGTCAAGAATTTCGCCAGCACCTTTTATTGTGCCACCAAGTACTGCACCTGTGACTTCACCTAGACCTTTACCTAAATCTTTTAGAAAAGACATCTCAATTCCTTATTACTTATAATATTTATATCATTCATATTAGCAATTTTATAAAAGTTCTCATAACTATATTTAAGGTGGTTAAGACACTAAATAAGAGGGGAAAACCATCAAATTAGGTGTTAGAGTTTAAAATTGTCATAGTGCCGTCATACTTTTTTTGAATAATGCTTGTATTTTAATTACTAAGTAGAGAAGATGCCAGCCATGAGCCAGTAAAATGATAGCAAGAATAGTCAAGTTGACCAAATTTGCAACACGGATACCTCTCCCACCAGCAATTCCTCTAGCAAACAGTCAAACACAAATAGTGGGCACACAGCGCATGCCATATGCCCCATACATAATGTTATTGCTGATACAGCGGCTAAAATAAATAGCCCTGCTGGGCAATCATCTGTGCCTTTCAATCGTCGCCGTTTTATCAAAGGTGTGGGTGGAGCAGCCGTAACAGGGCTTAGTTTGGGTATGGTGGGCTGTCATCATGATAATAAACACTCGACGCAATCTATAACATCAGACAATGTGGTTAGCTTTGAACATGGGATTGCCAGTGGCGACCCATTGGCAGATAAAGTGATATTGTGGACACGAGTCACACCAGTTATTAAGGCGTCTGAGGCTAAGCCCTCTGAAATCAAAGTACAGTGGCAAATTGCTGAAGATGCCAAGATGTCAAAAGTGGTCAATCAAGGTAGTGTCACTACCACTGCGCGTCAAGATTATACGGTAAAAGTCGATGCTGATGGGCTTAAACCTGCAACGACTTATTACTATCGCTTTTCGGTGGGCGATACACAAAGCCGTATAGGACGTACTAAAACCTTGCCTGTTACAAACGTCGAGCAGGTAAAGCTAGCCGTATTTAGCTGTGCCAATTATCCTGCGGGCTATTTTCATGTCTATGCTGATGCTGCACGTCGTGATGACATCGATGTTTGTGTGCATTTGGGTGATTATATTTATGAGTATGGTCGTAACACCGTTAACCAAAGTGGTGAGAAAGTACCTGCCTATGCCTCAACAAATGCTTCTAAGCTAAAGCGAGAAGTAATGCCAGAGACAGAAATCGTCAGTATTCAAGACTATCGTTTGCGTCATGCGCAATATAAAACTGACCCAGATTTGCAAGCCTTACATGAGCGTATCCCGATGATTGCGGTTTGGGACGACCATGAACTAAGCAATGATACTTTTAAAGATGGCGCAGAAAATCATCAGCCAGATGTCGAGGGGAAGTGGGATACGCGTAAGCTAGCTGCGGTGACAGCGTATCATGAGTGGCTACCAACTCGTAACCAAGTACCCAGTGAAATTTATCGTCGCTTTGACTTTGGTTCGCTGCTAAGCTTGTATATGCTTGATACTCGGGTGGTGGGGCGTGATAAACAGCTTGATTATCAAAAATATGTCACTATCGATGTAAACACAGGGGCGATGGGTTTAGATGCTGCCAAATTTACTCAAGCCATCTATGATAAAAATCGCCATCTGTTAGGTTTAAAACAGACCAATTGGCTGGTTGAACAGTTACGCAATTCCAATGCAACTTGGCAGCTACTCGGGCAGCAAATACTGATGGCACGTATGTTAATGCCAGCTCCAGTGATACTCAATATTGTTAACCCAAAGGCGGGTATTGATTTGGCGACGTATCTAAGTATTGCACAAAAGGCACAGATAAACCCTGCCCAGTTAAGTGCAACCGAGCAAGCGATTTTGGCACAGCCGTCTATTCCTTATAATCTAGATGCGTGGGATGGTTATGCGGCGGCACGTGAGTTAGTACTTAATGCGGCTAAGAGCCTTAATAAAAATTTGGTGGTACTCTCAGGGGATACGCATAACGCATGGGCAAGCAACTTGACCACAAAAGATGGAGAGAGTGTGGGGGTTGAGTTTGCCACCAGCTCAGTATCCTCACCAGGATTTGAAGAATATCTGCCCAATGCCAATCCACAACAACTGCAAATGGCATTAATACAGCTTGTCAAAGACTTGCAGTATTGTGATACTCATCAACGTGGTTATATGCTGATTACGGTAACAGCAGAGCAGTGTCAATCAGACTGGATATTTGTCAGTGACATTCTAAAACCAACGTATAGCAGTGAAGTTGGAAAAACTCTTTATAGTAAAGTGGGCGCAAACGCTATTAGTTAGTAATTAAGAGAGCAAATACTCTATTGTTGATTGTTTGGTTTATCGTCTGTGCGTTACGTTATTATTGTTAAATATCAATTATTTGTATCACATCATAAGCAGGCGTTTCATAAGGGTGCGCCTGCTTTAATGCGTCTATCACAGCATGAATCTTATCGTTTGCCACCACCATCTCGACTCGCCACTCTGTCACCTGTTCTATTTTATCTTGTTGTCCAATATGTGGGTTGCTACCTGATAATGGCTTAAATTGTCCTGTGCCTTGCACCTGCCAACAGCAGTGAGAATAATTGCCAATTGTGCCTGCTCCTGCAATAAATAGGGCAGTTTTTACACCTTCTAAATGGCTATCGGGAATAAATACGGTGAGTTTATACATGGTATTTGCTCCTATGTTGAGGCTTATCTACAGCTTTATAGTCAACGAACTTGATAACTGTTACGGTGTTAGGCTCGTTTGCTGTATAACCATACTATCTACACTTGCCTGCCTTGTACCAGTTTATAATTTCGCTGACTATGGCTTATTGGATATTGTAAAAATAAAAAGCTGAACATAACCTTGTTATATTCAGCTTGGTGTTATTATTTGTAGGCGAATGGCTTGTTTTTATTATGCTAATGGAACACCAATACGACGAGCCACTTCTTCATAAGATTCAATCACATCACCCAAGCTTTGGCGGAAGCGGTCTTTATCAAGTTTTTTCTTGGTTTCTTTGTCCCAAATACGGCAACCATCTGGCGAGAACTCATCACCTAGAACAATGCGGTCTTGAAATACACCAAACTCAAGCTTAAAGTCGACCAGCATTAGGCCACCTTCATCAAATAACCCTTTAAGCACATCATTAACTTTAAAGGTAATCTCACGCATGGTATCAAGCTGCTCCTGCGTTGCCCAACCAAGCGAGATAGATAAGGACTCATTGACCATTGGGTCGCCCAAGCCATCATCTTTATAAAATAATTCAAAGGTAGGCGGAGTGAGTGGCATACCTTCCTCTAAGCCTAGACGGCGTACCAGGCTACCAGCGGCAAAGTTACGCACCACACACTCTACGGGTATCATTGTCAAGCGTTTGACCAATACTTCATCATCAGATAACTGACGTTCAAAGTGGGTCTCGATGCCTGCTTCGGCAAGTTTTTGCATAATAAAGGCATTGAAGCGGTTATTGACTTGACCTTTGCGACCAAGCTGCTCAACACGTTCACCATTAAAGGCAGAAGTATCATCACGAAAATGTAAGATAAGATAATCTGGCTCATCAGTTTCGTAAACGGTTTTGGCTTTGCCTTTATATAATAATTGTTGTTTTTGCATGACTGTTGTCCTGTCATTTAATAATTTAACATTGTAATGGTAGTACTACTACCTTTGGATAGGAAATTAAGAATTTAGGAAATTAAGAATTTTGGGGTGAGACTGCCATACGACGTGGCGGTGGCAGTTGGTAGCGTTTGCCTTCTTCGTCCTGAATTTTCAAGGTATTTTTACCAACATTTGGTGTCGGATATAAAGGGATAAAAGGGGCAGTTTGTTGGTTTGCAGGTAATTTTATTGGTTCTAATTGTTTGGCTTGGGTATAATTCAAGCTACCATTATCAATTTTATTTGTCCAACCTTTGACGGTTTGACAGCCTGCTAGGCTAAGTCCAGCGATGATACTGAGACTTAACCAACGTATTGCACGTATATTCATGGTGTTATCCTTTCATAAGCCTATGTCTTATGATAATTTATGTTATGAGCTAGGCAGAAGTCTATAATAGGTTTACTAGGCGACTAAACGATTGTATTTAACTTAAAACTGAACTTAAAACTTAACTTAGAGTAATCGCCTATTAAAAATATAAAATTAGTCAATTAAATTTGCTTGGCGTAGGGCAGCGTCAGTTTGGGCGTGATATTTCTCATCTAACCAGACCAAAGGAAGACGTATGCCTTTGTCAATTTTGCCCATTTTATGCAAGGCATATTTTACTGGAATGGGGCTGGATTCAACAAACATCGCCTGATGTAGATGTTTGATGGCATCATGAGCTTGTAGGGCAGCATCTACGTTACCTTGCAGGGCAGTACTAAAGACGTCGCTCATCACTTTGGGGATAATATTTGCAGTCACAGAGATATTACCTTTGCCGCCAACTTTGGTAAGCTCAAGTGCTGTTCCATCATCACCTGAGAGAACCACCAAACGCTCACCCACAGCATTAATCAATGCTTTGCCACGCTCAACTGAGCCAGTGGCATCTTTAATGGCGACAATTTGCTGGATATCGGCAAGACGTTCGACGGTTTCTTGCGCGATATCAACCACTGTACGCCCAGGTACATTATAAAGCATCTGCGGCATATCCACTGCTTCGGCAATGGCTTTGTAGTGCTGATACAATCCTTCTTGGGTGGGCTTATTATAATAAGGCGCAACCAGTAACGCACAATCTGCACCTGCTTCTTTGGCATCTTGGGTCAGTTTAATTGCTTCTTTGGTATTGTTTGCGCCTGTACCTGCAATCACAGGCACGCGTCCATTGACATGCTTAATAAAATAACGAATGACATCACTGTGCTCTTGCATAGATAAAGTTGCTGATTCGCCAGTTGTACCAACCGCCACTAAACAGTGTGTGCCTTCATCTATTTGCCAATCAATCAGCTGTGCCAGACGTTTATAATCAACATCGCCATTTGCAAGCATGGGTGTGACCAAGGCAACCATAGAGCCTTGTAAGCGGGTTTTGATGTCATCGTATGCACTGCTCATAATCTTACCTTTCATCTGAACAAATTTTTTGTAAATTTAATATAAATCCCAAATAAAATCATAACAGATGGAATATCTGTTGCATTGTATTTTTAGTGGGCTTCTATTTTTTATATACTAAACAATGCTTAAATAAAAGCATGTCTTATCTACTATTTCTATTGTTGTGACTGTTACTTGATTTTGATAACCGATTTAAATAATAAGTATAAATAGTCAAAGGTTTGGTATAACGCTTAGCATATAAAAACAAGTTAATGGATTTTTGCTAGTGTAGCATACTCACCCACAGCGGTGCATATCTGCATCTATATTTTCTTGCATATTTATTATTGCTTACTTTATAGGTGCTGATTGTTGTATGGCGGCTACTGTCACAGCTTATCTAAATTGATTAGGACGATAAAGAATCACAATAAATGATACATAACGCTACACTTCGTCAGCGTAATGACACAACTAAGCCAGATTGACTCACGTAATATAAATTGAGTAACAGTAACAAGATACTGTTACATAAATACCTTTAGATAAAAAGGTAAGTGTATCAGTGAACTAGGAGTAAAAAAATAATGGAATTAAAATTATTGATGGTTGCAATGGCAGCTACAGGCTTGAGTTTGTTAGCCACAACGGCAAATGCCGCCATGACAACAGATGCACATGGCAATGTGGGCTATGACAGTTATGATGAATGTGTGGCAGCGGTACAAGATGGCACCGCGAAATTTTATACCTCTTATACCTATCAAAGACCAAAGCGGTGGGCAGGGGAAGCTTCGGTTAGCCAAATGAAGTTGTCAGAAGTGCAAATACCGAATAGTGTGGTGGCTGATAAGTCTTTTAATAGCAGTGATTATACGGCTGGTGCTTGTGATAAAGGCGTGGGACAGGCACGTGGTCGTTATGGGGTGTCAGGTGTATTGGTGGGTAAATATGTGCCATTTTCTCCAGATATGACTGTGAATGTGTATAAAAATCGTGCTGGTGTCCCTGTGCGTATTACCATGCAGCAATGTGACAATCATTTTGGTGCAAAATTCCCAACCCCTATTAGCAGTATTGCTAGCGTTGTTCCTGTCCCTGCTGCTCAGCTAGCCATACAAGAAGAGGTGATTATAGAGCCAGTTGTGATTAAAGAAACCCGCAGCATACGACCTAGTCAGTCTAATCAATATCAAGTGAAAAAAGTCATCATTGCCCCAGTTGAACAGATTCAGCGAGTTGCTACCAATAACGGCACAGCGGTGGTAATAGACAATGGTACTAATCAAGCGGTGGTTGTGGGTACGGAGGTAAATCCAAAAGTATTAGATAATGCCACGGTTGATGGTGATGTGACTGTCATCGAAGTACCACATAACTAAAATAACTAATTAATAGCTCAAATGACAGCACAAGACCTATTTTAAAATATTGGCGGTATAAAAAAGACACCTTTGTATTCAAAGGTGTCTTTTTTCAGTTTTGGTTGATTGTAAGCTAAATGCGATAGAGGTGAAGCGCCTATAAGTAAATGCAAGCACCTGATATCTATACAACTTCTATTTAAGCCCAGCTTCTTTAAGTAATGCACCTAGTGTACCAATTTTATTGTTGTCAGCTGCTGGGCTTGCTTTGTTCTTGCCACGATTCGTATTGGCATGTTGGCGGCGAGAAGATTTTTGCGTCTCTTGGTCACCTTTAGCTTTACGTGCAGGACGACGAGTAGCGGCTTTGTTGTTAGCTTTGTTATTAACTTGGTTATCAGCTTTGTTATCAAACTTGCTATCACCATGAGTAGCAGGTTTTTTGTTAGCTGCTGCTTGCTCGGATTTCATACTAAAGCCAATCCGTCCACGCTTCTCATCAATAGAGATGACACGTACACTGACAATATCACCAGGTTTGACACGATTCATGGGGTCTTCAACAAAGTCATCTGCCATTTGTGAGATATGTACTAAGCCATCTTGGTGCACACCCACATCAACAAAGCAGCCAAAGGCAGTAACATTAGTGATGACACCTTCAAGTTGCATGCCTTCTTCTAAGTCTTTGATGCTATTGACATCTTCACGGAATTTGGCAGTTTTGAACTCTGGGCGAGGGTCGTGGGCAGGTTTGGCTAGCTCTTGTAGAACTGAGCTGATGCTGATGTTGTCATCATTAGCGGCAGCAAGCGCTTGGGTATCTAATGTTTGTAGTACCTCATTATTACCAATCACGTCATCGAGTGTTTTGCCTGATTTTTCAAGTAGCTGCTGTACCAAATCATAACTTTCTGGGTGTACGCCAGTGGCATCTAGTGGATTTTCACCATTACGAATACGCAAGAAGCCTGCGGCTTGCTCGAAGGTTTTTACCCCAAGACGTGGTACATTTTTAAGCTCTTCACGGCTATTAAATGCACCATGCTCTTTGCGATAGTTAACAATCTGCTGCGCAACATTGCGATTTAGACCAGCGATGTGGGCTAATATAGCTGGGCTGGCGGTATTGACATCAACGCCGACAGCATTCACACAGTCTTGGGTGACTTTATCTAAGCTGTCAGTTAATTGAGCTTGGTTAACATCATGTTGATATTGCCCAACCCCAATGGCTTTGGGCTCTACTTTAACCAACTCTGATAAAGGGTCTTGTAGGCGACGGGCGATAGAAACTGCACCCCGTAATGATACATCAAGCTCGGCAAGCTCATCGCTGGCAAGCTCACTGGCAGAATATACCGATGCCCCAGATTCATTGACCACCACGGCGGTGGCTTGAATATCGTCATCAGCTTCAATAATAGATTTGATTAACGCATCTGTTTCTCGGCTTGCGGTACCATTACCGATGGCAACCAAATTGACCTGATGTTCTTTTAGTAATTGACGAATGGTTTGTTTGGCGTCATCAATTTTGTTATCGGGTGCAAAAGGATACACAGTGGCGGTGGCAGGTGTACCATCTGTATGACTTGCGACATGCCCTTGTGCATCAATGACTGCCATTTTTACCCCATGACGAATACCAGGGTCAACACCGAGTATTACTTGATGTCCTGCGGGGGCTGCCATTAATAGGTGTTGTAGGTTATTAGCAAATACCTGAATGGCATCGGCTTCTGCCGCCAAGCGTTTTTCGGTCAATAAACGATGCTCAATATGCGGACGCCATTTGTCTTGCCATAAACTTTGTGCTGCTGATTGTAAAAATTGCCGACGCTCAGCAGGTTGTTTGGCATCAATTTCAAAGTTATTGATGATTTTTTCAATAAATGGCGCGTCTTCACCATCAACTTTAATTGCTAAGACATTTTCTTGACGACCACGTAGCATGGCAAGTAAACGATGGTTTGGTAGGCGAGCTAAGCTTTCACTATGCTCAAAATAATCAGCAAACTTCTCTCCAACTTCACGTTTATCTTCATTGGCAAGATTGGTATGAATGGTGGCAGTTTTTGCAAAGCCAGTACGTAGGGTGTCTAGTAGCGCTAAAGATTGCGTCCAGCCATCAATAATAATTGCTGTTACGCCAGCGAGTTGCTTATCGATATCAGTAAAGTCGACTTCTATCTCGTTGCCAGTATCATCAACAACTTGCTCAGGCTGCTGATAGTCTGCTAAGGCTTGAGTTGGTGTCACCTCTTCGGTCAGTAGCTTTTGTGCTACTGCTGCGAGTCCTGCTGCACGTGCTTTAGCAGCCAATGAGCGGCGACGTGGGCGATAAGGCAAATAAATGTCTTCAAGCTCAAGCTTGGAGCTGGCATTTTCGATGCGTGTCTTTAGCTCATCTGTTAAGTTGCCTTGGGCTTCTAAAAGTTGCAGAATCTTGAGTCTGCGAGTTGCCATATCACGCTCATAGCTCAAGCCTTTTTCTAAAGCGCGTAGCTGAGCATCGTCTAGTCCTTGGGTTTTCTCTTTGCGATAGCGAGCAATAAAGGGCACAGTTGCGCCTTCATCATATAGCTTCACAAAAGCATTGACTTGGGCAGGTTTGACACCAATATCTTTTGCCAATTTATTATGTATGGCAGTAGTGGTGTTGGCATCAAGGGTATTTGTTTGCGTGTCTTGGGTTACAGCAGTATCAGTCAGGCTCATATCTATAATCAATGATTGGCTTAAGTGTGGTCTGCATTATAGCAAAAGTCACGAAAATAGAAATCCTTTTTAGCTTTATTGAGTTTGATTGCATCAAGTTGTGATAGCGACCTATTTATGTAGAAGATAAAAATATTGGCAAAAATGTGTATAAAGTGGCTATAAGTATAGGCATTAGAGGGTTGAATCATATAAGATAAAGAGTGAGGAGAGTGAGTTTTTTAGTTTCTGTCAATAGAGCTTTAAACCGTTAAACAAATACATACAGCTTTATCGCATTTTTCCCACTTTTCTGAGTACAATAACTATCATACTCATATATTGAATAATAAGAACCTGTATTCACAACCCATAATGGTAGCTTTTTACCTAAAATAGACGTACTACGGCGTTAAATTTTGGGTTAAATAGAGTGACTATTCGCCCCAAAATTTGCCTTGTATTACGTAATTTTAGTTTAAAATTCCCCTGATTTTGGATTATGAATACAGTTTCTAAATTTTCTTGTAGTTGGTTTAATATAAAAAGGACGATAAACATGCCAGATAATACACACGATACGCTAACCCAACGGATATTGGTCGTCGATGATGATGCCAGATTACGCTCTTTATTACAGCGGTTTTTGGAAGATGATGGTTTTGTGGTGCGTACAGCCCATGATGCCAGCCAACTCGATAAACTGATGCAGCGTGAGTTATTTTCGCTCATTGTGCTCGATTTAATGCTACCAGGAGAAGATGGTATTAGTATTTGTAAGCGTTTGCGAGCAGATAATACCGATATTCCGATTATTATGTTAACCGCAAAAGGGGCAGACAGTGACCGCATTGCAGGTCTTGAGGCGGGTGCTGATGATTACTTGCCTAAGCCATTTAACCCTAAAGAATTGCTGGCACGTATCAAAGCTGTATTGCGCCGTCAAAGCCGTGAGTTACCAGGCGCGCCCAGTCAGCAGGTAGAAGTGGTTGAATTTGGCCCTTGGTCATTAGACTTATCAACTCGCACGCTAAAGCGTGATGGCAATGTGGTGACTTTGACCACAGGTGAGTTTTCGGTGCTCAAAGCACTGGTGCAACACCCCCGTGAGCCATTGACCCGTGATAAGCTGATGAATCTTGCTCGTGGGCGAGAATGGGGAGCAATGGAGCGTTCTATTGATGTGCAAGTTTCTCGTCTGCGCCGTTTAATCGAAGACAATCCCTCACAAGCCCGTTATATCCAAACAGTATGGGGAGTGGGTTATGTGTTTGTCCCTGATGAAAGTGAAGGCTAAAGCGAACGTTCAACTAAGCTAAGCAGTTGTGAGTGATTAGTACCTTATTACATACGCCATTCTCAACTTTATTTTCTAAAGTCCTATATGCCCCCTCCCAAACTCTCCTCTTAGATTAAGGGGAGGGCTTAAAATCCAGTTTCTTCTTCTTTTTCAGAAGGGGGCTAGGGGGAGGACTGAGACTATGGTAATTTATTAAAAATAATCACAGCATAATTTTTGAAACACACCCTAAATAAATAATATATAAATAAGCCTTTCAATCTTGAAAGGCTTTGTATTATAAGGCGTGGGTGATGATGGATTGGGGTGTATAGTTCACAAGTGTACTGATTTTTTATATTGAGTCTTATCATCAAAGTAGTGTATTTTAACAAATAAGAAATATATATGATGCCGTACCGTACTTTTTTGGTGGTGGTATTTATGACAATAATGAGCTTAATTGGAGTAGTAAGATTATGGACAATCAACAAGACCTCGTCCGTCGTAATGGTAAAGAGTGGTTAAAAACATATAAAAAGCTGGGCTTAAATTATGACATCACACTGCCTGCTGCTGATACGTCCTTGATTGAGGTATTTGAACAAAGCTTTGCCACTTATAAAGACAAAATTGCATATGTTTGTCTCGGTGCTGAGCTGACTTTTGCTCAACTAGATGATTATAGTCGTCAGATAGCCGCTTACTTACAATCACTTGGGCTAGAAAAAGGTGATAAAGTGGCGGTGATGATGCCTAATATCTTACAGATGCCAGTCACTGTATTGGGGGTGCTGCGGGCAGGCTATGTGTTGGTCAATGTCAATCCTTTATATACCTCAAAGGAGCTGGCACACCAGCTTGATGATTCAGATGCTAAAGTATTGTTTATTATCGAAAACTTTGCCAAAACTTATCAAGACATTGGTAAAAAATTGGTTGATAAAGTTGTCATCGCCTCGATGGGTGATTTAATGGGCACGTTCAAAGGCTTTATGATTAATACAGTGCTGCGTCATATCAAAAAAATGGTACCAGATTATAATATTGCTGGTAGCATTACCTTTAAGCAAGCCCTGAGCATTGGTAAAAAACAGCGTTATCAACGTCCGAGCAATATTGGGCTTGAAGATGTGGCAGTTTTGCAATATACAGGCGGTACGACAGGTGTGGCAAAAGGCGCAATGCTGACACACAAAAATCTCGTGGCAAATCTCATTCAAGCCGATGCCTTTTTGGCAGGTGGTCTGGCAGGGTTTGATGATAGTAACGATCAGCCTGTGATTATGACTGCGCTGCCTTTGTATCATATCTTCTCATTTACCGTATGTGGTATGTTTGGCTTGTACCGTGGTTGTATTGGGCTATTAATACCCAATCCTCGTGATGAGCAAAGTTTAATCAAAGCTTATAAACAGTATCCGCCTGCGTTTTTTCCTGCGGTGAATACTTTGTTTAATAGCTTGGCAAATAGTGAAGAGTTTCAGGCGTTAGACCACAGCAAAATATGTATGTCGATGGGTGGTGGTATGGCAGTACTACGTCCAACTGCTGATTTATGGAAACAGGTGACAGGCAGTGTGATTATTCAAGGCTATGGGTTGTCTGAAACCTCTCCGATTGCGACGGCTAATCCAGTATCATTGACTGAGTTTACAGGGAAGATTGGTATCCCTATGCCACAAACAGATGTGGCTATCTTAGATGATGCAGGTAATGAAGTGGCTTTAGGTGAGCGAGGTGAAATTAGTGTGCGTGGCCCACAGGTAATGAAGGGTTATTGGAATCGAGAAGATGCCACCAATGATGTGATGACGGATGATGGCTTTTTTCGCACAGGTGATATTGGAGTCATGGATGAGGAAGGCTACTTTACCATTGTCGATCGTAAAAAAGACATGATTTTGGTGTCTGGATTTAATGTTTATCCCAATGAGGTTGAGGACGTGATGGCAGGACATCCACAGATTGTTGAATGTGGCGTCATTGGTATAGAAGATGAAAGAAGTGGTGAAGTACCAAAGATTTTTGTGGTACGTAGAGATACCAGTCTGAGTGAAAAAGAAGTATTAGCCTATGCTAAAGAAAACCTCACAGGCTATAAACGTCCGCGTCATGTAGAATTTGTCGATGAGCTGCCCAAAACCAATGTGGGTAAAATCTTGCGTAAAGAGTTGCGTCAGTTAGAGGAGCAAAAGCGTAAGGCATAGTGTTTGCGATATGCTTTTATAGAAGGTTATTTATATAACCTTACTCTTAACTTATTTTACTAATTTGATATATGACCCCTCCCATACCCTCCCCTTGAAGTAAGGGGAGGACTTAAAAACCAGTTTTTCCCTCTTTTTTAAGGGGGAGGCTTGGAGGGGGTAAAGTTGAGTGTGGGGTTTAGATCGCAAAAATCATAACAAGGTTAGTGTTTATGCTGTGCTTTTTACTTAATTGAGTACAGCATTGCAAATCATCAAAACCATTAAAATCACTACAAGTATGATGTTGTGACTTTAAATTCACAAAATACTATCGAGAGAAATGGTTAAATAGGGTAATTTGCTTTTTCTTATAGATAAATTTATTCCCCATGATATATGACATAAAGTTAAGCTTAGGGTAGGATTAATCATAAGCTATGCACTGATGATTAGTGTTTGTTGTATTAAATATATTAACTTTATGCATTTTTCTTGAATTAGTATCATATTTGGTTAACTATATAAAAATAATTAACCGCAAAAATAACGGATATATTACTTTCTTCCATTTATAACTATTTTGATTTTTAGGTAATCTTATGAGTACAAGCACACCAACAACGAATAATACACCCATTCCAGTACCAGACAATAATGAGAGCATGACTGAGGGTGGTTATCCCACCATGCCAGAGATTCCAACTGACCGCCCATGGCTTGATACTTATGAGCGTTATGGTATTCCTGCAATCATAGAAATGCCAGCCAAAGACAGCTCATTGTTAGATATTTTTGAAAAAAACTTCCAGCGTTATGGCAATAAAACTGCCTTTATTTGTATGGATGCAAGCATCAATTATCGTCAGCTAGACTTATATAGCCGACAGATAGCAGCTTATTTACAGTCATTGGGGCTAAAAAAGGGCGATAAAGTTGCTGCGATGATGCCCAATGTATTGCAATATCCTGTGGTGGCATTGGGGGTGATACGAGCGGGTATGACCTTGGTTAATGTCAACCCATTATATACCAGTCGAGAGCTTTCGCATCAGCTTGAAGACAGTGGTGCTAAAGCAATTTTTATCATTGAAAACTTTGCCAGCACCCTTGATAAAGCTGAAAGTAAAGGGGATCTTGAGCATATTGTGGTGTGTAGCATGGGAGATATGCTGGGCTTTGTAAAAGGGCATATCGTCAACTTTGTGGTGCGTCATGTCAAAAAAATGGTACCTAGTTATAATCTGTCTGGTAGCATTGACTTTAAAGAAGCATTAAATGCTGTGTCTGCAAACAACTATCAACGTCCTGATATGGATTTGAGTGATGTGGCATTATTACAGTATACAGGCGGCACAACAGGTGTTGCCAAAGGAGCAATGTTGACTCATGGTAACTTAGTTGCCAACATGCTACAAATCAGTGCATTGATGAACAGTGCCTTTGAAGATGATGTAAATTCTAAAGATATTATTCTAACTGCCCTACCATTGTATCATGTGTTCTCGTTTATGGTCTGTGGCATGTATCCGATGTATCAAGGCTATGCCAGCTTACTCATTCCAAATCCTCGTGATTTAGATGATTTAATCAAGCAAATTGATAAATACAAACCATCATTCCTGCCGTCAGTTAATACTTTGTTTAACGGACTGGTGCATCAAGAGGCATTCAAAAAATTAGATTTTTCTAACCTTAAGGCATCAATTGGTGGGGGTATGTCAGTATTGCCAAGCGTTGCTAAAGAATGGCATGATATTACAGGATTGCCTATTGTTGAAGGGTATGGACTATCTGAAACCTCACCTGTTGTTGCCTTTAATCCAATGACCATCTCTGAGTTTACTGGCAAAATTGGGGTGCCTGCTTCTAGTACCGATGTCATTTTGGTTGACGATGATGACAATGAGATGCCAATTGGTGAGCGTGGTGAGATTTGTGTTAAAGGTCCACAAGTGATGCTCGGTTATCAAAATCGCCCTGAAGAGACTGCTGAGAGCTTTACCAAAAGTGGTTATCTAAAAACAGGTGATGTTGGCATCATGGATGAAAAAGGCTTTATTAAAATTGTTGACCGTAAAAAAGATATGATTTTGGTTTCAGGCTTTAATGTTTATCCAAATGAAATTGAAGAGATGATGACAGAGCACCCCAATGTCTTAGAATGTGGTGCGATTGGTGTCCCTAGTGAAGAGCGTGGTGAAGAGCCAAAAATCTTTGTGGTTAAAAAAGGTGAGGTCAGTGAAAAAGAGCTACTCGACTTTGGTAAAAAGAATCTCACAGGCTATAAGCGTCCACGTCAGATTCAGTTTGTGGACGAGCTGCCAAAATCTAACGTCGGTAAGATATTGCGTAAAGAGTTACGTAAAATGGAAGGTTTGGACTAGTATTGAGCTGCTAAAGGTACAGCAACTGTGCTAGGTTAATCTAACACAGTTGCGATTAGTAAGACATCACGTTAGGATAGGGGCTGTTTATTTGACTTCCTCCCCTCCCTAAAGTAAGGGGATTCCCTCACTCTGCATAGCAACATTACTATTGGGTGGTGATTCCTCCAGCGAGACGGTCAAGCCCGACCGCAAGAATGTTCTTAGCGGCATTAATATCTCTATCATGCCATGTGCCACACTTTGCACAAGTCCATTCTCTTATTCCAAGACCTGCTCTACCTTTCGGACTACTATCGCTTATTTTGTGACAGTGCGAACAGGTCTGGGTGGTGTAACTCTCACCCACAATCTCAAGCTGACAACTTGCATGCTTGCATTTGTATTCCAGTTGTCGTTTGAGTTCAAACCAACCTGCATCGTATGTTGATTTAGCCTGTTTGGTTTTCTTACTTGTGAATGAGCGTGATTTAATATCACCGACCACGATTAGAGCATTGTCTTTGACTAATTGGGTGGTGAATTTGTGAATTAAGTCTTGGCGTGTATTTTTGATTTTGGTGTGTATTGCTTTAACACGCTGTTTGTTTTTGGCTCTTTGAGCAACTGCTAGTTTTTTTGCCCACTTTTGCGTTTGTTTGGTGGTGAGTTTGTCACCGTTTGAGGTGGTGGCAGATTCTTTTAGTCCTAGGTCAATACCAACGCTACCTTTGCCACAGGTTTGTTTTAGATGGTTTTTGACGGTGATACAGGCATACCATCTACCTCTTGCATCTTGTACGACCTCAAGGGTATTTAGGTCATACAATGCTAGATTGTAGCTGTCCCATACTTCGATGATGAGTTTTTTGCCTTTGGCTAGGCTAAGCTGTAGGGTAGACTTGAGTGATTTCTTACCGCTTTGTCTTGTTGCTAGCAGTTTGATGGCTGATTTTTTAAACGGTATCCAGCCTAGGCTTTTACGCTTGGCATCAGGTCGGTTAGTTCGCCAGTTGAGTTTAGCTTTTTTGAATTGCTTGCGGGCTTTAGCGTGGGTCTCGTTGATAGCTTGTAGAGTTTGTGAGTGTAAGCCTAATAGTTCACCACTGCCTTTAGTGTAGGTATTTAGGTCATAGGCTGAAAAGAACTTGCCTGTTCGCCTTAGGTGCTTAAGGCTAAGTTCATTGATGTAATTCCACGCATAGTTGACACTGCCAGCTATTTTGTTTAGCTGGTTTGCGTGTTTATCTTTGATGCGTAGCTTAAGGGTTTTCATTGAATTAGTTTGACAAATCCATTGTTTATTTGCAAGTGGTATGAGATGTTATGCGATACCAAATGCCGCCTTATATCCCTGTCCTAAACGGCAGGGTTTTACGGCGATGGGTAATAAATAGCCCTTTTTTATTTTCTTAGTTTTTCATATTTTATTCTGAGTTATTATTAACAGACAATCATCATATAGGATAGTGTTATATCATGCGTATAGATAATCGCAAGCTAGACCAATTACGTCAAGTGACCTTTGAACGAGGCTACACCAAACATGCTGAAGGTTCAGTCTTAGTCTGTTTTGGAGATACCAAAGTGCTGTGTACTGCCAGTGTGGAGCATGGCGTACCGCGTTGGTTAAAAGGACAAGGTAAAGGTTGGATAACCGCAGAATATGGCATGTTGCCACGTGCGACCAATACCCGCAATCAGCGAGAAGCAGCACGGGGTAAGCAATCAGGGCGTACGCAAGAAATTCAACGCCTGATTGGACGTAGTTTACGGGCAATGGTGGATTTATCCAAGTTGGGTGAGAACACCATTTATGTAGATTGTGATGTGATTCAGGCAGATGGGGGTACTCGTACTGCCAGTATCACAGGTGCAGCGGTGGCAATGATTGATGCGTTAGAAAGCTTACAACAAAAAAAGAAACTAAAATCCGATCCATTAATTGGCTTAGTGGCAGCAGTATCGGTTGGTGTCAAAGATGGCGAAGTTTATCTAGACTTATGCTATGAAGAAGACTCAAGCTGTGATACTGACTTGAATGTGGTGATGACGCAAAAAAATGAGTTTATCGAGATACAGGGTACAGCAGAAGAAAAGCCTTTTACCCGTGCACAAGCGGACAAAATGCTGGCAATGGCAGAAAAAGGCATTGCAGAGTTGATTGTGATGCAGCAAACGGCGTTGGGTTGGTAATGAGCCATGCTAAAACTCACAAATGAGGGTGCAACAATCACTTTAGCCCAGCAATCGAAAGGTGCTACTGATGGCATGTTTTGGTTTGCTTTTGCCCTTTTGATAGGAGCAGTTGCAGTTGCTATGGCAATGAGTGTATTACCTGAACGTTTGGCAATTGCTGCTTTGGGGCTGCTGGTGGTGGGTAGCTTTGTGTTTAACCGTCGTCGAGGACAGCGTAATAAATTAGCTCAGCAGCAAATTAATGCTGGTATATTAGAGGTACATCAAGGTGGGTTTGTGCATCGGCTGGCAGGTAAGGCAAATAATGTACAGCTACAAGCCGATGATGGCATTAATGTGGTACAAAATTCGCTGCAAATAGTAGATAGTGGCGGTGCACAAAAGTATCATATTACGGGTTTTGAATCTGATAAAGAGGCGCAAGTCATGCAAGCGGTATTACAAGGTCAGCAATTTACTAAACGTCATGCCAATATAAAGATGCAAGATAATTAGGCTGTCTACTAGTGATGCAAAAAATAGATTTATTAGGAGCATAAAATGTCATCAAGAATGTTAAGTCGATATGTTTATTTATCAGCTATGAGTATGTTTTGTTTGTTGCTGCTGCCAAGTGTTTCTGCTTCTGCTGCCTATGATGCTACGCAGTCTGCTGGTCAACCTTCTATACTAGCAAAACCCCTACCGTCAGTGTCATATAGCAATGTGGCAGATGAATACTTACCATTGGTGTTGGCAGCTGAAGAGCTGGCATTACCACCAGCACAGCGGGTATTGAAACAAGCACGTTCGATGGCATTAGATCAGCAAGCCATCATTTCAGGTGGTTGCTGGGATTATCTTAATTTAGTGTTTAATAATGCCAATGTTAAACGCGATGTGTTGTTTAAAGGTGATTTTCATCAAGGGCCTTATGCCACAGCCGAGCAGCTAAAGTCAGGGGATTGGATTTATTATATTAATCATGGCTATCATGATATTGAGCATAGTGGTATGTTTATTGGCTGGGTAGATGAGGCAAATCATCAAGCACTGATATTAAGCTATGCAGGAGAAAGCCGTCAAGAGCCTGCCCGTTATAAGGTCTATGATGTGAGTCATGTTTATCAGATCATGCGTCCGATTTAGCTTTTATAGTTAAAGTATTACTAAATAGCGACGGTGTTGATCTCGTTTGCTTTACAGTCTGTACTATTTTGCACAATATATTAGGACTTACGCAAACGTACGATATTTGTCTTAATCAAGCGGCTTGGAATTATTTACGAAGCCTCTGGAACTACGTACAGCCAGCGAGTAAATGATTACCAGACGCTAATAATCTATGAAACTGCGTAAGTCCTATATATAAAAAATACCACTGATGATAGTGGTATTTTTTATGTATTGCTAAAGGCTATTAATTGTTGAATAAAATCAGTGTCTAAAACGGTTTGACCACCACCAAAATAACCACCGCTATCAAGATAAATACAGGTATCTCATTAAACCACCGCCAAAAAACGTGCGATTTATATTGTGGATTAGACATTAGCTGCTGTCGATAGTAACCACAAGCAAAGTGATAGGCAGTGAGTATCACCACTAAAGTAAGCTTGATATGTAGCCACATTTGCGTTTTATAGACTTCCCACCCTAAGATAACCATCCAGAGACCAAATAGCCATGTGGCAATCATGGCAGGGGTCATGATGCCACGATAAAGCTTACGCTCCATGATACTAAAGCGTTGTTGGCTAATGTTATCTTCACTCATGGCATGATAAACAAATAATCGAGGAAGATAAAAAATAGCAGCAAACCAGCAAACCATCGAGATGATGTGCGCTGCTTTAATCCAGTTAAAATATTCTGTCATAAATCAGCTTATACTTAAGGAACAAAGTCAAGAAACAAGGGTAGATATGAATTTAACCGAATTAACCAAAACTATCTTCGACCACTAAAGTCGTGGTGTGTTTGCTCACCGCATCAATAACAGGTACTTGTTTCGGCTGAGCAAATTGTGCGCTTAAGCCTAACATACGCATTAAGCGGTCATCATTAGACTGGCTAGAATTACTGGTCGTTAATAGCTTATCACCATAAAAGAATGAATTTGCTCCTGCCATAAATGCCAAGGCTTGTTCGGCATCGGATAAACTCTCACGTCCAGCAGATAAACGTACATAACTTTTGGGGCAGCAAATGCGTGTGACGGCAATGGTGCGTATCCATTCTAGGACAGGCAGTTGACCTTCATTGATGACTTTATCACCCAGTGGTGTGCCTTTGATGGGTACAAGTAGATTGACGGGAATAGACTCAGGTGGCGTTGGCATTTTGATCAACTCATGAATCCAGTCGATGCGATCTTCACGGCTTTCACCCATACCAACAATACTACCACTACACACATTGATGCCTGCTTGACGCACATGCGCGAGCGTCTCTAGGCGATCATCATAGCTGCGGGTGGTGGTGACTTGCTCATAATATTGTCTTGAGGTATCAAGGTTATGATTATAATAATCAAGCCCTGCCTCAGCAAGCTCTTGTGCCTGCTCAGGTTTGAGCATACCTAAGGTCATACAAGTTTCAAGACCAAGCGCTTTGACCTCTTTGACCAGTTCAGTGACATAGGGCATGTCTTTGGCACTGGGATGTTTCCATGCTGCACCCATACAAAATCGAGATGAGCCAGAGGCTTTAGCACGTTTGGCAGCCGCCAATACCTTGTCTATTTCGATACGTTTTTCTGCTTGTAGCCCTGTCTTTTTACGATGATGTCCTGACTGTGAGCAATAGCCACAGTCTTCAGGACAGTTCCCTGTTTTAATAGACAGTAGGGTGCTAATCTGTACTTCATTGGCAGCAAAATGCTGTCGATGTATGGTTTGTGCTTGCATAAGCAAGTCTAGCAGAGGTAAGTCAAATAATCTGGCAATCTCATCACGCTGGCGTATAGCAACATGATCAGCTTGTTCTGCTGCTGAATTGGATTGTTGTTTATTAATTGCTTCTGCGGTGGGGTTAAATACCGTCTCTGTCCAAACGCTCATGTTTCGCTCATCCTTTAGATATGGCTATGTCATGTACCTACCATAAATCAATAATCAATCAATTTGGTTAATGATTTATGGCTAAGTGAATAGCAGCTAGAGTTTAGAATATTGCGGCTTACTATTTTTAAGTTACCACTGGACGCCTAGCTGATTTTTGCTTGTCATTTATCATTTGATTGGAGTATTTTATTTACCAAGCTTGTGCTTAGCCACACCAATCCAGTGCTGTGCAAACTGCTGAGCTTGATATACATAAGGCTTGGCTTGCTGAATATACGGTTTAAATTCCTCTGGAATTTCGGGTACGATGTGTTTAGCAATTTTGTTAAACCACATCAGTAGGCTATAGTCACCTTCCATGCTCATGTCTTTATCTTGAATGGCTGTCATAAAGGCAGAGAGATCACCACCAGTTAGTAGCTTGACACCTGTCATTGAGTCTTTGAAATCAATGCTGAGATCTGCCTTATCTGCCACACCTGCATGTTGGCTAAATTCGCCATTATTAAAGTGATAGTAGCGAGCTACATCATCAGCTTTACTGCCAAGCTGAATGGTTACATCACGATCTGCCAGTAGTTTGGTAAACTCTTCGTTGTCACTGTCTGCCAACATGGACAAACGATAGCCAACCGCTGCCAGTAAGCCATCTAAGGCATCAACTTTGATATTTAGTACAGGGATAGTAAACATAGGGTTGTCCATTTATGAAAGTAGTATTAAAAAATGATTGATATATGCACGGGTTAAGAATATATATTCAGTTATAAGCTAGGTTAAAAAAGATATTATGCTATCACACCCACTTTTTTACAATGCTAAGCACATGTCTATAATACAAAAAAACAAGCCATGAGACTTGTCTTATTGTGTCTATAATGATGAGATACACCATATTTTACTTATTTGATTGTGACTGTAATAACATCAACATGGGTACTTAATAAGGAATTTTAACAAAATTGAGGATAGGTTGCCTTATGGTTATGTAACGGTTAGTGAAACAGTGTACACTGTTTTTATGTCTTACTTATGGATGTTGGTGTTTTCTTATTTTTAAAGGTTATTTATTCAACATTATTATTTATGCAGTTGCTTTTGATTAAATGAATTGGGGTTTGGAAAACGAGGCTGATAGTTGGTATAAACGGGTGTGTGCTCGATATATGTTTCCCCATATTTATTTTTTATCAGGGTGGACTGAGCGTTACTATTGCTAATATGGCTGCGCTTATGCAGACGATAGATAAACCAGATACCAAGAAATATCCAAGTGATGGCAAGTGAGTAGATATAACTTTGCCAATGATCCACAGCAAATAGATACAACAGCACTGATTGGATCGCATCAATGATGAACCAATAGACCATACCTGCCAGTAAATAAGCAATTAAGTAACGATAAGGTGATAGTAGCATTGCTATTATTCCAATAGTCAATAAGAGATAGCCGAATGATGACCAAGTCATCAGCGGTGAAATCTGAGCCAAACTGGTTGTCATAATCATGATGGTAGTCTCTGTGGTGGCAAGCAGTTTTTTTATATTTGATAATTTTTTAATAATGAAATTAATAAATTAACAAGAAAAACTGCTAACAAACTCAATTAGATTGACCCTCATTATGCGATGCTTTTTTTAAAATAAAAAGGCAGTTGTTATGTTTTTACGACAGTGAATGACGTGTTATTTTAGGGCAAGAAAATTTGTCTCTCGCCCTGCCTTATACTTTCTTATTTACCACGGTATTGGAGGCTACTTAATAAGTTTATGAATATTTTATGACATTATTTTATGCCTCTGTGGTGGCAAAAATAGACTGATCATATCCCAAAATATATAACACACCTTCTAATCCAGTGGCATTGATGGCAGCATCGGCACGTGCCCGCACAATGGGTTTGGCATGGAAGGCAACACCCAAATCAGCGTTTGCCATCATGGGTAAGTCGTTTGCACCATCACCCACACAGATAATTTCTTTGCTATCAATACCATGATGTTTGGCGATTTTTTCGACCAACTGTGCTTTGCGCTCGCCATTAATAATGGGCAAAGAGACACTGCCAGTGACCATACCTTCTGCAATATCTAGATCATTGGCATGGACTTCATCAATGCCTAAAGTTGCAGCGATGTGCTTTGCAAAATAAGTGAAACCACCTGAAAGAAGGACTGTATGATAGCCTAATGCCTTGAGTGTTGTTAATGTAGTTTTTGCGCCTGCTGATGGTGTTAGACTGTCTTGAATCTCAGATAATACAGAGGTAGGCAGACCTTCTAATAACGCCACTCGTTGACTAAATGATTCATCAAAATTAATCTCACCACGCATCGCAGACTCAGTGATTTCATTGACTTGCTCACCAATGCCAGCTTTTTTAGCCAGCTCTACAATCACTTCTTGTTTGATTAAGGTCGAATCCATATCAAAGCATGCTAGGCGGTGTGGGCGTAGCATTTGTGATAATGAGACAATATGGCAATCAATGGCAGCATCTCCTCCCATATCTTCAGTAATGGGTAGGGTGGCGATAAATTGACGTAGATGAGCGGTAAGCTGATCATCTAATATATGTGCAGCGGCATTTTTTTTCTCAGGGGTGATGGCATCGGTGCTATTGGGTAATAACACATAGCGATATATTTGCACATCGGTGATATCATCTGCTAAGCGGCTATCAGGCTTAGTCTTAGCTGCCAATACTTGAATCACTCGCCATGCAGGTTGGCTTTGTGCCCATGTTGCTATGTGTTCATCTAGGCTGACCTTAGTGTCATGAGCTTGTAGAGATTGTGTCTGTGCGACAACAATAAGGGCAAAAATAGGTAGCGGATCAATTTTGGCAATGAGGGTATCATTATTGCCTTCACTGATGTCCTCACTAAGCGTGGGCAGCAAATCTTTTGCCTGTAAAATGGCATTTTGCCAACAGTGTAGATGTGGTAGCTGCTGTGTTGCACCATACGCTTTATGGTTATTTGCTGGTGTAGTTGCGGTGGCATTTTTTATGTTGATAGCATCTGACATAAAGTTATTGTCCTTATTTATTATTTATTAAAGTTGAGCAGGGTTAACTATATGATTAAAGATTGATATGTTACCAGTGAAGTTTTGTGTTCTTAGTCGGTCATAAAATAATAACAATTTTTGTGGCGAATAGATGGCTTTTTCTGCACATTCATGATGTTATATCTAATATAATAACTAACCCGTTTTTATCCACTGACCAAAAGTTTAGCATAACATGACTTATTTAGCGCCACGGCAAGGCTTGTTTGCCATTATTTTACTTATCAGCTTTTGTATTCAGAGCCTACTTTTGATAGTGAGCACTGAGCGGCAGCTAGATGAGGTGCGTGTGCAAACTGGTGAACGCATGATGAGTCAGCTTATTGACGAAGCAAAGCTGCCATTATTAAGCCAAGATCGGGTCAGTTTAAGTGTGATCGCGGCTCGCTATACTGCTGATGATAATGTTGCTAGTTTGACGATCCGCAATCCTGATGATGCCGTATTGGTACAAACGGGTGCTGCCCCTTTGCAAGCAGGTGAACAGATTCGGCAAGAGGCTAGTAATGGTGATAAGGTATTGGGATCCATCACTCTAACCCTAAACAGTAGCAATAAAGGTGAGATTATCGCAACCCAGTGGCCATTTTTGTTGGGCTCTTTTATATTAAACCTACTGGTTTGGTTGCTATATGGTTATGTGGCACGTCCAACCAAAGCACAATTAGCGGCGTTAAGTCGAGACATACAAGCGCATTTTTTGGCTCAGCAGCCACGCAATCAACGTTTGCGTCGTGATGAGTCCTCTAAAGAGGCGCAATTTGACCAAGCCAATGCCGAGCAAAATGCTAACAGTGATAAGGACACCAGTGATCCGGCACTCATGGCTGCGTTATTAGGACATGGCTCATTAGCAACTCAAACAGAAAAAATGCAGGGTACAACGGAATCTGTTGATAGACATCAAGCATTAAATCAATATCTACAGTCTCAGCAAAAAACAGAGCAAAATGTATCACAAGATAAACAAACGTCACAGCCAAAGTCTTCATCACCCGTTTTAGATAATGAGGCTTTTTTAAGTAGCAAGCAAAAAAATGATGGTGAATTGAATAAAGGGATTGAGACTGTTTGTATACACATTCATTATAGTGATCCATACAATTTGATTTCTGTTTTAGCACCAGAAAAAGCTGTCCCTTATTTTACGCTATGCACACAGTTATTACAGCAAGGCATTGATGAACTATTGGCGCAGCCTTTGTTTTATGGCATTAGTTTGGTAAATAAACCTAAATTTGATGCACAAGGGGCAGTGGTAGTACTTAAGGCAAGCAATAGCCATGCAAAAATTGGCTTGGCAGCGGTGGTATTAGGTAAGCTATATGTCATGCTTAATCAAATCATAGTGGCAAAACATCACGAATTAAAACAGTTTGCAGCTGATGTAAAAGTTGGCGTGAGTGATGAGTCTCAAGAAAAGCCAATGCTACAACTAATTGAAAATGTTGGACAAGCAAATGAAGTCATAACATTACTACCAACAGAGGGTATTAAGCAGCTCAGTGGTCATATTCAACTGCGTAATCTGTCCAATCCAATGACAGTATACGAGCGAGAGAGTGCGTTTGTTGAGGGTATCAATGAAGCAATGTTACAGCGGTTGGTTGGTATGCGTGATGCAGTATTGCTATCTAATTAGAGTCTATTTGGTCTTAAACTTTATGAATAAGCGTATGAAGAAGCGTTGTCATTTAGCTCATTAATTTGCATTTTAACAAGACTTAGGTTCTTTATTTTATCAAAACAAGACAGTTAAAATATTGACAAAAACTACTAAAACTTTTATAAGACAATATATATGGCGGTGTGCCATCTTTAGAAATGTTGCTGTCTTAAATGATTGTGAACTAGTTTAGAATATATATGTTAGAAGGAGTACTCTATGAGTGATACAGATCTTGATGATGATTTTGATGATGACTTTGAAGAAGATGAAGTCGTCAAGCTGGTTGATGAAGTTGAATCTACAGGACGCTCACGAATTAGCAGCCTTGAAAAGCGTCGTTTGATTGATAATTTATTAGAAGAAAAACGTCTGGCACGTGAGCTAAAAGATGGTTTTGATGATGACCTTGATGATTTAGATGATGAGGATTTTGACGACGACTTTGATGATGACGAATAATAAATAAGAATTGAGTTCAGTTAATCTGAAAATTAATATCATGGTTATAGGATCATTATGTACACAGAAATCTAGATAGCAACCTAATCAGTATCTGAATTATCTTAATCTATAAAATAATCTGTATTAAATTAAGGTATTTTTACTAATACTTAAATAAGCAACCAACCAACCAAGCTGAGTAAGCTAAATAAGATAGCAGCTTATCTTTTTTTTCTTAAAACAATAAATTAAAAAATCACTTCATTTTTTATGATACCAAAGGATATTTATGACTCACGATGAACTATTACAATATCTTGATTCAGATGCCAATGAGTTTGGTTTAGACAGCACCGCTACTCATGGTTTTTTGTCTGCAACTGTGGTAGGTAAAACACTGCCTAATTGGTTGTCGTTACTTTTTGAAGGACAAGATAGCCATGTTCCTGAAAAAGTAAAAATAGCCATCAATGAGTGGCAACAAAAAATGCTAGCGGATCTTAAAGATGAAACTGGCATAAACTTGCCACTCGATCTTAGTGACAGTGATGAAGTTGACTTTTCATTTGATTCTGATTTGGCAGCATGGTCGGTAGGTTTTGTTGATGCCATGTATGGTGATGAAAGCGTAGACTGGTTTGCTGATGAAGACACCAGTGAAGATGTGGCGATGCTCACCTTGCCAATGATGGTGTTTAGTGGGATTGATACCGTTGATGGTGAAGAAGATGAAGATTTAGCTGAGATTCGAGCCGATGAAGATGCGTTGGCACAGATGGCAAATAGCATTGAAGGTAATTTAACCGAGTTATTTTTATTGTTTAATACTGAGGATTGATACCATTGAGTAATTATCGGTTATTGCAGTAATCATCATTAAATACTCTTAAACACCCTTAAATACGGTCTAAACTTGTCAGTTCGCTGCTATCTGCTTTTGCAAGGATATCACATGCAATTATCAAATCTTGAGCATCTGCCCAATCACACCATTACTGAGCGTTTGGATATTGTTTATGGTAGTACTGTGCGCTCTAAACATGTGGGTAAGGATTTGTTTGCCAGTTTCAAAAATCTTGTGGGTGGTGAGTTAGTTGCTTATACTGAATTGCTCGAAGAGTCTCGTCAAGAGGCAATTGAGCGTATGATTGTCAAAGCTCAAGCATTGGGCGCAGATGCCATTGTTGGGGTGCGTTTTTCGACTTCGAGCATTGCTCAAGGTGCCTCTGAGCTATTTGTTTATGGTACAGCGGTTAAAGCCATTGCTAATACACCTGTTACACAGAATAATAACGACTTTGTTAACAATATTGAGGATATTTAATTAGGACTTACGCAGTTTCATAGATTATTAGCGTCTGGTAATCATTTACTCGCTGGCTGTACGTAGTTCCAGAGGCTTCGTAAATAATTCCCAGCCGCTTGATTAAGACAAATATCGTACGTTTGCGTAAGTCCTATTAATAATATTTTAGGAATTTAATCCCCATCATACAAATAAATAATAATTCAACCATCAGTACCATAAACATCAAATCACGAGCAACTTAGAGGCAAAATAATGAGGCAGTGGTGGGTCGATCTGATTATTAATTATGCCCCTTTTTTAATATTGATTACAGTGGGTTGGTTTTTTGGTCGTCGCCATGAACGCCAACATTGGCAAGAGTTAGAACAATCTGAAAAAACACTCGGTCATATCATCATTTCTAACGAACGCTTTTATAAACCTGAGCTGGCGTATGGCAGTGAAGGAGAGTTAGTTATTGGTAGCGTTGTGATTGCACAGGATTATTTTAAAATGGTGGTTGCTAAGATTTTAAATTTCTTTGGTAAAAACCTCACCACTTATGAAAGCCTGCTGGATAGAGCCAGACGTGAAGCCATTGTACGTATGAAACAACAAGCGCAATATCAAGGCTATAACCAAATTTATGGTGTGCGTTTAGAAGTCACTAATATCAATCAGCTTGGTAGTATGGTTGAAGCCATCGCTTATGGTACAGCCGTTTATACAGTGAATAATCCTAAAGTGCCACCACCTTTACCATAAAATGGTATAAAGCTTATATTCTTCCTATCATCAAACTGTCAAATCCTAAGTTTATCCTAAACTTATAAAAATAAAACGGTTTTAACCGTCCTTTTTTCTATTGTCGCTGATATTGAGAATCTTATGATTATTCTAAAAATCATCGCAGGGTTGATGCTTATTTACTTTGTTGTGAAATTATTTATGTGGCTTAATGAGGGCACAATTGATGTTGACCTTGATAGCGATATTGGTGAGTCAAGTGGTGGATTTTTTGATAGTTTTTTTGGTGGTGATGGAGGTGACGGCGGGGGCGGAGATGGTGGTGGTGGGGATTAAAATCTAATAAAGTCCGTTAATTTACTGTCTAAAATTGACACCGCTAACATAAAATCTTTTATTTAAAAGTAGCCATAATCCAATGTTTAAAATTTTGATAACTTTTTGAGTCTTTATCTAACAAGCCAGATTTAGGCGATAAACAATAGCCAAAATCTTGTCTTGGTTTTGGTTGTATCGCAAGCCATGTATAGACTTTTGCCTTTGATATGACGTTATGCTTAAAATGATTATCATCAAAGCTTGCAATAAAATTTTCTACTTTTTTAAAATGGCTGGCTTGTGTATCTTTTATACAGTGCTCAATCCATGTTTCTAAATAACCCTCATCATCATTATTTGGCATTAACCAAACACCGATGGGATTATCAAAGTCAGGGTTTGCAAAAAATAAACCTTGCTCATCAGTAGTTTGTTGAGAAAATGTAAAGCCATGTTTATTTAACGCTTGTGATAATTGGTCAATATTTTGCTGTTTTTTCGATTGGTTAGAACTGTCCTGATAATCCATATCAATCAAAATACCAATACAATCATAACGTCCATCATTAAGCTGTTTAATGACTGTTGCTAACGAATGCAAAACGGCTTGTTTGGAAGTATGACGAATGTTGCTATCAATCTCTGGCGCAGTGGCTATTTGAATGTCGACGCTAATGTCTAATTTTTCATGATGTAAAAATTCTTGAATAAAATTTTTATCAGACTCGCCTTCGACAATAAGTAGATTATTAGCCATTAGCGAACCTCAATGTTATCTTTAGTGAGGTTGTATAGCTCGTCTTCATTAAATTCTGTAGCGATAATTTTGCCGTTGTCTGATTTGCGTACACTACGCCCCATACGAAATAACACCCCTTCTAGGTCTTCTCTCTCTTTGGCAACTTTAGCAAAGCTTTCAATGCAATCCCAACTATGGGTAGTGGCAAATACTTGAATGTTATAGCGTTTAGCAAGCTCAAAGATTAATCTCCAAACCTCTGGTTGTACGCTGTAATGCAAGCCATTTTCAAACTCATCAATCAGCAAAAACCCATCACGAGCTTTTAATACTTTTAAGATGATTTGTAATAAGCGGAAAATACCATCACCCATGCTATGTAGTGGTGTTCTTTCTTTGACATTTGCTAATCTAACATAGGGGGTTCTTTGTTTGTTTTGAGTTAAAAAGGCTAAATCTAAAATTTTAGGCTCAATAATTCTTAGCATTTGTAACGCTAAGTCTTCTGCCTCAGTGAGGATAATATCTTCCCATTCATTCGCCAGATCTTCAATATTAATAGAATGGGTATCAATATAAGAAAAATTAAAAATATTTTTATAATTTAAAATACTAGTTGAAGTGCCAAGTGAATTTTTTAAATGAGGAATTTGTATACTACTGAAAATCTTATAATCATCAATATAGTAATAATAAACCCCATCAACTTTTTCACCATGTACAAAAAAGCTACCATCATTTTCAAAGCCAATATAATAATTGTTTTGTTTACTACCAATAAGCACCTTGAATTTTGTACTGAAGTTAATGTTTTTATTAACCAAACTGCTTAGTGATAAAGAAAAGTCTTGTAATTTATTTTTTTTAGTAAGAAGTGTATGTCTGCCAATCTCTCTATTATTAGTTAGTCTTTGTAAAGTCTCAGGTTCAAACCCACTCGCTAACAACGCCAATGCCTCAAGTACGGTGCTTTTACCCGAATTATTTTTACCCACGATTAAATTAACGTGTCCTAATTTTTTGACTTCAATGTCTTCAAGGATACGAAAGTTTTGGATTTTTAGCGATTCAAGGTGCATATCACCACCAGTTATAAGCAATTACAAGAATTTAATATAAGAAGCTATAAGCGTGTATTTATATCGTTTTATAGGTTTACATTGATAGAGTAACTCATTGTAAAGACAAACTACTCTACTTTCTAGCGTATCTGCGTTAAAATCGTCTTATCCTTTAATTTTATTAATCCCTTAAAATTTAGCGTCAAAGAAGACTAAAAGGGTTACAAGGCAACCGAGCGAAGGTTTACACATCGTACTGCGAGCGAGGTTAACACCGTAACCATTTAGTAGCTCTTTGATGGCAACCAACGATAAGACACTAATTATGAGTAATCAAGCCCTTACCCAATCTATCCAACAAGCCCTAAGCCAGTTAGAACATGCCTACAACCCCAGCGAAGTTGAAAATGGTATGTATCAAAATTGGGAATCCAACGGCTATTTTCAGCCCAGCTATGATAGCGAGCAATCCTTTTCTATCGCCTTACCACCACCAAACGTCACAGGTAGCTTACACATGGGGCATGGCTTTAACAATGCCATCATGGACGCATTGACCCGCTATCATCGTATGCTTGGTGATAATACCCTTTGGCAACCCGGCACTGACCATGCAGGCATTGCCACGCAAATGGTGGTCGAACGCCGACTTAACGCCGAAGGTATCAAACGCACTGACCTAAGCCGTGATGATTTTATTAACAAAGTTTGGGAATGGAAAGAAGAATCAGGCGGAAACATCACCCGACAAATTCGCCGTTTGGGGTCATCGGTTGATTGGTCACGTGAACGCTTTACCATGGACGAAGGTTTATCCAATGCGGTAAAAGAAGTATTTGTTCGCCTTTATGAAGATGGTTTGATTTATCGTGGTAAACGTTTGGTAAACTGGGATCCAAAATTTCAAACCGCCTTATCTGACCTAGAAGTTGAAAACCACGATGAAAAAGGCTCATTGTGGTATGTGCGTTATTATTTCACCGATAAAGAAGTGACTACTCTAGAGGGTAATAACTACTTGGTAGTTGCTACCACTCGTCCAGAAACCTTGCTTGGTGATACTGCTGTTGCTGTCAATCCTAATGACGAGCGTTACGCTCATTTGGTCGGTAAAACCATCACTTTACCAATTACAGGACGTATTGTACCGATTGTCGCTGATGATTATGTCGAAAGTGACTTTGGAACAGGTTGTGTCAAAATCACCCCTGCCCATGACTTTAACGACTATGAAATGGGCAAACGCCACGAATTGCCACTGATTAATATCCTTGACGCTTATGGCAATATCTTGGCAGAAATGGAAGTATATCCTGACTTACAAACTCGTGAACCTACTTTAGAAGCTACGCCGACCGACCATACAGGCAAACCTTATGCAGGTGTGGAACGCTTTGAGGCACGTAAGCAACTGATTGAGCAAGCCAAAGCCGAAGGTTGGTTAGACAAAATCGAAGATTATGCCCTAAAAGCCCCACGTGGCGACCGCAGTGGCGTGATTGTTGAGCCGTGGCTGACCGACCAGTGGTATGTAGCGGTTGAAGAATTGGCAAAACCTGCCATTGACGCTGTCGAAAATGGTGATATTGAATTTGTACCTGCCCAATATAAAAATATGTATATGTCATGGATGACTGACCTACAAGACTGGTGTATCAGCCGTCAGCTATGGTGGGGACACCGCATTCCTGCATGGTACGATGAGGAAGGCAAGGTGTATGTTGCTCGTGATGAGGCGGAAGTTCGCCAAAAATACCAACTTGCCGATGATATCAGCCTACGCCAAGATGATGACGTGCTGGATACTTGGTTTAGCTCGGGATTATGGACATTTAGTACTCTTGGTTGGGCGGACGAAAATGACGACAAACGGGTATTAGAAACCTTTCACCCAACCAGCGTGTTGGTAACGGGCTTTGATATCATATTTTTCTGGGTTGCCCGTATGATTATGCTGACCATGCACTTTATCAAGGATAAAGACGGCAAACCGCAAGTACCGTTTAAAACCGTTTATGTGCATGGCTTGGTGCGTGATGGTAATGGACAAAAAATGTCTAAATCCAAAGGTAACGTCCTTGACCCCATCGATATCATTGATGGCATTGGCCTTGAGGCGTTGGTCGAAAAACGCACCAGTAACATGATGAACCCCAAAGACGCCGACAAAATCGCCAAACAAACCCGCAAAGAATTCCCCGATGGTATCCCTGCTTATGGTACAGACGCTCTGCGTTTTACTTTCTGCTCGCTTGCCAGTACAGGACGGGACATTAACTTTGACCTGAAACGAGTTGAAGGCTACCGTAATTTCTGTAATAAAATCTGGAATGCCAGCCGTTTTGTATTGATGAATTGCGTCGATAAAGAGGGTAATGCCCAAACCATCGACCAAACCGCCAATGCTGACGTTTGGGAATTGCCTGAAAAATGGATTATCAGCCGTCTAAACTCAACCATTGCCAATATTCACAAACACTTTGCCCAATATCGCCTAGATATGGTCAGCCAAGATATTTATGAATTTATCTGGAATGAATATTGCGACTGGTATGTCGAGCTTGCCAAAGCCAGCCTCAATGATGACTCGGTAAGTGAGGAACGCAAAGCTCAAATCCGTTATGTATTGCTACATGTATTAGAAACGGCATTGCGATTTGCTCACCCAATCATGCCATTTTTGACTGAGCAAATCTGGCAAACCATCGCCCCATTACTGAATGCCAAAACCTGCGAAAGCATTGTGACTGCCCCATTCCCACAAGTTAATGAAGGGCAGATTAGCCCACAAGTTGAAGCGGATATGGCATGGCTACAAGAGCTGATTGCTGGCGTGCGTAACATTCGTGGGGAGATGAAACTGGGTAATGCCATTCGTCTGCCTGTGTTGCTACAAAATATCAGCAGTGAGCAAAGCGAAAGCTTAAACCGTATTGAAAACCAATTTAAAGCCCTAGCAAAAGTGGATAGCTTAACCATTGTTGCTGAAGGGGAGGACGTACCACTTTCATCATCAAGCATGGTTGGGCAGTTGCGGATTTTGGTACCGATGAAAGGCTTAATTGACCCCACTGCTGAACTTGCTCGTTTGGGTAAAGCCCAAGAAAAACTGCAAAAACAAGCCGATGGTATCAGCCGTAAATTGGCAAATGAAAGCTTTACTAGCAAAGCCCCTACTGAGGTAGTCCAAGCCGAGCGTGATAAATTGGCAGAGCTTGAAGGACAGCTTAAAGTAATGAGTGAGCAAATGGAGGAGTTAAGGGGGTTGTAGGCTAGATATTTATTATTGAATCCCTTTATATTATATCTAAGTTTGTAATTATAGGATATATTAACTCTTTATTAAATACATTTATCGTAATAATTTAAGGAATGTTATGAAATTTTCACTTAGAAATATTAGACCTTTAAATAAAGGTGATATAGAACTAAATAAGCTTACCATTCTATGTGGTGAAAATAATACAGGTAAAACTTATATTACTAATACTATTTATTCTTTCTTAGGTACCTGGGAAGAACATATACAATGGAAAATACCTGGGCTGGTAATAGATGACTTACATAAGAATGGTGCTATAAAAGTAGATTTAAATGAATTAATCATTAGTAATATATCAGATATTAGAGAAAGTATATCTAGTGGGTTTGCAGAAAAGTTATCAGAATATTTAGCATGTTCAGATAATATCCTGGAAAATATGAAGTTTGACTTTGATTTTGATATGAGTGAAGAATGGATCAAAAGAGATTTTAAGTCAGGCATAAGAAACTCTATAGATGGTGAGTTTTTAACAGTCAAGAAAGTAAAAAATTCCCATCATGCGGAAATTCTTTTAAAGAAAACCTCTGATAGAAATTTTCCTGAATTTTTATTACAAGATATATTAACAAAGATTTTAGTTCAATGCGTAATTACTGATATACCAAGAACTTTTATTGCAAGTGCCGAAAGAACAGGTGCAGCTATATTTAAGAATGAATTGAACTTCAGAAGAAATCAACTTATAAACTATCTTGGTGAAATGAGTTCAAGTAATTCAACGAGAATAGATCCTTTTGAACTTGTATCTAAGTTTAAAGGGAATTATGCATATAGTGTAGAACGAAATGTTGATTTTATTTCAGATTTAAATGCGATAGAAAGTAAGGGGGAAAGTGAATTTATCAAAGAAAATAATTTCTTAATAAAAGATTTTATAAAAATTTCAGGAGGACAGTATAAGTCCTCTGAAAATGGTGCTATATATTTTTACCCTGAAAATACTGATGAAGGTATTGAGTTAAAAATGGGAGAGTCTTCCAGTACGGTTAGGGCTCTGATGCTAATTTGGTATTGGCTAAATTATATCGCACAAAAGGATTCTCTTTTGATCATAGATGAGCCTGAGTTGAATTTACATCCTGCTAACCAACGTAAATTTGCTAGATTTTTGGTTAATTTAGTTAATTCAGGTGTTAAAGTATTTATAACCACTCATAGTGATTATATTATTCGTGAAATAAATACATTAATCTTAATGAGTAATTTGTCTGATAATACAAAATTAATAAAAGAGAAATATGGTTATAGGAATGATGAGCAACTAAAGATTGATGATGTAAGTATTTATATAGCAGAAAAATCTAAAACAACAGAATATAATAATATTAACTTAGAAAAAATTGATGTAACTATGGATGAGGGGATAGTTATTAGAAGTTTTGATGAGGAAATTAAAAAACTTAATCAGATTCAAGATGGACTAATGTTTGGTTTTGACTAGGAGTTACTATGAAAAACTTAGATAATATAAATTATTTATTAAATATAATCGATGAAAAGTTTCTTTATGAAATAGTTAATAATGATGATATTTCTTTTGTAGAAAGAGCTAAAGATGCAAAGCTTAAAAGAATTAAACTAAGAGGATTTAATAATTGTGTTCCAATAAATCAAGATAAGTTCACTCTTTCTCCTAAGGGAAAACTTTTTAAAATTAATGGTTATAATAAAACATGTGATGGGGTTTTCTTTTCTATTATAGATGATAAACCTATAATATTAGTTTTTGACGTTAAGTCTTCAAGAAATAATGAGAGTGATCATATTTTAAAGATGAAGTCTGGGAATAATTTTGTAAATTATATTAAAAGCACTTTAAATATATTTTGGGGTAAAGATTTTTCCGATTTTAAATGTTATTTCTGTATATTTTATCCAGAAATTAGCCCAAAAAGAGGAACATCACTTGAAGTAGATATTAGTACTGATCCTAATAATCCAAGTTATATTGCTGTAGAAAATGATGCAGTTATTAGTGCTAGAAAGATATTAGGGTTAAGACGTAATTTTTAAAATCAAAATATTTACTAAATAAATTTATTTAAAATAAATAAAATTCATGCTTTTAAACCTTATTTGGTCGTTGATGGTTCGGTATGGATATAATATATTAAATAATTTAATGAGTATTTTTTTAGATTATAGTAAATATTTTGCCTACTGAAAAATGAACTGACCAATAATACAGATATTAGAAAAATCTCATCAAATAACACACGTCAGCTTGGCTTTATGCAAGGTGAAATGAGCATGCCTGATGATATTAATTGGGGTGATGAGCAAGTAAAACAGTTATTCAACTCATAAAATTATAAACAGGGAGATACCATGCCCAAACTCTCCACCTTTGAATCCCACTTTGAACCGCAAATTATCGAGCGGGGCAAACGCTATTTTAAAGACAATCAAGTCAAACGTCTGATTCAACAGTCACAATGCTCACAACAGTCTTCACAACAATCACCCAACAAACAACTTTGGACAGCTACCGTTAAAGGCACCCAAAACTATCGTACTCAAATTACCCTAACCGTATTGGCAAATGGCGATTGTGACATTGAGCGTATGGGTTGCACCTGTCCATATGAATTGAGCTGTAAACATGTGGTTGCCACATTGTTAGCCTTACGTCAATTGCCCGCAAGTACATGGCAAATAGATAAAAAAGCCAGCAATGAAGGCAAAATATTTGATGAAAACCTAACAGAGCAACCACACTCTCTTTATTTAAAAATGCTATCTGCTGAGCAGTTGCAAGCCTTTATTCAGCATTGTTTTGGACGCTATCCTGAATTATCCGATGAGTTGATATTATGGACACATCAACATACTGATATTGATAAGCAACTTCAGGAAGCTATTAATAAAAAGCAAAATAATGACGCAAATAAAACAGGCACAAATAGTAATTTCGACAGCAATGAACAAAATGACATACTCACTAATAGCCAAGTGATGCAAAGTATTCACCGCCGACTTAATAGCTTATTAGATTTTGGCGATTCCGATTATGAATACTGGTATGAGCTTGATATTGATGAGCAAATATTTGAGTTGGAGGAATTATTTAATCAGTTTGCAGGTCAGCCACACTATCAAATTGAGGTGTTAACTTATTGGTTAAATTATTTTATTGATTGCGATGAAGAGTTTCCCGCCAAACAAGACGGTTTAGACATAGGATTTAGCAAATTGGGTGAAGTGTTATTTGCCCAACAGGATTATTTTCCACAATGGGGACTAAAATTTGCTAATTATAGAATACAAATATCGCCTGCATTACTGACAAACTTTCAGAAAGTATTAGATATTTGGTATGGCAGTACCAATGGTAAGCGTTATGATATTGCCAATGAGCCTATCGGACGGCTGTGGTTGGATATAAAGATTGCTCAGCAAGAGTGGGCAGCAGTACAAATTGAATTGGATAAAAAGATTGCACAATTAAAAAAACGCAATGACAGTTATCTTGAATATAAATTAGAGGAATTATTAGCCTTAAAAGTGGCAGTGCTACAACATAGTGGAGAAAAGACACAAGCCAATAGCATTATTGATGAAAATGAGAGTTTGCCGCAGCTACGGCAATTAAAAATTCAGCAAGCCATTGATGATAATAATATTGATAAAGCCATTGAATTATTAAAGCAAGGTATTAAAGAGGCTCAAGATAAAAATGAGCGAGATATATTGGACAAATGGCTGAAGCAATTAATGATGCTTGCATATCAGCATAATCGACCAAAACTTATCCAAGAATATGGCTATCAGTTGATATTTCATAATAACCGTCTGGATATTGATAACTATCAATTTTGGCAAGACAGCTTTTCTGCCAAGGATTGGCAACAAGAAATTGCCATTAAACAAAATTTGCTATTGGCAGAAGTAACCAAGCAAAAAGAAGATATCCATAGTGCCATTGCAAGGGATACGAAAAATTGTATCGGTGCAAATATAGGCGGGGTTAATAGTAACTTAGCCAGATTAGCTGTTTTGTATGACCATGAACAGCAAGACAGCGACTTGTTAAACTTACTCAAAAAATATCCACAACAAAATTTATTAGACCAATACTGTGAAAAACTGGCAAGCCTCGATAGCGACTGGTTGATTAATCATTATCGACAGTATTGGCAACAGCAAGTTGAAAAGGTGGACGGACGTAAAGAATATAATGCCCTTGCCCAGCATATTAGGCAAATCGCTAAACGTGTGCCAAAAGGTAAAGTAAACTGGCAAAAGATGGTGTATGCGTGGCAACAACGATTTAGCCAGCAGCCCAGAAAGCCTGCGTTGTTAGACGAGCTGGGTAAGATTGATTGGTAAGCTTCAAATCATAATATCATTTTGATTAATGACTCTATGAACCTATCAAGACAAATGAGTACTACCAAGTGAAATTATAGTCGGCTCAATACAAAACTGTTACGTCGTCAAACTCGCTCGCAGTACTACTTGCACACCTTTGCTCGTTTTCCTCGTAACAGTATTATCTTGAATTGACTATACTAAAAAAAGTACTATAAATAGTAGGCTCAGCGAGTTTGAAAAAGATAGGTTATTTTAGCAAATTGGTATAAGCTACCAAAGCTGGCTGACCAAGACATTAATCATACCACCACCAATAATCAACCAGCCAAACATAATAGCACCTAATAATAAAGGTCTGATACCAGCGTGTTTAATGGCACTCATATGAGTGGTTAATCCCAGCGCAAACATCGCCATAGTCAGCAATATATTATCTATTGTAATCATAGCAGAGATGAATGATTCAGGAGCAGCAAATAGGGTATGTAATATGACCACAACAATAAAAATAAACGCAAACCAAGGTACTTTGACATGGGTCAAGCGATTTAACAAAGTATGGGTTGATTTTGTTGTGGCTTGATTATCTGCTTTGGGGGTCAATACAAAAGATAGTACCAATAAAAAGGGGGCAAGCATCATCACTCGTATCATTTTGGTGACCACCGCTGTATTGCCCACATCAGTATTAATGGCATTACCTGCGACTACTACTTGCGCCACCTCATGGATACTAGAGCCAGTATAAATACCATATTGCTGAGGATTTAGCCATTGCAGTAGCCAGCCTGTGTGATATAGCACAGGATATAAAATCATCGCTAATGTGCCAAACACCACCACCGTTGCCACTGCAATGGTGACTTTATGCGATTCAGCTTCGATAACAGGCTCAGCAGCTATCACTGCCGCTGCCCCACAAATACTTGCCCCTGAGCCAATAAGCAAGGTGGTTTTACGGTCAACTTTAAGCAAATAAACGCCCAGCCAATAAGTTAACAAAAAGGTCGAAATCAAAACCAGCGCATCACAAATAATGGCAGGCATACCCACACTTGCCACTTGCGTCAGGGTCAACTTAAAACCATAAAAAATAATGGCAAGACGTAATATTTGTCCTTTAGCAAAGCTGACCCCTTCGTGCAAACGAGGCGCAAGCCGAGGGTATAGGCTATTACCCAAAATCATACCGATAACAATGGCAAGTGTTAACGCACTTAGCCCAAGTAAATGCCCATCTGTCCACTCTTGTAGAGCATTATTTAACCACATACTAAACAAACTACCTATCAGCACCACAGTTAGCCCTAAAAGCTGTTGGCGACGGGGTAGATACTCGTCAAGATAATGTAAGATTGAAGATAGCATGGTGGTATATTCCTATAAACTATAACAATGTGCGTATAACGTATAAGTAGTATACAGCGTTAACTTATATTTAAATAACAGATTAATAAGATACAATCTATCGATTTATTTGATAGACTAAGGATAAGAGCCGTTTGGCAGTTTTAGCGTGAACAAAGTAAAGTTAAGTCATTAATTACTTAAGCCATTAAGGACAGATGAGTGACTCTTCCCAAAATTACCCTTAAGCAGATGGCGGTATTTGCCAGTGTCTATGAGACAGGCAGCACCAGTGAAGCCAGCGCAGTGCTGCATTTATCACAATCAGCGGTGAGTAGTGCGTTGGCAGCTTTTGAGAGCAGGCTAGATATGCCGTTATTTGAGCGAGTGGGGCGACGACTAGAGCCACACCCGTATAGCAAGCAGATTTATATTCAGGTGCAAGCGGTATTGCGGCAAGCTTTGAGTATTGAGCATTATCGGCAACATCAGGCAGGGCAGATTCGCATTGGAGCGAGTACCACCATTGGCAACTATGTATTGCCTGATATCATTGCCAATATGTATCAGCAGCTACCTGCTGCTGCTATTGAGCTGCACATTGCCAATACTCGGGAAGTGGTTGCGGAGGCAGAGCAGCTAAGAGTAGATATTGCCTTGGTGGAAGCCACACCGCACCCGAATAATTTTAAAGTGATGCAGCAACAGCGGTGGCGCACGGATACCTTGGTGGTATTTGCCTGCCGCGACAGTCGTTGGTTAGCTAATTTTGCCTTAACTGCGATAAAAGATGATACTGGGCTGGTTAGACAGTGTTATCAGCTCACCACCACTGAGCTTGCTAAATTGCCCCTAATTGTCAGAGAAACAGGCTCGGGTACTCGCCAAAGTATTGATGAGAAGTTATTGCAGTATTTGCCCAATGTGCAGGTAATTATGGAGATTGCCCAGTCTGAAGCGATTAAGCGTATGGTAAGGACAGATATTGGTTTGGGCTGTTTATCACAGCATATCATTGATGAAGAGCTGGCAAATGGTGAGCTGGTTAGGGTAGAAGTAGCAGGGCTAGATTTGTCGCGGCAATGGTGGATGGTATGGCATACAGCCTGTCATCAAAGCGAGCTGTGGCAACAGTTTATGGCACAAATATAAGTGGCTGTTAGTAGATGACTTGTCGCTATTATTGAGTCTAATAAAACACTAAAAAAACTTTTTTTAAAATAAAGCTTGCCAAAGCCGATTAACCTGCTATACTTGGCGCCTGCTTAAGAGAAGTTCTGCACCAAATCATTACCTCGTAGTATTAGTCATAATCCTCCGTTTTAAGATTTACCGTTCAGTTGCTATTCCCAAGCGTTATCGACCAGCATAATGTTATGCGGTCATCATGTTTTAAAATTAGGATTATATTATGTCAAATACAGAAACTCAAAAAGGTACAGTAAAGTGGTTTAACGAAGCAAAAGGCTTTGGTTTTATCGCTCCAGAAAATGGCGCAGACGTATTCGCTCATTATAGCGAAATTGCTAGCTCAGGTTTCAAAACCTTAGCTGAAGGTCAAGAAGTTGAGTTCACTGTAACTCAAGGTCAAAAAGGCCCACAAGCACATAACATTACTGCTCTATAATTAATGCCCTAGCATTTTATAGAAGTTGTTAAAAAACGAGCCAATTGGCTCGTTTTTTTTGGCTTAATTTTTTGTTATTTGTATTAGTTACGCCACTCTCAACTTATAAGACCCCCTCGTAACCTCCCCCTTAAAAAGGGGGAGGAACTGGTTTTTAAGTCCTCCCCTTACTTCAAGGGGAGGGTTTGGGAGGGGTCATATATGATTTTATAAAATAAAGTTGAGAGTGGGGTATTAGTTGCACAGTTTGTTATTGTTTACTATGACATGTATTTTAGACTTATTTTGATGGTTTTGTAGGCGATATGCTATAGTCAGCATAGATAAAATATCTATATGATGATAACCAATAAAATGGCTATGTTGACATCTATTATTATATCAATTTTCACACAAATTGCTCACAACAGTGTCTCAGAATATCAACAAATACTGTTATCATAGAGGGCTAATCAGATTGCTGTTGTATGGTAAATGATGAATATAAGAGCAGAGCAATTGATGTCTATTTTTACGGCTGTGTTAAACCATTAATGACAAAGATGTGAGTATGTCGCAAAAAACTCGTAAGATTCTGTGGCGTGGTACTGTACTTTTACTAACGGTAGTGATATTCGTACTGGCGATAAAAGCATTGTATGGATTGACACAGACCATTAGTATGCAAGAGATATGGAACGCCATTGACCAGATATCTAATATTAATATTGTGATGGCTGTTCTTGTGGTCGCATTTGGCTATTTGATATTAACCCTATATGACACCATCGCCTTAAAACACATGGGCTGTCAGTTGCCATTTCACAAAGTTGCATTGACCTCGTTTACTGCTTACGCCATTGGTCATACGGTTGGGCTTGCTGTATTATCAGCCTCAGGGGTGCGTTATCGTATGTATCGTGCACACGGTATTGAGGCAGAATACATCGCCAATGTGGTGTGGTTGGTATCGATGGCATTTACCTTTGGCATATCTACGCTAGTATCACTATCATTGGCATTCAATCCTGAAGCAACAGTGACTATGATATCTCAGCTTAATGCTCAGCTAACGGATGTCTCCGCTAGCATACCAGATATGATGCTAAATGTCGGGGTGATTCGTGGTGTTGGACTGGCTATGTTGGTGCTTATTATGACCATCATTGCTTGGTCGGGTCGTACTGGGCGGCATGTGAAAATCAAAGGCTGGCGATTTGATTTACCACCTGCAACCATGCTCATTCAGCAAATTATCATCTCTATTATTGATCTTGCTAGTGTGGCTTTTGTTTTATACTTATTACTACCACATGCTGCTGGTATTGATTTTCTAACCGTTTTTTCTGCTTTTATTCAGTCGATGATATTAGCCATATTAAGTCATGTTCCTGGTGGATTGGGGGTATTTGAGGTGACCATGATCGCATCATTACCTCAGGTAGATAAGCCTTATTTATTAGCGGTTTTATTATTATTTCGGATTTTATATTATATTTTGCCATTTTTATTGGCAGTACTATTTTTTATTATGCATGAGATATGGCTACATACAAAAAATAATAAGTCACAAAACAATAATTCATAAGTCATGATTAATAAAGGCATATCAATATCTCACTAATATCCAAGCTTGAGTTAGTGTTGCAATCGGCTGGTGACGTATAGTTATTGGATACTCTCAGTGGCGACAAAGTAAGTATGCGTATGGTTTGCTTCTTGTATTTGTGTCAGTAATTCTTCTAAGCTAGTTTGAGTTCCTTTGCCTTGATGTAGGTCATAAAATAGTTGATAAATGACATGGGTCATGGCAGTCACACTTTGGGTAAGGTAGTCAAGTATGCTGTCATCTAGCTTAATACATTCAGTATCAATGGCATTTTTAAAACGTACCTCTCCATCACGTAAGTCTATCTCAATATTGCCTATCATGAGGTCATAATTGATTTGCGTTGCCAGTGCTACCCCTGCTGAAATTTGTGCTGGTGATAGTGAAAATGGTAAAACACCATAGACAGACAATAGTTTATTGTCTTCATTGATACGAAACAGATAGCCCCATTCCATATCATCGCTTTGCATACCTAGTGATAAATGATGCACAGAACTTTTGCTACTGTTTTTGGGTGGAAAATGAGTAAATTTCCAGTCTTTGGCGGTTAAATATGCGGCAATACGATCAGTAATCGGCTGCGATGACTCTTTAGCGCTATGTTTAGATAGTGTATATTTGCTATCTTTTTTAGCAAAATCATTGTTTATGCTGGTGTGGGTATTATTGATGTCAGATGTTTTTTCATGCTTTTGTTGCATGCTGGTGGGTTCACTATCTTCTGAATGATTTGGTTGAGATTTTAATTTGCCCAGTTTACGTTTTATTTTTTGCCAAATAGTCGTCATAGTTTTCAACTTTTTTTAGTTAGTTCTGTTTAGTTAAGATGGTGTGCGACTTAATGAGTTGCCATTGTTGTTATGGGTGTTAAAATTTTAGGTATGATGTATGTCTGTGGTGCTGATTTAATGAGGTTTACTTTTTTAGTATGTGTAACCTTTTAATATATAGTCACTGCTACTAATTTTAAATGCCTTATGGTAGTTTTTTTGTGGTTTAAGGCAGTATAGATAGTGTAAAACCATATTTATTAATTAAGAATTAAAATATTTTTAATAAATTAAGTTGCAAATAATTTAAATAGCTTTTGTTGTAGTAGTTGCTAGGTTAATCAATCAAAATGGTATCATGATGAGCATAACTGATTTTGGATAGAGTGCAATGAATTCTTCAGTGGTTGGTGTGGCAAGTTTGGAGCAAGATACGGTTAATAGTCACACTGTTAGTACCATGCCTGTGATATTAAGTCTTAGTGATGTCACTGTGCAGCGTGGTGATTTTACTTTGTGTATGGGTGTTGATTTATCGTTGCAAGCAGGACAGATTTGCCATTTAGTTGGAGCAAATGGGGCAGGTAAGACGACACTGTTGATGCAGCTTGCAGGTTTGTTACCAATTTTGCAAGGACAAGTACATTATTTGGGACAAGATAGTTTGCCCATTCAGCCAATCTATGTCACGCATCAGTTGGGTATTCATCCACATTTGAGCGTTGCTCAAAACCTTAATTTTCTGCTTAATCTATATGGTATTAAAGCAACCACCGCACAGTTAGCAGCAGCATTAGAGTGGGTAGGATTGTCAGGCTTTGAGTCAATGAGCAGTGGTCAGCTTTCGGCAGGACAAACCCGCCGTGTGACCTTAGCAAGATTGTATCTGATGCAGGTGCAGCACACGCCACTGTGGCTATTAGATGAGCCATTTACTGCCCTTGATGTGGCAATGGTAGCGCAGCTAGAGCAGCGTTTGCAAGAATTTGTGCAATCAGGTGGAGCGGTATTGATGACCAGCCACCAGCGTGTCAGTATAGCCACCCAATGTCTTGATTTGTCTGATTATCTTTATGATGTAGACTTAGATGATAGCGATATAAATTTATGATTAATGATGCCTCATCTTCTCAATCTTCTACTATTCAACCAATTGAGCAACCCAAAGCTCAAGCCATAGAGGGTATAAATAAGCAAAAATACCAGCCGTCCGAAGCCAGTATTGGTTTTTTGGCATTATGGCGGCGTGAGTGGCAAGTCAAGCAGCAAGGAGCAGTACAGTGGTTATATCCATTGGTATTGTTTTTGATTATTATCACGTTGTTTCCTTTGGCAGTGGGTAGTGAGCCACAGCTATTACAGCGGCTCGGCGTGTCTGCTGTCTGGATTGCCGCGTTATTGTCATTGGTCATGGGTGTGGAAGGTTTGTTTAAACCTGCGTTTGAGAATGGTACGTTGGCACAGCTTATCGTAGCAAAAGCATCACTGCCTACTTGGGTGCTGGTACGGCTGGCAATACATTGGTTATTTAGTAGTGGATTGGTGGCAATATTAAGTTGGTTGGCGATTGGCTTGTTTGGTTTATCTTGGGGAGAGACTGCCATGTTGTCTTTGTCCATTATTGTTGGCAGTCCGATGTTGCTGATGCTTTCTGCCATTGCTAGTAGCTTGACCTTATCGCTAAAAAATGGCGCGGTGTTGGTGCCTTTGATTGCACTGCCGATGCAATTGCCTGTGTTAATTTTTGCGACGGGTGCGGTGGACTTATTTAGTACAGGACTCAATGCACTGCCTATCTTAGCTTTGTTGGCTGCTGGCAGTATTATCGCAGTTATCGTCACCCCATGGGTCATTAGTGTGACTTTAAAGATGGCATGGCTTAATTAAACTGTTTTTTTTGCTATAATATGGCAGCAAAAATCTGTTTTATGGTTTTTAACTCATCTCTGGCTTTTAAGGTTAACCCCCCATGCCGCATGTGCCACACGCCAAAAATACTGAGACACCCATCAAAGAAACCAGTTTTTTACAACGCCTATGGCAAGGTTTTTTGACCACTGTGGGTACTCGTGAGTTTTTCCGGATTTTTTCTCCTTGGGTTAAGTGGCTTGCTGCAATATCAGCCATATTTTTGCTTATCGGCAGTGTTTGGGGATTGGCATTTGCCCCCCCTGACTATTTGCAAGGTAATAGCTACCGTATCATCTTTATCCATGTTCCTACTGCAAGTCTAGCCCTGTCTATTTATATGGCAATGGCTGTGCTTGGGGTTATCTTTTTGGTTTGGCGTATTAAGACTGCCAATCTGGTGGCACAAGCATTAGCACCCATTGGCTTTTTGTTATGCGTATTAAGTTTAATAACCGGCTCTATATGGGCAAAACCCACATGGGGCACGTTTTGGGTATGGGATGCACGTTTGACGTCAATGCTGATTTTGGCATTTTTATATGCTGGTGTGATGGCATTGTTTGTTGCCTTTGACTCTTCTTCTAATAGAGGTAAAGCCGCTGCCATCTTATCTATTGTGGGTGCAGTGAATTTACCGATTATCAAATATTCAGTAAATTGGTGGAATACCTTGCACCAAGGCTCAACATTTACGTTGACTGAAGCACCAAAGATGTCAGCAGATATGTGGATGCCCTTACTAATGATGATGCTTGGTTGCTATTTATTGGTAGCAGCTTTGGCAATTTATCGAACCAATACGTTGATTTTACAGCGTGACCAAAACAAAGCTTGGGTTAAAGAATATTTGCGCAATCATTAGCCATTAACCAGTTGTTAATTAGCCACCATTTTTTACTATGATTCTCTTTAGAGGTGTCATCAATGCAGCCATATTTTTATACCTTGCAAGAGTTTTTGGCAATGGGCAAACATGGTATTTATGTTTGGAGCTGTTGGGGATTAACCGTTGCAGTGATTGTTGCCTTTATTTTGTATAGTCGCCAGCAACGCCAGCGCACGTTAAAGCAGTTGCGTATTCAGCAAGCTCGCAAACAACATACCCGCAATCAAGTGAAGCGTCCAAAGACCTCTGTGTCAAAATAATAAATACTTATGATGATGTCCATCATCATAAGTAAGCTGTCATAAATTCAAGATAAAACAGAGCTTGGGTAAGTTGCTTGAAAGGCATTTATAGCATACCCATATAGTTTTTATGGTTTTATTGCATGCAATCTATACTCATCAAATTTAAGGTCATATCATGAATGCTGTTCGCCGCAAAAAGCTCATTTGGGTGCTTGCCACACTTGCAGGAGCGATAATCGCTGTTATATTAGTTATATACGCCATTGGTCAGCAGACGGACTTTTATTATGATCCAACGGCAATTGCTGCTGGAGAAGCACCACAAGATAAACGTATTCGTGCAGGTGGCATGGTGGTCGAGGGTAGTGTTAAACGTGACCCAAATAATGAGATTAATGTGCAATTTGAAATTACCGATTTTAATGCGACGGTGCCTGTGGTATATCAAGGCATTTTACCAGATCTATTTGCCGAAAACTCAGGGGTGGTTGCTACTGGTAAGATGCAGGGTAATACTTTTATTGCCAGTGAAGTATTGGCAAAACATGATGAAAACTATATGCCCCCTGAAGTCGCCGCTTCACTGAAAAAAGATCATATCGAGCGAGGTGTCTCACCTGATTCAGAACAATTTAGTCCCGCCATTCCTGTGGCTCAAGAAACGCAGCAAGGCAATCGTGTAACCACAACATTAGAGCAATAGTAAGATATGAATTTGAATTGTTAACAGGTATTTTTATAACAATTTTTTGCATAAAGTTTTATTATTGAAAAAGCCAAGCACTGTTATGCTTGGCTTTTTCATTTTTATTGTGCTGTCTCTTAAGATAATGCCATCAATTTTAATCATCCCAATTAGGTGTATAGTCAGGGTGTTTTACCTTACGACCACTAGCTTTGGCAAGGGCATTAATTTGCTCAATATCTTGTTTGTCTAAGGTGATATTAATAGCATCTAAATTGCCTTGTAAATGGTCAGGATTGCTGGTTTTAGGAATGGCTATGCGCTGTTTATCTGATAATATCCATGCCAATGATACTTGTGCAGGGGTGATGTTATGTTTTTCGGCAATTTGCTTGATGGTGGCATTATCAAACACATCACCACGAGCAAGAGGGGAGTATGCCACTAATGGGATATGGTGATTGTTCATAAAGCTTTGTAGTGTGTGCTGCTTAATAAATGGGTGAAACTCAACCTGATTGACAGCAATGGGTACATCTGCATATTTTTGTGCGGCTAATAAATGTTGGATAGTAAAGTTTGATACCCCAATATGGCGAGTCAAGCCTTGTTTTTGTAGCGCGCACAGCGCAGGTATGGTTTCAGATAACGGAACACGGTCATCTGGCCAATGCAGTAGTAGTAAATCCACGTAGTCTGTGTCTAGATTTTCTAGCGAACGCTGGGCAGCTTTTTTAAGTTTTTCTGGTTGAAACTTAAGATCATCAGGAAAGATTTTGGTGGTCAAAAAGAATTTATCTCGGGCGATTCCAGATTGCTTGATACCTTGACCGACTTGGATTTCATTGTCATACGCTTGTGCCGTATCAATGTGCTCATAGCCCATTTGTAGAGCTTGGCTGACCACATCAATACAATCTTGTCCAGTGGATTGCCATGTTCCCAACCCCAAAGCAGGAATATTAGCATCGTCGACTGTGCGGATATGATAGCTTTTATGTAAGTTCATATTTGTCACCTTTTGTTTTTATAAATGAATGTCTATTTATAATACTCATACTATAGGAGTATTATAAAAAATTTAAAAGTAACAATGACATATGCTCACATAGCGTCCACATAATGTAACTTATACTACTTCTAGCACTTCGCAAAAAACCCAGCAACACTTTGTTTATATAAACAAAATATTGCTGGGTTTTGTTGGATTTTAGCAGTTTGACAACTTAGCTGTTTTTATTGAGCCGCATCATTTGGTTGCTCGCCCCAGATTTTAGGATATTTATAGCCTGGGAAAGTTTTGTGTGCATATTGCTTAAATGACTCAGAGTTATAAGCATTGGTCACATCTTGTACCCAAGGCTGATCTTTATCGGCAGTTTTCACCGCAGACCAGTTCACATAAGCAAAGCTGGGTTCTTGGAATAATGCTTCGATTAGCTTAATGCCAGCATCAGTCGCATAGTTCCCATTGATAATAGCAAAGTCCACTTCATCACGAGCACGAGGAAGCTGAGCTGCTTCTAGCTCAACAATATTAATGTCGTATTTGCTGTTGTCAGCGATATCAGACTTAGAGGCTTTTAGTGGATCGATATCATCTTTTAGAGTAATCCAGCCAAGCTCATTCATCATGACTAATGCACGTGCAAAGTTACTTGGGTCATTAGGTGCAGAAACGCTCATACCTTTGTAAGCTTGATCCAAGGCAGTTTTCTTCCCAGAATAGATGCCTAGTGGAGCAGTGGGTACTTGGAAAACTTCAACCAAATCAAGTCCATTTTCTTCTTTAAAAGTATCTAAATAAGGTTTGTGTTGAAAGACATTGATATCCAAATCCCCTTCAGCAAGGGCTTGGTTTGGTCGGACATAGTCAGTAAATGTTACTAACTTCACTTGATAGCCTTGCGCTTCTAGCTCCTGCTGCACTTGGTCACGTACCATGTCAGCAAAATCACCTTCAGTCGTTCCAATAACGATGGTTTCTTTATTAGGATCTGACTTAGTAGTGGCGGTTGCTTGAGTATTATTGTCTTCTGCTTGTGTGGCTGAAGTATTCGTTGTGTCTGTTGACTCTGTAGTCGCTTCAGGTGTGCTTGAGTTATTACAGCCAACCAATAACAGTCCACTAAATCCTGCAAGAGCAAGTGTTGATGCTAATTTTTGACCAATTGTAGTGCTTTTCATAAAGCGAATTTCCTTAATTAACAAATATATAGTAGTTATAGATGACAACTAGGCGGCTTCGACTAGACGATGAGATACAACTAATAACTACAGATTTAGAAAAAATAAAAGCTTGCTACTCTAGCACAGCTATCAAAGCGGTGTTAGTAAATTTATTCTTTGTTACGTTTTTTATCCCTGCTTATTAGATTAAACACTATCTGGAGAATATTCAGACAAAATAAGCAGTTATCGTTTATCTAATTTATTTGCCAATATATTACCAAAGGCTTGGATAGCGATGACCATGATAGACAACATGATCACGATAAAAATCATCACTTCCGTCTGATAACGATAATAGCCATAACGGATAGCCAAATCCCCCAGTCCGCCACCACCAATCATACCTGCTGCTGCTGAATAAGACAGTAAACTGATACATAAGATAGTAACAGACAGTACCAACCCTGAACGTGCTTCATTGAGCAGCACTTTAATAATGGTAAAAGGGGTTGCTCCCATAGATTCCGTTGCCTCAATAATACCCCGTGGTACTTCTCGTAGATTTTGCTCAACCAAGCGAGCAAAATAAAATGAGCCAGCAATGGCAAGTACTAATGAAGCGGCAATAGGACCAATACCTGTACCCACAATCGCCTTAGTCATCGGACTCATTGCAATCATTAAAATCACAAAGGGGAAAGCGCGCATAAAATTGGTAAAACCACCAATAATGGCATAAAGGGGTTTGTTTTGTAGTAATTGCCGATCACTTGATAAAAACAAGAATATACCAAAGACCCCACCGATTAATATGGCGACAGTGGTTGATATGCCGAGCATAATAAAGGTATCAACGGTCGCTTTCCAGATCTCTTTGTGCATACCCCATAAGTTGGTGATAGCAGAGTCTAAGGTTAAAGGAGAGTTTGCCATAATATTTCCTTAGTCTTCGAGTACCAGACCCTGACCAATTGGGGTGGTGGCATGAATGGTATCACTATGAATATCAGCAACTTCGAGCAGTTCACCTTGGTGTAACAATGCCACTCGATGACACAAACGGCGTATGACGCTCATCTCATGAGTGACGATAACGATGGTGACGCCCAATTTTTCATTGATGTCACGTAGGCAGGTTAATAAACTGCGGGTGGTGGCTGGATCTAATGCACTGGTAGGCTCATCAGCAAGCAAAACCTTAGGGTTTGGTGCGATTGCCCGAGCAATACCCACACGCTGCTTTTGTCCCCCTGACAACTGTGCAGGATAGTGTCTGGCACGATCAGCTAAGTCTACAATATCTAAACAGGCTTGTACCCGCTCGTTGATTTGAGAGGCAGGATAGCCCGATACTTTGAGATTAAAAGCGACGTTATCAAAGACGGTACGATTTGCCATCAAATTAAACTGTTGAAAAATCATGCCAATATTATGGCGGGCAACTCGTAACTGACTGGCAGATAAGGCAGTTAAATCTTCACCATCGATAATCACTTGTCCACTATCAGGGCGTTCTAACAGATTGATAAGACGTAGTAGAGTTGATTTTCCTGCACCTGAATAGCCCATTAAACCAAAGATTTCACCTTGACGTATACTCAAGGAAGTTGGCTGTACAGCAGTAAACCAAGTGGCGTTTGTCGCGTCTTTTTTTCTACTGTTCTTTTTAGTGGTGTCACTTTGAAAGCGTTTGGTGACTTCTTTTAATATAATCATATCGCTCATAGTAATACTCATCTAAATGCTGTCACGCAGTAGGAAATAGGGGCAGGTGAAACAAAGCGTCATAATATAGCATAGCTGGAAACTTTTAGATATGTTGAGCTGGCATGATATCATTCCTACAGTGAATAAGTAGGCGTATTTTAACTCCAATTTGGGATATAGTCTGCCTACTATAAATCCACCACGGTGTTAACCTCGCTAGATGGGTGTACTATCTGCACTCGGTTGCCTTGTGGTGAAATTATATTAGATTGACTATAAGTATACGCTACTCTCAACTTATAAGACCCCCTCCTAACCTCCCCCTTACTACGCGAGCATAGCTCTTGTCTTGTACTACAAGCACAGCTTTTCGTCTTGCATCGCTAAAATAGTCCACTGGACTATTTATTAACGCTCTCCAGGGGCGAAACAGTGTTTCGCTATATTCCTCCTCAGGGGGAGGAACTGGTTTTTAAGTCCTCCCCTTACTTCAAGGGGAGGATATGGGAGGGGTCATATATGATTTTATAAAATAAAGTTGAGAGTGGGGTATAAGTATGCTAAAAGATGAGTGTTAAATATAAAATATAATTGTGGTGTTAAATTTATTTACGCGGTTATTTATTATTGGCGTCATGAGAGGTGGTCGTTGGTAAAATGGCTAAAAAACGAGTGTGCCCATCTACTGTATCGGTGAGTATTTTACCTTGATGTGCTTCGATGATTTGTGATACTAAAGATAGTCCTAGTCCCGATCCCTTTTTTTGTTGTTGTAAACGTACAAAAGGGCTAAAGATATCTTGACGTTTGTCCTCAGGAATACCGCTACCTTGATCAATCACTGCTAAAACAGCATAAACAGGCGTTTGCGTCTTACTTTTCTTTGAGCGTTTTGCAAATGGGTTATCAGGTAATAAATTGCCACGATTGGGCTTATCTGTCTTGGTGGATTTATCTTGAGTGGTTGGTTCAGTACTGAAGGTACTTAATGATGTTTGTGATTGCGGTGCTTTCTCTGACTGTTTGGCTTGTTGTGCTACCTCATGCTCAATTTCTTGTAGTGCAAGATCAGCAATCTGATGAATATCAAGTATAACGCCAGCTTGTTCTTTGAATTTTGTTATATCAATAGCAACAAAGCTGAATTGTGACAGATCTAGTGGCAAATTATCATTGGTATTATTTGGCGATAATACAGCTAATTTATTGGGTGTCATGACAGTATCACAATCATTGGTATCGTATTGAGTCACTGTTTCATACTCGGCATTCTTAGCACTATTGACATTATTGGTAACGTGCTCAGCCTCAGTAGCTGCCGTTGGTGTAGTTAGTGGTATTGGTAAAGTAGTTATCTCTGGTTGCTCATCACTGATGGAACGGCTGGTGTGGCTATCTTGTGGTGGTGTTATATCTATGATGGGTTGTTCATAAATATGCTCAGGGGCAGTCAATGCGTCAGATAGTGACATCGCACCATAGACGTGTACTTCAATGGGTGGCGTACCATGAATCATCGCATTATTAAGTAAATTACGAATCAAATGTATGAGCAGCTTAGGTTGTCCAAGCATCACCACATGTTCACCAAACAATGTGGCCTCACTATAATGTTGTGTTTCTTGTTTTACCAGATCAAACAGATCAAGTTTTTCTACTTGTTCTAAAGCATGCCCTGCATCCAAACGACTGACCAATAAAATGCTCTCAACCAGATCATTAAGCCCTGTCAGATCTCGGTTAATGGCTTGTGCTCGTTTATCAAATTTGGTTTTGGTGGTCTCTGGTAGCTGCTGTGCTAGCATATCCATCATTTCGACTTGTAGACGAATACGGGTGATGGGGGTGCGTAGCTCATGTGAAGCGTGTGCCAATAAAAGGTTATTAGCACTGATAAGCTGTTCAATTTTTTGCGCAGCTTGGTTAAACCCTTTTGCCAAGCTGGCTATTTCATCTGTACCTTTGACAGGTACACGCACACTAAAATCACCATCACCCAGTTGATTCATTTGTTGGCTCATTTGGTTAATGCGCCATGTCATCGAACGTGCAATCCACCATAATACCAACGTCATAATAATGAGCAGTAATAAAGTGCCAGTAAATAGATTGAGTACAGCAGCAAATTTGGAGCGTTTTAGAGGATGACGGCTTTCATATAATAAAATATAGCCAGTTTGACTATAGGCTCGTACTTGATTATTAGCGGGTGTATCCGCATCGGTGAGAACTGGTAATATTTGCGCTATCCAAGAAGGCTCTTCTGGTAATTCTTTTGGTAAATCGCTGTTATCAGTTTGTACCAACAAATGCCCTTCAGCATCATACAGACCCATTTTTGCTTGTAGTGATTCATCAAAAATATCAAAGCTTTTTTTTACCACTGCCATCATAAATCGAGCTTTGAGCCGATTTTGTTGGTTTGTGGCAATATTAAGCTCATCTAAAAATGGATCGACTTGGGTCAAAATTTGGTTGGCAAGCACCTGCCAACGAGTGTTGGCAGAGTTATCATGAACCAGTTGCGTTAGCATTACCATGGCGATGGCAAACAAGATTAATGTCAGCATCACACTGGCAAAAAGCTTGCTAAACACAGAGTGTAGACCAAGTCTGTGCATTACATCAGTCTGCTATTAACAATGAAACAGGACATCAAGCTTTATACCTGATCGGTGGCAAATTGATAACCCACACCACGAACAGTAATGATGCGTTTGGGTTGGCGTGGATTGTCTTCAATCAAAGCACGAAGTCTTGAGATATGCACATCAATGGCACGGTCAATATTATCTGAGCTGTCATCATTGGGCATGGCTTGCCATAGTTGCTCACGATTTAGCACTTTACCTGCATGCGTTGCAAAGTAATGTAATAACTGAAATTGGTGAGTGGTTAGGCGTACAGGCTGATCATCAATGGTCACCTCATGGCTATCAGGAAACACGCTGAGTCGTCCAAAAGTTAAACTGTCAGAATGGCTGTCTGCTTGGTTTGGTTGTTCATGGCGGCGCAGTACAGCACGGATACGAGCCAATAACTCGCGTGGCTCAAAAGGCTTGGCAATATAGTCATCTGCCCCCATCTCCAGTCCAAGCACTCGATCGGTGGTATCGCCTTTTGCCGTGAGCATGATAATCGGTACTTTATTGGTTTGGCTATTTTTTTTGCCGCGAACTTGCTGACATACTTGCATGCCGTCCATATCTGGCAGCATCAAATCTAAAATAACCAAATCAATGGCACGTTCTTTGGTATCTAATGTATCAAGCCCTTCTTGTCCTGTTGCTGCATGATGAACTTCATAATAATTCATCGAGAGATAGTCGGCAATCAATTCTGCCAAATCAGGATCATCCTCAATTAATAAGATTTGTTTGCTCATAATTCTCTACTCTTGTTGTTAAGTTAGTTGTTAAGTTATTGGTGTTTATCAGTGCAAGTTAAGATTTACCTATTATCATGCCGAATATCTATGTTGCTAGACAATAAGCAAAATGTTACAGCACCTATTTATTTTTATCTTGCTTATTTTTATCTTAAAATAAACTTACATAAATATGGAGTATGTTTGTTCATAACCATTGACATTATACTATAGTCATTTCCAAATAAATCCATCACATTGTCTTGTGCTACTTACTTGTAATTGATACGCTTTTCACTTGGCTGTTTTAAGGCGATTTTATTGACTGATTTTTATTGCAAAGCTACTTTCTTACCCTGTGAATCAAGAGGAAGCTCTGCTACACAAATCAGACTGTCATTATTAATTCCTGATACTAAATACTGCTGGGTATCTGCAAAATAAGCCACAATTTGTACAGGTTGTAACTCTAAACGCTGATCTTGTTTAATCGCCCATACATGTCCCTCAATAGGCGTGGCAGGGCGTGGATGCTTGGCAGTTAACATGCTTAAATCCACATTGTGAATGGCTGCTGCTGGCAAGCGTACCCCCACTTGCATTTGTCCATATTCGATGGTCATGGTTGCTGACATACCTGATTTCAAATGCGACTGACTGATTCGGTTTGGCATGACTGGTGCATGTACAGTGACTATCTGCTGTTCAAGATTTGGAGTAATTTTACTAATTTGTCCTGTAAAAGTGTCATGAGTACTAGGAATGGTAAAGTTGACATTTTGACCAATAGATAATTGTGATTGAGTACTAATTGGTAGCTCACCAATAAGTTGCAACTGGTGTGTATCCGATATTTTCATTAACACCTGTTGTTTTTCTACTGTATGGCTAGAGATTAGCTCACTTATCTTACCAGCAAATGGAGCTTTTATAACAAACTCATTAGTTTGCTGCTTGGATATGATGTCTTCTGTTTTTGTCTTATTGGTCTGAGTACTGTTATTTTCTAAGGTATCCAAATTTTCTACCAAAGTATCCAAATCTTCTTCTAATGTCTCAGTAGTATCACTGATGTCATCGGTTAGCGTATGATTGCTATTTAATGTTGTTGTATTCGCAATATTGCGTTCTCCAATCGATGTAGGCACACGATCATTATAGCCAGTGATGGTGACTTGTTGGTTATTATTAGCTGTATTAGTTGCAGTTGTATTGGTAGCTGTTTCATTGATGGCATCATTTGGATGTGTAACAGTAGCAGATAAACGTAATAAAATTTGTTGCGGTTTCACCCAGTCTCCATCTTCTACCAAAATAGAGGTAATATTACCTGAATCAGGTGCTAATATGGTTGCCTGTGCAATGGGTACAAGCACCCCATATAAGTTAAAGCTGGGTTGATAACGCTCAGGCTGAGTTGACCAGATAACATCTTTCGATAAGATAATTTCATTATCTTCGATAGACACAGTTTGTTGCTTATCTGTTGGCTTTGATGCGTTGTCACAACCAATCAAACTTAGGGTGCTGGCTAGCAGAATCGCTGTTAGCGTATGATGTCCCCTATAATAAGAAGAAGCAGGATTTTTTCTTATATTTTGGACAATATCACCTAACTGACTGGGTGTTTTAGTCACTTGATAATGGATATAAAGAGAAGATAGCCATGACTGCATAATAATCCTTAATGATATTGAACTGATAATTTAGTATAATTTTCTGTGGTGAGGCTATTTTAATAGAGAATGAAACACATAAACCAATCGAGTAAATATTGGCTATTTAATTATTGTGTCGTTTACATTTATTAAACATTATCTCATGTTATGATGAGTCAGTAAGTTGATTTTTTGGATATGACAAGTTTATAGTCAATTGAAGATCATACAGTTATGAGACAGCCAAGCCATATATTTAGTGCTACACATGAGGGTGATAAAGTAACCGTTTTGTCTTGAGTTGCCACTATCATCAGTATTAAGTAGCTAACAGCTAGTTTTTACAGCGTATATCTTATCTCTTATATAGTAGAGTAGTTTTATATTTAAAACAAAAGCACAGTTGCCATGGCATCATTGAGTTATGCTTATTTCAATAAAAATAATGGCTTAATTTGAGTAGCTGATATATGAAATAAGTGGAAAAAATCATGCGTTTGTGCTAAAAATGGCAATAATACATGAACCATAGTACACACAGGCATTTTGTTTGTGAAAAAGACAGGTGAATACTGAGTATTTGTTGCTTTGGCATGAAAAAGCAAGTATATATTTGCCTAACACATACATAAACTTAAAGTCTTATTAAACGATAACTTATTAAACAACAATATTAGCAATGAATTAGGACAATGATGATGGATACGATTTTTACTGGTTTAAAGGTCATGGTAATTGATGACTCTAAAACAATTCGACGTACTGCCGAAAGCTTGCTACAAAAAGAGGGTTGTGAGGTTGTGACAGCAGTGGATGGGTTTGATGCCTTAGCAAAAATAGCAGACACCAATCCTGCGATTATTTTTGTCGACATCATGATGCCACGTCTAGATGGTTATCAGACTTGTGCACTGATTAAGAATAATCCTGAGTATGCCAATACTCCTGTGATCATGCTATCTTCTAAAGATGGCTTGTTTGACAAAGCACGTGGACGCATTGTTGGAGCAGATGAATATTTGACCAAACCTTTTAGCAAAGATGAATTATTTGAGACAATAAAACACTATAAATAATAAATAAAAATAATTTGATACTATCGCTACTTATATGATGGGTATCATACATTTAAATAACCGATAGACTAATTTTATCTTTAATAATATTAGTTTTTGGTGATTTGAGTTATGATGTATGACTTAGACTAAAGTTATATAAAATGAATAGACCCTCTAGGTTTAATAAGTATTTGCTTGATGAATAAACAGTCTATCCTATATTATTAATAATTAATTCACCTGTAAATAGTAGTGGTCACGACATCCCGTGCTTGTGATTTATGTTAGAATATTTGATTTATTATTTTAACTTTTGTATTAAAAGATATTTGAGCCATGATAGGGGCGCGGCAGCTAATATAGCTAAGCAACCTTATCAGTCAATAAAAAAAGGTCTAAGATTATGGTAAAAGTACTCGTTGTCGATGACTCACCCTCAGAGATGGCCAGATTTCGTGAAATACTGGGCAAAAATGATTTTGAGATCATAGAAGCTTCAAATGGAGAGCAAGGTTGTCAGCTTGCTGAAGAGCATTTGCCAGATGTGGTTTTAATGGATGTGGTCATGCCAGAGATGAATGGATTTCAGGCAACTCGCAAAATTACTCGTGGTAAGCAGACATCACATATCCCTGTGGTTATTATCAGCACCAAAAATCAAGAAACAGATCGAGTGTGGGGAAAACGGCAAGGGGCAAAAGATTATCTCACTAAGCCTGTTGACGAAAAAGAACTCATGCAAGTCATTCAATCCGTCATGACGGCTTAGTTTGGAGTAATATTTTGGCATCACGTGGATTTATTGAATTATTGCGTCTGTCCGACTTGGCACAATCACGCACCAGTGGTCGGCATAAAAATAATCAATCACAGTGGCTTGGTGTGGCTTTTGAGGTAGCAGGTCAACGTATGGTCGCCCCGATGGGAGACATCTCCGAGATATTAGTTTCACCTGATATGACTCCAATACCGCTAACTCAATCTTGGATGTTAGGTATTGCTAATATTCGTGGTCGTTTATTGCCTATTACTGATTTGGCAGCTTTCCTCAATTTACAAACCGATAACCTGACATCTGCAAACCGTAAAATCATGGTGATTGATCAACCTGATATTTATTCAGGGCTGTTGGTAGATAAAGTGTTTGGTATTCAACAGTTTAAATTGTCACAGTATGAGCCAGTTTTTCTTCCTGAAGATTCTGCTTTTTTACCCTACAACCATGGACGTTTTAGTAGGGATGATCAACATTGGTATGTATTTATGCCCAATTTATTGATAAAAGACAGTAGATACTTAGAAGCTGCGCTTTAGTGTTGTGATGATTGGTATTTCTTGTTTATAAGTTATTGATAAATTTTATAAATTTAATTTACAAGATAATGATGATATTCTATAACTTATCAAAACAAAAAATAAAGCAATAACGTGTAGTTACTAATTTAGTTTAGATATAAAAAGGATCACCATCAGTAAATCCAGACTCTATGTTTAGATAAATGATAAATAAAGCCACACCCCTAAAACATAGAATATGTGGAGATAAAAAATATAGATATGGGCTATATCAGACTTTATGAGCCATTATGCTTTAACCTAATATTAGAATGAATTGTTCCAATAATTAAAACTTGTATTAAGACATTTATTCTAAAGGCTAAGAAGAAAGTATGTTATGTATAGCTTTCCTTATTTAATTTAACAATCAATTTAATTTTTTTCACAAATAAATTTAAACATCAATATTTTGATAACCTATTGTGTTTTTGAGGACGGATGTCATGAGCCAAGGTATAGCCATAAAAGATGAAAGCAATCAACCCCTATTAAAATCTAACAACAAAAGAAAACGGTGGATAGGGCTGCTATGGCTTTTTTTAATCGTAAGTATTGTGAGTTTGATACTTTTAGTGGTGTATTTAGATAGGATTAATAATTATATTCATAGTGTCTATGAGTTAGATCATTATTCATCACGAATTATTAATGATATTAATGAAGCTGCCTTCACACAAGATTATGAGATGTCTTCTTTAGGATATGAAAACCTACAAAAAGATATTCAAGGTTATGAGCGTGCGCTTTATGAAATGCAACGCTATACTGACGATCCAACGATTTCTAATGATTTATTAGCTCAATGGCAACAAAAAAAACCTGAAGCAGAGGGTTTTTTGAATAATAGAAATAATACCAATATTGTTCAAGACTCTAAACAGCAGTTTAATGAAGCTGCCAGCACCCTACACTCGATATATGCAAGGGCAATTGAGCAGGCAACCGCAGCCAATGCTACTCCAGAACAGATAGCCAGCTTACAAGAACAAATCAAACGAATTGAGCAATTAGGACGAGATTATCAGCAGTTACTTGACAATCCCGAGCAGTCTCCTAGTGGCTTTAATAACCTACGCCAACGCTTTGCTCAAAATTTAAATCAACAAGTTTCACAGATGGGTGGACAAGTCCCTGCCTTACAAGAGGCGGCACAATTATATAACAAAATCATCGAGCCTGTGACAGAAGATATACCCGATCTGCAATCTCCTTCTGTGCAAAGTACAGAGCAAGCAAGAGAGCTGAGTGAGTTTGCTGATAATACACAAAAAAGACTGGCAAGTATCAACCGTAATTTACTTGAACACCCCTATGTCATGGGCTCTGCTTTGGGACTATTATTTGGTGTATTAGGGGTTTTATATTCTTTATTCCGTCTGTATAGATTGCGTGGCAACAGTGAAAAATTATTTATTGAGACAGAGACGTTAAGACAACGTCAAGACATGCAGGTTGAGTCGGAGCGGGCACAGAAAATCCAAGAGGAGAACGAGCGTAACCAAATGGCGATTTTACGTCTTTTGGATGAGCTTGGTGATCTTGCAGAAGGTGACTTAACCGTGAATGCGACGGTATCTGAAGACTTTACTGGTGCGATTGCTGACTCTGTAAACTTTGCGATTGACCAATTGCGTCAGTTGGTACTGGCAATTAATACAACGGCAGTACGAGTGGCGCAATCCTCAGAAGCAACACAGTTGACAGCGATTGAGTTGGCTGAAGCCTCTGAGCAACAAGCACAAGAGATAGCAGGTGTATCTGCTGCGATTAATGAGATGGCCGTTTCTATTGACCAAGTATCTGCCAACGCAGCACAGTCCACCGCAGTTGCGAAACAATCAGTTGCCATTGCTTATAATGGTGCGGAGGTTGTACAACGCTCTATTGAAGGTATGAATACCATTCGTGAGCAGATCCAAGAAACCTCAAAACGTATTAAGCGTTTGGGTGAGTCTTCACAAGAGATTGGTGATATTGTTGGATTGATTAATGATATTGCTGACCAAACAAACGTATTGGCACTAAATGCTGCTATTCAGGCATCGATGGCAGGGGAAGCGGGACGTGGTTTTGCGGTTGTTGCTGATGAGGTACAACGTCTGGCAGAACGTTCAGCTAATGCAACCAAACAGATTGAAACGTTGGTTAAAACCATTCAGGCAGATACCAATGAGGCAGTTATGTCGATGGAATCTACCACCACAGAGGTGGTACGTGGTGCGCGTTTGGCAAAAGATGCTGGTGAGGCATTAGAAGAGGTACAAACTGTTTCAAATACATTGGCAGATCTGATTCAAAACATCTCTGAGGCAGCTCAACAACAGGCGTCCTCTGCTGGACATATTTCTAAAACCATGGATGTCATTCAAGATATTACCTCACAGACTTCATCAGGGACATTGGCAACCGCTCGCTCAGTTGGACAGCTAAATGAAATGGCGGCGGCATTACAAGAGTCTGTATCAGGATTTAAACTTGATGATAGTGAAGAAGAGCTGGAAGCTTTCTAATTTAGTCTAGATTTTAATGAGATTTTTAATACATAAGCGCAAATGATGCAGTGGCAGTGACTGTCAAAAAATCATTGATATCATTGATATTATCGTATTAGGTTTGAGCTGTTAAAGTAAAGTATCTTTAGGATGTTGCAATAATCACAAGTAGTCAACAACAGTACCCAACATTTTATACAGATCACCAGTGATAATAGAACTTATGTGAATCATAACGAATAATAACTATGAAAGGATGCGCTAAAATTGAGAGCCAACATTGCGAGATAGTGAAAAGATACAACTTGGTTAGTATACACACTGTATTTATTGTTGCATTTTGGCTCTTTTTAAGTCCTCGTTATATTCTAATCTCTCCAAACTCCGCCTTTTAGATGGGTAATTTTTGACAGACTCTATAAGTAAACTGTACTTTAATAAAAATTCATTAGGACTGCTCGATGATACAGTATCCCAATACCTTAATCACTACAGAATGGTTAATGCCAAATCTGCAAGAGAACTTACAGAGTTTGCATCAGCGTTGGCGGCAAGCCGATGAGCAAACAGACTTTAATACATTGGTTGTAGACTATTTGAGCTTATCGAGTACATTACAGGTGGCAAGGCTACCTGTATTTTCGCAATTTAGTTTGTCTATTGCTGCCATTGCTAAAGCTTTAGCAGATGACTTATTAGAACACAGCTATATTTATATGGCATTATCGACCAGTGAGTTATTGCTACACGAATTACAGAATTATGTACAGACAGGGACATATCATTATAATTTATTGCAGCATCATTATGACTATATTATACGTCTGTTAACTGAGCATGGTTTTGAGCATACTCAAGGGCAAGGGCTTAAAATACAATGGCATAATTTGCAGGATGGCAATCAGCAAAATACAGATGAAAGTCAGTCCACATTCCTAGCCACTTCTTTGCAACAAAATGATTCCGATCAACAAATTGGCAGTGTCGATGTATTTCGTGGAATAGCTCATTATATCGTACTACCAAACTTAGATCGCTTAGATAAATTAGAAACTTTAACTACCCAGCAATGGGAAGCTTTATCAATAGCTTGGCGTTTTGCCGTCACAAAGCTCTTATCAGAAAATCAAAATAATACGGATCTGTTGTCACAACTGCAGCAAATAGTACACTATTGTTTACGCAATGCATTTACGACACAAGAGTACCTGACTGCTAAGCTTTGGTATCTTAGTGAGCTATGGTTTACAGAATTACAGACAAACGCGCAGCCTGTTCCCTCAAATTATGCCTATCTATTGGCAAATATTGATATTTTAATTGCTGAAAAAAGTCAAGGTAGTGAGCCTAATGTTTCCGAGTTAAACAGCTTAATACTTGATATTTATATTCATCTAAAAAATCTTGATATCTCTCAACATTCTGTAAAACAAGTACTTAATCAGATCAATTTGGGATTGCGGCAAAATGGTGTGTTCTTTTCTAGACTGTTAAGTAAAATTGAACAGCTAATATATGACTTCGAGCAGACAGAAGAAGTTATTGTCATTTTAAAAGAGTTAGATAGGCAGTTGTTACAACGGGGTTGGACAGCCTTTCATGACCAATTTGTTCAGTTGATTGAAGATGTGTCTTTTTGTCTTAATACTGATGAAGACGTATCACAAATCCAGTGGGAGATCGAAAGTCAATTACAGCAGTTATATACAGATGTACTTAATACTTATCAAGCACTTGGAGAAAAAACTGGATTTTCTTCCTATACTTTGATATCCGGTGGTGACAGCCTAATGGCGGTAGATGATATCAATGATTTAGACGGTACGATTGATATTGATATTCAAAGTCATCATGAAATGCTTGATAAAATACGAGATTTTGTCGATCAAATTAAACATGATTTTAGAGAATATGTGCAGCAACATGAGGTACAGTTGTTACCAGAAGCTTCTCAGTTTGAAGTCATCAGTAATGCTTTTGTAGATATTGGATTGCCCAAAGTGGCTGTGATTCCAAAGCAGTACGAACAATTATTTGTCATATTAAAAGAGCGTGAAATATCGCATATCCCTAAAAATATGACAGATGCCATTATTGAAAGTGTGGCAGCGGTAGAGTTGTTTTTAGACTGTTTAGAGCAACAATTCCAGCATGAAGGTCTACTTAAAGTAATCCAAGATAATATTGCCTTTGCTATTCATTTATTGAATGATGACGCAGAAACAGAAACAGAAACAGAAACAGAAACAGAAACAGAAACAGAAACAGAAACAGAAACAGAAACAGAAACAGAAACAGAAACAGAAACAGAAACAGAAACAGAAACATTGCTGAATGCGCCTCAGCAAATAGCGGTGACACCTGTAGAAATGTCATTGCAAAATGATGAGGTAGGTGGTGATGTATCTGAACAAGCAGACATACAACAAGTTGAAGTCCAAGAGCAAGCAACTATACAAGAGCAATCCTCACAAGAGCAATCCTCACAAGAGCAATCTTCAGCGGTTATTGCGGCGTCTGTAGCAACAGATGATCAGCAAGCATTATCACAGCCAGTAGATAGTGAGGCTTTACAAGAGCTTCGTAGTCAGCTTATTGCCGATTCCTTTGATATGGATGAAGACATTCGTGAAATATTTATCGAAGAAGCCGAAGAAGTGCTTGAACAGTTTGATAAATACTTACCTATTTGGCAAAACGACCAAGAAGACTTAGAGGCTTTGACTGAAATTCGCCGAGGTTTTCATACCCTTAAGGGGTCGGGAAGAATGGTTGGCGCGTACAGTGTTGGTGAGATGGCATGGTCGGTAGAAAATTTACTCAATCAGGTATTGGCTCATACCTTACCTGTTAGTGAGACACTGGTTGAGTTTATCAATCAAACCAGACGTTTAATTCCCACTTTGGTCGCTGATTTTACTTCAGAGCAACCTCCTTCTATAGATCCTGCTGTCACCATGCTGCAAGCTCAAAATTTGCAGTCAGGATTACCTATTGACCATGGATTAGGTATCTCTAGCTCAGATAACACACCAGCTAAAGAGAGCACATCTGAAACTGAGACTGTAGCGGTAGGCAATGATGATGGCAACGTAAAAACGGATACTTACCAAGAGAGTAAAGAGACATCTAGTTCTGAGACAGTAATAGATACTCATATCAGTGAGGAGACTACTTTAGATGAGCAGAGTGATTCAAAGCAAACAACAGATGCAACAGAGCAACTAGAAGAATCAGCATCTAAGGTAGCTCAGCAACAAGATGATGTTAATATTCCGCCACGCCTATTGGCATATCTTGAAACGCTACAGACACCTAAAGATGATGCTGAGATGAATGGAGATATGAAAGAGATCTTCATTGAAGAAGCTGAAGAGGTATTAGAGACAATCAATCCTCTTTATGAGCAGTGGAAAACACAGCCAGATGATTTAAGTATATTGACAGAAGTGCGTCGAGGTTTTCATACCTTAAAAGGCTCTGGGCGCATGGTGGGTGCTAATTGTTCTGCCGAATTAGCATGGTCGATTGAAAATATGATGAATAGGATTTTGGATCATAGTATTGAAACCAATCCTGATATACAGTTGTTAGTCGCTGATGTGTTGGCTGCCTATCCTGATTTATTAAACTGTTATAAAAATCAGACAGATTATCCTGATAGCTTACCTATATGGATAGCATGTGCAGAATTTTATAGTAAAAATGATGCGGCAGATTTTAATTATGCTCAGATTAAGCAAAGTTTATATCATGATGACGCTGCCCAAGCTGCCCAAATAGATCAGAGTGATGCAGAAAAAGTCAGTCCTGATACTAAGCTAACAGATGACGTTGATTTGACTGATGAAATCTTGTTATCACTGAAAACTGCAAATGAACGCTTGGCAGAAGTGGCAGAGACAGAAGTGATCAGTAGTTCTGAGGATAATCAGATTAATGAAATTTTCTTAGAAGAAGCATTTGAATTAGTTGATTATATAGAGTCTTTTATTGCTCATCACCAAGATCAAAATACCATCGTTGTTGATGATGATTTTGTACGTGCTTTCCATACTTTGCGTGGTGCTTCAGGAAGTATCTCTTTGCAAGCCATTAGTGATATTAGTACCACAGTTGAACATAGTTTAAAACGGCTACAGCAATATGATGAGACAATGAATGTCAATCATTTGCAAGCCATTACGCAATCTGTACAGTTGATTAAAAAGTATATTATCGATTTTCAAAGCGCAGATGCTGCTCTTAATGCAGATCAACAAATAAACAGCTTAGAAAATACAGATAGTTATCAAGAAGTTGAAGCACTACAAGTCATGTTCAATGAGCTTACAGAGGATGAACAGACACAAGAAGCACCCTTTAGTGTGGCGGATATTTTATCACATGAAATTGATGAGCTTTTAGATGCAGAGTGGGAGCTTGAAGGTCATCTTGCGCAGTCAGATAGTAAACACAAAGCTGAGTACACACAAAGAATTGTGCAGCAGATTGAAAAAATGTCTTCACAAGTCTCAGGCTCGAAAAAGTTTATGACATTATTGACTGCATTAAAAGCAGTTTACCAAAGATTGACGGATGATCCTATACAGGCTGAAGATGAAGAATTAGTCAATGCCCTATTAGCTGGACAAAAGCAGTTGACAGGATTACTGGACTCTATTGCAGGTAGTATGGCTTTGCGATTGGATGAATCAGTAATTGAGCAACTAAATAAATTTGCAGCTTCAGAAGAAAATGAACAAGCACAGCATGCCAGTGATGCTAAAACTGTTTCAGCAGCAGAGTTGCAGCTTGAGCCAATTTCTACCGATAGTGAGCTGCTAAGCATATTCTTGGAAGAAGCCCAAGAGATTGATGCAGAAATACATCAGGTATTTGATGAATGGAAGCAGTCTCCAAGTAATATTGAACCTTTGAAAGTGTTACAACGTCATTTACACACACTCAAAGGTGGTGCTCGTATGGTGGGTATCAGCAGTATGGGGGATGTGACCCATGAAGCTGAAACCATCTACGAACAGTTTGTATCAGGCATATTATCCCCTTCAGATGCATGGGTTAATGTGATGCAAGAAGTTCAGGATATGTTGTCATTACAGCTTGATTATGTCATCAATAATAATCAATCTTTCTTCATTCCTGGCATGGTAGAGCAGTTACATGCGTTATTAAATAAGACCCAAGAGCCTGAATCTTTCCAAGTAGCGATGCCTGTGCTAGAGATTGAGCAAGAAGAAGTAGAGTCACAAGTAGAGCAAGAGCAGCCACAAGAAGAGGGCAAACTTGAACAAGAGAAGTCTGAGGTAACGCAACGATTTGAGCAATTGGTACATGATTCTTGGGATGGTAAGCTCCCTGATACAGAGATGATTACCATATTCTTGCAAGAAGCCCGTAAAATTATTAAGCAAAATATACAAGTGTTGCAAAGTTTTAGAGACAATATAAAAGATACCAATGTATTTGAGTCCATGCAGCGCAATTATCATACGATAAAAGGTGGGGCACGGATGGTGTCCTCAAACGGCTTGAGTGATTTAGCATATCAGCTAGAAAAAACCAGTGGTAAATTATACAACCGTACGTTACCTCCCAAAAAGATTATTATTGAGCTGATTGTTGCTTGCCATCAATGGCTAGAAAAAGCATTGCAGTTGCTAGAGCACAATGTTAATCCACCTGAGCCACAGCAGTTAATAGAGGCGTTACAACAGTTTAATAAAGATCCTGATGCGTTAACTGAGATACCAGAACAATCATTAGAAACTTATTCAGATATTATTTTGCAATATGAGGAGGAGCAAAGAAGTAAATTACCAAAACATGATATTTCTGAAGTTCCTCCTATGACAGGTAACTTTGAACAGGTTCAAGATAAAGCCATCTTAAATAATGAGATGATTCGTATTTCTGCAGGTCTGATAGAAAGAATGATCAACTTGTCAGGTGAGGCTGCAATCAACCGTGCTCGTATTGATATGGGTGTGAGTAGTTTGACCAATACCATCGAAGAGATGGGAGTGACAGTACAACGTCTGGCCGATCAGCTACGTCGTATGGAGACGGAGCTTGAGGCTCAGATCTTGTCACAAATTGATGAAGAAGATTTATTAAAAGACGAAGGCTTTGATCCTTTGGAGATGGATCAGTATTCTTCATTAAATCAGTTATCAAAATCTTTGACAGAGTCCGCTTCAGATTTACTTGATATTAAAACCACCATGCTCGATAAAACCCGAGATGCTGAGGGTTTATTATTACAGTTATCTCGTACTCAAAATGAGTTGCAAGATAACCTGATGAATTCACGGATGGTACCTTTCTCAAGGTTAGTACCACGTTTGCAGCGTATTGTTCGTCAAACAGCCAACGAGTTAGGTAAGTCTGTTGAATTGACAGTGATTAATGCAGAAGATGAAATAGATAGAACCATACTAGAGCGTATTACTTCACCATTAGAGCATATGATTCGTAATGCAGTGGATCATGGTATAGAAACGCCGCAGATACGTGAGCAAAAAGGCAAAAATCCTACTGGTAATGTGGTTATTGAGATACTGCGTGAAGGTAGTGAAGTTGTTATTAGTTTAAGCGATGATGGTCGTGGTATTGATGTGGATGCGGTACGTAAAAAAGCCATTGATAAAGGTTTGATTGAAAGTAATGATCAGAGTCTCTCTGACCTAGATGTTATTCAGTATATCTTTAACGCTGGATTAACCACTACCAAGAAAGTAACACAAATCTCTGGGCGTGGTGTTGGTATGGACATCGTACAAAATGAGATACGACAGCTTGGTGGTAACGTATCGGTAGACTTAGTAGAAGGAGGCGGTAGTCGCTTTTCTATGCGTGTGCCATTAACCGTAGCAATATCAGATGCTTTGGTGGTACGAGTAGCTGATCGTTATTATGCGATTCCGTTGGTACAAATTGATCGTGTAGTACGTGTTAACCCTGAGCCATTACTTGATTTTTATCGCTCTAAAGAGACTCACTTTGATATAGATGGTAGTGAATATCGTTTACGCTATCTTAATGAGTTATTGTTAGGCAGTACATTAAATCAGATGGCTATTACCAATCATGCAAGTTTGCCAGTGATTTTGGTTAAAAACCGTACAGGACAGAATATCGCCATTCAAGTGGATGAAATCTCAGGATCTCGTATAGAAGTGGTGGTGAAATCTTTAGGTAGACAGTTGTCACATACCTCTGGCATTTCATCTGCGACCATCATGGGTGATGGTTCAGTGATGCTCATTTTAGATCTCATCGCATTGATGCGTAATTCATCAACAAGAGCTGCTACCATGAAAGCAGCCTTGACTACCAAGCCGTCTGTACAGACACGCTCGACCATATTTGTGGTGGATGACTCTGTTACTGTGCGTAAAGTGACATCACGTTTATTAGAGCGTCAAGGATATAATGTTCAAGTTGCAAAAGATGGTATTGATGCCATTGAAATTTTACAGGAGTTAGCGCCTGATTTAATCTTACTTGATATCGAGATGCCTCGTATGGATGGTTTTGAGGTGGCGACACAAGTACGCCATGATCCAAGACTAAGAAACATACCTATTATCATGATTACTTCTAGAACAGGTGATAAACATCGCCAGCGTGCTCTAGAAATTGGTGTCAATGATTATATGGGTAAACCATATCAAGAGGCGGAGTTGATTGAAAAAATACAAAGTTTGATAGGAGAAGAGGTTAATCAACAAGATATCTGATTTGCACAATATAATGATGAGAGATTAATAAGATTATGGGAAAAATAAATAAACATACCTTTGAGGCAGTCAGCTTATTGACCTTAAATAAAGGTCAGATTGAGGTGACTGTCATTCCCGCACAAGATCAACCTGATTGGATCGTACCTAGCAATCTGATATTGGAGGTTGTGGAATATACGGATCGAATATGGACATATATATGGCAAGATTGTGATGTGGCTGTTTATCACTTGTTAGAAAAAGACACGCCGCCAACAAAGTTGGTTATTTTGGAAGGCAGTAATGATATTTATAGACTGGCTTTGCAAACCCAAGGAGAGTTGACCCATCGGCAAGTGGGTATCTCACAAGTAAAAGATCTGAGTGCTATAGATATAGATGAATATAGCATTGTCAATAATGATTATATTTTCCAAAAAGTACAGATTGAAGACGATGAATATATTGTGCCTGATTTAGAAGAGTTGGCACACAGGTTAGTTGATTTAGATGGTTAATTCTAGCAAATTATCATGATAAAATAAGGCATTACGGATAGGAGTGTCATAATATCCAATAATTAAGAGAGAATACCGATGCCAGTAAATGATAATCGTAGCCAGCGATCAGGCTCTCAACAAACATCAACAGATAATACCTCTATAGCAATAAATACGGCTAAAGATAAATGGTCGATATCAAGCCGCATTTTTCATTGGGGAAGTGTGGTATTGTTATTCATCACTTGGCTGATGATATTTTTTCGTGATTATGGAGAAGGGTACACCTTTATAAATTTGCATAAAGCTTTTGGTGTTAGCTTGTTGTTGTGGATGTTAGCAAGGTTGTGTAATCGCTTTGTTAGCAAAGATCCAAAGCCTGCTATTATGCCTAATTGGCAAAAAGGAATGGCACACTTTACCCATTTTTCACTATATTTATTATTGATAGCAATGCCTATTGCTGGATTGTTAATGTCTATGTATGGTGGACATGGAGTGAGTATATTTGGTTTATTTGAAATTCCAACGTTGGTTGAGACCAATCGCAGTACAGCAAGATTCTTTAATGACATACATGTGGATATTATTTGGCCACTAATAGTATTATTTACAGGGATACATATTGCGGGAGCTTTGTATCATCAATTTGTACAAAAAGATAACTTAATAAATCGTATGAAGTAGCTGTATTTTATTGTGTGATAATAAATAAAGGTTGGTAATTTTTACCAACCTTTATTGGTCTAAGTCTAAAAGAATTAAGACTAAAAATATAATATGAACTTAGCGACGATGATCTGGTAAGTTAATGTTCATCTCCAGCACATCTAGGCTGTCTTCATGGCGATGATGAATATTAACATCATCAATTTGCACACCATTAACATATTTATTGACCACCTCTAGTATTTCTCGTTTCATTTTTTCGATACGATCAGCAGTAAGGCGGTTATTTAAGCGATTTTCGCTCGCAACGATGACTTTCAGGCGTTCAGTTGCCGTATGTGCACTCCCAGATTCTTGTTCGGAGCTAGAAAATAGATTACTCCAAAATCCTTTTTTTCTAGACATCGTCTAACCTCCAAACCAGCGTTGTAAAAAGCCTTTTCTTTTCACATCAATGTGACGTAAAGGGCGTTCTTCACCAAGGAAGCGAGCAACGATATCATCAAAGCATTGTCCAGCAACTGAGTCAGTAAAATGAATAACAGGCTCTCCTTGGTTGGAGGCTTCAAGTACAGTACGGCTTTCTGGAATCACGCCAAGTAGGGGGACTTTTAGAATGTCATTAGAGATGGTATCAATATCCATCATCTCTTTGGCAGCTGCACGTTCAGCGTTATAGCGATTAATAATCAAGTGCTCACGCACAGAGCCATTGCCTTCTTTTACTTTTTTGGTCCGGCTTTGTAGTATGCCTATGATACGGTCAGAGTCACGCACAGAAGAGATTTCGGGATTGGTAACAATGATGGCTTCATCGGCATGATACATGGCTAGTTGAGCACCACGCTCAATACCTGCGGGTGAATCACAGATAATATAATCAAACTGCTTAGATAGCTCCTCAATGATCTCTGCTACTCCCTCATCCGTCAGCGCATCTTTATCACGTGTCTGACTGGCTGGCAAAATAAATAAGTTATCTAGCTGTTTGTCTTTAACCAATGCTTGATTGAGGCGAGCACTTCCTAATAAGACGTCAACAAAATCATAAACAATACGATTTTCACAGCCCATAATAAGATCAAGGTTGCGTAGCCCGACATCAAAATCAATCACGACTGTTTTGTATCCTCTTAAAGCCAAACCTGCGGCAAAAGACGCACTGGTTGTGGTTTTACCAACGCCGCCTTTACCAGAGGTAACTACAACGATTTTTGCCACAATGGACTACTCCTATTCATGTATTATGTAAATTTAATAAATATTGATAAATAATATGACAACCATTAATACAACTTAAGTGAATGTTTATATTAGCAGTGTGGCTTATTTAGTTTAGATACTGGTTATATCTTTTGTCTCACTCAATATTACCAATAAAAACTTCACCCATAATTAAAGACAGTATCTTTTTGTACATTAATGTTTGTATTTTGATTGAACTTAAATTAAGTTAAAAAATAATTGCGCTAGATTAGCATACTCAGAATAAAAGTGACAGTATGATGAAAATTAAGCATTGAAAAAAATATTAAATACATCCCTTAGTAACCAGACTTAAACTAAATTAATAACAATAGATGGTCATGGATCATGAATTATTCATGACAGTAAATATTAGCCCTTCTCCCTCTTTAAAACTAACTTGTACGGCTTTATCTATGACATTTTCAGGAATATTATCAGCCAAACAATAAGTTCCTGCCACAGAAACTAAAGAGGGATTAAAGCGTTGACAGAAGATACGGGCATTTTTATCCCCTGTTGCACCTGCTACCAGTCTTCCTTGTGCTCGACCATAGATATGTAAGCTGTTATCAGTAATAACTTCAGCGCCATTATTGACACAATTGGTTAAGATTAGGTCACCGCCTACATGGTTGATGCTTTGTCCAGAGCGCAGCATTTGATCATAGATCAGCGTGGTCATTTCATCAGAAACCAAACTGACCTCCTGCTGCTTGGCATCAGATGCTTCACTAGGCTGATTATTTTTGGCGACTGTCGTTGACTCTGTTTTTTTGATGGGACGGATACGTTCAATGCGTTTACCATCTGTAGGAAAAACAGCCAGTCGCATCTGTTTTGCTTGTTGATCGAGCACCCCTTGTATGACACCGATGGGTTGTAAACCCCATGACCAAAGTAAATCTACTACAGCAGATAAGTCTTGTGGTATATCACTGTCTATGACGATTGGAATTTGACTGGTTTTATTACTTAGCAACTCTGCTAAAGCAGTATCAATGGCGTTAAGATCATCAGTGATTAGCTTTATACGTGAAAAAGTGAGCATTTTGCCATATAAAGTGAGGGCAGAATTCGTATTTGAATGATCAGCGGTCATGGAAGCTATCCTCTAAAAAATAAGCAATAAAAGAGAGTGCTTATATATGGTGGTTCAATAGGGTTATGTAGTTAGATTATCGGCAGTAGCAGTATATTTTTTTATTTTTAACACATACTCATATTGATTTTTGTTTGTATTGTAAGTCATGTTTAATATATTGCTGTTACTATGATTAATCATTATCAAAGTGATTATGCCATTTGAGTTTTTAGTTGAGTGAATATTGTTAATTGCACTTATTATTTGAGTCCAAGCCATTAATTAACTTTAAGCCATACTTATAAAGTTAAATCTATAAAGTTATTTAATTAATTTTAAATCAACTGTAAGTAGCCATAAGTATCCCTATAGGCTAAATTCTTCATGTAGCTTCCATTGTTGTACTTTAACTTGTTGCTCAAATGCGGTCAAACCTTCTTCCGCCAATAAAAGAATTAAATCTTCTAATTGAGTAAAATCAACGTCCGTATTGGTCAAAATCTTGGTGATGGTGTCGGTGATATTCTCAACCACTTGTGGGTGAGTTAAGCGTTCAGTTAAGGCTGTGACCACATTTTCACCCACTTGTTGAGCGATGGTCTGTATTTGCGATTCAATGAGGCTACCTGCAATAGGAATCATATGAGTATAGCGATGAATCTCAGGTGTATTGGTAATGGCTTGCTGTATGGCGACGCCGACTTGATATGCCACGGTTTGGCTAATTTGTTGGGTGTTGTGTTGATTGATGGCTAAGTTTTGGTTGATAAAATCAGTCATGGTTTGGGCAATGATGTCTTGATTTTTACTAACAATTTTACCTAAGAGTTGGTGACTATCTGCTTCACTGTGCATCTGCTGTCTAAGATGACCTGTTGCGGTTAGAATGACTCGATCAGCGATTTCTTCTAATACTATATCATAATATAGCTTACCTTTTTGTATCCAACTATCAGGGATGATTTGGTAGCCAAGTTGATGCATACGTCTAACAATAACAATGGCTCGCAGCAGTCTTAAGGCTCTTAGCTGTGGAAAACAACCCAAAACTTCATACCAATGTACAAAGGGGAAGAAAAACCAGCGTAAATATTGCTTTTTGCTTACTGCTATTATCCAGCGTATGATTAACTCACTAATTAAAAATAGAGTAAAAATGCCACCAGCAATGCGAAGTTTGGGATGAATAACTGCGATATAGTATTGCAGAGGATGACTAAAATGTAACCACTGGGTTAGATGTAAAATAAAGTCACTCATCAATACTAAGTCAATGACCATGATAATAAGGTCAATAACAATCGCAAACAACATGGCAATGTCATAAAATAATTTGGCTTTGCTTGGTGGCGAACTGGTATGAAAAGTAGGCTGTTTTATGGCTGTTTGTGTATTAGTGGTATCATTTTTATAAGAGGCAGTCATAAATAAATCCTATGGGTCAGACTGAGTAGGTCGCTGATCTGTTTGTTTGTCGATGGGTGTCTTACTGCCAATAAAATATGTTTAGATCTGCCCGCTTGATGCTGCTAAGTTAATATTTACGGTACAGGTGCAGTCATGGTTTGTTTTTTGAGAGTAAAGCGTTAGGCAAATTCGCTTAACATCTGGCTAATTCTATCATCCTTTTCACGCCAGATATGATCCAGCCAAGCAAACATGGCTTGTTTGGTGGCTTCATTTTGTTCATAGCCACCTTGCTCAATAGCAGTATATAGATCCTCAGGCATTTGTATACGGCGGATATCTACGCCTAAGCGTTGTACCTCACCTTTCCATAGATCAGTATAGTTAGGGGCACCATCAGGATAGACAATGGTCATATCCAAGATACCATCTATTTGTTTACCCAATGTACGAATAGCAAGAGACAAACCACCTGCTCTAGGTTTTAATAGGTGTTGATAAGGTGAGTTTTGTAGTGCTTGTTTTTCTGCCGTAAAGCGAGTGCCCTCTAAATAATTGAGTAGAGTAAAGGGTTTATTTTTTAATAACTCACAAGCACGTTTGGCTTCGGCAATATCTTGTCCTTTTAAAGCTGGATTTTTAGCAATGGCTTCTTTGCTGTGTCGGCGCATCATGGGAAAGTCTAGAAAGTAAAATGCTTGTCCAACAATTGGAATATAAATAAGATCGTATTTGGTAAAAAAACGTGTCAATGGCAATCTATCTTGGCTGACATATTGCACAATGCTGGTATCTACCCAAGATAGATGGTTGCAAATCAGCAGATATTGTTTATTTTCATCCAAATCATCAGGCACATTGATACGCCAATCACGTTTGGGCAGTGCAATATCAATGACTTTGTTGTTGCTATTGATCCAATGTTTGGCAATTTTAATGATGGAGTCATCTGCTACCTTTGCACCAGTGATAAATTTGACCCCACCCATGGTCCATAACGGTAGGCTACCGCCAAAACTATTGGCAGCAATGACGCCAGTGGCAGTCATAAATGAGGCAGTTTTACCAAGGGTTGGTGAAATATGATGCAGTTTGGTGTAGAGTTTTTTTAGTTTTTCTTTTTGGATTATCATAAATCAGTATGTTCCATTCAAAAGTTATGCAGCAGAAGGTGCATCATATAGAAGTTAAAAATAGAATCAATACTAAAGACTATGGAGTACTGGGTATTAACTATATTGTTAACCATATCATATCAATATAAAATTCAAATGCAGAAGCTATTTATGTGACTGGCTTTTCAATGTTTGGTTGCTTGGTATTTCACATGATATTATCAATTTTAAGATTGCTCTCTATAATCATCAAAGATATGTTTTTTGTTTTTAATCAAAATTGCTTATATGTCTTTTGTCTAACTCATAATTTATTCTGTACAAAAAACTACATACAAGTATTGACAAAATATTACATATTGGCAAACTAGAATTGTCATACTTATTGTAAGTAAGTACCATGCAGGTTGATGTGTGATAGTACACAATACCATATCATATAAGTATGTAAGATATGAGTTATTTGGTCTGCTAAATAAGTGCACGATGTAGTTGTTTTATTAGTGATTTTTATTTTTTATACTTAACACAATATATAAATATAATCACTGATGGATAACCAAAATATACAGCTACTTGTTAAGTTGTATGTGTTTTTTTGAGGCAGTATCTAAAGACAGCCACTATCTGATCTTTAATTATAAATACATTACTAAGGACATATATCATGAAAAACCAATTAATGATTGCAACGTTAGCTTCAGGTTTAGCACTAGCAGGGTGTACAACCGATCCTGCAACAGGACAACAACGTATTAATAAAACAGCGATAGGTGCGCTTGCTGGTGCTGCAGGTGGCGCTGCCATCTCTAAGGCAACTGGTGGTGATCATACAGGACGAGATGCTGCTATTGGTGCCGCATTAGGTGGGGCAGTTGGTTTGTATATGGATCGTCAAGAGAAGCAGCTACAGCAACAAATGGCTGGTACAAATGTCGAAGTCAAGCGAGATCAGCAGGGTAATATTGATTTGGTCATGCCAGGTAATATTACTTTTGCTACCAACAGCACTGCCATCAATCCAAGCTTTTTTAATACGTTGAATAAGCTTGCTGCGACTATGGTGGAATACAATAAGAATACAGTCATAGTTATGGGCTTTACAGACAATGTGGGTAATGCAAGCTATAACCAAGATTTATCACAAAGACGTGCAGAATCGGTGAAAAGTTATCTGGTCAGTCGAGGTGTAGACAGCAATCGTATCATGACTTATGGCTTTGGTGAAACTCGCCCTATTGCTAATAACGATACCGAAGCAGGCCGTGCTAAAAATCGTCGTGTTGAAATTAAAATCAATGCGCCACAAAGTGTGAACTAATTCATTCTATTTTTACTTTAGCCATAGCTGCTACTAAAAATTGAATTAGATAAGTACTTAGATTATATGAAAAATAAGCCAGTTTAAACTGGCTTATTTTTTTCATTAAAAATAATTTATAAACTAAATAAAAATTAGATTTGATAATAATTATCAATAACTTTATAATAACGAATTAACATATATCCATACAATTAAACACATACTGTATAATTGCCTACATATATGCCATTTGTTTCATAAACACCATATTAGTAAGACATTTGTAGAGACTTTTTTTTGTATGTGAATGACTGCAAGCATAAACATATTCACATACGATAACTTTTTTTAGTAATCTCTTCTTTTTGTCTTTGCTTGTTTCTTATTAAAGGATACATCCATGCGTTCTCAATCACGTCCATTTTTCTATACCTCATTATCTATTGCAATCTCTGGATTGCTTTTTTTATCGGGTTGTCAAAAACCAGCTGAAGATGCAGCAGCACCCACTGATGCAGATGCGACAGAGCAAACAGAAGTTGTTGTCGTTGATGATGCTAATCTAAATGATGAGCAAAAACTGCTAACCAGCTATGCCAATATGGCACAAGCTGCTTATCAGGATTCACTAGACGGGGCAAAAAAATTACAAGCAGCAATTGATACTTTTGTAGCAACACCCACTCAGGCAAATTTAGATGCAGCAAAAGCAGCTTATAAAGAAGCTCGCCAACCATATTCACAAACAGAAGTGTTCCGTTTTGATGAAGGTTTTGTCACTGCCGATGATAAACGTGCCATTGAAAGTGTTGATGGTTGGGAAGGACAAGTCAATGCTTGGCCATTAGACGAAGCATTGATTGATTATGTCTCTGATAGTTATGAAGGTGAGTATGATGCAAAAGATAACATCATCAACAGTAATGAAATTACCGTTGGTAGCATCAAACAAGATACCAGCAAAATTAGCCCTGAATTATTGGCTGAAATGAATGAAATTGGTGGTAGTGAAGCGAATGTAACGACTGGTTATCACGCCATTGAGTTTTTACTATGGGGTCAGGATACTAATGGAGTTGGTGAAGGTGCTGGTAATCGTCCTGTTAGTGACTACGATACTGAAGAAGGCAAATGTACCAGTGGGGATGTGGTTAATGACTCAGCTGCGATTTGTATTAAACGTGGAGAGTACCTCAAAGCAGCTGCACAGTTGTTAGTAAATGATTTGTCAGATATGGTTGCCCAGTGGCAGCCAGACACACCAAATACGCTACGTAGTGATTTGATGGCACGTGCTGATAGTAATGCCATACGTCAAGTGATGTATCAAATGGGTAGCTTAGCATTAGGTGAGCTTGCTTCTGAGCGTATGCAGGTGGCATTTGTGACGGGTTCTACCGAAGACGAGCATGAGTGTTTCAGTGATTTAACTCACTTAAGCTATGCAAACAATGCTCGTGGTATTGATAATGTATTCCATGGTCAGTACAAAACAGTCGCTGGTGATACTGTTGGTGGATATGGAGTACAGCAATATCTTGTTGATAAAGGGCATCAAGGTGAAGCTGATGACCTAAACAATGAGTTTGGCAAAGTACAAGAGTCATTTGATGTAATTGTTGATCAAGGTGAAAACCAAGGCGTTAAAGTTGATCAGATGATTGCCACTGTTGGTCAAGCTTCTAAGCAAGGAGTGAGTGCAGAGGAGCAGAATACTCGCCGCGGTTGGGTTGAGTCTGCCATCACCAATCTACAAGAGTTAACTGCTTCAATTGAAAAAGCAGCAAGCTCTATTGGTATTGATAACCTAGATGCAGATACTGGTTCACAGTTTTCAAATAATTCAAACAGCTAATTTTGTTGGCTATTTGGACATGATGTTACCATCAATAAAACTAATCAGTTGATTCTGAATAAGAATCGTTTATAACTGACAAGGTTAGTAGTACAATAAACACACTATTCCACAATTTGAATAGTGTGTTTTTTTGTTGTGATTGCTATGGATTGATTGTAAAGCAGTCAGCAGAATTTTTTTAAAGCAGTGTTTGAGAAAAGCTGTAAAACAGTAGGTAATGATATGTCAAGATATTCCCCAGTTTATCTTTTATTTGCTAGGCATGTATCGTCTTATAAGCAATTATCTCATCAACATCGATATCTACCACAGTGCATAAAACAAGGCTTAATGGTAGGCATGATGGGTGTGCTAGCAAGTAATGTGCTAAGTGGCTGTCAGCCGATGGATGATGAAAAGCAAGAAACACAATCTACAGAGCAAGCTCAAGCTACCAGTAGTGACAATGAACAAATGCAGCCGCCAAGTAGTGAGCCTAAGGATAAGCGGACACAGATGATAGAGGAGCTATCGGGTACGTCACTACAAAAACTGGCTACGTTTGATCCACGTGAAGTGAAGCAAGGTGGTGATACAGGTATTAATATTACCTCGTCAGAGAGTTATTCTAAACCGTCTTCAAACATTAGTGCTTCTCGAAAAGGTAATTTTTTTATTGGTAATGCTTTTTTTAAGCAGCCTTGGGTGGTTGCACCTTCTAGCACCGACAGTCGTGATGGCTTGGGTGCATTATTTAATGTCGCAGCATGTCAATCCTGTCATATCAAAGATGGACGTGGACATGCACCGATGCATGCCAATGATGATGCCGATAGTTTATTGATACGTTTGGCACTACCTGCAACAACAGAAGAACAAAAACAACAGCTACAAGCTTCTAAAATTGAGAAGATTCCACACCCCGCTTATGGTGGGCAGTTACAAGATCGGGGTATTCAAGGTGTGCCTGCTGAAGCAAAAATTGAGGTGTCATGGGCAGATGAACCAGTCACCTTTGCAGATGGGCATGTGGAGACGTTGCGTAAACCAACATTTAACTTAACGCAGCCAGGTTATGGTAAATTTGATGATGATTTGATGATATCCCCTCGGGTGGCTCTACCGATGATTGGTCTTGGGTTACTTGAGCAAATTTCGGCAAAGGATATCAAAGCACAAGCAGATAGTGATGATAGTGACAAAGATGGTATTAGTGGCAAGTATAACTGGGTTACTGATCCAGTAACAGGTGAGTTGATGGTAGGACGCTTTGGTTGGAAAGCAGGACAAACACGGTTACTTACTCAAAATCAAAGTGCGTTTAATGAAGATATGGGATTGACCTCACGAGTTCGTCCTATTGAGTCATGTACAAAATTACAAAAAGCTTGTCTGGCTGCACCAACAGGTGCTGAGGATCAAGGTGATGGTAAGCCACCAGTTGAAGTCAGTGATGAAGTGGCAAAATTTGTGGAATTTTATACACGCAACTTAGCTGTACCTAATCGTCGCAATGCCAATGATAAAATGGTGTTGGCAGGTAAGAAGCGGTTTTATGATATGGGTTGTATTGCTTGCCATACACCTCGCTATCAGCTAGCTAAGACTGATGATGATCGCATTGAGCAGCATGGACAGATTATTTATCCTTATACTGATATGTTGTTGCATGATATGGGTGATGATTTGGCTGATCGTACCATTGCTGGTAAGTTGCCAGCAAAAGATGCGCAAGTTGAGTTTTTGGCGACATCGTATGAATGGCGCACACCAGCACTGTGGGGTATTGGCTTGGCGCAAACGGTTGATTCACAAGCAACCTTCTTGCATGATGGTCGTGCCAGAAGCCCAATGGAAGCGGTACTTTGGCATGGTGGTGAAGCTGAGGAAGCAAAGCAAAAGGTTTTACAGCTTGATAAACAAGGTCGAGCTGAGTTGACAGCATTTTTGGATTCATTATAGTGCTGAGCAGTTTAAGCGAATTATAAGTATAGTCTGCCTACTATAAATCCACCACAGTGTTAACCTCGCTAGATGGACTACGTGTACTATCTTCACTCGGTTGCCTTGTGGTGAAATTATATTAGATTGACTATAGTATAATCAGTAAAATTACTTGTTTTACAAGCAAATTGTTATCAGTATATGGTGGTAATTTAGTGAGGTAAAGCGTACTGTAGGGGATTAATGAACAATATATCAATGAACAATATCATTAACTATCATATTTATGATGGCTATTAAATTAAGGGTAGTGTTTCAAAAGTATGCTGTGGTTATTTTTAATGAATTACCATAGTTTCAGCCCTCCCCCTAGCCCCCTCCTTGTAGGAATTTCTATTTAAAGAAATTCCCTTGCGAGGCTAAAATTGCAGTGCAATTTTTTAACGCCTCTCAGGGAGGGGGTAGCATACTTTTTAGAACACCACCAAACTAAGACAATAAGTAGAGATAATTATGAAAAAACATCAATTAGCAGCCATGGTATTATCTGCCTTAAGTGCAGGTTTTTTGATTAGCTGTGCAAAAACCAATGATACACAAACCAATGAAGAGACATCTACATCAAGTCAAGAAGGTGATACAACTACAAGTGTAGAAAACGCTGTCATTGAAACAACCACGGCTCAAGATGCAAGTGCTACTAGACCTGAAGCGGTTACACTACAACCAGAAGCGCTACAAAGCTATCTACAACATGTGGTGGATCAACAAATCATACCTGCCTATGCGCAAGCGACCAAACAAAGCCAAGCTTTACATAAAATTGCAACTGAGCAATGTCAACAAGCACCACTACAAGGTGACAAATTACAACAGCTGCGTGAGCAGTGGCTACTATTAGCACAGGCATGGGCAACGGCAGAAATGATTAATTTTGGTCCTGCAACAGATAGCATGACCGATTTATACATTAACTATTATCCTGATGAGCGTGGTTTGGTACATCAAGGTGTGATTGATTTAATTGCTGCCAATCCTAAGCTACAAGAAGATGCGCTGTTACATGAAAGTGCGATTGTGCAGGGTATCCCAGGGCTTGAGGAGGTATTGTATGCCAATGATACATTGGATGCAGCACAGTGTAACTACATTATTGGTGCCAGTGCTGCCTTGACGACACGCCTAAAAGCCATTGAAGATAACTGGCGTGATAATGGCACTCAGCTATTAAATGCAGGCAGTGATGCGGATACTAAAGCAGGGCTTAACCGCTGGATAAACTCATTATTGTCTTTGGTTGAGACCACTAAATCAACTGCTTTGGATAAACCACTTGGGCTAACAGGCTCTAAAAAAGGTCATTTACCTGCTGCGGCAGCGGGACAAAGCCGAGCCATTATGACGGCGAAGGTAGCTGCTTTAAATACAGCATTGACCGACCCTGTATTAACTGCCATGTTAGCGCAGCAGGAGCAGAATAATCCTGTGGGAGAAGAGTTATCAACTGAGCTGTCTAAAACCACCACTTTACTGGCACAAATGCCTGAGAATATCGCAGATGCTGATAAAGCAACGCAGCAGCAGCTTTATGATGATCTCACTAAGATTACCCAATTAATCAAACGTCAACTGATACCTACCTTGGGTATACAAGTTGGCTTTAATAGTACGGATGGTGATTAATCAAATGTTGGTTAAATTAAGTCATACTGTTCTCAATGATTGGTTTGGAGTAGGTTAAGTTGTCGTATCATCAAGATGAAAGTCATCATAATGTTAAACACTCTACCCCAATACTTGCTATGACCATAAAAACACTGGGCTTGGCAAGCTTGGGTACGGGTGCTTTGGTGACGATACATCATCAGTATCGTAAGCGTCATCATGCTCAAGCACAGTTACAAGATTATGTGGTTGGGGTAAAAGCGCAGCTACAACGCTTACACCATGCTAATACACAAGCCATCAATAGTGCACAGCAAACATGGCTTGCTGCATGGCAAGCAGCAGATAGCAATACCAATTCAAAACCTCATCAAAGTTGTCAACATAGCTCAAACTGCCAAGATAGCGATTCTCAAAGTAATAGACAAAGCAAACAAACAGCGCAAGCAAGCACCGTAGATATTGCTACAAACAATGCTATTCATCATACTAAAGCCGAAACAGTGGCATGGGTAAGTGGGGTAGGAGATCTAAGCAAGGGTGAGTTTGCGGTTGTCGGTATTGCTGATAATGCAGCCAAAGATATCTTGTGGCAGACTCCGATGCCAGAGCGGGTGCATGATATTGTGGTACAGCCAGTTGGCATACATAAAGCAACCACAACAATAAACACAGCAACAACAGCGACTAAATTGGCAGTAGATACTCATCAGCATGTGGTGGTGATGGGACGGCGACCTAGTGAGCACTTTTGGGTATTGGCAGTGGCAACAGGTGAGGTCATTTATCGCATCAAAGCTGCCTGTCAGCGGCATTTTTATGGACATGCTTGCTTTAGTCTTGATGGACAAACTTTATATGTGACCGAAAATGATACGGTCAGTCTGACGGGTAAGATTGGTGTGTATGCAGTTAATCAGCAATATAAAAAGATTGCTGAGTTTGCCACCCATGGTATTGGACCACATGAGTTGTTAGCGCATCCCGATGGTGAAACCTTAGTCATCGCCAATGGTGGTATCAAGACCGAAAAAGCCTCTCGAGAAGAGCTTAACTTGGATAGTATGCAGCCTTCTTTGGTATATTTAAATCGCCATGATGGTCGCTTACTTGAGCAAATATATCCTGAGCATAATCAAATGAGTGTGCGCCATTTATCCCTGCACCCTGATGGTTTGGTGGCGATAGGTATTCAGTTTCAAGGAGAGCGGCATCTTAATGTGCCACTGGTTTTGACGCATCGCCGTGGTGAAGAGGCGTTTACTGCTTTGTCGATGCCACAAGGTCAATGGCAGCAGTTTCATCACTATATTGCCAGTGTTGCAATCAATGCCAAAACGAATTTATTATGTGCCAGTAGTCCTATTGGTGGTTGTGCAGCAGTGTATGATTTACAATCAGGACAAATGATTCAATCAGCTAAGTTACCTGACTGTGCTGGCGTGGCAGTAGCTTTGACACAGGATAATCAGTCTCAATGTCAGGCTGATACTAACACATTGCAGACGCAGGGCTTTATTGTCAGTGATGGTCAAGGAAATTTGACCCAGTTTACAGTAAATAGCGATTTTATTGAACATGGTGGAAAAGTGGCTAATAGTAATAAAGTGGCTAGTGATAAACAAGAGCAAGCAAATAACGCTGTCAAGCCGCTACATGTGACTCAAGTACGCCATGCGTTGGCATTTGATAATCACTTACAAGCGGTAGCATATCCTGCACTATTTTATGCTGCTGTCACCGCATTAACAGTAAATATCGAGCATAATTGCTAACCATTGCCAAACGTGGTTTGTTTTGATTGAGCAGTATATTGACTACTTTTTTTAATGCCTCTCCCACACCTTCATTAGATGCTATGCAGCAGCAGTTGGCGCAAGCAGGTATCAAGCTTTGCGTTACTCGCAAACGGGTGAAAAATTTTAACTTTCGCCTCAAGCCGATGCTGCTTAGTATGTCAGCGCCTTTATTTACCACGGATAAACACATTGCGCATGCGCTACAACAACGGCTGCCGTGGGTCATCAGTCAACATGAGCGGCTGATCACTCAGCAGGCACAAAGCCAGCAACAGCAAGATGGTGCTTTTTTATTATGGGGTGAGCCGCAGTCAATAAGCCAAAGTCAAGCAATGAGCGAGGCACAAAAGATTGAGTATTATCGGCAAGCATTAGCACAGGTCATGCCAGCATTATTTGCAAAATGGCAGCCCATTGTTGGTGCAACTGCCAATGAAACCCGTATCAAAAAAATGCGTACTCGTTGGGGGAGTTGTAATACTCAAGCCAAACGTATTTGGCTGTCAGCGTATCTACCTGCCTATCCTATTGAATGCAGCGAATATGTGATTGTGCATGAGCTATGTCACTTGCATCACCCCAATCACAGCCCTGAGTTTTGGAAGGCGGTCAAGACTGCCATGCCTGAGTATCGACGTTGGCATGACCAACTGGCAGGTAAGCTTTGTTGATTAAACTCTGTTAATTAAGCTTTGTTGATTAAGCTTTGTGCATAGTGTCAAAGAGCGACTAAACAGCAATGAGGTTACCCTTATTTGCACTACAAAATAGACACCTGCAACTGGCTTTATTGTCATCGTATTATCTACCTCACTCTCAACTTCAACCCCCTCCTAGCCTCCCCCCTTTTTAAGGGGGAGTGTAGTGGTTTTTAAGTCCTCCCCTTACTGCAAGGGGAGTATTTGGGAGGGGTCATATATCAATTTAGTAAAATAAGTTGAGAGCGAGGTATTATCTTGAATCAACCATAGCACTTCTCTAACATAACCTATCTAACTTAAAGTGATGGCAAACTCGCTTAGCCCATGATTTGTAATACTTGTCCTCATTTTCTTCGATTGGTTTATGAGTGAAAATGGTATTATTTTTACTGATTAAAATAAATCCCTTTAATTTTTAGGGATATTTTCCTAGTCTAGACATATCTATCGTCTGTTTTTTTTGTTATTCTAGTTTGTGGTTATTTATAATCCGTTATGGCAAAAGCAGAGAACCTCTGTTGCAGTGATGCGGGTCATGGGCTTTGACTTGACTAATATCTAAGATTGGATATGAATAATCCTGTAAATAAAACCATCATAATCTGATTGAGTTAGCTTATCATGATGCTTATTTGCTGCTCAGTTGAGTCAATCAAGGATATGAGCAACATTATACGTTATAAGGTGTCATAGATTGCTGATGACATGGTGGTGAATGAGCCTGACTATTTTCTCAACTGTTTTTCTCAACTGTTGCTAGGAAAAATTTATGAATACTGTGCTGATTGCAAATCAAAAAGGTGGTTGTGGTAAAACGTCTGTTGCAGTGACATTGGCTGCTGCTTTGGCAAATCAGGGACAAGTTGTGGCTTTGGCAGATGCTGATCCACAAAAGTCCAGTTTAAAATGGTTAAAACAGCGTCCTGATACAGCCGCTCCAATATTGGCAGTAGACTGGCGACAAGAAGATGATATTGGGGATTTGCCAAAAAAAGCAGCAAAAAAACTGGGCAAAAAGGATTGGTTAATTATTGATGCGCCCGGATCGCTGTCAGGCGAGCGTGCCGAGTCACTGATCAGTGAAGCCAAAGCCATTGTTATTCCTGTATTGCCTTCAGTATTTGATGCCGACAGCACTAAGCAATTTTTAAAATCCATTCAAGATATGAAACGCATTCGTAAAGGTAAAGTTGAGATATATTTGTTGGCAAATCGAGTGCGTGCACGTAGCAGTACCAATCAAGGTCTGACTAATTTTTTTACCAATATTGGACAGCAGCCGTTAGCTTGGATTACAGAGCGTAGCTTATATCCACAAATGGCAGAGCAAGGTTTGGCAGTATTTGATAAAACCCAAAAACGCTACCGTGATGTGCAGGCACAGTGGCAGCCAGTGATGGACGCCTTGATGCCAAAGGTGGCTCAAGAGTATGAAGCACAGCTTGCTGACATTAGCATACCTGCCAGCTTATCACAGCTACAAACAGTAGCCACAAATGAGAAAACTAAAAAATCAGATGATGCAGCGAAGCCATCTACTAAGAAAAAAAATAACTCGACATGGTATGAGTAAATCATCTACTCTGCTCATCAAAATAAATATATTGTGACATTGAGTGAGGGTATGATGGGGTTAGGTGGTTGGATTGCAGTTGCAATCGTATTGTTTGTATTGGGTAGTATCATGGCACTAAAACCCAGTGGTGTCGAACAGCGGCTTGATAAGCTGCGTATGACAGCACGGCGACTGGAACTCAACCCCAAGCTGATTGCTTGTCCTAGCTGGATACGAGGCAAGGATAATGAATATGGTCGAGGAATGATCGCGCAATATGCCATTATTTTATCTGATATTAAGCTACCAGAAACTCGTTATCAGGTGGTGGACAATCAATTGCGACCAGATACGACAGATAACACAGTGACAGCCAATTTTAGCTTGGATAAATTGCCATTAGATTTACCTGAGTCGGTACAACCTTTTGTTAAGGCCGTCTATAGCAAGGCAAATAGTATGGTGATCTTTTGGGACGACAGCGCTTATGTCAAACCCAATAGTAATCCTAATTATCGTAGTGAGGATATTGAGCCTGATTTATTACAAATAAAACGCCAGCTTAATGAGTGGGCGCAGCGGCTCAGTTAAGAGCAGTGAAAGTTAACAGTTAAGTCAAGTTAAGACAACAGTCAACCGAGCTAATAAGTGAATTTTTTAAATTGTTTTTATTATTAGTCATTTGTGTTACCTTAATTTAACTTGTTTTGATACACTTGTATACTCAAATAACCAGCTCATATCTTATTTGCTGGTTTTATTTATATTGATTTTATTTTATGTAAAACGTCACAATAGTTTTTATTTGATTTTAATTTTTTATCTATTAGGGTGTCATCTTATATGGCAAAAACCACTCGCAATACAGCTACTAAATCCAAAACGACCCAAGCGACTGCAAAAGGTAAGTCATTGGTCATTGTGGAATCACCAGCCAAAGCAAAGACCATCAATAAATATCTCGGCGATGATTTTATTGTCCGCTCTAGTATTGGTCATGTGCGTGATTTGCCTGTTAGCGGTGCAGGTAAAGCTAAAAAAACGACCAAAGCTGATGCAGCATTGAGTAAAGAGCAAAAAGCACAGCAAGCCTTGGTACGGCGCATGGGCGTAGACCCTGAGCATGACTGGGCAGCGGTGTATGAAGTCCTGCCGAACAAAACCAAGGTCATCAAAGAGCTAAAATCGCTGGCAAAAGATGCTGATAAAATCTATCTGGCGACCGATTTGGATAGAGAGGGAGAGGCAATCGCTTGGCATCTACGTGAAGTCATTGGTGGTGATGATAGTAAATATCAGCGTGTGGTATTTAATGAGATTACCAAATCTGCCATTCAAAGTGCCTTTAAACAGCCTGCTAAGCTTGATATCGATCGGGTAAATGCACAGCAAGCACGGCGGTTTTTGGATCGTGTGGTTGGTTTTATGGTGTCGCCACTGCTATGGCAGAAAATCGCCCGTGGCTTATCCGCAGGTCGAGTACAGTCTGTCGCCACCCGCCTTGTGGTGGAACGTGAAAAAGAAATTAGAGCCTTTATCCCCGAAGAATATTGGCAGATACATGCAGACACGACCGTTAAATCAGATGCGTCAACACCGATTCGCTTAGAAGCACTTAAACAAGCAGGAAAGACTTTAAAGCTGAGTAATAAACAGCAGACCGATGCAGTATTAGACGTGTTAAAGTCAGCAGACTTTGTGGTTAAGACTCGTGAAGAAAAACCGACCCAATCTCGTCCAAGTGCGCCTTTTATTACCTCAACCTTGCAACAAGCTGCCAGTACACGCTTAGGTTTTTCGGTGAAAAAAACCATGATATTGGCACAAAAGTTATATGAAGCAGGGCATATCACTTATATGCGTACCGATTCGACTTTCTTGTCTGCCGATGCGCTGGCGAGTGTGCGTGACTATATTGACAGTAACTTTGGTAATAAATATCTGCCCGAAAAGCCTAATGTTTATGGTAGTAAGCAAAATGCTCAAGAGGCACACGAAGCGATACGTCCAACCAATACCAAAATGAAAGCAACTCAGCTCAAAGGGGTAGAGCGTGATGCCATACGTTTGTATGAGCTTATCTGGCGTCAATTTGTGGCGTGTCAGATGCCCCCTGCCAAATATCTGTCGGTGACATTGATTGTTGACGCCAGTGATGTTGAGCTAAAAGCACGTGGGCGTACCATGACCTTTGATGGTTATACCAAAGTGTTGCCACCAGCAAAAACCGATGATACGTTGCTGCCTGAGGTCAAACAAGGCGATCATTTAAACCTTATCAAGCTTGATCCCAGTCAGCATTTTACTAAGCCACCTGCGCGTTATACTGAAGCCAGCTTGGTCAAAGAGCTTGAGAAAAAAGGTATTGGACGACCTTCAACCTATGCAGCGATTATCTCAACCATTCAAGATCGTGGTTATGTGAAATTAGAGAATAAACGCTTATTTGCTGAAAAAATGGGTGATATTGTCACTGACCGTTTGACAGAAAGTTTCCCAGATTTGATGGACTATGCGTTTACCGCAGGGCTTGAAGATAAGCTTGATGAAGTGGCACAAGGTCAGCAAGACTGGAGGTATGTGCTGGATAACTTCTATGGTGATTTTAAAGTCAAGCTGGATCATGCCAAAGATAAACAAGGCATGCGCCCCAATGATCCGACTGATGTGCCTGATGTGCATTGTGATTTATGTGATCGTCCCATGCAGCTACGCAATGGCTCTACAGGTGTTTTCTTAGGCTGTACAGGTTATAACCTGCCACCAAAAGAGCGTTGTAAGGGCACAAAAAATCTGATGCCAGTCGAAGCTTTTGCCAATCTTGATGAAGGTGAAAATGATGAAGTGGCAGAAGTTAAAGACTTGATGGAGAAAAAACGCTGTCCAAAATGTAGCACAGCGATGGACGGCTATATCGTTGATGGTGGTCTTAAGCTGCATGTGTGTGGTAATAACCCAGACTGTGATGGCTATGTGTTAGAAGAGGGCAAGTTTGAAGTCCCTGGCTCAGACGCCCCTACCATTGATTGTAATAAATGTGATGGGCAGATGGCTCTAAAAACAGGACGTTTTGGTCCTTATTTTGCTTGTGAAAAATGTGATAATACACGTAAAGTACTTAAAAATGGTGAGCCTGCACCACCACGTATGGATCCCATCGACATGCCTGAGCTAAAATCTAGCAAACACGATGATCACTTTATCTTGCGTGAAGGGGCAGCAGGCATGTTCTTAGCAGCGTCTAAATTCCCCAAAGTACGTGAAACGCGTGCACCCAAACTGGCGGAGCTGCGTCCCATTCAAGATCAAATGGAAGCCAAATTTCAGTATTTATTTAAAGCCCCTGATGAAGATCCAGATGGTAATCCGACGATACTGCGCTGGTCACGTAAGCAAAAAGAGCAGTATATTGGTTCAGAAAATCAAAAAACAGGCAAAGCAACCCGTTGGGGACTGTATTGGCGTAAAGGTGAGTGGGTAGAGGAAGCTTAGACTGTTAGCGTATGCGTTAACAGATAAAGTTTTCGTTCTACATTCTATCGTGTTAGTAGGTTTTACTAATTAGAACCTGTATTCACAACCCATAATGGTAGCTTTTTGCCTAAAATAGACGTACTACGGCGTTAAATTTTGGGTTAAATAGAGTGACTATTCGCCCCAAAATTTGCCTTGTATTACGCAATTTTAGTTTAAAACTCCCCTAATTTTGGATTATGAATACAGGTTCTTAATTTTTGCAAGTAGACACAATTAAAAATCCCCCACTGTTTTGACAACAGTCGGGGATTTTTTGTGGTGCTTGATTAGGGTTTTAGGCTATATATAGTCAGCGAAGTTATAAAGTTCGTTGACTATATCTATAGCCTAAATGGAGATAAGATAGCATTGGTTAGTTTTTTTCAATCACCCCACAGGCGATACGTTCGCCAGAATCACCAGAGGGCTGAGTTTGATAATCATCAGCACCCGCATGTAAGATAAAAGCACGACGATAGACACTATTATCTGCACCCATATCCACACTAATGCCTTGTTTAACATAGTTCATGGTAGCGACACCATTGGCATCGGCAGTGATATTGGGTAAGTCACCTGCATGACTATTTATGTCGTCAGGGTTACCATGAGCGGTGTTGTTGGGGTTAAAATGCCCCCCCGCTGTTTTTCCAGCATTATTACAACTGCCTGTTTCATGAATGTGCAACGCATAAGTTGCATTTGGTTGTAGTCCATTGATTTGACCATAGACTTGCACCCCATTATCAACTTGGCGTAGATACATTTCACCAATGTTACTATGATTGCCATCAACGCTTTGAATGGTTGATTTTAGCTGAGGTTGGTTAAAAGGGTTGCCTGTTTTCATTTGTCCTTGAAGACTTTGGCAACCTGATAAAGTAGTGGCAGCCACAAGTGTGCTAGCAAATAATAGAGAGGTAAGTTTTGCTATTTTCATCGTCATTTCCTTATCATGTTATTAAGCAGGTAATAAAGTGAGCTGAGTCAAAGAGGCGTAATTGGCTTATTGATTGGTGATTTGCTTAAATTTTGCCATTAAGTCGCTTTGACTCTCTTCGTGATTGGGGTCTTTGGGGATACAGTCAATGGGGCAAATCTCGACACATTGCGGCTCATCAAAATGCCCCACACATTCGGTACACAGGTCAGGATTGATGACATAAATATCATCACCTTCTGAGATGGCATCGTTTGGGCACACAGGTTCACAAACGTCACAGTTGATACATTCATCAGTGATGAATAGTGCCATAATTTTCTCCCACAGGCTTATTGCCAGTTATTTGCCCGTTTTTTGGCAAATTCGGCTAACACACAGTCAGGAACAAACTTGGAGACATTACCACCTAACTTGGCTACCTCACGAATCATGGTCGATGAGATAAAAGAGTAGTCTTGCGAGGGGGTTAAAAATACCGCTTCAAACTTATCATCGAGCTCACGGTTCATATTGGCAAGCTGAAACTCATATTCAAAATCAGACATCGCACGCAATCCGCGTAAGACTGCCGTGGCGTTTTGCTCACGCATAAACTCAACCAATAAGCCTTCAAAACCAACCACAGATACTTGGGGCAGATGCTCAAATACTGTTTTTACCAGTTTGACACGTTCTTCAAAATCAAACATTGGCTTTTTATGATGCCCCAGTGCGACGGCAATCACCACTTCATCAAACAGCTTGACGGCACGGTGTACCAAGTCGATATGACCATTGGTAATCGGGTCAAATGTACCGGGGTAAACGATTCTGGTATGAAGATTTGGGGCATGAGGGTTGGCAGACATGAGCGAGAAACCAGTAATTTTAGAATGCCTATCCTAGCAAATTTTCAGCAATTATTAAACTGTTCATCGTTATCTGTTGATTCATAAACATGAGTGTATTTATCTATATGGCTGCTTATTGAAAGCTTTATTTTCTTGGCAGTAGCAAAGATTTTTATTAAAAATTTATGTCATATATTTGTCAACGAATGTTCATAAAAAATTCATCTTTTATTGAATTTTTTTCATTATGCTATTGTTTATTAAGTACCTGAATATAAAGGGAAAAGTAATAAATTTACTCAGTGGAAGACATAAAAATGGTGACCTAAATGAAAATTAAACAGTCTTATCGTCAGCATACGTATTTAAGCAATCGTCTACCTGTAAACCCCTTAAAAATGAGTGTCATTGCGTTTAGCATTGCCATATTGACTGCTTGTGGTGGTAGCAATGGTAGCGATTCTGGTGGCAGTAGCAGTACCATAGATCCAAAACCGAGCAATCCCAAACCAAACGACCCTAAACCAAACAATCCTAAGCCAAATGATCCTAAGCCAAATGATCCTAAGCCAAACGATCCTAAACCAAACGATCCTAAACCAAATGATCCTAAGCCAAATGATCCTAAGCCAAATGATCCTAAGCCAAATGATACTAAGCCAAATGATACTAAGCCAAATGATACTAAGCCAAATGATACTAAGCCAAATGATACTAAGCCAAATGATCCTAAGCCAAACGACCCCAAACCAAAGCAAGCCGTTTATGACGCCAAACTGGTTGTCGCAACGACCACACCACAAAATTTAATTACTAATGGTGATTTTGAGCAAAAGGTGGGCTGGGAGTCATGTGGTGATATTAAGTTTACCCAGTCTAGCAAGTACAAAGGTAAACAGGCACTTGCTATTAGTCATTCAAAATCCTGCTCAGAAAGTTCTTATGACAGTAAAATTCAGCGTCCAGTTAAACTTAATAAAAATGCTAAGAGCTATACGGTCAGCTTCTTTGTCAAAAGTACAGGCAATGAAGGTGCGTTTGAAACCACTCAAATTGGCTTTGCCAATGGCAATGGTGCATACCCTGAAACAGCTTATAAATTTCTGACCGCAGACTATAAGGATTGGACGCAGGTTAAGTATGTGTTTGATCATGATGAGTTGCAAAAGGAATTGGGTAGTCTGGATAATGTTTATTTTTATATCTACCAATCTGATCATGATGCAGGAAATCATACCTACTATATTGATGAGCTGAACATTTATAACGGTGATATCAGTGTCAATAACATGATAGCCATGCCAAGTGACTTGCGCAACAATAATCAACGCATTACCTTTAAAAACTTTGATGCTAAAGGTGGTGCTCAGATATCAACAGTCAGTGCAGGCGGGCAGGCACTAAAAGACCATAAACTACGACTGACAAATGCAACCTTTGATGATGATCAAAAGGTATATGAGTATGCTGATGGTTTTATGGGAATTGATGGCTATCTAACCCCCAGTATTGCTAAAAATAATGAAATAACGGCAATTAGCAGACGGTTGTTTTACTTCCCTAAACAGGGTATGAATGCGGGTATTTTGAAAAAAAGCTATACAGGAATACCTGGCTACTATCAAGCTGGTAGTAGTTTAAATAAATATAGTATTAACTATGAGCTGTCAAATTTTGATAGTAATGCTACCCAAGATCGTAGCGTGGTTTCCTATTTTGTGTTTAATAAAGGTGGTGCGTTTGATCAATTGGTTGATGGAACAGTTATCTCACGTATTGATATTTATAATCATGACTTAACTGCCACTATTAAAGAAGGAATTGATGGCTCTGTTGCAAAAATAGCCAATGATGGCAAAATCGCCTATTTAAAATACGATAATGATGGAGAAACTCTATTTATCACAGATAAAAATGGTAAACAGTTAAAAAGAGTCGTTTTAGAGAATAATTTAGACTATGAGGCACAGAGTATCGCATGGTCAGCAGACAGCCAAAAAATTGCCATTTTATCTAAGGGTGTATTTGGTAGGGGCGTAGATGCTAAAGGTGACTCGTATGCGTATTCTGCTATCTTGATTTATGATCTAAAAACTGGCAAGTTATCGCACAGCTTACTCATAGATAAGGGTGAGGCAGTTGGCGGTTTGCAGTGGGTTGCTAATACCCCTTATGTGCTTTATAGTAAGAAAGATGAGAAGGGAGCGACTCGGATATATTGGCATAATACCAATACTCGCAGTACTGGGGTGATGACCAATCTTATCCAAGCAGGTTTGTTGCCTTAAGCCTGTTTGATAAGCAATTATCCAAAATGAATAGCAGCAATTTAATAAAAAAAGACGGCTTATGCTGTCTTTTTTTATACATCAATCTCAACCCCCTTCCTCCCTATTAACAACAAGGAGGAACTGGCTTTTAAGAAATTTCCTTACTTCCTCCTTAGTTCAAGGGGAGGGTATGGGAGGGGTCATATATGTCTTTAACTATAGGACTGACGCAAAAGTACGATATTTGTCTTAATCAAGCGGCTGGGAATTATTTACGAAGCCTCTGCAACTACGTACAGCCAGCGAGTAAATAATTACCAGACGCTAATAATCTATGAAACTGTGTAAGTCCTAAACTATAAAGATAAAAGTCAGCACGGTTGTTTTGCATAAGTCCTATAGTTAATTTGTAGCTATTTGCTTATAATAGTTAGTTCGACTCAAAACATTGAGGACTAGGAGACACCATATTATGGCAAAAAAAGCAAAAAAACCTGACAATCAGATTTGTGCTAATAAAAAGGCACGACATGAATACTTTATTCAAGAGACCTTTGAGGCAGGATTAGTGCTTGAGGGCTGGGAAGTGAAAGCCATTCGTGCAGGTAAAATGAGTATTACCGAAGCCTATGTCGTCTTTCGTAATGGTGAGGCGTTTTTATTTGGCGCACATATTCAGCCGTTGTTATCAAGCTCTACCCATGTCAATCCAGACAATATCCGCACCCGTAAACTGCTGTTAAACCGTCGTGAGATTGATAAGCTCTTTGGGGCAGTCAATCAAAAAGGCTTTGCTTGCGTGCCTTTATCTTGCTATTGGAAAAAGTCGATGGTGAAATGCCAGATTGCTTTGGCTGAGGGTAAAAAGTTGCATGATAAACGCAAAACCTTAAAAGACCGTGATTGGGAGCGTGACAAACAGCGTGGCTTTAAACAGCATTTGGATTAATGTCGTGTTTTTGCGTAAGTCCTATATTAAATAAGTTTGGTGGCATAAAAAAGGCGTGTTGTAAGATAACAACACGCCTTTTTATATTGACAACCACTTTAGGTGATGGTTTTTAATCGGCTATTTGCACAAGGTAGTTTTTCGATAATTTAGCTAATATGTTTATGCTGCTTTTGCTAACGTCGCGGTGGTATTAGCATCGCTTTTGTTCTGTAGCTTTTTATGATTGTTACGAAAGCTGCTGATGCCATGCCAAATTAAGCAAGCAATACCTGACCAAATCAAGCCATAACTTAATAACATACCTTGTTCAAATGGATTGCCAAGTACAGTAATGGCAAGCATAAATAATAGCGCAGGCTCTAAGTAGCTGAGCATACCAAAGACATTGACGGGCAGTTTTTGGCTGGCACTGACATTGGTCTGCATCGCCAGCACACTAATCACCCCAAGCCCGACCAATAACAGCATCAAAGTCGCTGAGCCTGCAACGGTGGTCACTGCTGTGGGGGCATATAATACCAAGTAGCCGACTGCAAAGGGTAGTAAAATAGTCAGGTCAACCAATAACCCTGTCAATGCTGAGATGCCTTGCTTACGGCGCATGATGTAGTAGATGGGGTAGGTTGTGCACACCCATAATGTCGCCCATGATAGACTTTGAGTACGAAACAGCTCGCTAGTCACTCCAAGCGCAGCTAAGGCAACGGCGACCCATTGTAGCTTGGATAGTTTTTCACCAAAAAACACACAGCCAAAGATGACCATCATGAGTGGGAATAAAAAGTAACCCATGGCAGTTTGTACGCCTTGTCCGTTAATCGGTGCCCACATAAACAGCCAAAATTGGCTGGCAAAGATGGGCGTAGGTATCAGCAACCATGCCCATTGCTTGGCAGTTTTGAGTGATTGCAACGTATGCAGACTCTTTTTTATGCCGCCTGAAAAACTCATAAAGCTGACAATCGCCACCCACATGGCGATGATGCGCCATAAAAATACTTGTGTACCTGATAAAGGCGCAAGCCAACTGCTATAAGTATATAACACACCAAATAACACATTGGATAACACGGCTAAGCCAACCCCCATAATCAAGGTTTGTTGGCTGCTGTCATATTTACTAAGCCATGCAGGTAATGTTAGTTGAGTACGGTCACGGACTAAAGTGGTCATAGTTTTTTCTTATTCATAGTTGTTGAATTTTGAATTAATGATGACCAGTTTAATGGATAGTGATGATATTTTTTATCTAATAACAGTGATATAAGAATTTAATTATCATAAAAACGTTTTTTTTGATATAAATTACAATATATTAAAAATTATTGATAATTTATATCAAAATCGTATGGCAACAGTGATTTATAACCAACGATAATAGTAAGACAATAAATAATATAAACGGAGAAACCATAAGTATGACGCATCAATTAGACGATACAGACAAAGCCATTTTAAATTTATTGCAAGATGATGTGACATTGCCTCTCAAAGTGATTGCTGAAAAGGTGCATGTTTCGGTTGCCACGGCGCAGCGACGCGTGCAACATTTAATAGAAACAGGCGTGATTAGCAAGCAGGTTGCCATTGTTGACCCCACCAAAGTAGGCTATGGGCTGACCGCTTTTGTGATGATAGAAATGGAGCGTTCCAATACTTCGATGCAACATCGCTTTGAAAGGTTGATGCATGACCAACCACAGGTGATGAGCTGTTATGAAGTATCGGGTGATTTTGATTTTTTATTGGTGGTCAATGCCAAAAATATGAGCGATTACCACCGTTTCACCCGTGATACTTTGACCTATGAAAACAATGTGCGTAATTTTAAAAGTCAGTTTGTGATGAACTTTACCAAAAGTGGCACAAAAATTACTTTGGATTAGAATTACTTGACCCTAATAACGCTTGATGCTTTTATCTTTGGCAATGGTTTCTTGATGCAATGGGAAGTCATTGTGAGCTTGCCAGTGTTGGCGGTCAGCAAAATAATGGGTTAGGGTGCGTTTTACCGCTTCAAATGCAATCTCGTCCCATGGGATATCCTCTTCGCTAAATAACGCACATTCTAGGCTTTCAATACCTGTACCAAACTTGCCATCTTGTAAATCGGTGAGGTATAAAACATAAATCTGCCCAATATCAGGAATGTCATAGATGCAGTATAAATGGGGATTGATGGCGATGGCGTCGGCTTCTTCAACAGTTTCACGCGCTGCCCCCTCAGCGATGGTTTCGCCAATTTCCATAAAGCCAGCAGGCAGTGTCCAGTAGCCATAACGCGGCTCAATGGCGCGGCGGCATAGCAATACTTTGTGCTCATATATCACCAATGCACCACAGATAACTTTGGGGTTTTCATAATAAATATAGCCACAATCGGGGCAAACCAAGCGGGTATTGTGGTCATCTTCTGGGATTTTATATTCTGCTTTGTGTCCGCATTGTAGACAGTACGCCATTGTTATGCCCTTATTACTTATCTATATCTTTGATTGATATTGTTATATTTGAATGCCAATAATAGCATGGTAGTTGTGGTGAGCGGAACGCTTTATCATTTATGATAGCTTGCCTATTTGCTATCAAGTCAGCAAAGAATCATTCAGCAATAACTATTGCATCAGTAAAATTTAGCCTGTGTTTCTTTATCAAAACCGTATCAAAAGTCAGCATAAAAAAGGTGCAAGTGGTTACATTTTACGGTAGGCTAGCGGTTGATAAAATACTTATTTAGCCTGTCAAACTGACTCATATTGTTGTAATTACTCATGTCAAAATCAAAAGATAATCTTTATATTCATCTAGAAAATACGTTGCGTTCTGCCCCTCATTCACTGCGTTTTGATGAGTTGGCGGTGGTGTTGCCAGCACACATTCAACCAGCAAGTTTGCGTCAATTGGCACAGCAATTACAAAATGAGCTGATTGGCAATATTGATGATGTGTCTATAAAAAGTGATACAGCCCAAAATCATGATATTCAAACAGCCAGTCGTATTTTATCTGCTTTAAAAAATACCCCCATTGCTGATGCGTCCGTGTTGGTTGCCATCACTCATGAGTCAAAGCCGAAGTTATTACTCACAAGGCGGGCAGGGCATCTAAAATCACATGCAGGGCAAGTGTCGTTTGCAGGTGGCAAATATGAGCCGAGTGATGGTAATAACATCGTGACCGCACTACGAGAAGCGTGTGAAGAGACTGCGCTGCCACCAAGCCAAGTACAAATCGTTGGGCAACTGCCCATACAAACCTCCAAGGCAGGCTTAAGCGTGCGTCCGATTGTCGCTTTGGTTTCCCCTAATGTGACCTATGTGCCTGAGCTTGGCGAAATTGAGCGTATATTTTGGGCGGATTTTGAGACGCTGATGACTCAGCCTACGGTAGATTATGTTTTTACCTATAAGCAAAATGAACAATCGTCTATGGTGGCAACACCAAGTTGGATTATTGATAACGAGACAGTGTGGGGGCTGACAGGTAAAATCATCGCCAGTTTATTAAAGATAGGCTTTGATAGGCAGGTAGAATGGTATTATCGTATGGCAGATGAATAAGTTTTTAGGCTATATCTGCTGTATTTATGCAACCTAAAGCCGCTCGATTGGCGGTTTTATTTTTTTTAATAGGTATCAGTTTTAGTTTGTTTTTATTAGAGCAATTAAAGCGATGAGAGCGATTAAGGATAAGTCATGACAATGTTGCTATGGTTTGTATTGGCAGGCATGTTTGCAGGAGTATGTGCTGGGCTATTTGGGATTGGCGGAGGCATGATTATTGTGCCTGCGTTGGTATGGATATTTACTGCTTATGGCTATTCACCAGAGGTGGTGGCTCACTTGGCAGTGGGGACATCATTAGCAACCATCATTGTGACCTCGATTAGCTCACTGATGGCACACAATAAGCGTGGTAGTGTGCGCTGGGATGTATGGAAGTATATGGCGGGTGGGTTAGTGATTGGTAGTGTGTCAGGAGCAGCCATTGCAGATCAAATCAATGGGCAGATGCTGCAAGCAATGATTGGTGCGGCAGCATTGTTGGTAGCCTTTAAAATGCTGTTTTTGTCTAATAAGGAGCAAGTGGGAAAACCACTGCCCAAACCACCAGTACAGTTTGGTGCAGGCACAGGTATCGGGCTTGCCTCAGCAATATTTGGTATTGGTGGGGGGAGCTTAACCGTCCCCTTTTTGAATTGGTCCGGACTGCCCATGCGTCAATCTGTTGGTACATCAGCGGCATGTGGCTTACCGATTGCGGTGGCAGGAGCGTTGGGCTTTGCGTGGTTTGGGCAAGATGTGGCAAATCTACCTGCTGGCACAATTGGTTTTGTTAATATTACAGGTTTTATTTGTATCTCTATTGCCAGTTTTATCACCGCCAAACTTGGTGCAAAATGGGCACATCAACTACCAGCGGCAACATTAAAAAAAGCGTTTGGTGTATTACTAACCTTTGCTGGCGGACAGTTATTGTGGTCGGGACTGGCTGGTATGGGAATTTTATAGTCAAAAAACGATTATAGTCAGCGAGTAAATAATTCCCAGTCGCTGACAATCTATAAAATTGCGTAAGTCCTATTGAGGATACTGATGGCTTTTATGATGGTAATATTAATAAAGTAGGTTGGTTATCCTAATAAAATTTGATTGAGCAGATAACGCTAGTGAAGCAATGAATAATTTACTCTAATAATTATAATATAGTGTTAAATATAACTTGCAATTTCAATAGCTAAGATTTAATATTTTCTAGGAATTTATACATTCATACTTTATAAATAATAGAATATATTTATTTGGATAAGTATATTTTGTGTTTGAGAGTTTAATAAGTTATTGATTTTTAATGGATATAAATGCAAAGTCATAATTTTGGAAATCAAAACTTAGTGAAGTTAGAGTTTGAAAAAAGGAATTGTACAAAAACATCATAATCTGGAATTTTGGAAAATAACTATGAAACCTATTTTGTCTTTTATATTACCTATTTTTTTTGGTTTAAGCCTAGTAGGTTGTAATCAAAAAAATGATGTCAATCAAACACCTGAAGCACAAACAGAAACCACAACAGAAGTGGCTACTGAGACATCAACACCATCTGATAATGAAGCGACAGTTAGCAGCTTACCCGATGATGCTCCAACCCTAATTGTTGGCACAGATGCAAACTATCCTCCTTATGAATTAAAAGATGATAAAGGTAATCCTATTGGTTTTGATATTGACTTAATTCATGCCATTGGTGAAAAAGAAGGGTTTAAAGTTGAAATTTTAGATAGTCCATGGGAAGAAGTGTTTACGAATCTTGAAAATGGAAATCGTGATTTAATAGTAGCAGGTATAACTCATAGTGCAGAACGTGAGTCTAAATATTTATTATCTTCCCCTTATGTGCCTCTACCAAATACTATTGCTTATTTAAATGATAATCTTAAGATTAATAATGTCGAAGATCTGAAAGGCTTAAAATTAGGTGTGTTAGAAAGCTCATCACCTTATCGCTTTTTTAGTGCTAACAATCCTGGTCTAGCAGCCATTGAACAATATCCAACTATTTATCTGACAATACAAGCAATGCTTCAAGGTAAAGTTGATGCTGTCGCAGGTGATTCAGGTGTGATTCGCTATACTTTAAATAATATGGATTTGGGTGATAGTAAGCCTAAATACTTTAATTATGAAGGGTTAGAAGAAAGTGGCGCAAGAAAAGTAATGATCATCAAAAAAGATAATCCTGAGTTATTAGTACAAATAAATGAAGGATTGGCTGCAATCAAAGAAGATGGTACTTATGCAAAATTAACAGAAAAATGGTTTGGTTACGATTTGACGCCAGAGCTAGATAAGCAAGAGCAAATACTAAAAACTGCACAATAATAAGCTTCTAATCTTTAGTATGCTTTAGTCAATCTAGTATTATGGTTTATGACATTATAAAAATCCCTCATTTTATCAGTGAGGGATTTTTTTGTTTATGGTGGCTGCTAAAGATAAAGGTGGGTGAGGATACAATGCTAAATAATTTGAATATAGAATCGTTCAACCTAATTGGCATAATGATTGGTGTTTATTTTATGGTTTCTGCTTTATGGGGCTTATGGGTGTTATACCGTTATCCGTATCGTCCTAAAGTGGGCGTAACTTGCCATTGTTATGACATATTAAGCAGAAAAGTCGGTTGGTCATCAGCAAAATATTATTACTATATTGATGGTCAATTTAGCTTTACATGGCACGACAAACAAATTACGCAACAAGGTACAGGTTTTGAGCCAAGTTTTTATCAATTTTTAAGTGAAGCTGAGGCAGAAAAAAGATTTGAAAATTGGCAAAAAAGAGGCTGTATTGGCTTTGTTGATACTTGCAAACAAAAGGTGATTTTGGATATTCCTATTAATAAAAAAGAGCAGCAAATTCAGTGTTTAAAAGATATTATTTTTGCTGTGGCTGTCCTTGTTTCAGTTTATACGGGCTCAATCCTAGCTTGATAGCTCATTAAAATTAGGCAGAAGACGCCACTTCTTTTCTGTTGTTTCTATTTGTATTTATCTGTGTTTATCAATCATTATTTCAATGAATTTTTCTACAAAAATAGTGGCAGTCAAAAAATCCATCATTTTATTTTGTATGTGATAAAAATTAACAATAAAAATATATCTAATTGATTTTATTATAATAAATAATATTATTCTATATCCATGCTAGTAATAGGGTAAATTTTACTTGCAATTTATTTGTTTACATTTTATTGTGTGTAAAGTGTATTTTATATTACAAGATAATGACATACATGATATTAATTAAATAATTCATTAATAAAGATATATTTTGCGACTAATTTTTTATAAGTTTTGGTTTGCTATTGCAAAAAGGATTCTCAAGATTTGCAATTGTAATATCAGCAAAATTGGAAAGTAAAAAAAGAAAAATCATAAAAAGATATCATCATATAGATTTTAGGGAAAAACTATGAAACCTGTATTATCCATCATATTGCCTGTTGTTTTGGGTTTGAGTTTATTTGGCTGTAATAAAAAAAGTGAAGTAAATCAAATAGCTAAAGTAGAAACAGAGACCACAGCTGAAGTCGTTGCTGAGCCAGAAACTCAAAGTGATACTCAGATACCTATAAGTAATTTACCTGATGATGCCCCTACTATCATTATTAGTGCCGATGCTAATTATCCTCCTTATGGGTTAAAGGATGACAATGGACAGGTGACTGGTTTTGATGCTGAGTTGATTCGAGCCATTGGTGAAAGAGAAGGTTTTAAAGTTGAAATTTTGGGTGATCCATGGGAAGAAACCTTCGATAAGTTAGATAGTGGTAATCGTAATTTAATTATTGGTGGTACAGTATACAGTGATGAGCGTAATGCAAAATATATACTATCAGAACCTTATGCACCACTGCCAAATACCATTGCTTATATAGATAATAATATTACCATTAAAGATGTAGAAGACTTGCAAGGATTAAAATTAGGTGTCTTGGATAGTTCCGCACCTTATCGTCATTTTAGTGCAGACAATCCTGGTTTGATAGCAATTGAACAGTATCCTACCATTTATTTAGCGGTACAATCTATGGCCCAAGGAAAAGTTGATGCCATCGCAGGTGATTCTGGTGTTATTCGCTATACTTTAAATAATTTGGATTTGGGTGATGTTAAATACTATGATTATGGCAAGCTTGATGATAATGGTGCAAGAAAAGTTATGATTGCCCAAAAAAGTAATCCTGAGCTAATTAAAAAAATTAATTTAGGATTGCAGACAGTAAAAGCTGATGGTACCTATACAAAGCTAACACAAAAATGGTTTGGTAAAGATTTAACAGCAGATTTAGATAAGCAGAATCACATGTTGGATACGGTGCAGTAATAATATTTATAAGAATTTAGTGTTTAATATATAGTCGATCCAATAAAATATTAATGATATTATAAAAACCCCTCATTTTATCAGTGAGGGATTTTTGTATTTATGGTGGCTGCTAAAGATAATGACATATAGCGCAAACCTAATTTAATAGTGCACTAAAATTAAGTAGAGTCTGTTGAACTTTCACCCCGTCAGGCTAATATCCACAAAGGATATAACTACTTTTTACTTTCATGTAAAAATTGGCTAAATTTGTATGATAAAGCGTTAATGAACTGGTAACTTGTTAATATCCTGCTGTTATTAACAAAAGCTACCTGCATTCATTGCCTTGACTAAGACACTATTTGTTAAAATCAGTATCTCAATTTTTCCTATGAAGATAAATGTTCAACAGACCCGAGAAATATTTAAAATTTTTTATATGAAGATGTCATGGTTTAAATCATGGACATGCTAATGGAATCGGTTTTTATTGATATTACTGGTACATAAACTTTAATGAGCTAATTATGGCAACCATTGATTTTTTAGCACACAAACAGCCCACCTTAGCAACGGTGCAAGCCTTAAAATGCTTGCACTCTTTTTTTACAAATAATGTAGAAGATGATGAGTTTGCTTTTACTAGCCAATTACAGCAATGTCGTTTAGATTATAGTTTAAATAGTCTCAAACGGCTTGATGTGTTGCTAGATAGCTTGCGGACACAGATATTTGTAAATATTGAGACATTTATTCAACAACCCAAGTATTATAATTTTTTGCGATTGCTGGCATTTTATTGTGGCGAAGTGGTAGGGCGGGCACGTCAGCAAGCACCCATTTGGTATGATACGACTATTGATATAGCTGAAAGTCCTACCTTTGAGTCAACTTATGCTCCCCAGTTTAGCCATGCTTTTATTTGTCGTTTTATCACCTATGATAACTTTAATAAAAAGACATGCGATTTTTTGCCATTAGTGGCTATTTATGAATGCTTATTTAGTGATGCACCAAAAACAACGCTTTTTGCCAGTATTGCCTATTTTATTCCTGATGATATAAATCCATCTGAATCACTGCCTGAGCCACCCCCACAAAGATTGGCATTTTTGGGCAAACAAGCTTTAATGCAGACCCCTGCTCATCATCTTGCCTATCTACAAATACTGCCTTATCAATGGATATTAAGCGACCCACTTTATAAACAAATGCAATCTTTGGGGAGTTTATACCAACAGGGGCGGGTAGTATGGGCAGCGTTGGTACAAGCCAATAATGGGCTATTTGAAGTAGGAGAGTATCAGTCTTACCCTGCTGAAGTGGTGTTTGACCCCAGTGGACGCACCGATGTACAAACTTTACGCAAGGTGGCAAAGCGTTTATTTACTCTCAAAGGCAGTCAGCCTGTAGAATCTGACAAAGCCGAATATGCTGAGCATATTACTAAAGAATATACAAGGTTATTTGGTCGTGTTCCCAGTGGTATGACCCACATGCCATTATGTGTGGCGAGTATCTTTATTTGGCGACCACATCTGCCCAACGGTATATTATCCCATAATTTGTTTCCTATTTTAATTACTAACAATAGTTCAGCAGTGACTGTATTACCTGCCCGTTATTGGCAACATACTGAGTTTTATCAGCAGTGGTTAGCCATTAATAGGCAGACTGACATCTCTACCAATTCTCAAGGTACTCAAGAGACAACAAATGCCTTTATTAGCTTATTAGAGCAAGATGCAGATTTTTGGCACGGGTATACTGAGCTTTTATATCCGCAAGCTGAAGAGTTACCCGATTTGGGTAAATCAGCCCAGCAGGTTATTTATAGTCAACCAGTTAATGAAGATAATCAATGGTTTATCAAACGCTGTGCTGCGAGAAGTCAATCTAATTATCGGCGTTTTTATGAAGAACGTCCTGATGAAGCTGACATTCAAAACTGTATGGCTCAGCTACAAAGTGGGCATGGCACGCATTATAATAAACAGGTGCAAAAATATGCGACTTTACGTTTGGCAGATTTTAGTGAGTTATTGGCAGAGCTGAGCAATGAGCAATACAATCAATCCTTACAGCAATCTGCGTTGCCCAAAGTTGCCAAAATTTTACAGCAACCTCAAATCAGACCATCACAAACCATAAAGTTAATTCGGTATTTGACGCTGCAAGCCAATAAGGGACTGATGGCGTATAAACGCCAACCCAATGACTTCAAGGCAAATGATAAGCAGACGCAACAGCCATTACGTAGTAGTACTACTGCCATGCTGTATTTGAGCTATCTGTATTTGGTGGGCAAATTTGTATCGCAATTTATTGAAGAAGCAGGATTTTGGCTAAATTCTGCTTTAAATATGGGTGATTGGCGAGCGAATCGTTGGGTAGCAGAAATTTTATTGATTTGTCCAGCGGTAGCGAGTGATATTTGGCAGAATCGTGTTTCTAGTGAAACGAGTTATTTGTGGTTGAATGTAAAACATTATAGCAATAGCGATATGACAATGTTTGATGAGCAACAGCACGCCTATCTACAACATCGCCCAGCCGTGTTAGAAATAGTACGCAATCAGTTGGTGCAGGCAAGTGACAAAGGTCACCCTGTTGCACAAAGACGTTTACAACAGCTTATTGATGCACAGATTTTGCCTGTGAGTATCCCTGAAGAGCGATTGCGTAATGCTGAAGCGTGGATGCTTGATTATCTTAATCAGCACACTGATGAGCAATATATCATCTCAGATGATGGCACGATTAATAGCGTAGAAACGGTTAATAATACTTCATGGTTGTCCACCATTGTGCAATGGGGAATAATCATTGGCATATTATATGCGGTTTGGCGGTTGTTTGTTGCTGACAGTGCTGATGATACAACATATAACATTGAGCCAACCAATAGTAGCCAAATGGTTGCTCAACAAGATAGCAGTACTCAAGATAGCAATACTCAAGATAAGAACAGCACTGCTGATAATGAAAAAACGGCTAAAAGCGATAACCCCACAACTTCAGCAGCCAATACCACAACAGATACTGCCAACCTACAAAAAGCGGTTTCCCAAGTACGCCAACATATTCCGACTACTTTTAGTTTAGATTCTAATATGCGTATAACGGGCATTGAGCAGATGAATAATAAGGTAATTATTGATATTACTTTAGCTCAAGAAGTGATGGTCAGTATTCAAAATGCCCAGTCATTATTTTGTTATGAATCTTTATTACAAGTGATTAAACAAGAAAATCCAGCAGTCACATTAAGGTTTCAACGTCCAAATGGTGAGCATTTTTATGATATTGATATACAGCCAAATGAATGTCGATAAAATTTAAACCTTATTGCTGTTTTCGGTTAAAATACCCTTCTATTTTTCTCTTAGTTCTTCATATATTTAACTCATGCGTCTAAAATCCCTCAAACTGGCAGGCTTTAAATCTTTTGCCAATCCGACCACCTTTACCTTTAAGCATGGCATTACTGCCATTGTAGGTCCTAATGGTTGTGGCAAATCTAATGTCATTGATGCCATTCGTTGGGTATTGGGTGAAACCTCTGCCAAGCAGTTGCGGGGTGGGGCGATGAGTGATGTTATCTTTGCAGGTACGCAGGATAAAGCGGGCAAAAGCCTTGCCAGTGTTGAGCTGACCTTTGAGCATACCCAAGATGAACACACTGGCATACGCCATGAGCTAAACCTATATCACGAACTGTCAGTGCGTCGTCAGGTTAATAAAGAGGGCAAATCCGACTACTTTATCAATGGCACACGCTGTCGTCGCCGTGATGTGATTGATGTATTTTTGGGAACAGGGCTTGGTTCACGTAGCTATGCAGTGATTGAGCAGGGTATGATTGGGCGGATTGTTGACTCAAGCCCCATGCAGTTGCGTGAGTTTATCGAAGAGGCAGCAGGGGTGTCACGCTATCAAGCCCGCCGAGAAGAAACGCAAAAAAAGCTGGAAAAAACCGCAGAAAACCTAGCCCGTCTTAATGATGTCAGCAGTGAGCTTACAAAACGACAAAAAACGCTTGCCAAACAAGCCGAAAATGCCAAGCGTTACCAAACTATTCAAACTGAATTAGAAGAAGTACAAAAACAGCTTGCCATCACTCAACTGGTCAATGCCAAACTACAACAACAACAGCACAAAGCCCAATTTGATAGCTTACAACAGCAAATCAATACTGAGCAACAACAAATCAGCAGTCAAAAAACCAAACTGGCAAAAATAAACGAACGACTTGCTGAATCAGAATGGCTTAAAGACAATGCCAACGAGCGACAGCACCAGCACCAGCTTGCCCTACAACAGCAACAACACCAACTACAAAGCCTACAAAATGAGCTAGAGCAGGACGAACGGCGTTTGCAAAATCTGCTTACTAAGCAACAGCAAAACGTCAAAGAGCAAGCTGAGCTAACCGACAGTTTGCAACAACAGCAAGCCCACCTTGATAAGTTGCAACCACAATTTGACACCCTACAACAACAGCTAAACGACCAAAACCCTGAACAAAACAGCCAATCACTTGCCAAGCTAGACAAACAATGGCAACAAGTGCAACAACAGCTAGGAGTATTGCAAGATAGCGAGCGACAACTTGAGCAACAGCATGCCCTAGCCAAGCAAGCGCAAGAGCAAATCAACAATCAGCTGAATAGATGGCAACAAAAACAGCAACTCTGGCAACAGCAGTGGCAGGCTTATCAACAAGCCAATCAGCAAACGAGTGAAGTCAGTGATGACAATCCCAACCTGCCTTTTGCTGAGCAGATTGAGCAACTTAACGTACAGATTGCCAGCCTAAACCGTCAGCAAGACAATATTGCTGATGAAAGAGAGCTACTACAACCTAAGTTTTATGAGATTAAACAGCAATTATTAAACCAGCAAAACAGCCATAACGGACTAGAGAAACGTCATGCCAGTTTATCAGGTCAGTATGATGCCCTGCACCGTATTGTTTACCCCCCAAAGCCTCAAACACCACAGCAAACCCAAGCAACACAAAACAGCCATAAACAAAATATAGCCAATCAATCTAACCAACCTACAAACAACTGGCTATCTGAGCTATCTGAGTTATATAAGCTACCAAAACTCAGTGAGCAAATTGCATTAAGCCAACAAGGTAAAGCATTTGCCAATACTCTGGATATGTGGCTTGCAATGTGGTTAGACAGTCGGGTGTTTGCTGATTTTTTTAATGATGAATTAAATGGGACGGTAGTAAAAGATAAAATAAATTTTGCGGTATTAGCACAACTTAGCCAACAAATACACAGCCAAACAGACAAGGGTACTGATACAAAGGCGGATAAAAAATCAGGTAAAAAAACGGATAAATCTAAGCAATCTAAGCAATCTAAGCAATCCAATCAACAAGCTGATAACAAAGCTCAATCCATTAATCAGCCCATTAATAGTATCTGGTTTACTCAGTCTGAAAGTAATAACAACTTGTTAACTGCTGATAAGCAACACGCCTTATCCATCGTGCCACTCTCTGAACTGATTGCCAAACCACAACTGGCAGTGTGGCAACAGTGCTATTTATATATTGGTGATGATAATAATGCTAAACCGACCACGCATACTTTGAGTGTATTATTAAAAAATCTATCTTTGGGGGCGATTGTTTTAACCAAAACAGGGTGGCTGATTAGCCAAGTTGGGGCAGTGCATATCAGCAAATTGGCAGATAAGAATTATCAAAATAATGCCAATCAAGCCCACTTTTTAAGCCAACGCCTAGAAAAAGAACAGCAACAAGCACAGTTAGCACAGCTTGAAGAGGAACTTGAGCAATTAGAAAGCCAACTAGATGATAGCAATCAACTTAGCAAACAACTCTCCACTGAGCATGACCATCTTAGCGTTAACCTAGAAGAGTTAACCGCCCAAGCCACTGCATTAACCCAAACACAGCACCAAACACAAGGGCAACTGCGTGAGCTACAAAATAAATTTGAACGGCAACAAAGTGAGCAAGCTCGTTTGCAACAAGAGCGTGAGCAACTTGAACAAGAAAAACAAGAATTAACCACTGAGCAAAACAAGCTAACTGACAAACTAACAAATGTCACCCAAGACTTAGCAGAGTTACAACCCAAACTGAGCGACTGTCAACAACGCAATGAGCAACTGGCAGAGCAAAGAGCGACTGCCCAACGTCAACAGCAAGAAAACGCCAATGCCCTGCAAGCCTTACAGCTTGAAATACAACAAAGTAAATTGGCGATACAACACCAACAGCAACAGCTTGAAAAGCTACAAGTGGAAGCTGAGCGTTTACAGAGCAGTGAGCAAAAAACTCAAGCTTATTATCAAAGCAAACAACAAAAATTGCCCAAACTAGAAAAGGCAGTAAAAACGGCTAATCAAGCCCATCATGAACAGCAAATCGCCTTTGAAGAACATCTTGCGAGCGTTAATGGGTTAAAAAATGAGCAGGCACAGCACCAAGCTTTGCTTGATGAGTGGCAAAATAAATTAACCCAGATTCAGCAGGCATTTAGTGAGTGTCGTAGTCAGCTTGCCGTTGCCAATGAACGTATCACCGAGGCAAGTGAACGCTTGCAAGCCTTAGATAGTGGCATTAGTCCCTCCACCATTTTAGCAGAGATGATTGCTCATGGCGGTGAGCAGTGGGCAAAACGCCATGCCTCTAATAGGAATAACTTAGAGCAACTACACCAGAAAGAAAGTCAGCTAAAACAACAGCTTGATAAAATTGGGGCAGTGAATTTAACCGCCGTTGCCGAGCTTGAGGAAGTTGATGCCAGACTTGCCCCATTACAGCAACAGATTGATGACATTCGCCAAAGTATGGACACGTTAACCGATGCCATCGCCACCATTGATAGCAAAACTAAAACCTTATTTATGCACACCTTAGAGGCGGTCAATCGTGATTTGGCAGAGTTATTTACCAAAGTGTTTGGCGGTGGTCATACCAGTTTAACTTTGCAACAAGATGATAGCTTGAGCAAAGCTGAGCAGTGGCGGGCGGGCATTGAGCTAATGGCTCAGCCAAAGGGTAAGAAAAATAGCCGCTTGGCGGTGTTGTCAGGAGGCGAGAAAACCTTGACCGCATTAAGCCTGATTTTTGCCATTTTTAAACAGCACCCAGCGCCATTTTGTGTGCTTGATGAGGTTGATGCCCCCTTAGATGATGCCAATGTTGGACGTTTTACCAACCTGATTCATGAGCTAGCAGGTGAGGTGCAGTTTATTTTTATTAGCCATAATAAACTGGCGATGCAAATTGCCGATGAGCTAAAAGGGATTACCATGCCAAATGCTGGCATATCGACATTGGTCAGCGTTACTTTAGATGAGGCAGAGCAGTATTTGACTGCCTCATAAATAGATAAAATAAAGTGATGATGTCATGAGTTAAGGGCAGGTGAATGGATAATTGCTTGGTGGATAATATAAGGCAATTTATTTCATTTTCTATTAATGACGATGATTGCTAACCATGCTAGACTACAAATATTCATCCGTATTTGCATATTTCTGAGTCAATACAAATAGTTTAATATACTACGCACTATCACTGTGGCATCACTGTATAGTCATAAAAAGGGTTATCGCCCGTTTGCTCAGTATACTTGTTTTATAGCTGTTTTATTTATAGAGGCATTGTTATCATGACCACTACCCAAATTATTTTAATTGTTGTTGCTGTTTTTGTTATGTTGGCAGGGTTATATTTTATTTACCGTGGTATCAAGCGTCGTGAAGTAGAAAATGAGCAAGCGTTGGTGCGTGATAAAAATGGCATTCCCATTTTGCCCCGTCATGAGCGTAATATTGTTGATCCGCCAGATTTTGATGATACTGTGGGTGGTGAGACGGTCATTACTCCAGACCGTAGCCACTTAAAAGCCGTGGTTGATGAGGATGTGAATCATTCAGTGACTGCTGCTGATACGCAAGATTTTCCATCAAACACTTTAGATGAACCTAATGTAGATGTGCAAGCCACTAATAATCAACCAACCTTTCAACAAACTGTTACCCAGCCTTCTACTGATGAACAACATCAACAGCCCGATGCTTTAGAAAATACACCTGATTTGTTCTCAAGTTTGGCTTCAGCCACTGCCAGTATCACCCCTGTTGTTGAAACAGCTGATGAGCCAGAGTTTAAAAAAAATAGCCCTGTATTAGATAAACATTTACTCAGCACGGCTGAGCAAGATCAAAATAGTCCACTTAATAATGCCACTGAAAACGTCAATATTACCCTTGCACCAGCAGATGGTACTACCGGCATTAGTGGGCAGACGCTGCTTGCCATTGTTGATAAATTTGGTATGAAGTATGGTGCAATGAATATGTTCCATCGTTATCAAAATAAAGATGGCACAGGAATTTTGTGGTTTAGTATGATGGGGGTGACCGAAGAAGGTGTTGCACCTTTTGATTTAAATACTTTGCCAAAATCTACTTATGATGGTTTGGTATTATTCCTATCACTACCTCACCCCAAAGCATTACATGGTTTTGATACCATGATCAGTATTGCTACATTAATGGCAAAACAATTAAATATGGTATTGCTTGATGAGCACAATGAGCCTTTAACCACAGAGCAAAGACATCAACTTAGATTGCAAGTACAGACTTATCAACAAAATCAGCATTAGAGTGGTTAAGCAAAAACCAGATCAGTGCTTAGTATACTAATTATCCCAGTCAATATATGGCTGGGATTTTTATTTGCTATTTGATAATAGATATGTACGACAGTCACACACGTATCTATATAATCTTGCTATCATAACCCTACTTTTTTTTCTTTAAAAACTTAACAAAAAGATGGCGATTATGAGCAAGCAAACTTCTACCAATTCACAAATTATCCAGCAAATGCGTACCCTAATCAAAGAGCTACGCACCCATAATAACGCCTACTATGTGCTAGATAATCCTACCATCAGCGATAATGAATATGACCAGTTGCGTTGCCAACTTGTTGACTTAGAAACCCAGCACCCCGAGCTTATCCAAGCTGATAGCCCCACCAATACAGTGGGTGATAAACCTTTGCCATTTTTTACCCAAGTGACTCATGATATCGCCATGCTATCACTGGGCAATGTCTTTAATCGTGACGACTTGGGTGAGTTTATGCGACGGGTCAATGATCGTTTAAGCGATGCCAAGCAAAATCCAGAATATGAAATGGAGCTAAAACTTGATGGCTTGGCGGTGTCCTTAAAATATGAAAATGGACAATTTGTGCAAGCGGTAACTCGTGGCGATGGCAAAGTGGGTGAGGACATCACCCAAAACGTCAAAACCATTCGAAACTTACCGTTAATCCTCGAGCAAGCCAATGATATTGAGCTACTAGAAGTACGTGGTGAAGTGCTTATGCCCAAAGCAGGCTTTGAGAAGCTCAACCGAGAAGCCGAGCAAAAAGGTGATAAAACCTTTGCCAACCCTCGCAATGCGGCGGCTGGTAGCCTACGCCAACTTGACCCCAATATCGCCAAAACCCGACCTCTTGCTTTTTATGCTTATTCGGTTAATCAGGGCTTGCCAGAGTATATCCATACCCAAACGGACGCACTGTATTGGCTCAAAGATTTGGGCTTTACGCTAAGTGATGTGCAAATCGTCAAAAATCTTGATGAAGCACAAGCCTACTATCTATCGGTTATCGAAAAACGTCCTGATTTGCCGTTTGAGATTGACGGTACGGTGATAAAGGTTAATGACCTTGACTTGCAAGCACAGCTTGGCTTTTTATCACGAGAGCCACGTTGGGCGACTGCTTATAAATTCCCTGCCGAAACTGTGATGACTCGGCTAAATGCCATTGAATGGCAGGTTGGACGTACAGGGCAACTCACCCCAGTTGGTAAGTTAGAGCCTGTGCAAGTCGGTGGGGTCACTGTTAGTAACGTTACCTTGCATAACTTTGGCGAAATTCAGCGATTAGATGTGCGTGCAGGCGATACCGTTAGCGTACATCGGGCAGGGGATGTGATTCCTAAAGTCACCCGAGTATGGGAAGAGATGCGTCCTGATGACAGCCAGCCTGTGACTTTGCCTAAGCAATGCCCTGTCTGTGATTCGCCAGTGGTATTGCCTGAAGGTGAAGCATTGGCACGTTGTAGCGGTGGACTGTTCTGCCCTGCACAGCAACAAGAGGCGTTAATCCACTTTGTATCAAGACGGGCGATGGATATTGATGGCTTGGGTGAGCGTTGGCTGATTAGCTTTTTTGAACAGGGACTTATCAAAACCGTTGCCGATATTTACCATTTACAAGAACATCAAGAAGACTTGGTAAACTTCGAAAAATTGGGTGAAAAATCAGTGCAAAACATGCTGACTGCCATTGAGAACAGTAAAAAAACCACTTTGCCTAGATTTATCTATGCTTTAGGGATTCGTGGCGTGGGTGAAACCACCGCACAAAATTTGGCACAACAATTTGGCGATTTGCCTGAGCTGATGTCTGCCAGTATCGAGCAATTACAACAAACCCCTGATGTCGGTGATATCACTGCCGAGCTGATTTTTGACTTTTTTCGAGCCGAGCATAACATCGAAGTGATTACTGCATTGCAAAATGCAGGCGTGCATTGGGATAAAGTGGAACAAATCGCCAATGCAGACTTGCCATTAGATGGGCAAACGTGGGTGATTACAGGCACACTAACCAGTATGGGACGAGATGAGGCAAAAGCCAAACTGCAAGCGATGGGTGCAAAAGTATCGGGCAGTATTTCTGCTAAAACAACCGCTCTGCTGGCAGGTGAAAAAGCAGGTTCAAAACTTACCAAAGCAGAAAAGCTAGGGGTGAAGGTAGTGGGTGAGGAAGAGTTTTTGGGATTGGTGGGGGAGTAGGTTTTTATTGAGGGGCAAAGTGGGTGGGTTCGGGACTTGCTAACCCACCTTTTGTTACTAATGATATAAGCAAAAATATTAGAGAAAAAAGAAATGATTTTTGGTAATCCTGATAAATTTGCAATATATATAGATGAGGTAAAGGACTGGTCATATCCTGATTTTAAGGAAGGGATATTTGCCTATATTATAAAAAATCAGATAATACCAAATAATTGTTTTGGCATCTCAAGCACTTTAAGTAGTTATTGGAGTGAGTTAATTTTACATTATAATTCTAATCAAGATTTATCTAGAGAAAACCAATATATTTTTGAGCTTGATGATATTGAGGCATATAATTTATTAGATAAAATGCGTTTTTCAGATGTTGATAATAGTCAGGCTTGGACATACTCATTATTAGTAGGAGATATGATTGATGACAGTAATGAGGTATATTTAGTAACTTTTAATGATAAAGAAAAAATATTCTTTAAGGCCAAGGATACAGGGTTTATCACTTGTTTAGAATTATCAAAAGGTACTATTGATAAAGTATTGTTAGATACTTATCACTGGTGCTTGGATAATTTAAAATAAGAAAGTTATTAAAACTAGAAAAATCTGTATCTTTGGGGTTTATTTGGGTCTGAGTTAAATATTTGGTATACAAGTATTTATAATTTTAAGGAGTCATAGATATGGAAAGAGAAGTAGTAATATATTCACAAAAATATAAAATTTGTAGCTTTCTTGGTAAAGTTGTTGATACCAGTCGCCATAGCGAAACAGAAGTTTATGGAGATGCTGATAGAGTAAACGCAAGTGTAACAGTACATGATGAGTTTTTAAAATAATGACCTCAACTCAAGCTCCAACTCATTATATCTATCAAACATTTACTTATATCAGCCTATTTGTATTGATAGCGGTGATGACGCAAATTTTTATTCCTATGCAAGGCTTGGGGTTTGTTTTATTTATAGTCGCTTATGTTATTTATTTTTATTGGCAAGGTTATTTTAAAGATATCAAAGCCTTTTCAGTTACCATGATTTTGCCCTTCATGTTATTGGCGTTTACGGATATTGGTTCAGCGGTTGGCTATATCGCTATCTTATTGGTTTTTGCTTTTGTGTTGTATTTGCATTATCAACAAAAACGCCATGCCCCTGTATTACCTAGCTTATCTGATTTATCAGCGATAAAGTCTGCAGAGCAGTTACCCGCTATTAAAATTCAAGGCAAAAGATATGACTTATTAACCGTCATAGTGATACTGTTTTATGTCCCCAGTTTGTGGTTAGGGTTATATTGGATAATGGGTGAATTAAGCAATATCATTTTGCAAAAAAGCAATCTGGATTTAGGGATTATTTTATTAAGCATGTTGCCATTGGGTTTTGCTGTATTGTGTGTTTTAGCTGGCAAAAATTTGGTAGAAAACAATACTGCCAAAGTAACGTCAGTATCGTTAACGCTAACGGCTGATAAATTAATCATTCAAGATGAGCAAGGTATTCAAGAGATTACATGGCACAATATCTATGATATACACTTTAGAAATCTACATAATCATAAAAGTCGCTATTTAGTTATTAACTTTTATCAGGGTAGTCATAACCCTAATAATCAGCAAGAATATCAATTTTATCTAGACCCACTTCCTTATGATGGCAAAAATATTACAGAGTTGGTGCAACAGTATTTCTATAAAGTACAAGGGCGAGAAGTTGCGACTATTTTGTAGATTTTAAGGTATGCTATCGCTAACCCACTCTATGCTACTGGTTTAGCGGGTGCTTCTGATGGTGTGTATGGAATTAGGACATAGTGTGAAAAATACTGTAGTCAAATCTATTGTTTTAATACTTATTATCATCGTTGTTTACGCTACCTATCCTTTTATATTTTTAACTGAAGATGTTAAAAACTTTTGTAAAGACTTGGAAGCTTCAAATCAAACATTAAGTTTTGACATTATAATAGACAAAGCAGAAAATAAAGGTTTTAGATTTTATAAAAACGAAACAAAAAGAACCTTGCTAATAAGCGACCCAAGAACCATAGGAAAGTTTACTTGCACCATAAAATATGAAAATAATATATTGCAGTATACTTATCTTGATAACTAAAACAAATAAATGTGAAGATCTATATGATATTTGGATTTTTATAAATCCAAAAAATACAAGAATGGGAAAGTATCAAATGGTCAAATTAAATAAAATATCGTCAATCTTTATCCTTATAATTATTTTTATTGGAGTAATAATATATATGTTTAATAAAGACGACTATGGTTTATTTCGAAAAGCTTATTATAATGCCTCTTTAGAGAGGTATGAGTATAAACCATTAAATAATAATGAGAAAAAACAGATGATAATATTTTTGGACACTCGCAATATTTCTTATGAATTACGACAAAATGAGGTTTTTGTTGAACGTGATATTGCAAATAATCCCGACCTACTCGCCAAATACACAAAAGATTTTGAAAATGAATACTTGCAAGATAAATAATAAGAGTTGCAACGAAAAACTGAACAACAATGAATTTGATGCTACAGATTATTGGAAAGCATAGATTACAGACTATAATCCATTGAGTGAATTAGCCTATCTATTAGGAAAATCTTTATTAGATGGTGAAGTGAAGTTGAAAGCTAAAAAATCTGGAACTAATTATAGTTTGACTGGGACTGTTAATATGCTATGGCATGATCCGTATGACGGGTATGAGGGACAAAGTTTCTATATACCAAGATCAGGTGAGCGACAAGATAACAATGCTATATTTTTAGAGAGACATGGAGGATCTAAAAGCTTTGAGCTTAGGTCAGAATGGAAATTAGGTTTCAAAGGAGAATATAACTCAAAAAAAACAAGAATGGGAAAGTGTCAAATGCTCAGATTAAATAAGTCATGTAGGGCGTATTAGCGACTGCATAACGTGCCAATTTTTTATGTGGGTTATGCCATCGTTAGCCTACCCTGCATTTTAACCATACATTACTAAAGCTAAAAATTAGATTATAAATCTAAGATATAAATATATATACTCAAGTATTATAATAGCTATCGAAAGTAAAAATTGAATAAAAAGTTTATACAATACTTCCCATCTATCTAATTTGTTAAGTTTTATAATGACGGTGACAAAATACGCATTATCAGAGAAGTATCAGAACGACAAAGTATCAAAATAGAAAAGTAAGGCAGAGTTTTTGCCTAATGACGCGGAGAGTAACTATAAATTGAGCCAATACCTGTAACAAAAGCTAAGATAATTTTTTAACACTTATCTAGGAAAAAATTGTTTAAATACAGCATATCCAATTCAATAGGACTTCACTAGTGAAATTAGAAACCAACTTAGGAGAAATTAATTTAAATCCTAAAATAATTAATGACATAATTTTGGATATTAATTATTGGGCTTTAGATAATCCAGACTTTGATTATTCAATATTAGATATTATTACTTATTGTATTCAAAATTCCCTTATAGAAAGTACAAATTTTGATTTTGTCATTGGGCTTGATGCCTCGATATTAGGGACATATAAATATGATTTTTCAACTTGGATTTCTAGTTTGCCATTTATTTTAAATAATATTAAAAATTTAAAAAGTTTTGAAATACAATTTCCAACACGCAAGACTGGTAAAATATTTATATTTGAATATAAAAATAATACCTATGCAATAACAACTAATTGTAATAAGAATTCTAAAATTATAAATATAATTGAACGTATTGGGGTAAATGACTTAGAGAAAGTATTTAGAAGTTTTAAACTTTTATATATTAAGTTTGTTAAGGCAAATTTTGAGTTGCAATTATCTAAATATATTAAATTACTAGAACTTATCTAAAATTAAACACAGATTTATGCGTTTGTTTGGAGTGGTTCAAGGTATATCATCATTGACCCTAATACAGGTGCTGGTGCATATATGATTGGGGGTGGGATTGATGGTAGCAGTCATAGAGCCGTATCAGATGCCCTCCCTATAGTCAAAACCTACCCCTCAACAATCACCATACCTGCTGATTTTGCCCCTCTTGTGCCACCAGTCAGCACCACAATATCACGACTGTTATCCAGCTCATTTAACATATTTGCAAATCTTGGTGCTTTGCTACCACCGCCACATAGCACATAAATTGTGCCTTCGCTTGCGTCTAATAAATCTTTATTTACACTATCATTAACAGGCTGATTAACCGCCCCCTCAATATGCCCTGCCTGATAAGCCTTAGGGTCACGCACATCATAAATGGTGGCAGTTTGCACAGTTAACTTATTATCTGTCAATTCTTGAGCAAGCTTAGTGACATGAATCTCTCTAATCATGGGGTTTCCTTAATATCTGCATACTGGGTTATCTAATACTAAATTGTCTGGTGGATAATGGTGGCAGAGATAATAGTGATAAGCAACAGCATGATTGACCTGATTCATATCAGACCATCATTCTTATAATAAAATTATAATATTTAATTAATAAAAATTAATAGTATTTTCTCAGTATTATTCATTTTTTACTAACTTAATTATCAGTTTATATGACATTCTTATGACTAATGTTATGTTATAACATGTTGATTATAAAAGAATTTTTATCCTTAATATAATTGTGGATTACAAAGAAAAAGTGTATAATAAACCCATAGCAAAAGAAGCTTCTAAGCTACAAATAACAAATAAATTTAACCTAAAATTTAATACAATAATAGGAGCTAAAAATGAGCGATAAAATGCAAGCAATGGTTTATTATGGCGGTGACGACATTCGTTTTGAAGAGCGAGATAAACCCACCATTTTGCAACCCACCGATGCCATTATCCGTATGACCAAAACCACCATTTGTGGTACAGATTTGGGTATTTGGAAAGGTAAAAATCCAGAGATTGAAGAAACCGCCAAAGCCGAGACTGGTGAGTGGAATGGTCGTATTTTAGGGCATGAAGGTATTGGTATCGTTGAAGAAGTGGGCGATAGTGTACGCAACTTTAAAAAAGGCGATAAAGTCATCGTATCTTGTGTTAGCCGTTGTGGCTCGTGTGAAAATTGCCAAAAACAACTCTACGCCCATTGTGAAAACAAGGGTGGTTGGATTATGGGCTATATGATTGACGGCACACAAGCCGAATACGTGCGCACCCCTTATGCCGATAACTCTTTATATAAGCTACCTGAAGAGCTAGACGAAGAAGTGGCGGTATTCTTATCCGATGTGCTACCAACAGGGCACGAAATCGGGGTGCAGTATGGTGATGTCAAACCCGGTGATAGCATTGCCATCGTTGGTGCTGGTCCTGTCGGTATGGGCGTGTTATTGACGGCACAATTTTACTCACCTGCCAATATCATCATGATTGACCTTGATGACAATCGCCTAGAAATGGCAAAAGAAATGGGGGCAACGCATACCATCAATTCTGGCTCAGATAATGTTATTGAGCAAGTGTTAGAGATGACTGGTGGTAAAGGCGTGGATTGTGCCATTGAGGCAGTGGGTATTGCCCCAACGTGGGATATTTGCCAAAAAATTGTCAAAGCAGGTGGTCATATTGCCAATGTCGGGGTACATGGTCAGCCCGTTGAGTTTGAAATCCAAAAACTATGGATTAAAAACCTAACCATTACAACGGGTCTAGTCAATGCCAACACCACTGGTATGCTACTGAAGTCTTGCTGTTCGGGCAAATTGCCACTAGACAAATTGGCAACACACCATTTCAAATTCGCAGAAATGGAAAAAGCCTACGATGTGTTTAAACACGCCTCAGAAGAAAATGCGATGAAAGTGATGATTGATTTTGATGAATAATTTATCGTTATTCTAGTTATTCGTTATTTAAAAAAATCCCCGATATTTATTATTGGGGATTTTTTTTGTGGTTTGATTTATAACGCTAACTCTATATGATGGATAGCCTGTATTTTTATAAGTAGCGACTAGAGATAATAAAATGATTGATATTGATAAAGCCGAATTAAGTGACGTAAAAAGTATTATTCAAGTGATACACAATAGTATTTTATCTTGTCATGCTGACCATCATAATAATCAAGCCAGTATTGATGCGTGGTTAGCCAATAAGACAGAGGAAAACCTAGCTTTATGGATAAAGCATAATTATTCACTTGTTTGTAAACAGGTGGAGAAAATCGTTGGGTTTTTGCTGATATCAGCAAAAGGCGAGATATTATTAAATTATGTAGAGCCAAACCAACAGCAACAAGGTATTGGCAAACGTTTATTAGATACTGCAAAAGTACATTATCACAATCAAGGTATTAATGAGCTAAGTGCAGAGTCAACCATTACCGCCAAAGCGTTTTATCAAAAAAATGGCTTTGAAGTGATAGATGAGATAGCCGAAGAGGGTAAGCTGGTGGCTTATCGTATGGTTTGTAAAATTTAAGCGTTTTAAAAGAGAGAATATTCTCTGCTTATAGGGTCTGTTGAACATTCATCTTCATAGGAAAAATTGAGATTAAATTTGTCTTAGTCAAGGCAATGAACGCAGGTAGCTTTTGTTAATAACAGCAGGATATTAATAAGTTCATTAACGCAGGATAAGGTAAATTTAGCCAATTTTTACATGAAAGTAAAAAGTAGCTATATCCCTTGTAGGTATTAGCCTGACGGGGTGAAAGTTCAACAGACCCTAATAAGTGTGTCAAAATTCACTTCACTCAAAGGAAATCCCATGCCCATTATCAAACCCTTAGCACCTAACGACCATGAGCATTGGCTTAGACTATGGCAGGGCTATCTTGACTTCTATCAAACCACGCTAAGTGATGCGGTGATAGACAATACTTGGCAACGTATTATCAGCAATGACAGCGATATTTATGGCTTTGGAGCGTGGATAGATAAAGAAGACGAGTCACTCTTAGTCGGCCTTGTGCATGTGGTATTGCACCCCAATACATGGAATGCCAGTGATTGTTGCTATTTAGAGGATTTGTACGTTGGTGAGTGTGTGCGAGGGCAAGGTGTGGGTCGGGCATTGATAGAGCAGGTGTATACGTTTGCTCAATCCAAACATTGCAATCGGGTGTATTGGGTAACGCAAGCGCACAATACCACCGCCCGCAAGCTATACGATACACTGGCGACAAAGACCGATATGGTGCAATATCGCCATGATTTATAGGACTAATTATATGGTTGTTAACTTTAGTATCTCTACTAATGTCTAACAAACAGAGTTAATGGTGTCGCCTGCATTGATACCTAGGATAGTACAAATTTCTATATATTCAAGTACATCCAATTTTCGCTCAAAACCTTCAATTTTTGCGATAAAAGATTGAGGTTTATCAAGTTTGTCTGCAATTTGTTGTTGTGTTAAACCCCCATCTTTACGTGCTTTGACTAATACTTGAATGAGTTGTCTGTACGTTTCATTGTAAATTGTTTTCAAGAATAACCACATTTATTTAAAAATATGATTGCTATTTTTATCCTTTTTTAGGATAATCCCATTTTAGGATATTTTGAAGGAGATAATTATGCGGTCTTTATGGATAAGTTCATCAATAATATTGTTATTAACAGGTTGTGCTAGCTCAGCGGAGCGTCAATTCATGCAAGGATGTACAGAGGATATGGGAGCTATGAGTAGCGGAAAGAAAGTTTGCGCCTGTATTTATGAAAAGTTAGAAGATACCTATGGAGAGGAGTCTTTAGAACGTATGAACGAAATGGGATATTTACCAGAAAGTTTTGGTGAAAATGCAATGAAGTTTACTGAACAGTGTATGGGGATATCAAAATAGAACTGTAGAAAAAATTTCAATTTTTGAAAAAGGGTTTCATACATGAAGAATATTAAAGCGTTCTTATTAACGGGTTATGTCTCCATAGGCTTTATCTATGCAATTTATAGTAATTTTTTTGGACAATATCAGTATAAAAGTTTTGCCTATAACATTGGTAGAGCCTTAGTGTGGCCCGCATCAATGTTTCCTTCCGTTGGCAAGTTTTTAGGTGGGATTGTAGTGTCATAATAAAACTGGACAGCAACTAAGAGGTTATACTAACTTAAAAAAGGAACTTAGTATGACCAAACAGCGTAGCAAATTCACCCGAGAATTCAAACTTGAAGCCATTAGTGCCGTTATTGACGAAAACCGTAAAATCAAAGAAGTGGCCAACTCTCTGAACATTGGTATCTCAACGCTTGATAACTGGGTGCGTAAGTATCGTCAAGAACAGCAGGGTATTGGACCAGTCAAAGGCAATGCTTTAACTGATGAACAAAGAGAACTTCAGCAACTACGTAAGGAGAATAAACGCTTACGGATGGAGCGTGATATATTAAAAAAGGCTTCCGCTCTGCTAGCATTGGACAACCTGAAAGACTATCGCTAATTACTAAGTTATCAGAGCAAGATAAACAAATTAGTAAAAGCCAACTGTGTAACTTACTTGGTATTGTCAGAAGCAGTTACTACTACAGCACTAAGATTAAGCCAATCGATATCGAAGCTATCAAGGTTAAAGCGTTAATTCGCCAGATATTTAATGACTCTAATGGCTCAGCAGGTACGCGCACTATCACAGCTATCTTATGGCATCAACACGGTGTTAGGTTGTCTCGTTATAAAGCAGGTAAGTTTATGAAGCGTATGGGGCTTATCAGCAGACAGCTTAAGCAACCTAAGTACAAACACTGCGATGAGGGTCACAAGATTCATGACAATACCTTAGAGCGCAAATTTAGTCCCATAGCACCTAATCAAGTTTGGACTGGGGATGTGACTTATATCCGTATCAAGGGTGGCTGGTGCTACTTAGCAATCGTTTTGGATTTATATGCTCGGCGCATTGTAGGCTTTGCTGTGTCAGATTCACCTAATAGCTTATTAACTGGATCAGCTTTAAAGATGGCTTATCACACTAGATTAAACCCTGCTGGGGTAATGTTCCACTCCGATCAGGGGAGTCATTATACCAGTCTTGAGTTCTCTATCTATGTGAGTGAGTGCAGTGATATGACTCACAGTATGAGTCGCCGTGGCAATTGTTGGGATAACGCTCCTACTGAGAGATTCTTCAGAAGTTTTAAGACTGAATGGATGCCAAAGGTTGGCTATGAGAATATTAAGGAAGCTAAGTGTGCTATTAATGAGTATATTTGGGGTTATTATCAAACCATCAGACCACATACTTTCAACAATTATCTGACCCCATTAGAGAAAGAGAAACGTTACTTCAATCGAAACCTCTTATCTGTTGTCTAAATTTAGTTGACCACTACA
>NZ_VFYU01000008.1 GCF_021012795.1 Psychrobacter sp. I-STPA10 | reverse complement strand
TACTGGTGATAGTAATATCAAAACGACAGCTAATAGCGGTGGTGTACAAGTTGCCCTAAATCCAGTACTTACCGGATTAACCAGTATTACTGTTACCGATGGTCCTACCATAAATGGTAATGGCATTAATATGAATGGTGACAAGATCACTGGATTAAAAGGTGGTAAAGATGCTGGTGATGCAGTAAATGTCAGTCAGTTAAACGCAGTAAAAGCAGAAGCCAGTAAAAAGACCATTGTTAAAGATGGTAAAAATACTACTGTTACATCGAGTGTAGATAAAAATGGTAATCCAATCTACACTGTCGCTACTAAAGATAATGTTAACTTTAAAACTGCTAATATAGGCGGCGTGAGTATTGCGAAAGGTGGTATCACTAACCTGAATAATGGTACTGTTACTGCTACCAGTAAAGATGCGATTAATGGTAGTCAACTGTTTGATACTGCTAATAGTGTTACCAATGTTTTAGGTGGTAATGCAGTTAATAAGAATGGGGTGGTGACAACCACAGATATCGGTGGTACAGGTAAAAACACCATTGACGAAGCTATCAAAGCAATTGATAGTAAAGCAGGTGTGAAAACGACTGTGAGTGCAGGTAAAAATATAACAGTTACTAAAAATGGTAATGATTATAAAGTTGCTACCAGTGATGATGTTAACTTTACCAATGTCTCCACTAAGAATATTACTGCTAAAGATGGTAATGGCAATAGTTCAACGATGACAGCGACAGGAACAACAGTGACTGATAAAGCTGGTAATAAAGCTCAGTATGGTGCTTCTGGTATTACCATTACATCAGCTGATAATAGCAAAGCCCCTGTTAGTGTGACTGCTAGTGGTCTAAATAACGGTGGCAATGTTATTAGTAATGTTGGCACAGGAAAAGCAGATACAGATGCAGTTAATCTTGGACAGCTCAAACAATTTACTAAAGTTGCTGGTGACGTAAAAGTTGATATCAAAAACATTGAGAAAAACATCATTGGTAAAGTTGATAAAGATGGTAAACCAGCAATTGAGACCTATAATGTTGCCAATCAAAGCACCAAAGAAGGGCAAACTATTGTTGATGCAATTAATCACATGAATAAGGAAGGTATCAAGTACTTCCATACCAATGGTGCGGATAGCAATGCGATTAAACCAAATGGCAATACGCAAGACTCAAGTGCACAAGCTGCTCGTTCTACTGCAATAGGTGTTCATGCTACGGTAGGCAAAGATGCAGCAGATAGTTTAGCGTTGGGTAGCAATGCGGCAGTAGCAGACAATGCAAAAGCAGCAGTTGCGCTTGGTAATAATGCGCAAGCAAAAACAGAAAATAGTGTTGCATTAGGAGCAGGGTCAGTTGCTGATAAACCAGTGACGGACTTACAAAACCAACCTGCTTATGGTGCAAACTATGCGGATCTTGCTGGTGTGGGTAAAGATGTGGCTGGTGAATTCTCAGTAGGTGCACCTAATGCAACTCGCCGAGTGACCAATGTAGCGGCAGGGGCTGCACCAACAGACGCAGTAAACGTCAGTCAGCTTGCAGCAGTGGATAATAGATTAACCAATGCAATTAATAATTTGGGTTATAAAGTAGATGATGTTGCTAATCAAGCCAATGCGGGTATTTCTTCTGCCATGGCAATGGCAGCACTACCTCAAGCTTATTTGCCAGGTAAGAGCATGATCTCTGGTGGTATCGCAAGTTATAATGGAGAAGGTGCTGTTGCAGTAGGTATCTCAAAACTTTCTGACAATGGGCGCTGGGTATTCAAGATGAATGGTTCGGCTGATACGGAAGGTAATGCAGGTGCTTCTGCTGGTGTTGGGATGCATTGGTAAATTAATATAAGCCATAGACAGCTAGTAGAGCATTATGGATCATATTGTTCTGCTAGCTCCTTTTTATTAGATTAAATCAAGGAATAATAATGATAAAGAATACCCGTATGACCCAAATAGCAAAGTCTATTGTCTTATCTTCTACGTTTGCTGGTATGCTACTGAGTGTGGGTTGCGTAACAAAAACCGTTAGCCATAATATTAGTAGCTCAGGACAGGTACAAGCGTCTGATATTGTATTTCCTGATCTAGATGATGCATGGGAAAAAGATGGTTTATTTCCTAATCGAGAAAATTTAAATAAAGTACGTGCTGGTGTTAGTAAGGATCAGCTTTATCAAATGATTGGACGTCCGCATTTTAGTGAGTCACAACATGCTCGTGAGTGGGACTATATACTTAAGTTTTATCAAGCTGATGATTCAGTGAAAGTGTGTCAATATAAAATCATCTTTGATAAAGATTATCATGCACAAGAGTTTTATTGGAAACCAGCAGATTGTGCACAGTATGCTAAGATAGAAGCTCCCGTGCCAGTTACAATACCAACTCCCATCATTATCCATCAAACTCAGCAGGTTGAACCACAGCCAGTACATCAACCCATTATGAGTGAGCGTATTAATTTGAGTGCGGATGCTTTGTTTGCGTTTAATAAATGGCAGACCCAAGATATGACTCATCAAGGTCAGCAATCCTTAGATCAATTGGCAGCAAAATTACGAGAATATCAAAAACAAGGCGATAGCCGAATTATTATTACTGGTTATACAGATCGACTTGGTGATGCCATGTATAACTTAAACTTATCACAATTACGTGCACAAACCGTTAGAGAGTATCTCATTATGCGTGGCGTTGAACCTGCTTCTATGGTGGCTTCTGGAGCAGGGGAATCCAATCCAGTTAAATCTTGTTCAGATAGCTTAGGACGTCAAGCGTTGATTGATTGCCTACAACCTAACCGCCGTGTACAGGTGGACGTTAATGTTTATGAGCATTCTCGTTAATTTGTCTATTAAGATAAAATTTAAGTTATAAAAGTATAGATTTAAATAACTTAGTCTTAAATAAGAAGAGTAGCCGATAGGGTTGCTCTTTTTTTGTGCAAAAAATTAAAGCTTTGTGCTCAACTAGTTACCTATAAGTAAATTTCTGTTACCATATACGACTAACATGATGAATGTTTGTATTTTAGTTGCAACTTCATTGACTAAAGTTGTATATGACTTCTTATAATGTTCTTTGTGCAGAGATTATAAGGATAAGAGATAAAAATGGAGTATGTTCGTTTATTCCAATAGGGTCAACCCCAAATAAATCCACCACGGTGTTTAACTAGATGTATTATGTGTGCTATCTTCACTTGTTTGCCTTGTGGTGATTTTATTTTAGAGCGACTATAGAGGGAAGTCTCCCTTTCTGATGGTGTCAATTTCAAAATATTTAATATATAAATTATAGAGTAATGTCCCTGACAATAGTTAAGGGACAGTTTTACTGTTGTGGATTATATATTTTAGATTGGCATAACTTAATTAACGTAAGCAATTGTCAAAAGGAATGAGTGTGAGAAACAATCAACCACAAACTGATGATAAAAATTTAGAAAAACACTTACCTGATGATGGTAATGAGTATTTATTTACAGACACTTTTCCTAAGGGAACAGGTAAAGGCTTAATTATTGTCGCTATTGCTGCCATTGTCAGTATGATTTTATTTAATGTAATGCCTTTTGAAAATGATGTCAATAAAGGATTGGCAATGCTAGCCTTTATTGGTGCATTATGGTTAACCGAAGCCATTCATGTAACAATCACAGCAATTTTAGTCATGGTAATTGGTGTGGCTATTGGCATACCTGAGTTTGATACCACCAGTGCGTTATCAAGCTTTTCTAACCCCATTATTTATATCTTTTTTGGGGGTTTTGCGTTAGCAGCGGCTCTACATGTACAGCAGTTAGACAAAAAAATTGCTTTAGGTATTTTATCGTTATCAGGTGGTCGATTAAATATTGCAGTTATGATGATATTTACCGCCACAGCGTTGTTATCCATGTGGATATCCAACACCGCCACTGCTGCGATGATGTTGCCTTTAGCCATTGGTATGCTGAGTCAAGTTGACCAAGAAAAAGACCGTGGTACTTTTGTGTTTGTACTGCTTGGGATTGCCTATGCTGCCAGTTTGGGTGGTTTGGGAACACTGATTGGCTCACCACCAAATGCGATTGCAGCTAAAGCCTTAAACCTTAGTTTTACCGATTGGATGAAGTTTGGCATACCCATGATGCTTGTACTAACCCCATTGTTATTGGGTGTGATGTATTTTATTTTAAAACCAAATTTAAGTCGTAAGGTTGAGTTTGCTGCTGTTGATAAAGAAGTTATTCCGTGGACGAAGCCTCGTATTTTGACCATCATCGTTTTTATTATCGCGGCATTATCGTGGATTATGAGTAAACAGCTTAGTGAAATCTTTGCTATTGATAAGATGGATTCTATTATCGCCTTAAGTGCTGCCGCTGCTGTGGTTAGTTTGGGCTTGGTGTCATGGAAGCAGGTGTCTGATAATACCGATTGGGGCGTACTCATGCTGTTTGGTGGTGGTATTGCCTTGTCAGACATCTTAAAACTCTCTGGCGCATCACTGGTCATGGGTGAAAGTGTGGCATCAGCATTATCAACTGCACCCTTATTATTAGTGATGTTGGCAGTTTCTGCTTTTATTATATTTTTAACTGAGTTTGCTTCTAATACTGCATCAGCGGCATTGCTTGTACCCGTATTTATGGCGATTGCTGAGCATATGAACATTCCTCATGAAGTATTGGTACTTATTATTGGTATTGGTGCATCATGTGCCTTTATGTTGCCAGTGGCAACCCCACCGAATGCCATTGTATTTGGTACAGGATTAATTAAGCAATCTGAGATGGTTAAAGTGGGTATTATACTTAATATTGTTTCAACCATTGTCATTGGGTTTTGGGCTTATTTCTTTTTAATGTAATGCTCTTTTAAATTAACCTTTGTTTTAAATAAAAAACCGCTACTTATAAGACTAGCGGTTTTTTATTAATGACAACAAATGGTTATTAATGGCTATTAATGTGGCTATTAATGAAAAAATTCTAGTCCTCATACTCATCAAACATATCGCTATCTAACCATACCCAGCTATTTTCTAGCCATTCCATAATGCTATCAGGGTCGATATTTGCCAAATCCTGTTGATACAAACTCTCACCATCTGCCAAGCGTTTTAAAGCGTGTATTTCAGATGGATTTAAATCGGTTAAAAGCTGACCATTGGCATAAATACTGATATTATTTTCACAATCTTGAGTACTGTTTTCTACATATAGCAAACGACTATTATAATCCGCTTGAATACATGCCCCATCTGCCAATGCTTCAAGTACCTCATCAGTAGCAAGCATATCTTCTGGTATTAAAATATCATATTGGCGTTTGCTGACCACTTCACTGACCGTTTGGGTGATTAATTGCTCACCCAATGGTGAATTGAGCATAGCAATTAACTGCCGTTTTATCGCAGATATACTGGCTTGGCTTAACTGTCCTGTGGGCTGTGGCGTTTGCTCTAATAACATAGGAATAAACAATGAACTTTCACTGGTCGCCATATCTGCCAAACCATCTAATACTTGCATCAGATTGGGACGGCGAAAACCAAATGAGAAAGTCAGACAGTTATCTTCTGACACACCAAAATGTGACAGCTTAGGTGGTACATATAGTACATCACCTGCCTGCAACACCTCATCAAAAATAATCTCACCCATATCATCAAAAATACGGATTGGTTGGTCAGGTACAAACTCAGTGGTTTCATTACAATATTTGCCCAACTGCCAGCGTCTTTGCCCATAGCCTTGTGCTAAAAATACATCATAATCATCATAATGCTTGCCCACTGAGCCACCTTGTGGGGCATAGGACACCATAATATCATCACGTTGCCAACTGGGAATAAAGTCAAACGCTTGCCATAACTGCCCAAGCTCAGGCGACCATTGTTCCAAATTTTGCACCAATACCGTCCATAACTCATTATCCGAATTTATTAACGGCTCAAAATCAGTTTTAGCTAACGGACTTTTTTTAACTTGCCATTGATAGGGGTGGGATTGATTTGCAGGATTGGTTGTTTTTGTTTGCGTAATCAGCCGAGCAGTGACTTCTTCTTCAAGGGCTAAGCCTAAAATATCGTCAGGCTCAAACATAGCTGCTAATTGTGGTAATCCTTGTTTAATCAATAACGGCTTTTTTTGCCAATATTCAGCCAAAAACTGCTCTGGTGAAATATCATTGGGTAAACAGTGGGGGATTGTGGGGTGGGTTTGCATATGCCTCCCTATTTATTTTGGTGCTCATTTCTCACCATTATATCATCAAAACCAACACCTAATATCTTGGCAAGCTCATAAATAAAATTATCAAGGTTGGCATCGATGGCTTTTTCATCAATATCATCTTTTAATATAGCCAATATTGAAACAAAGTAAGCATTTTTTATAAAAAAATATATGGGATACCAACCATCATTTATTGATACACTTAAACTAGAGTTGTTTTGTTGGTTATATTCTGAAAATACAAAACAGTAATAAAACCCAAGCTCTAAATATTGGAAGTCATGACTGTCTATATAAACATAAGAATCAAATGTATCAAAAACCTTAAAAACAAGCTCATCTAACTCATCATTAACTTCTAAATAGTGCCAAAGTTTATCAAAGTTATCTATTACTTGTTGGCTATTATAAATATAATACTCATCACCATCATAATATTTAATCATAGAGGGAATGATATTATTTTTTGCGGTTAAACTAAAATCGACCTCAAACTGCCCTTTTAACTGAGTAAGATTGGTTAATATGCTAAAAACCAACTGTTTGGGCTCAATATCAAATACCAAAGCAGTCTCATATTTCATTTATTACCCTTTATCATACCAACAACAGTACTCACACACAGTCCAACAATTCCACCCAATAACGCCAACGCCATATCTTTATGGGCGTCCCACATATCGCCTTGTTGCCCATTATATCGCTCTGCGTCCTCAGGTGATAGTCCGATGGCAATGCCCCATTCAAATAACTCATAAAGCATACTGCTCGACATATTAACCATTAATACAATAGCGATACATTGCTTGCTATTTAGCGTAGGAAATAGGCAACGGGTCACATCTCGCATCACTGCAAATAACAATAAACCGTAGCTAAAATGCACCAAGCGGTCGTACATATTACGTTGCCAACCCATGATGTCATTGAGTTTAATCCCAAAAATCGTATGTAACCAATCATCATAAGGCACATAAGAATACAAATATCTTGCCCCAATGATATGTACCCACAAAAACCCACACGCCAGTACAAATGAGGACGTTTTCACTGCCAAATACCGATATGCCAATAGTAGCCCAATTAATACAATCACCGTACCTGCTTGGTGCAACAAATAGCTTGACCATTCTAACGGCTTAATACTTGCCAATCCCATTACCAATAAAACAATGATAACGCTGATATAGATGGTGCGGTTAAAGGGTTGGGGTAACTGGGATTGTTGGGATAGTTGGCTTAGCTGGGTAGTAGATTGAGGTTTCATTTACGGTTCATATTGTTATTACTAAGATAAGAGCCAATTCTAATATTTAATAAAATAAAGATAATATACACTAAATATATATAAGTATTATTTAATATTATTATAAAGTTATATGGTATTAAAATAGTCATAGTTATTCTATAAAGTAAAAGAATAATAAGATTTTTATCTAATTTAAATTTAAAAAAGGGAATATCTATAAAATTTATATCATGCTTAATACAGAATAAGTGCAACTGTATGATAATAAGTAATAAAAGATTTAGTAGGAATAAAGCAGTAGTAGATATTGATGTATAAACACCAATAATATATAAAGAGATGGTTAAGAGATACAAAATTATTTCATTTCTTTTACTTTTGTAAGTTTTCGTACCCTTCACCGTTAATCCTTTTTCTTTATCTCTAAATATTACTTAACTAAAAATATTTGATAATCCATCAAAAATATTTTTTAAACTCATTTCTCGTGGCTGACCAATAGTGACAGAGTTCATATTTGCTATAGGATAGATAAAAGCCTTGTTATCAATAAAGACAAGTAAATTCATATTTTGAGTATCTGTTATGGGTTTGCTAATGACATGATATTGTTCACCCTTGCTATTTTCTATTATCACCAGCATTGTTTGCTCTGATGTATTGTTATTGGCAGTTAATGTCTGGTATTGAGAGTTTGGTAATTGATACCCATCAGAAGCTATTAACATATCACCATCTTGATAACGATTATGATAGGCTAGCTCAACGGTTGGTAAATTACTTTTTGATAGCACTTCTGCTATTGCACCATTGACAAGATGATGTTTTTGTTTAAATGTATTGAGTGTATCCACTAGTATTTGTGCTTGTTGAATTTTTGCCTCATTGATATTATCAGGCAAATCACGCTTTAATGAAAAGTTATTTGTATCCCAAACTTGTTGATAAAAACATTTACTTTTATCTTTTTGATTGGAGTTATTGGGCTGATTAATTTTTTTGGTTGTTTGTAATTCTTGATATGCTAGTGTGTTTTGATTCTCTGGTTGACTGTTATGAAAGTCGCTTGATAAGTAAGTGCCAAAAGAATTTTTTGTTGATAAGTAGCGAGCTTGCCCTTTATCATGATTTTTATCAAAAATTAGCAATGAAATATGACAAATATCTGTATCAGAGTAAGTGGTAATTATTGAGCCTATATCCGTCATAGATGGGTCAGTAATTACCAATGTATTTGTTAAGTGATTATAAACTATCTCATTATCACGTGTATCATTAACACCAGCACTATTTATACGATAAGTAAAACGTTGGGGGTAAATCTGTAATTCACCAGCAAGATAAATATCTTCTTTAAACCGATAGCGGTGTATCAATCCATCAATATCAATGAGTGCCACTACTTCGGATAATTCATATAAATTTAAATGATGGGTGTCTTTAAAGTCATTGAGTACTTGATAAACACCTTCAGCAGGTAGCGTTGTTTTTGCATAAGCACTTAAAGAGGTGCTTAATATATTTTTATTATGGACTTGCGATGGGATTTCAATAAACAGTAGATAAGCCAATGACAAACACCAGCCAATAAAAATAATAATCGGTATGCTGATAATCCCTAATAATATTTTCTTTTTATTAATTGTAGGCATGGCTTATCTCAATAACTAGACTTTAACCCAATAAAATAAACTTAAGTTATGATAAAAATAACAATGGGTTAAAGCCTAGTTAGCCTTATTAGCATCGCTCTATAACAAGATTTTTATGCTAATCTGTTAACCTAGCTTAGCAATCCATTCCTCAATTGCCAATGCTTGTGCTTCAGCGTTACCAATATAAGTGGCAGGGGTAAGCTTGCGTAAACGGACTTTATCCTCATCGCTGACTTCTGCCAACTCTTCACTATCAACAAAAGTTAGCATTGCTTCACGGGTCATCGCTTGTCCACGAGTTAGCGCTTTAAGTTTCTCATACGGATTGGCGACACGATAGCGACGCATCACCGTTTGAATGGGCTCGGCAAGCACTTCTTGGGCATTATCAAGGTCGCTATTTAGACGTTCAGCATTGACTTCCAGTTTACCAATACCTTTTAGGCAAGCATCATAGGCAATCATGCTATGTGCCAGACCAACACCAATATTACGCAAAACAGTTGAGTCAGATAAATCACGCTGCATACGTGAGATGGGCAGCTTTTCGCTAAGATGATTTAGCATGGCATTGGCAACGCCTAAATTACCTTCAGAGTTTTCAAAATCAATCGGATTCACTTTGTGCGGCATGGTTGATGAGCCGACTTCGCCTTCTTTAAGACGCTGTTTAAAATAGCCTAAGCTAATATATTGCCAAACATCACGGTTAAAATCTATTAATATGGTATTAAAGCGTTTGATGACATCAAATAATTCGGCAATATAATCATGTGGCTCAATCTGGGTGGTGTAAGGGTTAAAAGTTAAACCCAAATGCTCACTAATAAATGCTTGTGCGTGGGCTTGCCAGTCTATATTAGGATAAGCGGATAAATGAGCATTATAGTTACCCACGGCACCATTAATTTTTGCCAATAATTCAACTTGTTTTACTTGTTTTAGTTGACGAGCTAGACGGTAAGCGACGTTTGCCATTTCTTTGCCCAATGTGGTGGGGCTGGCAGTTTGTCCATGAGTACGTGATAACATGGGTTGACTGGCGTGAATTTTGGCAAGATTGACGATATTGTCGATAAGGTGTTGCATTTTTGTGACCAGAAGGTCACGAGAATCTTTTAACATTAATGCATAAGATAGGTTATTAATGTCTTCACTGGTACAGGCAAAATGGATAAATTCTAAACTGTCACTTAAAGGGGCATGTTGTTTAAATTTATCTTTGATAAAGTATTCAACGGCTTTGACATCGTGGTTGGTGGTTTTTTCAATGTCTTTAATGGCCTGAGCATCTGCCTCACTAAAGTCATTAACAATGGAGTTTAAAAAAGCATTGCTGTCGTTATCAAATGTGGCAAGCTCAGCAATGTCGCTACGTTCAGCAAGGGCTTGCAACCAACGTATTTCAACGGTTACCCGGGCTTTGATTAAACCAAACTCGGATAAAAAGGGACGCAAATCGTCTACTTTATTGGCATAACGTCCATCGATAGGGGATAGGGCAGTTAACATAAAACACGGTATCCTTTATGGGTGTAGTGAACTCAATATAACTCTAATATAAACTGATATAAAATAGTTACTTTGTCAGATCAGCTTTGTTCGCAGTATCAGATGTATACCTTACCACAGCTTGCTTCTAACAGTATTATTTTGAATCAACTCTATATGGGTTATTGATAGATAGGTTGGTTAAATAAAATTTAATAAGGAAAATAAATTACAATAATATTATAGCAAACTTCATCCACACTGATGCTGACAAGTATAAAATTACCAAGTTGTGTTATTATGGTCTAAGGTTGGTATTAATAAAATAATAGAAGAACCAAGCTAGAATCATACCTGATTAAAACTTGTATTTTGTAGTGTGTGTTAACAAAACTAATATATATTCAATTGATTAGGACGAATAATAATAACTGTCATGATTCTATTCCATTGAGTGTAAGAAATTGATTATATTGATTAAATATTCCTTACTTTAACGTATGATTTTGTCTTATTTAAAATAGATAGTTGATGACTAGAAGGTTGTGACTTCTACTTTATTTCATTATTAATGTTAGGTATAATTATGTTAATTAAATTTTTTAGTTGCAGTTTAAATACCCATATTAATAAATAAAAATAAAAAAAGTAATTTTATTTTTATTTATTAATATGGGTATTTATATAAATTAATATGAGACTTTTAATAATTAAAAAAGGAGGGATCATTGGATAAAGTTTGGACTGCATGTTACCCTGATAGTGTACCTGAAACCATATATACAGAAACCTATCATAATGTGACAGAACTGTTTAATGCCAGTTTTGCACGCTATCGTAATTTGCCATTAACTACCTGTATGGGAGTGACACATACTTATGCTGATATTGAGAAAATAGCGGCTAATATATCCTCTTGGTTGCAATACAAGCAAATACCAGCAGGTAGTGTCATTGCGTTAATGATGCCAAATGTGCCTCAATATTTACCTATCATGGTTGCCATATTGCAAGCAGGATATATTTGTACACCTGTTAATCCGTTATATACAGGTAGAGAATTAAAGCATCAGCTCATTGATTCAAAAGCAGAAACCATATTTTTGATTGATAATTTTGCTCAAGCTTTAGAGCAAGTGGTTGATGAGACCTATCTAAAAAATATTGTGGTCTCTAAAATGGGCGATCTAATGGGGCTTAAGGGTTTTTTAGTTAATATTTTTATTCGCAATGTCAAAAAAATGGTGCCCAAATATAATCTAGATAATCCCGATCATAAAGTTTACAAATTTACTGATGTATTAAAAATAGGTAGCCAGCGGTCTTTTTATCCCTCAAAAGCGATTCAAGATGACATAGCCATTTATCAATATACTGGTGGTACAACGGGTTTATCTAAGGGCGCAATGCTCTCTCATCGAAATCTTATCGCTGCTGCATTATCTTCAGAAGCATGGTCACGTCCAGCAACGAAAAAAATTACAGATGTCTATGTCAATATGGTCATGGCATTACCACTTTATCATATTTTTGCTTTTATGTTGGCATTACTGGGTATACGTGCTGGATATACGTTTATCATGATTCCAAATCCAAGGGACATGCCTGGTTTTATTAAAACATTATCCAAACAACCTTTTCATTTTTTTCCGGGTGTCAATACTTTATTTAATGGATTACTTAAACAACCTGACTTTAAAAACCTAGATTTTTCTAGATTGACGGTCACTCAAGCAGGTGGTATGGCAGCAAATGAAAAAACAGCTAGGGAATGGCTTGAAGTCACGGGTTGTCCCATGATTGAAGGTTGGGGCATGACTGAAGGTGTCGCTGTGGGTACAGCGAATATAGTCACAGATACCAATTATAATGGGACAATAGGACTGCCTTTACCTAGTGTGGATGTGACTATTCGTGATGAAAATGACAATCCTGTAGGTTATGGAGAAGCAGGCGAGCTGTGTATTAAAGGGCCAAATGTTACTTCAGGATATTTAAATCATGATAATGTTGATGTGTTTACTCATGATGGTTATTTTAAAAGTGGCGACATTGTGAGTATGGATGAGCGGGGTTATATAACCTTACTTGATCGTAAAAAAGACATGGTATTGGTTTCGGGCTTTAATGTATTTCCTAATGAAGTGGAAGCGGTGATGTCAGAGTGTCCTGGAATTGTAGATTGTGCTTTAATTGGCGTTCCTGATGAGCGTCAAGGTGAATCTCTAAAATTATTTATCATACGTGAAGATGATACGGTAAGTGAATCTTCTATTCGAGAATTTGCGTTAGAAAATTTGACAGGATATAAATGTCCAAGATACATTGAGTTTATTGATGAATTACCCAAATCAAATGTTGGTAAAGTATTACGACAAAAACTGCGTGAACATCATCATGCAAATGAAGCTAACATCAATAAGTAGTCTTGCGTCTTTATAATTTTAGAGAAGCAAAGAGATTTCTGATTTTTATGAGATAAGACTTTACAAGTTTATAAAATATTTATACACTTAACATCCGTGCTAAATTTTTTATCAAAATCAATTTGTTAATCATAAGGAATGAGAATGCATAAATTATTAGGAATGTCTGTATTAGGGATGGCATTGGCTTTAGCAGGTTGTGGTGGTGGAGATAGTGATAGTAGTGGTCACAATAATGATGTAGATAAGAAAAAAGAAACATCAGAACAGACTGAGCCTACTAAACCATCAGAAGGTGGAAGTATTGTTAAATTGTATAATAAAGCAACAGATAATGCTTGTACTATTAATGCTGAAAAAAGCGAAGTATATGCAACAAAATCTGGATGTAAATTTGCTCATCCAAATCTTCAAAATGGCACTGCATTGACTTATACCTGTATAGGAGATAAGGTTAAAGGGTCACAAGGTGGATTAAATATTGAAGCAAAAACTATTAATCTGTCAATAGGTAAAAATAAAGCAACAGTTCTTTGCAAATCCTAAATTAGTATTAAAATATCAAACTTTTTTAAAAGAAGTATAAATTATATTTATGCTTCTTTTTTATTATTCCGATTTTAACAATTACTGTAAATATATAATGCAAAAAATTACTACGATAGCCACTATTACTATAGCCTTTTTACTTGGTTGCTTAGTCACCTATATCGCCATGACCAAGCAACAAATGGATAGATTACTACAGGCAAAACAACAAGCAGTGATGCAAAACCAGCAGTCGAGCAAACTTGATAACCCAATTATTAATGATGATTCTAGTCAAGATAACCCTCAAAACTCATCTGACTTATCCATATCCGTAAATCAAGCCGACCCTGATAAACTAATTGATAATCACCAACCACAAGCAAGTATTAATGAGTATACAGAAGAACAAGCGAAGGCTCTTATCAATGACATGCCTGATTTTGTATTAGGTCAGTACATTGATAAGTTTATGAGTAAAGATGCCAGTAGCGTTATTGCTGATAAACGCCGCTTTGCAGAGCGCGCAGTGGAGGAGTTATATAAAAAAAATGATAATCAGCCCTTGGTCGGTGAAGTGAGATTATCATTTGATGCCATCATGCCAGCAACTTCTATCGATACCACTAAAATTAATAAACATGCCAAAATTTATGCTCATTTAGATACACGAGGACAAGTACCTGCTTCTCCTTATGTTTTTGTAAAGTGGGTAAATAATGAGACAGGACAAGTATTGTTATTTGAAAAGAAAGATATTGTCGCAGATAGCAACCAAAACTGGGTTAGCTTTCTTCCTTATGATGGTTGGCAGGTAGGCAGCTATGACATACGTTTCTATCAGTTCACCTCTGAGTTACAGCCAGTGGCACAGCTTACGTATCATATTTATGAAGTAATGGAAGATAATTAATAAAATATTAATAAAAAAGAAGTAAAAGTATAATAGTTTATACTTATTTTTTTATGAATTTTATATTTTTATTAAAGAAATATTTACAGTTTAGACAATACTTTATAAAATTATTTAAGATTTTGATTTTAATAAGAAATTATCTAAATTAATTTGTTTAAGGAATAGAGATGAATAAACTTTTAGGAGTGTCTATACTAGGGTTAGCAGCTGTATTAGCAGGTTGTGGTGGTGATAGTGATAGTAGTGGGAATACTAATAAGCTAGACTATAAGAATTTTGGAAAGATTCTACCAGATAATACCTGCCCAAGAGACGGTTTTTTAATAAAAGTTCCTAAAGAAGGCTGTACATTCTCAATTCAATATCCTTCAAGGGGTGAAGATTATACTTATAAAGCAGATTATACTTGCAAAGATAATCAAGTTATTCATGGTAATTCTTATGGCTATAGTTTAAGTTTTGGAAGATATAATATTTCTTGTAAACAGTATCATCAATAAAGATATTTTAAGTTATATTAGTAAGTTGTGGAGGCTATTAAAATAAAAAAAGATACCTACAAAATATTGTAGGTATCTTTTGCTATTGGATAGTTGAACGGATAGGTAAATAAGTAGGTGACTATTATTGAATTATTGAAACAATCTTAATTTAGCACACCATAGGCAACTAGCGCATCAGCAGCACGCTTAAAGCCAGCGATATTGGCACCTGTCATATAATCCACACAAGGCTCATCACCTTTAGCATATTGCTGAGCGGCACTGGCGGCATCATCATGAATATTTCTCATGATACATTTAAGCTGCTCATCAAGTTCTTCAAAACTGCGGTATTGACGTACTGAGTTTTGTGACATTTCTAGTCCAGATACCGCCACACCACCAGCATTTGCTGCTTTACCGGGAGCATAGTGAACGTGATGTTCACGGATGACGTCAATTGCTTCAGCAGTGAGTGGCATATTTGCCCCTTCCACCACATATTTAATGCTATTATCGACCATTTGTTGAGCATTTGTCGCATCGACCTCATTTTGAGTGGCACAAGGCAAGGCAATATCCGCTTTAAACTGCCACGGTTTTTGTCCTTCTAACCATTCACCACCGAATTTTTCTATATACTCTGCCAGTGGTTTATGGCAGGCTTTTTGCTCTTTTAGCCAGTCAATTTTTTGTTGATCAAAGCCTTGGGCATCATGCAATGTACCTTTAGAGTCTGATACTGTGAGTACGGTTGCACCGAGCATGATGGCTTTTTCAGCAGCATGCAAAGAGACATTGCCTGCACCAGAGACCAGTACTTTTTTGCCTTGTAAGTTATCGTTATTTACTGCCAACATATTTTCTAAGAAATATACAGCGCCATAACCTGTGGCTTCCGTACGAATTAGACTACCACCAAAGCCTACGCCTTTACCTGTAAGTACTCCACTGTATTCATGAGTAAGGTTTTTGTACATGGCAAACATATAGCTGACTTCTCTACCACCAACGCCAATGTCACCTGCGGGAACATCTAAATCTTTGCCGATGTATTGATATAATTCACGGATAAAGGCATAACAAAAACGGCGGATTTCATTGTCAGACTTACCTTTAGGGTCAAAGTCAGAGCCACCTTTAGCGCCGCCCATTGGCAAACCTGTGAGTGCATTTTTGAAAATTTGTTCAAAGCCTAAAAATTTAAGGACAGATTCATTGACAGTGGGGTGAAAGCGTAAGCCACCTTTATAAGGTCCTAGCGCATTGCTAAACTGCACACGCCAGCCACGATTTACTTGGATATTACCTGCATCATCTTCCCAGTTGACTCGAAAGCTAATAATACGATCAGGTTCGGTAAGTCGTTCAAAAATTTTATAAGTATTATAATTGGTGTTATTGTCATAAATATCTTCAATAGTAATAGCGACTTCTTTAACCGCTTGGATAAATTCTGGTTGATGAGGGTAGAGGTCTTCTAGTTTTTGAATGACTTGTTGTAAACTCATTAACAATATTCCTTATATTAACCGCATACTTTTATAGGCTATTTTGGACTTATGATTTAAATCCGTAATTAAAAAAACATTTTTAATTATCTGCTAATTTATAACATTCTGCTACTGATTTATACTCATTAATTGTAATAATTTCTTCATTAATAACAGTAACTTATATTAAAATATTATTTTTAATATTGGTATAAAGTTGTGTTGATTGTGGTAAATATGATTCATATTGCAGCAATGAAATTAGCCATGAAAGTAGCAGTGTGAAGAGGATACCTAACACCATGAAACAGCTTTGTAACTCAGCATGATCTTACAAATTTTAAGCAAAAGTTACGCTTAACTTATTTAGAGATACACACAATAGTTGTTATAGTAATGCCATATTTTTAGACATTTCAGCAGTTAAATTTAGATAAACTTTAATGAAGGAGTTTTTTATGATGATTTCACAAAATGATAATGTCTCATCTGGTAATGACAAAACGTACAATACTCAAGATGAAGGTCGCCGTAATCAAGATAAGATAAAATATTTGTTGAATGAGGAAGATAAGTTACAAAAGAAACTCAAAGATAGCAATGATTTATCCCGCTTTCTTAAAGATGTGACTTTGTTATTAGGTTTGATTAAAGATTACTATTTGGGAAATTATCGAGTTGTGCCTTATACCACCATTGCAGCGGTGGTGGTTGGGCTGTTATATGTGATTAATCCCATTGATTTTATTCCAGATTTTATTCCAGTTATTGGTTATATTGATGATGCAATCATGATTGCCTTATGTTTAAGAATGGCAGAGCGTGACTTGAAAAGATATGCACGTTGGAAAGACAGCCAAGCCAATCCATCAAATACTAAGGCTTAGCCATAAGATACATAAGACTGTTAATTAATAAGTTAAGTTAACGCTCAAGCAAGAATATGTTAATGTCATAATGATGGCAAGCGCACGGTGACTAAGACACCAGAGCCTGTCGCCGTGCTATATTTTTGGAGGGAGTTATCGCAGTTGCCATCAGTTGTAATATCAATATTATTATTATCTATATTGGCAATGCTGACTGAGCCTGTATGCCGTTCGATGACTTGCTTGACCAATGTCATACCCAGTCCTGTACCTTTTTTACCTGAGGGCAGGCTTGAATGGGCAGGAATATGTTGGTGTGATAAGCTAAAATAGCGTTCAAAAACCTTACTTAACGCATATTCTGGAATGGTATCACCATCATTAAATATCGAGATAATGACTTGTTTCTGAGGTTTATTTGTCATATCAAAATCAGACATATTCTCTATGTCAATAACCACGCTAGAGTGGGCAAAATATAGCGCATTATCCAAGATATTTTGTAGGGCTTGAGCAAGCCAAAATTTATCTGCCAATATATATAGAGGTGATTGGTTATCTTCTACAGATGGATAGTCATTGTGCAATGTAATGGGGATATTGTGATTAAGACTTTTGCTTTCATTGTGTGCTATGAGGGTTTGTAGTAGTGCGATTAAGTCAATTTTTTCAATATTGAGCTTAAACGTGGGTTGTTCAATTTTTGCCAGTAATAGTAATCTATCAATAAGATGTTGTAGTTTCAGGCTTTGCTCAGATATGGTTTGACTGAGCATCAGTCTATCATCACTATCTAATCCCTCATCTTCTAATAACTCACCACATGCACGAATTGCCGTTAATGGGCTTTTTAGCTCATGGGTTAGGGTGTGCACATAGTCAGTGACGTAGGCACGATTCTCTAGGCGATGTTTCATATTCTCGATGGTGTCTGTCAATTCATTGAGCTCACGTCCCAGATAAAAATAGGGTTTTTTTTCATCTTCTGCCAGTGATTGTGTATAACGGGTCACTAACTGCATGCTTTGTTGCAGCCACCATGCCACTAGCCCTGCCAATAGCAATGCCAACAAACTAATAAATAGGCAGGTGGTGAGCATACGCTGTCGAGTGGCATCTAAATAAGGCAAAATGGTCGCCATGGGTTTGCCCACGCTGACCACCCCAATAATATGACCGTTATTATTTTTGATGGGCTGGGCAACATACATCATCGAGGTGGCAGAATCTTCAGGGTCTTTTCGAGTTGTGCGTGCGCCATATTGACCATTGAGCGTAAGATAGACATCATTCCATTTGTAATAGTTTTCCGCTTCAGCATTGTTAGCATCTGTTAGAGAGTCATAAATGACTTTGCCAGTGGCATCGGTGATATATACTCGAAAGCTGCTGTGGGTCTTTTGTTGGTACCAAGTGCTTAAAGTATCCAACTCTTGGTAGTTAATATAGCGACTGTTATAAGAACGTGCTGTGGGTAGGGCAGGGTCAGCAAAGGCTTTGTCTAGTGATGCTTGATAGTTGGCATCATAAATTTCTCCTGTCGCCATTGGCTGTTCTAGGTTAATGGCTAACAGTTTGGCAGTATCTACTAAGGTATCTTCTAGCACTTGTTGGGTGACGGGGCGCACGTAATCAAACAGTTGTATAAACACCACAGTACCTGAGATGATGATAATAATGGCAACAGCCAGCCAAATGCGAAAAAATAAGCTTAGATTTAGTGGCTGGCTATTCATCTGTTTAGCTTGGGTGGGTTGAGATGATTTACCAAAAGGGTGCAGCTTAGCATACCAGTTATTCGCTTTGACTACAGGTGGTGGTTGGCGATTGTGGTTTGGTTGATTTTGTTGCCAATCATCTTCAATTGTGCTCTTATCATCAGAATTGCTCATGCAGGGCAGAGTCCATAGCCAATACCACGGTGAGTATGGATAACTTCTATCGATGGGTCAATGTCGGCAAGCTGTTTGCGAATGGACTTGATATGACTGTCAATGGTGCGGGCAAGCCTATGGTCTGGATAGTCACTAATGGCAGTTAATAGCTGTTCACGGCTAAACACCCGGTTTGGAGCTTGCAAAAATGCCAATAATAGCTTGCGCTCGGTATTACTAAGATTGAGTTTTTGCTGTTGCCAAAATAAGCGATAATTTTTTGGCTCATACAACCATGCGCCTGATGCCAAATTAAATACTTGAGCAGTCAATGCGTCTGGGGTTTCGTTTGTATTAGAGGCAGACAGCAAGGCTACTGATTCTTCTGTAGCTTGAGATTGGCTTAATTGTTGGCGTCGCCAAATGGCTTTGAGGCGAGCGACTAATTCACGCGGACTAAATGGCTTGGGGCAGTAATCATCACCACCCACTTCAAGCCCTAATATGCGGTCAACTTCCTCACTGCGGGCAGTTAAAAAGATAATTGGCAGTGTATTTAGATTGCCAATGCTGTCACTGTGGCGAATTTGTTGACATAGGCTGAGTCCATCACCGTCAGGTAGACCAACATCTAAAATAATTGCTGATAGTCCTTGAGGTTTATCGCCATTGTTTATACCATTATTATTAGAGTCATCTTGATGGTATTGTTTTAATAAAGGTAATACTGCACTGGCATTATCCAGCCAGCTTACTTGCCAGCCTTCACGCTTAAAGGTAATTTTAAGGGAGGCGGCAATGGCAGGGTCATCTTCAACTAATAAAATATGTGCTTGGTTATTATTCATCTGATAATTGTTCATCTTGCTATTCATCTTTATTTTTGGGTCAATGTGTCCTTTATCCTAGCATAAATTTGTGCCACCACCCGATGCTAATTTGATGAAAAAGTCATGAAGTGTTAGGCAGTAATTCAGTGGTCATAAAATTCGTTGTTGTGTGGCATCAGTTTGTGTAGCATGTTGCAGAAAATCAATCTACGTAAAAATAAACTGCCAGTTATTAGCAATCATCACAATACCACTCATCATCATCAATAATATCAGCGCAAAACGAAATTGGCGTGCGCTCATATAAGATAAGCAGCGTTTACCAATGATGTTACCCACCACTGCACCTAGTCCCAAAATCAACCCATAGAGCCATAATGTGGGGGTGAGAATACCAAAAAAGGTATAACTACCTAGCTGAGCGATACCCACAAAAAAGGCATTGGCAGTTTTGGTGGCAACCAAGTCTTCTTTTTGCAGTCCTGCATTCATATAAAAAGGATTCATCACCGGCCCTAGTCCGCCGACCAAGGTGCTAATAAAGGCAACCAAAAATCCAAGCGCTATAAACCCCTTTAATGGTATATCAAATGTCTTATCAACCTTACCAAAACGGTATTGCAGTACTGTTGAGAGCAAAAAAATACCAACAATAAGCTGAATCCAATGTGCATTTAGACGACTAAATAGCAGCCCTGCTAGTGTTGCCCCAATTAAGGCGCTGGGTACATAATATAACACCAGTTGCCACTTTATATCTTGCCAAAACAGATATAAACGTACTGGTCGCCCAATGAATGTACCTAAGTTAATCACTGGCGGCGCAGCGGGCGCACCAATAAGAAATGTTACAATGGGAATTAATAACAGTGCACCACCACCGCCTGAGACGGTTGAGATGATAAAGGCAATTATGCCTACAGTAAACAGGGCAAGCATTAACCAAACTGACAGATGAAAGGGTAGATGCAGTGATAGGTCATGGGGTAGGGATAAGAGGGATAAGATAGAATTTATCATATTATATTTATGCTTATTTTTTGGTTGCACTTATGAGGCGAATCCGCCATTATTTGTTGTTATTTTGGCTATAGTACTTAACTATTATAGAGTAAAAGTATTATTGATGATAAAACATGCAATAATAGGGACTGTTAAACTTTCACTAATTAATAAACTATAAAGTATTAAGATGACAGCGATATTTTTATATTGCGTCAGTCCTAAGTGAATTTAGCAATATCTGTCATTTAGACAAAAAAATATTTCTATAATTAATGGAGAAAATAATGACCCAATATTTAGACTGTGTAACCGTTGAGCATAACCCGAATAACAACAATATTGATAGAGCCGTTATTTGGCTACATGGTTTGGGTGCGAGTGGGCATGATTTTGAGCCTGTTGTACCGCAGTTAGGTTTAGATAATCAGCTTGGGATACGCTTTGTATTTCCACATGCACCGCAAATACCTGTCACCATCAATGGCGGTATGGTGATGCCTGCATGGTATGACATCAAAGAGATGAGTATTGAGCGTAAGGTAGATGTAGAACAGATTAAAATATCATCACAGCGAATCGTTGATTTAATCACGCGTGAGATAGAGCGCGGTGTGAATCCTGAACATATTGTCATTGCAGGATTTTCTCAAGGTGGGGCAGTGGCGTATCATACGGCATTAAGTTATTCAAAACCATTAGCAGGTTTACTGGCACTCTCCACTTATTTTGCTACTGAAAATCAAGTACAGTTTGCTACTGCCAATCAGCAACTTCCTATTAAGATCGATCATGGGACGCAAGATCCTGTCGTCCCTGTGGTTTTGGGACAACGTGCCGCTGCCTTATTAAAAAATAAAAACTATCAGGTGGACTTTTCAACCTATCCAATGGCGCATCAGGTTTGTATGCCACAGATACAGCATATTGGTGCATGGCTAAATCAGGTGCTAAAATAAAAGCATGACACATGACATATGATACTAGTATCGTAGTCTGTTCTGTCTATTATAAAATCATTTGTTTCATGTGATGACAAAAATAAAAAATCGCTCTTATCAAAAATTGATAAGGGCGATTTTTTGTACTGATGTGACAGTATTGATTATTAATGGCTGTTTATTAATGACGGAAATGGCGCATACCCGTAAATACCATGGCAATACCGTGCTCGTTAGCAGCGGCTATGGTTTCTTCATCACGAATAGACCCACCTGGTTGAATAATGGCTTTGATACCAACACTAGCAGCATTATCGATACCATCACGGAATGGGAAGAAGGCGTCAGATGCCATGACTGCACCTTGAGTTGCTAGCCCTGCATGTTCTGCTTTAATTGCAGCAATACGAGCCGAGTTAACACGGCTCATTTGACCTGCACCCACGCCAATGGTACGTTTGTCTTTACCATATACGATGGCATTTGATTTGACGTATTTTGCTACTGTCCATGTAAACAGCAAGTCTTCTAGCTGTGCATCGGTTGGTGCAAGCTTGGTGACCACTTGTAAGTCATCAACGCCAATAAGTGCCAAGTCTTGGTTTTGAACCAGTAAACCACCGTTGACACGTTTAAAGTCAAACTGTGCTTGACGCTGTTTAGGATCAGGCAGTTCGCCACAAGTCAAAACACGCACATTTTTCTTACGAGCAGTAATCTCAAGCACACCATCTTCTAAGCTTGGGGCAATAATTACTTCGGCAAATTGATTATCAATAATTGCTTGTGCAGCCGCGACAGTTAATGGGCGGTTAAAGGCAATTATCCCGCCGAATGAAGATTCAGCATCAGTACTAAAGGCAGTTTGATAAGCAGCCACTTGGTTGACGTCAATTGCGACACCACAAGGATTAGCATGTTTGACAATGACGCAGGCAGGCTGACTAAATGATTTGACGCACTCAAGAGCCGCATCGGTATCAGCAATGTTGTTATAAGATAACTCTTTACCTTGATGCTGTTTTGCCGTGGCAATCGAGCTTTGTGGGGTATGAATAGGGTGATTTTCGACATAGAATGCCGCTTGCTGATGTGGATTTTCACCATAACGCAAGTCTTGTGCTTTACGCATTTGTAGATTAAATGTGCGTGGGAAAATATCACCAGCCTTAGCATCTACGTTATCATCATTGTTACTGTTATCAGTATTTAGGCGGCTGCCCAAGAATGAAGCAATCATACCATCATATTGTGCAGTGTGCTCAAAGGCTTTTACTGCCAAATCAAAACGTGTTTGATTGCTAAGTGAGCCTGTATCTTTGAGCTCTGCCAATACTTGGTCATAATCTTTGGGGCTGGTAACAATACCAACTCGAGCATGGTTTTTGGCAGCTGAGCGTACCATGGTAGGGCCACCAATATCAATATTTTCGATGGCATCTGCCAATGTGACATTTTCTTTGGCAATGGTTTGTGCAAATGGATATAAGTTCACTACCACCAAATCAATGGCACGAATATCATGTTCTGCCATCACTGATTCGTCTTGATTGGCACGACCCAAAATACCGCCATGAATTTTTGGATGCAGTGTTTTGACTCGACCATCCATCATCTCTGGAAAGCCAGTATAGTTGGCAACTTCAGTAACTTCTACCCCTTGCTCTTGGAGCAGACGATAAGTGCCACCTGTCGATAGCAAATCAAACCCTACGGCAATCAAACCTTGGGCAAATGAAACAATATCTGTTTTATCAGAAACAGAAAGTAAGGCAAAGGGCTTAGCTGTCATAATAGATATTTCCGTTCAGTTAAGTAATGAAATAATAAAATGTGCAGTGAAAAAAAGCTTTGTTGTTAGGCTTTGTTTGCAGCGGCAACATGATAAAGCAAAATCAATAAAAAAATAAGCTTTAGGATCATAATTCCTAATTATTTGATTTTTTTAGAACCTGTATTCATAATCCAAAATCAGGGGAGTTTTAAACTAAAATTGCGTAATACAAGGCAAATTTTGGGGCGAATAGTCACTCTATTTAACCCAAAATTTAACGCCGTAGTACGTCTATTTTAGGCAAAAATCTACCATTATGGGTTGTGAATACAGCTTCTTAATATGTGAATCCAAGTGTTAACGATTTAGCAGTCAGTCATGTATCATTGCTGATGGCAGTTTATATTAAGCCATAATTTTGCATTTTCTTACGCAATGTACCACGATTTAAGCCTAATATTTGAGCAGTTTTACTTTGATTACCTCGAGTATTTTCTAATACCACTGCTAATAAGGGTTTTTCGACTTCTTGTAATACCAATTCATACAAGTCATGCGGCTGTTCGCCTTCAAGCTCAGCAAAATATTGTCGCACGGCATGCTCAACATAGATGCGTAGTGGTTTATTGGTATTGGAGGGAGAGGGGGAGTTTAATTGTAGGTCAGATAATGGTTGTGACATGGATAAATCCTTGCGTCAAGCCAGTTGTTACGAATGGATGTAAACAATGTGAATGTAAACAATAAAGTTGAGTACGATGATTTTATATTGTAGTCATACCTTGTTTTAATATAATGGCGTAATATCAACTTCGGTAATTTTATTGCGTGGTATATCAACGCGAAGCATAAAAAGCTTCACTTGTTTACGACCTAATATTCGTTGAGATACCGTTAGATAATCTTGTGGTGTGGCGATAAACTCTCCTAAAAGCGTTTGGTCTTGATACAGACGCACATGCAAATTTGGATAGAGTTGTTCTTGGTCGCTGTTATTGACTAAAGATGCCAAAATATCTGTTTTACCCTTCATAACCTTACTGGCACGTAGGGTCTTATGAGTTATCATAATATTTTGTAGCTCAGCACTGGGTAGTGAGCAAGAGACGGTATGACAAAAAACGGCAAGCTTTTTTTGACTATTTGGATTTTTAATGAGGTTGTCTAGATTAAAAATAACGTATTGAGCCAGCAATAATAGCAAAAGCGCCAGACAGCCAAATGTCCAAAATAAAGAGACATAAATCGAGCGGTGGGTATTGATTTGTTGCATGCTAGGAGTAGTTGCTTGCATATACTCATCTTTGATTGCTTTTGGTGACGTGTTGAATAATGTGGCAGGTTTTTTTGTAGTATGGCTTTGAGCGGTACTTTTTGGTGCAGAATAAGGCGCGATACTATCTTTTGTTGTATGAGTATGAGTTGCTGCACTAGCAGCCAATAGGGGTGCTTGGCTACTTGTGTTTTGGCTGTTTATTGCTTGGCTGTTTATTGTTTGCTTTTTTGTTATGGGCTGTTTTTGTCCTGAGTTATTACTTACTTTAGTACTATCTGCTTGAGCCCTATTGGTATTTTTTGTATTAATAGCTGCGGGTGAATTGGATGCAGTATTATTATCATCATTATTATTGCTAATATATGTACTGGCATCCATAGCATTTGGTAGTGCCTCTGTATTATTAGTAGTTACTGAATCCTTTTTCTTATTGGCACTTTCTATTACATCTTGATTTTTTTTGACTTTGTGGTATAGATTTTCAATAAAATCTGATGGCCAGATTTCATTTTGTTTTGAGTTTTCATCCTCTTTTACAGACACTGGTTTTGTGGAAGTTGGCTGCTTGGTCTGTTGCTTCATAGCAATAGGGGATTTAATATCTGCTTTTACAGACTTTGTAGATGTTACAGGTTTTGCAGATTTTGTGGTCGTCTTTGAGCGAGCAATATTGTTTGGTCGCTGCTGTTTTTTTGGTTTTTTTGGTTCATTAAATAGATTTTCTAACCAATCGCTATCATCATCGTCACCGTAGGCAATAATGGCGACAGAAGAGGCATTGTCTTCTTGGTGAACAAAGGTTTGAGAGGCAAGGTTTGCCTTTAGGGCAGTAGAAACATCAGCGATGGGCTTGATTTTTTTTGCCTGTGTTTTTGTAGATTTGGGTGTGGGTTTTGCAGATGTATTCGTTGAGATCGCTGGCTTAGGTTGCGCAGCAAGTAAGTTTTGTTGAATAGGAAATGAGTTTTGGCAACGTGCACAGCGAGCTGAATGAATGCCAGCATTAAGCTGTTTGACAGGATATTTATAAATAGCCTGACAATGTGGACATTGTATTTTAATTAAATTATCCATACGTGCCTACTATTTTTAATAGATAAGTAAATTAATCATAAAAACCATATAATAACATAATTGCCATAAAATCCCTACACATACTATGGATTATGGTAGGAAAAGCATGGGTAGTAAAGCTATATTAGTACAAGTTCGGCGATTTTTAAAATATTGATGTTATGGTTACTTTTATTGTTCATAACATCCAGTTTTGTTAAAGTAATTTTTTTAAATTTTGTCGCTTTTTATTACTGTTATATTATGGTTTTTATTTAGAATTTTTGAAAAATAAATGCTTTACAATACACTGTTTTTAAGCAAGTATCATGTGATGCATACAAAAATTTTAATAATCTATCAAATGTTTTAAGAAGTATAACAAAGTTTTTAATATATGTACCATATTAACAGATGTTACTAAAGGTTGCTAGTCTGTTAATAAACCTGATAAGCGATGCCAGTGACTATCCTCTGCATCTTTGAAGCTATGGGAGTTAGGTAAATCAAACCATGTAGCAAAGGCTTGTTTCACTTCATCAAGTTGAGGCTCAATAAGTCCTGCTAAGACAATTTGCCCTTGTGGTTTAATTAAGGTAGCAAAGTAAGGAGCAAGCTGCATCAGTGGTTTTGCCAAAATATTAGCAGTGATGATATCTACTTTATCTAGCTGCTGTTGTTGTCGATACTCATTAAACTCATCAGGTAAAAATGCCGTTAACTGTTTATGCACATTATTACGCTCAGCATTTTGGTTAGTTGCCAATACGGCTTGTGGGTCTATATCAACGGCATAGACATGTTTTGCTCCCAATAATAAAGCGGCAATCCCTAAGATGCCTGAGCCACAGCCATAATCTATGACAATTTTATTTTTTAGCTGTTGTTCGGTAAGCCAGTCTAAACATAAGCGGGTAGTGGCATGATAGCCAGTACCAAATGCCAGTCCTGGGTCCATGATGATATTGGTTGCTTGGGGGTTTGGTGGTTGTATCCAGTTAGGTACAATCCATAAATCATTAGCACATTCAATTGGATGGTAGTGGCTCATCCATTCTCTCTCCCAGTCTTTATCACTGACTTGAGAGCTCCACACACGGCTGGCATTGGTTTGTGTGGCAATTTCTTGTGCTATATTTTCAATGGCTTGTGCCATATCTGCACTAAAGATGGCCGTTAATATCACTTCATCCCACAAGGGTGATTGTCCTGGCATGGGTTCAAATAAGGGTTGATCGCCAGCATCTTCTAATACGATTGACAAAGCACCTTCTTCTAAAAGTAGACTTTCTGCTAGATCAACTTGTGGTTTTTGACATTGTAGGTGTAATTGTTGCCAAGGCATGATAATTCCTTTAAAAATGAAGCTAAATTTATAAACTATGACTGGTTAAAGATAAGGGCTAGCATATAAGATTATGTTTATCTCAATTTATCGCAAAGCGTTTTGTGCTTCTTGCACCACATTTGGATTATTTTGTTTTTGTCCTGCCAATAAAATAACTTGCCACAATGCCTGACGACGCTGTGCAGACTGTGCCACTGTCAAACCACGGCGTGCTACTGCTTCAGCTTTACGTGGTTGGTTTTTTTTGAGCGCCACTTGACCAAGATAAAAATACACCGCTGAGGATTGTGGTGCGAGTCTTTGAGCCCGAGTAAAAGAGTTTTCAGCGGCACTGAGTTGATTGGTTTTTAGTTGTGAGATGCCATTATCCATAAGCTGGCGAAAGGCAGGCAAGTTATCACCATTGTTGAGTAGGGGAGTAGAACTGGCATTATTGGCTTGTGAATTTTGCCTTGCCCGCTGTAATAATATTCTTCGAGTTTCTTCAGGATCAGGTTTTGGCGGTATGATGATAACCACTGCTGAGTCGGGTTCAGAAGCAGATGGTGGTATAGCGGGTACAGGTGTAGTAGTGTTTTCAGTTGATGTCTCATCAGCAGGTGGGATCACCACAGGTGACTGATCAGATTGGTCATCTGTCCAATCTTCTATTACAGTAGTCTCTGTTTGTTGGGTTGAAGCGGCTTGTCTACTTTCATTGCTTTGAGTCTGAATCGGCTCTGCATTTGTTGATTCAGTATGCACCGTGTCAGATTGGGTAGGGATATAAACAGTCGTTGAAGTAGATTGTTGCGTTGGAGTTTGAGGATGGGTAATAACTTTGGTTGTGGTTGGTGCACTTTGACAAGCACAAAGCAAAATGGATGACAGCAAAGCGGTAACCATTGGTGCATTCGCGCTGATATTGAAGCCAAATAGTGTGCGAGAAGATATATTCAGTCTGATTTTATTGATTTTGGCTGAATCTATTGTCATTGATTTGTGCTCTAAAGGTGATTGTTGCATAATTAATCAACTTGCCTTATATAAGGTAAGTTACTTTTTATATTCATGGTTTATTGTGCAAAATAGATTCAACACAGAACTTTAAAACCATTCTAATGCTTTATCAAACCAAGTGTCACTTCTATTGTTGCTATTATCGCTATTGTCATCAGTAGAATTGGATGTGTCATCTGTACTCTCACTGTCTTCTACAACCACTTCTTCATCTGATTGTGGTGCGAGTTGATGTTCTCGTAACCATTCTAATTGTTGCCGTTGTACTTCTTCTTCATAGCGGCGTATAGAACACTCACTGGCATCTTGCGGTGTGGCTGAGGTTAATACAGGCACATAAACCGCATTTTCACAACCTTCTTGTGATAACTTACCTGTGCCATTTTCAAGCCATAACCATTCGATGGTGCTTGGCTGGGCAGGGGCAACGGCTGCAAGTTTTAAGCGTTTCATATAGTCTATCCAAACAGGCAGCGCACCGCTACCACCACTTAGACCAATGGGCTTATTATCATCTCGACCAACCCAAACGACGCTAACATAGTTACCACTATAGCCAGCAAACCATGCATCCCGATAATCGTTGGTTGTACCCGTTTTACCTGCTAAATTTAGATCTGCACCCAATGATTTTGCTTTTTTTGCTGTACCATTTTCAACCACTTGTTGTAAGGCATAGTTGGTTAAATAGTTGACATCAGCGGGTATGGCAGCTTTGGTATTGAGTCCTGTACGCTGCAAAATTGTGCCTCGATTATCGATGACACTACGGATACTGTGGATTGAGGTGTGGAAGCCACCAGAGGCAAAAACCTGATAAACGCCAAGCATATCCATTGGACTTAAATCGACTGATCCCAAAAAGATAGAGGGATAAGTTGGGATTTTTTCTTTGATACCAAGACGATGTAATTGATTGACAAAGGTGCCCACACCATAGGCCATGCCTGTATTGACAGCCGCTTGGTTATAAGATTTTGCCAACGCTTGGGTCAAAGGCACATAGCCATGATCACGTCCATCGTAGTTTTTTGGTGTCCAATTCGTATTATCAGCTAAGCGGATAGTAACTGGAGAATCATCGACAGGGCTGGCAAGGTTGTATTTGCCTTTTTCTAATGCAGTCATATAAATGACAGGTTTTAATAATGAACCGACTTGACGTTTGGCATCAATTGCCCTGTTAAATCCAGTAAATTCACTACCACTACCCACAACAGCGACCAATTCACCTGTATCAGGATTTGCACTTACCAAAGCAGCTTGTAAGTCTTTGGTTTTACTACTGGTTTTTCGTAGTTGTGCCAGTCTATCTTCAACAGCTTTGTCTGCGGCTAATTGAGAGATTGGGTTTAAGGTACTAAATATGCGTAAGCCTTCATTTTTGAGATCATCTTGATGATAAACGGTATTTAGCTCCCGTTTTACTATGTCTAAGAAATCAGGGAAACGGCTTTTACCCACACTTGCTTTTTCAATTACATCAAGGGGTTCAGCAATGGCTTGTTCATAAGTTTGCTGGTCAATTTTGCCTGTGACTAATAAGTTGTGTAGTACGGTATTGCGACGCTCTAATGCAAGTTCAGGGTTGCGTCTGGGATTATATTGAGTTGGTCCTTTAGCAAGTCCGACGAGCATTGCTTGCTGATCTAGACGCAGTTCTTTTAGGGGTTGGTTAAAGTAAAACTGTGCAGCTAAACCAAAGCCATTAATGGAGCGGTTGCCATTTTGTCCTAAGTTAATTTCATTAAGATAGGTCTGTAGAATTTCACGTTTGTCGTAATGTAATTCAAGTAGCAGGGCCATGACTGCTTCATTGGCTTTACGCTTTAAGCTACGCTCGGAGTTGAGATAAAAGTTTTTGATAAGCTGTTGGGTAATGGTAGAACCACCCTGCATGGATTTACCTGAAAAATTATTATAAATTGCGCGTGCAATGCCCCGTAAAGAGATGCCTTTATGCTCATAAAAGCCACGATCTTCGGTGGCAATTAAAGCTTCAATGAGGGTAGGGGGTACGTCATCTATAGAGACAACCAGACGGTCTTCATTATTATCAGGATAAATGCCTCCAATGGTGACAGGCTCTAAACGTACAATACCCACTTTATTGGGTTTTGTGCTTTGAATGGTTGTAATCTTGCCATTTTTGAGCTGAAGCTTAATAACTTGTTCTTCATCAATATCATTTGCACTGTATTTAAAGCCACGAGTATGAATGTAATAGTCATTACCTGCTTTATTATATGTGCCTGTGCGTTCATATTGTTTATTGCTACGATAATTAAGTAACTCTAGCCAAGATTGTAAATCTGCGTCAGTTACTTCTGCCCCTTGATATAACTCTAAGGGTTGAGAGAACACTTTGGCAGGAATATTCCAGCGCTTACCTTCAAACTTTGAGGTAATGGTAGAGTCTAGTTTGAGTACATACAATGTGATTAGGATTAGTGCCACGATGAGGATAATTAAAAATATAAATCCAATCACAAAACCTTTTTGAGTGTTGTGAGACGGTGGCTTAGGTTTTAAAACAGAAAGATGATTCGTTTGAACTTGCACAGATGGTTACCAAATTGACTAAAACTAGCTAATGATGACGTAAAAATGCAGCTTTTTCAATAATTGCATGGTAAATAGTGGTTAATAGTTTTTTGCTGTCATCAATATTGATAGCTTACTGACAGATAGTTGTAAAAGATGAACAATAATAGCAAAAGTTGGTTATGTAAAAACTGTTACAATATTTTGCCGATTTTATTTATGGCATAACTTTTGTAACTTTATAATGCGACGTGACTGTGCAAATCAATGACAAATCATACAAATAATCCTAATACCGCAAATGCTCTATTTGAGCATTTGGTCGTTCCTGATGCAGGCTATTGTTTTCACTGTGGTGATCCTGTACCAACACCTCCATTTTATGCGCAGATACTAGGCGAAACTCGAGAAATGTGCTGTTTGGGCTGTCAGCTTGCTGCTGAAAGTATTGTAGAGGCGGGGCTGGAGCAGTATTATCTTGATCGTACAGAAATCAATCGTACGGCAAGCTTGCCAGCTCAGATGACACAGCTTGAAGCTTATGATCATGCTGAAATAAAGGCGCAGTTTGTCTATCTTCAAGATGGATTGTCTGTTGCTGAATTATCGGTGAATAACTTACGCTGTGCAGCCTGTACGTGGTTGATTGAAACTCGCTTATATGAGCTTGAGGGTGTGGAGCAGTGTCAAGTGAATTTGACCAATCAGCGAATGCGGGTAATTTGGGATGAGCAAAAATTACCTATTAGTCAGATTTTATTGACCATCAATCAGATTGGTTATGATGCCAAACCCTATCGCCAAGATACACATGAGGCGATGTTGGCACGGCATAATAAACAAATGCTGATCCGCTTGGGTATTGCTGCTTTGGGAGCAATGCAAGCAATGATGTTTGCTGTTGGCATGTATTTTGGTGAATATCGTGGCATGTTAGTGGCGCAACGTGATTTTTTACGTTGGGTCTCATTGTTTGTCAGTGTGCCTGTGTTTTTTTATTCAGGCTTGCCCTTTTATTTGTCTGCCTGGGCAGCGATAAAAGCACGACAGGTCAATATGGATGTGCCTGTTAGTATTGCATTGACGGTTACTTTTTTTGCCAGTTTGTTTGCTACTATTTCTGGTCAAGGTGAGACCTATTATGACTCAGTTAGCATGTTTATCTTCTTTTTATTGGCAGGTCGTTATATAGAGCATAATGCACGTTTAAAAGCGGCAAATATGGCAAATGATCTGGTGGTGTTAGAACCAACTTTGGTCAAAAGACTCAGCACTGATACACAGCTTGCTAGTATGGCAGTTCGCTATTTGCAAGTAGCAAACTTTGAAGTGAGTTTGGAAGCAACTACTAATGATAATGATCAAGAAAATAGCAGTGATAGTGTGGCTGACCAGCAACATTTTTTACAGCAACTAGCAAATTTGGCTCAGTATGCAGATAATTTAGATGGTGATGGTATAGAGGTAGAAGTAGAAAAAAATAAACCAGCAGAGACAAACAGCAGTACACATATTAAAAGTATCACCGCACAGGCTTTACAAATTGGTGATGTAATTTTAGTAGAAGCAGGCAGTGATGTACCAGCAGATGGGGTGCTGTGTAGCCAGTCTGCAACTGTGTCGCAAAGCTTACTAACAGGAGAGAGTGATCTGATTGTTAAGCAGTGTGGTGATGCCGTGATTGGTGGCTCGCAAAATGACAGTCAGCCTTTTGTGATGTTGGTAACAGCTCTACCTAAAGACAGTCAAATTGGTTTGATTGATCGTTTGATGAATCGTGCCATGAGTGAAAAACCAAAAATTGCGCAAAAGGCAGATAAGTGGGCACGTTGGTTTGTTGCCCGTGTATTGGTGTTTTCTATAGTGGTATTTGTGGGTTGGTGTCTTTATGATCCCAATGACATCAGTCAAGCAATATGGGCAACGGTTGCGGTATTGGTTGCTACCTGTCCTTGTGCGTTATCACTGGCAACACCAATTGCCTTGACTGTGGCAACCAATCGTCTTGCACATTATGGATTTTTGGCAACTCGTGGACATACTTTACAAACTTTGGCAGAAGTGACTCACATTGCCTTTGATAAAACAGGTACTTTGACTTATGGTCAGCCAAATTTGTTACATATAGAGGCACTGAGTCAATCTAATGATAAAAAGGATACCTCTGCCCAAGCACTACTTGCGATTGCTGCTGCCATGGAAGTGGGTAGTCGCCACCCCATTGCGTATGCGCTACTCACCGCTGCTTATCAACTGCATTTACCCAGTACTCAAGCATTGCAGTTATATCCTGCTGGCGGGGTTCAAGCACAGGTAGATGGAGTGCTCTATCGCTTGGGACACATGGCGTTCGCGACCAATCAACCTGTTAATCAGTCTGTCAATCAATCCATTATGGCAGAGGATACCAAACTGTCATTATCGTCACAAAAATCATCACGAACATCGCCACTAAAAATGCCCGATTTACAACAATATAATGCCAGTAGTGTGATTGTTTTGTCTCGATTATCTGGTGTCGTAGATACGCTAGACGAGGATAATAAGCAACAAAATAGTAAGCACCATAGTGAACATAAAAAGGCTGCTGGTAATCTTTGGCAGCCAGTGGCGTATTTTTATTTTAATGATGCCATTCGTGAGGATATGGTACAGATGATTACTAATATCAAAGCCAGAGGCATCACCCCATTAATGCTCACAGGTGATCCTAGCAAGCAGGCTTTTGTGGTGGCAAAAAAGCTGGGTATAGAGCATGCCTATCATGGTTTATCTCCTAAAGATAAAGTGACTCATATCCAAGATTTGCAGCAGCAAGGTGCGGTGGTGATGATGGTAGGAGATGGTATCAATGATGCGCCAGTATTAGCGGCAGCAGATATTTCTACTTCGATAGCGGGTGCTGCTGATTTGGCTCAAGTCTCAAGTGATAGTGTGATACTAGATGGAAAAGTGCAATCTGTTATTGATGCCAAACGAGTAGCAGATAAAGCCCATAATATTATTAAACAAAATTTATATTGGGCACTTGGATATAATACCGTGGTACTTATACCTGCGGCATTAGGTTACGTCCCACCGTGGCTTGCGGCTATTGGTATGTCGCTGAGCTCACTATTGGTGGTATTAAATGCTTTGCGGCTAAAAAGGGTATAAATATAGTTAGCTATAAAATAAAAAAAAGGATAGATATGGACATAGAAAAAATAAAAAACCTGAGAAGTCAGCTTGCTCTACCAATAGGATATGCTCAGCAACTACTACAACAAAATCAAGGTAATGTACAAAAGAGTATACAAGCCTATCATCAACAAAATATTGCTAGGATTTGTCAGGAAACGGAGTGTGAAGAGTCACTTGCTAAAATGACTTATTGGCGTTTTTTTAATCCCAAACAAACAGATCATGAGCATTGTATTGCCAAAGCTATTAAGAATATCAATGCAACAATCACTGTCATAAGTAGTCATGATCCACATTCTAAGATTGGCTTTATTATGTGGGGAGAAACACAATCAGGTGACTATTATCAACCTTTTATTGCTAGAAAGCATGTGATATTTGTTCCTAGTGATGATTTTGATATTATCTTGCCTTATTTTAAACAAGTATTTCCATTACAAATACCTTATGGTATGGAAGACTCATTTGACTATTGTGGTCTCAATTGGTTTGATAATGGCACTTTTCAGCAGATAATAAATAATATCAAAGCCAATCAAAATCATATTTGTGTTGATAATTTGGATTATCAACAATTTTTACAACATCTTTTGGCATGGTGGGATGAGCTATTGAGTTATGCACAAATGATTGTGGTTGAGGGTACTCTATAAGGAAGCACTCATAAAAAAACCGCCTGTTGTTCAGGCGGTTTTTTATGGAATGAGTTAAATAGTGTTAAAAATCAAGTGAGTTTTGGCTAAGACTAATCTTGTAAATAGCTTAATAGACGCATAAACTCGATATACATCCAAACTAATGAGGCTAAGATACTAATACTAAATAACCATTCAAAATCTTCAGAAACGCCTGCTGCTACGCCACGCTCAACATTATCAAAGTCAAGTAGTAAACTAAAAGAAGCGATACACACCACAAATAAACTAAAGCCAATGGCAACGATACCCCCATCAAATAAGAAGGGAAGGCTTGAGCTAAATGCCAAACTCATGATCCATTGCACAATGTATATCAGCATAATAGCGAATATCGCTGACATCATGATAGAGCGAAATTTTTCGGTCACTTTAATGACGCCTGTGCTATATAGTCCGAGCATAATGGCAGCAGTTACAAAAGTTGCACTTAATGCAGTTAAAGGAATACTAGGGGCATAGGACATAAAAACAGTAGAAATACCCCCTAAAAATATGCCTTCTAGGATAGCATAAGGTGCAGCCAAAGTTTTTGCCATTTGGGGTTTAAAAGTGATGAATATGGCTAAGCCTAAGGCAGCAAACATGCTACCAAAAGTGGCAATTTTAAGAAAAGAGCCACTCATCCCTTGAGTTAAAATAAAAAAGAAAAATCCTAATGCAGCGACAGTGGTCAGACCCAGCAAAAAGCTGGTCTTTTGAATCACGCCTTTGACTGTCATTGCACGACCGCCAACACTCAGCTCAGTACGGCTGACAATAGGGTTTGCCATAATATGAGTCCTTTTTAAGTAAAAATCGTGTTATCTTAATGTTGCTTGAGATTAAGACTTGGTATTAAAAAATAAAAAGCTTGATACTTGATAGTAGTGGGATAGAGTATGAACGGCGGTTATTATAGGTGCAATTCATTAAATGTTTATTAAACGCTCAACCTACTGCTATCTGATTAATGCTTTTATCCAGTAATAAATATTATAGGAATTGATTTTATAAATACAATAATCAAACGGTTATAAATTATTAAGCTGCATACTCTTAAAAATTATGCTAGGCTTGCCAAATATAGACTTTGTAAGCATATTTATGCTTTATATTGTACCGCCAGTCTATCATAAAGTTATTATTTTTATATATATCTTACTGCTAATGCTACTATATAGATGAGTTTGTTATATTATATTTATAATATAGCATTCTTACTTATAAATACTAATCTCAATACAGTCTTCTAACTCATGGAACACTCCTTGCAATCTGCTAAACTTCCGCATCTGTCGGATTCCACCTTATTTTGTAATATCAAAAATCCAGCGTTTCGTCGTATTGGTTTGATGGGACGTGTGCGTAAAAAGACGGTTATCCAGACGATCAATGAGATCGCACAAACGATTAATAAGATGGGCTTGAGTCTGATTATGGACTCAGAAACTGGTCATCTACCCAATGTGGATCTTGAGTCGCTTGAGCGGCTTCAAGTGGTTAGGCGCAGCTTGATTGGTGAGATATGTGATTTGGTGATTGTTGTTGGTGGTGATGGTTCTATATTACATGCGGCTCATGCATTGGCAAGATATCGTGTGCCTGTATTAGGAGTTAATCGAGGGCGGTTAGGATTTTTGACAGATGTTAATCCCGATGAAGCGGGTCAAAAGCTGCAACAAGTGTTGATGGGTGATTATCAACTTGATCAGCGGTTTTTATTGACGTGTGAGATACGTGATGGACGGCGTGTGGTACATGAAGATATGGCACTGAATGATGTGGTATTGCATGCAGGAAAGTCGGTACACATGATTGATTTTCAAATGAAAATTGATGGACTCGATGTGTATCGTCAGCACAGTGATGGCTTGATTGTTGCAACTCCAACAGGATCAACTGCCTATGCATTATCAGGTGGTGGTCCTATTATTCATCCAAGTATGGATGCAATATGCCTTGTACCCATGCATCCGCATACTTTATCGAGTCGACCCATTGTGGTGAGTGGTACCAGTGAGATTGTGATTAAAATCCATAAAGATAACCGTACCCAACCAATGGTTAGTGCTGATGGTAAAACCAGTGTGCCTTTGGATCATGGACAGCGATTACATATTCGTAAACATCCAGATAAGTTAACTTTATTACACCCTCCTGGTTTTGACTTTTATAAAGCATGTCGCACTAAACTTAATTGGAATACTCATGCTGAAGAGTTTAATCTTGATCGAGATGAAGATGTATAAAAGATAGATGGTTTTAGAATTAAAATGGTGAATGAATTTTAGTGAGGTAATTTATATGGATAAACAGCAAGTACTGGCCAGTTTGACCCCTGAGATAGTCGATAAGTTTCGTACGGCAATCGAGATTGGCAAATGGCCAGATGGACGTGTACTTAGCGATGAGCAGCGTCAAACGTGTTTACAAGCGGTGATGATCTGGGAACATGAGCACCTGCCACCTGAAGAGCGGATTGGCTATATTCATAAACCTGTGGATGACACAGGGGCTGTGGTAGGTGAAGCGTGTGATGTAGAACATGAACATCATTATCCCAACTTGCCTAATCCGACAGGTGATATCAAACCTGTTAAATTTCGCTCATAAAGTTTTAATCAAAAAAATCGTCGCAGTATACAAAGTATACAGACAGATAGTATCTATATCAGTTTCAAGTATGTTTGTTTTTTAGTACAGAGATATAAAAGTTACAGGTAATAAAAAACCCTTACAAACATTAGCTTGTAAGGGTTTTCAAATATGGTGGGCCCAGTAGGACTTGAACCTACGACCAACGGATTATGAGTCATACAGGCCTTAAAAACATTAAGCAACAACAACAAACAACAAACAACATCTAACAACACAAACCCTTTAAGAATAAGGGTTTAGTGAATTATTAACAACAACAACAAACAACATGTAACAACATTTTTCGAGTATCAGAATAGTATCAAAAAACCATAACAACAATAAGCAACAATAGATTTCTATGTTTTTTTATTTTGAACTATATAGTTTGTAGAACTCAATGATGAACGGATAGTAATACCTTTTGGAGTATCAAAAAAGCCAGCTTGACGCTGGCTTTTTATTTATGCTGTGCATTGTTGCTCGCAATTATTGATATATTCGTCGAGGTGCTTTTTTTTATAAAGTACATGCCGTCCAACTTTACTGAACTTAATGCCGTCTGATTGATGGCATCTCATGTATTGCAATGTACTTGACGACTTGCCAAGGTATGCCGCGGCATACTCTGGTGAAAAAGGTGCGTCAGGTGGTGCGTGCATAACAGCGGTACGCATGATTTCTTTTTCTTGTTCTGTATATTGTGCCCAAGGCTTTTTAGGTATCATTTTGGCTCTCCTTTGTTTAATAATGCCTGCTGACAGGCTTTAACCAGATAATCATTGTTTGTTACGTTGTTAACAACCCATTGCAGGTATTTAGGGTCCTCGATTGCTAAATCAGTAATAGTTTTACCTTTATATTTTTTAAATGGCATATAAAGTGGAATACGTGCAATCTCACTAAACTGATATAGAGATTCCATATCAACAATGTTTTCACCATTGCTATTTGCTAACTTTATGAGTGACTGCAATACTATGGCTGTAAATTCAATATCCCAGACTGCAGCATGAGCCTTTTTAGCGTACTTGTGTGCGTAATCATGATGAAAGTAATAGAGTAGGGCAACCAATTTATGGCTGTCCAATTCTGGCAACAACCGTTGTGCCATAGCTTGTGTGCAGATTAGCTTTGGCGCATGAGTGATACCAGCATTGCGTAAAACCTGCATATCAAAGTCGATGTTGTGGCCAACTAGATAACCTACGCTGGCAGGCAGTTTAAAATCTGTATGTGGTGGCTCATTTGCTACATCTTCATCAGTAATATGACTGGTTGCCATTGAGCCTAGTGCAATAGGCTTGCAAGGGTTAAACCGCTTTGAGCGTGGTTCTTGTATAACTCGTATGCCATTTTCATCAATATATATGATAGAGTAGGCAAGTTCTGTCATGTGCGGGTCAACTAACCCTGTGGTTTCGGTGTCCAATATCCATGCTTTCATAATTTATAGTCCTTATTCTTTATCTATCTGTTGCTGCCATGCAATCAGGGCGTTATAAACCTGTTTTGGGATTGGTTGGCTTGAAGAGTAATTCTCAGATTCATGTATGATTTTAAAAACATCTTTGGTTATTGTGCTTCCAGTTTTAAAGTTCAAAGTTTTATGAATTACCACACTTTTAGCTACTTTAACTGTCATTGCATTACCAAGACATAAAGGTTTAATGATAGTCTCTTCTTCCATAATTCAGTCTCTCTTTACAAATAGGGTGACGGGCGACCAGTATTACCAGTCCTGCAACGACGGTACTCCATCGTTTTTTTATGCTTAACCCGCCTTATTAGGTGCAACTATATCGTCAGTTGCCAACGGCTTTGTCTGGTGTGGAGCATATCATTAAGGCATTCACCATCTCCGCTGCTATGGTTGTTTCTATGCGCATCACTCATAGCTTGACACGTCCACATATCCCCGTGGCTGGGTTTAATAACGCTCTGCCTTTTTGACAGCATTAGTTAGCTCTTCTAAATGCTCAATAGTGAGTGTCAAAGTCTTACTACATGCCCGACGTTCGAGGAATATTTTGGCTTTGCCTTTTTGCACCTCATAACCTCTGATTGGGTTTGGCGTAAAAGGTTTATTTCTCTTAACCTTCTTCTTTTCAGATGAGATAACTTGACTAACTTCTTCCTCTTCAGGTGTTTCATTTTCATTGTCCAATAAAATATACATGCCATTCTTGTACGCCACGTTATCCATTATTTCTAATGTGTTTTTAACCGCAGATGATGACATCTTAGCTTTGGTTTGTAGCTCTCCAAGAGACAAGCCAAGTGGCTCGTCTGCAAGGATATCTTCAACTTTAATAATCGCTTCTTGTGTTTTTTTGCTTAACTGTTTTAGTAACTTATCATTCATAACTTAGTCCTTTTCTTTTAGGTCAATCTGACCAAACCAGTCCTCTGCTACAAATGTTTTATCACAGATGACGGTTTGATTGCGTCTGATAATAACTTGCACTTCATCTTGATGACTTAGCTTTTTCTCCAAACTGTCAGCCATTAATGTCTCGATTGCTAATGCTATTTTTTGATCATTCATATTGATACCTTATCTTCAGAATGGAATATCATCATCTACTGGAGCATCGTTTATAAAACCGCCATTAGATTGATTGCCAGCACTATTCATCTGGTTTTGATTAGGTTGTGACACACTGCTATTTACAGGCATATTGTTGTTAGGTGGTGTGCGCTGATAAGTAACATTGTTTGACTGCTGTTGTTGATGCTGCCTTTGGTTGTTATTAAAGCCAGTTGGTTGAGCCAATTTACTATCAACTTCCGCTTCCATTTCCAATGACTTTTTAATCATAAGGTCTTTTAGAACCTCTATTTCTTTGGGTGGAGCTTGGTCATATTGTTCTTGCAATGACTGTCGTTTTTGATTAAATGGTCGATACAGCTCCATCTTTTTCTTTTTATTACCATCGTAAAGCTCAAAAGTATTGATAAATAACCCAGTGAAATATTTATTCATCAATTCATTTGCTACAATCATAGGTGTGGGGAGTGCTTTATTAGCATTAAAGTCCCATTTTTCGATGGTTGCTTGTACTGGTGTTAATGTTGTTGCACCACATAACCCCATAATTGCTTGTAAAGTACGATAAAATCCTTCGATATGAGAACCATCTGCTCTTTGATACCAAAGAGTAAAGTAGCCTTTTTGCCCATCTTTATTGAATACGTCAAACTCAATACCAATGCCGCCAGTATTCTTAGATGTGACAAATTCAGCACGAGCGATTTTAACCAATTGCTCAGTGTTGCCTTCAAAAAAAGCCCCGCCATTGCCGCCAGCTTTTAATGCTTCTTCTTTGTTAAATACGATAGGTTGTATATTCATGATTTTGTCCTTTAATTAATTAAGCTATTTGGAGTTGTGGGTTTACGCCATTTTTAGGTATACCGTAGTATTCGCAGATGGCATCATCGACAGCGTTCAAGTCATTGGGAATGAGATCGGTCGGAAACATTCCTTCTGGGCTTTTGACTGTATTAAACCCATTGTTTTGAGTCATAAAGAAGTTTCCATCTTCACGGACAGTAGTTTGCAAAACCATAGTCACCATGCCTTCTAAGACAATCTTTTCGTCAAGCATTTTGCCAATGGTTTTAATTTTGGTGCGCCCATTTTCTTCTTGAACGTGAGCTAATATATAAACCCTTTTGTTACCATCAACTTGAGTTATAGCAGTGTTGATGATGCTCCAAGCGTTGTATGCCATTTGATTGTAGCGTTGAAATGCAGCATCACCTTTGTACTGCTGTGTGGCCCCTTTGATATATTCATTGCCCATGATGTATTGAAAGTCATCAATGACGATGATGGGTGCTCTAAGTTTTGGCAATAATTCATTAATTTCAAATGGGTCATCAGTTGCCACTTTGGTAATATGCCGACCTTCACGAAATGGCAAGGGCTTATTCATGACGTTGATAACACCAGATAGGGCAGGGTCAAGGTGTTTTAAGCTGTAAGATTTGCCTTCACCTGAGTTGCCTAAAATCATAGTTACGATAGCCATCACACACCTCCAAACATTTGCATTAATTCTTGATTAGTTGGGTCAAGCAACTGTGCTGTGCTTTGTAAAGCCTGTAGCCCTGACAGTTGTTGTGCTTGTAATTCAAGATGATATTTGCAGTCATAATCTGGATAAAAATCAGAAGCCATGCCACTGTCATGAAAAGCCGCTTGCGCTTGTGCTTCTTCTTCTTGCTTTTTGCGCTCTTCCTCTTCTAGCATCTGTTGCCAGTTATCATCTTGGCTGTTTAACATTTCGTCAGTCATTGTTTGATCCTTATTATTTACTAAAGCTGTTTCTGAATTTTCGATAGTCTTTGCTGCTCATAGCATGACGATGGTCATTTACCATATCCCATGTCATACCTGCAGCGTAGCCGACTGGACGGCTGTCAATCATGCGCTGTACTTTTTGATGACCAAATGCCAATTGCTTATTGATACGTTGCATAAGCTTGGCATTGTCTGTATCAACTGGCTTTGCATCGACTTTATTTGCCACATCTGACAAGTTTGTGTATGTCAGTTCGTAGGGAGTTCCCCAGCCCCTCGGTTGGTTTGCGTAAACAAGGCAGTTACCAATTTTAAGTAGGTGATATGAGTCATCATCACATGCTAGATGACAGTCGCAATATGGCTGCCAATAGTCGCCATTTTTGTCAGACATTTTGCGTTTGCAGTGGTCGCCAAGAACTCGTGCGTATGCAATGATCGGAGCTATTAATGCTTGTAGCGTTGCTTCGTCAGGCTTTGTAAGCTGCCATTTGCCATTGTTAAACACATAGATATTTTCTTTGTCAAAATGATCGTCAACCGTACGTACTGCATATGTGATGTGATGCCCATCATCTAATGTGATGATTACTTGAGCACAGTAGTTACCTTGCTTGCGCTTTTTAAAGGATTTAGGGTTGATATGTGATTTCATTTGCCACCCTCCTCATTATTGATTCGGGGGTAAACTGTTGATACAGCAACATCTTTTTCAGCTTGCTGTACGATAAATTTAGTACAGCCAGTAATGTTGCCAACTAGCACCATTGCTGATGCTAAAAATGCCATTAACGCTAATGTGCCAATGACACTAAATGCCATCTGTTTAAAATCAACAGATGGCGTGTCTAAAAACTGGTCTACAGTTTCGCCACGTAGTAGTTTGGCAGGGCAGTAGCCCATGTTGCGTATACCGTCCCAACCGATAACATGGACTGGTTCGCCAGTGAGATTGCATATTTCAGCGGCGCCATTAGCATGTACTGTTAAGATTTCTCTGCTGCCAAAGCGATAAGCTGTTGGTGTGTTACGATTGCCCAGTTGCAATCTTTGTAGTATCTGTGTCATAATTTTTCTCTCGCTTTTGTGAGTAAAGCCCCAAATTCCGCCAAGAATTCGTTGGGGCTTTTTTGTGCCTGTGTTGATGTGATGGATTTATGTTAAACAAAATGTTTAATAGTTGCAAGGGATTTTTGAACAAAATGTTTAATTATTTACACATAAAAGTAAACATAATGTTTTAAAGACACAAAAAAACCACCTTGCGGTGGCTGATAGACATAAAAAAACCGCCTGTGGGGGCGGTTTGGGGTATAAAGGTGACAGATTAGACTAGGGTGAAATTAACAAAAACTATGACTTTGTATCTAAAAAACAGGAAAATTTTCTGGCTTCATGTATTAAAGTGATATTTAACATTTAAAATATAAGTTTAAAAAGGGTGGACAAATAGGCGTTCAAAAAAGATTGTACAGGCATGCCTTTAATATCTATTCGAGTATTACTTCTGACTTCAAAGCTACCAGTAAAAGATTCATGATTAGTAAATTTAGCATTAATATAATCAATTTTATAACCTGTCTTATCAATCAAATAACTATCAAGAGTTTGCCTAACATCGTTTGGACTAGTAATTAACATTTGTCCAAGAGCAATATTTTGAATATTAATATTGTAAACTTCTATCTTGGTAACACTTAACTTGCTAATATCATTTTCGATTTCAAGAATTAACTTCTTAAGATCTAAATGGATATTATCTATATAAAATCCAACTCCAAGTAGCACGCTTAGTTTATTGCTAAATGATTTGATTGAACGTGGTGTATTGTGTATCTCTAATAACCAACTATTATTAATATTAATAAATTTAAAGTCTACAATATTGAAATCTGGAATAGATATTATTTCAGAATCACCAAGAGGATTTACAACCTCCTTTTTAAAGACCTTCTCTTCTATAAACTTGCCAGTAATTTCTCTTTGTGTAGCTTTATTTAGAATGAAGCCTGACGGCAACCCTTCTTGAAAATGGTTGTTATTTAATTTATTTGCAAAATCCCTTATATTGACAGGAATTCCAACTTTAAACCATTTAATTGTCTTCATGTTCACTCATGTTTTTATCATCAGAGTTATCATCTATTTGTGACTTTATAATTTCATTATAAATTTTTTTGGCTGAGGACTCTATTTTGGGTAAAATTTTCTGTTTATGAATAGATGTTGGTGGTTGACCAGTTGAATTATGTTCACCATTATCTTTACTTTTATAAACACGTTTCAAAGCATATCTAAATTCTTTGCAATTTATATAGTCATTAAATTCTGCACATAAGTCAATTTTGTCATCTGAAGCAAGTTTGCCTTTCATTGTCCAATCAATTTTTGTTAAATAGAATTCTTCAGATAGTAACTTGTTAAGTTCTGAAGATGTATGAACTGAGCCCCCATTAAGCACCATTCTTTTAATAAAGCCTACAGTTTCTTCATCAGCTTCAGTTAAGCTATCAGGTTTATTCATCTTATAGATGGATGCTGATTGCATATCGCATATATCATAACCCTCTATAGATTGACTAAGCTTTAATAAAAAGTTGGTTCTTGTTATAGGATCACTAATATTGGAAAGATCAATTTTAAACTCAGTATAATCATCAGAATGTTTCTCCTTTATCTTTTCCTTAAATGTGTTTATGATTCTATCTGCTTCTTCATCTGAGTTGCCTCGAATTAAAATTTTATTATCTTTTGTCTTTTCAAGTTTTATTTGAGCTGTTTTTTCAATATTCTGTGATAAAGTATTTTTAGTGAAGTCAGATTTAGTGTAGTTTTTTAAGACCTCTAATGATTCACCACTTTGTGTAAAGCTTATACCAAGATCGCTTTTCATATCAGATAATATTTCTTTTATCTCTTGGCTATCAAAATCTAACAGAACTTCTGAGTAGTCATTTTTACTATAAGATCCACTTCCTCCGAGCTCATCAACTATAAACTTCTGATCAAAATAACTTGTAAACCAAGGGCTAATAGTTTCTGCTAACTCTTGTTTATCTAAATCATGAGAAAATAATAATCCCCTTTGTTTTAAATGATAAAGAATACTGGACTTACTAGGACTTCTTTGTACTAATTGGTCGTAAATATCTTTATCTGTTTTAAAAAACTGTTTACCTTTAATTTTGTTCATCAGTAATTCTCTCATCTAGTGGATCATAATATTGATATTTCTTTATTAAAGTTTTTACAATAAGATTGCTAAAAATATCACCATCAACCTCCATTCCATATAGTTCAGCATAAGTCCGTTTTGCTGTATTAAAGTGTGCTATACAGTTATTCCCATTCACTTTATTAAGGACAACTTGTATTATATTATCACTACTTAAAATTTGATGGTTTGCTAAGGTATCAATTAAATAAATAAATTCTTCTGGTGATGCCCCTAACTCTTGATAGTACACAACAAAATTATTATAAAGATTACCTTTAAATTGTACAATCATAAATGGAGATAGTATCATTTCTATAGTTGCTGGATAACTGTCAAGTCTATGCGTTTTAGCTGTTACTAGGTTTGGGTAGTAAAAGTTATAAGCAGTATGATCTAATAATTTTCTCTCTCTCAATTGATCTTTCAAGTCATCAATGACATTAAGCAAATACTGAACAGTTATTGGATCAAAAACAGCAATTGGATGATTCTTTGTGATACCCAGCTTATCGGTAGCTATATTGTTTAAAATATTTTTTTCAGAATTTTGAGAGAAACTTCCATCATAGTTATAAATGAATAATAAGCCATAGATATCAAAATCGCAATCATTGGTAAATTGTTCTTGCCATTTTTCACTTACAAATGCACATTCAATACTCATTGCTAGACTTTTTAAGGCACTCCTTACTTTATTAGAATTGATACTGCTTTTTTTATAGCTTTTAAGATCAGTGTTTAGGTAGATAGTTTTGTCTGTATAAGGATTTTTATAGTAGAATACAACATCACAAGGATGTTCTGTTTTTTTATGATTTGGATTATTGCAATCAAAATTAAAATCTTTTGCAAAATGAGTTTTCCATTTTAAGAATTCAAAAATTTCACTTGATACCTTATTTGCTAATTGAGCTGTATTTGTTGTTTCTGCCATAGTTTAATCCTTTTTTTGTTTGATTAGAATCAGTTACAATAATAATGCGACGATGAGTGTCGTGTTATTTTTTCAAACAATACCCACCAAACAACTCACCAACATAAGCTAACATCAAAGTCTGCTAAAGCCCCATCACAGCTAATTAATGTCAAATTCTCTAACATAGCTTGAGCAACTAACATTCTGTCAAATGGGTCAGAGTGTGATTGAGGTAGCTCACCTGATAGCTTGGCATGTTGCCAGTTGATAGGTAGATGCTTGAAGTTATTTATCAGCATGAGCGATGAAAATTTATCTAGTATTTTTTGAGCTTCGCCCAGCTTACCTTTACGATGTTTGGTTGCCATTTCCCAAATACTGGCAGAGCTGACAAATATGATGTTGCATGGGTTAGATATGGCATCAAATGCTTGTTGTGATAGTTTGTTAGGGTTTGTCCACCACCAGATTAAGGCATGGGTATCTAGTAGATAGCCTGTCATTCACTATCTCCATTCCAAAGAGCCAGCTCATCATCATCTAATGGCTCAAAAAAAGCTGGATCTAGGCTGACACCTGCCAATAATCCTGCTTGGCGTCTAGGTAGGTCAGTTGGCTCATCAATGGCAATGCGACCGACAATTTGTCCTTGTTCAGTAAATATGATGGGTTCACCATTTTTGGCACTATTCAGCCAGTTTTTTATTTGTGGCGGTGCTGTACTGATTTCTATTTGCATGGTTTTGTCCTTGTTTCCATCAACCTGGAGCTATTTAGTGATATACCAAGATGGAATATATCCTCTTTCCCAGTCTTTTATCCATAATTGAATTGTCAAACTAAGAAAGCCAATCAGACCTAAAAACAAGAGTAAAGTATGAAATGGTGCCATTGAAATTTCTCCCAAGAAAGAGGACGTACTTTCAGGTATAAAACTATCAAGAACTATAACAAATATTAGATATGCCGTACCCAAAAGTACTCCACGTATACCATGACCAAAAAATACAACTAATCTATCTAACATAATAATCCCTCTTATTACTTCTTCTTAGGACAATGTGTCCCATTCCCACCGGGCAAGCAATTACAAGCCTGACCGTCTTTATCTCTATCCAGTGCCTTCCAGCCTTTTTGACCTGCACGTTTACGCTGCTCATACCATGCTTGTGCTTCTTTTTGGGTTTTAAAGTCCTTGCAGGTTACTCTTTGCTTGGCATGAGCCAAGGGGGTAAAGATGATTGTAAAACTGATTAATATTGCTAGCTTTTTCATAAGTTGTCCTTAATTAATAAACCACATATTTCCCAATCACTTTACCCACCAAGCGACATTCACTCATGGGTATCATTTTTTGTTCTGGCCAGTCGGGGTTTAATGGTTTTAGGTACATATCATCTGATGTGTCACCAATTACCAATTGCTTAAAAGTAGCTTCAGTGTCGTCATTGCCTTGAATTACAATTAAGTCACCATCTTTAAGGGTAAACAATCCTGCTTCAGGTTCAACATAGATAATCTCTTCTGGCTTAAACTCTGGCAACATACTACGTCCACGTACCCGCAGCGCAAAACCATTCTTTGATAGATGAGCAGGACGAGGTGCAAAGCCCAAAGCGTCCTCCATGGTTACAGGTTCTACATTTGACCAACTTCCTGCTGCTACCCAACTAATAATAGGCACTTCACCTAGATTCGTCATAGCAACACGATTAGTATCGCTTGGTATGTTGTTATCTGCCTGTCCATTATCACTCTGTATTTGATTAATCTTAGCCTGCAAATCTGCAATGGACGGCTTTTCTTCTGTTGGTTTGCCTTTGCCTGTTAATAGCCAATCTAGGCTTAAGTTGTATTTTTTTGAAGCCTCTATAGCACCTGCTTTTGATATACCTCTTTTTGACCAATTAGTAATATTTTGAGGTGATGTATTCAAATCACTGGCAACCTCAGAAGGGCTTTTACCTGTTTGATCAAAAATGCGCTGCATAGTTGGATGGTTGTCTGACATAACTTAAACACCTTGTTGACTTGTGAGTATTAAATCAAAGATTTACCAATAATTGTTAAACACAAAATTGACTTGTATAAATATTTTGTTTACTATTGATTAAACAAATTGTTTATGGGTGGTTCTAATGAATGACAATGAAATTATTGAGAGGTTAGGAGGTGTTTCAGCCATTTCCAGTTACTTCGGAATGGATTATCAACGAGTGTTTAACTGGAAAAAGCGTGGAATCCCCAAAGCAATAAAGGTGGATTATCCTGATATCTTCATGCCTCAATCATTAGAGGAAATTACACCTCTCCAAGCCCACAACCAAGAACCTGCCTAGGAACTATAACTATCTATGTATAAATCTTATTGGCTAGTTATTTTAAAAAAAACGTGCAAATCATGGAGTAACGCACGATGCCTATGAATATTCAAGATGCAATCTATAGCACAGCTCATGATTATGCGGGTGGTTGCGAGTCATTAGCACCACGTATGGGTATGTCATCAGCAGTGCTACGAAACAAAGTTAACCCGAATATGGATAGTCATCATCTACGACTAGATGAAGCTATAAAAATGATGACATTTACCAATGATGACCGTATAGCTCAAGCGATAGCATTTCGGCTAGGCGGTGTATTTATCAAACTGCCTGACTGTGAAATTGAGAATGAGCGCTGTATTGAAACATTAACAGATTTGTTTATGTGTGCTATGTCAGCTCAGGGTGAAACCTGCGCTGAATTGCTGGCAAGAAAAGCAGATGGTGAGCTTTGTAAGAATGATATGGCAGTGCTGACTGAGAGGGCTCACAGTGTTATCACAGAAATGCAGAAGTTTATTGAGTTAATGAAATGAGCACACAAGAAATCCACTACGGACCAGCATCCCATTACCCAAAGCAACAGACAAGCTCAGCCGTTGAAGAGTGGCTACAAGACAACGGTGGGGCAAATCCTGCGGTAAATACAGGTCTGACTTGTGGGCATTACAGCAACAAAGTTAAGAAAAAACTGATTGAGAAAAATCGAATGATGGTTGCGAAGTTTGGGAGGAAGAATTGTGACGCATGAACATAGAAATAAACAATTGCAACATCTAAAACAGTCATGCACTGCAACCATCGCTAAAGATGATGAACCAATGAGCGATTGGGCACGGGCATTCATTGATTGTTGCAAACAAATAGAAATAAAAGAGCGTGAACGCAAAATGAATGCAAATGAACGAAACGTGAACGGAAAAAACGGAAATTCATAAATAGTAAAACCCCATCTGTTGGAGCAGATGGGGTTTAGGTGTTTCTTTAAATCAAACTTAATCGGATAAGGAAATTAAACCATGAATCCATTAATAATGCAACCCAACAATAAGGCAATGCGTATGACCAGTCGTGAGATTGCAGATCTATGCGAAAAACGACACGATCATGTTTGCCGTGATATAGACAACCTCAATCAAACCTACCTATCCATGGGCTTCCCCAAAGTTGGGGAGGGGTATTACACCCACCCAAACACAGGCAATCAACAACACCGCCAGTTCTTGCTTACATACGAACAGTGTTTAGATTTAATCACTGGCTATCGTGCAGATGTGCGTATCCGTATTAATAGACGATGGCAAGAGTTAGAGGGACAACAGTTACAAGTACCACAAACATTGCCAGAAGCTTTGAGATTAGCTGCCGACTTAGCCGAGCAAAACGCACAGCAACAAGCCAGGCTTGCTGAAGTTGAACCAAAGGCACAAGCATTGGATACCATCACCCACGCAAAAGGGCAAATGGGCATACGTGAGACCGCTAAAATTGTTGGCATAGGACAAAACGAATTTGTCGCTTGGTGTATTGATGACAAAAAGCCAAAGACCAGCCGTTTTATGTATCGTGACCAAAGCGGGGCGCTTTACGCTTATCAACACCGTATCAGTCAGGGTTTTATGACCCAAAAGATTAGCAGTTTTGTAGGTGGTGATGGTCGTGACCGTATCGCACCCAAAGTCAGATTTACACCTGCTGGCATTGCTCATATTGCAAAGCTACTAAAAAAGCAGACACAAGTTGAAGGGGTGGCGTAATGCATAGCGTATATCACAACCTTCGAGACTGGGATTATGAAACTAAATACATGACCCGAATTGAAAAGACCATTTTCTTTGACCTCTACTCAATGTATCTGCTAAATGAAAAACCCATTGATGGTAGCGATATGTCATTGCTAGAGCGCCGCCTATCTTGTAGCAGTGAAGATGAAAAAAAGGCTTTAGCCTTTGTACTCAAGGATAAGTTTAAAAAAGTTGGCAAGTACTTTAAGCGCTCATCTTGGGACAAGATACTTAAAGACTATAAATGGGGTAATCGTGATAAAGGTAACACCAATAGTAATAATGCAGGTAACGAGAGTAACGACAGCCGTAACGAACCTAGTAACGAGAGTGACGCAAACTATAATGAACTATATAACGATAACACACCAATGAGTAACGCTGAACGTCAACGTAAGTTTAGACAAGAGCGTCAACAACTAATAGATGATTTAAATAGTGTTGGCGTTGATATTGACAGTGCTATTGGTATTACCGAGCTTAGGTCGTTACATGAGCAACATATTACAACCACATCAAATAACGTAACGCCAAGTAACGAGAGTAACGACAGCCGTAACGAACCTAGTAACGAGAGTAACGGCAAAAATGACGCTATAACCATTAACCGTAAACCAAGAACCGTAAACCAAGAACCAAGTGTAAAAGACTCACACACACAAAATGCGCGCGAGAAAAAAATTACCGAGCCTGTGGAAAACTTGGAAACTCAAACCAACTCTCAGCCAACTGACACACCAGCACAGATAACCAAGGCTGAACAAATCCGTGAACAGCACAGCAATGATATTAAGCATTGGTCGCCTCCATCGGTAGATACCATGCGAGGTGAGTTAATGCGAGCTGGCGTGATGATGCAGTTAACCGATGACCAATACGCAGTTCATGTTGGGGATTTTAAAGCTCACTACGCAGAGCAGGCACATCTTGGCAAGCCAATTATCAGCGACGATAACCGCAAGTGTAAGTTACGTCAGTGGTTACAACGTGCAGCAGCTAACCAAAAAATCAACCAAGCCAAACAATCTGCCACTATTGTGGACTGGCGTGTAGGGCAAAGACCTACTGATGGTGACTATGGCAGTGATTTACCAGATGTATTCCACCCTAGCCACAGCCGACCAACTCAACAGCAAGCCAAGGCAGATCCGAGAACATCAGTGATGTTTAACGGATTATGGTTTGATCCGCTACCAAACATGTCTGTCAAAGAGACCTATGAGTATATCGACAAACATCAAGACGCTGGTGAGTGTAGCGATGAGGCTTATAAGCGGTTGTTTGATGAATTGCAGGAGGCAGCATCATGAGCAAGATTGTGAAGTGTTTAGTGCCCGTAAGCGGCGGCAAGGACAGCCAAGTATGTCTTGAATTGGCTATTGAAAAGTTTGGTTCAGATAGCGTCATAGGGTTATTTTGCGACACACAATTTGAACACCCTTTGACATACGAACATATCGAAAAAATGAAGGGTATGTATGGCGTTGAAATTATCACTAGGTCAGATGGTGATGTGTTGAGTGAGTGCAGAAAAAGAAAAAGGTTTCCGTCTGATAACGTCAGATTTTGCACGAATCATCTAAAAATCAGAGTGACTAAAAACTTTTGCGCATGGTTGGCTAAAAATCAGGGAGATGGGTTTGAAGTCTGGTATGGAATGCGTAGAAAAGAGAGCCATGGCAGGGCAAAACGCTATGAGCACACGATAGATGATGAACTTTATCCTCCACATATCATTTTAGCCAATTACCCAAAATACTTGGAAAAAATGGGGGTAATGTTCAGGCTGCCGATTTGCGATTGGCACGAAAGAGATGTCTATGAAAAGCTTGGTGACAAGGTAAATCCTTTGTATTCAAAAGGATTTGACCGCGTTGGATGCTTTCCTTGTTTGGCTGGTGGTGATGGGTTTAAAGACATCGCTTTTAATCTTGATGATTTTGGTAGAGAGCAAAGAGAGAGAGTCAGAGTTGTAGAAAAAGAACTTGGTAAAAGTGTGTTTACGTCAAAGCGTGGGTATCAAAAAGATAATGAAAATCAATTATCACTATGCTTTGTGTGTCAGATATAGGAGCAGGTATGAAACCAATCATGAGATATCACGGGGCGATACAGTTTTAGATTTTTGCATGGGTAGCGGTACTACTGGGTTGGCAGCAAAAAAGCTGCAGCGTGATTTTATCGGAATAGAGCAGGATTGTAAGTATTTTGATATTGCCAGTGATCGCATTGGTGGTTGCACTGCTCAGGGTTGTCTCTCACTTTGAGAGACAAATTAACTAGCGTCTCATTTTGACGAGATTTTAAGAAACAAGGATTAAAGCATGGATAAAGAATACACGATAGAGCAGATGCTATCTCTATCAGATGCTGAATTAGCAAAAGAAATGAGAGGTATTATCTCTTATTTTTTAGAGCAAAGAACTAATGGTGCTGAGTGTGTATATGGTGTAGTTGATAGGGTAACAGATGCAGCTATTTGTATTGGAATCATGAGCAAGGATTAATTGATGAGCAAGAAACACAACATCGTAAACAAAAAGATTGTCAAAAAATCTGAGATTACCTCATGTAAAAAAGTCAAAGTTATTTATGAGGATTTTAGCAGTGAAGAGATGAGTCGAGAGGTTTATAACCAGGTGATAAGGGTGGTGAAAAATGGCTAGAAGAGGTGGGCGAGCAAGTTTAGTGGTCTTTAGTAAAAATAAAGACAATAAAAAATCTAATAAATATGGTGCAGAAGAAACAGTAGTCGATGGAATTAAGTTCCACAGTAAAAAAGAAGCCACACGTTATAGTGAACTCAAATCATTACTAAGGAATGGCAAGATTACAGATTTAGAGCTACAACCAAAATATGACCTAATCCCAACCACAAAGATAGGTGGCAAGACTTATTGTAAAATTACTTATTCAGCTGATTTTAAATACAAAGACAGTAAAGGAGCAGTAATCATAGAGGATGTTAAAAGTGTAGCAACAAAGAAAAATCATGTTTATCAGATTAAAAAACGTCTTATGAAAACAGTGCATGGAATTGAGGTAGTGGAAGTATGATTTGTCCAAAATGTAAGCATGAATACTCAGAAGATAATGAACTAGAAGATAAGGAAAACAAGAATGACAAAGGTGCAGATGATAGTCATTTTGAATTTAGTGTAGATGGGATAGTAGGTGTGACTTTCTGTATATGTGTAACTATTGTGATAGTAACGTGGTTAATTTTAACTCATAAATAAAGGCAGGTAAGTGTGAAAATAGGTATGAAAAAATTAAATAAATCCTCAAGTTCATTTATAGCGACATTTGTTTTAGGCCTGTTGCTGTGCATAGGCTTATACCTTATGACCGTTCTTGAAATGTTTTTTTTACCAGAAGATATTAAGCCTTATGCACCAATTGGGATATGGGGGCAATAGAATCAAGCAGGATGTAATAAAAACGCCCATGCGACAACATGAGCGTTTTACTTAGTTATCAAATGACTGACAACCAAAGACAAAGGAGATTATAACGGTCATGGGTAGCTAAGGCAATAGAGGGTGAGATGGGTAAGCGACTAGGATTTACACAAAGACAAAAGCAGGATATTAGGATAACTATTGGTAGTAATTTGGCTGCTGCCAGACGCAATGCTGGCATGAGTCAAACAGATGTGATGAGAGCAGTTTGGGGGGTAAGTAACAATCGCAATCGTATCAGCGAAATTGAGAATGGCAAAAAAGACCTATCATTATTAGACCTATTGATATTTCAAGAGCTGTATGGGCAGTCGCTTGACTATATTTGTGGACTATCAACTGAGCCAGAAGTAGATATGCTGGCAGGTACAGTCAATCATGTTGTTAATCAATCTAAAAATCTAATCGAATTGATGACATCTGAATTATCAGAAGTTGTTGTTAATCATCTAAAAACTATTTGCCAGAATGACCATGAAGCTTTGGTCAATCAAGCAAAAGTATTGTGTCAAAGTGTCAAAGAAGGGCAGTCTATTGATGAGTCAATTAATGCTGCCAATGCTTTGTTGCAGGTTATCAAGCATATCGAAGTCAAGCAAGCACGGCAGCAATTAGCAATAGATACACAGATGATGCAAATTAAGGAGCGTATCGACAAACAAGATAGACATAAGCTATTAAGCGAAATAGATGGTCACTATCAATATAGTCTTCCCCTGCCAAAGCCTATTATGGCTGAGAATATACAAGGGGTAGATTGATGGCAAATCATGATAGTTTGCCCAAAGATGTGTGGGCGGCGGCACGCTTAATATGGGAAACCACACCGAAAATATCTTACTCTGAACTTATTGAACAATTAAAAGATGTATTTGGTGATGAGGCTCCTAAGTCTAAATCGACAATATCAAATCGCATTAAAAAAGAAGGGTGGGTTAAAAAACGCACCCTGAAAAAAGGTAGTAATTCCAAAAAAGAGGGGGAGAAAGAGCGAACGGAAGGCGAACGCTCATCAAACACCGTCGAACGTATGGGTAAAACTGTCCAATCTGCCGAACATAAAAACAATAAAGATGAGGAAGGGCAAGCCTTAGAGGTCTATCGAACGGCAGAACAAAAAGCTGAACGAGTGGCAGAAAATCTGGTTATGAGTGTTGAGCAACGAGCAGAGCGTATCGTAACTCATCGAAAACGTTTAAGGCGATTGGGAGTATTGCAGGATACACTCACAGAATTAGCGACTGAAATATTAGAAGTTGATTTTAACTTTATACCATCTTGTGATAAAGAGGGTGGTGATGGGGATGTTATCGCTAAAAAGCTGGTGATGGCAGATACTTTAAGTCAGACACTGAGCAAGCTAACTGCATCACAAAAGATGATTGCTGAAATGGAGTTCCCAATCTGCGGTATCTCTGCTGAAGATTTTTCACAGTCCGAGCAAGACAGGCGATTGGAGGCATTGGAGGCGTTAGCTGGCATTGATGAAGAGGAGCGAGCAGCACGGGCGAGATTGCATGGCAGCTTGATGAACAGATTAGAGAGTATCGAGCGTATGGAGCATGACCCAGACTTTTTTACTAATACAGATGATATTGATGATGTGGATTTTGATGAGGAGTGACGATATTAATTGTGGGGTTTTTATTGTCTAAAATATTTTTCATTTTAGCTTATAAGGAACACTCACCCAGTCTAAACCTTCAGCAATGCCATAATTTACGCTACATACGCTAAATTAAGGCATCTTTATGTCAACAATACTCAATTATGATAGTCAAGGCTTTATTGTCGGTTCGCAGCGTTTAGAGCGAGGAATTAAAGCTGTCAATGATGATACACAAGAAATCATACAGATTCTCAAGGCACAAAATCAGATAGCCAATACAAGGCTGGCAAGCATCGCAAGTAATGCTGAGCGTATCGCTCAACGCAATACTACTGGACGATTGTTGAATCGTACAGCACCTATACATGGTTCAGAGCATAGTAGAGATACGGATAGAACCAATCACAACACCTCTCCTTCTAATACCAATACCAATGGCGCACTTAGAGGAGCTACTCGTACTGCAAGTAACCATAACTCAGCATCTCAGAATAATTCCTCTACAAATCAATCTAATAGTAATGCTCAATCATCTAATCGAGATGAGCGAGGTCGGTTTACGTCTGGCAGTCACTCAGAGTCAGATAGCTTGCTTGATACACTTAGACGTAACGTTAATATACATGGCGTTGATAGTGAGGGTGTTGATCCTTTAATAGACAGTATAAACGAGACTCGGCAACTATTATCGCCTTTGGCTCATGGGGCAGGCATGGCAGGTCGTGCAGCGAAATGGACATGGAGCAAGTTTAAAGCCATGAAGCGTCGTGAGCCGTTGCCTCGAGCTGAAGAGCGACATAATCGTGAAAATGAGGATTTATTAGAGCGAATCTTACGCCAGTTGCAAAGCAATCATGGTAGCAGTAGTGGTTTATTAGGTAGTCTATTGAATGGTGGACGTGGATTATTGGGTGGTGGTCTGATTGGTGGTTTATTCGGTGGGCTGCTTAAAGGTGGTAAAGGATTGGGTAAGCTGTTAAAGCCACTTGCTAAAATGAAGTTTCTAGGACCATTGGCAGCTATGTTTGGTATCGGTGACCTTGCTATGGACTGGGGCAATCTTGACCATGCAGGCAAGTCTGCTGGTGTGGGTTCATTGGTTGGTGCTGGTGCTGGTGCATTGATTGGTGGTACATTAGGTTCAGTATTAGGGCCTGTAGGTACGGTTGTGGGTGCTGCCATTGGTGGCTGGCTGGGTAGTGAAGCTGGTGAATGGTTGGGTGAGACAGCATCGCCTTATATTGAAGAATGGACCGATAAGTTAGCGTCATATAATTTGCCAGATAAAATGAGGTCGTTTTGGGAAGATGGGATTAAACCATTTTTTAGCCGTCTTGGTGATATTGGTAGTAAGATGACTTCGTGGATTGATGATAAGGTTAATGCTGCTAAAGATTTCTTAGGGTTAGGGGGTGGTGGGAATGGTGAACCGCCAAAAGAGGCGTTAAATGCAGCTCAGTACGCTATGAACCATGCTTTATCAACCTACGCAGGCAGATGTGCTGAATATGTGAATAATGCGTGGCAAGCTCAAGGTTTCAAAGCTGGTGGACATGGAAAAGATGTTGCAAAAAATCTAATGAACTGGAACAAGGGTAAGTTTGAAATAATTCCCTATGATGAGAACTATGTTCCACAGATTGGTGATGTTTTGAGTATGCCATCACATAGTAAATCAAAGCACAACTATGGGCATGCACAGATGTTTACAGAAGATGGCTGGTATTCTGATACTAAACAAAATAATAACAGATTGTTGTCTGTGCCAAACGATCAATACGAAAAAGAAATTATGTCAGGACAAATTAAACCAACAATTGTAAGAATGAAAGGTGAGAAGAAAGCCGTCACGCCATTGCCACAGGATCAGCGTGCAAGACGAGATCAAGTGGTGGATTACTTTATAAATAAGGGTTATACAAAAGCACAGGCGGCGGGTATTGCTGCAAATATACAACAGGAGAGCCAGTTTAATCATACAGTTAAAGGTGACAAAGAAAATGGAGTCTATCAAGCCTATGGGTTAGCTCAGTGGAGAGATAGTAGGCTGCAAGATTTTAAAAATAGATATGGTAAAGATATTAGGAATTCAACATTTGAAGAGCAGCTTGATTTTATTAATTATGAGCTTAGTAAGGGTAAGGAAAAAGCAGCAGGCTACAAACTCAAAACCGCTAAAACCGCAAAGCAAGCAGGTGCGATTGTATCCCAGTATTATGAACGACCCGCAGATGAAGATGGTGAAAAAGCGAAGCGGGCAAAAATAGCAGAGTCAATTTATAAAAACTATACAATTAATAAAAGCCTTGCAAATAAAGTAAAGCCTTCTGCAACAAGCAGCAGTTTAGGTTTTAGTTTAGGTAATTTAACAAGTAGCAATCAGTTTTTACCTGCCAGTCATAATATTAGCAAACCTATACCAAGTATGCCTAAAACGCCTGTTTTACAGTTCCCATCTATGCCTAAAATCAGTCAAAGGCTAGACAGTGGTGGGCAAAAGCCTATCATTATACAGGCAAATAGTGATACGATTAATCAAAATGTATCTGATAGAGGATTAGCACATGCGATTACTGGCGGGCTTGGGCAAGATAGGTATTGGGGTTAGTTTGATTTTTGGTTTGATTTTTTCAGCCAATGCAAGACCTGCGATAGATACTATGACTATTTGTTATGGCGTAAATAATCAGGATGGTATGGCGTATAGAACACCATGTATTGCTACAGATACTGGTGGTGCAGGCTCAAATATCCTTATTTATCAAATCAAGGATAAGGAATACTGGATAGTTGAGGAAGAGGGTGGAGAGTGGTTGAATAATGAGCCTTATGAGACTTATGTGAGAGATGCTTTTTTTCACCGTACAGGTGATAACGACGAATATAGTTATTTCTGTTATCAATCTGCTTCCGCACATTTTTGTTCTAAACAATAGTTGGAGGCTGTATGAGTAATTTTTTATTAGGCAGACTCGGTATTGGGATTGGTTTGTTTTCAATATCAATAAGTAGCTATGCTGTACTAACTTGTGATGATGTTAAGTATGATGGTAATGAAAGTTATGGTGATAATATGGAAATTCTTGCCAAAGAGGCGAGACTTCCTGATAACTACTTTAATCGTTACCATGAAGATGTAGTTAGTAATATGTGTAAGGGGGATGAAGCAAGTATTGAATGGATGATTGATACTGGCTATGTTAGACGTTCTGAAGTTGAGGGTATTAGAGAAGCATTAGGATTAGACGAGCGTACAGAAACTGGACGAAGCTATGAGTATTCTCGTAATCGTTTCTACTGGGATATGAATTTATCTTCTGCATTTTCAAGTAATGTTGCAGATTATTATGTGCATAAACCAGAGTCTCAATGCGGGCAACTTGCTAAACAGGCGTTAGAGGGCAATCCTAGGGCTATTGCTGAGTTGCAAAAGCAGCCCGATTATTGTACTTGGAATTATGAAGATTAAACAGTGAACTAAAACATGGAAGTTAAATGACTCAAACAACAATGCCCCCATTTGGCGATATCTTCAACGCAGGCATACAGACAGTTAAGCAGCTATGTAATCGAAGTAATGGCATCACTTCTCATGCTTTTCATAAAAAGCTAGATGAATTATTAAGTATTACTGATAAGCAAAAAGAAATGTGTTTTATCAATCCTGAGCTTGCTATTTATGCGGATGGTGAAGAAGATGAAATGCTTGATGAATGCTATAGTAGTCTGACTGACCTACTGGTATTGTGTTTAGTAGCGATAGGGGCAGTAAAAAGTGAGGTGTTTAAGCTTGAGCCTAATGTAGGTCAGACTTTCGCTCATTTAATACCTTTTGATAAAACTATTACTCCAGATAACTTGATAGAGATAGATCCTTTTGGGAAGATATATTTTTGGATGGCGGGAGATAATTTTTTTCATTATCATCATGCTGATGTGCCATCTTCTACCTATGAAGCCAATTTAGATAGATTTGATGCTAAAAGCTTTAGAGTTTTAAAAGCACTAAATAAAGCAAGTTATGGCGTCGAAGGTGACTCATTAATTAATCACCTGATTAAAGAGACTATGCGACGTACGTCAGTATTTATGAATAATTATGCGGATGTTATTACAGCAAATGACCATGTTAAAGTCACTCCAGAGATGATATTGCATGAAATATATCAATTAACACCATTACAATTTGAATATCTTTGCTTGAAAGTAGTTGAAACTTCGTTAAAGCGTGAAGATGATAGTAGTGATACTCCCAATAGCATTATTAAATCAAAACATACTGGGCAAACTAATGATGGTGGGATTGATGGTATAGTTACTCAACAATGTGCTGATGGAGAGGAACACACTTACTATATTCAAGCTAAACAATATCAAGAGGGTAATAATATCTCTAATAGTGCGTTACGTAATTTTGTTGGTGGTTATCCTCCAAAAAATCAACATCATCATGGTATTTTTATTACAACTAGTGATTTTACTCGTAATGCACAAAAATATGCAGATGAATTAGATAGTCATAGTCTGATTCTAGTTAACCAAATGGCTTTACTTGATTTAATGATTGAACATGAAATTGGCTTGGAAAAAATACAAACAGAAACACTGGTAATGGATAAACAGTTTTTTAAGCAGATTCGAAAGAAGTAGTTTGTGCGATAATAATATAGAAGTTAAAGTAGCACTCATGGAGTTTTAAGAATGAAATCAAAAAACTTTATCATAGTTGTGATATTAGACCTCAAACTATGCAAAGGGGTAAAAAATCCTCATATTAATAATGATGGCAAAGCTGAGGTACTGTTGGCAAATAAAACAACCCAGAAAGATGCTTTGGACGGTAATAATGTGTATGCTTTGTCAGGAAAATCAGGAATAATAGTGACAGAAAGTCTCTATAGTAAAATGAAAAATGAAGTTGAGCAGTATTTGACTAGTAGGTTTGGTGAAGATTGGGTGATAGAGTTGAGACCCGTTTAAATTACAAATAGTATATAAGTTAAAACCCACTTGCCTCAGTGGGTTTTTTATTGCATACTATTTGCACTACAGCAAAATCTGTAGTCAGGTTTGGTCGCCTGAATTAGAAAATCTAACACTCCGCTGTTAGGCGGTTTTTTTGTGTCTGTGTTGTGAGTTTATACGAAAAAACATGTCTACCTTATGGTGGGGCGTATGGGACACCTTCGCGGGTGTGCTGGTTTAGGTTTTCGCCAGTCGACCAACCTGTACGTCCTGCCACCCTATATTTGGTCGTATAGATGGCAGGTTTTCAATTAGATTAAGGAAACCGCTATGAATACATTAACTTTTAACCAAACAAATCTTAATCCCATAAATCGTAACGATGGTCAGATTTGGCTAACAGCAAGTGAGCTTGCAAATGCTCTTGATTACAAAAGCTCAAAATCTGTAACCAACCTTTATAATGCTAATTCAGATGAATTTACAAGTGGTATGACCGAGGTCATCGAATCAGTGACCTCGTCTAAAATTAAGGGATTGACAGCAAAAGTAAGAATTTTCAGCCTACGAGGTTGCCATTTATTAGCAATGTTTGCTCGCACTAAAATAGCCAAAGAATTTCGTAAGTGGGTGCTTGATATTCTAGACAGAGAAACTAGAACAGACAGTACCCAACGCAAAACCTTAGTATCAGCCTGCACCAAACTATCAGCAGGTAGTGATTTGAGTATATCAAAGGTTTATAACCTGGTTGGCGAACATTTTGGCTACTCAGGTGGGATAGTTAATATACCAACACCACTTCTTCCCGAAGCAGTAGCATTTGTTTATGACATGATACTGGCAAGACAGAAAGGTGGTACCAACCAAGACTACCAAAACAGCCTACGTTTACTGGGTTTATCTAAAGTTGAAGACATTAATCATGCGGTAGGCGTTGCTAGAAAGCAATTGTGCCAGTTTGAACATGCCTTAAAAGCCTTAGATTGTGCCATTGAAGTTATCCAAACCCATAATCACACCAACGGTAGTGTGTTTAAAAGCTTAGAGAATGAGTTCATTGGGATTGATAGATAGGATTTAGTTTACCAGTAAGCATAAAAACCCCTAATCAGCAATGGTTGGGGGTTTTTGTTGGAGAGAGACTTTGTTCTATTCTGCTTATAAAATATCCCTATTTGCGGAGTAAATTGCTAGTACTGTACGTATAGTATAGTATACTTATATATAATACCGTTTCAATCATAAATAGTTAGAGTAATTAGAAATATAGTGAAGATTTTATGTAAAGTCTTTTGAGTAATATTTAATATGTGTTTTATGTTATAAATATAAATTTAAGGTAAGATAATGACTACTTCTGCTAAAAATATTGCGAATGAATTTATTAAAAAATCAAAAGAAGAGCATAGAGAGTTAACAAATATGCAACTACAAAAACTTGTATATATTGCTAATGGATTTAGTTTAGCTTTATTAGGTAAGCCACTATATTATGAGGATACTTTTGCTTGGACTTATGGTCCGCTAATTAAACCTTTGTATAAGAGTTTAATGAATTATGGTTCAGGATATGTAACAGATTATATTTCAACCAATCCACTTGATGATAGTGTAGATGAGTTGGAGGAAGATGTTATAAATTATGTTTGGACGAAATATGGGGGGTTAACAGCATTTCAGTTATCAAGGATGACACATCAAGCTAATACTCCATGGAGCATAACTTGGGATAGACAAAACTTTGATATTATAGATCGTCAATTAATTGAAGATTATTACCGAGGGTTGGTATGTAATAGCTTACATAACTAGAAAGCGGAGTAGTAATGTCAGAACATAAGGATCAAGAATTAGAGAGTCAACCTAAAGGAAAAGTCGAAGAGACTTTGGAGAAGCTACAAAGACAGGAAAATTTAGAAATAAATACTATAGATGATGATGTTAATCTAGATGGAAATGTAAACTTATCTCAACCTGACTTATCTCAACCTTATGATAAAATAAGAGAAAGCTATGAAATTCAAAAAATAATAACTGATATAGAAGATTTGAAGAAAACAAATCAGCTTAGATTAAAATATGCTAATAATATATTTAGGTTGACTTGTTATTGGCTTGTTTTTGTTGGATTTATTGTTTTTTTGTCAGGTTTAAATCTTCATATATTAAAATTGAATTTTAGTGCAATCCCAGGGTCATATTTGCTATATTATCAAATAGATCTCTCAGAGTTTTATGAATTTCATCTTGCAGATAGTGTTTTAATTGCTTTTATGACTACTACTACTATAAGTATTTTAGGTATTATATTAATTGTCGCAAAGTGGCTTTTCCCAAAAATTAAGGAGGAAGATAAAAGTAGTAGCGAGAAAGATGTTTAAAGTTTTAGACATTCTAACTAGGAACACCCCAGCTTCTACTCAATAAAAACCCCTTACACTGAGCGCATAATCAATATTGTGCCTACTTTATAAGGGGTTTTTTCATGTCCAACAAAACCAAAATTATTACCTATAACCTCGCTGATAGGGGGCGTAAATATAACGGTGTTGACCGTTCTGACCTCGATATTCGCTCCATGGTTAATCAAATCAACTCCCCAGCCACTCAAGAGTTAGTCGAAAGCGGTGACCTTTATGGATACAACGGACACGAAATACGTGCTCGTTTTGGCATGAATCCCCCTGATAAATACGTCAATCCTACTACTGGTACAGTTATCAATATTGAGCCAGCCATTCGTACTATCAAGTTATCAGCTGATGGTGATGGTAATGTCACCACACAGCATGAGTTTATTGATACTAATGATGGTCGCTATGCTCACAAGCTATATAAGGCAAATGCTGGTGGGTTTAGTAGTGCTATCAATCGCAGACGAGGCAAAAATGGCTTATATGAGGTCACAGGATTTTATGGCTATGACTATGTGCGCCAACCTAACTACAACACCAACAAGGGGCATGGGTTGTTTGATAGCTTGCGGGCTGGCATGTTTGATGAATCTATGTGCTTTGATGCTATGAATCCAGAAGAGTTAACGCCTGAGCAAATTATCTTACAAGAAGCCTTGGATCTAGTGATAGCCAGTCAATATGACAGCATACAGACCGCGCTACAAGCTGAAGGGCTAGTACAACACTATCAAGGTGAGGCATTGGCGGCACAAGATGCCCTGATTTCCTCACATGAAAATCAAGCTAAACGTCGTCAACGTATTGAAAAGCGAAAGATTGAGGTGTTTGACTCAATGATTTGTCCATCTGTACCGTTTGATAAAGCACTGGAGGAGTGGAATAGTTTTGATTCAATGGGTACAGATGACAACGACTTACAAACTATAGATTCTATCAAAAAGACAGATGATGAATATGCGAAGGCAGACAATCGCCCGCGTTTATTCCGTCATTAAGGAGGTGTTATGAGCAAAACTAAGCGTTTGTTAACACCCCTTGAGTCAATACAAATGGCATGGGGTTTAAAGTTAAGAGATTTTCGACAGTGGTGTCAGCCAACAACACAGGCATTGTTTGATTGGAAGTCACGCAGACTGGAAGGTGCAATTGTGGTTGCTCGTACTTCGATGATGGACGATGTTGAAGCCATGCTGAAATCATTACAAGAAAATCAAAATGACAAGGCATCTGGTGACACAAGTGAATCTGGTACATCTGTTTATTTGCCAGTGATGATGACTGCTATTAGTGCCATAGAGACACCACCTGATTTTGACCAACTTATCCCGCAACCACAATGGATGCCGGGTGTTGTGCCATCTGACCCATTACAACGAGTCATTGAGTTTCGCACCACACCTGCCGCTTATCGCTGCCAAATCGCTTTTTTTGCCCCCGACCCTCATAGTGTATCAGCCATATCCAATCAGTTTGTTAACTTCTTTAAATTTGAAGCAAAGCGTCAGTTTGATGTATTTTATGAGATTGGATTTGCTGGTGAGCATATTATCCGTGATGCATGGAATTTTCGAGTTGTTGAAAACTCTTTATATCCAGATAAGGCGGATGCAGGGCTTAAAAATATGCACATCATTACAGTTGATTGCAATATAACTGGGCTTGAGCCGATAGTAGTTGGGCTGGGTGCAGAGTGGGATAATGTGACAGATACAGGTGAGCCAGAGAGCAGCTTGCCATCAAATGCAGGTAGTGGTTCTGGCAATACTACAGGAGGAGGTAAGCCATTGCCGGGATTTAAGCCGCTACCAGGGCATCGAACTCCTTCCGATGTGCTAGGTAAATACGTAATTGAGGCAGATATTAAAGATACTGACTTACAAGGAGAGACAAGGGTTAGTATTGACCCTGATACTCACATCATCACTCAAACTCAAGTGGGAGATGATACGCCATGAGTAGTAAAAATGCTGTTGTTATAGATGCTCGCGCTGCTGCTTATGCCGGTGACCCCATACGTGTGCTGGCTGTGACCGATACCGCCAGTGGCAAGATATTAATCAAAAAAACGGCACAGTGGCGTGAGCCTGTTAAAGTCAAAGATAATACCACCGTAGTTACTGATACACCTAGCATTTTTAATCATTGGGGTTTGGCGTTTAACGAAAAGGAGCAAATGGATCAGGTGCTCATGGCATATAAAGAGGCGCAACGTGCCAATATGCTTAGTATCAGTGATGATTTGCGACGTTATGAGCCGTCCAATGTGATACAAATGCGTAAATTTGATGAGCGTGGTGCAGCGTTAGAATTTGACTCATCGACACTAAATAATGGTCACATGGCAATACTGTTGGCAATTTGGGCAGCGCGAAAGGCGCATGGTGGTTATATCATTAATCAGCAGCCACAAACTTATAATGCTAACAATGAAGATGAAAAGGATATTGCTTTTGATGACGCTATGATGCCCTTCAGCATCTAAATAAATGGTGTTGCCATGCTTGATGATTTAATGACGCTACCAGAGTGGAAGGAGGTCTGTAAACGCTATCGCTATGATATTACTCGCTTTGCCGTTGAAGCTTTAGACATGACTGTTAAAGCAGGGCAAGCGGTTACATGGCAACAAGAAATACTATTTGAGTCGATTGCGATACCGGGCAGTCGCACTACCGTGGCATCTGGTCACGGTACCGGCAAATCAAGGTCAGCGGGTATCATTGCCCTATGGCATCTTCTTTTTTACCCTGAATCAGTAATGCTATTTACTGCCCCACAAATTGGTCAGTTGCGTACCGTCGTTTGGAAAGAAATTAATATTTGTATTCAGCGTCTACGCAATAACAAGGCATTAAGTTGGTTGGCTGATTATATTGTCGTCTTGTCAGAAAAAATCTATATCAAGGGCTTTAAAGATACTTGGTTTGTCTTTGCTAAAACAGCTCCAAAACATCAACCGACCAATATTGCAGGACAACATGGTGACCATTATATGGTCTGGGCGGACGAAGCCTGTGGTATTGATGACGCTGTGATGGAAGTGGCGATAGGGGCACTTACTCATGAGAATAACCGCGCAGTTTTAACCAGCCAACCAGCTACCAATACTGGCTTTTTCTTTGATACACATCACAAACTAAGCCATAAAAATGGTGGGATATGGATTGCCTTAGAATTTAATGGTGAGTTATCCCCCCTTGTTAGTAAATCTAAAATTGTTGAAGCTGTCTATCAATATGGCAGCCGCGATCACCCTGGTTATCTCATTCGTATTCGCGGTAAATTTCCAGAGCTAAAAGGGGAGTACCTACTCACTCGTTCTGATATCACCGCCATGTTTGAGACAGAGTGTGTTATCAAAGAGGGGGACCGCTTTGGCTATATTATTACTATGGATGTGGGTGGTAATGTTGGACGTGATAGTAGTGTTATTACTGTGATGCAAGTGGTAGATAAAGAATATAAAAGCCGTATTGAGCGTTTTGTCCATATTGTTGATATACCACTATTTAGCAATCGAGCCGATATTAATACGCTCAAAGCCAAACTTAATGATACGGTTGCTGAATATCCAGGGGCAACTGTGGTTATTGACCCATTAGGGGCAGGCATGGGGCTTTGTCAGACCATGAAAGCAGATGGGCTATATTTTGAAGAAGTACACTGGGGTGCGCCTTGTTTTAATAATATTCTCAAAAGCTATTATTCTAATAAGCGGGCACATGCTTACGTCAGCATGGCTAAATCTGTGGAGATGGGGCGTTTTAGTATCAGTAAAAAAGTACAAAAGATGTATCAGATTAAAACCAATCTTAAAGAGCAGATGACCCGTTTACCATACTTCTTTGATGAAAAAGCCCGATGGGTAATGATGAGTAAAAAAGACATGCTTCTAAAGGGGATTAAGTCCCCTGATATTGTAGACACGCTTGCCTTTGGTTTTATGGAGGGTATTAGTTATGCACCTGTTGATAGTATATTGCTAACAGACACGGATAGTAAAGATGGCCAAGAATGGGAAGTTTTGGAGGCATTGGCAGAGGAATTGGAGTAGGAACAGCCAAAAACCGCTAGTGATAACTGCCTTAAAATAGAGTTTTAAAGAGGATTATCTATGTTTGGTAGTACACGTAAGCCGAGTATCAAAGAATATGACACATTAACAATAGCTTGTCAGTACCTTGATGATGATAAGCAGCCTTTAAGCATTGCAGATATTGAGATTAAGTCTGAGATGCGCGGGCCGTCGGGCCACTTGGTTGATACATTGGCAGTAAGAATTGATGATATTGAGCAGGGGCGATTTACTTTATCACCGACTTTAGAAAAATTACCTACAGGCACTCACAAGCTGGATATATTGTTTATTAAGCAAGGTCAGCGAATATCTAGCCAAACTTTTACTATTGTTGTGCATCCTGCTATCACTAAACCATAAAACTCATTAAGGGGCTGGCGTGGCTGAAATCAAAATATCAATAATGACGCATGCACCATCTACTACGTATGCTCATGATATTGCCAATATTAGCGTGGAAATGGGTATTTTTACACCTGTACAAATCCCGCCTAGTGAGTTAATCAGCAAAGATACACCCAACGCCTTATTTGTTGGCAGTGATGGTAAATTAACTGCTTCTGTTATTTCTATTAGCGCACAAAACCTTATTAGTACAGATACACCAAACAATTTACATTTAGGTAGCGATGACAAGCTGGTTTCGCAGCCGCCTGATATTGATTTTTTAGCCCATTACACATTAGCCAGTAACTAACAGAGTAATTAACAGGACAAGCACATGACCTTAGAACAAAGAATTATTAACCTTGCTACCGCCATTGGTGCAGATGTTAAAGCACTGAAAGCCAATGATGGTGATTTATCATCATTAAGCACGACGGCAAAAACAGATATTGTATCTGCAATTAATGAGATTTATACACTGGCTAATGCACCAAATGGTGCGCAGATAGATGATACTGCTACAGATGGTGCAACCACTGTAGTTTGGTCTGCTGACAAAGTGCATGATGCCATTTTAGAAGCGAAAAACGCCTTAAAAGGTGAGTTGACGGCAGGGGCGGGAGATGCGCTAGACACGCTAAAAGAGTTGGGTGATGCGCTTGGTAATGATGCCAGTTTTGCTACTACAGTTGCTAATGATTTGGCAAAACGGGTGCGTGTTGATTCTGTGCAGACTTTTACAGCAAGTGAGAAAAAACAGGGTTGCGCTAATTTGGGTGTGGGCAATCCTGATCATGATTTTGTGAGCGATTATAACACTGCTAAGGGAGCGTAAATGTCGTTAGTAGATAATATCAAATCACTGGCTGAAGCTGTGGGTAGAGATATTAAAGCATTAACTAACCCTCGTACTAGCACAGAAACGAAGTTAATAAACCAAAATATTACTGAAGCTGGCTGGTACACCATTGCTACTTTATCGGGCAGGTCTGTTGTGTCAGATGCAAATGCTAGGGCTTATGCTCAGTTTATGATTACTGAGGCTTCCTATGGCAGACATCAAGTGATTGATTTTACCGCAGGGCATAGCTTGGATTGGGCAGTTTTATAAATATTTTGGGGCAGTCGTCTTTTAAGTCGCCTATCTGGATTATGAACAAATTGCGTATCAATTCTGGAGGCACGCATGATGGCGCGATACTACAAGTTTATATTTACGATAAAGCTTATATTCGTTACATCACCATGCAAAACAATATATGTAGTGGTCAACTAAATTTAGACAACAGATAAGAGGTTTCGATTGAAGTAACGTTTCTCTTTCTCTAATGGGGTCAGATAATTGTTGAAAGTATGTGGTCTGATGGTTTGATAATAACCCCAAATATACTCATTAATAGCACACTTAGCTTCCTTAATATTCTCATAGCCAACCTTTGGCATCCATTCAGTCTTAAAACTTCTGAAGAATCTCTCAGTAGGAGCGTTATCCCAACAATTGCCACGGCGACTCATACTGTGAGTCATATCACTGCACTCACTCACATAGATAGAGAACTCAAGACTGGTATAATGACTCCCCTGATCGGAGTGGAACATTACCCCAGCAGGGTTTAATCTAGTGTGATAAGCCATCTTTAAAGCTGATCCAGTTAATAAGCTATTAGGTGAATCTGACACAGCAAAGCCTACAATGCGCCGAGCATATAAATCCAAAACGATTGCTAAGTAGCACCAGCCACCCTTGATACGGATATAAGTCACATCCCCAGTCCAAACTTGATTAGGTGCTATGGGACTAAATTTGCGCTCTAAGGTATTGTCATGAATCTTGTGACCCTCATCGCAGTGTTTGTACTTAGGTTGCTTAAGCTGTCTGCTGATAAGCCCCATACGCTTCATAAACTTACCTGCTTTATAACGAGACAACCTAACACCGTGTTGATGCCATAAGATAGCTGTGATAGTGCGCGTACCTGCTGAGCCATTAGAGTCATTAAATATCTGGCGAATTAACGCTTTAACCTTGATAGCTTCGATATCGATTGGCTTAATCTTAGTGCTGTAGTAGTAACTGCTTCTGACAATACCAAGTAAGTTACACAGTTGGCTTTTACTAATTTGTTTATCTTGCTCTGATAACTTAGTAATTAGCGATAGTCTTTCAGGTTGTCCAATGCTAGCAGAGCGGAAGCCTTTTTTAATATATCACGCTCCATCCGTAAGCGTTTATTCTCCTTACGTAGTTGCTGAAGTTCTCTTTGTTCATCAGTTAAAGCATTGCCTTTGACTGGTCCAATACCCTGCTGTTCTTGACGATACTTACGCACCCAGTTATCAAGCGTTGAGATACCAATGTTCAGAGAGTTGGCCACTTCTTTGATTTTACGGTTTTCGTCAATAACGGCACTAATGGCTTCAAGTTTGAATTCTCGGGTGAATTTGCTACGCTGTTTGGTCATACTAAGTTCCTTTTTTAAGTTAGTATAACCTCTTAGTTGCTGTCCAGTTTTATTATGACACTACA
>NZ_VFYU01000006.1 GCF_021012795.1 Psychrobacter sp. I-STPA10 | reverse complement strand
TCCTTAGATTCAAATAAGAGATGCAACGTTTTAGATAAACGAGAAGAAGAGGTAAGATGTGGCATGTTGCACTTCACTCTTCAACTCCTACATATCGGAACGTCATGAAACACTACACACATCTTACCTGTGAACAAAGATACCAAATATCAGGCTTATTGCAAACAAAAACATCGATAAGTGAAATAGCCAGAATTATAGGCTGTCACAAATCGACCATAAGTCGAGAGGTAAAACGAAATACAGGGCAACGAGGATATCGACCTGCTCAAGCCCATCGACTAGCAACAGAGCGTAAAGCAAAGAATAACGCAAAGATAACAGGTTTTGGTTGGGCTTATATTGAATATTTATTAACCAACTACTACTCACCCGAACAAATCACAGGGCGATTAAAATTATTAGGATGGCAAGACGTACCGAGTCATGAATCCATATATCAGCACATCTATGTGGATAAAAAAGCAGGCGGTGAATTATACAAAGTCTTAAGATGTCAAAAGACTTATAGGAAACGAAGCCTACAAGGTCAAGATAGACGAGGCAAAATAGCTAATCGCAGTGATATTACCGAGCGTCCTAGTATCATTGAAGAACGTAGTCGTATAAGTGATTATGAAGGTGATACTGTTGTTGGTAAGGGACATAAAGGTGTATTGGTGACGTTAGTAGATAGAACAACCAGAGAAACTAAAATTAAAGCATTGCCGAATCGTAAAGCTCAGAGAGTAGCTCAAACTTGTATTGATTTACTCAAAACCGAGCAAGCATTAAGCATTACTTTTGACAATGGTAAAGAGTTTGCTGGGCATGAGACAATAGCAACTCAGCTAAATGCTGATGTTTACTTTGCTCAACCTTATCATTCTTGGGAAAGAGGAACTAACGAGAACACGAATGGCTTAATTCGTCAGTTCCTTCCTAAGTCGATGAGATTGGATAATTTATCTGATGAGTTGGTTCAGTCCATTGAGGATAATTTAAACAATCGTCCTAGAAAGGTGCTAGGTTTTAGAACGCCTCTTGAGGTAAAATCTAGCTTTGGGGGCGTTGCACTTCATTCTTGAATCCAAGATCTATAATCAGCCGCTATAACTCAGCCCACTGACCATTTCTTAATAACAACTGTCTATCTGCCAATGCCGCCAGATTACGGTCATGAGTGACCATCAACAGTGCCGTTTGCAACGTGCTTTGTAGCTCAGCAAGCAGACCAAACACACTTTGAGCATTGTCATAATCCAAATTACCCGTTGGCTCATCTGCCAATACTAAAGAAGGATTGGTGACCAATGCCCGAGCAATGGCGACTCGTTGCCGTTCCCCGCCTGACAGCTCACCTGGTCGATGTGGCAGACGATGCCCCAGTCCCACTTTTTCTAGCAAATCCACCGCCCGACTGCGCGCCTCATCAATTGACACCTCTTTACGCATCAATAAGGGCATGGCTACATTTTCAATGGCAGTAAACTCAGGCAATAAATGGTGAAACTGATAAATAAAACCCAAATACTGATTACGCATCTGACCTCGCTGCGTCTCATTCATATGATTTAAACATTGACCATGTAACCAAACTTCACCTGATGTTGGCACATCTAATCCACCTAATAAATGTAGCAAGGTACTTTTTCCAGAGCCACTTGTACCCACAATGGCAATACGTTCACCCGCTTTTACTGTCAAATCCAGCCCAGTCAATACTTGGGTACTGATATTACCTTCATCGTAAATTTTACTGATATTGGTTGCTGTTAAAATAGCACTCACAAGCCTTCCTTATTTCATAATACTTTTAACTAAATTTACAAATAATTGCTCATAAAAATGACTGCGTTTCTGCCTTTATTAAAGGCAAATCTGTTAAAGGCACACCATTATTCATAGCGTAAAGTCTGTGCTGGTTGAATTTTTGCAGCTCGGCGTGCAGGATAAATCGTCGCCAAAAAGCTCAATAAAAACGAAGTACTGGTAATAATCAGCACGTCCAACCAACGTAATTGTGATGGCAGATAATTAATAAAATAAGCATCAAAAAGATGTAACGCAAACGTCTGATTGACCCAGCCCAAAATTTGCCCAATTGTTAAAGCAAAAAATACCCCAAGTATCGTGCCTGCCACTGTACCAATCACCCCAATCACCACCCCTTGTACCATAAATACTTGGGTAATCAGCTTTGGAGATGCACCAAAAGTTTTTAAAATGGCAATGTCTGCTTTTTTATCTGTCACCAACATCACCAAACTTGAGACAATATTAAAGGCAGCCACAAGAATAATTAAAAACAGCAATAACCCCACCATTGCTTTTTCCATTTGGATTGCACCAAAAAGATTGCCATGTGTTTGTGTCCAATCATTAGGATAAAGCATAGTGGGGGCAATATTTGCAGCCCGTTGTGCCGCATCTGGTGCTTTAAAAATATTATTCAACTTCATACGCACACCCTGCGCACCTGAAGGTAAACGTAATAATTTTGCTGCATCCTCCATTGGAATAAATGCCACCAAATTATCTACCTCACGGCTAATATTAAAGACACCCGATACAGTAAACCGCTTAAAACGAGGAATCACCCCAGCAGGAGATGGTGATGCTTCAGGCAACACCAACGTCACCTTATCCCCTACTTGTAGTCCCAGTGATTGCAGCATACTCTCACCCAGCACAATGGTAAAATCACCTGACTTAAGTGTATCAATACTACCCTCAACCATGTGCTCACCAATAATAGACACATTTTTCTCATACTCAGGCTCAATGCCAGTAACCATAATGCCAGCCACTTGTCCATTGGCTGTCAACATGCCTTGCAGCTCAATAAAGGGCGCAACAGCTTTGACCTCTGGGTCTTTTTTAATCTCCTCTGCCAACAAAGACCAATCGGTAATAATCTCAGGTGCGCTCACCGTCGCTTGCGGCACCATACCTAAGATGCGAGTTTTTAACTCACGGTCAAAACCATTCATCACTGACAAAACAGTAATCAATACCGCCACACCTAAAGTTAAGCCCACCATAGAAATCAATGAAATGAGTGAAATAAAGCGATTGCTACGCTCAGCACGGGTATATCGTAATCCAAGAAATAACGCTAGGGGTCGAAACATAATTTATACTCTATAATCTGACACAAAATCACAACGCCACTATATATACATATAGCGTGAATATTACACACACTATGCATACAAAAAAGCTTGAGACAAGTTACCAATCATAAAAAAAGCCATAGTTTGACACAAAAAGACAGCCTATGGCTATGTTTAATGGCAACAGGCTACTTTTCTATAGCAAATGTTTGATAAAAGCGTAAGTCAAATAAGCTAATCATATTTAACTTGAGCAAAATAAGAACCACTAAGAACCTGTATGCATAATCCAAAAACTGGATATTAAACCTAAGTATTTTAGGCAAAAAACCACCATTGTGAGGTTTGAATACAGCTTCTAAGGTTAAGATGCTTGTATTTTTATCATCTATCCCTATTATAAAAACTAAGTAAGCAAATATAAGTTATTAAATATAATAAAAATAATGATTGAGTCACTGACTGTCACTCAATAAAAAAATCCATTAACCATCAACTATTAAGCCGATATACCATGACCACACGTTATAAATACCAAACTGCTCAAGTAGCAACTAAAACACCAACTACACCAACTAAAGTGACCTTATCAACCGAACAAACTGCGGGTCATGGTGATCACTGGCGTATTCTTAGCCATGATGTCAGTGAACAAGTGCCTAGTTGGTTACGCCAAGCCATTGATACTGCTGCCATGCCAACAGGTCTCAATCAACAGCAAAATACAGACACCCAGCCCTACCTATTACTCTCAGACAATCAGCCTTGCCACATTAACCAAATATTAGCCATGCTAAATGGCAAACCACAACAATTTGTCAACGCCTATCCTTGTGTCAATAGCCCTTATGGCTTGAACTGCAAAATTGAGCGCATCATTGTCAATGAGCAAACTCAAGATGCGGTATTACGCTTAGTAAGTGAAGATGGCAGCGTGATTTATGCCTTTGATCAAATTTATACCGTCAATCATGATCAATATCAAAAAGATAAAAAATACTACGTTAATCTAAGTGCATGGGCTTATCAGATACAGCTTAGTGATCAAGATGAAGTGGTACGAGTCGAAGACCCTGATGCCATCCGCTATCATCGTGCCTTTAATGATATCGTTGCTGCTAACAATGGCATACCACCTGAGGACATCGCCGAACAAATCAAAGCTTGGCAACCAGATAGCGATGTCACACTTGCCCCTGTGGAGATAAACCTAGGTCACATGTGTGCCTATTTATTTGGTGAAACATTTGGGCAAGAAGATGAAGCATGGTGTCAAGGTCAAGTGCTGGGTATGCAAACCACGACTTTTTTTGGTCAGGACATTACCTTAATGGATGTGGTGATATTGCGAGAACCTGATGCCGATCCTTTTGTCGTCAGAATGGCTACGCCCTCTCTTTCTATAACAGATAAAATTGCAGTACACGACTATATCCAAGCCAATATATGGTTACAAGCGGCTGTTTATAGTGAAAACCAACAAAATGACGCTTAAGTTATGCTATTTATCCGTTTTTTATTGACTTTATAGCTGGGTTTTATTTACAGAGAGTAAGCAACCAAGTATCATGGTTAGAATTATTAAAAGTTAGAAATGTTAAAATTTTCACACTCCCCAGATACCATTTAAATACCAGATACGCCTACTCTTTGTGTAAGTTGAACCTTATGAAACCAGAAAACCTCAAGACTTCTTACCCATGGTTAACAAAAACAGGCTTATCAACTCATTCTACCAAGACATTCACTGCTAGTCTGACCACAAACCATAAAAAAACACCACTTTTTGCACATTTGTTTATAAGTCCAACAAAACACCCACCTGTATGGATGGCTATTTGCTTTTTTATCACAGGTATGGTGTTGGCAATACATATCTTGCACTAGCACTCCACTACTACTTGAAACTTAGTTGCAATTGCATCACATAAACAAAAAAGCACCCTAAGGTGCTTTTTTGTTTGATACAGCATAAAACCAACAGTTGAGATGCACAAATAAGTTAAAAAACTTAATTAACAAACTCACTCACCAAAAAGCTTAGTTAGAGAATTAATAGAAAATTACGCTTGTTCAGTAATCGACATGATATTTTCAAACAACTGCTTTTGCTCATCACTCGGTCTGGCACTTTGTAGTGTCATTAATTGGCTCATATCACCTTCAACACGAATATTACCTGACATAAATGCTTGCATGGCTTTATTCATATCAAAGTCAAATACCAAATCTTTGAGTGCTTCTTTGTTTAAACTCAGCGTGGTTGGTGCATTAGTCTCACCTTTTTTTAGCTTGCCTTCAGATAAATACGCTTGCACATCACCACCTTCAGCATCAGTCACCTTTAAATTCATAGACATATTAGCCAATGCTGGTGGTAGATTAAGATCACCAGCTTCCTCACCCAAACGCTCTACTTCACTAAACCATTCATCTGTTAAAAAAACCGCCATAATAAATATCCTATTGTTTATAAAAAATAAATACAAAATAAAATTGATAAGACTATCAATTCATCCTTGCTGTTGTTTATCAGTTTAAGTAGAAGTCTAAAAGTTGTATAATTTACTCAACTTCTGTCCTGATTGTAGCAATACCAACTTTGAGTGTCTTAAAAATTTATGACTCATCATGTTGTATTTATATTACGCAATTCTAACCTAATACTATCAGCATATCAGTGACTCATATTCATCTATATTATCTATTATTACCAAGTAACTTAGTAGTATTTAATTTGGTATTTGATGGTATTAGCTGGTCATCATACAATGACCAATATCCATTCTAGTACTATAAAATTAAATACAAGGACAATCTTGATATTTACGCTGGTTACTCATGGTAAATGCTCTTAAATTTATAAGACTGATATATGACTAAGTTTTAATGTTACACAGCATAATACTTGTGATAGCCCTATAACAGCAGTGCTTATCATATTTATTAGATTAATATAGCTAAGATAAGTTAAAATAATGGCATTATCATATATGCTATAAACATAGACCTAGATGACCCAAATAAGTAATGATAATCATCTATATTTTTAGTAAAAAAAGTGAGTATTTTGCTAAAAACTGTGTTGACTAACCTTTTCCTTACAAATATTATGGGTTTTTTACTATTTGACTGTCTCGTCAGATGATATTTTTATAGCTTTAGGTTACAATAGGACAATATTTAGACAAAATCGGGAGTTTAACTATAAGATAACAGTAATATATCCTCAACTGAATGTGTAATTTGTATGTTGATTTTGGATTATTTACTTAAGTAGCCATCGCCACTGTAGTTATAATAAATGTGACAGGAAACGCTTTACAAAGCGAATGTACCTATCAGCAATCAATGTAAAGTTCATTAAATTTTTGGTTAATTTGTTTATTCGATTAATAAACAACTAAAAATACAACTTTACAATACAGTGTATAGCAATCTGTGATCTCTTTGAGAAACTGCATTGGACGATGACTTAATTTCTGTAGTTATTTCTGCTGATAATTCGGGCTGTAAAGGAAATCCTCCAATGAGTTTACAAAACACAGCAGTCGCCTCAATCGACCAAGAGTACGAAATCACTATTGTACGGTTTTTTACTATTATGACAGTGATTTGGGGCATCGTCGGAATGGGCGTAGGCGTATTTATCGCATCGCAATTGGCTTGGCCATTTCTTAATTTTGATATACCTTGGCTGACTTTTAGTCGATTAAGACCACTTCATACCAATGCCGTTATTTTTGCTTTTGGCGGCTCTGCATTATTTGCCACTTCTTACTACATTGTACAGCGAACGTGTAAAACACGGCTTTTCGCTCCTTATCTGGCGTGGTTTACTTTCTGGGGTTGGCAGGCAGTCATCGTCTCTGCTGCCATCACTCTACCATTAGGTTATACCACCACAAAAGAATATGCAGAGCTTGAATGGCCCATTGATATCATGATTGCCGTGGTATGGGTATCTTATGCCATTGTGTTCTTTGGTACGATTATTAAACGTAGAACCTCACATATTTATGTAGCAAACTGGTTCTTTGCTGCGTTTATTATCACCATTGCACTATTGCATATAGTCAATAGCCTTGCTGTTCCGTTAGACTTAACCACACTCAAATCATACTCACTATTTGGTGGTGCAACAGATGCCATGGTGCAGTGGTGGTATGGACACAACGCAGTTGGCTTTTATCTTACTGCTGCTTTCTTAGGTATGATGTACTACTTTGTACCTGTACAAATTGGTCGTCCTGTTTATTCTTATCGTCTATCTATTGTTCACTTTTGGGCACTAATTGCCTCATATATGTGGGCAGGTGGACACCATTTACATTATTCTGCACTTCCTGACTGGGCGCAATCTTTGGGTATGGTATTTTCTATCATCTTATTTGCACCATCTTGGGGTGGTATGATTAATGGTGTACTTACTCTATCAGGTAGCTGGGACAAACTGCGTACTGACCCCATCATTCGCTTTTTGATTGTTGCATTGTCATTTTATGCAATGTCTACTTTCGAAGGTCCTATGATGTCAATCAAAACGGTGAACGCACTATCACATGACACTGACTGGACAATTGGACACGTTCACTCAGGTGCGCTAGGTTGGGTGGGTATGATCACCATTGGTTCTTTATATGTACTATTACCACGTATTTATAATAAACCTAAGATGTACTCAATCAGTTTAATTACCACCCACTTCTGGTTAGCAACTGCAGGTACTATTTTCTATATTGTCTCTATGTGGATCTCTGGTATTGGTCAAGGCATGATGTGGCGACAAACCAATCCTGATGGCACATTAGCATATACCTTTATCCAGACAGTTGTATTCTCTCACTATCCTTACATTGGTCGTGCATTTGGTGGATTCTTATACCTCTCTGGTATGTTTGTAATGGCTTATAACTGCTACAAAACCCTTAAGATGCCTGATGCAAAACCTGTTGGCACTGCTGATCCTACTGATCATGATACGTTGCCACTCAAGGATATTGATACACAACCTGTGAAAGTTTAAGGAGCAATCATGGCGGGTTCACCACATGAAATAATTGAAAAAAATGCAGGTCTATTGGTCATCTTTATCGTGATTGCTATCAGTTTTGCAACCTTGGTTGAGATTGTACCATTGATCTTTGATGAAACAGCGAGTGACAAAGGTGGTGTAAACGAACCATTACCAACAATGCAGCCTTGGTCACCGCTTGAATTAGCAGGTCGAGACATCTATATTCGTGAAGGTTGTCATGTCTGCCATACACAAATGATTCGCCCATTACGTGCTGAAGTTGAGCGTTATGGTCCTTATTCAAGAGCAGCAGAATCTGTTTGGGATCATCCCTTTTTATGGGGCTCAAAACGTACAGGACCAGATTTAGCCCGTGTGGGTGGACGTTATTCAGATGACTGGCAACGACAGCATTTGATTGCACCTCGAAGTTTGGTGCCAGAATCAGTGATGCCAAACTTCCCATGGCTTGAGCATAACGAAGTAGATAGTACGACCATTCAACAAAAAATGCGGCTTTTCCGTGATCGCTTTGGCGTACCTTACACTGAAGAAGACATCGCAGGTGCTCCAGACCAAGTGCTTGGTGCAACAGAGCTTGATGCATTAGTTGCTTATCTTCAGCAGCTTGGTACTGCTATGGAGGGTCAACGCTAATGAGTCTCAGCATATTACAATCTATTGCCACTTTAGCCGCTTTCATTGCGTTTTTGGGTATTACTTGGTGGGCATATTCACCAAAAAATAAAAAACGCTTTGAAGAAGATGCACAGCTTGCGCTTGATGATGATCCTATTTTGTCAAAAAAACAGCGCAATAAGGATAAACAATGAGCATATTTTGGAGTTCATGGATTACTATCTTAAGTATTGGCTGTTGGCTATTTATTATTGGCGTGCTATTTTTGGTATTAAAATATAAGCCAAGCTTAGAAGAAGATGGTACAACTGGTCATGCTTATGATGGCATACAAGAATATGATAAACCCTTACCTAAATGGTGGTTAGTCATATTTATGGGTTCTATCGTTTGGGCCATATTATACTGGCTATTATTCCCTGCCCTACTCCCAGGAATATGGCATGGGGTGACAACTGTAAAAGTTGATGGTGAAGATAAACCTTGGACATCAACCAATGAGCTATACAGCAATCTTGAAACCAACAACCAAATTTTTACTGATAACTTTGAAAAGAATATTCTGCCAGATGCCGCTGCTGTACAAACACTGAATAAAATAAGTGAGCTACAGGCCGAGCAGCGTCGCGCCGAAAAACCTTCAGCAGAGTTACAAACCCAAATTGATGAGAATATTAACAGCTTAGCACCATATGTTATTACCTTATCAAAAGAGCCTAGAGCCCTAATGATCGGACAACGCCTGTTTTTACAAAACTGTGCGCTTTGTCATGGTTCAAGTGCTCATGGTGCCGTAGGCTATCCGAACCTAACTGACAACGATTGGTTGTATGGTGGGGAAGCTGAAAATATCTTAGCAACAATACATCATGGTCGTATTGGTGGTATGCCTGCATGGCGTGATGATATTGGTGAAGATGGTGTACGTGCTGTCGCCGAATATGTGTTATCACTATCACCCAATCATGGTAATGTTGCAGGACGTAACTATGACAATGGTGAGTTAAATAAAACACTTGTGGCACAAGGTAGCGCAATATTTGAGCAAAAATGTGCACTTTGTCATGGTCAAGATGCTAAGGGTATGCATTCAGCAGGCGCACCTAACTTAACAGATAACATCTGGCTGTATGGTGGTGAGCGTGAAGTAGTTCGTAATACTATCCGTCACGGTCGTGCAGGTGTGATGCCAGAATGGGAAAGCAAGCTAGGTAATGAACGTATTATGCTACTTGCTGCCTATATCTATTCATTACGTAATGATCCAACTGCACCTGCTGCCAGTGCGCCTACCCCTGCACCAGCAGCGACTGTAGAGTAAAGCAAACGGCACATTTATTCGCATTAAAAAAAGGACTGTTAATGCAGTCCTTTTTTTATAATAAACATATAAAAAGGGATAGTTTTTTTAATAACTACCCTCATATAAAATATATCTATGATGTATGTTTACACTGATATGCAACTCAATAATTAATGCTCCCTATATCAATTGCTAAACCAACTAGCAATATCTTATATATTGTTATGTTATTTATTCATTTTTAAAAGCCAGCCAGCAAACTGACTCTTTATAAACAAAGGTGAAAGTATGTCAGCACAGCAACCAAACCAAATACCCGTTCACCAAGTCGATCTTGATGCCACAAAAAAACAGGTTCACCCTCGTTTTGTTAGAGGTTTATATCAAAATATTCGACTGGTCAGCATGTATTTTTTACTGGCTTTATTTTTAATATTGCCATGGCTTAGATATGATGGACGCCAAGCGATATGGTTTGACGTTCCTTCACAACACTACTATATTTTTGGTTTAACCCTGTTTCCACAAGACTTCTACTTTGTGGCATTATTTTTTATCATTGCAGCATTTACCTTATTTATGGTCACCGTTTATGCAGGGCGAGTTTGGTGTGGCTATGCTTGTCCACAAACTATTTGGACACATCTATTTCAGCATGTTGAAAAGTGGGTGTTAGGCGAACGTAACAAACGCTTTAAATTTGATAAAGAACCTTTATCCGCAAAAAAAATAGCAAAACGGCTACTTATTTATAGTATTTGGTTTATTTTTTCAATCATCACCGCAGCGACGTTTGTCAGCTATGTGGCAAGTACAGACTTTTTATATGGCAGTTGGCAAAGCCTAGCAGGTATTCCTTTCCCTGATTGGCCAGTATGGGTATGGGTATCAATGTTTATCTTCACCTTTGCCACTTATGCCAATGCAGGTTATATGCGTGAGCAGATGTGTATTCACATTTGTCCTTATGGTCGTTTCCAAAGCGTGATGTTTGACAAAGACACTTTGATTGTCTCTTATGATTACAATCGAGGCGAACCACGAGGCCCACGCAAAAAAGGGACGCACCCTGATCACCTAGGTGACTGTGTGCAATGTACCATGTGTGTGCAAGTCTGCCCGACTGGTATTGATATCCGTGATGGTTTGCAGGTCGCCTGTATTCAATGTGCTGCCTGTGTTGATGCTTGTAATGAAATCATGGATAAGGTCGGTTATCCTCGTGGGTTAATACGTTATACAACTGAGCGCCAACTGGTCGAAAAAGAAAAAAGCCGCTTACTACGTCCACGCTTATTTGCATATTCAGCATTATTAATCTTTTTGATTTCAGTTGCTGTATATACACTGACCGATCGTGTACCGCTTGAAATTGATGTCAGTCGTGATCGCAATCAGCTCTCTTATATCAATACTGATGGGTTTGTTGAAAATAACTATATCATTAAGATTACCAACAAAACTCAGCAAACACATGATTATTTAATTACCCTGGCAGCACAAGATGGCTTAAGCCTACGTACTCGCTTTAGTAGCTTACCGCTAGATGCAGGGGAGAGTTATGATCTGCCTGTGACCGTCGTCGGTGATCCTGCTGTTGTTGCTAAAGGACAAACACAAATTATCTTTAATGTCGACAGTAAAGATGGTCAGTATCATGCTGAAAGACAAAATGTCTTCACCACTCAAGGACAATAATAAACTAAGGTTAAGATTGGAGACTGATGTTATCAGTCTCCAAATTTTATCAATACATATTTATCATTAGAGTGAAACCCTGCTGATATAAAAAAGTAAATATCACGTCCAAAATATTCTTGTTAATATTGATATACTACACTTATCCCAAAAGAATGTTTTAGTCGCAATATTCTACAAATGACAAAAGAGACACTAATGGCAAATCACAACCTGCCCTCATCTAAAACAGCAACCCCACCAAATGATTTTAAACATCAAGACTCCCAGCCTTGGTACAAAAATTACATGGTCATTATTTTTGTTATTGGACTACCTGCCTTTGTTGTTGTGGCTTGTATATGGTTTGTATATTACTCTATGCAAATCAAAGACACAGTTGTACGTGACGACTGGTATATGGATGGCAAAACTTTATATCAAGATGTCTCACGTGACAAACTTGCTCATGATTTAGATATCAATGGTAAGATGGTATTTAATGCAGATAATTCTATTGATTTTTACTTAGATTATCCGCAGCAAAGTCTACAAGATGGGATTTTATTAAATGGTGCACCACTGACTTATCCAAAAACATTAGATTTGTCCATCTCCCATGCAACAGACATCAATAAGGATCGTGAAACGCAACTGCTACATCAACAAGATAATCATTATACAGCAACGGTGCAGCTTGACCCCCTACCCTCTAAGTATTATGTTCAAGTAAGCAATCAAGGCGAGCAAAATTGGCGATTACGTGAAGTTGGTCAATTGCCTCAAGCCAAAATTAGTTTCCACCCTCTAAAAACATTTGATGACATCAAAGAATAGCCATCAAAAAAACCAAGTCCTTAAATAACAAAGACTTGGTTTTTTATAGTCATATCTATTAATTTAATAATATGACAGGTATACAAAAGACTAAGGCAGATTGAATATTCCATCATATCCTAGCTCTTTGAATTCAGACACACTATTTTTGTTCAGTATGGTGATCGTGCTTTTCTGCCTCTTTTCTTCTTAATCTATGTTGATACTTTTCACGATAGTGGTTTTTTTCTTCAATATGACCACCTGTCTCTTTGATCCAAAGCTCATACTCTGGGCTATTTTTAAAACTTTCTTCTGTCATCATTATATCCTTAAAGATTAATTAAATTTATAAAGTACCTATAATTTATAAAGTACCCATACTCCTTAATAATATAACATATTTTGTATGTTTTTTAACCCATACCCTAATAACAACAACTTATAATAAAACTTAAATTGTATAAAATATCTTGGATATTTCTGTATTACAGTATAGGGTTGATAACTGGTATTTTTTTATCAGATGTTGATTTATTATCACGACGACTTGTACTAGGATCATAAATACTCACATCTGGATTGGTGGGTAAGCCTATTTCTGCTAACTCATCGGTTTGTCCTGCTTGAATGTTATCACCTTCAAACTTGCGTATCTCATCATCACGCTCTAGGCTTAAGCCCTCAAAATCAAACAATTCTCTATCCGCAAGTTGTGAGGGAGCCACATTTTGTATCGCTTTAAATATCGAAGCCAGACGCTGTGGGTGAGCATCATCCCACTCTCTGAGCATGTCATTAATAATGGCACGTTGTAGATTTTTTTGACTACCACAAAGATTACAAGGAATGATGGGAAAGTCTTTATAACGAGCATATTTGATAATGTCTTTTTCTTCCACATAGGCTAGTGGGCGAATAAGAATATTTTGTTTATCATCACTGAGCAGCTTTGGGGGCATCGCTTTAAGTGAGCCACCATGAAATAAATTAAGAAAAAAAGTTGCCAAAATATCATCACGATGGTGCCCTAACGCAATTTTGGTCGCTCCAATTTGCTTAGCAAATCCATACAATGAACCACGGCGCAAACGAGAGCAGGCAGAGCAATAGGTTTTACCTTCGGGCACAACACTTTTGACAATACTATAAGTATCTTTTTCTAGGATATAATGGGGAATACCTTGCTCATTGAGATAGTTCGGCAAAATATCTTCAGGGAAACCAGGTTGTTTTTGATCCAAATTAACCGCAACAATATCAAAATCAATCGGAGCAATGCGCTTTAAAAACAGCAGTATATCTAATAAAGTAAAGCTGTCTTTACCACCTGAGATACACACCATCACCACATCGCCATCTTCAATCATATTGAAGTCACGTATTGCCCATGATACCAATTTGCGTAGTTTTTTTTGTAGTCTACGAAAACGGGCTGAGTCTGTACCATTATGCTCAGTAACACCCTCATTTGTCTGCTTGGCATCTGTATTTGGCAACGTATCACTATTGTGCGTTGCTGTTGTCTCAGCTTTGGCAGTATCGACTGTATTAGCTGCATCAGTAATGTGGCTTAGGGTCATACTCATAAGTTGGCTCAGTGGTTATTAAAAAATAGCGCAATTATAACAAAATTTTTACAGCAGACCTATGTTGCCCATCTTATCTGTTTTATATTTTGTTTACAGTTATTGACTACAATGATGCCAATGCCAGTTGTGTTAATACTCGACCACGAGCAGTACGCAGCACATATCCTTGTTGGATCAAATAGGGCTCAATGACATCTTCTAATGTTCCTCTGTCCTCAGCCATGGCAGCGGCAATTGCCTCTACCCCCGCAGGACCGCCATTAAAGCGAGCATGCACCATCTCAATATAACGTCTATCTAGATGATCAAGCCCTCGCCTATCAACAGCCAACATATCTAATGCACTGTCTGCTATATCACCCGTTACTCGACCATCACCTTTGACTTCTGCATAGTCACGTACACGCCGCAGTAGCCGATTGGCAATACGAGGTGTTCCTCTGGCGCGTCTGGCAACTTCTAATGCGCCCTCGGGAGTCATATCAATATTCATCAACCGCGCAGAGCGGGTCACAATGGTGGTCAAATCTTCTATATTATAAAACTCTAAACGCTGCACAATACCAAACCGATCGCGCAGCGGTGAGGTTAATAATCCTGCTCGGGTAGTCGCTGCTACCAAGGTAAATTTTGGTAAATCCAATTTGATAGAGCGGGCAGCAGGCCCCTCTCCAATCATAATATCTAACTGAAAATCTTCCATTGCAGGATAGAGTATCTCTTCAATCATGGGGCTTAGCCGATGAATCTCATCAATAAATAATACATCACCTTCTTCTAGATTGGTTAACATCGCTGCCAAATCTCCAGCCCGCTCAAGTACAGGCCCTGAGGTTGAGCGCAAATTGCCGTCCATCTCACGGGCGATGATATTGGCAAGGGTTGTTTTGCCCAGCCCTGGTGGACCAAATATTAAAGTATGATCTAAAGACTCCCGCCGATTACGAGCAGCACCAATAAAAACTTCCATTTGCTCACGTACCACAGGCTGACCAATATAATCACTTAATCTGGTGGGACGTATGCCCATATCAGGGGCATCATCAGTACGCTCTAACGGGTTAATTAAACGATTTTGCATGCTCTCTTATATTTCCTTAATTTAATTTAGTACCATGTACCCATATTGTCATATTTAGATGCAAGTATTTTCCATGTTTGGGTTCAAGTATCAAGATAGCATACGATAAAAAATATACTTTCGCATGCTGATAATCATAAAATATAAAAAAAGACGACATTGATTGTCGTCTATAGTTTGAACACTAAATACTTAACACAGCGTGAGCAACATAAAATCTCATATTAGGATGCACTAAAAATTAGATAACTGTTTTAACGTCGCTTTTAATAGCTGCTGCGTATCCAACATTGCCTCTTCACTGCCTGCTTGATCTGCCCGAGCAGCTTTGATCGCTTGCTGTGCCTCTTTATCCCGATAACCTAGACTTAGCAGTGCTGCTTCTACCTCAGCAATCATCACCGCTTCTGTATTAGCAGCTGGCATAAACAACTGTCCATCTTCCATAACCGCAGATATTTCCATATCTTTGAGCTTATCTTTTAGCTCAATCAATAAACGCTGTGCTGTCTTTTTGCCAATACCTGGAATACGGGTTAATGCAGCTTCTGAATCTTGATCCACGTGCATTTTCAGCTCCGCTGCCGACATCGCCGACAACATTGCTAATGCCATTTTTGCACCAACCCCATTAATTTTTATTAGCTTACGAAATACATCTCGATTACTTTTATCAACAAATCCATAAAGCAATTGTGCATCTTCACGTACATGCAGGTGGGTCCAAATACTCGCTTCGGTGTGCATCTGCAACTGACAAAAGGCAGGCAAAGGCAACTCTATCTCATAGCCAACACCAGAGGCTGTCAGCACACATGCCATTGGTGCATTAAGTAACACCACCTGCCCTTTAATCAATCCAATCATGTCTATATTCCTACTAAGCTAATCAATCTAAGCGAACACACAAATATTGATTAAGTATTATAAAACTCAACCATACTCTCAAGACTAATGGGGCGTATTTTACTGGCGTGTCCAGCCGTACCAAAGGCTTCATAACGAGCAATACACAAATCCATCATTGCATCCATTGAGGCTTTAAAGGGCTTACGTGGATCAAAATCACTTGGATTTTGTGCTAAATAACGACGCATCGCACCAGTTGAAGCCAAACGTAAATCGGTATCAATATTAACCTTACGCACACCATGCTTAATCGCCTCAGCAATCTGCTCAACAGGTACACCATAGGTTTCACCCATATCACCACCGTATTCATTAATCACTTTTAGCCATTCTTGTGGCACACTAGACGATCCATGCATCACAAGGTGGGTATTAGGTATACGAGCGTGGATCTCTTTGACCCGCTCAATCGACAAAATATCTCCTGTGGGTGGGCGGGTAAATTTATAAGCACCATGACTGGTTCCAATAGCAATGGCAAGCGCATCGACATTGGTATCTTTAACAAACTGCTCAGCTTCATCAGCACTGGTCAAAAGCTGGCTGTGATCAAGCACACCTTCTGCACCCACGCCATCTTCTTCACCTGCCATGCCCGTTTCAAGACTACCCAAACAGCCAATTTCACCTTCAACAGATACACCACAAGCATGTGCCATTTCGACCACTTGCCGAGTCACTTGGGCATTATAATCATAGTCGGTTGGGGTTTTACCATCTTCAGCTAATGAACCATCCATCATCACTGAAGAAAAACCTAACTGAATAGAGCGCTGACACACGGCTGCACTGGTACCATGATCTTGATGCATTACCACAGGAATGTGAGGCCACTCTTCAATCGCCGCTAAGATCAAATGACGTAAAAAAGGAGCACCTGCATACTTGCGTGCGCCTGCGCTGGCTTGCACAATGACAGGAGAGTTTGTCTTATCTGCTGCCAACATAATGGCACGCATCTGTTCTAGATTATTAACATTAAAAGCAGGCACACCATATTGATGCTCTGCTGCATGATCAAGCAATTGCCGTAAGGATATTAAAGCCATATCTATCTCTTTTTTAGGTACTATGCAGGAAAATTAAAAATCACAAAAAAACAGCGCATATTATAGCAAAATAGTAGAAGCACATACATGCACAGTCAGTCTAATGTCGTGTCTATTAATTAGCCTATCGAGAAAAACGAGTGCAAGTACTACAACTAGTAGGCTCAACAAGTGTGACAAAGCTTGGTTATTTTAAAGAATTGGTATTAAGGGTCTGTTGAACTTTCACCCCGTTAGGCTAATATCTACCAAGGATACGACTACTTTTTACTTTCAGGTAAAAATTGGCTAAATTTTCCTATGAAGATGAATGTTCAACAGACCCTAGATAAAAGTCACATAAAATATACGCCCAATTTTATCTTACCAGATATAAAATAAATGTATAAAACAACAAAAAAGACCTTAGTAATTACTAAGGTCTTTTTCCTAAATTTAATTCTCACTTACTTTAAAATAAAGGCTCCCTAAATCTAATTTAGTTCACTTTTATTTATATGAGCTACGTCACTGCTTAACCTAACACTTTTTAATACTGTTTAAATTAACAGTTTAAATTAATACTGTTGCTCTTCAGCAACTTCGTGCTCAACTTCATGTGCGTCTGCATCTGCTGCTACATTTTCTGCACCATCTTGAACATGTGCAGCACCATCAGCAACTGCATTGGCAGTATCAGAAACTACTTTATCGGTACCTTCAGCAATGGCATCACCCGTATGAGCAACAGCATCAGTTACTGCTGCTCCAGCTGTTTCCGCACCATCTACCACATCTTGACCAGCAGCTTCGGCATGATTTGCTATATCGTCACCAGCATTATCAACGGCAGCATCAACATGTTCAGCAGCGGCATCTGCATGCTCTTCTGTTTGTGGACTACAAGCCATTAAAGTAGCAGTAGCTGAAAACAAGGTAATAAGTAGCATATTACGTTTTAACATTGTGATTCCTCACTGTTCATAAATAATTCGAGTACATTCTAACGATAGATTAACTAAAATTGCAAGTGATGTGTCTTAAATTTAACAAAAAATAACTACTCACTCGTCCATTTGATACAGTTTAATACAGTAAATCTGTGGTTAAAAATAACTCTCTTATTAACAATAATAATAATTTCCAATTTAAAATAATAAGCAGTATAGTATTATATACACAGCACTTCATTTAGAATATTATTTTGTATTTAAAATACTATGTGTTATTAGTATCAACTACTCGTAATAAAGCTGCTACAGCTGGCAAAGTTTTTCCCTCAACAAACTCTAAAAATGCACCACCACCTGTTGACATATAACTGACACCTTCAGCAACATTAAACTGGTGTATGGCAGCTAAGGTATCTCCTCCACCAGCAATACAAAAAGCAGGGCTGTGTTGTATGGCTTGCGCCAATGTTTTTGTACCACCAGCAAATCCATCCGCCTCAAACACTCCAACAGGTCCGTTCCAAAGTATGGTTTTGGCTGATTTAATTGCTTCTGCCAATACCTGAGCACTTGCAGGTGCAATATCCAAAATCATGTCGTTATCAGCAATAGCATCCACTGTTTTTACTGTGGCAGTCGCTTTATTTAAAGATTCAACAAAGTCATCAAAATTTATCTGTGCTTTATCAGCAACAACCACTTCTTTAGGCAGTAAAATTTGTGTTTGCGACATGATATTTTTTGCCACATCAATCAAATCTGGCTCATATAAAGATGCACCAACGCTATGACCTTGTGCTGCCAAAAATGTATTGGCAATGCCACCACCAACAATAATTTGATCACAAATTTTAGCCAAACTGGTCAATACATCAAGTTTGGTGGATACCTTTGAACCACCTACAATCGCAAGCATGGGTTTTTCTGGCGTCTCTAGTGCTTTACTTAGTGCATCAAGCTCTTGACTTAGTAGTGGGCCTGCACATGCCTGCTTATTTTGTTCAACAACCGCCTCTATCACGCCATGGGTGGATGCTTGCGCTCGATGCGCTGTACCAAAGGCATCCATGACAAACACATCACACAGATTGGCATATTTTTGAGATAGCGTTGCATCATCTGCTTTCTCACCTTTATTAAAACGGACGTTTTCTAATAAGACGACTTCACCAGCAGCAACATTCGCCCCCTGTTGTAGATAGTCGCGACTTAATTGAACTTGTTGACCCAATTTGTCTGACAGATAATCAGCAACAGGTTGCAAAGAGTATTCATCTGTATACTCTCCTTCTGTAGGACGACCAAGATGTGAGCAAACCAATACCCCCGCCCCCTTTTCTAAGGCCAACTTTATGGTGGGCAAACTTGCTTGCAAACGTGCATCGCTACCAACTTTGCCAGCACGTATGGGGACATTAAGATCCTCTCTAATTAATACGGTTTTTTCTGACAAATCCAAGTCGCTCATACGCAAAAAATTCATTTAATTCTCCTAAAGATAAAAATTGAGTGAGGTGAGTTAATTTATGCAAAATTCTACCATATATTGGTAGGAGTATCGCAATCACTTCTACTTATGTGTATGCAGACTGTTAAAGCTTTAACCATAATTACATTGCGTTCGCGGCTCGCTTTACGTTAGGCTATTAACAACACCACAGTTATTTTTTAGCAACATCTTTAATTTGACATAAGGAGCAGCCATGAGCATAGATATTAATGAGGCAAAATCTCAATTAGAAGCGTTAAAAAAAGAGTATGAAACACGTATTGATAAAATTGAGGATCATATTCAGCATCCTCAAGATTCACTCAATGAGCATTGGGATGACCAAGCAATTTCAATGCGTGAAAATGACATGCGTAAAAATCTGCTACTTGAAGCCCAGCAAGGTCTAAATTATGTCAATAATGCTTTAAGCCGTATTGAAAATGGTACTTATGGGGAATGTTCTGAGTGCGGTGAAGAGATAGAAGAGAAACGACTTGAAGCTTTGCCTTATGCAACGTTATGTATGGAACATGCAGAATAAAAATAATACTATTTCTATTACTTAACCTTCTGAGGAAGACAGGTGCAAGTAACAGTAGACTCAGCCAGTTTGGTAAAGAAAAGATAAGTTATTTTAGAAAATTGGTATAATATCTAATATATAAAAAGAGACTAACTGTCCATCAACGATAAATCGTCATATTATGGATAGTTAGCCTCTTTTTTTGTCATCATGTTAATTTAAAAACAATAACCTAAAAACAATGGCTATTGCCAACTTGATAAAGCATCCTGCCACTGCTGACAACGCTTGCTAGTTTGTTCTATAGGATATTGTAAAATATCACTAACAACCGCAACATATCGCAGCGAATAATGTTGTAATAAACAGATATTTTCAGCGGTTATTCCACCAATCACACACAGATCAATATCACACTTTATGGCATCTTGTAGAATACTGTGATTAATTACCTTTGCTGTTGGCTTAGTGCTGGAGGCAAAGATGGCACCTAATGCAGCATAGGTTGCACCCTGTACTTTTGCCTGCTCAACCAAAGCCACTGAACCATAACAAGATGCACCAATGATTGCCTGTGCACCTAGTAATTGCCGAGCTTTAGCTACCTGACCATCCTCTTTACCAAGATGCACCCCCACACCAAGCTCATGTGCCAATGTCATGTCATCGTTTATTATCACCGCAATACCATACTGGTTCGCTAGTTCTGTCAACTGTTTGGCTTCTTGATACAATGCTGCCCGCCCCTGCTGCAAAGTGGCTTTTCGTCGTACTTGCAGCAAATCAACCACACCTGAGGCAAACGCCACATTCAGTTTGTCATAAAGCAGCGTAAACGGCTCTTCATTGGTCAATAAATACAAACTTGGCGATGCTTTTTTTGCAGTCGTAAGCATATCACTAGCCCTATAAAGCGAAGGTACATTCGTATTTATGGCTAAATACTGGTGCCTATATTAACTTTTCTTATGGATGTGAATGATTAAATTGAACGCCGCAATGACAGTTTGTTTAAGATAGTCTCTGCATCATTCCAACGTGTTGCTGAGCTGTTAGCACCCAATAGTACGATGACCGCAGGACGATTATTAATTAATGTTTCCATTACCACACATTTGCCCGCTTCGTTAATATAACCAGTCTTTGAAATACCAATGGGATAAATACCATCTCGTACTAAATAATTGGTATTACTAGCAGGGTAACTACGACTGCCTGCGGCATAATTAGCAACAAAGAAGTCATATTTTCTGGTAGTTGAAAAACGGCGTATCACTTCATAATTGCCAGCCGCTTTTACCATTTTTACTAAATCACTTGGAGATGCCACATTACGCTTATCCAAACCGGTGGGATCACCAAAAAATGCTGAGGTCATACCCAATGACTGCGCTTTTCTATTCATCGCTGCCATAAACGCATCATAACCACCTGGATAATGTCGTGCTAACGACTTTGCCGCTGGATTTTCTGACTTCATTAACATCATCAAAATCAGCTCGGCTCGATTCATGCGATCACCTGATTTTAAACGAGAACTGGCACGTTTAGGTCCAACAAAATCAATGGGCTCTAATACAATCTCTTGGCTCATATTTTGCCCACTATCAAGTAATACCATGGCAGTCATTAACTTAGTAATAGAGGCGATAGGACGAGCGATATCAGCATTTTTTTCATAGATGGGCGTATTTGTAGTCAAATCCATCACCATTACCCCACGTGATCCTGTGGTAATGGCCAATTGATCATAGTAATTATTGTTATAATTATTATATTCTTGAGTATAAGCAGTATTTGCAGAGGTGCTATAGTTATTAGGCGCTGTACTACTATTATACCCATTATCTATTTTGCGCACCGTAGTGGTCGAGGTAATGCCATTATTATTGGTATACATAATGGTTTTCGCCTGCGTCAGGCTATCTGCTCCTCCCATCCCAATACGTGCTGTGCCATAAGAAGGCTGATTATTGATGGTTAATGCAGCAGACGCACTTGCTGACAAAATTGTGCCACAACAAATGCTGAGCAAGGTCTTGAAATGTCGGGGTGTGGTATCCATGTTAGTCATGAGAATTCCTCTAGTTATAGGATATGTAGTATTGATTTGTCTAATTAAAGCCCAATAAATGGGAAAACTAAGCGTAGACTTCCGCAGTATATTTAATATTACCACCTATTGTCGTCTAGGTTAAGATGCGAATTTATATATCGAGTTAATTCCAAAAGGTGATAAAATTTATATACAGTAGCTTAAAATTATAGCAATAAATATTTACATGTCAGTAAGTTAAGTTAGTAATTATGATTACAACTATAAACTATAATAGTTATCTAAGATAGTTATCTGCTAAATCAAGCAGTTGCCATTATAGTGTCACCACCAGAGCACAAGGTAAGCAAACGCAGAACCTACAAATAGTACAGCCAGCTTCGCTCACACTGTCGTAGATTTATAGTAGACAAACTATAAATTAAAATTCCCCTTTTCACCGCATAGCAAATGAGTAAACTATGATTCGAGTTTTAGTAGTCGACGACCATGACTTGGTCCGTATGGGTATTAGTCGCATGTTAGCTGACAGCACCGACATCGATGTCGTTGGAGAAGCTGAAAGTGGCGATACTGCCATTAAGATGGTTAAAAGCCTTGCACCTGATGTGGTACTACTTGATGTCAATATGCCCAATATTGGTGGTATTGAAGCCACCAAAAGATTGGTTCAACTAGAAACTGAGGTCAAAATTCTTGCTGTCAGCAGCCTATCTGCACAGCCTTATCCTTCTATGCTACTCAAAGCTGGTGTGCATGGTTATATCACCAAAGGCACACCGTTAGATGAGATGATACGTGCAATCAAAAAAGTTTATTCAGGAGGTCGTTATTTTAGTAATGATGTTGCAGAACAACTGGCAGAGGTATTATTATCAGAAAATACTGGCTCACCATTTGATCTACTAAGTGAACGAGAAAAGCAAGTTGCGATGATGGTGGTAAATTGTCAATCTGCGCAGCAAATTGCTGATCAGTTATTTGTCAGTGTCAAAACCATCAATACCTATCGTTATCGTATTTATGAAAAAGTAGGCGTCGATAGTGATGTCAAACTCACTCACCTTGCAATGCGACATGGTTTGATTCAGCCATAATCCATTTATCCAACGGTTATCAACATGCGCTTTTTTCCATTTTCAAAGTCTGTAGCAGATATTTTAAAAAATCTGTATGAAAAGTCTACGATTATGCCTGCTGCACAGCTATATAAACTTGGATTTATATATAGCAGTTATCGGGTAATTATTAGTATATTTTTATTTTTATCCAGCTATGTTATGGTATTTCAGCCTGATACTACTAACATAATATTACCCTCTCTATTACAGCAAATCATTTTATTATTTTATTGTATTTTTAGTCTCTTTTTACTGGGATTATTCTTTTTTGTTCCACATTTTTCAAGACAGCAATTAGGCTTAGGGTTAATTATCGATGTGATTATCCTAAGTCTATTACTATATATCAATGGCCCACCTGACCTACAAATTACCATGCTATATATGGTGGTGGTCGCAGCAAGCTTTATGCTCCTACCTACCTACCAAGGTGCAATTGTCACCCTTCTGGCTGTCATTTTTGTCATTTATCAGCAATTTTTTTATGCCATAACCAACTCACTGAGCTTAGCGAATGTGGGTGATGCTCTATTACTCTCTTTAAGTTTTTTGGGGGTGGGTTTTATTAGTTGGTCAATTGCTCAACGCCTGGCACAAGTTGAAAAAATTGCTGCCACTCATGCGCTAGAAGTTAAGAAATTAAATGCAGTCAACCAAGAAGTCATTAGTAAAATGACGGGCGGTGTGCTGGTGATTAATAAAAACCTTGACGTGGTGTTGTGTAATGAAGCTGCTGTCTATATGTTAAATATCCTACCCAATGATAATAATGGCAGTTTAAATATTCATGGACGTGAATTATATGAATTTGTTAGCAACAAAATTAAATCTCAATTAGTTAACCTATGTCAATGGTTTGAAACAGCTTCTAGACTTAGTAGAACCCAAACTATCTATAATATCAATAGCTCAACAAGTATGACCGACAAATTACGTCTCAGTACCATACCACTGCAAGATGGTAGTTTGCTGGTATTGATAGAGGATTTACGCCGAGAACAAACCAATGCACAGCAGCTAAAACTGGCTTCATTAGGACAATTAACTGCCAGTATTGCTCATGAAATCCGTAATCCACTTGCCACCATCTCACAAGCCAGCCAACTGTTACTAGAAGATGTTGAAACCATCAAGACAGGAACACAAAATTTAACCACTTTAGCTGATGCAGAAGCATTATTAGCAAAATATCAGGGCAACGGTGAGCTATATGAGATGATCTTTCAGCAAACTAAGCGGGTAAATCATATCATCCAAGATGTACTAAAACTCTCTAAGCAAACCAAACCTGATCAATCCTATTTACCAATCCAGCCTTGGCTAGAAAAATTTATTACAGATCATTATCAACATCAGCAAGTCAGCTTAAATATGAACTGTGATACACATATTTATTTTGACCCGCATCAACTCGAACAAGTATTGATCAATCTAATCAATAATGGTTTGCGTTTTAGTGCCAAAGCGCATGGGGTTGGTACCGTAGAAGTCATGGTCTATTGTATCAATAACGATGTTATAATAGATATTTTGGATGATGGTGCTGGCGTTACCGAGTCACAACTGCCTAACTTATTTCACCCATTTTTTACTACAGATAATGAGGGAACAGGGCTAGGATTATATCTATCGCAAGCCTTTACCGAAGCCAATCATGCACGACTTATTTATGTACCAGAACATGACAAAACCTGTTTTAGAATCATGCTGCCACATGTTGCACATGAAGCCAAATGTTAATGGCTGTTGAACAATATTTGAATAACATTTGCAAAAATAGTAGTAAACCTTACTCATGCAAACTGATAAGGTTAGGCAGGTTTTAGGGCATTTTTTTATAACCACTTATAATAAAAAGCTTATGCAAACTAACAGCTAAAATTTTACATACTAAATTTATTTTGAACTATTTGTAATAAGAGAAATCATATGACTGCTAAGGCTTTAGTAATTGATGATGAAGTCGATCTTTGCCGACTCATGCAACTGACATTGATGAAAATGGGGATTCAGTGTGATCTGGCTTATGATATTAATACAGCTTTTGAATATATTAACAATAATACCTATAATTTTTGTTTAACTGATCTACGTCTTCCGGATGGCTCAGGCTTGGATGTTGTCCGCCATATTGCTAAGACTCAACCCTCAACTCCTGTGGCTGTAATTACCGCTCATGGTAGTATGGATTTGGCAATTGAGGCATTAAAACTCGGCGCTTTTGACTTTGTTAATAAGCCATTGGAGTTACCAAGACTCAGACAACTTATAGAACACGCACTAAAAGTTGCAGAACAAATTGAAGACGACCCCAAACCCACACAAAAATCTGCGGTAGAAATCATTTTAGACAAACACCTTGTAGGTCAATCAACAGCCATACAACAACTCAAAGCAACGATTGTCAAACTGGCACGCTCACAAGCACCTGTCTTTTTATGGGGCGCATCAGGAACAGGAAAAGAGGTGGTTGCCAAACTCATCCATGAACTTAGCCCACGACGTGAAGGCAGTTTTGTTGCTGTAAACTGTGGGGCGATACCTGCTGAGCTGATGGAATCAGAGTTTTTTGGGCATAAGAAAGGCAGTTTTACGGGTGCAACCACGGATAAGATTGGGCTATTTCAGCAAGCCGATGGTGGCACATTATTCTTAGATGAGGTTGCTGACTTACCACTGGCGATGCAGGTAAAGCTGCTACGAGCCATCCAAGAAAAATCTGTACGTGCTATTGGAGATACCAAAGAATCACCAGTGGATATTCGCCTACTGTCTGCTACTCATAAAAATCTTAATCATCTGGTACAACAAGGACTATTTCGCCAAGATTTATTTTATCGCATCAATGTCATTGAACTAAAATTACCCACTTTAAATGAACGTGATGATGATATTGAGCTACTGGCTAACTATTTTTTAGAAAAGATATCAGAAGACTGGCAAATTGAAGAAACCTTAACCCTCAGTGAGTCTGCACTGACTGCCCTACGTCACCATCAATATGAAGGTAATGTGCGTGAACTAAGAAACCTATTAGAACGAGCCATCACCTTAGCAGAAAGTACCGTCATAGATGCTAAGCACTTGGGACTAGATAAACTGTCTCACACAGAGAATACACATCCAAAGATCACATCAACTTCGACAGACGATGTGACTAAAGACATACCTGAGCTTAATGCTAATAATAACAAACCTATCATTAATAATAATGCTGGAAATACACCTACCCAAGTGAGTAATAACAATAAGATAGTAGAGCCCAACACATCGGCATTTTCTTATTCAAATTTTTCTCAGGGTGCCTCACAAGTAACAGCCAACTTTACCAGCAACCCCATATCTTCAATTACGGAAGAAAATAACCCTACCAATACCACCCAACAACCCACCACATCATCATCGGATATCACTGATGATGAACAGCGCCTAGCCAAACATGCCACCAACAAAGAATCTAACCAACAATCAACTACATCACTCCCTGATGAGGGGTTAGAAGCCTATTTACAAACAAAAGAAAAACAAATGATCATGGTGGCATTGGAGAAAACACAAGGAAATAAGACCAAAGCGGCACAATTGTTAGGTACTTCGTTTCGCTCTTTGCGTTATCGGATGAAAAAACTGGGGATAGATAGCAGCAATTATGAAGGTGATAATGATGACGAATGATAAGTAATTATTTAGGACTTACGCATTTTTCTAGGGTCTGTTGAACATTCATCTTCATAGGAAAAATTGAGATACTGATTTTAATAAACAGTGACAATGACTAATTAAAATTAATTTAATAAATAATTTGATTTTAGTAATCACTCTGTACTGGTAGACTGCCTTCAGGGGCAGTAAACTGTATTCCTAACGTACGATCTTTAGATAATAATATGGTGATGGCTTGAGTCTTCCACAGTGATTTATCTTCTGATAGCTCAATATCTGGTACCACACCAATACCATCAATTTGCTCCCCTGTGGCAGTGAGATAATGCGCGACTGTCAGCTTAATGGCTTGATCATCATTGAGAGGTAATACAGACTGTACTGAGCCTTTACCATAGCTACGCTCACCCACAATTGTTGCACGATCATTACTTTTAAAGCTACTAGACAATACCTCAGCGGCTGAAGCTGAGTAACGATTTTGCAAAATCACCACTGGCAAGTCTTGTAAAAATGGTGTACCACGCGTCAGCAGTTGCGTCGCCTCACCCTCTCTACCTTTAATCTGCACCACAACCGTATCATCCATAAACAAACTGGCAACGTCGATAGCAGCGTCTAATACCCCACCTGGGTTATTACGAATATCCAACACCACCCCTGAAATTGGGGTCGTCAATTGATTGAGTGCCGCACTGATTTGCTGTGCGGTATTATTTTGAAATACAGGTAGGCGAATAATCGCAATACCATCCTGTACCTCAATGCTGACATGTTGTTTATCTGACAAATTACGTTGCAGAGTAACGATGTTTTTTACACGACCAGCTTGTGAAAAAGTCACCTCTACTTGTGAGCCAGCAATACCTGATAGCATCTGTTCTATATCTACAGGCTGCATATCAGCGGTGAGCTTAAAATCATTAATTTTATGTAGATAATCTCCCACTTTGATACCCGCATCAGCAGCAGGCGATTTTGCCTCGACACTGGTGACCACCCAATGCTCATCTTTGTTATTATAAGTCGCCTGAATACCCACATGTCCAATGCCACCATCCGTAAAAGCTCGCAAATTATCATAAGCTTCTGTATCTAAAAACTCAGCATGAATGTCTAATTTATGCAGCATACCACTAATGGCATCATCAAACAGTGTCTCATCATTGACAGGAGTGACATATTGACGACGTACTAAATCAATGGCTTGCACAAATGTTTTTAGGGTTTCTGGTGAGATAGCATTTAAAGGGACTTGGGTAATGGCATGTCCTGCAGTTGCATCGACTGCGCTTGGTCGTATGGTACTACTAATTGTATAACTGACATTTGAGAGTACATCATTCTCTGCCTCTTCTTCAATGACATCACCCACTTCATCTATATCGCCATAGCCATCATCAATATAATCAATGTCATCATAGCCATCATTAACTTCAATAGTGGCAGCCATTGTAGCAACATCTTTTGCTGCAAGCTCATCTGCACTTGCAGGATAATAAACACCCACCCACAAACTTAACGCAAAAATAATGCTTTTTAGTCGATGGCTACGACAGTAAAATACAGATGAAACCATAATATTGCCTAATAAATGGATAAAGACATATTAATTTTTATGTCAGACTTATAGTTCAAAACTTATCACTAGATGCGCAGCTAGACGGTAGGAATTAACAAATTACGCCCTGTCATCTCTTCAGGCTGCTCAAGCTGCATTAAAGATAAAATGGTTGGTGCAATATCACACAATCGTCCACCTTCACGCACCCGTACTTTATTCTCGCCAACATACATCAAGGGTACATATTCAGTGGTATGTTGAGTATGTACCTGTCCACTTTCATAGTCCTGCATTTGCTCACAGTTTCCATGATCAGCGGTGATTAGCATGTGACCTTTTGCTGCAATCACTGCATCAGCAATCGTACCAATTGCCGTATCTAATGCTTCGACTGCTTTAACAGCCGCATCAAAGACACCGGTATGCCCAACCATATCTGCATTGGCATAATTGACCACCAACAGATCATATTGACCAGATTCAATGGCTTGTTTGAGTTTTTCAGTCACCTCAGGAGCACTCATTTCAGGCTGCTTATCATAAGTATCAATATCAGGTGAAGAAATTAAAATCCGCTCTTCACCCTCATACTCAACCTCACGCCCACCACTAAAGAAAAAGGTAACATGAGCATATTTTTCTGTCTCTGCAATTCTTAGTTGCGTTTTACCTTTATTTTGTAAATACTCACCCAGTGTATTGTGTAATTGTGCTGGATAATAAGCGATACTGGTTTTAGAATTTTCTGCCAACTCATCAGAGTATTTGGTCAACATCACAAAAGCAGATAATAGTGGACGTTTGTGACGAGCAAACCCTGTAAACTCATGATCAGGTAAGATAAAAGCTTGGGCTAATTCACGGGCACGATCAGCACGAAAATTCATAAAAATAATGGCATCATTATCTTCGACTGTAAAAGGGGTCTCCCCATGTTCAATCACCGTCGTAGGACTGATAAACTCATCTGTCTCACGTGCTTTATAAGCCGCTTGTATCGCCCCATCTGCACGAGTTGCCATACGTTCTGCTTTACCTTCAGTCATTAACTCATACGCTTTTTGCACCCGATCCCAACGCTTATCACGATCCATGGCAAAATATCGTCCAATGATACTGGCGATTTGTACTTTGCCTTCATAATGGGTATTGAGCTCATTGAGAAAATCACGCAAACGCTGAATGTATTTATCAGCAGATTTTGGTGGGGTATCACGACCATCTAAAAAGCAATGGACATAAACATTTTTTGCCCCATGTACCACCGCTGAGTGGCACATCGCCTCGATGTGATCTTGATGTGCATGTACACCACCATCTGAAAGCAGACCCATGATATGTACATTACCACCAGCTTCATTGGCAGCTTGAACCGCTCCAACTAACGCTTCATTTTTATAAAAGTCACGACTTCTAATCTCTCGTGAAATACGGGTAGAGTCTTGAAATAAAATACGCCCTGCCCCCAGATTCATATGGCCCACTTCTGAGTTACCAAACTGTCCATCAGGTAAGCCCACATCTTCACCTGAAGCTGATATCAATCCATGCGGATACGTCTGATATATCCTATCTAGATTTGGAGTATTTGCAGCAGCAATGGCGTTATCTTGTTGTTCTTCACGATAACCAAAACCATCTAAAATCATAATAACATGAGGGGTTTTTTTATCGCTATCACTGGCAGTTACCATATATTGCTACTCCTATAACTAATGATGGAAAATCAGGGTGATGTTCTATATTGCTTTAATAATAATACCTCACTCTCAACTTATTTTACTAATTTGATATATGACCCCTCCCATACCCTCCCCTTGAAGTAA
>NZ_VFYU01000005.1 GCF_021012795.1 Psychrobacter sp. I-STPA10 | reverse complement strand
TATATGACCCCACCCAAACCCTGCCCTTAAAATAAGGGAGCGGCTAGGAGGGAGTTAAAGTTGTGAGTAAGATATATTAACTTTACATTCTAAAAATACCATACGTGGTATCGTCAATTGGCGCGTTATAAGCGACACTTAACCCCAACGCCAATACTTGTCTGGTATCGGCAGGGTCAATGATGCCATCGTCCCATAAGCGAGCCGTGGCATAATATGGGTGTCCTTGAGCTTCGTACTGCTCACGAATGGGGGCTTTAAAGGCTTCTTCGTCCTCCATACTCCAAGTCTCGCCTTTACGCTCAAAATTATCGCGTTTTACCGTTGCCAATACGGAGGCAGCCTGCTCACCCCCCATCACTGAAATACGGGCATTGGGCCACATCCACAAAAAGCGAGGGCTATACGCACGTCCACACATACCATAGTTGCCTGCCCCAAATGAGCCACCAACGATCACTGTAAACTTCGGTACATTGGCATTTGCCACCGCCATCACCATTTTTGCCCCATGGCGAGCGATGCCCTCATTTTCATATTTACGCCCGACCATAAAGCCCGTGATGTTTTGCAAAAATACCAACGGAATTTTGCGCTTACAACACAGCTCAATAAAATGAGTGCCTTTTTGTGCTGACTCACTAAACAAAATACCATTATTGGCAATGATACCCACTTTCATACCTTCAATATGGGCAAAGCCACATACCAACGTCGTACCAAAACGTGCTTTAAACTCATCAAACTCACTGGCATCGACAATACGAGCAATAATTTCACGAATATCAAACGGTTTGCGAGTATCGGTGGGAATGATGCCGTATAGCTCTTTGGCATCATACTTAGGTGGACGGGGGCTGATTTGGTTAAAAGTTTGATTGACAGTCTGCTTGGTAGGACGATTTAAATTAGCCACAATATCTCGTGCTAATGACAATGCGTGCGCATCATTTTGTGCCAAATAATCGACCACACCCGACAAGCGGGTATGCACATCACCACCACCTAAATCCTCAGCACTGACTTCCTCACCTGTGGCAGCTTTGACCAGTGGTGGCCCTCCCAAAAAGATGGTGCCTTGCTCTTTGACAATAATCGACTCGTCACTCATCGCTGGCACATACGCCCCACCCGCGGTACAGCTACCCATCACCACCGCAATTTGTGGTATACCTGCTGCTGACATATTGGCTTGGTTAAAAAAGATACGTCCAAAATGCTCTTTATCAGGGAATACTTCGTCTTGGTTGGGTAAGTTTGCTCCCCCTGAATCCACCAAATAGACACATGGCAAGTTATTTTCTTTAGCAATCTCTTGTGCTCGCAGGTGTTTTTTCACTGTCATTGGATAATAAGTACCACCTTTAACCGTGGCATCATTACACACAATCATACACTCGACACCTGCAATACGCCCAATACCAGCAATCAGCCCTGCCGCAGGAATATCAGCATCGTACATATTAAATGCTGCCATCGGCGAGATTTCTAAAAATGGCGTGCCCGCATCGAGCAATTGCTCAACCCGCTCACGGGGCAATAATTTGCCGCGAGCCAGATGTTTTGCCCTTGCCCGCTCTGAGCCACCAACAGCAATGGTTTTTAGATGTGCATATAAATCATCAACCACCGCTTGCATGGCAGCCGCATTTTGCCCAAATTCGGCAGAATTAACACTCAATTTGCTGGTAATTACAGAAGTCATAAATGCTCTTTTTCTTTATTTAATTGATGTAATCGGGTTAATAGTATTAAGTCTTGGATCAAGTTTGAGCAGAGATAAATTTAAAAACCCTATTTTATCCCCAACTCTTGTTTCATCATCTCAGTAATTTTATACTTTTGAATCTTGCCAGTGACTGTCATTGGGTACGCTTCAACAAAGCGATAATATTTTGGTACTTTATAATGAGCAATGTTATCACGGCAAAACTGCTGCACTTCCTCTTGCGTCAATGTGACACCTTTTTTGGGAATAATCCATGCAGCCAATACTTCGCCATAATGGTCATCTGGTACACCAACAACTTGTACATCACGAATTTTCGGATGACGATATAGATAGTTTTCAATTTCTACAGGATAGATGTTCTCACCCCCACGAATCACCATATCTTTACTACGTCCGACGATTTTAATAAATCCCTCTTCGTCCATAACACCTAAATCGCCAGTGTGCATCCAGCCATCTTGAACAGCCTGCTTGGTCTTAAAACGGCTACCCCAATAACCTTTCATCACTGAATAACCACGCGTTAACACTTCTCCTGTCTCTCCAATCGGTACAACTTCACCCGTCTGCGTATCGACAATTTTGATTTCTATATTTGGCTGAACTAAGCCAACAGTTGAGACTCTTCTTTCTATCGATACATGCTTGGTGGTTTGACAAGATAAAGGACTGGTTTCTGTCATACCATAAGCAATGGTAATCTCACTCATATGCATGTCACTCATAACTCGGCGCATCAGCTCAATCGGACAGCTCGATCCCCCCATAATACCAGTACGCAATGATGACAAATCATATTGCTCAAAGTCTGAATGATCAAGCATAGCAATAAACATCGTTGGTACTGCATGCATGGCTGTGCAACGCTCTTGTTCAATCGCCTGCATCACACTAACTGCATCAAAAGCTTCACTAGGATAGACCAAGCACCCACCATGAGTAAACGTCGCAATATTACCAAGCACCATCGCAAAGCAGTGATATAACGGCAGTGGTAAGCATAGTCGATCCTTATGAGTAAAACCCAGTGTCTCAGCAGTAAAATACCCATTATTCAAGATATTACGATGGGTCAGGGTTGCCCCTTTGGGTGTACCTGTCGTCCCACTGGTAAACTGCACATTAATTGGGTCAGTATTTTTTAATCTTGCTTGACGCTCGGCAACTCGGGGGTCATTGGCATCACCTTCTGCTATCCATTCAGAAAACTTTTGCATAAAGTTAAACGTTTCATCTGTATCAGCCTCATCAATCCAAATGATACGCTCAATGGTAGGAATCTCAACTAGATCCAACTGCTTATAATCTTTGTGATAAATCTCAGGGCAAAGCTCATGGATAATTTTTGCATAATCACTGGTTTTAAAATGGCGCATCAATACTAGGGTAGAACAGCCTAACTTGTTAAGGGCATATTGCAGCTCAAAGCTGCGATAGGCTGGATTAATATTAACTAAGATAACGCCAATTTTTGCAGTCGCCAACTGTACCAGTAGCCATTCAGCATTATTATGCGACCAGATACCCAAACGGTCACCTACTTCAAGCCCCATTTCTATCATAGCGCTAGCTAGTTGATTGACTTTCTCTTGTAGCTGCTGATATGTCCAGCGAATACCTTGATGACAAGAAACCAGTGCTTCATGTTCAGGATATTTGTCACAAATAGCATCAAAAAAATCGCCAATAGTGGCTTCAATGAGGGGTATTTTAGGGCCTTTATCATGGCTCATTTTTAGTGGCGTATTCGCTGATTTTGCACCCATTTCCACGCTAGCAATGTCATCAATAAATATAGTCTCTGCCATTATAAATCCTTTCAATACTTTTTTGCTCTTTGCAACTTGACAAATCTACCACTTTATCACTGCAACCAAACTCTCCTTAACCTTTCCATGATAGGAAAGTTTAGCGGCAAGTGATTTCTAACTCTATACAAACCAACCTTAGCCCCTTAGCCTAGGAAAGTCCTAATTCTTCTTTCATTGCCTCAACAATTTTGAATTTTTGAATTTTGCCAGTGATGGTCATCGGATATTCCTCAACAAAGCGATAATATTTTGGCACTTTATAATGGGCAATGTTATCACGGCAGAATTGCTTAACCTCCTCTTCGGTCAGCTCAGCATCTTTTTTAGCGATAATCCACGCTGCTAATACTTCGCCATAATGGTCATCTGGGACACCGACAATCTGCACATCACGGATTTTTGGATGGCGGTATAGATAGTTTTCAATCTCCACAGGATAGATATTCTCACCACCGCGAATAACCATATCCTTACTACGTCCAACAATTTTAATATAGCCTTCTTCGTCCATGATTGCCAAATCGCCTGTGTGCATCCAGCCATCTTGGATTGCCTCTTTGGTCTTAAAGCGACTGCCCCAATAGCCTTTCATCACCGAATAGCCGCGAGTTAATAGCTCACCTGTTTCTCCAATCGGCACAACTTCGCCTGTTTCGGTATCAACAATTTTCACCTCAATATTAGGTTGTACCAAGCCCACGGTCGAGACTTGCTTCTCTAATGGAGTATGCTCGTTGGTCTGGCAAGACACAGGGCTGGTTTCGGTCATACCATAAGCGATGGTAACCTCATTCATGTGCATCTCATTAATCACCCGACGCATCACCTCAATCGGGCAGCTTGAGCCTGCCATAATCCCTGTACGCAAACTGGACAAATCGTATTGTTTAAAATCAGGGTGGTCAAGCTCAGCAATAAACATGGTTGGCACACCATGCAAACCTGTACACTTCTCTTCTTCAACCGTTTGCAATACGGTTAATGGGTCAAAACCATCATTTGGATAAACCATACAACCGCCATGGGTCAGCACCGCCAAATTGCCCAGCACCATACCAAAGCAGTGATATAACGGCACAGGAATACATAGCCTGTCTTCATGGGTTAGGTTCATCGCCTCACCGATGAAATAGCCGTTATTTAAAATATTGCGGTGAGTCAGTGTTGCCCCTTTCGGTGTGCCAGTTGTGCCACTGGTAAATTGTACGTTAATCGGGTCGGTATTTTTAAGGGTTGCTTGACGCGCAGCCACTCGGGGGTCATCGGCATCGCCTTCAGCAAGCCAATTAGAAAACTTCTGCATAAAGCCAAAGGTTTCATCAGTATCTGGCTCATCAATCCAGATAATACGCTCAACGGTCGGAATTTCTACCAAATCAAGTTGATGATATGGCTTGTGATAAATCTCAGGGCATAGCTCACGGATAAGCTGTGCATAATCACTGCTCTTAAAGTGACGCATCAGCACCAATACCGAACAGCCCAATTTATTTAACGCATATTGCAACTCAAAGGTGCGATAAGCAGGGTTAATATTCACCAAAATCACCCCAACCTTTGCAGTAGCAAGCTGTAGCAACAGCCATTCTGCATTGTTGTGTGACCAAATGCCCAAACGGTCGCCCACCTCAAGCCCCATCTCAATCATGGCACTGGCAAGCTGATTGACCTTGCGTTGCAGCTGCCGATACGTCCAGCGAATGTTTTGCTGACGCACCACCAAGGCTTCACGCTCAGGGTATTTGTCACAAATGGCATCAAAAAAATCACCAATGGTCGCCTCAATCAAAGGCACTTGTGGGCCTTTATCATGGCTCATGGTGAGAGGTGCGTTGGCAGACTTTGCGCCCATATTGATATGGGTGAGTGTCTCTAAGATGTTATTAGTAGAAAGTTTGGCAGTCATCATGAATCCTTTCAATTTATATTCTATTTATGAATTGATACTAGCTAGAATACGCCTTTAGTCTGAATATCCTAATGATACTCTACCAAAAACATATCATACTCCTTGTATATGACTTTAATATAACTCTCATTAATTCCCAAACCCTGCCCTTAAAATAAGGGAGCGGCTAGGAGGGAGTTAAAGTTGTGAGTAAGATATATTAACTTTACATTCTAAAAATACCATACGTGGTATCGTCAATTGGCGCGTTATAAGCGACACTTAACCCCAACGCCAATACTTGTCTGGTATCGGCAGGGTCAATGATGCCATCGTCCCATAAGCGAGCCGTGGCATAATATGGGTGTCCTTGAGCTTCGTACTGCTCACGAATGGGGGCTTTAAAGGCTTCTTCGTCCTCCATACTCCAAGTCTCGCCTTTACGCTCAAAATTATCGCGTTTTACCGTTGCCAATACGGAGGCAGCCTGCTCACCCCCCATCACTGAAATACGGGCATTGGGCCACATCCACAAAAAGCGAGGGCTATACGCACGTCCACACATACCATAGTTGCCTGCCCCAAATGAGCCACCAACGATCACTGTAAACTTCGGTACATTGGCATTTGCCACCGCCATCACCATTTTTGCCCCATGGCGAGCGATGCCCTCATTTTCATATTTACGCCCGACCATAAAGCCCGTGATGTTTTGCAAAAATACCAACGGAATTTTGCGCTTACAACACAGCTCAATAAAATGAGTGCCTTTTTGTGCTGACTCACTAAACAAAATACCATTATTGGCAATGATACCCACTTTCATACCTTCAATATGGGCAAAGCCACATACCAACGTCGTACCAAAACGTGCTTTAAACTCATCAAACTCACTGGCATCGACAATACGAGCAATAATTTCACGAATATCAAACGGTTTGCGAGTATCGGTGGGAATGATGCCGTATAGCTCTTTGGCATCATACTTAGGTGGACGGGGGCTGATTTGGTTAAAAGTTTGATTGACAGTCTGCTTGGTAGGACGATTTAAATTAGCCACAATATCTCGTGCTAATGACAATGCGTGCGCATCATTTTGTGCCAAATAATCGACCACACCCGACAAGCGGGTATGCACATCACCACCACCTAAATCCTCAGCACTGACTTCCTCACCTGTGGCAGCTTTGACCAGTGGTGGCCCTCCCAAAAAGATGGTGCCTTGCTCTTTGACAATAATCGACTCGTCACTCATCGCTGGCACATACGCCCCACCCGCGGTACAGCTACCCATCACCACCGCAATTTGTGGTATACCTGCTGCTGACATATTGGCTTGGTTAAAAAAGATACGTCCAAAATGCTCTTTATCAGGGAATACTTCGTCTTGGTTGGGTAAGTTTGCTCCCCCTGAATCCACCAAATAGACACATGGCAAGTTATTTTCTTTAGCAATCTCTTGTGCTCGCAGGTGTTTTTTCACTGTCATTGGATAATAAGTACCACCTTTAACCGTGGCATCATTACACACAATCATACACTCGACACCTGCAATACGCCCAATACCAGCAATCAGCCCTGCCGCAGGAATATCAGCATCGTACATATTAAATGCTGCCATCGGCGAGATTTCTAAAAATGGCGTGCCCGCATCGAGCAATTGCTCAACCCGCTCACGGGGCAATAATTTGCCGCGAGCCAGATGTTTTGCCCTTGCCCGCTCTGAGCCACCAACAGCAATGGTTTTTAGATGTGCATATAAATCATCAACCACCGCTTGCATGGCAGCCGCATTTTGCCCAAATTCGGCAGAATTAACACTCAATTTGCTGGTAATTACAGAAGTCATAAATGCTCTTTTTCTTTATTTAATTGATGTAATCGGGTTAATAGTATTAAGTCTTGGATCAAGTTTGAGCAGAGATAAATTTAAAAACCCTATTTTATCCCCAACTCTTGTTTCATCATCTCAGTAATTTTATACTTTTGAATCTTGCCAGTGACTGTCATTGGGTACGCTTCAACAAAGCGATAATATTTTGGTACTTTATAATGAGCAATGTTATCACGGCAAAACTGCTGCACTTCCTCTTGCGTCAATGTGACACCTTTTTTGGGAATAATCCATGCAGCCAATACTTCGCCATAATGGTCATCTGGTACACCAACAACTTGTACATCACGAATTTTCGGATGACGATATAGATAGTTTTCAATTTCTACAGGATAGATGTTCTCACCCCCACGAATCACCATATCTTTACTACGTCCGACGATTTTAATAAATCCCTCTTCGTCCATAACACCTAAATCGCCAGTGTGCATCCAGCCATCTTGAACAGCCTGCTTGGTCTTAAAACGGCTACCCCAATAACCTTTCATCACTGAATAACCACGCGTTAACACTTCTCCTGTCTCTCCAATCGGTACAACTTCACCCGTCTGCGTATCGACAATTTTGATTTCTATATTTGGCTGAACTAAGCCAACAGTTGAGACTCTTCTTTCTATCGATACATGCTTGGTGGTTTGACAAGATAAAGGACTGGTTTCTGTCATACCATAAGCAATGGTAATCTCACTCATATGCATGTCACTCATAACTCGGCGCATCAGCTCAATCGGACAGCTCGATCCCCCCATAATACCAGTACGCAATGATGACAAATCATATTGCTCAAAGTCTGAATGATCAAGCATAGCAATAAACATCGTTGGTACTGCATGCATGGCTGTGCAACGCTCTTGTTCAATCGCCTGCATCACACTAACTGCATCAAAAGCTTCACTAGGATAGACCAAGCACCCACCATGAGTAAACGTCGCAATATTACCAAGCACCATCGCAAAGCAGTGATATAACGGCAGTGGTAAGCATAGTCGATCCTTATGAGTAAAACCCAGTGTCTCAGCAGTAAAATACCCATTATTCAAGATATTACGATGGGTCAGGGTTGCCCCTTTGGGTGTACCTGTCGTCCCACTGGTAAACTGCACATTAATTGGGTCAGTATTTTTTAATCTTGCTTGACGCTCGGCAACTCGGGGGTCATTGGCATCACCTTCTGCTATCCATTCAGAAAACTTTTGCATAAAGTTAAACGTTTCATCTGTATCAGCCTCATCAATCCAAATGATACGCTCAATGGTAGGAATCTCAACTAGATCCAACTGCTTATAATCTTTGTGATAAATCTCAGGGCAAAGCTCATGGATAATTTTTGCATAATCACTGGTTTTAAAATGGCGCATCAATACTAGGGTAGAACAGCCTAACTTGTTAAGGGCATATTGCAGCTCAAAGCTGCGATAGGCTGGATTAATATTAACTAAGATAACGCCAATTTTTGCAGTCGCCAACTGTACCAGTAGCCATTCAGCATTATTATGCGACCAGATACCCAAACGGTCACCTACTTCAAGCCCCATTTCTATCATAGCGCTAGCTAGTTGATTGACTTTCTCTTGTAGCTGCTGATATGTCCAGCGAATACCTTGATGACAAGAAACCAGTGCTTCATGTTCAGGATATTTGTCACAAATAGCATCAAAAAAATCGCCAATAGTGGCTTCAATGAGGGGTATTTTAGGGCCTTTATCATGGCTCATTTTTAGTGGCGTATTCGCTGATTTTGCACCCATTTCCACGCTAGCAATGTCATCAATAAATATAGTCTCTGCCATTATAAATCCTTTCAATACTTTTTTGCTCTTTGCAACTTGACAAATCTACCACTTTATCACTGCAACCAAACTCTCCTTAACCTTTCCATGATAGGAAAGTTTAGCGGCAAGTGATTTCTAACTCTATACAAACCAACCTTAGCCCCTTAGCCTAGGAAAGTCCTAATTCTTCTTTCATTGCCTCAACAATTTTGAATTTTTGAATTTTGCCAGTGATGGTCATCGGATATTCCTCAACAAAGCGATAATATTTTGGCACTTTATAATGGGCAATGTTATCACGGCAGAATTGCTTAACCTCCTCTTCGGTCAGCTCAGCATCTTTTTTAGCGATAATCCACGCTGCTAATACTTCGCCATAATGGTCATCTGGGACACCGACAATCTGCACATCACGGATTTTTGGATGGCGGTATAGATAGTTTTCAATCTCCACAGGATAGATATTCTCACCACCGCGAATAACCATATCCTTACTACGTCCAACAATTTTAATATAGCCTTCTTCGTCCATGATTGCCAAATCGCCTGTGTGCATCCAGCCATCTTGGATTGCCTCTTTGGTCTTAAAGCGACTGCCCCAATAGCCTTTCATCACCGAATAGCCGCGAGTTAATAGCTCACCTGTTTCTCCAATCGGCACAACTTCGCCTGTTTCGGTATCAACAATTTTCACCTCAATATTAGGTTGTACCAAGCCCACGGTCGAGACTTGCTTCTCTAATGGAGTATGCTCGTTGGTCTGGCAAGACACAGGGCTGGTTTCGGTCATACCATAAGCGATGGTAACCTCATTCATGTGCATCTCATTAATCACCCGACGCATCACCTCAATCGGGCAGCTTGAGCCTGCCATAATCCCTGTACGCAAACTGGACAAATCGTATTGTTTAAAATCAGGGTGGTCAAGCTCAGCAATAAACATGGTTGGCACACCATGCAAACCTGTACACTTCTCTTCTTCAACCGTTTGCAATACGGTTAATGGGTCAAAACCATCATTTGGATAAACCATACAACCGCCATGGGTCAGCACCGCCAAATTGCCCAGCACCATACCAAAGCAGTGATATAACGGCACAGGAATACATAGCCTGTCTTCATGGGTTAGGTTCATCGCCTCACCGATGAAATAGCCGTTATTTAAAATATTGCGGTGAGTCAGTGTTGCCCCTTTCGGTGTGCCAGTTGTGCCACTGGTAAATTGTACGTTAATCGGGTCGGTATTTTTAAGGGTTGCTTGACGCGCAGCCACTCGGGGGTCATCGGCATCGCCTTCAGCAAGCCAATTAGAAAACTTCTGCATAAAGCCAAAGGTTTCATCAGTATCTGGCTCATCAATCCAGATAATACGCTCAACGGTCGGAATTTCTACCAAATCAAGTTGATGATATGGCTTGTGATAAATCTCAGGGCATAGCTCACGGATAAGCTGTGCATAATCACTGCTCTTAAAGTGACGCATCAGCACCAATACCGAACAGCCCAATTTATTTAACGCATATTGCAACTCAAAGGTGCGATAAGCAGGGTTAATATTCACCAAAATCACCCCAACCTTTGCAGTAGCAAGCTGTAGCAACAGCCATTCTGCATTGTTGTGTGACCAAATGCCCAAACGGTCGCCCACCTCAAGCCCCATCTCAATCATGGCACTGGCAAGCTGATTGACCTTGCGTTGCAGCTGCCGATACGTCCAGCGAATGTTTTGCTGACGCACCACCAAGGCTTCACGCTCAGGGTATTTGTCACAAATGGCATCAAAAAAATCACCAATGGTCGCCTCAATCAAAGGCACTTGTGGGCCTTTATCATGGCTCATGGTGAGAGGTGCGTTGGCAGACTTTGCGCCCATATTGATATGGGTGAGTGTCTCTAAGATGTTATTAGTAGAAAGTTTGGCAGTCATCATGAATCCTTTCAATTTATATTCTATTTATGAATTGATACTAGCTAGAATACGCCTTTAGTCTGAATATCCTAATGATACTCTACCAAAAACATATCATACTCCTTGTATATGACTTTAATATAACTCTCATTAATTGGCACTGTCAATCACTAACTTTATAATAACGATACAAATCGTATCATCTAATGATATTTACATATTAAGAGGCATTACCTGAGATGGGGGCATCAACTAAATTCATGGCATTGGCATAAATATCAGCAGGAAAAGAGCGAGACTTACGCATGATAGGGTCAATACAAACCGCCGTAATGCTACAACTTGCACAACGCTCATTGGTTTCAGCGTTATACATATCCTGCACCACAGTCACTGATTTTTTACTGACCTTATCAATATAAGACTCAATATAAACCACATCACCTGCCAACAACTCTTTAAAATAACGCAGATTTTGTTCAACCGTCGCCATCGCAATCTCACCTTGGCGCAATACACTGGGGGTAATGCCTATATGATTGAACGCATGCCAAATGGATTCTTCAAACATGTCATTATAAGTACGAATATTGACATGCCCCATGTGGTCACACTGCCAACTATGTACTGCGCTACGCCCAGTCGCAAATATTTTGTCATTCATTTTCTATTCCCTTGTTATATACCTTGTTACAATTACGCCACTCTCAACGATCACTGCTTGCTGTTGCTCATTAATAACGATTAATGTAAAAAATAATTAACAATAACTACTTAGGGTCATAAGGGGTTAAATCATCATAACCCACACTGGCACCCACATCACCAATAAAACCTTGTTGTCGCCATAACTCATAGACACAAATTGCCACTGTATTTGCCAAATTTAGGCTACGAGAATCAGGACGCATTGGCAATCTTAGCCAGTTATCGCTACCAATATCAGCGCGTACCTCTTCTGCCAATCCTGCCGTCTCCGAGCCAAATACCAATGCGGTAGTAGTGATGACTGTAGGGGCTATGGTTGCTTGTTGCTGAGGGCTTTGTTCTTGCTTAGGGGATACCCCAAAGTCATATTCATAAAAACTGCGACTTAACTTGGTGGTTAATGCCACAATTTTTTGGCAACCATGCTCAGTCAAACTTTGCCGAGCCTCAGCCCAGTTTTCATGCACTAAAAGACTGGCATATTCATGATAATCCAGTCCTGCGCGGCGTAGTTTTTTATCTGCTAAATCAAAGCCTAGTGGCTTCACCAGATGCAGTTGTACCCCCACATTGGCACAAAGTCGTATGATGTTGCCCGTATTACTAGGAATTTTTGGTTGTACTAAAACAACATGAATATTCATGATATGATCAGCCTTAAAATACAAATAATTATAATTACTTACATTTTATCACTTTGATGATATTATCATTTTTACTATGATAATCATAACCTAATGAGTCATCAGAATTAAATGGCAAAAGCTAGGTTTTACTAACTCTTAACAATACTATTATTAAGGATTGAATGATGAAAAAAGTTATTCTTGCTTCTATCGCTGCGATGATTGTTTTAACTGGCTGTAATACTTTTAAAGGTTTGGGTAAAGACATCTCTAAAGCAGGTGATGGCGTGACCAAAACTGCGGACAAAACTGAAGATAAAATTAAAGAAGAGTTATAAGCCAAATTGAGCTTCTAAACCTTTTTATTAGCATTATTAATGCTTAAAAAACCTGTCAACATGGCAGGTTTTTTTGTATTTTTTTGTTATTAAAGTAGGTGCTGTTGAACAGTCATCTTCATAGGAAAACGGGGTGAAAGTTTAACAGACCCTACCCTACTACAAAAAAGCTTGCAGCACATGATTTAGATAACGCTGACCCAATGCCGTTGCCACTATGTTTGTTTCTACCTGTGTTATCTCTAATTGCCCATTTTTTTTATTTTTGCCTAGCGCATCAGCTTTTGTCTCAAGCAATAATCCTTGCTGTATTAACTGTTGTAATATTGGTTCAATCACTGCAATATCTTGACCTGTGCGCTCACCATACATGGCTTTTGGCACACCTTGAGTCAAGCGTAGAGCATTCATCATAAATTCACTTGCCATCTCTTCATCAGTAATGGCTTGCCAGCCGACCAGCTTAGGTGCTTTATCAAAATTCATATAATCTTTGGGCAGACGTGAACGGCTAAAACGATAAATTCCTTGTGAAGGTTGTAAGTGTTCTGCTTGCCATTTGTCTGTTTGCAAACTGATTTTACCATGTGCCCCTGCCCCTATCGCCAAATAATCACCAAATTGCCAATAGTTTAGATTATGACGACATGGCTTATCCGTCTGCCCTGACCATGCTGAGACTTCATAATTATCATAGCCCATCGCTATTAATTGTGCTCGCCCTGCTTGCTCAATATCTGCCAGCATGTCTTCATCAGGCAATACAGGGGTTTGCCGATAAAAGACAGTATTTGGCTCAATGGTAAGCTGATACCATGATAAATGCGTCGCGCCTGCTGTATGCGCTTGTTGCAAATCAGTGACTGCTTCACTTACCGTTTGTGACGGCAATCCATACATCAAATCAACATTGATACGCTCAAACCCTGCCTGCCGAGCCGCTTTAATGGCATTTTCTGCCTGCTGTGGATTATGAATACGCCCAAGCTTACTAAGATGATGCGGAACAAAACTTTGTACCCCAATAGACAGACGATTGATACCTACTTCTAAATACTCGGCAAAAGGCGCATGCTCAAGCGTACCAGGATTGGCCTCCATCGTCACTTCTATGTCATCAGCAAAGGGCAAACGCTTTTGTAAATAGTCAAATAAGCGTTGATACTGCTGAATCGGTAATAATGAGGGCGTGCCACCACCAATAAAAATACTGCTGATTTGTCGTCCCTGTAACCAATGCAGCTGCGAGTCAATGTCTGCCATCAGCGCAGTAACATAACGATGATACAAATCTTTGTCAGGGGCAGAGATTTGATGCGAGTTAAAATCGCAATAGGGACATTTACGCACACACCATGGGATATGAATATAAAGTGCTAATGGAATCTGAGTAATATCAAGCTGATGCGATAATGGGTATGGCTGTGATGGCTTGTGGCTGTCTAAGTACATATTCATCATATATTGGTGATAGGTTTGCTATAATAGCGAAAAGTTAAAACATTGGGCTGTTTGCATACACCCAAGCAAAATGGACAACTTAAAAAGCTTAACTTAAAAAGCTTAAAAAGATAGGTAAATTAAAAAATAAACGCTAGGATACGCTGAATCAGCTATTATGAATACCCCCAAATATCTTAAGGTAAATATATTAAGTATCTTAAACTGCGTTATCTCACCTAAACCATTGAAGCTATTTTGCTTACAGGGTTTGCTTAACTAATTTACTAAAACAAAGACGTTTTCAATCTTCACGAGGCAAGTCATGCAATACTGGTTAATGAAATCAGAACCCACCTCATTTAGTATCCATGATTTGCAGCAAGTGAGGTGTGAGCCTTGGGACGGCGTGCGCAACTATCAAGCACGTAACTTTATGCGTGATGCGATGCAAGTGGGTGACAAAGCCTTTTTATATCATTCTAATACGAAGAAAATTGGTATTGCTGGTATCATGAGCATTGCCTCGACAGGCTATCCTGACCCAACACAATTTAACCCAGAATGTGGTTACTATTACGACCCAAAATCCACTGAAGATAACCCACGTTGGTATTTGGTCGATGTGCAATTTGAACAAGCCTTTAGCGATATTTTATTATTATCTGAGCTAAAAACACTGCCACAACTTGATGATTGCCTATTAACCCAAAAAGGCTCTCGTCTCTCTGTGATGCCATTACAAGTAAAGCATTGGCAAGCGATTATGCAATTGGCAGAACAAAAAGGATTATTATAATTATTGCTTGATAAATATCACCTAAAGACTTGAAGCTGAGCGAAGATAGATAACTTTCTATCTTCGCTCAGCTTATTTATAGTCATAATTTTTTTCGTTTTATCACTTATTAAAATAAAGTTGGTTTAATCCCTATCAATATTTAAAACGGTTAAACACAAATAAATCGGTTATTGTTATGCACACACTTTTATCATGGGCAGAGTTTCGCCAATATAGTCGTCGTCTTTGGATATTGGCATTGCCAATTTTGATTACCCAATTCTCTCAAGCAGCATTGGGGGTGATTGATTCCATCATGGCAGGGCGAGTCTCTGCCCTAGATTTAGCAGCCGTCTCTATCGGCTCAGGCATCTGGCTACCCCTGTTTTTATTGGCAACAGGTATTTTAATTGCCACCACTCCACTCATTGGTGAAGCCTTAGGACAAGATAATCATCATCACATACCCCACATCACTCAGCAGTCTTTATGGTCAGCTTTGGTCATTGGATTGATGGGGTTTGTGATTGTTAATTTGATGCCAAATGTATTAGGCGTGCTTGGTGTACCCGATAATATTCAGCCAAAAGCGACGCAGTATTTGCATGGGGTATCTTTTGGTTTTCCTGCCATTGCTTGCTATGCCGTATTGCGCAGCTATTGTGAAGCTTTATCTCGTCCTGAGCCTGTGACGGTGATTAGTTTAATCGGGCTAGCAACCGACATTCCATTAAACTATCTCTTTATTCATGGTGGCTTTGGTGTTATTCCTGCCATGGGCGGGGCTGGCTGTGGTATTGCCACCGCCTTGGTACTTTGGATTAATGTGGCATTACTCGCGGCTTATTTGCATTGGTCATCTAACCCTACTTTTGCCTCTACCCGCTTTTTTCATTCATTTACCAGACCCAATCCAATACAAATACGCAAACTGTTTCATTTAGGTCTGCCTATCGGCATTGCCATCTTTTTTGAAGCCAGTTTGTTTAGCCTTGCATCACTGGTGATTAGTCCGCTAGGGGAGCTTGCAGTAGCTGCCCACCAAGCCGCATTATCAGTCACTTCGCAATTGTTTATGCTCCCCATCTCTATTGCCATGGCACTCACCATCATGGTATCCAATCGTTATGGTGAAAAAAACTGGCTGGCATTGCGTCATGTGCAGCAAACAGGGCTTATATGGACAGTACTGATTGCCTGTATCAGTATGGTCAGTGTCTGGTTTTTACGACCACAACTTGCCGCCGCTTTTACCAAAAATATTGAGGTACAACATTTGGCAATGCACCTACTGATTTATGCCATTGCTTATCAAATTTTTGATGGTTGGCAGGTGAATGTTGCTGGTATTCTACGTGGTATGCAAGACACCAAAATACCAATGTGGATTACTTTATTTTGTTATTGGCTCGTCGCCTTACCATTGGGGATTTATCTGGTACGCTATACCACAGTTGGGGTACAAGGATTTTGGATAGCACTGGTCACTGGTTTATTTTTAGCAGCCGTCTTGCTCTCCTTGCGCTTACGTCATCGCCAACGCAGTCTATTTGCCAATTTATATCAATAATCTGCTTAACCATATATATAAAATCCTATATACAAATAAAAAACAGTCACTAATACATATTACTCACTGCTTAGCGAATAGTTAAGTCAAGTTTTTTATGAAAAATTTTGTTACAATATGGTATATACACCCTTTTTGCGGTTATTATATCGTCTAGATAGTGTACAACTGTACTGAAAAAGTTTATCTTATACAATCTGACTACTAATTTTGCTATAAATCAGGCATATTATAAAACTTATCATTGAAGCATTATCTGCATAAGATAAGTACATTTGTGGCAGCACAATAGTACATTTTTCACATATATATGACAGTCTATCGTGTTCATACCTAAATATAGGCAGCAGATAAATAGTGATAATCTTTATAGTGACAATGTTACATGTTACGTGAAAACCAATGTCATGTAACAACCAAGGTTAAGCGTATATAAGCATAAGTTCGTAGTTTAGTAGTAATGACAATGACATAACCCATATAACGGTTCAAAACGGCTACCAATGATTACAGGTAAAACAATGGATATTGAACAAATTCGTACTTTGATAGAGCTAATGGAAGAAAAGGACTTAGTTAGCATGGAGGTAGCCTCTGGTGAGAAGCGTATTAGCCTTACTCGCCATTACGCTACTCCGCCAACCATGATGTCCGCACCTACTGTAGAAGTTGCTCCTACTGCTACCCCAAAAAGTGCGGCTAAAACAGGCAATGTCGAGACTGCACCAATGATTGGTGTGTTTTACGCCGCACCAAGCCCTAATGACCCTCCTTTTGTCAAAGTTGGACAGACAGTCAAGGCTGGCGATACCTTAGGCATCATCGAGGCGATGAAAATCATGAATCCACTAGAAGCCACTCAAAGTGGTATTATCGAAGAAATATTGGTCGAAAATGGTGATGTGGTGCAATTTGGGCAGCCTGTTGTACGTTATAAAAACTAACCTTATCGCCTTATTCTTACTCAAATAATTCAAACACAGCATTTTATTTTAGCAACCATGAACATAGGACAAATATCAATGTCATGGATTTTGCACAAATGACTTTGCATTGACAGGGAAATGCTAATGAGAGAGTTTAGCAAATGATAAAAAAACTACTCATTGCCAATCGTGGCGAGATTGCACTACGTATCGTACGTGCGTGTAAACAGTTAGGGATACAAACCGTTGGTGTCTATTCAACTGCTGATGAGAGCTTAATGCACTTACGCTTTGTTGATGAAGCGGTATGTATTGGCAAACCCAATGCCAACCAAAGCTATCTAAATATCAATGCGATATTAACCGCAGCAGAAGTAACAGGTGCAGATGCCATTCACCCTGGCTATGGATTTTTGTCCGAAAATGCTGAATTTGCAGAGCAAATTGAGGAAGCAGGACTTACCTTTGTTGGCCCTCACCCCGACCATATCCGCTTAATGGGTAATAAAATATCTGCCATTCATGCGATGAAAAAAGCAGGTGTACCCACTGTTCCCGGCTCAGTAGGTACTGTGACCATTCACAATGCCGAAGAGCAAGCAAAAAATATTGGCTTTCCACTATTAATAAAAGCAGCCGCTGGTGGTGGTGGACGTGGTATGCGCATTGTTGAACGCTTTGATGAAATCAAGACCCAAGTACAAGCAGCCAAGCAAGAAGCTGAGCTATGGTTTGGTGATGACAGTGTGTATATGGAGCGTTATTTGCAAAACCCTCGTCACGTTGAAGTACAAGTGCTTGGCGATGGACATGGCAATGCCATTCATTTGTATGACCGTGATTGCTCATTGCAGCGTCGCCATCAAAAGGTACTAGAAGAAGCCCCTGCCCCTGACATTCCAGATGATGTACGTGAACCTATCTTGCAAGCATGTGTCAAAGCTTGCGAGCAAATTGGCTATCGCGGCGCAGGCACATTTGAGTTTTTATTTGAAAATGATGAATTCTTTTTTATCGAAATGAACACGCGTGTGCAGGTCGAACACCCTGTCACGGAGATGATTACTGGCATTGATGTGGTGGTTGAACAGCTTAAAATTGCCTCAGAATATGGTCTGTCTTATCGCCAAAATGAAATTGTGATGCATGGGCATGCCATTGAATGTCGTATCAATGCCGAAGACCCTGCCACCTTTGTACCGTCACCGGGCGAGGTCACGCAGCTATTTGCACCCAGTGGTGCAGGCGTGCGTTTTGATTCGCACCTATATCCAAACTACCACATTCCCACATTTTACGACTCTTTGGTGGGCAAACTTATCTGTCACGGACAGACACGCCAACAAGCCATCGCCAAAACCCGCCATGCCTTAGATGAGCTGATTATCAGTGGTATTAATACCAATATACCGCTGCACCGTGATGTGATATTACCTGATGAAGATTTTGTCAAACAAGCACAAAATATCCATTACTTAGAAAAGCACCTGCTTAAAAAAACTGCCACCTCATAGCCTGCTCATAACCTGTAAGGCATGTGTGGTATAACTTCTGTCTATCAATAACCATCAGGTATTCATATTCATAAAAAAAGAAGCACAGATTTGTGCTTCTTTTTACTTAATTTTACTTCTTTTACTCAAATTTGCTTTAGTCACTAATCACTTATGGCAATTGCTTTTTAAATGTCATAAAACAATCTTTACCTTCTTTGTCTGCACACCAATACATATAAGGCTCATCTGATTGATAATCCACAAATGCCAACATCATTTCACCTGTTTGGTCGACTTGATTACCTGAACAATCCACTTCATTATTATCATATAAAGTATTAATTGCAATCAGAGGTAATCCCTCCTCCTGATGACTTAACACATAACGTCCATACGTCCACTCCGCACCACTGACAGACCACATGATATTATCTGCAGCAAAAGTATAAGCCTCTTTACATTCTGCTTGAGATGGTGTTTTAGTCGGGGTTATGGTAATCACCTCTGACACAACACTTTGTGCCTGATTAATATCCACACCTAATAAATCTCCCTCAGATAACTGGGTATGCTGAGAAGATGGGGCAGATTGTGAAGGTGTCGGCAACTGCAACACCCATGAGCCTGCAATTGCTGGACTTATGTGTGTCTCGATAACAGACTGGCTTACTGGCTCATTATCTGTACCAGCAGATACACTTGCCAATATTGATGCCAATGACAGTGATGCAAGAGATAAGCTTTCCATATCATCTAATACCATGATTAAAAATATTGGCTTTAGCTTAAAGTCAAATGCAAATTATTACAAGGTATTTCATAAAACAGTCATTTCTATACGTCAACAAGTGTCGTATAGTCAAAACTTACTCCGATCTATAGACACTAAAGTATGAGATAAATTTAACAACAGCATCATTCAGTGCAGTGACTGTCTATTTTATATCCTATACCTCGCTCTCAACTTATTTTACTAAATTGATATATACCCCCTCCCAAACCCTCCCCCTTAAGAAAGGGGGAATCTAGCAGGGGGTTGAAGTTGAGAGTGAGGTATACTATCGTAATAGAATGGCTGATTAATGTGAATGATGGTGCTCATGCTGCATATGATCCATACCTTCCATGTGATCCATGTGCGACATCTCATGATCTGTATGCATATCACTATCCATATCCGATGCCATGTCATGCATTGAGTGATCAGCCATATCATGGTTATGCTGCATAGATGCCATACCTGCTTGATGTCCGCCATGATGATGTCCACCATGCATGGTACTCATCATCACTGGTACAGCAATAACTGCCAACCCAGAAACCACCATCAAGGCACCATTCATCTGCCGCAAACGCAATCGTCCAATATGATTACGCATCCATGCCACCGCTTCATGGGTAGCAACCAACATAGGAATCGTACCCAAGCCAAAGGTAAACATTAACGCCGCACCTGTCAGCGCACTGTGCCCCACCACTGCCATCAATAATGCACCATACACAAGACCACAAGGCAAAAATCCCCAAAGCAAACCAGCTGCCAACGCACGTGGAAACGTAGTCAATGGAAATACTTTTTGACGAATGGGTGATAGCTTTTGCCAAAAGCGCATGCCCACTTTTTCAAGCTTATTTAAAAAGGGTGCGCCCAACATTGCCATACCAATAAATACCAACATCATGCCCAATAGTACTCGAGGCCAGTTATTATTCATAATTGGCGCAAGCAATACTGTACCAATCAAACCTGCAAGCAACCCTAGCAACGCATAGCTACTTAAACGACCAAAATGATATGTGGCTATCAAAGCTCGACGTTTACGGGCACTGACATTTTGCATTGATAGCCCAAAGGCAGTTACCAGCCCACCACACATACCTAAACAGTGTGGTGAACCAAACAATCCCATCGCAAAGGCAGCTGCTAATAAAGCAAAAGACATAATGATGACTCCAAAATCAAAAGTAATGCACGAAAGCAAATGTTATCCCATCTTCATACCTTGCTAAATTTTGCAGCATGTGTGAATCATATACACTTAACTGCACCAACGTTAGACTGAGTATGTCATTACACTTATTGTTTGGAGTGTGGTTTACTAGGTGATGGCTGCTCTTTCGTACTTTGAGTGGCTTGTGTTAAATTTTGGCGACGCTCTTGCCTATCATCTAAAATGATACGCTGCGACGCATTATCCAAATCTTCAAATTGGTTGGACTTTACTGCATAACGAATCGCCCAAATACCCACAACAAATAACATTAGGCTAAGGGGAATTAATAAATACATGCTAACCATAGTGCCCTCTGGTATTGTGTAAATAGAAGCTTGAATAAACCAATAATAAATCAATAAGGTGATATAGACCCAAGATAAATCACATCGTTTTGTTGGCAGTTTTTATAGTCACAACTCACCATAAGAATATCTTTATTCCTATTCAAATATTGTATCACTTTAAAGCCTTACAAAAAGTGTGTATTTAATATTTATTCAAACTACTGAGTTTTCTTTTAACTCTGTTGACAATATAAACAACATCGATAGGACTTACGCAAAAACACAATATTAGCCTGATAAAACGACTGGAAATTATATTGAGCCTCTGAAACTACGTACAACCAGCCCACTTGATAAAAAACAATGTTTACCAGTCGCCGACAATCTATAAGATTGCATCAGTCCTACAACAGAAGAAAGGGATTGAATATAAACAGCAATCATAAACTTAGAGAACTTATAAGATACATTGATAATGTCCCTATCATCTTTAATTGCAAGCATTAAAATAACTTTATATCCTGCGGTTTACGACTACTCATTAATGTCTGCATAGACACTGTATGTGCGTGACGGCAATTATCTTGTGGCTGAATAATATCACGCATATAAGCAGCCAATTCATAGATGGTACGACGAGAATGGCGCAAGTTTACCCGCCAATCCTGCCAGCTTTTAGGCTCAGGCATCGCCGCAATCAGCGCAATACTATACACCCCATTTAGGGCAAATTGCCGCTGTGCACGGCGCATGTGATAGGCATCTGTCACCAAATAAGCGTGCTTAATGGCGAGACGCTTGGCAGTAAAACGGGCATTTTCACACGTATTCATACTGGCATTTTCACTCACCACATTGGTGACACCTTGTACTGCCAGCCAATCTTGCATCCACGGTGACTCCACACCCGATAAAATAATGGGTAAAGGGTGCTGTTGATAATGCTGTAAGACTGTCTGTAAACGGCTACGGGTATATTGATTAATAACAATTGAAGATTCATCTGCTGAGTGCTTATCTGACTCACTATTGCCTTCTTGTTCGGTCAAACCACCACCCAAGACAATATATGCAGTTGGCTCAGTATCAATTTTATGATTAGTATTAGTCTCAGTGGCCGTGCTGCTGCTAGTAGAATTGGGATTGTCAGTATCAGGAAGGGGTACAGGTAACCGCTGCAAAATTAACAAACCCATATTAGAAAATACTGGGGTCAATGCGCTAGCGGCTATTAAGCCTACCACCATCACTGAGCCACCAAGCCACCACCTGCAACACCGTCGGCGGGCAGAGCCATCATTTTTGGATAAACGAAATCGCTGTAAAAACTGCTGACGCATACGCTAATATTTTCTTTATTAACACTAAGTAAATGATGATTTTCAATTAACTGTCTAACTAAAATACAGCAACAACTATTCACAATAAATGAAACTACAAATAGAAACTACTGCTCAATAACCGAGCCATCAGAGGCTATCCAAACTGGCTCACGCTGTAAAGTAATACCATAACGGGAAAAAACCTGTTGCTGAATATAGCTTTGAGTTGCCAAAATATCTTGCTGACTTGCATGCTTTATCTCCAACCGAGGAGCATGATTGGTCAAAACTAACGCTTGCTTATCATGAGTCAAAATAGGCGGTATTCCCTGCCCTTTTAATCCTGCATTATCAATTAACCAACCTGCTGCAATTTTAGTTTGGGTGGGTGATACCACATATCCCACTACATCAGGATACTGTTGCTGTAATTTTTCAAATTGCGCCGTACTAATAATGGGGTTTTTAAAAAAGCTGCCGCAGTTAGGTAGCTGCTTAGGGTCTGGTAATTTACTTTGGCGAATGGCAATGATAGCTGCCATTACATCACCAGGATTAATCTGCTCTCTATTTGCTGCTGCCGCTAACGTCTCAGCATACTGCTTAACATCACCATAGCCAGCATGAGTTATAGATGCATCTTTATGTAAACGTAAGTTTACTTGAGTAATCAACCACTGCCCTGTTTGCTGCTTAAAGATACTATCGCGATAGCCAAACTCACATTGTGCCCTACTTAATGTTTGCCACTGCTTTGATGGTATATGATAAGCAGTGACGCTAAGTAAGTTATCCTCAATTTGTCGACCATAAGCACCAATATTCTGCACAGGCGCTGCACCAACCATACCCGGAATTAAGGCAAGATTTTCTAGTCCATACCAGCCCTTTTGCACACAACTAACCACCAACTCATGCCAATTTTCTGCTGCCATCACAGAGATATCAACATGATGCGCATCTTCTGTAATCACCTCAATACCACGCATTCTAGGCAATAACACCATTGCTTGCAGATAATCTGGCAAAATAACATTGCTACCGCCTGACAGCACCAAAACAGGCAACTGCTGAGCTTCTGCCATTGCCAATGCCACCTGCACATCTGCTGCATTTTGCAAAAAATAAGCAGTATGGCACACACTACGCAATGCCATCGTATTATATGTAGACAAGTCGACTTCTGTCTGTATGCTGGGTTGTGTGGTCGTCTTTACTGTGGTCATATTTGGCATACACTGATAATACGGTTATCATTGATGTTTTGATAAGGTTTTACTAGCAACTTTTCCAACTTTCTATCCACGCATTCGCCCCTGACTCAATATGGGCAATACAGCGTTCAAATGCCTCATCACCACCATAATAAGGGTCTGGTACATCTTCACCTGCATGTATTGGGTCTTCTTCACTAAATAATACCAATTTGGCTAATGTTTCGGATTGCTCAGGATTTTCATTGATTAAGCGGTCTTTGATGGCTTGTAAATCCTGCAAGTTTTGCTTATCCATTGCCAAAATTAAATCAAACTGATAAAAGTCATCAGGCTGAACTTGGCGAGCCACCAATTTACTAATAGCATAGCCATAAGCCTTAGCATGGGCAATGGCTCTATCATCAGGATGTTTGCCAATATGCCAATCTCCTGTACCCGCTGAATCGACTGTCAATGACATACCTTCTACGGCTGCCTTTTGACGCAATACCTCTTCAGCAGTGGGAGAACGACAAATATTACCCAAACACACCAATAGAACAGACTTTGGAGCACTTACTTTTATTGGCATAACAAAACCTTTATAGATTTAACAATGAAAGAGGGTCATTAATAGTTATTACTAAGTATTGATAGTTACTAAGTATTGATACCGCGGATGCTAATCTTGATGCTTAAAGCGTTGCAATTCACGGCGTTGCTTTTTATTAGGCTTAGTATCAGGGCGAGCAAGATTTGCCAGTTTACGCTGCTCACTGTAGTACTCACGACGTTTGATACTCTCTTCGGTCTCTTCATAAAGCGTTTGTGCAATGGTCGCATTGCCCCGCTCGGTCGATAACGCTTTGACTAGCACCGTTTTTTCATTCATTGAGGAGGCCGAACCTTGGCGAATGGTGAGCTCATCGCCCACGCCAATCTCTTTACTGGTCTTGACTCGACTACCATCAAAATGAACTTTGCCGCCTTCGATGGCTTGCTTGGCAAGGCTGCGGGTACGATAAAAACGGGCTGCCCATAGCCATTTATCAAGGCGGACTTTGGTTAGATTGTTGGAAGTATCAGAGTGTTGATTATTTTGTGTCATAAGTTAGTATGTTCTCAGGTTAAAATTTAAGACTTTAATTATTCACTAGATTCATATTTAGGCTTAACATAAGTTACTGGTATAGTAACCATCCCTTTTACCAGCTTACCTTCATGTATAAAGGGAAGAATTTTACCCCTTCTTACTTGCTGTCGAGCAAATCTATCTACATGAAGATTACCACTACTTTTAACAACTTCTGCCTTTTCAATATTACCTTGAGTATCCACAGTTAAACGTAACGTTACCGTATCAGTCTCACCTGGGTTCATTCTTCTCATGGCAAGTTGAGGAAAGCTAAACTTAGGTTTAATAAGCCATCTGTCACCTGTTAATGGAAACTCTTGTGTACCAATGGTATAAGTCGAACTATCAATCAGTTCCGCTTGTGCCAATACACTACTACCAACTAAACTAGTCGCTATTAAACTGCGTATAAATATCTTTGAACTCCATGTTGTATTTTTCAAAGTTTTTTCCTTGGTTTTGTTTAATTTTTACTCGTTCTAATGGCGCAAGTAATCACTGTCCCAATGCTGACGACTCTTACTCTTGCAGACTATCACGTAAAGCATAGCAGCTTGCGGGCATATCTGGTGTATGATCATATTGTATGGGAATTTTTACCTTGCCCATAACAGGCTGTCCATTGACAATAAAGGGAGCGAATTTTGCTTGTTTCATATCCTCAACGATGGCTCTGTCAAGTGCAGCAATGCCACTATTTTTATCTAATGAGGCTTCAACTACTTCTCCTTGCTCATCAACTACCATAGCTACTGTCATATTTATTTGTTGTCGTCGACAACTATCAAGTGGCAGTGGCTGACCTTTTTCATTACAATCACACGTTGGTAAATGACGAAATACCATAGAGCTATTAGTATGATTTCTACCTCTATGAAGAGGATTTCGTAACAAACGTGCCGACCTATTTTGAGTAGCATTTTGGTTACTAGATGCAGTCACCTTACTATCTAAGCCAGTATGGGTGTGGGTATTGCTATTATCAATCAGCTCTGCTTGCGCAGTCATACCAAACATCAATATACTACCCAGCAAAACAGATGATAACCTCATTAACTTCTTCACAATAAACATTCCTTGTTATATTTTTTAAATAGTTATATTTTTTAAGTTATAAGTCATTCAAGCAAACACAATCACACTATGTTATGGCAATTGTGTTTAACACAAAAACTTATAGTTAACGCAAAAATAACTGATAACCTACATTATCATTAACTGGTTCACATTCATAGCCAATATCTTGCAGCGCATCTTGCAACGCACGTGAGCTGGTATCAGATGCTTGTAAACCGACCAATACTCGACCTTCTGCCGCCCCATGATTGCGATAATGGAATAAGGTAATATTAAAATCCTGCCCCAATTTTTCTAAGAAATTAAGCAATGCACCAGGACGCTCAGGGAAAGTCACTTTAAATAACTGCTCATCATTTAAATCAGGATGTCCCCCAATCAAATAGCGAATATGGGTTTTCGCGATTTCATCCTCAGTCAAATCATGCGCATCATGTCCTGCCTTTGCCAAAGACTGGGCAATGATTTGTCGCTCTTTATCGCCTTCTTTAAGAGCAATACCGACAAAAATTGCCGCAGGCTGCATCGAATCAGGGGATTGGCGACTACGCACCCGATAATTAAACTCAGTAATATTGCGACCTTTTAAGGTGCGACAGAAGTTTAAAAATGCGCCTGTTTGCTCAGGAATACTGACCGCAAAAATTGCCTCTTTTTTCTCACCAATCTCGGTACGCTCAGCGATATAACGCAAACGGTCAAAGTTCATATTGGCACCGCTGATAATAGCGATGCAGTTTTTATCATGAATGTCATGCTTGGCAAGATATTTTTTCATGCCTGCCACTGCCAATGCCCCTGCTGGCTCAACAATGCTGCGATTCTCTTCAAACACATCTTTGACCGCCGCACATACTTCATCGTTGCTACAAGTGACCACTTCTTCTTCAATCACCATACCTTTGCCGTTGCTTTTTTGCGTGCGTACCACATCAAAGGGTAGCTCACCGATTTGCGCTACCGCTGCGCCATCAACAAACAGCCCCACTTGTGGCAAACGCACTCGTTCACCTGCTGCCAATGCCGCTTTTAGACTGGCTGCTTCTGCGGGCTCAACAGCAACCACTTTGACATGGGGAGCAACTTCGCCCAAAAATGCGGCAATACCTGCAATCAGACCGCCACCACCAACAGCGACAAACACATAATCCATGTCTCGCCACTGCTGAGTTAACTCAAGTCCAATCGTCCCCTGCCCTGCAATCACCAATTCATCATCATAAGGTGGTACAAAAGTTAAGCCTTCTTTTTCGGCACGTTCAATGGCATAGCGGTTAGCATCATCAAAGCTATCACCATACAAATCGACATTACCACCCAGCGCTTTTACTGCTTTTACCTTAATATCAGGGGTAGTAGTTGGCATCACAATGGTGTTATTTAACCCAAGTCTAGCAGCAGAATACGCCACACCCTGAGCATGGTTACCCGCTGAGGCACAAATCACCCCACGCGATTGTTGCTCTTTACTTAACTGGCTAATTCGATTGTATGCACCACGCAGCTTAAAAGAGAATACAGGCTGCAAATCCTCACGCTTAAAGCGAATGTCATTACCAAAGCGTTGTGATAACTTGGGAGCATGATCAAGGGGTGTTTGGATAGCGGCATCGTATACCGTAGCTTGCAAAATGGCTCGAACCCAACGTGATAGCATAAATCGTCCTAATTAAAATTATGTGCTTAAAAAAAGTTATGTGCTTAAAAAAATTGATAATTTATCTGTGTTTACAGCATCTATAGTGAATCTGGCTATTATAAAGGAACTGAGCGTTAAAGGACAAAAAAAGAAGGACAAAAAAAGTACGCTGTTGGCGTCAGAGTTTGAATTTTTGCTTAATTTGAAAAATATCCACATAGTCTATCGTCTGTAAAAACGCTTTGATACTCGGTGTCAGCTCATTTAAGGGGTTGCCCTGAACACACAAATATTCTAATTTTGTAAGTTTAGTGAGAGACTCAGGTAGTATCGTTAGTTGATTATTACAGAGTATAAGCTGTGTTAGATTAACCATGTTTGTTATAACTTCTGGGATTTGGTTAAATTGATTATCATTGATATTTATTTCATTTAAATGCCTTAATCCCTTAATACAAGTAGGTAAACTACTTAGTTTATTACCGCTAATGTCAATTTCCTGCAAGTTGACAAGATTTGCAATAAATTCTGGTAATTCTGTTAATTTATTGTCACTAATATCTAATGTTATAAGATTGGTTAATTTTTTAATGAAATTTGGTAGTTCTTTTAGTTGTAAAGAACTGATGTCTAACCAGTCTAAATTGTTAAAATCACCAATAAACTCTGGTAATTCAATTAATGGATTGTCACTGATAGATAAGAATCCCAAATTATCAAACTCATTAATAAAATTTGGAATTTTAGTAAAGTTGTTACTTCTAATATCCAATAAGTCTAAATTTTTAATTTGTATGAGAGATTGAGGTAAGTCAGTTAGCTGATTATAACTTATATCCAACTCTATCAAATCATGAAGTTGCCCAATAGATTTCGGCAGTTTGGTTATTTGATTGTCATACATTTTTAGGAAGTTTAACTTTTTAAGGTTACCAATAGACTCAGGAACTTCACGAATATTATTTTGTCCAAAATTTAGTAAAATTAAATTATTAAGCTGATCGATACTACTGGGTAATTCAGTTAATTGATTCCAGCCAATACTTAATAATGTTAGATTAGTCAGCCTGCCAATCTCATCAGGAAGATAAGTAATATTATTATCTTGAACATTTAACTCAGTCATTTGTAATAATTGCTGCTTATCTCGGGATAGCTGATTATCTGCAATCTCAAACTCATCTGCCCAGTCAAATATTTTATTTATCCAGTTATCAGTTTGCATGGTTATTCCTTTTTAACATCAATTTATGCATAGCCAGATTTGCTTGATGGATGAAATATCTACATAAATTGGCTAGAATAACTATAGCTTTCTATAATTTATCGATACCTATCTTTATCACACAATAACAGGATTTTTCTTTATGAGCGACCAATCATCTGATCAAGCCTCTAACCAACAACAACTCAAACAAGCCGTTGCCGCCGCTGCCCTTAGTCACATCGAAGATGGTATGATTTTGGGTGTTGGGACAGGCAGTACGGTTAATTGCCTTATCGATTTATTGCCCAAAGTTCGCTTAAAAGGCGCAGTTGCCAGCTCTAAAGTCACCCAAGAAAAACTAGAGGCATTGGGGATTGAAGTGATGGATTTAAACTTTGTTGGTGAGCTGGATTTGTATATTGATGGTGCAGATGAGGTCAATCCAAACTTACAACTAATTAAAGGCGGTGGCGGTGCATTAACTCGAGAAAAAATCGTCGCTGCCGCTTCCAAGAAGTTTATCTGTATGGTTGATGAAAGCAAATGGGTAGATACCCTCGGACGTGAATTTCCTGTTCCTATTGAGGTGCTACCACAAGCACGCTCTTATGTGGCTCGGGAATTGGTCAAATTAGGCGGTGAACCTGAGTATCGAGAAGGCTTTGTCACTGATTATGGCAATTTGATTTTGGACGTTTATGACCTTGAGATAACTAGCCCCAGTGAGATGGAACAACGACTCAATAACATCGTTGGCGTGGTATGTAATGGTATCTTTGCTGCCAATCAAGCCGATACATTATTGCTTGCCAAAGCCAGTGGGGTTGAGACATTAAAACGCTAATCTAAGCTAAGTCTATGAGAACCTGTATTCACAACCCACAATAGTGGCTTTTTGCCTAAAATAGACGTACTACTGCGTTAAATGTTGGGTTAAATAGAATAACTATTTGCCCCAAATTTGCCTTATATTACGCCATTTTAATCTAAAAATATCCTAATTTTGACTTATGAATACAGGTTCTAAATACCAAAACTAAAAATCAAAAAGCCCCTAAATTTTTCTTTTTAGGGGCTTTTTTATTTTTGTTAAATCGACTATCAAATAAAATTTAAACTTTGATTTTATCCTGCAACAACAATTCCATCAGTGCTTTTTGCGCATGTAAGCGGTTTTCAGCTTCGTCCCAGACCACCGAGCGTGGGTCATCAAGCAAGTCATGTGAAATCTCCTCACCACGGTGGGCAGGCAGACAGTGCATAAACAGCACCTCAGGGTCTGCCTTATCAAGCATCGCAGGCGTGACTTGATAGGGGGCAAAACGTCTGGCTCGGGTATTTTGCTCATTTTCCTGCCCCATACTTGCCCACACATCAGTGACAATTAAATGTGCATCTTTGGCAGCTTCTTGTACATCTTCAATAAGTGTCACACAATGCGAAAATTTTTCGGTCAAATCAGGATCAGGCTCAAAACCATAAGGTGAGGCTACCCGCAGCTCAAAGCCAAATTGATGCGCTGCATGCATAAATGAGGAACACATATTGTTGCCATCACCAACCCAAGTCACCGTTTTATTTTCGATACTGCCCCGATGCTCATAAAAGGTCTGCATATCTGCCAATAACTGGCAAGGGTGAAACTCATCAGTGAGTGCATTAATAATCGGTACCGAAGAATATTCAGCAAATTTTTGCACCTTTTCATGCTCAAAGGTACGAATCATAATGATATCAACCATGCTTGAGATCACCCGAGCAGAATCTTCTATCGGCTCACCGCGACCTAACTGGGTATCTTTGGGTGATAAAAATATCGCTTGCCCACCAAACTGCCCCATGCCTGTTTCAAACGAGATACGAGTACGAGTCGAGGATTTTTCAAAAATCATTCCCAGCGTTCGCCCCACAAACGGCTGATAAATCTCGCCTGCATGCTGCATTTTTCGCAGCTCACATGCCCGTTTTATTAGCTGATCAAGTTCGGTTTTTGAGAGATCAAGTAGGGTTAAAAAATGACGCACGCTCATGGCTATCCTATTTTTTGCTATCGTTCAGTTTGCAATTAATTTAGTCTATTAATTTCTTAATAATATATCGATAAATTAGAAATAACTGCTCAAAGCTCCAGTATAGCGAAAATAATACCAATGTAAATTATGTTTTTGCCTGAATATCCATTAAGTGAACCTATATGCTCCCTGATAAATGATTAGGCTGTGCGCTCAACACCAGCATATCACTGCTAAATGAGCCATCAGCTTGAATATCAAAGTAAGTTTTGACTTCCTGACTACTGGTTTTTATCAGCTCCGTTATCGCCACTGCAAAATGCTTAGGCGTACGCATACGGGCAATCCAAGTAGCAAAATCCAAAGGCAGACGCTGAGTGTGCATCTCATTTACCCGAAATCCTGTTAAGCTCAAAAAACTTTGCCACTCGGCAAGCGAGTAATCTCGAACATGACTGGTATCACGTAGCAGCTCAATGGTTTGCAAAAAGCTATCCGCCGCAGGATTAGACGGCGCAATCACATCGACCATGATAAACAGCCCATCAGCGGTTAATACCCGCTTTGCTTCTTGCAAGGCTACTAGCACATCTTGCCAATGGTGCGCAGAAAAGCGTGAGACCACCACATCAAAGCTATTATCAGCAAAGGGCAATTTTTCTACCACGCCCTGACTGGTGCTGATATTGGTTAATTGTTTATCTGCTGCTGCTTGCTCGACCACGGTCAGCATCTCGCCAGATAAATCGTATGCTACTACTGATTTGGCATGGGGAGCAACGGCAAAACTGGCATGCCCTGCACCGCAGCCCAAATCAAGCACAGTGGCAGCGTTTATTTGCGCTACTTTTTGCGCCATTAATTGTAGCTCACGTCCCTTAGCATGTACCGCACTGCTTAGATACGCATTGGCACGCTCACCAAACTGTTTATTAACATTCTCATTATGGCTAAGTTGAGATGATTGTTGGGTTTGATTGTCTGATGAAGTTGTCTGGTCTAACTTGGCGGCTAACTGCTCTGATTGAACTGGCTGGCTTACCATATCGTTATTATGATTCATAAAAATGCTTTACTCTCAATAAGTGGTATTAAAAACACATAAGCACCCCCTTAAAACACATTAAAAACGCATTAAAAATGCATTAGAAACAAGAGGTCACTGCAAACGCTAAAAATAGAGTAACAAGTTAAAATAATAAATAAAAGTGAGTTATTATAGTAATATAGGAAACTATTTTTTATATATTAATTACAGCGTTTATCTCTTTTTTATCCCTGTTTTATCTCACTTTCACAAACCCCTTCATCACTTATATCATTCATATCGCTCATATCATTTATATCACTGAACGGCTAAACACCTCTCTTAACTCAAAACTGGTATGCACTTGCGACACCCCTTCGATACGATTGAGCCGATGCAACAAAAACTCCTCATAATGTGCCATATCACGCACCACCACTTTGATTAAATAATCCTCACTACGCCCTGTGACGATACTACAGCTCACCACCTCTTCAAAACTTTGGATTTGCTGTTCAAACTGCTCAAAACGCTCTGCGGTATGCTTATCCATACCCACAGCGATAAAAATTGCCAAACTATAACCAAGCTTTTGTGCATTGGTATGGGCATGATAGCCGGTGATGACCCCCTGCTCTTCTAACTGCTTAATACGCCTAGCACAAGGTGTGGGTGATAAATTGACGTATTCTGCCATCTCAGTAATGCTTAAACGGGCATCTTGTTGTAATAATGCCAATAATTGCTTATCAACTTTATCCAGTGGCTTCTCTAATGGCTTGTCTAAACTTTTTTCTCTTGTTTGCACAGATAGGTCAGTCTTCATCTACTCACACCCATTAATAATAGGAAAAATTAAAGTAATTCTCTAATATTAGCGTAAAAATTAGATAAATCCATCAAATTCTCTGAATTTTATAAATATTTTGCCGTTTTTCACTATTCACTTTTTGTTATCATATTCACAATCAAAAATCAGTTCTGTGGTCTTATTCAAAGTGATGCAAATTTGCTCATAGACTACAAACCAATATTGCTAGGGTCTGTTGAACATTCATCTTCATAGGAAAAATTGAGATACTGATTTTAATAAACGGTGGCTTAGTCAAGGCAATGAACGTAGGTAATATCGGGATATTAACAAGTTCATTAACGCAGAATAAGGTAAATTTAGCCAATTTTTACATGAAAGTAAAAAACAGCTGTCTCCCTTATAGATATTAGCCTAACAGGGTGAAAGTTTAACAGACCCTAATAACAGCAATTTTTTATTTATTAAAAGTTTTATTTATTCATAAGTACTGTGGTCATTATTCGCCACTCATTTAAGGAACTTCCATGAGCAGCCCAGCACAAACAAACACTCAAGCAATCGTCGAGCCTAAAATTAAACCAAAGAATGCCGCTTTTGACTTTCGCAAATATCGTCCATTTGCGTTTGCACCCAAGCTTGATGACCGTACTTGGCCAAGCAAAACCCTCACCAAAGCACCGATTTGGGCAAGCGTAGACTTGCGTGATGGTAATCAGGCGTTAATTGACCCTATGACCATTCCACAAAAAATGACCTTCTTTAAGCTGCTCGTTGAAGTGGGCTTTAAAGAAATTGAAATTGGTTTTCCCTCAGCAGCACAAGTTGAGTTTGATTTTACTCGCAAATTGATTGAAGAAAATCATGTGCCTGACGACGTGACGTTGCAAGTATTGGTACAAGCACGTGAGCATTTAATTGAGCGTACTTTTGAGTCCTTAAAAGGCGCAAGACGAGCGATTGTGCATGTGTATAACTCAACCAGCCGTGTGCAGCGTGACAAGGTTTATGGCAAAAACTTAGCAGAGATTAAGCAAATTGCCATTGATGGTGCAAATTTGCTGAAAAAATATGCCGAAAAATACCCCGAAACCGAATGGGTGTTTCAGTATTCTCCTGAGAGCTTTAGCCAAACTGAGCCTGAATATGCCGTTGAGGTGTGTGATGCGGTGCTAGAAGTATGGCAGCCCGAAACAGGTCAAGAAGTAATTATCAACTTGCCTGCCACCGTCGAGTCTTCCATGCCAAACCTATTTGCTGACCAAGTCGAGTATTTTTGTCGCAACCTAAAGCAGCGTGACCTAATTACTGTCAGCTTGCATACCCACAATGATAGAGGCTGTGCAGTTGCTGCCGCTGAGCTTGGGGTATTGGCAGGTGCTGACCGTATCGAGGGTACACTTTTAGGTAATGGTGAGCGCACAGGTAATATGGATATCATCGTGATGGCGATGAACTTATACAGCCAAGGCATCGACCCTGAGCTTGATTTTAGTAATATGAGTGAGATTGCGCAGATAGTCGGTGAATGTAATAACTTGCCATTACACCCACGCCACCCTTATGTGGGTGAGTTGGTATTTACTGCCTTTAGCGGCTCGCACCAAGATGCCATCAAAAAATCGCTTGATTATAATGAGAGGAATAAAGAGGCAACCGAAAACGTCTGGGACGTGGCTTACTTGCCCATCGACCCTGCTCATATTGGACGTACTTATCAAGATGTGGTACGCATTAATAGCCAATCAGGTAAAGGCGGTGTGGCATATATTTTACAGCGTCATTATGGCTTTAAGCTACCACGCTGGATGCAGATTGACTTTAGTAAAGTGGTACAAAATCAAGCCGAAGAAGTGGCGCGTGAGCTAAAAACGGAAGAGATTATCCAGACCTTTGAAGACACCTATCTTGCACAAACCGCCCTCAGCCTACACGACTACAGCGTTAATAATAAAGGCGGTGAAGTGATGTTTACTGGTGAAGTGGATATCAATGGTGAGCGCATCACCCTAGATGGCAAAGGCAATGGTCCTTTATCTTCCTTTATTGATGGCATGGCACGTCATACTGGCAAACGCTTACATATTGCTAATTATTCTGAACACGCCATCAGTCAACAAAGACAACCTGATGAAGACTATGATAGTAGCAGTGATAAAACCAATGCCAATGCCGTGGCCTATATTCAGCTCAATGTTGATGGTCAAATTTATTCAGGCGTTGGTACCTGTACCAGTACTGTCTCTGCGATGCTAAAAGGGGCGTTATCGGCATTGGCTCAGGCGTTATAAATCTGATATAGACACTGTCAGTGGTTATGATGGCCTTGATGAAATAACAAAACTATTAAAGCCATTAAAGCCAAAAACCCCTCGCTATCATTTTTGATAGTGAGGGGTTTTTTATACAAAATATCAATCAGCAAATAACAGTGAATAATGAATAATAAATCAATAGCCATTCACTTATTTTGCCAATGCTTTTTTAATATCCTCTGCAATCGTTTCTGGCTTAGTAGTGGGGGCATAACGGGCAATTACTTGTCCATCACGCCCAATTAAAAACTTCGTAAAATTCCACTTGATGGCATCAAGTAATACGCCTCCTTTTTGCTGTTTTAGCCAAACAAAAATAGGGTGTGCTTCATCGCCATTGACCTCGATTTTATCCATCATTGGAAAACTAACCCCATAATTTTTTTGGCAAAACGCTCCAATTGCTTGGGCATCTTCGGGGTCTTGATTGGCAAATTGATTGCATGGAAACCCAATCACCACCAGCCCCTCGTCTTTATATTGTTGATATAACGCCTCTAACCCCTCAAATTGTGGCGTTAATCCACATTTACTGGCGGTATTGACAATTAATAATACCTTGCCTTGATAATCGGCAAAATTCACTGTCTGTCCTGTAATATCTTTGGCGTTAAAATCATAGATACTGCTCATAATACTTTCCTATTATTTATTATACGTGTTGTTGGTTATGCGTGGTTATAGTCTGCCTACTATAAATTCACCCCGGTGTTAACTTCGCTAGATGGGTGTACTATCTGCACTCAGTTGTCTTGTGGTGAAATTATATTAGATTGTCTGTAATTTATTTTTGCTTAGGCTATTTTAGGTTGGTTTTATTGTTTATCTAAATCTATCGCCACTGAGTTAATGCAATAGCGCATACCTGTGGTCTGTTGTGGTCCATCAGGAAATACATGCCCCAAATGCCCGCCACAATTACGACAGGTGACCTCCACGCGGCGCATACCATGCGAGGTGTCTAAATGCTCTTCAACCGCACTCTCGTCAATGGTTTTATCAAAGCTTGGCCAACCACAGCCTGAGTCAAATTTATTGTCTGACGTAAACAGCTTTGCCCCACAGCCTTTACAGCGATAAATACCCTCATCTTTATTATCTGTATACATACCTGTAAAAGGTCGCTCAGTGCCTTTTTGACGCAATACATGATACGCATCGTCATCAAGGCGTTCGCGCCAATCGGCATCGGTAAGTTGAGCAATCTGCTCAGAGCTAAGCTGTGATGAACTAATTTGTGATGAGCTGTGTGAATTATCTGTCATACTATCTATCTCCTAAACTGTGCCTAAAATATCATTAAAATATTAGAGACTAACTTACCACACTCGCTTTGGTTTTTATAGATTAACAGCGTACGCCAACCATTATCAACTCATCATAAAACCACACTTAGAATCACAAAATCCTAACAACTTCTAATAAAAACAAGCAATTAAGATTTGGCAAATTTCTTTGTACTTGTTTTTGCCCCTTCTTTTGCTATTTTTTTGCCCCTCTTTTTGCTTCTTTTTTTGCGCCCATCACGCACAACACCGCACCGAGGGTGCTTATCAGCATCGCAAAGCTCACCGTCTCATGCAACAATAGGGCAGCAAGGGCAAGCCCCATAAATGGTTGTAGCAATTGTAGTTGCCCCACCGCCGCGATACCACCCAATGCAAGCCCACGATACCAAAATACAAAGCCAATAAACATACTAAATAAGGACACATATAGCAGTCCTGCCCACGCTGACATGCTGATTTGTTGCAAATTATTTGGTAGTGTCCACCATGCCAGTAACAGCATCATAGGTGCAGACAGTAATAACGCCCAACTGATTACCTGCCAGCCACCCAATGTACGGGATAAACGTCCACCTTCGGCATAACCCAAACCACATGTCAGCACCGCTACAAGCATTAATAAACTCCCAAGTAATGCCTTATGTGTGCCATTTACTGAGGTCAGGATAACTGAGCTATTGCTAAATAGTGCATAACCCATCACGCAAACACTGCCCAACACCGAAAATAACCAAAACTGCTTTGAGGGTCGCTCACCACCACGCCACACAGCAAATATGGCAGTACATAAAGGCAAAATACCCAAAAATACGATGGCATGAGCCGACGTCACATACTGCAATGCCAAGGCACTAAACAATGGAAATCCAATCACCACCCCAAATGCAACCATCATTAATGCAGGCAAATCTGATTTTGTTGGTAATGGCTGCTTTATACACAGTAACACCACCCCACTGACCAACGCAGCAATGCTGGCTCTGGCTGCACTCAGAAAGATAGGGTCAATTTCCATCACTGCCAAGCGAGTCGCAGGTAATGAGCCTGCAAAAATAACTACCCCAATAAAGCCACTTATCCAACCTCTCCAGTCTTGTGTACTGGTGTTTGCCATCTCATTGGTGTTTGGCTCACTGGCTGGTTGGCTGATAGTTGTATCTGTTATTTCTGATTTTTTCTGAACTGGAACTGGATTGTTAACTGGGTGTTTCATTATCGCTGCCTTAGATTTTTAGCTTATGTTTAAATTTTGTATTGACTAGGCTTGGTATTACTAAGCTTCTAATATCAACAAAACCTCAATTACCAACAAAACCTCGATGATTAAAACAAAAGTGTGCTATCACAACCATGTACAATCCAATACAATTTAGCCAAACTGTTTGGTATCATCTACCCATACAGCCACACTAGACACTCGGTAGGCACAACACAAGCCCAGTTAAAGCCTAATGTGGTCAAACCCAAGTTTACAAGCGTGATTAAAAACAGTGGTAACTAAAAGATAATGAACCAATCAATGATAATTAAAGATGGAATCGGTATGCACTCTGGATTCACCAAAATTGAAACCCTAATGGCAGATGTCAAAACCAAAATTGCCACCATGTCCTATTTACCCGGTACACGCCTGCCTTCTGTACGTGCCGCTGCCAACACACACCAAGTCTCCCCTTCTACCGTGGTAGAAGCTTATGAACGCTTGGTCACTAAAGGCATCATCTATGCAAAAGCAGGGGCAGGGTTTTATGTGGCTGAGCCTACTACCCCTCTCTCACTGGCAGAGATTGGACCAAAACTTGACCGTGTGGTTGACCCACTTTGGGTATCACGGCAAGCACTGGAATCATCTGATGAAGCACTCAAACCCGGCTGTGGTTGGCTACCTGCTGATTGGCTTTATGAAGAGGGTATGCGCCGAGGACTGAGGCGGGCTGCCAAAGCAGATGCCAGCGTGATGAGCAACTATGCCACCCCAATGGGTCAGCCTGAATTACGCCAGTTTCTCGCTCGACGTATGGCGAATGTGGGCATCACTGCTGAGCCTACCCAAATCATGCTCACCGATTCGGGTACTCATGCCATCGACCTTATTTGCCGATATTTATTGCGCCCAAATGATACTGTTGTGGTAGATGACCCGTGTTATTTTAATTTTCATGCCCTGCTACGGGCGCATCGGGTCAAAGTAGTTGGTGTGCCGTATACCGCTCATGGTGCAGATGTCACCGCCTATGCCAACATATTAAATGAACACAAACCGCGCCTATATATCACCAATGCTGCCATTCACAATCCCACAGGGGCAACTTTATCCGCAACAACGGCGCATCATATCTTGCAACTGGCATCAGCGGCAGGGACTTATATTATTGAAGATGATATTTTTGCTGATTTTGAAATAACCCCTGCGCCTCGACTTGCCGCTTTAGCTGGATTACAAGGCGCATCACAGGTATTTTATATTGGCAGCTTTTCTAAAACCTTATCTGCCTCACTGCGCTGTGGCTTTATTACCACCAATCCCCGTTTTTTAGAAGGCTTACTGGACTTAAAAATTGCCACAGGTTTTGGTGGTGGACAACTGGCTGCCAGTGTGGTGTTATCGGCACTTAGTGACAGTGGCTATCGCAAACATTTAAGCCATTTGCACAGCCGCTTAGCACAAGCACGTACCCATGTATTGCCGCGACTGGCAAAACTTGGCATCACCCCTTGGATACTGCCACAAGCAGGCATGTTTTTGTGGTGTCAACTGCCTACAGACAGCAAGCTACCCAAGCATAACCGAGCTTCAGAGCTGGCAAGGCAATGTCTGGCACACGGTATCGTCTTAGCCCCTGGCAATACCTTTAGCCAAGCACAAAATGCAGAGGATTTTATGCGTTTTAATGTGGCACAGAGCAATGATGGACGTATATTTGAGGTATTGGCTGAGGTTATGGGGAAAACTGGCTTTTAATCCCTCCCCTTACTTCAAGGAGAGGGTTTGGGAGGGCTCTATATAACTTTAAAAAAATAAAGTTCCGTGTGGCGCAACTCTATTCTATTATCAAAAAATTGCAATAAAGCAAGTAAAAGGTAATGACTTTGCAAGTTTTTCTTGCATTTATATTTAAAAGTAAATTGAAAGCTAGAAATTTTACAAAATAGCGCAATAAATACTTGCATAAAAATTTAGATAATTGTATAACTGTGTCTATATTTTCTCCACTAACTGATTGATTTACTATGAAATCACCCATAAATACAGACACCCTGCCAAACCCTACTGAGGATAAGCAAGGTGAAACGACAACAGAACCCACAACAGAAAGTAGCAATCTTGAATGCCATGAATATATTGAGCAAGGCAAACGCCTAGCGGCACTCAGACACGCTCAAGGTTTGACCGCTGAGCAATTAGCCGAACAAATGACCAAAGCGGGTGCAAAAGTGAGTCGGGGTGCTATCTCTAACTGGGAGCGTGGCATTAATGGTATTGTCTCCTCAAAACTGCCCACACTCGCCAAGATTTTACACTGTAGCGAAGGCTATCTATTACGTGGTGACGCTCCTAATACCTCAGATACGACTCAGCTTAAAAATGGTAAAAAAACCCAAGCACAACCACATTCATCAAACACAAATTCACCAACATCACAACATTATGGTACTGCTATGCAACCCAGTTCATCTACTCATTTACTGAAAAAATCCACCAAATTACAAAACGTCTGCTACGACATTCGTGGTCCTTTGCTCAAAACTGCCATGGAGATGGAAGCAGCAGGACATCGTATTATCAAGCTTAACGTTGGTAATCCTGCACCTTTTAAACTACAAGCCCCACAAGAGATTATTCATGATGTGGCAATGAATCTTACCAAAGCCGAAGGCTATTCAGACTCACAAGGCATCTTCTCAGCCCGCAAAGCCATCTTGCAATATTATCAAGCCAAAGGATTATTATCCGCCGTCGATGTACGTGATGTTTATCTGGGTAATGGGGTATCTGAGCTGATTGTAATGACCATGCAAGCCTTAATGGATGATGGTGATGAGGTATTAATTCCTATGCCTGACTACCCACTATGGACAGCCGCCGCAAACTTAGCAGGGGGTACGGCAGTGCATTATCGTTGTAATGAGGCAGATAACTGGCAACCTGATATTGCTGATATCAAAGCCAAAATCACCAATAAAACCAAAGGTATCGTGGTGATTAATCCCAATAACCCCACAGGGGCATTGTATTCCGATGATAAATTACGTGAAATCATTGCCATCGCAAAAGCGCACAATCTGGTTATCATGGCTGATGAAATCTATGACCGTGTGTTATATGACAATGTCACCCACACACCGATGTGTACCCTAAGTGATGATGTGCTTATCTTATCTTATAATGGGCTGTCAAAATCACATCGTATTGCAGGCTTTCGCGCAGGTTGGATGATGCTATCGGGCAAAAAAGACCATGCCAGCGACTTTATTGAAGGGCTAGATATGCTTGCCTCGATGCGTCTATGTGCCAACGTGCCTGCACAATATGCCATTCAAACCGCAATGGGTGGCTATCAAAGTATGCAAGATCTCACTAATGAGACAGGACGACTATATAAACAACGCGCCATGGCAATTGAGCGTCTTAATGCCATCAAAGGCATCTCTTGTACCATGCCACAAGGCGCATTTTACTGCTTCCCTAAGATAGACCTTGAGGTATATCCTATTGAAAATGACATGCAGTTTATGATGGATTTATTGCGAGAAGAAAAAGTGTTGATGGTACAAGGCACAGGCTTTAACTGGGACGCACCTGACCATTTTAGAGTGGTATTTTTGCCCAATTTGCTTGATTTAGAAGATGCGATGGACAGATTGGATCGCTTCTTTGCCAAAAAACGCAGAGAATTTGGGACGGAATAAAATATAAATAACTTGCTTTTAAGCCCTCCCCTTATCTTCAAGAGGAGGGTTTAGGAGGGGTCATATAGCAATTTAATAAATTAACCCACGTAATTTATTCATCAATCATTCATCACGCTATAGGTTTAAACGCTGATAAATAATGTTGAATTTCACTTTTTTTAGGATGATTATGTAACCATGTAGCAAACGCCTCAACTTGCTCAAAGTCCTCGCCCAAAAGCTGTTGATAGCGTTTTTTAAATGCTTGCTCACGCTCTTGATTACGCAGCTCTTGTTGCCAAGGCTCACCCATCACTTGGGTCAATTTATCTTGAATTTTTAGCAGCTTTAATAGCTCCCACTCGCCTTGATCAAGCCACACATCATCACAGGTATGACACACATTGATGGTATTATCCTGCTCATTATTAATGCGGTATTTCAACATAAATTTACTACAACGCTGACATATTAATGCCCCCTCACTATTGGTTAACGCATCAATGGCGACTGTCTTATCGCCAGTATTTTCTTGTGCCATCTTTTCTTGTTCAATATTAGCAAGGTTATTTTCAAGCCATGTACGATAAGTCAGCAAGTCCAGATATGTACCTTGACACGCCTCACAACGCAGTGCAGGTAAGGCATAGTCTAACTTGGTGGGTTTTAAAGGGTGCGTTTTACAACAATAACAATCTAGGTGCATTTTTTATCCTTAGAACTTTTTATCCATAAAACATTATGAATTTAGTGAAATATGATGATTGCTATTATAACAATAAAATTTTGTTAGGTTATATTTTAAATAATACCTTAAAAACCAACATACCTACCTTAATCAACCCAAATGCCTTAATGCAAGCACCTAAAATAAACGACAATTATTGTCGTAAACTCTCCACGCAAACTACCCAATTTTATATATTTTCTGTTAACTTATCTTTGTTATTAATATATGCTTAGAACCTGTATTCAAAACCCACAATAATAACTTTTTACCTATAAGTTCTAAAGACAACAAAACACAAACCATTCATCTTTAATTAGGAAAATAAATGAAAACCGTCGAAGTTGTTGCTGCCATCATCATCCATGATGGGAAAATTTTATGTGCGCAACGTGGTAACAATCAATTAGCCTATCTTTCAGGGAAATTTGAGTTTCCTGGTGGCAAACTAGAAAAAGATGAAACGCTTGAACAAGCCTTAATTCGCGAAATCCAAGAAGAGCTAAACATATCAATCACTGTCGCAGATTTTTTGCAAACAGTTAAGCATCAGTATCCAGATTTTAAGATTATTATGCATGCTTTTATATGCCATACCCAAAGCCAAACTCTCACATTAAATGAGCATCTACAAGCACTTTGGCTGGATATAACACAGCTTGATACCCTTGACTGGGCAGCCGCTGACTTGCCAATTGTGCAACAGCTTAAAACAATAATGTCATGAGCACTAATATTATGAATAATGATGTCACAAACAGCCACATTCAAGAACTACAAAACGCTTTAATTTCTGGCTTTATAGACCATACACAAGCTTCAAAACAAACCCTCAAGCCAGAGCTACTTACCAATGATGGTCAAGGCAAAAAGGTATTAAATTCAATCAGTACACATTTACAAACTTGTGATGAATTCTGGTTTTCTGTGGCATTTGTCACAACCAGTGGTATTGCGTGCCTTAAACAGCAATTACTAGAGCTTGAAACAAAAAAAGTTTCAGGTCACATACTTGTTTCACAATACCTTAACTTCACCCAACCAGAAGCATTGCGTGAATTATTAGCATTTAAAAATCTAACCGTTCGTATTGCCACAGCATCAAATTTTCATGCAAAAGGCTATTTATTTCGTACCGCTAATATTCACCATTTAATCATTGGCAGCAGCAATCTAACTGCTAATGCCTTAACATCTAATAAAGAGTGGAATTTAAAGGTGAGCTCTACCCAATCGGGTGCTATTATTCAGCAAGCCATCGATGAATTTACCCATGAATTTCAATCGGCACAACTGGTTACCCCTGATTTTATCGAACACTATGAGTTGCAATATCAAAAAGCACAATTGATTGCACAACAAATAAAAAAAGAATTGCGGCAAGAGCAAGATAATGCCATCGAACCCAATATCATGCAGCAGGAAGCTTTAAGCAACTTAGCAACGCTACGTAGGCAAGATAAAAACAAAGCATTATTGATTTCTGCGACAGGCACTGGAAAAACGTATCTGTCAGTGTTTGACGCCTTGAGTATGAACCCCAACCGCTTACTGTTTATTGTCCACCGCGCCAATATTGCCAAAAAAGCATTACAAACCTATCAAACCATTTTTAAAAATAACAAAACCTTTGGTTTATATAGTGGCCAAGATACTGATATTGACAGTGATTATATATTCTCAACCGTACAAACCCTCTCTAGAGAGGCGCATTTAACCCGCTTTCAACCTGACACCTTTGATTATATCGTCATTGATGAGACCCATCGCGCCAGCGCAGCCACTTATAAAAAAATATTGGATTATTTTAAGCCTCAATTTCTTTTGGGCATGACGGCAACGCCAGAGCGAACTGATAATAATGATGTTTTTGAAATTTTTGATCATAATATTGCTTATGAAATTCGCCTACACACCGCGCTAGAGATGGGTATTTTGGCACCCTTCCACTATTACGGCGTTACCGACCTGACGGTTAATGGAGAGACGATAGATGATACCTCTAAGCTCAATATGCTGGTCAGCAAAGAGCGTGTTCAGCATATCTTAAACTATATTCAGCGTTATGGCTGTGATAATGGTGAAATACGCGGGCTGGTATTTTGCTCTAGCATTGAAGAATGTAAGGCGCTGGCAGATATTTTTAGTACTCATAACCTGCCATCGATGGCACTTACTGGAGAGCATTCAGAGGCCCAGCGCGAACACGCCATAGAGCGTTTAGAATCTAATGACCCCAAAACGCGGCTGCATTATATTTTTTCTGTTGGCATCTTTAATGAAGGCATTGATATTCCTTGTGTGAATCAAATTGTGATGTTACGACCCACCCAATCGGCCATCATTTTTGTTCAACAACTAGGCCGTGGTTTAAGAAAAGCAGCGAATAAAGAATATCTCACTGTCATCGACTTTATTGGAAACTACAAAAATAACTTTATGGTACCCATTGCTTTATATGGTGATAAATCATATAACAAAGATACCCTGCGTCGCTTATTATCAACCGAAAGCGCTTATCTTCCCGGTACATCAACCGTCAGCTTTGATAAAATTGCAAAAGAGCGTATCTATCAAGCCATTGATACAACCAACTTACAAACAAAAAGAGAGCTTTCAAAAGACTATGACCTACTCAAACTTAAGTTAGGTCATAGTCCGATGATGATGGATTTTGTCAAACATGGCTCGCGTGATCCCTTCTCTTATGTTGACTATTCAGGTTCTCTTTACCATTTTGCAAAACAACAAGAGCCAGAGACGCTACCAACTTTAAATAACAATGAAAGCAAACTACTGACGACATTTGCCAAAGAAATTAATAACAGTAAGCGTATTGAAGAAAGCTTGGTATTGCGTGAACTACTTGCACACCGACCTATCACAGTGGATACATTAGCGCAAAATATCAAAGAGCAATATGGTTATCAGATGAATCCCAACGTCATACCATCAGTGCTTAATAATCTTAACTTAGGATTTGTCACCGAACAACATAACAAACAATTAAAGAGCATACAAGAAATCTATGGCTTTAATATTGTGCAACTTGATGGTGATGAATTTATCTGGCACCCAGATTTTCTTCCCTACTTGGCCAATCAGACATTGGTAAAATTTTTAACAGATAGCACGGATTACGCTATTTATCAATACACTGAGCAGTTTAAACGATCTGATTTTATTGATGGTTTTCAGCTATATCAAAAATATTCACGTAAAGATGTGTTTAGAATTTTAAACGCAGCCACCAATCCAGTGGCACAAAATGTTGGTGGCTATATGGTTAGCACAGATAAAAGCAACTGCCCCATTTTTATCAACTATCATAAAGCTGATGACATTGCAGATAGCATAAAATATGAAGACAGATTTATCAGCAGCTCTAGATTAAGCTGGATGTCCAAATCGAATCGCACCCTAAACAGCCCAGAAATCAAGTTATTTCAAGACAATAATCAGCATTGCCGTATTCTTTTATTTATAAAAAAACACAATGGTGAAGGCGGTGATTTTTACTATATGGGCGATATGTCGCCACGACCAGACAGCTTTGAGCAAACCACCATTTCTGGTAAATCTGTCGTAAAAGTCGAATTTGATATGCACACAGAGGTTCGAAGTGATATTTATCATTACCTACTTGATAATTAGCTTCTTAAAAATACGTTCCCCCATTTTTCTACACCTCATCTGTCTTTATTTTACAAATAACATATAACAAATCATAACCTAGATGTTTTTTTTCTAGGTTGTGCTATATAATATCTAAATACATACTATTTTTACTCCATGCGCCCTTTGTTCTCTCACCATAAGGCAATACTCATGAATACCTCACCTATAGTCTCTTCCCTATCCCCCATCAATCACCATGACTGCATCAAAACAGTACAAGCCTGTGCTATCACCTTTCAAGGTAATGCCAGCAATGGACTACAACAAGATGCCTTTTTCTTTTTAGATGATTGGTATCAAGAAACGCTAGGCATCATGCCAATACAAGACATTGACGGGCAATTTTGCCTTGCGGTATCCGATGGCGTTGCCAGCTCTAACTATTCACAGCACTGTGCCAAAGCGGTAGTAAAAGCCATTGCCACTCTTTGGCAACAAAAGCACAGCGTCAGCATTGATGATATTTATCAATGGATAAATAACCCCAAAAATATCTGCAAAAATGGCAAAAAACTTAACCCAAAATGGTTGGGTGCTTGTGCTACTTTAGCTATGGTACAAGCTTGCCCTAATAGCTTTCATAACAATAATAACAATAACGATAATGACAACAATAAAAGTTATAACATCACCATTACGCATATGGGTGACAGTCGGGTGTATTTGCAACGGCTAACAGACACCCAAAACACAAATGGCTGGCGGTGGCTAACTCGTGACCATAACTTACTCAATGAACTGGTCAAGCAAAAGGCTGACGAGCAAGGCATAGCCGTTAACCCTGATGACTACAACAAAGATGGTATGGCAGGCAGTTTGTATGGCTTAACTGAATGCTTTATGCTTGGTAATGACAATGATCTAGAAGATATTGGCAACGAAGGTACACAGCAAACGCTAACTGTACAAGCAGGCGACTGTTTGCTAATTTGTAGTGATGGTATTCATGACCTTGTACCCTGCCAAGACTGGCAAAGCATTGATGCAGATACCAAGCTTGATACATGGCTTAAAGACCTGAAAAATCAAGTCTATCATTCCAAAGGCAGAGCCTATGACAATGGTACTGCGATTGTGGTGCGATTTGATTAGCTGTTAACTATTAACTGTTATTATTTTATCAATAAAAGGAAACTCATATGTCCGCCTATCCACTGGCTCATTACAAAAAATCTGAACGCTTATTTTTGTTATATCAACAACTACCGCGTCAACCAGAAAAAGCCAAAACTCTCACAGAATTAATGCAATCTTATGGTAACAATCATGAAAAATATGACTCCGAACGCAAAACCTTAGAAAATGACCTAGTAAGTCTGCACACTATCTTTAGCGAGTTAATGGGTAGAAATAATGCCCTATTACGTATTCCTGCTTGGGGAACAAAAATTAAAGGGCAAACACCTCGCTTTTATATGAACCCTAACTTTAGCCTAGATATTATCAATAATGAAACTCTGTTTTTTTGGCAAATGTTAGCCAACTATACCACCCATTATTTACCCAACTCATTACAGCAAACCATTGAAAAAAAACTTGCTCAAATTGAAAAAAAACAAAAACAGCAATTTAATATCAGTACTCTTGGACAATGGCAACAACACCTCATCACCCTACCCAGTGTGATTCATGCTCCTACACTTGATAATGATGTTGTTGCTACCATACATCAAGCACTACTCAATCAACAAATCCTTGAAATCTGCTATTGCAACAAATGGCAACAACAAGGCAAAACCCGCACTGTTTATCCGCATGGTCTAGTGTTTATTGACAACATGATGTACCTATCTGCCTTTAACCCTGCTGATGACCATATTGATGATGATGTTTTATTAAAACAACACCGAAACTTTGCTGTCTGTCGCATTCAATCTGCCCGCCTTATTGACACACCTATTCCAAACTGGGTCACTCGTGATGGGCTATCATTAAAAAATCTTAAACAACTGGGCAAATTAGAGCCCACTGAAGACATTCAAATAAAATTGGTATTAAAGGTACAGCATTATGCTTGCCAGCACCTCTATGAACGCCCTTTATCCACTGACCAAACCATCACCGATATCGACGATACCTACAAAAAAGTCACTGCCACCGTTGCCAATACCACTCGCCTGCAAGATTGGCTAGTGGGAATGTCACAACTGGCAGTAGTGTTAGAGCCAACGCATGTACGCGATACGGTTTATGCAAGACTACAAGAGGCAATGGAGTTGTATCAACAAACGGACGATAAAAAATAGCAAAATAAAAAAGTACGCCACTCTCAACTTATAAGACCCCCTCCTAACCTCCCCCTTACTACGCGAGTATAGCTCTTGTCTTGCGTCGGGGCGAAACAGTGTTTCGCTATATTCCTCCTCAGGGAGAGGAACTGGTTTTTAAGTCCTCCCCTTACTTCAAGGGGAGGGTTTGGGAGGGGTCATATATGATTTTATAAAATAAAGTTGAGAGTGGGGTTAAAAAAGTAAAAAAAATGGATTTATTTTTATAGCTAGAAACTCATTTTCTAGGATATTGGTTATAATAATTCATAAGTTACGATGAGTAGCTAGCAAAGATTAAACAATGGATTATTTAACAGCTTATAGGGTGCAATGATATAGTTATTAATATATACAATATTATCATTATGATAACGACTATTTAGTTAATTAATTGTTTAGCAGATTATTTTTAGTCAACTGACATTGAGATTTTATCAAACTATTAATAAACCATTTACCATAAGCAAATAGGAGCAATATAATGAAACTTGCTAAAGCTTTAATCATTCGTGGTGATTTGCAAAAAAAATTAAGCGACACCAAAAATATAATCCAAAAAAATTCGGTGGTTCATAAAGAAAGCAACCCCAACATTGACCCCAATGAAATGATTGTCAAAGCCAATAGGATCATTGATGAACTAGATAACCTAATGGAACGGATTCACCGCACCAATACCCTAGCAAAAACCAGCGATGGAAGAACCATGCTTAAGCTTCTTACTGAGCGTGACACGTTAAGAAATCGCCATAAATTGCTGACCAGTACCATTGAATCTACCACTAAAACCCACGATTCATATTTTGGAGAAAGATACCATGACTTGGAAAATATAAAAGTGACCGTTCCTGTAGCTGACCTACAAAAACAAGCCGATGATATTTCTATGAAAATGCGTCACCTTAATATCACAATCCAAGAAAACAACTGGCACATTGACCTGCTAGATTAAGGGCTAATATAAGATATATTTGTCACACGATAATAATAATGTAAACCGTATTTGCAGTATATTTATTGCAAATGCCTAGTATAACCAGTTTGGAATCGACTGGGTGAGTGTCAAGTCCCCACCAAAAGCAGGGGGCAGAAAAGATACTGCTTTACTATTTACGTGTTGCAGGGCGACCACCCCTTTTATCAATCAGCCCATCACACTTTACAAATGACACCTTACCACTCATAACTTAACCACCAGACACTGACAGTCGGTTTCTTTTTTAATCTCCACCCAAAAATACAACAAACAAGGAAAACCTATGAATAATGTTAAAAACCTGCTAGAGAATGTCAATATAGAAATTAAAACGCTACAATCTGCTCAAAAATTATATGGTCGCCAACTTGCTCCAAACTTTAGTGTATTTGACTATATCAGCACCAATGAAACAGGACTTAGCTATATCTTAGCGGATTTACTTAACCCACAAGGTAGCCATGACCAAAAAGAGACTTTTTTAAAGCTATTTATTGAGCATTGCCTACCTGATATTTCAAATCAAGCAGTTAGCCAAATCAATTGGCAACCTTTTTTAGACAACTTATCTAAGGTCAGTGTCACAATAGAAGAGGGTACAAGAGCAAGTCAAACCTATCGCCGTATGGATATTTACCTATCTTGTACTGTAAATGAGCAACATTATGGAATTTGTATTGAAAATAAACCTTATGCTGGTGACCAAAAAAACCAGCTTAAAGACTATGCGTCGGAAATTGAAATACGCAGTCGTGGTAATTGGCACATGGTTTATCTTAAAGAATACAATGAAGAGTATAGTTCTGGTAATCCCAGTATCTATAGTGTAGATGAAGAAACTCTCAATACATGGATAGAAAATAAAAAATTTACTGCTTTAAAATTTAGTCAATTAATTGACTGGTTAAAGGCTTGCCAAGTTGAATGCCAAAATCATAGTGTCAATGAGTTTCTTAGTCAATTTATAAAATTTATCCAACAAAAATTTTTAGGAGTACAAGATATGACAGAAGAAAATGCAGTATTAGAGTTAATGATTGATAGTAAATATTCTATAGATTCCAGCTTTAAAATCTTTCATAATCTTAAACAAATGAAAATTTACTTCATACAAAAGCTGAAGAATGATCTATCAGAAGCCATTAAGAATAGCAAAGAACGCCCTTATAAATTAACCTCAACCAAATTAAAAATCTGGAATAAAAATGAAAAAATTATATTCCTAATCCCCAATAATAAAATAGAAATCCATTTAGACTTTGAAGGAACTGATTTCCACCGCCCTCATCTAGGTATATACTCAAAAGAAGAAAGCTATAATCAAGACAATGAAGAGTTTATAAAAACTGAAAAATTATTTCGGGAAAAATTTATTAGTAAAAATCCAGAATCATGTAATCATTGGGCAGGTTGGTATGAGTTTCAACCCCATGACTGGTGGAACTCAAGTGAACCTTGGCAAATGATAAAGGATGGTACAATGGCAGAAAAAATCATAGATGAAGTTGATGCAATTTATCAGCTACTTAAAGAAAATAACTGTATCAAATAACTCTAGATTACAAACAGTTACAAAACTTAGGAACGTTCGTGTCTACCTGACAGCCTAATAATATTGCGGGAAAGCCCAACATCTCTGTTGGGCTTTTTTATGCCCTCTCATTAATAGCCAATTTAAACCTATCTTTCTTTTATTTTACGCACTTTTTATACACTAAGGTTAACAAGGAGCTTTTATGTCTATCGCTAACTCTACTGAAACTATTATCTGGCAAGGTAAACCTTCACACTTTCTAAATTTAAAGACCTATATCTTTTGTGTGCTATTTTTTTGGTTGGTTTTTCCTCTGTTTATTTTACTGTGGAAAATCATTCAATTAAAAAGCACCAAATATACGCTGACCAATCAACGCCTACAAATTAAAACAGGGGTGTTTAGCCAGCAGTTTGATGAGCTTGAGTTATACCGAGTCAAAGACATGCGCTATGAGCGTCCATTTTTATTGCGCTTGGTCGGACGCGGTAATTTGACTTTATTTACCTCTGATGCAACCGATAGCTTGATTATTCTGCAAGCCATTTGTCAAGGTGAACAGCTAAGGCAACAAATCCGCCAAGCAGTTGAAGACCGTAGAGGTAAAGGCAGTCGCAGAGTACAAGAGATTGATATGTTTAATGGCTAGTTTAACGACTCAATTAAAGTTTAAACATCTGTATAGTATACATTCTCTATACAGGTGTTTTAAACATTGATTTGCCATCTATTTTCATCTCTACTTTATCACCATGCCAAATAAGGCGTGGTGTTGCCTCACTCATACGTTTACTGGTTTCACCAGAATGCTGTAAGGTGATGCCATGCTCATCAATGATGGCAATACCAATGACATAAGTATAAACAAAACGACTTTTTGCCTTTGGAGAGGCTTTGATATTAAACACACATTCGACCACTTGGTCACGATATTGCATACGCATTTTAGGCTGTAATGAGGCGATGGACACCACCCCATTACCGATTGCCGAATAAACGGAAAAGACTAAGGCAACTTTACCACCATAATGTTGGGCAATCGCAGGGTTGACGGTGACCGTTTCTTTACCAGGCTCATCAATACTCGCTACTTGCACATCACCATGATGATAGACATAAGGCATGGTAGAAAAACTACCAACCTGCTGTGGTGCATGAATATAAATCATCTCTTTTGCTTGCTGAGGCAGTATCCCTACCCTTAAATCTAGGTCATCATTATCAGCACTACTGTCGCCATTATCTACCCATATCGCTTCAACAATGAGCTTATCAACACTGCCTTTTGTCAGATTGATTCGATGTTCACTTCCAGGTTTATCCAAAGTCACTTTGGTTAAATTAAGCGATGATGAAAGAGATGGGGGAGTAGTAGAAGTAGAGAGACTAGGCTGAATAGTCTGGGATTGATGTTGACTGTGTGAGGATAATTGCGGTGTGGCTGGGGTATCATCAGCAACTTCTCCCCCAAAATGGGTCACCAAAGCAGATAATCCCCCATTAAACCCTTGACCAATCGCATTAATCCGCCAAACATCACTTTTTCGATAAACTTGCAATAACATCACTGCCCGTTCATTATCAAACGTATTACCATCAAACCCATACTCAGCAATGGTTTGTCCCGCTTGCTCAAGCCATACTTTACCATGTTCAAGCTGACGCATGGTTTGTTGCCCATCAATGGTAGCAGTTAATACCAGATAATCAATATTAGCAGACAGTTTATTAAGATTAATATCAAAACGATGCTGTGAGTTTATCTCTTGTAAGCTAACCGCAGAACAAGGCGTTTGGGGCTGATTATAAAACACCATATAATCATCACTGACCAACTGTTGCCCTGTATCCAAGCCAAAACAGGCGACATCAATCACAGCATGGCTCATGATTAGCTCAACAACCAAGGTAAACGTTTGGTTAATATCGTTAATACCAAGCTCAGCAAACTTAATTTTTTGTCCTGTGACCATCTGCATGATTGTTGTCTCCTATTTGGTTGTTATCAAATTATACGAGAATTTAACACAAAGCTAAACATAGGATTAAAGACATCTGGGCTAAAAATTATCCCCCCAATCCTCCCAAAACCCCGGCTCATCATGGTGTTTATTACGCATCGCATCTTCTAATGGTAGCACCCAAAAATATACGCCCTCAATTTTTGGTACGGCATCGCTATATTCCAGGTGGTCTCTGACTTTGATATATTGTGGGTCAGATTCATCAAACGGCACATCTATATATAACTGCCCCTCATAAGATTCCATCATCGCAAGTTGAGCCACATTGCCACAGCGTTGATAGCCAATATCATTGGTATCAAGCCACGCCATCAGCTCTTTTCGTACCGCCCATCTTTCTGGGTTTTGTGTGGTTTGTTTCGATACATCAAAGGTGACATATAGCACATCACGCCCTTTATCACGCGCGATTTTATCAATGAATTCAAGTAATTGTGGCATTGTCTTATTCCTTAATCAATAAGTTTATTAAAGCAGATGTTATAAAAAACTGACTTACCACTATAAAATAGCATACAACCTAGAAGCTTTTGTTCTAGCTAAGACTATTAATAAAAAAATATCCTGCCATCAAAGTTGATAACAGGATATCTCTATAACTTTTGTCTATAACCTCTAAATACTGCCTAATATCTAAGCAGGCTTAAAACTATCTCTCAAGCTAACTATCTGATTAAACACAGGTTTATCTGAGCTATGCTCTTCACTATCAGCAATAAAGTAGCCCTCACGCTCAAACTGGAAACGAGTACCTGCATCTGCATTGGCAAGTGATGGTTCAACCACTGCATCAAGCACCGTTAATGAATTTTTATTTAACGCCTGATGCACATCACTAGCACTGCTTGGGTCATCAATGGCAAATAAATGCTCATATAAACGCACTGTCGCAGGCACACCCAAACTTGCTGATACCCAATGGATTACCCCTTTTACCTTACGGTCTTCAGGATTTTTACCCAGTGTGGTCGGGTCGATGGTTGCTTTTAGCTCAACCACATTGCCCGCCGCATCGGTCACATGCTCAGTCACCGCCAACACATAGGTATTACGCAAGCGGATTTCTGGTTTTTCAGGGGATAAGCGTTTGTAACCTTTGGGTGGCTCAAGCTCATAATCGCTTTGGTCAATATAAATAGTTTGAGTAAACGGGATTTCTCGTTCCCCCATATCGACATTAGGGTGGCAAGGTTGCGTTAGCCACAATGCCTGATTGTCCTCGTCCCAACGCGCATTGACGCTATCCGCTTTTTGAGTTTCCCAATCCTGCACCGCCTCACTAAAGTTAGTAATAGTTACTTTTAACGGCTTTAATACCGCCATACCACGAGCAGTCGTGGTTTCTAATGATTGACGGATACTAAATTCAAGTAAGCGAAAATCCACCACACCATCAGCTTTTGCCACACCAACCCGCTCACAAAAATCTCGCAAGCCTTCTGGCGTATAGCCCCGACGACGCATACCAGCAATGGTCAGCATACGTGGGTCGTCCCAACCGCTAACAATACCCTCATCAACGAGCTGTTTGAGCTTACGTTTACTGGTCAAGGTATGATCAACATTCAGACGACTAAATTCATATTGGCGTGGTGGCACGTCAATACCGACTTTTTCTATTATCCAATCATAAAATGGGCGATGGTCTTCAAACTCTAGCGTACATAATGAATGCGTGATACCTTCAATAGCGTCCGATAATGGGTGCGCATAATCATACATCGGATAAATACACCATTTATCGCCCGTTTGGTGGTGCGACTGGTGCATCACCCGATAAATCACAGGGTCACGCATGTTCATATTTGGGCTTGCCATATCAATTTTGGCACGCAATACTGCTTCGCCCTCAGCATATTTGCCATTTTTCATGTCATCAAAGCGTTGCAAGTTCTCTTCAACACTGGCATCTCGTTGCGGTGAGGGCTTACCCACTTCGCCAAATGAGCCACGATTGTCACGGATTTGCTCGGGCGTTTGCAAATCCACATACGCATCGCCCTGCTTAATAAGCTTAACTGCCCACTCATGCAACTGGTCAAAATAAGCAGAGGCATGGCGAGGCTCGCCTGCCCATTCAAAACCAAGCCACTGCACATCTTTTTCAATATTATCAATATAGTCTTGTTTTTCAGCGGTAGGGTTGGTGTCATCAAAACGTAGATGGCAAATACCAGCAAACTCTTCAGCAACACCAAAGTTTAGACAAATTGACTTTACATGCCCCAAATGCAGATAGCCATTTGGTTCAGGCGGAAAACGGGTAACGATTTGTGAATACTTTTGTTCTGCCAAATCCTCACGGATAATATGACGAATAAAGTCATTTTTTTCGTTGTTACTACTATTACTGTTGCTATTTTTTGTGTCGCTCATTAAATAAAAGCTCCTAATATTAATCAAACTTAAATGTTTGAAACAAATTATCTTTACGCCCTGCTTGAAAATCAATGTCTATATCATCATCCACATAGCCTGCAAATAAATCATATAATGTGCGTTTTTTCTGTGGATTATTTGCATCGTTATGGTTGCTTTGCTGTGCAATAGTCTGTTGAGCTGGCTCAATCGTGGCACAGCTTGCCACCTGCCCTTGCTTGGTAAACATAAGAGAGTTGTCAGCTTTGGCAGTTTCTATCTACTGCTTAACACTCTCTGGCAAGCATATTTCGTTGCATAGTTTGCATTGTTATGCCCTCCTATGTTGCAAGTATTTTGCAAAAACACCAAGCTACTAATTTACACCCAACGCTGTACTGATTCCGCAGTATCCATCGGACTGGTATTAAAGCAAATTTTAGCTTGTGGCGCATATTCATGTACCGCGTTGACCACTTTTTCAAACACTAAAAAGTGAGGCTCTGGCAGACGTACGCCAGCCCCAATTAACACACAATCATAAGGGGTTTGTTTCATTGCATCAGCCACTGTATCATAAGCAGTTTGTGGTGAGTCGATAAACAAAATTTCAGCATCATAGCCCAATTCATTGAGTTGTTGACGGTCTTTTTCTAATTGGGCGATTAATTTTTCAGCTGTTAGATTAGGGATTTTGCTAAAATCAATCGCATCTGGGTGCCAGCCGATAAATACTACTTTTTTTGCTTCACTCATGGTCATTCCTCGTTATATTTGGTTGTTTAATATTTGTTTGACGTTCATTTTATCCTAATTTATAAAACCATCATAAGTTGGTCATTGTTATTCTATCAGGTTTGCCCCACTCTGTAACAGCCTGATACATGACAGAGCCGAAAAAAATCGTTAGACTAAGACGGCTTAAACACAAAATCCATTTTAAACCAATAAGGAATAGACTCATGGTAGATATGCCAGTTGTTGAATTAGATACTAATTATGGTGCGATTGTTATTGAACTTAATGAAGAAAAAGCCCCAAAAACTGTAGAAAACTTTTTAGATTATGTACGTTCAGGCCATTATGACGGCACGATTTTTCACCGTGTTATTAATGGCTTTATGATTCAAGGCGGTGGTATGGACATCAATATGAATCAAAAACCGACCAATGCGCCCATCAAAAATGAAGCCGATAATGGACTAAAAAATGAAGTTGGTACGATTGCCATGGCTCGTACCCAAGACCCAAACTCTGCCACCAGTCAGTTTTTTATCAATGTCAATAATAATACATCATTAAATAAAGGTGGTGTTGACCCCTATGGATATGCTGTATTTGGTAAAGTCACTGATGGTATGGACGTGGTCAATAAAATTAAAGGCGTACCAACTGGACGTTATAGTATGCATGCCGATGTACCAAAAGAGCCTGTTATTATCAATCATGCTAAAATTGTTAGTGAATAATCTATTAGCAATTAATATTTATGTTAAATGAATAACTTTGCTAATTATAATCATCTGCTTACCACCCGTCCGCATGACATAAAACAGGTGCTAATCAGTGATTTACATTTATCTAATAATCAGCCTGCCCAACGTGTTTTGGTGCAGGCTTTTTTGGCATTGCTTGATGACTTATTAGTGCTACCAAACTTAACTGCCTTATATATTTTGGGAGATTGGTTTGATGCTTGGATTGGTGATGATGTGTATTTAAGCTTAAATGATAAGCAAAAACAATCTCATTGGCTCACACCGATTGTAAGCAAACTAAAGCAGTTGCGTATTGCAGGCTGCCAAATTTTTGTGATGCATGGCAATCGGGATTTTTTGTTAGGACAAACATTTTGCAATATCTTTGGCGGGCAGTTAATACAGGAACCATATCATTTACAAGTTGGTGAGCATGGCTATCGACTAGAGCATGGGGACGCCCTTTGCACCGATGACAAACGCTATCAACGCTTTCGTAAGTTTATGCGCCACCCAATAGTACAGTGGTATTTACTACGCAAACCTTTAAAAAAACGCCTTGAGCTTGCTGAAAAGCTACGCTTAAAAAGTCAAGCAGACAATGCCAAAAAAGCAACTTATATCATGGACGTTAATGAGCAAGCCGTTTGCCAAGCGGTCAGTAATATTAACAATATTATTGGCAACGATGTTAATGGCGTTAACCATCTTATTCATGGGCATACCCACCGCCCTGCCATTCATACTATTGATGATAATAATAAGCATGCTCAAAAAAACAAGCAGCGTTATGTGTTAGGGGATTGGCGGGTACACAATTTGGGCAGTTCACGCCAATTTGTGGAGGCAGTGATTGGCGTGGTCATTGAAACAGACATCAAAACAAACACTAAAACGGGTACTGATGACAATCCAACACCACATAGCGAATTTGAATTAGTAAAGTTTGTGATTTAATACAAACTATTGCATACTTGCCTTATTACCATACAAATATGTAAGGATAATTTATATGGATATCACCATCTCTATTCCTAATGATATGGCAACACAATTTGCCCAAGCTGACCTTGCAGGATTGATGACCTTAAATTTTATCATTGACCAATATCGACAAGGCAATGTCACCCTAAAACGGGCTTGTCGGTGGGCTGATTTAGAAGAAGTTGAATTTTTGACCGAATGCCAACAACGTGGCGTCAGTCGGCAGACTTATGAGTCTATTGATGAGCTAACACAAGAAGTTGAAATGGCATTAGCACATCTTGCTCAACCACAATAACTGAGTTTTTTGATGATTATTATTTGCGATGCTTCACCATTAGTTGCCTTAGCAACTTGTAACTGTTTATATTTATTTTATATTTGTTAGATAAATTATTTTGTGAAGTATATGTCACCCCAGAAGTTTTTAATGAAGTCACTGTCACAGGAAAACCTTTTGCCACAGTCTTAGAAACTTATTTAACAAATAAAGTTTATTTACAACAAATACCTCAAAATTCAGATATTCATAAATTAGAAAGGACTTTAGATTTAGGTGAATTAAGTGCCTTTTCTCTTTATCATCATCTCAATGCTGACTATATACTGATAGACGAAAAGCTTGGCAGACATTATGCAAATGAACAAAATATTAGAGTTTTAGGTTCGTTAGGCATACTACTTCTTGGTAAGAAATTTGGACATATTCAACAAATACGTCCATTTATAGATGAACTTAGCAGATCACCAATTTTTATTGGAGAAGCATTAATAGCCCACACCCTTAACCTTGCAAATGAAAGCTAAACTTATTTATCCATCAACTTAAAAAAATGCTCCCGATAGTGCTTTAACTCACGTACCGAATCACGAATATCATCTAATGCCAGATGACTGCCTTTTTTCTCAAAGCTTGATAAGATATCGGGACGCCAACGGAAACACAGCTCTTTGATAGAAGATACATCTAAATTGCGATAGTGGAAAAACTTCTCAAGCTCTGGCATTTGCCGCGCTAAAAAACGACGGTCTTGGCAAATTGAATTACCACACATCGGTGACTTACCTTCATCTACCCATTTACTTAAAAACGCAATGGTTTCGGCTTCGGCTTGTGCCAAAGTAACGTTACTACGGCGCACACGGTCAATCAAACCTGACTGACCATGCTGTTTGGTGTTCCAGTCGTCCATACCATTAAGCTTTTGGTCAGAGACTTTAATGGCAAAGACTGGGCCTTCAGCAAGGATATTTAAATCCTCATCGGTGACAACGGTGGCAATCTCAATAATATCATCAGTTTGCGTATCAAGCCCTGTCATCTCCAAATCAATCCATACCAGCCCTTTTTTGCCTTGATTTTTGATTTTAATTTTATTTGGGTGGTCATGACTTGCCATAAATAATCCTAATTTTATTGATTTATCTACTATTACTGACTTAATTAATGCCGAATAACGCTTTAGGACTATATGTTAACAAATTTTCACGCTACACTTGTGTTTTTCTACATCAATTTTCATTATCTCTTATTATCTAATTCTGACTACTAGGATATTATGGCATTAATTCGACAGCGCAAACTCTCCAAACAACAAATTCGCCGTATTGAAAAGCAACAACAAGCCCATCAAGACGATAATACCAATAATTTAATTGATGGTGTGGTAATGGCACATTATGGCAAACAGCTTGAAATACAAGTCACCAGCCTGCCTGCTAAGCAACCACAAAAACCAAATGTTGTCGATGGCGAACCCGAACCCTTTTGGCAACCCATTGAACTGCATGATATTTGGCGCTGTCATGCCCGCACCAACCTTCCGATGCTTGCCACAGGCGATAACGTACGCTGGATTGCTGACCCTAATACAGGGCTGGGACGCATTGAATCGGTACAACCTAGACGTTCGCTGATTTCTCGTCCTGACCGCTATCATAAGCTCAAGCCAGTAGCTGCAAATGTTGATATCCTTGCCATTGTATTTGCCCCCCTACCAATGGCTGCACCCAATCTGATAGACCGCTATTTAGTGGTTTGCCACCATGCCGACGTGACGCCTCTATTGGTATTAAACAAAGCCGATTTATTATCATTAGCACAATACAAAGAGGTTGCTAATCTGCTTACCGAGTATCAACAGCTTGGCTATGATACTGTCAAAACTTCGGTAGATTGTCCTGAAACTGTTAAAATTATCAGCGAGGATAAACAACAAAGCTTGCAAGATTTAGAACATAAAATCAAAAATAAAATGGTTATCTTTGCAGGGCAATCAGGTGTTGGTAAAAGTAGTTTAATCAATGCTTTACTACCCAACTCAGAACAAAGTGTCAATGTCATTTCAACCAACTCAAAATTGGGGCAACACACCACCACCACCAGTCGATTACTGCCATTTGTTACTGATGATTTAAATCAAGGTGGTATTGTTGACACCCCTGGTATTCGAGAATATGGCATTTGGCATTTAACCCCCGATGATATTTTGGCAGGATTTGTGGAGCTTGCTCCTCTAGCAGGGCGTTGTAAGTTTCGAGACTGTAAACATACCCATAACAGCAAAGGTTGTGCATTATGGCAAGCGGTGGCAGAGGGTGAGGTATTACAACGGCGGGTTGAGAGTTTGGTTACCTTACAAGAAGAGGCAGATACCCAGCATTATTAATATAGACGAAGAATACTAAAACAGATACAAGGCGACCGAGTGAAGACAGTACAGTTAGTACAGCAAACGAGGGCAACACCGTAGCTGTTTAGTAGTTCTTTGACTATATCATGTTATTAGCATGACATGCTAACAAGGTGAGTGGGTGCAATTTATTGGGCTTATCGGTATAATGGCGACTTATTAACACCTAGTTAACATCTAGCATTAAGTTTGGAGAAATATTTTGGATTTTAATCGTTGGCTTGAGTTTATGGGGAATCACCCCTTTTTATTTGGCATACTTGGTGTACTCATCGTGTTGTTTTTTACCTTAGAGAACAAGAGCAGTGGTAAGAAAATATCACCAAACACGCTTGGGCTAATGGTCAACTCACAAAATGCACAACTTGTGGATATTCGTGCCAATAAAAAATTTAATACAGGACATATTCAAGGCAGCCGTAACATACCCTTCACTCAGTTAAAAGACCATTTAGATGAGTTAAAAGCGATTGAAGAACCGATTATTGTTATTTGTGATATGGGATTACAATCAAGTGCAGCAGTACAACTGATTGGCAAACCCAATGTCTTTCGTTTAGATGGTGGGATTGGTGGTTGGCAAGCTGCTGGTATGCCTCTTGTTGGCGCAAAGACAGCTAAGGGAAAAGTAGTAGATGGCAAAGCAAAACTAAAAAAGTAGAATTTTAACCGCCCAATTTAGTTGAATTTTATTTGGCTTACCCCCATCTTTACTTTAGCCACAGATATTAATAAATGGTCTTGTTGAGAATCATAACAAACTGTAGAATAGCTAATAGAACTTTTAAAGATTTTCCACTTTTATTATTCATATTATAAGGATTTTTATGAGTATTGCTGTCAAGGTATACACCACCCCCATCTGCCCTTATTGCTCCAATGCCAAGCAATTATTAAAGTCTAAAGGGGTAGATTATGAAGAAATTGGTATGCATGATATGAGTCGTGAGGAACGAATGGCATTGATGCAAAAAACCAATAACTACCGTACTGTGCCACAAATATTTATTGGCGAAACCTTTGTGGGCGGTTTTGATGAACTCAACAAACTTAATCAAGAAGGCAAACTTGATGAAATGCTAAACGGTTAAATCGTTTACAAAATCAATAACTATCATAAATATGCTATTTGATTATTAATAGGACTGTTTTTATATTTTTTGGCTTAGTTTGTACACAAACATACTAAGTCAGTAAGGAAATTTATAAATATAAATTCATAAATTTTAATTTACCTTAATAACCAATTTTTAACAATTTTTCATAACCAATTAATTATAAGGAGTTTCTCATGGCTGAAGAACAAGCCCAACCACAACTTGCACTAGAGCGTATTTATGTAAAAGATATGTCGCTAGAAGTACCAGGTGCAGAAGTTTTTACTAGAGAATGGAAGCCTGAGTTGGACATTAATCTAGCGACCAATGCTGAAAAACTTGATGATGACCACTATCAAGTGGTATTAACCGTCAGCGTCACCGCAAAAAATGATAACAAAGCAGCTTTTGTTGCTGAAGTACATCAAGCTGGTATTTTCTTACTACAAAATATTCCTGAAGAGCAGTTAGCACAAATCCTAGGTGCATACTGTCCTAATGTTATATTCCCTTATGCGCGTGAAGTTATCAGTGATATCGTCACTCGTGGTAGCTTCCCACAGTTACTACTTGCGCCAGTTAACTTTGACCAAGCATTTGCACAAAGTCAGCAGCAATTAGAAGAAGCTGATGGCGAAGGCAATGCTTAATATAGTAGATGTAATCTAGTGTAGTATAGAAAATTTAGCAAAAAGACCGCTTACTGTAAGCGGTCTTTTTTTATTCCTTTATTTGCCGAAAGGTCAAACTAATACGCCCCTTATCTGTTTCACATTTTGGTATGGCATGTAACCAATGCTGTTGCACATGGTCATTCATATAAAGAAGACTTCCAGATGTTAAGCGTTGTTGGTATGTTATTGTATTATCCTGTTTATATTTAAAATACATTTCTCGTGTAGCCCCAAGCGACACAATGGCTACGCCCGTACCATAAACTAATTGGCTAGTATCATCTGAATGATATCCCATTTTACTACTACCGTTTAAGTAATAATTTAATAAATTTAATAAGCAATTATTAATATCCAGTGCTAATAAGTCTGATATTACCTGTGCTATCTGTCTTATTTTTTTAGGCATATCTAATGTTTTGTATGTCATACCAGAATAAGTGTAAGGCACACCAAAACTAGCAGTATATCTTGTCGCCATTTGTGTATGCCAATCAGTCTGTGCTACCAATTGTAAAAATAAGTCTTCTGCTAATTTATTATCTAAAAAATCTTGATAGAATTTAATATGTGGTATGACATCATTCATTATTGTTTCTCATCATTTATACAAATATACAAATTATTATCTACACTGCAAATTAAAACAAAAAGCCCTGTTAAAAAACAGGGCTTTTATATCAATAAGTAGTCAAATAGATACTATTTTATTATCTTAAAGCAGACAATACTTGTTCTTTGACCACATCAATATTTTGTGTACCATCAAACTTATGATACTTTGGTGCATTACCACCTTGCTCAGCTTTTTGTTGATAAAAACCAACCAAGCTTGAGGTTTGCTGATGATAAGTAGATAATCTTTCACGAATGGTTTCTTCTTTATCATCATCACGCTGTACTAATGGCTCGCCTGTGACATCATCAATACCCTCTTGTTTTGGTGGGTTGTGTTTGATGTGATAAACACGACCAGACGCAGGGTGTGAACGACGACCAGACAAGCGATTAACGATTTCATCGTCAGGCACACTGATTTCGACCACATGGTTAATATCTACACCAGCATCAACCAAAGCTTCTGCTTGTGGAATGGTACGTGGAAAACCATCAAAGATACAGCCATTCACACAATCAGGCTTAGCAATACGCTCTTTGACCAAGTTGATAATCAGATCATCCGACACCAAGCCACCAGCATCCATAATACTTTTTGCTTGTTTACCAAGCTCTGTCCCTTCTTTAATGGCAGCTCGTAGCATGTCACCTGTCGATATTTGTGGGATATCAAACTCTTTAGAAATAAACTGAGCCTGAGTACCTTTACCCGCTCCAGGAGGGCCAAGCAAAATTATACGCATCATAATAAACTATCCTTTATTTAAGTAATAAAAAAGTCATATAAAATTTTAAATAAAAAATCAACAAAGAAGTCCATCTCCAATACACTCCTTAATTGATGATCCATTACGGAATTTGCTGATTTATCTCGATATTAATTTGATTTCCATCATCTTGCAAGGGAATAGGTGTTGCTGACAAGTCACCTGATTGGCTAATCGCCTGACCACTTGCACTAATTGTAGCAGAAACAACCAGTTTTAGCCCTTGGTTGATCGCACTTGATAAATCACGCCCTGCCATCATAGCATCTTGATCACCAATCTGCACAGTAGTTATGCCACCTTGTTGTAGCTGTCCTGCTGGCAAACGCACTGCTGCAAATGGAGGGCCACCATTGACATCACGGATACTTACAAATAGCACATCTGATTCATGAATCAAAGGCAATAAGTTACTATTGACACTAACAGCAACTTCATAAGATTTTTGTGATTGTTTTTGCGTTTCTGCCATCTGCTGCTGTCCACGTATGGTCTCACTGAGTTCATCAAGACTGGCAAGAGCTGCACTGTGATCACCTGATTTATTGGCTATATTGGCACGCAGTTTACGTACCCAAGCTTGCGCCACTTCATAGTTACCTGCTCGTGCTTCTCCCATTGCCATCAGCATTTGTGCTCCTTGATGATCAGGGTGACGCATCAACACACCTTGCAATACTTTATGGCTATCTGCATCAAGCATACCGCCATTGGCAAAAAAACTGCTCTGTGCATAAGCGGTGGCAATGGCATCATTTTGTGGATCAAGGCGGTGTGCACGAGACAATGCCTCCACTGCTTGCTGATCGGCTTGCAGTGAACCAAATAACTCTGCGAGACGCACCCAGCGATCAGGATCATACGCATGACGATATACATTGGTCTGCATGGCAGAGATAAGCGCAACACTATCTTTTGTCGCCCAGTCAGGCGGAGCATCTATTTTGGAGGTTAATAAATCATCTGCTACCTGACCCACACTATCTTCTGCCTGCCAAAGCGTATACACACTGCTTCTATCAGCCACCAAGACATAACCCATTGCCATCAATAATGGCAACCATATTAATATAATTAAGCGGCTTTTTTTATTGGCAGGCAATAGGGTGTCATCTTGCTCATAAGTTGCTTGTAATAACTGCCGCTCAAGTTCAGTTTTTTGCGTTTGGTAGCTACTGGCATCTATTGCCCCTGCTTGATAGTCAGCACTTAACTCTGCCAATCGATCTTTAAATACATCGATATTGACTTTGATTAATTGATTATCTAAGCCAGTACGAGGACGTAACCAAGGCAATAGCACAATCAAAGCCAATACCACGCTTAAAGTAATAGCCAAGGTTACAAAAAGCCCAAAAGTAGAAAATATGGCGGTACTGTCCATTACTTATCTCCTTTATCAGGCGTATCATGTGCTGCCAGTAAAGCTGCCAAAGCTTTTTGTTCTTCAACTGTCAATTTTGAAGCAACTTGTGATTGCTCTGTATTATGATCACGTTCTATCTGCTCAGCATCTGTATTTTGATGAGCATTATCTGCTGGCATTTGTTTGTGCTGAGTTGTTGAGGGTGCTACCACAGCTAACTTACTTTGACGCTTGGTGCGCCATACCCAACCCATTACAAGCAATAGTAATAGCAAGGGTGGAAAAAACCACAATATCCACGTAGAGGGACGCACAGGTGGTTTATAGCTGATAAAGTCGCCATAGCGATCATACATATACTCACGTATTTGTGCATCACTCTGTCCTGCCTTTACCATCTCATAAGTTTTTTGTTTTAAATCTTGTGCAATGGGCGCATCTGAACCTGCTAAGTTTTGATTTTGACATTTAGGGCAACGAAACTCAGCAATCAAACCGCGATATTGTGCTTCTTGCTGCGGTGTATCAAACTCATACACATCTATGGCTGCCATGGCTGTATTCACACTTAGCAATGACATTGACATCATCATGCTAAACATAAAAGTTATGATCATTTTTAATAGGTACGGTTTCATACACATACCTCAGCAATTTTGCTTTGCTCAGTGGTGTTATTTAAAGTCTGCAAACAAGGCAGAATTCTATCCTGCCAGTTTCCTTCATTAATTTCGCCAACAATATGCTGACGAATGTTACCTTGCTTATCCACCAAAAAAGTCTCAGGTGCACCTGTTAACCCCAAATCAATGGCAAAACCACCTGACAAATCTTGTATATTAATGGCAAATGGATCACCACGCTCGCTCAAATAAGCTAACGCTTCTTGTGGCTCATCTTTATAGTTAATCCCAACGATTGGTATGCCCTCTTGTTTTAGCTGCATCAAATACGGATGCTCTATTTTGCAAGTCGGACACCATGAGCCCCAGACATTGATTAAATAAGGCTGTTTTGGTAAGTCCGCATTGCTCACCACTGGCGCATTGTCTGTCAAACTACGCTCATCTAATAATGGCAAGCTAAAACTAGGCACAGGTTTGTTTAGCGCATTACTGGGGATAATCTCTGTGGATTTCCCTAAACGAAAAAACATCATCACAATAAATGCCAAAAATAGGATAAAAGGAATTAAAAACCACAGTTTTACTTGAGATTTTTTCATAACAGGCTCAGACATGACGCACTCCTGATTTTATCGTATTTTCAGAGGATAACTGGCTTACAGAATCATTAACCAACTTCGCATCTTGTTTAGTCGCTGATGCTGACTTACTGTTGCGTCGACTTGGCTTAAAGCGATAACGCTTATCTAATAAACACAGCAAACCACCAAATGCCATCACCAATGCACCCAGCCACAACCAACGCACTAATGGCTTGACATAAATACGTACTGCCCACTTATCATCTAATGATGCGCTATGATTTGCGGGAGCATTCAGCGTAGTTTGCGTACTGATTGGCTCACCTAAGGCAATATAAACATCTCGTAATAAGCTGGCATCAATCGCTGCCTCAGTCATGGGCATCTGACTGACCACATAATGGCGTTTTTCTGGATATAAAGTTGTCACATATTGACCATCATGAGATACTTTAACTTCTGCTTGTGTGGCATCATAGTTACTGCCTTGCACTTGACGAAACTCACGTAACTCAAACTCATATTGGCTAATACCAATATCAACAACCACCTTATCACCCACTGCCATTGCCACATCTTTTTCAACACTTAGTTGGCTGGTCACACCAATACCAATGGCAGATATCAATACCCCAATATGAGCAATCTGCATACCCCAATAACTGGGTGCCAGTTTCTTAATACCTTGCAGTCTTGATGGGGCATGTTTTGTTTTATCACCCACATCATATATTAGCCATGCCAATACCCAACCACTCAAAGCTAAGGTAATGAATATCTGCACAGTCAAACTTTGTGTGAGTAAATAGGTAACAATACCTGCCAATAAAGCACTGCTAATCACAATCACCATCGCCACACCCAAAAATGGTCGGCTGTCTTTTTTCCAGCGAATATTTGCCCCCATACCCATCACTAATAACAACAGCCATGTCAAGGGTACAAACAACGCATTAAAATAAGGAGGCCCTACCGAAACCTGTCCTAAATCAAAGGTATCAGCAATGATCGGATATAGCGTACCCAATAGCACCACTAAGGTAGCAATTAAAATAATAATATTGTTAATGATAAGTAGTGTCTCACGTGATTTTAATTGATAGTGACTCTCCACTGTCAATCGCCAGCCACGTAGAGCAAACATCAGCAGTCCACTACCAATCACCATACCCAATATCATTAAGATGGCAAGACCTCGAGTTGGATCAGCAGCAAAGGAATGTACTGAGGTGATCACACCTGAGCGTACCAAAAACGTACCCAGCAGGCTCAATGCAAAACTAAAGATAGCCAGCATGATTGTCCATGCTTTAAACACGCCTCGCTTTTCTGTCACTGCTAATGAGTGAATCAATGCAGTACCTGCCAGCCAAGGCATCAATGAGGCATTTTCAACAGGATCCCAAAACCACCAGCCACCCCAACCAAGCTCATAATAAGCCCACCATGAGCCCAAAGCGATACCCAGCGTTAAAAATCCCCATGCTGCCAATGCCCACGGTCGAGACCAGCGTGTCCACACTGCATCTAACCGCCCTGCCCACAATGCTGCCAAACAAAAGGCAAAAGGAACTGCCATACCCACATAACCCATATATAAAATAGGCGGGTGCACAATCAACCCAGGATCTTGTAATACAGGGTTGAGATCCGCACCATCAATAGGCAAATTAGGTAATGTGCGATCAAAGGGTGAGGAAGTAAAAATAAGCATCATCAACATCATTAGCTGAATGGCTGCCAAAATCACCAACACACGTGCACGCATGGATAATGGCAAACCTCGACTAAATAGTGACACCAAAGCACACCATGCAGCCAATATGGTCAACCACAATAACAAAGAGCCTTCATGCCCACCCCATGTCGCAGACAGCTTGTAGTACCACGGCAATAAAGTATTAGAATGCTCAGTGACATACAACAAACTAAAATCATTGTAATAAAAGCCCGCCATCAGTGCTACAAACGAGAATAACATCGCCACTAGCTGTGCCCATGCTAAGCTGGGTGCTAACCGCTGCAAAGAAACTTGCGAGCGCACAACGCCCCACGTTGGCAAAACTACCTGTAGCACCGCCAACATCATCGCTGCTATCAGGGCAAAATATCCCAACTCTGTGATTAACATACATTACCTATTACTCTGTGCCTAGATTGATTAAAGCTGCAAGCGAAAAAATCAACATTAAAAATCAACGCTAAAAACCAACAACTTAATGACCAGACATCGGGAAAAACACTAAGACCAAATGCAACCAACCTGCCAAAAATCCTGTGAGACCACCTAAAATAATCAGTGTGGTTTCATCTTCACGAAAGGCTGGTCGCAATAGATTTTGAAACTCATGCGAAGACAGTGCATTGAGACGATCACGAAATAAACCAAATATCTTACTGGCTCGACTTTCATTGAGCTCTGGATCACGGATAGGCACCATGGTGGCATCAATAGACTTATCAATAATGGAGTTTTTAAGCTGCCCAAACTCACGCCGACCCAAACCAATACGCAGCGTGGTACTGACGATAGGTGATTCCAGCACATCGTATAAATGATCTTTCATCAGCTCACGCGTTAATGCAGCTCGGCTACCATACATCATCTCATTCATGATGTTCTCTAAAGTCACCAACTCATTCACCACAATCTCTGCAAACACCTCTGAAACCTCAGATTGACGTTTCATAAAACCACCTTGCCATTGATAAGTGGCAATATGTGGCATTTGTGGCATGATAAAAGGAAAACTTTTAGAGGTACGGAAAAACTTAATATAGCGGACAGGCACAGGATCGACAGGATTAAACACCATCCAAATGGCAATCCAATTGGTCATAAAACCCCAAATAGCAGCAAAAAAAGGCACAGTCCAGTGCTGGGGTAAAATTAAAAAGATAAACATCTGCACGATGCCAAACACAAATCCAATCAAAGCGCTAATATGCCAAATAAAATCAATCTCTTTTTGACCGACTTTCAAAAACATCTTCACCATCAAGCGACGATCGTTTTCCATGGTGCGTACAATCATCTGCCGCATATCCACCAAATCTTCAATCTGATAGGTCATATCAACAACCATCGACTGCATGATATTAGGCAGCTCTTGATGCGCATAAGCATAAATACGCCGCCGCACCGCAAAAGGTATATTACTCCATAGCGTCTCAGAACGCTCATTCATAATCTCATCAATTAACTCATCAAGATTTGCATCCACAGACTGAGTAATAAAATCTGCCATTTCCTCAGGTTCCATCGCCTGAAAAAATTCATCTAACGAGCCTAGCTTAGATAACGTCTGATCGACAATAACACCAGAGATTTTGCCTGCTTTGCGTGGCACAATACCCTGCCAGCCAATACCGGGCAATCCAAAGGGCATATTTGCAATTTTAATACCCCAAAACTTGATGGGATAAAATAGCATTTGCAATGCCATCCACACATGCACCCATGTCACAAAAGCTGTTACTGGCGGAATGGTCAGCATCGCAATAAATTCAGGATGCTCAGATAATGTTTGCCAAATTGTTGACCACATAATTGATTGATGAGCCTCGTATTATGATAAAAGTCTAAGTTCAGAACACAACTTAGCATCCATGACAGATTAAAAAACGAAAGATTAAAAAATAATTGAAAGCCATATATTAAAAACCTTAATAAAAACAACTGAGTGCTAATTATTGATAAATTATTGGCATTTAATAATATGTTTTTGTGACAGTCGCCATAGTAAACTATGGGCAAAATCATTTAAACGTTAGATTTTATCATATTTACTGGTGCTAGGTATATGCTTGAGATACTGGTCAAAATAAATACACAAATACCAATTATCACTGCTGATTTATTACACTACGTTCACAACCACAAACATTAGCGCAAATTTTGTCAGTTTTTTGATAAAACCTTATGCTATGTTTGCGTTATGGTTGTTAATGCTATAATAAACACTTTTAAAGTTAGGCTTTATCATTTTTTATTTGTATTATTTTATTTAAGTAACCATCTCAACCCTAACTTTTCCATAATTTGTCATCCCCTGCCCCGCTGCTCTTCCATAGTGATATTTTTTTCATGAAAAAACCCATAGCTTCAGAGATCGAAAAAGAAAACAAAATATTTGCCCACCGCATATATTTTGCCAGTTTTTTTATTTTGGTAGGTTTATCCATTTTGGTTGCCAGATATGGCTATCTACAAGTTTATGCTTACGATCAATATCAAACCCAATCCGATAAAAATCGCATCAAACTCATCTCTGATCCACCAAGTCGTGGCTATATCTATGATCGTAATGGTATTATTTTAGCAGACAATCAGCCTGTTTTTACTGCCATGCTCAGTCCTGATGAAGTCGAGGATCCAAAACAAACGTTGACTTTATTAGCACCTATTTTTGATTTAAGTGACGATGATATCACCGCCATCTTGGCACGCATTGATAAAAATAAAAACGACCCTGTCACCATTCAAATTGACCTCAATGAGCAACAAGTGGCACAGTTTAGTGAGCGCAAACCTTTTTTCAAAGGGGTAAGTATTCAAAGCAAACTTACCCGCACCTATCCTTATGATGAACTATTTGCCCATGTCATTGGCTATGTTGGGCGTATCAATGATAAAGAAACCAAAACTTTGGATAAAGAACGTTATGCAGGTACGGATCTAATTGGCAAAGTTGGTATTGAAAAATACTATGAGGACTTGTTATTAGGGCAACCGGGCAACCAAGCAGTAGAGACCAATGTACATGGTGAAGTGCTAAACAAACTTGATGCCACCTTACCCATTCCAGGCAATGATATTTACCTAACCTTAGATTATGGATTACAAAAAGTGGCACAAGATGAGCTCAATGGCAGACGAGGCGCAGTCGTTGCCATTGATCCCAAAGATGGGGCTGTACTGGCTTTTGTCAGCAACCCAAGCTACGACCCCAACCCCTTTATCTCAGGTATTTCTTTTAAAGATTATGGCGATCTGCGTGATGACCCTGATCAACCACTATATAATCGCGCCTTACAAGGCATGTACCCACCTGGCTCTACCATTAAGCCCTTTGAAGGCTTGGGCGGTATTCATTATGGCGTAATGAACTGGGATAGCACCATTTATGATCCAGGATACTTTACCCTACCTGGTGATACGCATCGCTTTCGTGACTGGAAAAAAAGCGGACATGGCACGGTTAATCTAACCAAATCCATTACTGAATCAGTAGACACTTACTACTATAAGCTCTCATATCAACTGGGTATTCAGCGTCTACATGACTGGATGATTAAATTTGGCTTTGGCTCACCTACAGGTATCGATCTGCCCAATGAAAAATCTGGAGTGATGCCATCACCAAAATGGAAAAAAGATACCTATGATAAAGACTGGCTACCCGGTGAAACCATCTCTGTTAGTATTGGACAAGGCTATTTTCTCGCCACACCACTACAATTAGCCGCTGCCACCGCCATGACTGCCAATAAAGGACAGCATATTATTCCCCACTTGCTCAAAGACTCTACAGGCAAAGTTAAAGTACAACCCATTGAAAAACCTGATGGCAAAATTGAATTTAATGGTGATGAATCTGACTGGACAAAAATGCACTTAGCCATGGAAAATACTGTCTCGCATGGCACAGCAAGACGCATTTATACCCCAACTTATCGCATTGCTGGCAAAACCGGAACCGCACAAGTCAAATCCATTGCTCAAGGTCAACGCTACAATGAAGCAGCTTTAGACGAACGTCATTGGGATCATGGTTTATTTGTCACTTTTGCACCAGTAGAAGATCCACAAATTGCGGTTGCCGTGATTGTTGAAAATGGACGTCATGGTGGCTGGGTTGCACCGATTGCACGTAAATTACTCGATTACTGGATACTGCAACGTCCAACAGATCCTATATTGCCACCCACAGCAGAAGAAATCGCTGCTAACAGAGCCAAAAAGGCAGAAGAAAAAGCAGCTCGCCGCGCCGCTGAAGAAGCTAAAGAAAAAGCAGAAGCTGAAACACAAAATTCAGCAGCTGAAGGGAGCCAAGAATAAAAATGACATCTTCTTATAAATCTGCCCATCAAAAAATAAAGAAATCAGCTTTTGCTAAACACAGAAAACAAGGCATAAAACCATCTTCCTATAAACAAAACAGTAGCAAAACTGAGCGTTCCTATAAACAACAAAGCAGCCAAGTCAGAATCATTGGTGGGCGTTATAAACGGCACAATCTAAAATTTATCAGTGCTGACGGTCTACGACCAACACCCGATCGCCTAAAAGAAACCATTTTTAACTGGCTAATTCCCTATATATATGACGCCAAAGTCCTAGATACCTGTGCAGGTAGTGGTGCTTTGGGCTTTGAGGCTTTGTCTCGAGGGGCAGCACAGATAACATTGATTGAGACCAATGCGCAGCAAGTACAGTGTTTACAACAATCTGCTACTCAGCTTAAACTTGAATCCAATCAATATCATATTATTCATGGAGAAGCACAGACCCTTATCAGTAATAAACAGCTTATAAATAAACAGATCATACAAACTGATAGCCCTTCTAGATTTGATCTTGTCTTTATTGATCCCCCCTATGCGCTTAATCTATGGCAACCCATCTTATCAGCACTAATAAATGCCGAATATATTGATAGCACAAGCTTAATTTATATCGAAGATACTCGCCCTTTGCAAGATACCCTAGCCGAATTATTCCCCTTAATAAACATCATCAAACAGACCAAAGTTGGACAAATTAATGCATCATTAATACAACTTAACCAACAAAGTTAATTTAAAAATCACTTTAAATAGCACCATTAAATATGCCTAAAAATATAAAAAGATACAAAATAGTGATTTTTTGGGATTATTATTCTTATTTTTGCCGAATCAACATGAATTGTATTGCAAGTTTATAGCCAAAGTCCTATAATGCTCGTCTGTTTTTTGAGAGCCCCGTTTCCCCCAACTACTCTCAACTACTCTAAACTTAAGGTTTCATCATGAAAACTATTAGTGCCAAACCCGCTGATGTCGTTCACGACTGGTATGTCGTTGATGCTGAAGGCAAAACACTAGGTCGCCTAGCGACTCAAATCGCGCTACGTTTACGCGGTAAACATAAGCCATCTTTTACACCTCACGTTGATACTGGCGACTTTATTGTTGTTATCAATGCAGACAAGATTGCTGTCACTGGTAAAAAAGCGCAAGACAAAAAATACTATCGCCACAGCGGTTATCCTGGCGGTATCAAAGAGACTAACTTTACCAAACTGATTGCTCATAAGCCTGAAGAAGTGCTTTATAAAGCAGTACGTGGTATGTTGCCAAAAGGTCCTCTTGGTTATGCAACCATCAAGAAGTTGAAGCTATATGCAGGTTCTGAACATCCGCATGCAGCACAGCAACCTCAAGAATTAGATATCTAAGGAGAGACTTATGGAAAACACTAACTACGGAACTGGTCGTCGTAAGACATCTACCGCTCGTGTATTTTTATCAAAAGGTACTGGTAACATTGTTGTTAACGGTAAACCACTAGATGAATACTTTGGTCGTGAAACTTCTCGTATGGTTGTACGTCAGCCATTAGAATTGTTAGATGCTACTGACAGCTATGATGCTTATATCACTGTAAAAGGTGGTGGTATCAATGGTCAAGCAGGTGCCATTCGTCACGGTATTACTCGCGCCTTGATTGAAGCAGACGAAACATTAAAGCCTGCACTAAAAGCAGCTGGCTTTGTAACTCGTGACTCTCGTCAAGTTGAACGTAAGAAATTGGGTCTACGTAAAGCACGTAAACGTCCACAATTCTCTAAACGTTAATCCAAAAAGTACGAGAAATCGCAGATATTCTTATATTTTTACGATAAAACATAAAAAACCCTTGTTGACTCAAGGGTTTTTTTATTTTTTAATGGTATAATTTATTTTATAACGAAAATAGCTTAGAATAGACACAATTAGCAAAAAAAGGCACAGCTAATGTAACCTATCAATAGACCTCACGATTGGGTCTATGTTTTATTTTTCATCCTTCGATAGCGTTACAAACCCAGTGTGGGATATTCCCATTTCATTCATCTGGAGGAAGTTTTAATGAGCCATGCCGAAGGCGTTAATGTTAAACGCCGTAGAGTATTGATTGCCTCAACTGCCGCTATAGGCGCAGTTGGTGTTGCAGCGGTAGGGACACCTTTTGTCCGTTCTTGGTATCCAAGTGCCAAGGCTGAAGCAGCAGGCGCTCCGGTTAGCCAAGATATAGGTTCCATTGAGCCAGGACAAATGGTTGTCGTGAAATATCGTGGTAAACCTATCTATGTTGTACGTCGTACTCCCGAAATGTTAGCTACTTTGGACAAAGTAGCTCCCCTGTTAAGTGATCCTGAATCTGCTGCATCTGTACAGCCTGAGTATTGTAAAAATACTGAGCGTGCACGTACACCTGAAGTTTTGGTCTGTGAAGGTGTTTGCACCCATTTAGGGTGTGCACCAAACTTTAGACCAGAAGTAGGTGCAGCAGACTTGGGTGGTAATGATTGGTTTGGTGGATTCTTTTGTCCTTGTCATGGTTCAAAATATGACCTAGCAGGACGTGTATTCAAAGGTGTTCCTGCCCCCCTGAACTTACCTATCCCAGAATATAAAGTAGATGGAACTATCTTGACGGTTGGGGAGGCATAATCATGAGTATTGGTAAAAAGATGATGCACTGGGTAGACGCACGTTTCCCAGCGACAGAAACCTACGAATACCACATGTCCAAATACTATGCACCAAAAAACTTCAACTTTTGGTATTTTTTTGGTGTGTTGTCGATGGTGGTACTGGTCAACCAACTGGTCACAGGTATCTGGTTGACAATGATGTACAATCCAAGTGCAGAAGGTGCTTTTGCCTCTGTTGAATACATCATGCGTGATGTTAAAGGCGGTTGGTTAATTCGCTATATGCACTCCACAGGCGCATCTGCATTCTTTGTGGTCGTCTATCTACACATGTTCCGTGGTTTACTCTATGGTTCATATAAAAAGCCTAGAGAACTCATCTGGCTCATTGGTATGGGTATCTACCTATGCTTAATGGCAGAGGGTTTCTTTGGTTACTTATTACCATGGGGTAACATGTCATTTTGGGGTGCTCAGGTAATTTTGAACCTACCTGCTGCCATTCCTGTCATTGGTGATGGTCTTGCCGAATGGGTACGAGGTGACTACCTGATCTCTGGTATTACCCTAAACCGTTTCTTTGCCTTGCACGTTGTTGCTATACCATTAGTACTGGTTGGTTTAGTATTCGTGCATTTAGTCGCATTGCACCATGTTGGGTCAAACAACCCAGATGGTATCGACATCAAAAAACTCAAAGACAAAAATGGTGTACCACTAGATGGCGTTCCGTTCCATCCATACTATACTGTGCATGACATGGTTGGTATTGTTGTCTTCTTTATGATTTTCTTTAGTGTCATTTTCTTCTTCCCAGAAGGTGGCGGCTATTTCCTTGAGCCACCAAACTTTGAAGTTGCAAACGCGCTAAAAACACCACCTCATATTGCACCAGTATGGTATTACACACCTTTCTATGCCATCTTACGGGCAGTTCCTGATAAGCTTGGTGGTGTCATTGCAATGGGTGGTGCGATTGCTGTCTTGTTCCTATTACCTTGGCTTGATCGCTCTCCTGTTAAGTCGATACGTTACAAAGGTATTTTGTCCAAAATTGCATTAACTATCTTTACTATTAGTTTCTTAATTTTGGGTTATTTAGGTGCAACACCAGCCACTCCTACTGCAACCCTTTTGGCTCGTGTTTGTACTATCTTATACTTCTTGTTTTTCTTATTGATGCCTATTTATACCTCAATTGAGAAATGCAAGCAGCCACCTGAACGTGTCACTGGAGGTCACTAATGAAAGCACTTATTAAATCATTAACTGGCTTTGGGCTAGGCGCAGCACTACTTTTGGGTGCAAACTCAGCAATGGCAGCAGGTGGTCATGGTTGTGGTACATTTACCAATGCTGAAGGGGTAGAAGAGCATTTATCATGCCTAAAAGCCCCTGTTGACTTTACCAACAAAGGCTCACTACAACGTGGTGCAACCATGTTTGTCAACTACTGTGTAGGGTGTCACTCAGCAAAATATGTGCGCTATTCTCGAGTTGCCAAAGACCTTGAGATACCACCTGAGTTGGTAGAAAAGTATCTATTGGTTACCTCAGATCAGATTGGTGAACATATCACAGCTGATATTAATCCTGATACCCAAGCAGGTTGGTTTGGTGCACCGCCCCCAGACTTGTCTTTAGAGACTCGTCTACGTGGTGAGGATTGGGTTTATACTTACTTGTTAAGTTTTTATGAAGATCCAAGCCGTCCTTGGGGTGCAAATAACTTAGTACTACATAATGCTGCCATGCCGCATGTACTGCACAATTTGCAAACTCAGCTTAGTGAAGAAGAATACCGTAGCCGTGTTGGTGACTTAGTTAACTTTATGACTTGGATGGGTGAACCTGCTCGTCATGATCGCCAAACCTATGGCTTCTATGTATTATTATTCTTAGCTGCCTTATTCATTCCAGTATACTTACTCAATAAAGAATTCTGGAAAGATGTAGATTAATACTGAGTATTAAAAATATAATATAGCAATAACAAAAAAGGCGATGCATTCATCGCCTTTTTTTATGCTATTTCTTTTATCAAGCAGTTTTGGTGAGATGTTGTATAATTACTTCTGATAACCAGCAATTACCATATTCTACAAGTCCCTATTGCTAATCGTCACAACTTTGGTTACGATGCTTGATTAATAATCATTTTAGATATTGCCTTTTATGATTGACCCAAACGACATTCCTGACAGTCAACTCATATTGTATGCTGATAATGCATACGACAGCCATGTGGTGCGTCTATTACTAGCAGAAAAAAAACTCCCCCACTACTTATCATTATTAGACAGTGAACGCCCTGAAGATTTGGCAGAATTAAACCCCTATAATACTTTACCTGTATTGGTGCATCGTGATTTTTCATTGTATGAAATCAATGTCATCTTTGAGTATCTTGAAGACCGTTATCATGGTTATAAACTGCTACCCGATACACCCAAAAAACGCGCCGAACATCGGCAATTGGCTTGGCGGATTCAAAATGATTGGATAAAGCTGGGGCGCATATTATTGACTCACGCCGATAGCATCAATGAAAAACAAGCTGCCATTGCTCGTAAACGCTTAAGTGATACTTTATTAACGCTGTCACCATTGTTTGCACAATTCAGCTACTTTATGGCAGATAACTATGGCTGGTGTGACGTCCTACTTTCACCACTGTTATATAATTTAGGTAATATGGAGATTGAGCTACCCAGTCATCTTTGCCGAGCTTTGGTAGAATATCAACAGCGCATATTTGAACGCCAAAGCTTTCAGCTAAGCATTGCTAAAGGTAGTGGTATAATTTTACCTTGAAACTACTATTAAAAATTACTTACCATTATTTTTAACTACTGATGATGGTGATTAAATAGTTATTTGTTTTATAGTTGACTCTAAAATTATCCATTTTCTACATCATTTTAAATAAGGAAACTCACCATGTCTGAACAAGACTTATCATTACCCCCTACTCGCCCTTATATGGTGCGTGCGATTTATGAATGGATTGAAGATAATAACCTGACCCCTTACCTAATGGTCAATACAACCATTGATAATGTGGTTGTTCCCACTGAACACATACAAGATGGACGTATCGTGCTTAATATCGCCAGTCGTGCAACAGGCAATATGTACATGGATAATGAATATATTAGCTTTAGCGCGCGCTTTGGTGGCGTTTCTCGTGATTTGTGGATACCGATGCAGGCAGTTATGGGCATATATGCTAGGGAAAATTCACAAGGCATGTTCTTTGACCCCAATGAATACGACCACTATCAACCAGAAGAATCTGATAAACCTGCGACGGCTGATAAAAAACCAAAACGGACAAATACAGCAGGGCTTAAGGTGCTGAAGTAATTTTTTAAAATAGATATTAAAATAAATTTATGATGCTATCACGAACAAGCCCCCTATCAGTATTAATTGGTAGGGGGCTTGTTAGACATAATAATCTATAAAGTTGGTAACAAATGTATAGGTTTTAAGTTGGCTTAAGTAACCAATGGCTTATCGGTAAGCCAATTAGTTAAACTCTTTCAAATCATATTTTTTATGAGTCCTCGAGAAAATTCTTTAAAATGGTAGAAATATAATTTCCACGTCTTCTATCCAAACTAGACGTGACAAGTGTCAGTGGGCACTTAACGTAAGCACCTAATCTTATAATGGGGATATTATAATAAGCGTTATCTGTATCATCTAACTCAATAGTCCATTTAATAGGCTCTCTTTTAGTTAGAGACTTTGCTACTTTTCTAAACGTATCACCCACATAAATAGCGTAACCATTTAATATGTCAGGTGGTTCTTGTTTGATTTCATCAATACTAGCATACTGACTTAGTAGATAGGCTTCTAAAACATCCAATGATTCAACAGAATAATCAAGCTGATTTTTGACTTCTGCTGACAGTCTATCCATCATTCTTTCTATTGCGTCAGGACTATCCATAAGCCAATACTGAAATAAATCAAATGCTTCTTCTTTATTTACCATCTTCTTGCTCATACTGTTTTCCTATTTATCAATAAATTTACAAGGTATGTTTGCATTCTCAAGTAGGTTAAGCAAATCATCAGATGCTGTTCCTTCAAATACCTACTAGATAGTTAATAATAATTATCATTAACTACTTAATGGCTAGATAATTAGTGTCACACTAAAACAAAGTTATATAATCTATTTCATTAGATGGTATTGAGTTTACTTTTATACAAAAAACCTCCAACTCTTTTATAAAAATCTCCATTGGTCTTAAGTTATTTATCTTAAAATCAGGATTTATCCAAAAATCATATAATTGATATATCTCTTTTTTAAAGCTATCTATGTCACTAATTTTGGTAATATATTTATCTTCATCTATCATTAATATAACATCAAGTTTCAAAGTTTTAGCAGGCTGATATATAAAGCTTAAGGACATAGCAGAACCAATTATAAACTCAAGGCTTTTGGTTTCTTTAAAAGCTACCATAATTGAATACATTTTAAACCACCTTAATGATCCCTGCTGTCAAAACTGTAGACCTCAAATTGAGAGAGTTTACTCAAGCGACTTGACGATAATAATCAAACCAAACCTGTCTAGATTCTCTCATGCCTAAACTGGCTGATGATGGTTGCAGTGGCATGCTTATCAAGTAGCCTCCTGATATAGCTCATACTTTATTCATACTACTAAAAAATGTTTAATCAAGATTATCATCATATAGTCGGCTCAATACAAAACTGTTATGTCGTCAAACTCGCTCGCAGTACTACTTGTACACCATCACTCGTTTTCCTTATAACAGTATTATCTTGAATTGACTATAGACACAAACAGTTTCAATAATCGCATCAGGATCATCTGCTAATTCTAAACCACCTGCTGCATAATAAATTCCCCTAATTATTCCACCTTGACCATCTGATAAGTAATGTAGTGGCTCAGTATTATCTACAACTAAATCGTGCTTTATATCAGCTAGCTTATCTCCAATTTTAACGCCATCAAATATTTCTCCTTTATATCCTTGTCCTACAATAATATGACTTAAATTTCCTTTATCCGTAAAAAGCAACTCTATTTTTGGCTTTTTGATGAAGATAGAATAACCACTCCCATATGACGCTGTCCATTCATAAAGTAGAATACCTTCATTATTAGCTGGGATATTTATATTCCATCCTAATTGTTTACCATCAATTGTTTCATGTATATAAGGTAGATATAACTCTAACTTTGAACCAAGTTGAAACCCTGCTAACGATTTTCCAATTTCTGCTTGAGCGTAAATATCTAATTTGTCGATCATTATCGCACCTCCTATTTTCCATTTTTAAATATCAGTTCGTAAGGTACATTCCAAGCACCATTTACCTAACTACTACTGTTCGTAAAACATGCTAAACCCTGAACAACGATAAATATAAAATAGATAGCCGATGTGACCGCTAGCCCTGATGGTAGCGGTATACTACTCGGCTGGGCGGGTTGCAGTGACTAAGTTTTGCGATGGTGTCGAGGCAACAGCAACACAGCAAACTGTGTCACTGCCCCGCCTAACTGAGTAGATACAAGCGGACAGCAGGATTGGCTACTGATGATTCAATTTTTATGCAAATTATACTGTGATGAACAAAATAACACTCATCAAGACTTATGAGCTACAGGTTCTGGAGATGAAATAAGTTTTACTCCATTATCATCAACACGATAGCTAGCAAAGTCTTTGGCAAGCCACAGGTTGCCATGATAATACGCAGTTGCCTCAGCCCGAATGTGTGCCATGTTGGCTGTATCACTGTCGGTATCTTCGTAAGGCTGATAGCGGGCGCTAAAGTGAGTCAAAATCAGATTGGGTAACTCAACACTTTGTGCAAATTGAGCGATGGATTGGACGCTACTGTGCATCGGGTCGATTGCCATTTGTCCTGTTTGCTGCTTATGTTGGATTCGCTCAAGAACAGCTTGCGTATAAGTCGCTTCATGAACCAATAAGGTAGCATTATCGCAAGCCTTGCTAAGTAGCTCTGGAGTGTCGTTATCACCTGCGATGATGATTTTGATGCTTTGGGTATGGATATGGCTTAGAGTGTCGGCAGATAAAGTGCGACCATCTATACTAATGTCCTCGCCTTGTTGGATTTTGCCCCATAAAGGTCCTGCGGGGACATTCGCTTGTGCTAAGGCTTGATGGTCAAGCTTGCGCTGCGTTAGGCTTTGAGTCAGGCTAAACGCATAAGCTGGGGTACGGTGTGATAGTTTGGTAACTTGGATATGAAGCTGATGCTGGTCAGAAAAATGGAAATCTATTTGTCCATTTTGACTGTCTAGCAAAGTCTCAATGGCAATAAACTCAATGTTAAACGGAAAATATAACTCAGTAGTAATAGTGAGGGTGTCAAGTAGCTTGCTCATGGCAAGTGGCGCAATTAAGGTCAGCTCGGTTTTGCGCCCTCCCATTGCCATACTTGCCAGCAAACCTGCCAATCCATAGCAATGGTCTCCATGCATGTGAGTAATACAAATTGCAGTAAGCTGGTGCAATGATAGCTTGGTGTGTAATAACTGATGCTGTGTCCCTTCGCCACAATCAATTAATACCCACGGGCGTTTGTGCTTACTGTTTTGTTTATCCCCTGCCAAATAGTGATTGACACATTCAACGGCTAAACCTGTGACATTACGATGTTTGGTAGGTAAGCCTGCAGATGTTCCCAAAAAGGTGAGTTGTAACATGGAGTTTGCCTGTTATTGCGTATGCTGCTTGTATTATTCATCATCTATTAATAAATGATAAGTGATAGATATTTTAGGATTGCTGACGGCGAAATACCAACATTTTACAACCAAAGCTTTGCGCACAATCACCATTTTGATTTAAGGTGTCTATTTGCCAACTGACGATAGCACGGTCTGGCTTAGAGCGAGATGGCTTGATATCGGTGATTTTTGCCACGACATGCAGTGTATCATCAGGTCTTGTTGGTGCAGGCCAGCGTAGATTTGCTTCTGCGCCAATGAGTCCATCGGCAAGTGGCAGCATCTCTACCAATAAGCGCATGGTGATACATGCCGTATGCCAACCACTGGCAGCCAAGCCTTGAAAGAAAGTATCTTTTGCAGCATCTTCATCTAAATGAAAAGGCTGAGGGTCGTAATCTTTGGCGAAGGCTTTGATGCTATCGGCAGTCATCACTACTTCACGGCTTGTCCATGTGTCGCCTACTTTTAAGTCCTCTAAGTATACTTTATCCATCAACCTACTCCTTTTTCTAATTTTCTCTATTAAAAATCTTAGGGAATAAAACTGACCCTAACACATATAAAAAAGAACGACAAATATGCCGTTCTTTTTTTCATTTATCTTATTTTAAGATAACATTTTACGCATCATACGGATCACGTAATACAATGGTTTCATCACGGTCAGGGCCAGTAGAGATGATATCTACTGGGCAATCAATCAACTGCTCAATGCGCTTAATATACGCTTTGGCATTTTCTGGTAGATCATCATAATTGGTGATACCAACAGTCGATTCACTCCAGCCTGCCAATGTCTCATATTTTGGTGTTACTGACTCATAAAACTCGCCATCATGCGCCCCTGCACACTCAGTCTCAGGCAACTCATAGCCCACGCCAATGCGAATCTCATCTAAGCCATCTAACACATCTAGCTTGGTTAAACAGATGCCCGATAGTGAATTTAACACCACCGCACGACGCAAGCTTTCGGCATCAAACCAACCACAACGACGCGCACGCCCTGTGGTTGCGCCAAATTCATGTCCAACTTTGGCAAGGTGTGCACCCACATCATCAAACAGCTCAGTTGGGAAAGGCCCTGAGCCCACACGAGTGGTATAAGCTTTGGTGATGCCCAATACATAATCTAAGTACAAAGGTCCAATACCTGTACCAGTAGAAACCCCACCTGCTGTGGTGCTAGAGCTGGTGACAAAAGGATACGTACCATGGTCAATATCTAGTAATGTGCCTTGTGCGCCTTCAAACATTAAGTTTTTACCTGCACGGCGCAATTGGTCTAAACCTTCGGCAACATCGGTGACAAGCTCAATAAGCTCAGATTTCCATTGTTGACACAATGCAAAAGTTTCATCAAAATCAATGGCATCGACTTTATAATATTGTGTTAACTGGAAGTTATGATATTCAATCAAGTTACGCAATTTTTCTTCTAAGTCTGGACGGAACAAGTCTGCCAATTTAATCGCCCGACGAGCCACTTTATCTTCATAAGCAGGACCAATACCACGTCCTGTTGTGCCAATTTTACCTGTGCCGCGTTTTTTCTCACGTGCTTGATCCAGTGCCACATGATAAGGCAGAATTAAGGGACAGTTTGGTGAAATACGCAGACGCTCACGTACAGGTACGCCTTTACCTTCAAGATCAGCAATCTCTTCTAATAGTGCATCAGGAGCAAGCACCACGCCATTACCGATAAAGCAGGTCACGCCTTCACGCAAGATACCTGATGGAATCAAATGCAACACAGTTTTTTCGCCATCGACAACTAAGGTATGCCCCGCATTGTGTCCACCTTGAAAACGAGCGACGGCAGAGGCTTTTTCAGTCAGCAGATCAACGATTTTACCTTTACCCTCGTCTCCCCATTGACTACCTAAAACGATAACATTCTTTCCCATGATTGTTCCTTATGAGTTATAAATAAACGGTTATAAATGAATAAAAATTAGAATAAATAAAAATTAGACTGAACTTATTTGGACTTATTTGGCTTCTAGCTGCCAATCACCCTCTACCCATATTAAACGATGAGTCATATCAGCTTGACTATCTTCAGCACTTAAGGGCTTAACCACTCTAAATTTGTACTCGCCACGTAGCTCGTCTATCTTCGCTTGTAGGCGTTTGGCTTTTTCGCTATTTACATCATCAGCTAGGCTTTGATAACTTTCATAATCCACCACCACCAATGACTGTATTGGCAAGTCTATATAGTTTTGGAGACGGGTTAAATCTAGACTAAATCCTGTGGCAGGACGAGGGGTTTGGGATTGTATTTGCATAGCTTGTGGACTGCTAATCACCATACCCTCAAAATGTCCACCACGAGCAACAGGCTGTGACTCATTGTTGAGATAGACATTAAACACCAGCCCCGTATGATAGTGATAACCTGATAATTCAGTGATATCAATACTTACCTGACATTGCCACGTTTGCTCAAGATGCTGTTTGATATGGCTGATCTCGTCCATCGCTGCGGTAATGATACTATCTTGTTGTACCGTAGCAGACAGCGTACTACGTAATAATGTCATGTCGTGCCCTTGCGCAGCCAACGCATAAAAATCAGCACCAAGTGGTAATGGTTGGCAAAAATCTTTTAGCTCAGGCAAGGCTTTATTGGCATACAAACTCATCATATGCTGGGCGTTACCCTCGCTTAGATTGGCTAATTGGCACAAGCGTTTAAAAATCGCCACTTGCCCAATATCCACATGCAAAGTCGCTTGAATATCGACACTATCAAATAATGCTATCAGCACATCTAATAGCTCTATATCCGCACTAATATTGGCACAACCAAAAATCTCTGCACCCAATTGTAGCGGTGTGCGTGAGCCAAATAGTCCACTTGGCAAAGTATGAATCACATGACCTGCATAGCAATAACGGGCAATGTGCTGACTATCTTGATGCTGATTTAAATGCGCATCAATACGCAAGATTTGTGGGGTAATATCCGCCCGCACTCCCATGAGCCTACCTGTGAGCTGGTCGATGATTTTAAAGGTTTGCCGTTTTAGGTCTTCTGACGCATTATTAAGTAATGATTCGGTATATTCAATCATCGGTGGGCATAACAACTCATAACCATGGCGTACAAGTCGCTGGGTGAGCTTATAACGTAGCATTTCTTGCTTTTGCGCTTCATCTGATAGCAAATCTGTCACCCCATCGGGTAATAACCAAATATTGGCAGTATCAGATACAGCAGTCAAATGGGTAGTCGGCACAGTTGGTATTGGCGTATTGGTATTCGATGAATCGGAAAAATCAGACACAATCAATCCTTGTTTGGTGTGGTTATACTCTGTCATTTCTCATAGAAATGGGCAACAGTATGAACACCAAAGCGTTATTAGTAAAATAAAGTATGTAAGAAAAACTGTGAGTAAAATATTATTATAAACATCATTGACATGGATGATGCCTAAATATCTTAATGTTTGTTCTCATCTCCGCCCTCTTTTTTATTTAGTGGCTAAATTATGATAAGAACATAGAGCTGTCATTTATTCAGGGCAGTATAATTTTCAAACTATTTTGCCACCATTGCTATCGTCAATCTAATATAATGCCACCACAAGGCAAGCAAGCGCAGATAGTACAAGTCGCACAGTAAGCGTAGCTAACACCGTGGTGGATTTATCGTAGGCAGACTATATTAGCTATATTAGTGAAGCACTCTTATTATTTAGTCTAGCATAGACAAGGTTTTTGTCATAGGGTTAGGCAATATTTTGATGCGTTTGTTGCTAGTTTTATAGTTACGTTTCAATTTCTATTTCACTTGATGCTGACTTAACCGTTAACGCTTATTAACCTCATACCCCTTTAAAATGACGTTATACATATAAAACCTATGCAAAGCATCCCATGTAAGGGTAGGATATGTTACTATTTTGCGGTCAGTTTTATCCACTTCATTTTATCAAGTTAAAATAACACATATCAATATGCACAGATGGCATATTACTTGGGTTATCCTCCTTTTTTGTTGCGAGTATTTGTTATGAGTCACAATTTACCCGATCCTGAATTTAATCAACGCAATGTGTTAGGTGGCAATCTTGCCAGTTGTTGTTTTGCGCCTTTAACGGGCTATTTTCGCAATGGTTTTTGTCATACAGGTGCGCGTGATGCGGGGCAACACACAGTATGCGCTAAGATGACCAGTGAATTTTTAAACTTTTCTGCTGCTCGTGGCAATGATTTGATTACACCAATTCCTGAGTTTGGCTTTGGTGGTTTGCAACCTGGGGATTATTGGTGCTTGTGTGCACTACGTTGGGTGGAAGCTTATAATCATGGGGTTGCACCCCCACTCAAACTTGAAGCATGTCATGAAAGTTTGCTAAATTTGGTCGATTTAGAGACGCTAAAAGAGTTTGCCCTTTAACAAGAACAAGCAAACCATATAAATCGCTCAATCCATCACCGCTTGAGCCGATGCCTATCAAAGTAGAAAGTAGATTGTGCATTTTAGACATTCGTTTAGATATGAGACTGTAACTATTTTTAGGGGTTAGATTATGTCAGGTTCTACCAGTTCAGATAAGGGGGATTTGAGTCTAACGGAGGCGAAAAATACGCCAACGGCAATGAGTACACAAAGTAGCCATAAGCATTTGGCAGCCAGACATTCGCATTTGATGGCAGATAATAGTTTTCTTTATGGTGATATCGAGGGGGGTGAAGAGCCCAGTTATGACATGTTGCCTATATATGACCCAAAAGCTGATCGTCTAGAAGAGATACACCAATCTGGCAAGGACGAGATGATTAATTGCTATTCTTATTCACGTAAGACTGGTAAGCATTTAGAGCAGATTGGGCTTGATGAGGTGAGTAAGACGCTAACCAATAATAATCAGTTTATTTGGCTAGGACTGCATAATCCAAGTCTTGAAACAGTCTCCGAGGTACAAAAGGCGTTTGATTTGCATGAGCTTGCGATTGAGGATGCATTTACCGACCACCAGCGTGCCAAGGTAGAAAGCTATGGCAACGAGACGATATTTGTGGTGGTACGCACAGCAAAGCTGGATGGCAATGTGATTTGTTATGGTACAACAGCAATGTTTATGGGTAAAAACTATATCATTACCATTCGCTCAGGTGCGTCCCATTCTTATCAAGCGGTGCGGCATCATTGCCATCTCCATCCTGAAAAATTGCGCTTAGGTCCTATTTTTGTTCTACATGCGATTTTGGATTTTATTGTGGATAATTATTTGCCAATTACTGATAGGCTTGGTAGCTATTTGCGTGAGCAGGAGCGCAATATTTTTTCTTATGAATTTAGTAAAGAGACGCTCAAAAGTTTGTATGAATTAAAATCACAGTTGGTACACATGCGCGCGGTGATGCTACCAGTACAAGATATTTGTAATTTTTTTATCAATCATAAAAAAAATGAGTTAGTAGCAGCATTCCCCAACGCCTCTAAACCATATTTCCGCGATGTCAATGACCATCTGCTGCGGGCGATGGATGCAGTCAATGGGCTAAATGAGATGCTCAGTGTGGCGATGGATACTTATATGGCAATGGTGAACATGGGGCAGAACGAGGTGGTGCGCAAATTGGCTGCTTGGGCGGGGATTTTGGCTGTGCCAACGGCAGTGGCAGGTATTTATGGCATGAACTTTGATAATATGCCTGAGCTGCACTGGAAGTATGGTTATTTTTTAATTCTAGTCATCATCGTGACGGTGTGTGCTATTTTATACCATCAATTTAAAAAGTCGGGCTGGCTGTAAAGGTAGTCTGTCATAGTTAACCACTATCAAGTGGCTAATTGTAATAGCTAATGGCTAACCCAAATATACAATAACGTTTACAATATTGAAACATACAATCTATGGCTAAACTGGCATGTCTGTCTTAAGTCCTTTTATATTTGCATTTAATAACATAGCAAGTAAATGTTTATCATAAATATTCATCCATAACATTTTTTTGTAAATTTCTTTATCTGCTATATGATAGTCTTCAATATCAATAATCGACACCCATTTATCTTTAATTTTTATTTTCATTTTTGGATAGAGGATATATTCTCCACGATTGACTCGATAAAATAAACGCCGATTGTAAAGCTCATCTCGTGAAGCCTCATTTTTTGATAACACACTACCAATATAAGCTCGCTTGCGCCGATATTCTGGTAGAATACTGCTCGGAATATATTTAATTGCTTGTAATATATCAGCAGTGGTAAATACAGGACAAAAATATTGTTTATTCTTAGTTATCTGAAAAACTTTATTAGGCAGCATTACTAGCATCAGATGAACCAATAAGTATTCCATTAAATGCTGTTCTAATTTCACCAACTGCCCTTTAATTTGCAAACTGATACTGGCAGGGGCAATATCATCATAGATTTCTGGCAAGATATATTGAGCATATTTAATTTTTCCCTCTAGATAATTTTCATCATGCTCTTTTTTATCCCGCAAACTAACAACCGAGTTTTTTAAGGCAATTTGCAACGCATTATTATTTTGATTATCGACGGCATCTATGTCAGCGCCTCTTTGCACCAACCGAGTCACTAACGCGGCATTACCTACCCAGACGGCATTCATAACTGGGGTACGATTAAACATATTACGATATTCTATACCGTATTGATCCACTTTTTTCTCAATATTATTGGTATTATTACTACTATAAATATAAAAATGTTTGTGTAATAAATTTTTATGACTAAAATACATGGGGCGTTGTGCTGCTTTTAATCCCATTACTTTGAGTAGATGATAGTAATTTAAGTTATCATAAACTTGGGCATATTCTAATAATTCAATACCCGCTTTCTTTTCTTGTTGCACCACTGCTCTTTTTAGCAAATCATCCCGTTTTTTTGTATCATAAACAATCCAATCTGCCTTTTGTTGTTGTAATAAATCGTGACAAATCTGTTCAGCTTGTTCTGTTTTACCTTGCATGGCAAGTTTTTGTGCTTCTAATTGCCACTCTTCAATACTTGAAGCATTGTCTTGGATATCTAAGTTTTCTGTTTGAGTCAATGATACTTTTAATAGATTAAATAACGGATGTTGATGATTTTTTTCTATCCAATAAACATTTTTTATCGCCCGTGTTAATGCCACATATAAGGCATTGATATAAAATTTATACACCTCAAGTGATTTATCCGCTTTATCTTTATTACGGCTATAATTTAATTCTTTACCATCTAATTCTTGAGGCTCAATTCCTTCACTAATGTGTGAAAATCGGGTTTGTTCTACACTAACAAAATTATATAAAATAACATTTTCATACTCCAACCCTTTTGCTTCTTGGATAGAGAAGATTAATGGAGTATTAAAATATTTTTTTGCCGCTGTTTTTTGACTATCATGTAAAACAATCACCGCATATTGGGTAGATCTATGGGTTTTTTGGTTCAGTTGTTGCAATAATTCTGGCTTATCTTGCCACAACAAGGCTTGACCCTGTACTTGTCCATTACTATTAACTAAGTAATGGCTTTCTTTATCTATCGAGCCAAAACGTAGATTTTTTAATTGCAAAATTCGATTGGCTATATTGGTGACTTCTGGGGCATTACGATAATTGGTATGCAAAATGCGAATCAACTCATCGCCGCCTTGCAGCTCATTTTGCTGATAAAAAAGGGATTTTACTTTTTTCCACGAAAAAAAGTTGGGATGCACAATTTGATTGGCATCACCACACAACAAAAACTGCCCACTTTGTCTAAGCAATCTCAAGATAAGATACAACTGGATGTTGGTAAAGTCTTGTACTTCATCCACCACCACAAAGTCATAGGTAGGTTGTAATTTGTTAAGCCAAACATGACTCACCAAATTGGTATCGTAATACTGGTCGTCATCACGCTCAATATCATTATTTGTACTGTCTTGATGCGTGTTGGTAATTCCAACAAATTTTAAATATTTTTCAAATAATTGATATACTTGTTCCCGCTCTTTGTCTAGATAAATAGACTCACGAATACCTAGATTGTGGTAATCTTCATAAGACAGATAACCATGGTCAATATCAGTACTGGTCAATACACCCCGAAACTCTTCAAACAGCTTATGGGCATCATCAATACCACTGCCTTGTCTGTGACGCAAAAACCAGCTTCTAAACACCGTAAAATCTACAGGGTTACCCGATGGTATATGAATACTTTCTAGTAATTCTTGATAACTAAAAAAATCAACTTGCTGGGCATCATTGCTATAATGATTGCTGTGGTATAAATCTTGAGCATTTTTGACTAAATATGCCGACAGACTGACATATAATACCTTCCCTTTTATTCGTTTGATTTTTTCGAGCATTAAAGCGGTTTTGCCACTACCAGCTGAGCCAATAATTACCAAAGGTGCAGCACTTTGATATATGGAGTATTGCACATCATCAAATGAGATACATTTGCCCAGCCATGCGAAATCTTGGTGGGTTGGATTGACATAGGTCAATTCTTGCTTGGTATCAGGTACCGTTTTTACCACCTCAATCAAATCTTCATCAATACGTGCGCCTCGATTCAAAAAACGAGAGGACGCATAGTCATGATTTTTTATCCACTCTAGCATTAACGCATAGGTTTGGCTTTGATATTGATATAAGGCAAATAATAGCCGATCTTGACGATTGAGTTTGGCACGATATAGGTTTTCACCAATTTTTTTGACATCAGCACGCCCAAAATCATCATCAGCAATGGCTTGACATACTTTGTCATAATTGGGAATTTCTTGCCCATTTAATGCGTTATAATGCAAAATTTTCATTAAATTTCCTAAATGGTGAAAACCTATTCATTACCAATTGGCAGAATATTTAACCTGCTGCTTTTTCTGCTGCTTCAACCGTTTGCCGAATCAGCGTATTAATGGTCATTGGTCCAACCCCACCTGGTACAGGGGTATAAGCACTGGCAATCTCTTCAATGCCTGCCAGCTCAATGTCACCAACACCACCATCATCAGTCGGATGAAAGCCTGCATCCACCACCACTGCGCCCTGTTTAATCCACTCTTTTTTGATCAGCTCGGCGACGCCCACTGCCCCTACCACAATATCAGCACGACCGACATGCACTGCCAAATTTTGCGTTTTTGAATGACAGATGGTTACTGTACAGTTGGCATTGAGCAGCATTTGTGCCATTGGTTTGCCTAAAATAGCACTACGTCCAACAACTACCGCATCTTTACCAGCCAATTCAATGTCATAATGATTCAACAAATGCATGATACCTTGCGGAGTACACGAACCGTAGGCAGGCTCATCCATACTCATACGCCCAAACCCAAGACAAGTGACGCCATCAACATCTTTTTCGAGGGCAATGGCATCAAAACACGCCCGCTCATCAATTTGGCTGGGCACAGGATGTTGCAGCAAAATACCATGTACATCAGGATTGTTATTCAGCTCTTCTATCTTGGCTAGTAGCTCGTCGGTGGTGGTTGCACTAGGCATTTCTACTTTGATTGATTCCATGCCCACACGGCGACAGGCATTGCCTTTCATACGCACATACGTCGCTGAGGCAGGATCATCACCCACTAATATGGTGGCTAATATGGGTGTACGCCCTGTTTTGTCAATAATCGCTTGTACGCGCGTACTTAAATCCTGCTCTATTTGCTTGGCTAAGGCTTTACCATCTAGCTTAATGGCTGACATATCTCTCCCCTATGGTTTGACTAAAGATTATTTCAATTCAAGTGGATATGCTATTGTAAAAAATATCCATACTTGTCTGTCATCATATCAAATTATGGCGATTCTGAGGACAGATAGCGCTTGTTGCAAAAAAAAATTTTATTTTTACCATATAATTAAAAAAACTGCTTGTAATTTATAATCAGTTTGTTAATATAGTCAGCCTTAATTGGCTGGATAGCAAAGTGGTAATGCACTGGACTGCAACTCCATGATCGCCGGTTCGATTCCGGCTCCAGCCTCCAGTTTTTATCATCAATATGTTTGATGTGGTTAAAAAAAGATTTTTAATCTATTGTGATGTTATTACTTGCTTTATTTTTATAACGCATTATAATACGCCTCACTTATCAACACTATCAAACAAAGTTGATAACACAAGTTTTGCCCGGGTGGTGAAATTGGTAGACACAAGGGATTTAAAATCCCTCGCTAGAAATAGCGTGCCGGTTCAAGTCCGGCTCCGGGTACCATATACTAAAAGGCTTCCAAGCAATTGGAAGCCTTTTTTATTGATGTTTATGATGTACTATTTTCATATACTAAAATAGCCGCTGCCAAATCTTCCATCGCTGTGCCTACCGCTTTATAGACTGTTATCTCCTCATCATGTAGGCGACCTTGGTGTTTACCTTGGCATAATGCTTCTAGATCTGCTTTCACCTCATCACGGTTTAATACACCTGCTGCCATAGGTGAGAGTAAGTCACCCGCTTTGTCTAAAGCCTCGCTTGTGTCTACAAATACACAAGTGTCTGCAAACATGGCATCATCTGTTTCACGCATATTAGGTTTAAAGCTACCAATTAAATCGATATGTGTGCCCTTTTTAACCCATTCTCGTCGTATCAAGGCATCAGTCGATAATGTGGCACAACTAACAATATCACTACGACTAACAGCCTCTTTCAGATCCTTAACTGCTACAGCAGAAAAACCTTTGGCTTGCAATTCATTGGCAAGATTAACTGCACGCTCATAAGTGATATTCCACACCTCAATGGTTGATAACTCAAACACCTCAGCATAAGCAAAAGCAAGTTCACGAGCAACATTGCCTGCACCCACAATCAGCAATTTCTTAGACTGTTTACGCGCTAAGAATTTGGCAGCTAGAGCCGATGCAGCGACGGTTCGCCGACAAGTAATGGCATCACCATCAATAACAGCAACGGGCATACCATTTTTTGCATCAAATAGGGTATAAGTTGAAAACAGCCCTGCAATGCCAAATTTTTTACTATTTTCAGGATAAATAGTGACTTGTTTAATGCCAAGATAATGATTTTTTTGCCATGCAGGCATAATCAGCAATGTCGAACCTGCATCATCACTATCAATAGAATGAATATGACGACGTGGTACCACACAGCCTTGTTTAAACATCTGCCAAATGGCTTCAATTAAAGCATCATAAGGCATGGCAGCAATGGTTTGCTGTTTATCAAAAATTTTCATAACAAATCCTATTTAGACAATGAACACAACTTTATTGATACAAAAAAAATAAACCGCCCTTTGGTTTTAATAAAGACGGTTTTGACTATTAGAAACCTCACTCTCAACTTCTTTTGACGCTAGTAAAATCAGATTAGAAAAACAAGTTGAGAGTGGAGTATTAGAAGTTAGTCATCTGATACCAAATATAGGCTCAATCAGGCACATCATAGCCTGCTAAATCGGGGCTAATACCAAACGAGAATACAAAGGTTGCCACCGCAGAATTCACTAACACAAATGGCACATCTAAATGCTCATGACCTAATAAATACTTTCCTATTAACCAAGATACCAGTAACATAATGGCAAAAAATATTGCCAAATAAGATAAAATAACAGGATGTTTTAGGCTATAAGGTCTTTTTGGGTCTGGCTTTTTAGCCAATACATACACACGTATTGCCCACCCTGAAGCAAATGCTAATGTACCTAATAATAAATAATTTAAAAATCCCACACCTTATCCTTACTTATCAGTGATATTTTTTGATTGGCTTTAGTGTCTACTCTTTAGTATCTATATTTAGCCAGCTAAATAAGTTTGACAGCGATCAATTATCAGTTATTTTAGCGAATTGGTCTTATCCATCGTATCAGCCTCATTACTAGGCGTAACTTGTTCAATAATAATATTGGCATGTGGATTTGCTACAATATCAGTATTGGTATTATCACAAGGTACTTTATAAATGGTATTTGCACCTTGATAAATATATGCCAAATACTGGCTATCAAGCAGTGGATCAATATTGGTATACGCCTCAGTAACATGCGCTAATACCAATACTCTATCTGGTCTACCAATCATCGCGGTCACATGCTGTCCATCAATCGAAAAATACTGCCCAATCTGACGCTTATCAACCTCTTGTAGTGGTTCTGGCATATCCCATACTCGGTTTTTTCTGGCAGGCTCTTTCATCTGCATCACCCAACCATCTGCCTGCTTGCTGATTTTAATCTGTGCAGGCTCTCCATAGGTTACAGTATAACAACCTGCAAATGCATCAAAATCAGCTTCTTTTATAGTGACTGGCTCATTAGTGATATTATTATTATTTGTCTGCTCACAACTCACTAGCCCCATAGTGACCAATACCACAACAAACAGGTTTAAAGCGTATTGATGATGTTTATGATAAAGCTTATTATGGACTTTAGACAAATTAGCTACCTTATGATGGGGCATTATATTTCCAATATGAGTGTGACAAAGAGTAAGGGAATATTTGTATATCAGTATGTGCTATATTTTAGCAAATTTTTTTGCCTGTTTTTAGCCAGCAGATGTAACTGATACAACAGAGATAACTAACAAATCCTCCTACTGTGCTAATAAAAAATCAGCTAAAAAACCAAGACACTATTTTGCTATAATATGCTGCTAATCAAAGCAAAAAATTCTTTTTACTCTATTTCTTACTCGATGAGGTTGTATGTCTGTACTCACTGCCAAACCAAATACGACGGTTGCCTTTACTGATGGTGCTTGTAAAGGCAACCCTGGCGTGGGTGGTTGGGGTGCTTATTTGATATTTGCTGATGGACAAACACAATCTCTTTTTGGCGGTGAACCACAAACCACCAACAATCGTATGGAACTGATGGGCGCAATTCAAGCCTTACAAAACAGCCCTACAAATATGCGCCTAGAGATTTGGACAGATTCTAGCTACGTCAAAGATGGCATTACCTCTTGGATACATGGCTGGAAACAAAAAGGCTGGATGACTGCCAGTAAAAAACCCGTTGCCAATCAAGCGTTATGGCAACAATTAGATGCACTTTGCCAGTCTCGTCAAGTCGATTGGCACTGGGTCAAAGGTCATGCAGGACATGCAGGCAATGAAAAAGCAGATGAGCTTGCCAATCAAGGAGCTGCGCAAGTGGCAAATTCTAGCACAAACAATACGCCACAACAGCATAGCCAAAATAGCAATAGTATAAATAACAATTATCATGTTGATGAACAAGACTGGCTAACCAATGATATTTTAGGGTTTGATGCGCTAGATGCAGAAGATTTGGCTGCTGAAATAATAGATGACACAATAACAGACGCAAAAGATGACAGCTTATTAGAACAAAAAGAGCTACCCGAGTTTGATGGTGACACCAGCCGAGCCAATCCAAATTTTCGTCCACGCCTACCAAAACCAATACATCACGGTGAAGCAGACCGACAATTGATTATGGATACTGAAACCACAGGGTTAGATCCAAACAAAGGGCATCGCATCATTGAAGTGGGCATTGTAGAGCTGATCGGGCGCAAGTTTACGGGTGAGAAGCTACATGTATACATCAATCCTGAGCGGGGTATGGATGAAGAAGTGATCCGTATTCATGGCATCTCTGAGGCATTTTTGGCTGACAAACCGACTTTTGCACAAGTGGCACAACCACTGTATGACTTTATGGCAGGTGCTGAAATCATCGCTCACAATGCCCCTTTTGATATGGGCTTTTTGTCGATGGAGTTTGATAAAGTTGGACTCAAAGATTTTGTACAACAGGTACATGTCACCGACTCACTGACCATGGCAAAACAACAATATCCAGGACAAAAAAACACCCTAGATGCGCTAGTACGCAGGCTCAATGTTGGTAAACAAGATCGTACTTTTCACGGCGCATTGCTCGATGCTGAAATTCTCGCCGAAGTATATTTAGCAATGACTGGTGGGCAGGTCTCTTTGGCCATTGATGAAGTGAATATGAGTGATACAGGAGGTGCTCATAAGCCATTTGCACATCTTGCCAATCAACTGATTCACTCAATCACTGATGATGAAGCACATCAAAACTGGTTAAACAAGCTTAGTGAGAATTATCCTGAGCTTGCCAGCAAATGGAGTTAGATATATTTGCCAAGCAAGCTCGCTAAAGCATAAATCTTAATGTATTTTTTATAAATTTTCTCTTATAGATTGATATTTAGAGAGTTATTTGGTTTTTTTTATCCAGTTTTTGACTATAATTAAATTTGGACTTATCATCATATACAAAATAACATCAACACTGATTTAACAGACAACAGACTCATCTTATAATATTTATTGGAATGATCACTATGCTATCCGCTAATAATGCTCAAAAGTCAAATACTATTAGTACGACCAATTTTGACTTACCCTCATTACACTTACTACGCAATGAAATTGATACTGCTTTAAAAAACACAGAAAAAAACTTGAGTCAGTTTAATGATGATGTATCAAAAGCACCCTTATTACTTGATTCGATAGAAGTATTGCAGCAAATTACTTCTGTACTTAATTTGATTTCATTGTGTGGTGGTAGCGATTTGGCAGCAGCAATTGCAGCAGGTCTGCAAAGATTATATGACACAGAGGGTAATACGGATGATGAGCTTATTTTAGACATCTCTGAAGGTGTGATGACCTTAGGTCGCTATATTGAATTTGTTTTACTCAAAGAAACCCTAGAACCAAGCCTATTAATTCCTGTTATTAATCGTATTAATCAGTCTACAGGTCGTGAACTGGTCAGTGAAGAGAGTTTTAGTGTCTATGGTCACTCTAGCATCTCTATCGCCAATCCTGAGCAAAACTATCAGCCACTTAGCCGCTTAAATCTAGATATTCAATTACTATCCACTGCATATCGTGCGGGTCTAGAGGTTGCTCTCTCCAATACAGATGGGGTGCTGAGTGAACAAGACAAACTCAAATTATCGAGTATGGCTCAAGCATGTGTCATACCTGCTAAACAATCTGACTGTCTATTTTGGCAAGCAGCCGCAGCCGCAACCAAAGATTTAGCAAGTTTATTGCCTTTGACAAATCCACAAAAACGTACCCTTATTTATCTTGAGCAACAGTTTCATGACTATCTGCCCGCCACAGACCGCCGCTTTGCTGATTTAGTGAGTCTTGCCTGTCAGCGCGAACATGAACTGGCTCAAAGTCTGAAACAGCAATATGTTGGCAATCGTTTGGACGAGCAACAAATAGCTGCCATGAAACGCTTCTTGTTTGGACCAAACCGTGAAGTCACTGATACCTTAAATGAGTTGATTCAAACCGAGATTAGCAGTATCAAAGAACAAGTAGATACCTTTGCTCGTGCTGATGACCACAATCCTTCTGATAGTGATGCACAAAAAATTGCACAAAAATTAACACATTTAAGTTCAGTACTGACCTTACTAGATTTACCTAATGCCAGTCGTGCCTTAGCAGGTGCTGCCAAACAAGTCGAAGCTTGGCAAACACCAACACCCGAAGATTTTGATACACTGCTAGCAGAGATGATGATTGCAGAAAATGCAGCAATCCAAATGGCAAAGTCACACACACCAGGAGCAATCACTTTACCACTACACGACCCACATATCTCTTTGTATCAACTAGATACTGCTTATGAGACATTGATTAAACAAAGTCGAGTTGCCCTTGCCAATGTTGAGCAAACTTTTAATGCCTATGCCGTTGCTAGTAACGATGCTAAAGATTTTGCCAGTATCCAAGACTGCTCAGAAGCAATACAACAAGTATCTGGTGCACTGCGCTTTCTTGGACTCAAAGATGCGGCAAATTTACTTGCTAAGCTTACCGACTTTATGACTACCAATCTACCCGCAGTTGTTGCCGCTAATAGCGATGGCATTATAGAGATATCAGTCTTAAATTATATTGCCAATATACTTATGGCTGTAGATTATAAATTGCAAGGACTAGAAAATACACAACCTGTTGGCACACATGCAATGAAGGTTGGTCATCACAGTTTAAATAAATTATTAGCGGCTGCCTAAGCTTATTTATAAGTGACAATTTTTATAAGTGACATGCTACACAATCATTAAGCCATTTAGTTTGATTAACATGTCTGACGCTCTAACTGACAATAGGCTGACATCTTGTTGATGTCAGCCTATTTTATTACCCTCTTTTTAGGTCTACTGTTATGTCCATTTCCTCCCTTATTCTGCAACAAGATAACATCTTATGTCTGCCAACTGAAACAGGATACACCCCTTATATTCTATCGCTATCTGACCTCACTACCTTAACCCTACAAGGTAGCGTAGCGCTCAATTTGTCTCAAATAGGGGCTAAAGATATGGGAGCTTTAACCCATGTAAATCACGCCATCACCACGACCTTTGCCCAAAAGCACGACATAACTTGGGACTCTCAAGCAGAGTTTATCCCTTATCGAGCGTTATTAACTCAGCTTGCTGTTAATGAAGTCACTGCCATTACTCATGCCATGCAACTACTGCGTTGGCAAGAGGAAACCCGATTTTGTAGTCGTTGTGGCACACAGGCAAAGCCCCATGCTAGCGGAGAACCTGCTATGGTCTGTCCTAGCTGTGATTTGCATCAATATCCACGTATTCAGCCTTGTGTGATTATCGCCATTACTCGTACTAATCCTGCCACCCAACAACCACAAATTTTGCTGGCGCATCATCACCGCCATAGCAAGCCCGACCAACGCCCAATGTATGGCTTGATAGCTGGTTTTGTCGAAGTGGGTGAAAGCCTTGAGCAAGCCATACACCGTGAGGTAAAGGAAGAAGTGGGATTAACCGTGAGTAATATTCGTTATATCGCCAGCCAGCCTTGGCCTTATCCGTCCAATCTGATGATGGGTTTTATTGTCGATTATAAAGCAGGGAATATTGTCATTGAGCAAGCAGAACTGAGTGATGCGAAATTTTTTGATGTTGATAATTTGCCAAAAATTCCTGATAAAGGCACGATTGCATATCAGTTGATTGATAAGGTGAGGAATAGAGATTTAAATAAGCTAAGTTAGAGCTTGCCTAACTTAACTCTTTTACTCCCTCCCCATTTCGAGTATGGCTTTACGTCTTTTCCCTCCCCCAGCCCCTCCCAAAGGGCGGGGAGCTATATCCTGCATAATTTCTAAAAGTGTTGCAGTTCCTCCCCCTGAGAGCCGTTAAAGCCTATTTATCAAAGCAGGTACTGCAATTTTAGACTTGCAAGGGGCTTTTTATAGAATTGGCTTTAAATAGAAATTCCAAAAAAGGGAGGTTAGGTGGGGCGAATTTTTGAGTCATATAACCCCTCCATCAATATTTTTTCTGATTTACTAAGTTAAACCCCTCCCTAGCCCTCCCCTTAATCAAGGGGAGGGAACGTTCTTTTTAAATGGTGCTTGTGTTTCAAAGTCTAGCTCCCTTCCCAAATTCTAAAAGATATGTCCCCCCTCCTTTTTAAGGAGGGGGTCAGGGGGTGGTTATCGATTAACGTCCCAAAGGGAGGGGAGCTATATCCTGCACATTTTCTCTATTAAGGGGAGTTTAGCAGGGGATTAGTATTCTCTCGTACAGGTCTGACAAAATTGAAGCGAGCTAGTGAAGAACTGCCAACACCCAAGCTTATATAGCCAAAAGAATAAGCCATTCGACCTGAATTTTTGGAAGTAAATCTTGCACTACTTGACCAAAACTGAACCCAACGATGTCCACCAAGACGAATAATAGAAATATCTGGAAACATTTTTTCATTAATCATGGGAGAACAGGAACGTTCAGCCAAACTTTCTAACTCTTTAATATTAGGTAGGCGATAGCCATTTCCTAATGCTTGACTGGCTTTTAACGCCTCCTGCCATGTGTATGTGGTTTCACCTATTTTTTCATCATACTTACAAGTTGTACCATTCCATGTATATCCTAATGAACAGCGTTGCCAGATAAGATTGGTTTTTTTATCCAATACTTCTGAGCCACTTGTTAAAATTTGGTATCTACTATTAGGTTTGGTAACTGCCACATCATGCGGACAATAAGCATATGTATAACCGCTACTTAATAAACTGGTAAATAAACAAAACATCACATATTTTATATTCATTTTTATATCTCCTTTTAGCGTACTGCAATAATAAACAAATAATCCTGTTTATCCATAGTATTATCATCGCCCCTATACAAAAAATCCTTAACCCATACCCTGCTACCTGCGTTCATCTCATTTGACCAAATACTACTACCACCATAAGTTGATTGAACCTTCTCATAATCAGCCGTTATAAATAGCGGACTGGCAAAAATATTTTTACCAGCTTGTCTATCCTCATCTGATAATACTTTTGAATAATCAACAATACTGGATAGCTCCTCCATTTGTGGCAGTCGCCAATCATTATAGCCACAATAGTTGGTATTATTTAGGGTTTCGATATAGGCTTGGGTATTACATTTAGCTAGGCTATAATTACAAGTTTCACCATAAGACATAATTTTGTTATTGTCATATTTTACTTCATAATCATATCTATCCTCATAACCTGCAGGACTATTTTTAAGAGCAGAGTTATACCATGTATAACGATGATTTTTATCTCTTAAGCCACCATCACTGGTTTTTCGTTCCCATACCAATCCTGTAACGTTATCCTTAATACAGGTTTCGCCGTTATGGTGTAACAAAGTATGGCTCATTGGCTGACCTGCTTGTATTTCGCCATCTTGACCCAGTCCATACCAGTCACTACCTAAAGCTTGTAGGCTACATTCAAGCATACCTTTTGTACCATTTACACAACTTGTTATACCTGTCACAGGCAGTGTGGAGTAGCTTTCCTTACCGCCTTTTTCCACCACCACCTTACTATTATTAATATATTGATTGCCATTTGCCATGATGGCGGTCATTTGGATAGTTTGCTCGCCAGCGTTTTGATAACGGTGGCTGAGCTTGATGTCCGTTTGACAGCGGTTATTGCTGACATCTTGGTTAAACTGGTCGATATTACCATCGCCCCAGTTAGTCTTAACGATGGTTGGGCAGTCTGCAAAGTGAGCAGTGGCTTTGTAGTCACGGCTGGTGCTGGCAGTGGTTGGGAAGTCCATTTGTGCTTTTGCAAGCATGGTTCCTGTATTATTTGCCCGCTCTATTGTGCCATCGGGTGCGACCGTTTTGGTAAGGATTTCATAATTGCCTTGTTGCAGTTTGGGTACTTGTGGTGTGCTGGTGTGGTCAAGTTGATAATGACCTGTCTGGTCGGCTTTAGTAGTCAATTGAACCAGTTTGCCCAGTGCGTCAGTGATATAGATATAGACGTTGGCAAGGGCAGTGGTGACACCGCTTAGGTCAGGGATAAAGTTGCCAATGGTTTGTTTGACAGTGGTTAGCAAGTTGGCTTTGCCATAACTGATGATTTTATTTTGGCTGACTTGATGTCCCTTGCCGTCACTTACGACAAGGGTCGCTACAACGGTATTGCTATCTGCTTTGGCATGAGGCAGTTGTAGAGTGAGGTTGTCACTGCTTGCCCCACTGATGATGCTGACCTTATCGGCGGTGCTGTCGCTTAGGTTGCGTACGTGCCATTGGTAGCTTAGGGTGTCATTATCTGCGTCTGAGGCATGGGCGGTTAGGTTGATTGTACCACCACCAATTTGATTGCCCGTACTGCTTACTCGATGAATGACAGGCGGTGTATTTTGCTGGCTGGCAGTGCTGACCATGATGGTGAGCGGTTTGCCAATACCTAGTGTGTCAACAGTTGGGGTTAGGCTGTGTTTGCCTGTTTGGGTAAAGGTGCAGTCGTACAAGATACGAGTGGGGCTAGCTGAGATGGCATTGCAGGTATCTTGTGGGTTACTGCTGATAAGTTGTAGGTTGCTGGGGAGCTGTTGCCCATTGGCAATAATCAGGGTTGGTTGGTTGACACTGATATGCCCATGTTCAAGATTTTGTACACGGGTTTTGCTACTATCTACTGGATAATTGGTTAGCTGTTTGTCAAAGGGTAGCACTTGTATGGTTGGGGCAGTTATCGTGCCTGTGCTACCGTCTATATAGGTGACATTGATATAGGGCTGGAAGTTTTGCAGGTTTTGACTCATGGTCACCAGATAAGTCGCCTCTAGCTGTGAGTTATGACCTTGATTGCGTTTTAGTTGATTAATGGCTGTTTCACCGCTGATAAGCTGTCCGTTTAGATTGACTTGATTGACCTGTTTGATGTTGCTCAAATCAATACTGGCACAGACTTGTGAGCCTTTGGCAAAGGTATGTCCTTGACCATCAAAAGGAGCACCTCCCAAACAGTCGCTTTGGTCTGCATAAAGCTTAAATTGGGCAGGCTTGTTTTTGGTTTGGTAAAGGTAATTGTCATACGCTTTGACTAAGTCATATTGGCGTGGGCTTAGGGTTGCTTGGTTATCAATGGTGTTATCATTAATTTTTGGCGTGATGGTAAAGTTGCGATATTTTTCTGGGTGTGTTTGCAGGTCAATGGCATTGGAGCAGTATTGAAAGCCATCACTACTGTACTGGTATAGGCTATTATCTTTGGTATCAATGGCTTGACCGTTGATGTGTGGGTCAAAGCTGACATTTTGGGCAAAGATTTTTTCTTGCTTATCGTTATATAGCTGATAGTTAAAGTTAAAACAGACAGGATTTCTCTCGGGGTGTCTAAAGGATAACTTTTGATAACTGACGTTAGGTTGCTGGCTAATATCAAGCTTTTTCACGATAGTTTTGGGGTAGATGGTGATGGATTTATCAGCATTATCTACCCTTTGTGCGTCATCATTGGCAACGGTTAGCCGAACCGTGGGTACGATTTTGTCTTTGGTACTCGGCATGGTGACTTTAAAGCTACCTTGATACTGCCCATCAGCATTTAGGGTAATGGTTTGTTGCTGTTCAAGTAGCGGTTTTGATAACGATATTCTACCAAATTTATCGATAGTATTAGGGTCGTTACGATTGACCAAACGCAAGCGTACCGTGACTTGCTGTTTTCCTTGCCCAATATTGGGTAGTCCACCACTATCTATACTATAGTTGATGGTTTCGGTTAGCCCACTGGTGAATTTTTTATTGTCATTAATATTAAGATAAGCAGATACTCTTGGGTTTTGGTTGTCCTCTAGGGTTTTATTGCTTGCAGACAGCAATTTAATAAGCTCTCGCTGTGCTGATGCTTCTTGAAAATTCTCATTTTTAGTTTTCATCTGCTCAATCAGATGAATCATACGCTCTTTATCTGCACCAAAATTATTTAGTACATCTTCTAATGCTTTGCCTTCACGATAATAAAAGCCAACATTTTGGTTGTTAAGTACACCAAATAAGTTATTCAATGATTTTTGCACATATTCATAGGGTTTAAAGAATAAATCAGTGGGGCTATTAGGAATACCCAATAATTTTGTTAGGTCACCTAATACTTGCTTAACACCATCTTTGGTAAATTCAAATATTTCATTATTTTTATATTTTACTAGACTACCTGCTGAACTAGTAATATTTGTCACACTTTGGGCAATCTCTAACGTTCTGTTTAAATCACGAAATAGCTTTTGTCCTTGATTGGTAATTTCAGCATTGGGATTACGTAGTTTTAATGCGTCCATATATTGACCATTGGCAATCAACTGCTTGCTTTGTTTGCTCACGACAAAGTCTTGATAAAAGTCAAACACTGCTAATTCATCAGTAACAGGCGTATTTAAGATATCTAAGATACGCTGGTCTGATAAGTTTTTAAAACGTGGGTCTAAATTACGCACTGTATCCAAGGTAGTTTGGCTATTTTGACTATGCCCACCCAAGCCAAACCAATATTTTGACTTAATCTGAAAACGGGTAAAGTGTGAGGTTTTAAAGCCGACCAGCCCCTTTTGCATATCAACAAATTCAGGCTGGACAATATCAATCGTGCCGTTCTCACTTTGCCGAGCGACGACAATGTCATTAATATTGCTGACATAGTCAAGATTGACAGGAACAGTGACCAATACAGGCTTGTCAAAGTTTGCTCCCGAAGGCGATAACTCAAAGGGGTTAGCGATACCAATTTCCCGTCTGGTAGGGATATAAGCGTCTTTCATTGCCGAGACTTGGATTTGCTGAGCAGTGGTGGGGTTGCCATCAGGTACTTCAACGGTTAGACCACCTAAGTTATGCTTGCTAACGTCACTTTCTACGCTAATGACTTGGCTATGATTATCGCTATCAGTGCTAATGCGTTGCTTGACAGGCTGACTCTGATAAGCGACCAAATCAGTCACCGTGCTATAAATCAGAGTATCACCTTGATACACCTTAGCTTCGATGGTATAAGCGTCTGCTTGATTAATAGATAAGGTGTCACCTGTAATGGGCTTGTTATTAAGCTGATAACGAACTTCTAAACCATCAGGGATAAAGTCTAATTTTAGGGTTTGATTCGCAACGGGTAAGGCTTGGAAGTTGCCATTTTTTAGGGTAATTTTAGGATTTAATAGGGCGATTTGTTGTTGTAATAGTTGGGTTGTATCTGCGTTATTGAGTACCAGTGGTAACAGATAGTTATACAAATCGCTTTGGTTGACCAGTAATTTTAATTTGTTATTGGCAGTGTCTTGATAGTTATATAGGTCTTGATAATTGACTTGTTGGTCGTTGTTAATGTCTTGGGTGACCAATTTGGCAAATTGATTGAGTGCTTGGCTAAGTTGCTGGTTATTTTGAGGATTTTTGCTGTGCATGGCAAAGCGATATGCCATGTCGGTTAATAAGTTGATATTGATATTTTTAGCTTGTTTTAGCTCTTGCCCTGTGATGAGTAGTTTTAAGTTGCCGATATAGGGTTTTTTATTTTCAGCAAAGGGCTGAATACTGAGTAGATAATAATCTTGTGGCTTAATATCCACATCTTTTAGGGTAAAATTGCCATCAGTGCTATTTATGCTGGCTAGGCTGGTATCAGGTGTATTGGCTTTGGCAAGGTTAATTTTGCCACCATAAGCAAATAATTTGCTATCGATTGAGCCTTTGATGTCTGTATGGTTTTTAGTCTCACTATTCTTGTTATCGGTAATGACAATAGGCATACCCTCACTGACTGTACTTGCTCCCTCTTTATCTATCACTACCAGTTTAATATAGTATTTTTTGCCTGCTTGCAGCTTATCTGATATTTTGGCAGAAGTGACATTTTTGCCTGTATATATTTGCGTACTTTTATTGGGCAAAAAGTCTGCATTAGCACCTGCATGTAACTCATAACGTAACTGTTTATGTGACGTATTATTATCTTTCGCAGCTAGCCAACTAACCCTCAGTTCTCCTTGAGATGGTGAGCTTACTTCTTTTAATTGAACATTGGTTGGTGGTGTATTTGTTACTGAAGTCTTATCATGATGGCTAGAGCCACCACTACAAGCTGTTAATACCATAGCCGTGCTGACGGCAATACTAAGGGGCTTTAAATTCTGCCAATTCATGATACAAATTCCTTATGTAGTTAAATTAAAAAAATATCAAAACACAATGATACAAAATTTCTATTCTATTTATAGATGGGTTGTATAGATAACTTTTATCTTAATTTTAACAAATAAATTTTACATCTAGTTATATCACAGAAATAAAAACAAGTTTATCCTTATAATTGAAAATTTTTAGTAAAATTAAATAACATCATAAAAATATTAGTAATTTTTTATAAATCTTAAGTAGCCTATATAACAAAAAAGTTACATACTCAAGTAGCCCAATGCTTTCTAAAGAAAGTCTTGGTTTTTAGTAAATATAATTAAATAGTAAATATATTATAACTAATATAAATTCAACACGGTGTTAACCTCACTCGATGTACTACTTGTACTATCTTCACTTGGTTGCCTTGTGGTGAAATTGACTATAGGTAATTTTGACACATCAATTCAGGCGGATTTTTTTACTAAATCCTGTTAGAATATCCGATTTCTAGCCATGCACCTTACTCTAAGCTCGCTACGCCAGAACCCAAATCATATAAAGTTATGTTATGCCCAATAACACAGATACAGACACCATCACAACCCTAAACCTACCTACACATACAAGCACCGCAAATAATACACAAGGTGCTGACAGTAAGTATCGTGAGCAACACTCGCTAGGCTTAATTCGTCTGCAAAATCTGCCTATTTTGTTTGATGAATTACAATTATCGCAAGCCCCTTTAGACAAACAGCAACTTATCGCCCAAATAGATGCTTGCCTACCACAAACCCAATGTGGACTATGCGACCACCCTGATGGCTGTCTGCCTTATGCCACCGCCATTGTCATGCAAAATGAAGCACATAATAAATGCGTCCCGGGTGGGCAACCTGTTAGTGACCATATCGCCGATATATTAGGACGTTCTTACCTTGAAGCCGTTGCTTCTAAATGGCAGACCAATCCAGATACCCAACGTCCCACCGAAGTACGAGCCATCATTCGTGAAGATGACTGTATTGGCTGTACCAAATGTATCCCTGCTTGCCCTGTCGATGCCATTGTCGGTACAGGCAAACACATGCACACCATTTTTACTGACCTATGTACTGGCTGTGAGCTGTGCCTACCCCCCTGCCCTGTTGACTGCATTGACTTAGTAGAGATTGAGCGCGTACCAAGTGAGGCACAACGCCAAGCCGAACAAAGCCATTTGCGCGGTCGTTACCATACTCACCTAAATCGAGTTGCCAAACAAATGCAGGACAAAGCCAACACTAAACCTGTGGTTAGTATGGTACAAGCCAAACTTAACAACGCCACTAACCAAAGCATTGATATTGATGAGGCTCAAGCCAAAAACACCATCGAGCAAGCCAAACTACGCACCAAAATCAAAAAGCTACAAAAACAGCTATCGGTGCGAGCCAATCCCAAAAAACAAGCCGAACTTGAGCAACTGCAAGCACAGCTAGCACAAGTGGAAAAATCTTCCATACCAATGTGGGAAATGGGATAGGTAAAAGTAAGACCGTCAGATAATTTTAGATAAACTATTCCTACCCCTACCCATTACCCCTCTTTAATTAGCCAACTCAACTGTATGAATCAATCCTTATGAGTAAAGCCGTTAAACACAAGACCGCCGATACCCCACCATCAAGACGTATGGCAAACGCCAAAGTACGTCCTTTTTTTCAAAAGCTGGCAGATACCATTGACGAGCCTGTCACCGAACTGGAATATAACAGCACTTTTGAGCTGTTGATTGCAGTAATACTCTCTGCTCAAGCCACTGACGTTAGTGTCAATATTGCCACTCGCAAACTATTCCCTGTTGCCAATACCCCAGAGAGTATTTTGGCATTGGGTGAAGACGGCTTAAAAGAATATATCAAAACCATCGGGCTATATAACGCCAAAGGTAAAAATATCATCAAAACTTGTCAGATGTTAATTGATAAGCATAACAGCCAAGTACCCGAAACTCGCAAAGAGCTTGAGGCATTGGCAGGGGTCGGACGTAAAACCGCCAATGTGGTACTCAATACCGCCTTTGGGCAACCGACAATGGCGGTGGATACGCATATTTTTCGGGTGAGTAATCGCACAGGGTTGGCAACAGGCAAAACGGTATTGGCGGTAGAAAAAAAGTTGCTTGAACGTATTCCAAAAGAATTTATCCTTGATGCTCACCATTATTTGATATTACATGGGCGTTATACGTGCCAAGCTCGCACACCAAAATGTGGGGCGTGTCCTGTGTATGAAGAATGTATGTTTAAGGATAAGGCAGAGTTTGTGGAGGTTTAGAAAAAAAATACTGTAAATATCACCAATAATGTACAATAATAAGTACTAAATTCGTTATCAATGGGGAGTACGATGGACGTTATTAGCTACACCGAATTACGCAAAAACTTATCCCACTCTTTTGACAAAGTGGTGGCTGACCGTAATCCATTAATAATTACTCGGCAAAATGCTGAACCTATGGTATTAATTAGCCTCCAAGATTTTAATGCTTATCAAGAAACAGCTTATCTATTGAGCAATCCCAATAACGCCAAGCGCTTAAGACGTTCCATTAGTGATGCAAAGTCAGCCAAAGTAACCTCTAGAGAATTAATTGAGCTTGAAGACTAATACTGAGGTCTAACAAATGCTACTATCATGGACAGATGATGCGTGGGAAGATTATTTATATTGGCAAAAACACAGCAAAGCAAATTTAAAACGCATTAATACCTTAATTACAGCCATCAAACGCACACCATTTGAAGGGATTGGTAAGCCAGAGCCTTTAAAGCATGAGTTGGCGGGTTACTGGTCAAGACGTATTGACCAAGAACACCGCTTAGTTTATGAGGTCCAAGAAGAACACATTATTATTGTGCAATGTCGCTTTCATTATTAAAATCTGTCTTAGAACCTGTATTCATAATCCAAAATCAGGGGATTTTTAGACTAAAATTGCGTAATACAAGGCAAATTTTGGGGCGAATAGTCATTCTATTTAACCCAAAATTTAACGCCGTAGTACGTCTATTTTAGGCAAAAAGCCACCTTTGTGGGTTGTGAATACAGGTTCTTAGTTAGCATTAGACATTAGCTTTAATTTTATGGATAAAATTCTCTATGCAAACCCTCACCGCTTTAGTTTTTGATAATTTTGAAACCCTCGATTTATATGGGGTCATTGAGATGTTCGGTAGTTTGCCTGAGCATTATCGTATCCAATTTGCCTCACTCTCAGGTGGTATCATTCATAACCAACATAACGTTACCTTAACCACCACAACCATTGAACAATTAGAATGTGCAACCGATATTTTATTGGTTATTGGTGGTCAAGGCACACGACAACTGGTGAATGATAAACAGTTTTTACAAGCCCTAACCCATCTTGCTACCTCTGCTGATTGGATACTGAGTGTCTGTACTGGCAGTGCGTTGTTGGCAAAAGCAGGGCTATTAGATGATATACAAGCCACCTCAAACAAACGCGCTTGGCAATGGGTCATCAGCCAATCATCGCAAGTAAACTGGGTTGCTCAAGCTCGCTGGGTGGTTGATGGCAAATTTTATACCTCATCGGGGGTCAGCGCAGGTATGGATATGGCACTGGGATTTATTGCTGATAGACATGGCATTGAGGTTGCTCGGCAAATTGCCCATGACATTGAATATCGCTGGCATAAAGTCAGTACTCAAGATGAGTTTTGCCGATTATGATATGAATGACTTTCATTAGCGTTTTTTGACAATTCAGAGTAAAATAGGGCAGTTTTTCTTATAAAATATTACGATGGTTGATGACTTTCTTATATCCCGCTCGTATTAAAATAACCATTAAAATTAACCAATTAAGCGACTTACCTTATGCGTGATTACCAACTGTTTACCTCCGAATCTGTTAGCGAAGGTCATCCTGACAAAATGGCTGACCAAATCTCCGACGCCCTACTCGATGCCATTTTGCGTGAAGACTTGCATGCCCGTGTCGCCTGTGAAACCTTAGTAAAAACAGGGGCTGTGGTGCTGGCAGGAGAAATCTCCACCACCGCCAATATTGATATTGAGCGTATCGTGCGTGATACGGTTAAAGGCATTGGCTATCAGCATTCAGACTTAGGATTTGATGGCGAAACCTGTGCGGTAATTAACATGATTGGTAAGCAATCGCCCGAAATTGCCCAAGGGGTTGACCGTAGTAATCCAGAAGACCAAGGTGCTGGCGACCAAGGTTTAATGTTTGGCTATGCCAGCAATGAAACTGAAGTGCTGATGCCTGCTCCAATTGAATTTGCGCATCGCTTGATGGAGCGTCAATCTGAGCTGCGCCGCTCAGGACATCTACCTTGGTTACGCCCTGATGCCAAAGCCCAAGTGACACTAAAATATGATGGTGATAAACCAACCGCCATTGATGCCGTGGTTTTATCTACCCAACACGACCCCAGTATTTCACAAAAAGACTTGCAAGAAGCGGTGATGGAAGAGATTATCAAACAGGTTATCCCTGCGCATCTATTACATGCCGATACTCGCTATCACATCAATCCTACTGGTAAGTTTGTCATCGGTGGTCCTGTTGGTGATGCAGGTTTAACAGGTCGCAAAATTATCGTTGATACCTATGGCGGTATGGCACGTCATGGTGGCGGTGCATTTAGTGGCAAAGACCCCTCAAAAGTTGACCGCAGTGCCGCTTATGCAGGACGCTATGTTGCCAAAAACATCGTCGCAGCAGGGCTTGCCGACCGTTGTGAAGTACAAGTAAGCTACGCCATTGGTGTGGCTCAGCCCACCTCTATTTCAGTCAATACGTTTGGCACAGGAAAAATCAGTACCGATGCCATCATTGAGCTGATTCGCCAGCATTTTGACCTGCGTCCTTATGGCATCACTCGTATGCTTAACTTATTGCAGCCTATGTACCAACAAACGGCTACTTATGGGCACTTTGGTCGTCAAGGTAGTGATACTGCCTTTACTTGGGAAAAAACCGATAGAGCCGAGTTATTAAGAGCTGATGCAGGTATTTAGCCTGTTATTTTTCCCCTCCTCCTAGCCCCCTCCCAGTATGAGGGGGAACAGTACCCTCCAACTTTGGGGAAGGGAGACAGCATACTTTTTAGAACACTACCAAAACTGGATATGATAAAATCTATCCAGTTTTTTTATGTCTAAATTTACCCCCATCAATCATTCAGCAAAAGGATAAAGCCATGAGCCAACAAAATACAAACAGCCAAAACCCTCAAGATGACACCCAAAATAATCCCCAAAATACTGACCAAACCACCGTTGAAATCACTCCAGAAATGCAAGCCTTTTATCAACGTGCCGATGCCATCATTGAGCTGGCAAATAGCCAACTAAGTCCCGAGTCACACTCTGGTCAAGTCGGTGCATCACTGCTTTATGCTGCTGCCCGTTATAGTGCTTCGGTTGCCTCTATTGGCTTTGTCAAAGGTGATGATTTGCGCAAAGAAAAAGAAGAAATTATCGAATTTTATGCCAAACAATATCGCCAAATGCTGAGCGATAACTTAGAAGATTATGCCCAAAACTTTGATAAATACGTGCAATTAGATAAGTAGGCAGATAAATACAATATATTAGCAACCTTACTCATCTTCAAAACAAGGAAGTTATTATGAGCAACCAAGAAAATCTGATAAGCCTACCTGCCCCCATACAAGCCCTACTTGAGCAAAGTAAGGTAAACGTAGTGTCTATAAGCTTACAAAAAGCAGATAAAGAGCTTGCTCTAACCGCTAGTAAAATCGGTGGGTTTGGTTATCTACCAGAAAATGAAACTTATCCAAGTAAAGCTAATGGCACGCCATTGGCTTTATTGGTACAAATTAATTTTGCTGAGGTAGCTGGTGCGGTAGATTTATCACAACTGCCACAGCCTTTGCCTGAATCAGGAATTTTGCAGATTTATATTGATGGTGAAGATGATTTATATGGCGCAGATTTTGATAATCCATTCCCCAGTGAAAAATATCAAGTACGCTTTTGGCAAGATATAACACTACCAGTGAATCAAACGGCTTTGGAGCAAGCAAAAGCTGACCTTGAGAAGTTAGCCAATGATAATGGTGATTATTATCTACCATTTAACCATATAGATGAGCCAGATGAGCTTGCTATTACATTTAAGCTAGCGGTGCAATCTTGTAATATAGATTGTTATGAATATGAAAAATTAAAAACAAAGATTATTCCAGATATTGCTGATAAAGATATAGAGGATTATATTGAAGAGTATGCTAAAAATAATAATTTAGACATAGCAGACCCTTACGATACTGTTATTGATTATGGTGACCTTGCCAACTGTCAAGGTCACCAGTTATTAGGATATCCTTTTTTTACCCAATGTGACCTTCGATACAATAATGCCTCTTTAGCAAATCATATTTTACTCTTACAAATAGATACAGATGATAAAGCTAATTTAATGTGGGGAGATTCTGGCATTGCCAATTTCTTTATCACACCTAATGAGTTGAAAAACAAAAACTTTAGTCGCTTGGTTTATAATTGGGATTGTTATTAGCCAAACCATTAAAACATTCATATTACTTTTTATTTCAAACACTTACATTAATTATGGCATAAAAATTAGATAATAGGGGTTAGCTGATAAATATAAGACAAACACGATATGATATCGCTGTATTGCCACTCATTAAACCAATCAGCACTATCTAAATCTAATTAAGGTCATACTATGAATGAACATAAAACACGCAATCCCAAACCTGCCTTTGCACCCAATCCTGACAGCAAACTAACCCATGCTTTTGGTTTGGGCTGTGTTGCCGTTGGTAGTGGCATGAATGAAAATTCTGATGAACAGATACATAACGCTTTACAGCAAGCATGGGATTTAGGGATACGTTATTATGACACCTCGCCTCGCTATGGTAATGGTTTAAGCGAACGCCGTTTGGGTCGATTTTTATTTACGCAAAATCGTGATGACTATGTATTGTCTAGTAAAATTGGTCGGCTATTTTGGGGTGACCCTGCCTACAGCTATCCTGATGATACCTTTTGGAAGGGCAAAACCTACCAAAATTATCACTATGATTATAGTGCCTCAGGGGTCAGACGCTCTATCGAAGACAGCCTAAACCGTATGGGGCTGTCCCATTTAGACTACGTTTTTGTCCATGATATTGATTCAAGAAACAGCGATATTGATTGGGAAGTACGCTTTAAGGAATGTGAAAAAGGGGCATTTCCTGAGCTAATTCGTATGCGTGAAGAAGGCATTATCAAAGGTTGGGGTATCGGTGTTAATGAGGTTGAACCCATCATTCGTGCCATGCAAGTATCGGACCCTGACATTAGCTTATCAGCACAGCAATACTCGCTGATTAAACAAGCCGATTCAATTAATCGCCTCTTCCCCGAAGCCAAAAAACGCAACATGCAAATTGTCTTGGGCGGGGTTTTAGAGTCTGGATTTTTAGCAGGTAAAAACCGTTATGCGTATCAGCCTAACAACGTCACCCCAGAGCTGGTTGCCAAACGTAATAAACTGCAAAAAATTGCTGATGACTTTAATGTCGATTTGCGTACAGCAGCATTGCAGTTTGCTACAGCTCCTGAGGCAGTCACTTCCATTGTGGTCGGTGCCAGTTCAGCCGAGCAGGTTCAACAAAATATCGCCTCATTACAAGTTGCTATTCCCCAAGAGTTTTGGCAACAATTAAAACAACAAGGCTTGATTATGCAACAGGCTGAAACTGATATTAAACCGTTACAACTCTAGAAACCTGTATTTACCATCTTCAATGATGGCTTTTTGCCTAAACACAGTTAACCCTCCAAACCATGATTGGCGTGGGGGTTTTGTTATTTAAACTTATACCAACCTCATACAAACAAGGCTGGTTAATATCGAGTGCAAATTTCTTCTTCACCTTTTTTTTCGCCATAATACTCTCGGCAACTTTCTTGCGTCGGGGCAATACTTTCTGGCCATAAATCATTAGAAAACTGCACATCATGTATGTCATCTAAATCAGAACTACATTCATTAATAAAGCCAATTGATATCACAACAATAGCAATTTTAATATATGGTTTTTGAAATATATTTTTTGCTTTGTTTGCTTTGTTGGTTGATGATAACATCATCAGTATCTTCCATTTGTCATAATCCCTACCCCACAATATAACCCATCAAAAATAGTGTATCATAGTTATTTGAATATCGTTATTTGAGCATCGTTATTTGCACCTCATAACTGGGTAAAAATAGAATTGACAAGGAATATTTATGCCGCGCACCTTTGCTATTGGTGATATTCATGGTTGCCTGAGCCTATTAAAGACATTGTTAGCCCATATTCAGCCTACACAAGACGATACCTTGATATTTTTGGGTGATATGGTGGATAGAGGAGAAGACAGCAAAGGTGTTTTGGACTGTGTGATGATGCTTGAAAAACAATGTCATGTTATTGTGATTAAAGGCAATCATGAAGAGATGATGCTTGGTAGTATGAGTGATACAGAAACGGCTAAGTTTTGGCTGCGTTATGGTGGGGCTGAGGCAATGCAATCATTTGGTTTACAGCCAAGTCTTGAGCAGATAAAACATATTCCTTTTAAATATAAATGCTGGCTTGAGTCTCTGCGTAATTACTATGAAACGGTAGATTTTATCTTTTGTCATGCCACACCAAAAGCTGATATTAGTATGGATACCCAAGGAGATGAAGGTCTGCGTTGGCGCAAACTTAGAAAAGCTGACGGTAGACACATTTCTGGTAAAACCATTATTTGTGGTCATAGTGAGCAACGAAATGGACAAGTCAAGCAGCAAGAGGGCATCATTTGTATTGATACCTTTGCTTATGGTTGTGGCGTATTAACTGCATTGGAAGTAGAGACTTTGACAGCTTGGCAAGCACAATCAGATGGCAGATGTCTTAAAACACTGCTTAACTTGTTCTGATATTTTTCCGCAATAGATTGATTAATTGGGGCGACCTTGATGCGCCTCAGCACCCTTATCAGCAATATAATCATTAATTTGCTGTAAACGCTCAGGTGTACCCACATCTATCCAGTTATCTTGTATCAGCTCAGCAGTGATTTGAAACTTTGGCATCGCTTTTTTAAGTAGCGGTGCAAGCGGCGCAGCTTGACCCACCACTTGCTCTGCAACCAACTTAGGAGACATCACACTGATACCTGAAAAAGTATATTTTTCAGCATCTGCAATTGCTTGCTCACTTGCCAGCCCATTTTGAATAGCAAAGTCACCTTGCCCATTATGACTAGGATTATCAATCATTAACAAATGAGCTAACTGGTCGGCACTCATCTCATAATCAACCAACTGGGCAAAATCATACGTTGTCCATATATCACCATTGACTAAAATAAATGGTTCATCTTTGAGCTTGTTTGTCTGTAGCGCATAAAAAATTCCCCCTGCTGTCTCTAGTGGCTCTTCTTCTACTGACCAATGGATATTAACCCCATAATCGTCCCCATCACCAATGGCTTGCATCAACTTATCTGATAACCAAGCAGTATTGATAGTGATATCAGTGATGCCAGCCGCTTTTAACGCTTTAATGTGCCAAACAATTAATGGCTGTCCACCCACTTTCACCAAAGGCTTAGGAATTTCATTGGTAATGGGCTGCAAACGTGTACCTTTGCCTGCTGCCAAAATCATCGCTTGTGAGATAGGCATAGTCGAATCCTTAATCAATACAATTTAATAATACCGCTTATCAAGTGAGGATATCTATCCTAGCAAATGCTGCTTTTGCTCATACACAGGTACAACCTCAGCTTCAAACCACTGAGTAAATGCTGCCACCGCCTCCTGAGCCTCTACATCGCCCTGTTGACTAAGCCACGCCAGCTCAAAACGTAAATCCTGCATCACCTTTGCAATATCTGCCAGATATCTTAGCTTGCCATCACGTTTTGCTAGACGAATAAAAATACCCAAAATTTTTAAATGACGCTGCACCCCTACTATGTTCATATCTTGATAAAACTCATCAGCCGTTGCTGCGGTTTTTAAGCCTGAAGACTGTTGATACTGCCAAAAATCACTGACCCAATCTTTAATGGTTTGCTCATCCCAATTGACATACGCATCACGTAATAATGACAGCAAATCATAACTATAAGCCCCTATTACTGCATCTTGAAAGTCAATCACCCCCAGCTTGTCAACATTTTGTCTATCGAGCATTAAGTTACGACTATGATAATCACGATGCACCACCACTTGTGGCTGCGAGGTTATTTGCTTTGTCAGCCATTGGGTTAACTGCTGCCATACTTGCTGTGCAGACGTACTCATACTGATATCAAAATAAGGCAAAAACCAATCGCTAAATAACGCCATCTCATCATTGAGCTTGTTCACATCATAATCAGGCAGGTTGGCTTGCTGACGAGCCTGATTAATATCTAACCCTTGCAACTCAATAAGCGTTCGCATCGCCCATTGATAGTAATCATTGACCCGTTGTGCTTTTTGGCCATCTTCGGGTAACTGTTGTAATAAATGCGCAAATTCTGTCGTACCAAAATCTTGTAGCACCAAAAACCCCTGCTGCATATCTTTAGCAATGATCGTCGGTACATTAACTACGGCTGCTAGTAGCTCATCAACTGCGACAAACTCAGTGATGGACTCTTTTTGTGGTGGTGCATCCATAATAATATAACGTACGGTTGATTCCGACTGCGTCACTGCTTCACTTGTATCATCCATCTGTGTCAATGCAATACGATGATAACGACGGAAACTGGCATCACCTGGTAAGGAAGTTAAGTGATATTCTTGTCCAGAAAATACGTCATTAAGCCAATCTGTCAACTGCTGCATACGCAGCCTGTTTTCCGCTGTTAATGCTGTTGTTGCTAAAGCTTGGTCGCTTTTTTGTTGAGTCATAAAAAACCCTAAATATTCACCATTAAAAAAAACAAAAGAGAAGTCAGTGGCTGATTTTAATATCAGACTTGATTGCAATAATTATTTTCAAGTCAGCCACAAGGGATAAAAGTACAAAATATCTACTGTGCTAAAATCAGCCCATACAATAAGTTTTGTAGTAAAATGCTGCCATAGTGTAGCCCATTTGCCTTTTTTTGACTATGATATGACCTTATGGATCTACACATTTCTCATATTTAACTGATGTCAGCATACTAATGATAATAATTGTTAATCAAGATAAGTATAGATAGTATATGTAATATATCGGACATGGCTAATACCATGATGGTTTGATATTAGGCAAACCATAAATATATAGTTGTCTTGTATTCACATTGGTTTTACATTAAGACTCATCAAAGATAGAGGTACGTTTGCTTTACTCTCCGCTTTATTACAGTATTCGTTTGGTACTTATTGCTGCCACAGGGTTACCAGTATCATTATTGATCACCTCACAGTCGCATGCCCAAGTACAGCAGAATGCAAAAACTTCTGTCGATTCTGATGCCTTAACAGCAGATCAGCATCTCTTTAATGCCACAAAAAATGTCCTCATCACCAATGATGTCATAATAGATGAGACCAATACACTTAATAACGATACTCTTAACAGTATTGCGATAGAGTCTAATCCCAAGATAAACAGCAACAATAAACTTCGTCCAGACATAGACGAAGCAAATCTTAGTATTGATTCTCATTTGAAGCAGTCGCAGCAAGACGAACTGTTACCTGAACCTCTACCCGCAGTTTTGTCTGCTGATGAGTCTACTACCAATAACCAAAAACAACAAACTACTGATGCTACCAATACTGATACACAGGCTGTTATAACTGATAAGACACCTCCTACCAATATCAATAACACCGCCTTGACTCAAAACTTACCACAGTATTTAGCAAATAAGGTTACAGACAGTCTAGAAACTGACGAAGCAGCTCGCAGTCTAGAACGCTTAGCACAATTTTATCAATATAAGCCTAATCATGCCTCAGAGTCCAATCTATCACAATCTCAGTCGCCTTTGACTGATACAAATACTACGACTCAGCAGACCAAGCCAACCGTAGCCACCAGCATCGCACCTGTCATTGCACCCAGCATTTATTACCGATTACAGCAAAACGCTCCTGCTCGTTGTTATGGTACTTGGGTCAACCCTGTATTACCTTCAGATTACCAACGTGTACTTCAGCAACAAGCCTATTTGAATCCAACTGATGCCAAGCAATCTAACAACGCATTACCAATGTTTGCACAAGCAGACTATGCCTATTACGATAGTTTATCTTATTTAGAGCTAGTAGGAGATGTACAAGTTGTTCAAGCAGGACAATTTATTCAGTCAGATCAATTGGTTATTAACCTCAACCAAGGCATAGGTGGTGCTAAAGGTAATATATTATTTACCAATGCTGCCACCGCTAGTAACGCATCCACATCTACAACAGATATACCAAATTCATCCACCAGCCAGCCCCTAGCTGCTGGTATAGGGCTCATCGGGGTGGCAAATGAGTTGGCATACAATGCAAATGGACAAGCAACTGCTAAAGAGGTTGCTTTTGCCAGCATCCCCATGCAAGCCCATGGTTATGCACAGCAGCTTAATAGACCCAACGATACAACGATTGAGCTTGATAAAGTGATGTTTAGCACCTGCCCGCCTAATGACCGTAAATGGCAGCTAGAAGCAGCGCAAATTGATTTAGATACGTCTACTGGTCGTGGTGAAGCTTATGATATGACTTTTCGCCTAGGTAATGTGCCCATCCTCTATCTGCCTTACTTTAACTTTCCTATCGACAGTCGCCGTGCCAGTGGATTTTTATTACCACGAGCCAGTATTGATACTCAAAGTGGGGTGCAAGTTAGCCTTCCCTATTACATTAATATCGCACCCAATTATGATGCCACTGTAACCACACAGCTATTTAGTAATCGCAACCCAATGCTAAGTGGTGAGATGCGTTATTTAACTCACAATTATGGTACTGGCAAATTACTGGCATCTTATCTACCTCATGATAAGCAGTATCACCATAAAGATCGCAAAGGGCTTTTTTATAGTCATAATTGGACATCTGATACCATGCCACATTTAAGTGCCAATGTTATCTATAACTATGTATCTGATCCTAACTATCTGAATGATTTTGATGACTTAGGTCTATCTGATAATACCATCAATCTACCGAGACGTGCCGAAGCAAACTACTATAATGACTATTTAACAGGACAACTTAAAATAGAAACCTTTCAAAGCTTAGCAAGCATTGATGCAGACGGCAATAGAGTTCTTGATAAAGATAAGCCATACTCTCGCTTACCACAGATAGCTGTCAACTATCGCCTACCTTGGTTCGAAAATCTAAACATTACAGGGGTACATGACTCTGCTTATTTTAAAAAATCCATTGATGATGGCTCAGAGAATGAAAAAAGTGGCTTACGCGTCTATAATCAACTAAGTGCCAGTTATCCATTACAACGCTCATGGGGGTATGTTACCCCTAAAGTTAGTCTGCAACATTTATACACTACCTATGATGAAACCAGCAGGCTTGACAACAACTTAGCAAAAGATGATAAAAGCCAATCTGTTTTTGTACCACAATATAGCATTGATGCTGGGCTAATTTTCTATCAAGCAGGCTCACCCATGCACTGGTTTGATGATTCGCTAGGAGGTTATCAGCTACTTAGCCCTAGATTAAAATACATATATGCCCCTTATCGTGATCAAAATGATGTTCCTAACTTTAACACACGTATTGCCTCATTAAATTATTCACAATTATTTGCTGATAGCTGGTTTTTGGGTCATGACCGCCTACCCGACTACAATGCAGTGACACCAGGAATCAACTATCGTTACATCGATGCAATGGGTGTGACACGATTTGATGCTAGTATTGGCAAACAGTTTTATCTACAAAATGGTAGAGTGACTTTATCAAAAAATGATGCGATATTTACCAATGCTAACTCAGGTATTGTGTGGAATAGTAGCGCACAACCCTACCAAAATTTGTGGTTGGACTTTGATGGGGCATTAAAGTCTGATAACTCACTTAATTTTGTTACCACACAGCTACGCTATCAGCCCACAGCAAATAGTTTATTCAATGTTGGTTTCATCAAACGACTGGGAGATAATAATACCCGTCAACAACCGTTATCTGCTTTTACTGCCTCCACCATATTTCCAATCAAAAATAACTGGCGAGTATTGGCACAAGGACAGTATGATAACCACAACAATAAAATGATTGATGCACTGGTTGGTATAGACTACCAAGATTGTTGTTATGGTTTTGCTATTTATGGACGCAACTATTACAACAACCTAAATTTAGACAGTGACCCTACTCGTGCTATTATGGCTGAATTTCGTATTAATGGTTTTGGTAGTAGCAGCAGTGACAGCCGTTTAACTCGCTTACTCTCAGAGAAAATATCAGGCTTTGAACCTGTTGATGCCTACTGGAAACAGTAAAACAACCCTTAAAATCTGTTAAAATTTTTCATTCAATTTATTCATTGACATCATGCTTCTTTTACATACAAATCCATACAAAGCCACATAGAACATACAGGACATAGATAATCACCATGACTTACTTTAAAAACATCACCAACATGAACCTACATTCCTCGCTCCATTCGCATCAGCTTATGTATAAAAAACTATATACAGCAATCAGTGTGGGACTGTTAACCACGCTTTGTTTATCGACTCCAGCCATTGCTGCGCAGTCAAATGGGGTGACCACTAATACAAGCACACAGCCCACAATAACAAATAATGTATCTGTTGCTAATAGCACAGATGGTATTATCGCTATTGTCAATGACTCTGCTATTTTAAAAAGTGATCTTGCCGCTGCGGTACAACAAGCCAGACAAAGCATTCAAGCATCTGGTGGTAGGCTGCCTCCTAATGAACAACTAAACCAAGAAGTACTCAATGGCTTAATTTTGCGTGAGCTACAACTCGACTTAATCCAACGTGCAGGTATTCGCCCCAATCCTGAAGCCATCAATCAACAATTACAAGCCATTGCTCAATCACAAGGATTTAGCAGCTTAAGTGAATTACAACAACGTCTAGATGCCAGTCAACCAAATGGCTATGCCTTACTGCGCCAACAAATCATCGAAAATGAATCACTAAAAGCACTGCAACAGCGTCAAGTCGCTGGTCGAGTACGTATTACTGAGCAAGACATCGATGCCTACCTTGCCTCTCCAGAAGCGCAACAACTAGAACAAAGTGAGTTTCGTACCATTCATATCCGTGTGCCCTATTTAGATGACTATAGCCGTATTACTGAGCAACAACGTGAGCAAGCCATGCAAGTTGCTCAGCGTGTACATACCGCACTACAAAGCACCGACGATGCCAATCAAGCCATTGCAGCTGTGACTAGCAATACGGATATTAACTATCCCGTTGAGCTACAAGGTGGTGACATGGGATACCATCCTGCGGCAGGTCTACCCACTGAACTTGCAAACAAAATCACCAAACTGCAAGTAGGTGAAGTAGCCGCCCCTCAAGTGACTGCACAAGGAATTGACGTTATTAAATTGGTCGATAAACGTAGTGATGATCGTCTGATCATACCACAGTGGCACGTACGTCATGTTTTAGTCAAATCTAACCCTCAACAAAATGACGCTTTGGCTGAACAAAAAATTAATGACATCTATCAGCAGCTACAACAAGGCGCCGATTTTACTGCCATTGCTGCCACCTACTCTGATGATGCTGGTTCAGCAGGACGTGGTGGAGATTTAGAATGGATAACTGAGGGAGATACAGTGCCAGCATTTGAAGCCGTAATGAAATCCACACCTGTGGGTAGCATCTCTCAACCGTTCAAAAGTCAATTTGGCTGGCATATTCTTAAAGTAGAAGAAACTCGTAAAAATGACGTCAGCAAACAATATCGTCGTAACCTAGCACGTGAAGCTATCTTCCAACGCCTTGCACCACAAGCACAAGAAGACTGGTTACAAGAACTAAAAGCCAATGCCTATATCAAAATAATGTAGTTAACTATCGACAATGATGGCATCAACCCATCAACCAGAGGTCCACACTCTGTAAACAGGACCAAGAACTGATCCGCTCCCTACATACCTCCACAGTACTACAGTGTTGGTAGATAGGGGGTGGATTGATTTGAAAGCACAAAGCTTAGGGTCTGTTGAACTTTCACCCCGTTAGACTAATATCTGCAAGAAATACAGCTACTTTTTACTTTCATGTAAAAATTGCTCGCCGCTTTATGAGACTAATATCGTACTTTTACATAAGTCCTGATTATATTGATTCTATTGTCTATCAATGTATCTTAAACTAATAAGTATCTCAACCAAACCTAGTGTTTAAGCACTTTTTTTGGATCGATGGGACTGCCGTTTTCACGTACTTGAAACTCCAGTGCAACTTGATTGCTGTTGCCAGTATTCCCCATGATGGCGATGGGTTGACCTGCCTGCACTTGATCGCCTTCATTGACCAAAATTTTACTATTGTGCGCATAAGCAGTCACATACTGTTTATCATGACGAATCATGATCAAATTACCATACTCGGGTAGACCATCACCTGCATAGAGCACGGTGCCTGCATTACTTGCTACCACTGTATCCCCCTCTCGACCGCCAAACCACATACCTAAAATACCTTGATTAGCATTATACTGCTTGATGACTGGATTAGATGATGGTAGGCGATAAGTCGTTGCAGGGACAGGCTCAACCACGCTTGCTGCACTCGGGTATGGATTTGATCTAGTGGCAGGCGATGTCCTGTCAAAGCGACCACGTTCATTAGACTGCACACCTGTGGTAGCAGCTTGATAGCCACTTTGCTGACCATACTGATTATAAGAGCGTTGATTATTTGTTGTCGTATCAGTCCAAAGCTTTAACCATTGTCCTGTATAGATGGTATAACGACGATCTAAATTGTTCAAAGCACCTATTTGACGATAATTAAGCCCATATCTCGCAGCGATTGCACTCACTGTATCGCCCTGTTGCACATGATAATAGTTAGGCACACCCACCTGATTTTTGCTGATCGTTGGAGTGTTATTAGGATGATACGTTGGCTTAGTTGCACAACCAGAAAAACAGACAAGAGCGGCTACCACCGATGAAGACACTGCCACTTTTTGCCATTGGGGCAACCTAACCTTTTTGGCTGGTTGTAATAATTTTATGTACATAGCAATCCTTATAAATTAACAATAGTAAATGAAAAATGAATTATTCATATTAGAATAGTACAAATGATTAAAAAAATAACCAATACTTTGAATAAAAGTAACAATAATGAGTTATATAAATAAATAGAGGATAAATGTAGCAAATAAATGTAACATGAAAGTTAATCTATACAACTATTGAGTAAATATAAATCTGTCACTAAACTGAGCACCAAGTTACTGTATTGATTACCTATATTCACTCAATCACTTAGATTAAATGCCTCATACTAAATCAATAAAATCCCTATGCTACCTATATCTTAGTAGTATGTTACGCTTATCTAAGTGAATGACACATTTATTCTACAAGATTTAGGAAATTTTGTGTGACATTGCTCAGCCTAAATATTATTATAACCACAACGTTTTTAATGAGTTTTTTGCGTGATGATCAAACATATACAAACTAGTTTATCTGCTTCACGACTTAAGCGTCTTGGTTTTGGGCTAATCATTAGTAGTATTGGATTGATAACACAGACAGTAAATGCTGCCACTAGCTATAATGACATGATCACCATTCCTGTAGACCTAGCAGGTATCAGTACCACTAAGTATGAAATTGCAGTAATGCATGTACTCTCTGAGATTTGCCCACCCATGCTCAATACACAACAAAGACAAAAATTTTATAAAGCTTATAATATTGAGCTGCAAAAACTAATGCCAACTATTAAAAATCCAAAATCGGCAATACAATATTTGTCTACTCAGCAAGATTACAAGCAGGTACTACAAAGCATACGTGGATGGACATCAAGCATCTCAAGAAATGAAAATAAAGCTTTATGTCAGGATTTAGCAGACACCAATTTTTAAACTTAATATGATAAAAATTATAAAATAAAATGCCTTTTATCGATAATTGCCATTGGTTTTTTTATATATCATTCTTAATATATAATTATTGGTTTATTTGACTAAGTCATACATTTCATTTATAGCTTCCGTGACTATTTCGCCACATCACCATACTAATGGTTTCAATAATTGTATCAATAATGGCTTTGATAATAGTTTCACGGAAAAACCTTGATTGCCTATTTCATCACCTTAGGCATTTTGCTAATATATCTGTTTTGGGTAAGCAGTCATGATGATTACTGCTAAATCAGCTTGCCTTTATACTCTTTATTTTGACGGTCATTGCAGTATGAGTGGTTATGGAAAGAAACATGAGAAAAAAACAATTGCTACACCTTATCACAGCAGCGAGTCTATCGATTGCGCCTTTCGTAGCGAATGCTGCCATTGAACCACCACAAATGGATAATGCAGCTTATGTGCTTATGGACTATGATACAGGTGAAATACTCGCACAAAAAAATGCTAATACTCCCTTACCACCTGCATCTTTGACCAAGATGATGACCAGCTATATTATTGAAGACAAACTCATCTCAGGCGAGCTAAAAGAAGACGAACCGGTGTTGATGAGTGAAAATGCATGGTGTCGAGGTAGTAGCAGTCAATCTTGTATGTATGTACCTGTAAATCAATCTGCCTCTGTCATTGATATGCTACGAGGGATTATTGTGCAATCTGGCAATGATGCCTCAAAAGCAATGGCAGAGCATATCGCTGGCAGTGAATCGGCTTTTGCAGATATGATGAATCAAGAAGCAGCCAAGCTTGGCATGGAAAATACCCACTTTGTTAACTCCACAGGTATGCCAGCTGAAGGTCATGAAGCATCGGCACTTGATTTAGCAAAACTTGCCAGAGCCATTATCAAAAATGGTGGGCAGTATTATGATATCTATGCTGAAAAAGAATTTACTTATAATAATATCACTCAAGGCAACCGTAATGCCCTACTGCTGACCGATCCAACCGTTGATGGACTCAAAACAGGACATACCAATGCCGCAGGCTACTGTCTTGTCGCCTCCAGTAAGCGCAATGATATGCGTCTTATCTCCGTGATTATGGGCACAAAAAGCATGCAAGCACGGGCTGATCAATCGCGTGAGCTACTCAACTGGGGGTTTGGTCACTTTGATACCGCCATACTTGCCCCCGCCAATCAAGTCATGGCTCAAGCTCCTGTGGCATTTGGCTTACAAGACAGCGTGTCTGTCGCCACCCAAGATAGCCTTAAAGTCCTGGTCAGTAAAGATCAAAAAGACAAACTCAGCACAGTCATTCAATTAAATGACAAGATTGATGCGCCCATTGCTCAAGGTCAAAGTGTGGGACAGCTACTGGCAGTAGTTGATGGCAAAACGGTTGCCTCAGTACCATTAATTGCAACCACCTCTGTAGAGCAGTCTGGATTCTTTAAGCGAGCATGGGAACACTTAGTAAACTGGGTCACAGGATTATTTTAATATAATTTTAAACAATTTTAAATAAAATAATATTATAAAAAAGGGAGACTAAAATATTCAAGCTCCCTTTTTTATTTTATATCTTTTATCTCAAAAGTACATAACACCCTATTTATAAACTATCTTTATGTCTCACTCAAGCCAACTTTTAATGGCTTGTGCTTGCGCCTTGTGCGATAGCTGGGTCGTTTGACAAATATCGACCCCCGATGCTAATAGTTCATCCATTTGCTTTTGAGACAAATCATCATAATAATAGATGATTAATAATCGATGGTTTGATTCTAACTGACGGATATGTTCAGCCAACATCATTGCATCCACTACTTTTACCTGTGATGAAATCATCAACCCTGACGCTGACGTGGTAAAAATATGATTCATGAGTGCATCAATCTCACTAAACTCATCGACTTGCGCCCCAAACTGGGTGATCATCGCAGGAAAATAAGAAGGGGGCTTTACTGTATAGAAAATAATACGCTTACCAGATAGTATTTGATTGTCTTCATTTTGCATCCAAATTTGTAACGGTAGCAACAAACGAAAGGTACTTCCTTTTCCATAAACACTATCAACCTCTAGCTTGCCATCCATTAATTTTGTCAACCGTTGTGCCACGCCTAACCCAACGCCAACGCCTTCAAATTCACGACTCATTGAAGGATCAACCTGAAAAAATGGCAAAAAGATGTCTTTTAAATTATTAGCTTCTATGCCAATTCCTGTATCTGTTATTTCAATACGCCAATAAATAAAACTGTCTTGTTTATCTAAAAATGATTCAACAGTAATACTACCCACTTTTGTGAATTTCACCGCATTATTTAGTAGCGCATCGAGAACACTATAAATCTTTTGATGATCACCTTTTAAGGCTGTGTCCATATGATGAATACGGCTAATCACCTCTATACCCTTATCCTGCGATAATTTTTCATAATTCTGAATGAGGCTACCTAAGATTTTAAGTGGCTCAATCTTTTCCGCCTCAACCTTCATTTGTCCTTTTTCTATCTTATTAAGTTGTATGATTTGACTTAAAATCAGCTCAAGATCGGTACTGCCCTTTCTAATAATACCAATCGCATCTTCTTGTTCTTGGCTGGTATATTGATTATCTAATAACTGTAAGCCACCAAAAATCGCATTTAATGAGGTTTTTAGTTCATGAGTGATCATGCTCTGAAAGCTACTTTGTTGCAGAGCCAATAAATCTGTTGTAGAGGGTGCTTGTACTGAGTTGTTCATACGATGAACTTCAGACTGTGCCTGTTGATACAGGTGTTCCATTAGCTCCAAAGATTGATGCAGCTTATTTAATTGCACATAGATAGTATGATCTTTGAATACCCGATTGGTCAGAGGATTATAGCGATCATTAATCTCATCAGCATAATTTGACAGTGAGTTAATACTATTGATGGGTCTGGAAATCCACCAGATTACCCATACTAACCAGATAAGATAACAAAGCAACAATGCTAATAATATGAGTGAATGGCGTACAAACCACTGCTGTCTCAACCTGTCAAGATCAAGAGAAACATTGATATAACCTAACAAAGATTGATTAGGGATAATAAAAGGCAATTCTTCTTTATTTGAGGAGTCAATATTACTGGTAACAGGTTGATGAAAACTGACAATGTCATCTTGTAATACCACCTGCCAATCAGGTTTATTTTCCTCAGAAAAGCTCAAAGACTGATTAATTGAATAAAAAGAAATACTCTGTAATGTAGGATCTTGTTCAAGCAAATAAGTAACCTGTTGACCTACAACTGAAATACCATCTGGTATCGATGCATTTTCAGCCAATATTTGTGACAAATTTTTTATTTCTATTTTTTTTAGGCGATAATTATCAATTAATTCATGATATATATAAGTACCCACTGCAACTAAATAAAGCACGGTTGTAGAGATAATAACTATTTTTTTTATGTTCCAACTTAAATTTTTTGGACAAAATCGACTCATAATAGGGTCTAACCAATATCATTGATAACAAGCAAAAAAAGATAGCAAAGCAGTATGCCAAACCTGCCTCACACCAGCTAGAAATTAACAAGTATTGCTCAACATCCAACGTCAATATCTTGGATATAAAGAACATTTGCTATACTCAAATTTCAGTGACGAATGCTGACTAACGCTTTTTTTGTTTTTTGAACTTTTGCACCCGTCTACGTTGTCGCTGCTGTTGCAGTTTGGCTTTTGTTGGTACTGTCTTTTTTCCAGAGTAAGGGTTACTATTCAGTTTAAATTCAACTTTTAAAGGCGTACCCTCAAGCTTAAAGACCTGACGAAATTCATTTTCAAGATAACGTCGATAACTATTAGGCAATGATCCAGTTTGATTACCATGAACAACGATAACAGGTGGGTTATGTCCACCAAGGTGAGCATAACGCAGCTTAATACGGCGACCTGATACCATCGGTGGTGGATGCGCTGAAATGGCATCTTCTAAAATTCTAGTTAAGCGGCTGGTTGATACCTTAAACATTGCTGACTGATAAGCCCGCAAAATCGAAGGATACAGATTACCCACACCCGTACCATGTAAAGCAGAAATGAGATGCACCTTAACATAAGGAATAAAATCAAAACGACGCTCGATTTCAATTTTAACCATCTGCTTTTTATCTTCAGAGAGCCCATCCCATTTATTAATGGCAATGACAATGGCACGACCCGCATCCAGCGCATAGCCAAGCATGTGCAAATCTTGATCGACAATGCCCTCTTGTGCGTCTACCACTAAGATAGCCACATTGGCATCTTTTATCGCTTGCAACGCTTTAATAACAGAGAACTTTTCTACCTTCTCATCAATACGTCCACGCCGACGTACACCCGCCGTATCAATGAGGACATAGTGTTTACCATCTCGCTCATAAGGTATATAGATACTGTCTCTTGTCGTTCCTGGCATGTCATAGACCACAACACGCTCTTCACCCAATAATCGGTTTACCAAGGTAGATTTACCCACATTTGGTCGACCAATCACTGCTAATTTTAGTCCATCTGGAGTCTCTTGTATCTCTTGCTCAGTCATGGGTGCTGTTAAATCGTCTAGTAAATTAGACAAACCACGTCCATGACTGGCAGCCATTGGATATGGCTCTCCTAGCCCTAAGGCAAAAAACTCAGCTGTAGCGGCATCATGCACCCCATCAATTTTATTTGCTACTAGATATACAGGCTTACCAAGAGTGTGTAACAGCTTAGCAATTTCTGCATCTGCACCGACAATGCCAGCACGAGCATCAACAACAAAAACGATGATATCTGCCTCATGTATGGCAGTGTGCGATTGGGTTGACATATAGTCATCTATCGCACCTTGACCATCATCAGCTTCGCCAATGCCACCTGTATCTACGACAATAAATGACTTTCCTTCATGGCTTGCATCTCCATACTGACGGTCTCTGGTCAATCCAGATAAATCAGCAACCAGTGCTTGGCGTGTTTTTGTCATTTGATTAAATATCGTCGATTTGCCGACATTTGGACGTCCAATTAAGGCAACGACGGGTTTCATTGGCATGGATTATTACTCTCACTAAAATATAAATATATAAGTTTTAAAAAAACGACTTAAAAATTATGATATCCAAATCGGATAAAATCAGCAAAAACTATTGGCGTTTTAATTGCCAAATACTCACTTGACCAGTCGTACTTTGAGTCAGCAACGTATTTGCTTGTGTTTGTAGCGTAGACAACGCCCCTTTACCTTTGGTATTGCTACGGCTAACTATCTTACCAGTAGACGTATCTAATAAATGTACGACACCCTCTAAATCACCAACTGCCACATAATTACCAATCACCACAGGATTGGTGAGTTGTCGATAGGCAAGCTCAGAATTATCCCACAAAGGTGCACCCGTATTGCGATTAAATGCTCTAACGTGACCATCTAAAGTGGTCGCAATGACACTATTCGCCGTAGTAGCTAAAGACTTTAAACTGCCTGCATCTTGTAAAAATAATATTTGCTCGCTTAAAAGATCAACCCCTACCAACTGTCCACTATAGCTGATTGCAAATAGCTGGCTATTATCTATTACAGGCGCACCATCCACATCTGTCATGCGCTCCACTTCACTCGCACCAGAAGGAATACCAACTCGGCGTGACCATAATGGCTTACCTGTGGTGACATCTAAGGCATGCAAACGCCCATCTGCTGTCGCTATAATCGCTGTACTATTATCTAAAAGTACTGGTGAGGCACTACCGCGCACACTAATACTTGGTGCTTGGGTAGCAAACTGCCAAACGGGACTACCTGTTTGTAGTGACAATCCTTGTAATAGACCATCATTCCCAGAGACAATGACTCGGTTATTATGAATCAAAGCAGGCGCTAAAACAGTACCCGTTGTTGGTTGCTGCCAACGTATCTGACCTGTAGAAGCATTTAATGCCACAACTTTTGCTGTCCGTGTGCTCACTATCACCGTGTCACTAGCAGCATCAAAGGCAACACCACCCATAATTGCACTTTTTAAATCACTTTGCCACAGTCGTTTGCCTTGAGCATCATAAGCAGATACTTTGCCATCACGGCTAGCGGCAATCACTTGACCATCATCATAACCAACTTGTAATGATAGTGGGTCTTTACTATTGCCTTTACTACCCACATCTGTCACAAATACTGGTTGCAATAAATCAACGGATTGGGCTAATTTAACCAATGGGGTTGGTTTATGCTCTTCAGGTTTAATGCCTTTAGTACAACTAACGACACCGACCAAGGCGGTGGATAATAAAGCAACCGTAATACCTTTTGTGATACGGCGATACCGTAGCGATGACATTGTATTAAAAATGGTTGTTGTCATGTTATTTACTCACTTAATCATAAAAGTTCTTCAAAATAAGATAGGTATTGAGCATTGCTGTTTTGACAGTACTTCAAAAAGTATGCAATGATTGTTTTTCAAAGAACATACTTTTTACAATATCATCAACTATAAATATGAACTACTACTGTCCTGTAGACTCTACACTGCTATCATTGATTTGGTTATCACTGGCAGCATCAACCGTTTGCTCTGCTTCTGTGCTTGATTCATCCGTTACATTTTCACTGGCAATATTTGCATCACTAGCAGCAGCATTTTCAACAGTAACATCTGATAAAGAAACAGGTGCGCTTGCAATTAATGCTGGTTTCTTGGGCATTTCTTGCGGCATGATGCCAATACTTTCCATTTTCAAACGTAAGATTGCTCGATCTTCTTTACGACCTACAAGTAAATTCCAAGCATTTTCATAAGCACGCTCAGCTTCTTGAGTTTTATTTTGCTGCAAATAAATATCACCAAGCAGCTCTTGTTTGCTCGGCTCAAAAGCATTAGGCATTTCTTTAGAAGCAGCAGACAACGCTGCATCCACATCACCAGCTGCCAATAATGTAGTGGCATAACGTAGCTGAGTCATTGCTGTTAAACCGGCATCCTTTAAAGGGATATCCAATGCACGTTTTAGTGTCTCACTTGCACCTTTATAATCTTCACTATCTGCTTGTTGACGTGCTTTTAATAACAAAGCTTGCCACGCGTAGACAGAGTCAGGATAAGCAGTAACCAACTTATCTACCTGTGTTGCCAGTGCGCTGCGCTCAGCTTGTAGTGCAGATGACTGTAAATCAGGATTTTGTTCAGCCAATGCAACTTTGTCGTTCATCTGTTGGATAGCAGAATACGCTTGTGCCGCTTCTATATCAGGACTGACCGTATGGCTTTGCCAATATCGAAAGCCAAAAAATCCAGCCAATGCCAACACAATCGCAGCAATAATATAGCCAGCATAGTGCTTTAATTCTGCTATTGATTGTGCGTCATCGTTGCCACTACGAGGGCTTGAGTTGCTGTTACTCACCATAATATTGCCTAATAAAATTTCACTTAAAAAACTATCGACATGATCATTCGTATGTATACTGCAAAGATCACTACAAATATCAATAGATCATTCTACAAATCATTAACCTGCAAAGTTTTCAGCCGAAAATAACCAAGTATCTACATACACAGCTTGCTCACCTGTCTGCATGTTTTTGATACTAATTTGCTGCTTATCTATTTCATCTTGTGCCAAAATAACGGTCAGTTGTGCACCAGATTTATCCGCTTTTTTCATTTGTGATTTTAAACTAGTGGCACTGGCAGTTTTGATGCGTAAGTCAGGACGATTTTGGCGTAATGATTGCGCATATTTTAATCCTTGTTCATAAACATCAGGATGGGCAACCACAAAAACGTCACAAGCAGCTGTATCTGCAAATGGATTCACTGCCTGTATTAATAACAACAGACGCTCTAAACCCATCGCAAAACCAATGGCTGGTGCAGACTGAGCAGGTTTATTTGAATCAGATTTTAACGTTTTTAATTGACCCACTAATCCATCATAACGCCCACCAGCACACACAGTTGCTTGCGCACCCAACTTATCTGTTACCCATTCAAAAACGGTTTTATTATAGTAATCTAGACCACGTACAAGTTTGGGATTAATATCAAATTCAATGCCAAGTGTCGTCAAATACTGCTGTACTTTGGCAAAATGTGCCTGTGATTCTTCTCCCAAAAACTCATTTAGTTTTGGTGCATCAACTAATAAAGCTTGGGTATTGACATCTTTGCTATCTAAGATACGCAGTGGATTGGTGCTTAGGCGACGTTGACTGTCCGCATCGAGTTGATCTTTTTTATCGGTTAAATAATCAACGAGGGCTTGGCGATAAGCTCGACGTTCTTCTGGCTCACCCAAGCTATTAATCTGTAAGGTTAACTCATGATCAATGCCCAAAGACTGCCACATCATATAAGTCATCGCAATCAGCTCAGCATCTGCATCGGGCAGCTCACTACCAAAGCTTTCTACTCCCAACTGATGAAACTGGCGATAGCGACCTTTTTGTGGCTGTTCATAACGAAACATGGGACCCATATACCAAAGTTTTGGATTATCACCACGTAATAAATTATGTTCAATAACCGCTCGTACTGCACCAGCCGTCCCTTCAGGTCGTAAAGTAATAGGCGTTGGAGGATCAGACTTATCGGTAAAACTAAACATTTCTTTTTCAACGATATCAGTTGCATCACCAATGGCACGAGCAAAAAGTTGAGTTTCCTCAACAATTGGCAAGCGGATTTGCTCAAAGCCAAATCGATCGAGTACATTTACTAATGTTTTTTCAAGCTGACGCCATTCTGAGCAAGGGCGGCTGACATCTGTTGCTACTTGCAAAATGTCATTAAACCCTTTGATTGATTTGATCATAATGATTTCTTTTCTCTATTCATCTCTATTTATAAACACTGTTTATAGAAACTATTGATAAATGCTATATTTTTAATATAACCAGTCTAAGCAAACATAACCAGCAAGCATACTTTATTTATTAGCAGTTAACAATGTGGTAATAAAAAACTATCTCTACTATTAACTCACGCCAATCTGTTGATAATCAGCTTATCAGTTATTTAACTCGAATAATCTCTTTTTCTCGCTTTGCCTCTTGCTCTTTGACTTTTGCTCGTACCATTTTTTCAATTTCATCTGCAAGTTTGGTGGTATCAATTAAATGGCTTTTATCACCATTACGATAGACCAAAGAGTTAGGGCTGGCTCCAACCACACCAATATCCGCCTCTTTTGCTTCACCTGGACCATTGACTTTACAACCTATCACTGAAACATCCATCGGCTCACGGATATCCTCAAGTCTGGCTTCCAGATCATTCATCACCCGAATCACATCAAACTCTTGCCGTGAGCAACTAGGACAAGCAATAAAATTGACACCATTGGCTCGAATATTAAGAGATTTTAAGATATCAAAACCAATCTTAATCTCCTCTTCTGGCTCTGCCGCCAAAGAAATACGCATGGTATCGCCAATCCCATCAAGTAGTAAACCACCCAAGGCAATGGCAGATTTGACCGTTCCCGTACGATAGACACCTGCTTCAGTCACCCCTAAATGCAAAGGGTTATCAATTTGTGCCGAGATGAGCCGATACGCATCAAGGGTCAAAAACACATTACTGGCTTTCACTGATATTTTATATTGATCAAAATCGAGTTTCTCTAAAATATCAATATGACGCAGTGCAGATTCAAGCATGGCTTCACCCGTTGGCTCACCATATTTACGCTGAATGTCTTTTTCTAATGAGCCTGCATTGACTCCAATACGAATGGGGATACCATGATGTCGGGCACAGGCAACCACTTCACGTACCTTTTTTTCATTACCAATATTGCCAGGATTAATACGCAAACAATCTGCACCAACCTCAGCCACTGCCAATGCAATCTTGTAATCAAAATGAATGTCTGCAATCAGTGGTACGCTGCTTTGTTGCTTAATCTTAGCAAATGCTGCGACGGTATCCATGGTCGGTGTAGATACCCGCATAAGATCTGCCCCTGCATCAACGCAGCGTTTAATTTGTGCCAGTGTCCCTTCAACGTCACAAGTATTGGTATTCGTCATACTCTGTACACTGATGGGTGCATCGCCACCAATTGCCACATCACCCACATAAATCTTTTTGGTGGGACGACGGGTGATTGGAGAGGGTATCGACATACTTTGTCCTTATCAAATCATTGCACGCTCATTAATTATAAGCAGCATTGTAAGCATAGTGGCTAGATAGCTAGGTAATAATAAATATAAATACAGTTACTTCTGTTACAACTTATGTAACTCAAGTTTATCAAACTGACGAATATACTAAACCTTTGAGTAATAGACACGAGATGATAAATATCTAAATCATCTTTCTATATAGCTCACATACACATTATGGTGCTAATGAAAAATTTGCCTGATCATTTTGTGCATAATCTGCAAGTGGTACTTTTACTTGGTTTAGATTTAAGGTTACGTTTTTCACATTATTAATTTGTACTTGAAATGGGGGCTGACCTTTTATTTTGTAACCACCCCGAGGCTGATCGCCTGACAGCAATACTGCCCCTGTTGCATCGGTTACTGTAATATCAGTATTATCACGTACCCAAAAGTCTAAATTGGCATCCGCTTGTGCAACAGTCGTCTCAGTGGTTGCAATGGCTGATCCTGTATTAGCAATATCTAATGCGCTACCCGTCGCTGTTACAGCAGCATCTGTCGCTGTTGTCAGCGCAGCACCTTGGGCTTGTTCTGAGCTGGATATATTATTAATGGCTATTTCATCTTGTGGATCTACTGCCGTTTCTTGTCTGGCATTATTGACTGTACGCAACAAAAATACCGCCAATGCAATAAGTGCAATAACAAACAATATCAAAAATGGATTGATACGAAAGCTAGGACGTCGTGAATCACGCTGTAGTGTACCAAGTGGTTTGAGTGGTGTTTTTATATTTCCGACACTACTTTTAAGATGCTCTGGATACACCGCATCAAAGCTTTTGACAATGGCATTGGTATCTAAACCCAGATATTTTGCATAGTTTATGGCAAAACCTCGTGCAAACGTCATCTGTGGTAATACAGCAAAATCTTCTGCCTCCAGTGCCTCTAAATGGCGCTTTAATATATGCAGGTGATCTGCTGCCTCATCCAGCGTACAGTTTTTTTGCTCTCGTGCCCATTTAAGAGTTGCACCAAATGAACGTGAATCTGTATTAGACAACGCTTCCGACATCTTATTTCCTGTAAGTAAAGTTTCAGCCTGCTCAACTGAAGATGATGGCTGATTTGGTGAGTGGTGTTGGTTTGTTGATTTTTGCATTGTATGTTTCTTTATATGTTTCTTGCTATTTTTCTCATATTCTGTATTTTGCTGCATTAATTTATTACTTTGTACTTCGTTACTTCCATGATGCTTCAGGATTACGAATCCAAGTTTTAAGCAGCTTCGCTTCATCACTCAGCGGATATGCAGATAATAATTGCTGCGATAACTGTTGACGTTGTCGCAAATTATTATGAGCGGCAGCTAACTTAATACCTTGTAATAACAACCGAGGACTGCTTGTCACACCCCCTGTCAACATCACTGCTTCATCATACAACTGCTGTGCTTGCACCATGCGACCTTGAGTAATCAATAAGTCTATTAATTCAATGTGGGCTATCAGACTGTTACGATTGCCTTCTAATGCTCGTATAAAAGCATGGTTTGCTGTTTGCGTATCACCAACTTTTAATGCGGTACGCCCAAGATTTTCTAAAGCACCAATACGCCCCTCATAACCTAGAGCCGAACCTGCTATCTCAAACTGAGCAATGGCCTCTTTATAGCGCCCACGCTGTGAGAGATATACCCCATAGTTATTACGAGCTTGCATAAATTGTGGATCTATCTCAATGGCACGTTTAAAAAAGCCATCTGCCTTAGCTAAGTTGAGCTCACTGCCCTCTTGTTGCAACAGCACACCCATCATATCATAGGCTGGCGCATATCTGCTATTGGCAGCAAAAGCCTTCTCTAGCTGCCTTTGAGCAGAATCAAGGTCATTTTGACGGATAAATTGTGCCGCCATCGTAGTACGTACTTGTGCCACTTTATCTGGATCAGATACATTGTGTCCAGAAGGCTCTGTCATGGTTGTATAACGGCTACTTGGTGCATCACTTGGGGCACTTTGGCAAGCACTCAATGCAACGCTGCCAACGATACCCATCATCGCTAGACCCACTGCCTTTGGCAGCCGTTGTAAAATGTTTGACTGTGTACTGTTAGATATTGTCACAAATTTTGTCATAAGTAATGGTGTTTTCCCATGTTGCATGGCAGATTGTATTGGCGCACATTTATTTTTCTTAGGCAGTAAGTGTGTCATAATTACCGTCTTACATCAGTAGTTTTATATTAGTGGTATCTTAAAACCTACTCTATTATTATAAATAGAGTTTTTTTATCTTTATAAATTTTGTATCCATTTTTGTATCTATTTCTATTATAGAATTATAGTTTATATCCATAATCCATTATGCTTACTCATTCTCATCGCCCATCAAGATGACGCTACGGTGGTCTGCTTTTCTTGTATTTTCTGCTGCCATTTTGCAGAGCGGCGGGTACGGTCTGCTACTTGCCCAACTAACTGCCCACAGGCGGCATCAATATCATCGCCCCGAGTTTGACGAATGGTACACACAAATCCTGCATTGTTTAATATATTACTAAATGTATGAATACGGTTGTTACTAGATCGGTCATAAGGCGCATGCGGAAATGGGTTAAATGGAATTAAGTTAATTTTGCTTGGCAACCCATCTAAAAGTTGAACCAATTGCTGTGCATGTTCATCACTATCATTGACGCCTGCCAGCATCACATACTCAATGGTAACGTGTTTTTTATGACGCGGATTGTCATTAACATAAGCATGCGCTGCTGTGATCAACTGCTCAAGTGGATATTTTTTATTAATTGGAACTAACTCATTTCGTAGCTCATCATTTGGTGCATGTAGCGAGATGGCAAGCGCCACATCGATGTCTTTAAACAAATCATACATCTTCGGCACAACACCCGAAGTGGACAAAGTGACTCGGCGTTTAGATAGTCCATAGGCATGATCTGAGAGCATCAACTGCATTGAGGCAATAACAGGTTTATAATTTAGCAGTGGCTCACCCATTCCCATCATCACCACATTGGTGACTTGATTTTGCCACTCAGTGTTATCAACACCTTGCATATATGACGCATTGGCAACCCATAGTTGCCCAATAATTTCTGCGGCGGTCAAATCACGCTCAAAGCCTTGCTTGCCTGTACTACAAAAACTACAGTCCAAAGCACAGCCCACCTGAGAAGATATACATAATGTCTTGCGACCATTGGCTTTGCTGTCATCTGCTGGAATCAATACCGTCTCAACCAAAGAGCCACCTGCCACTTTAAACACCCACTTACGAGTACCATCTTCACTAAACTCCTTGTGCATGATGGCTGGAGGCACAACACATGCCTTTTTACTTAGCTTTTCACGCAACCCCTTAGACAAATTGGTCATCTCAGCAAAATCAGTCACTCCATGCTGATAAATCCACTTCATCACTTGCGATGCCCGAAAAGGCTTTTCGCCCAGTGACTTAAAGTATGCACCCAGTTCATTTTGGGTCATACCTAATAAATTGGTTTTTGCCACTACAGAGTCGTCACTGTGCGGTGATTGTGCATCAGTTGCAGTATTCACGAGTGGGATTTTTGTCATAATAAGCTTGCCGATATGATAAGAGAAGACTGGCTGAATTTTGCCATTATAGTCAAATTCAATCCTAAAGTCATAATTTAGTGCCTATTAGCGTCATATAATTCATTTTATGTTAAAGTGACTCATATAGGCTTTGTGATAAATAAGAATGACTCACACATACTATCAAAATAATAAAAAATAATAAAAAAGACCTTCATATCAGTTTAATATGAGGGTCTTTGTATTTATATATAGCAGTTATTTCAGCGAGTAAATTTTAGATAGATGATATCAAATACTGATTACCCTAAACTGCTGATAATAAAAATATGACCTAGCGTGTACGCTCAAGTACTTCATCATCATTAAAGAAATAAGCAATTTCACGCTTTGCAGATTCTGCAGAGTCTGAGCCATGTACTGCGTTTTCATCAATGCTACTAGCAAAGTCTTTACGAATTGTACCTTCAGCAGCATCAGCAGGGTTGGTTGCCCCCATGATTTCACGATGCTTAGCGATGGCATTTTCACCCTCTAAAACAGACACAACAACAGGACCTGACGTCATGAATGATTTTAGATCATTATAAAAAGGACGCTCTTTATGCTCTGCATAAAAGCCGCCCGCTTTTTCATCGTCTAGATGTAGCATTTTTGCAGCTACGATTTTTAGACCATTTTTTTCAAAACGAGTATAAATCTCACCAATATGGTTGCCGCCAACAGCGTCAGGTTTAATGATAGATAAGGTACGTTCGATAGCCATAATAAAACTCCTTGTTTTATGGTAAAAAATAATTAATGTATTCAATCGCCTATTATAACGACTCTTAGGATAAATGATAGAGGAAAGTGGTTTATCATTTAATAAAACAAACGAGACAACTGAAAAAATATAAACTAAAAATATAGCATTAAAAAATATAAATAATATTACCAACCCCTTTAATACGCTTTAACACCTTGATGCTGATACAATCTCTCCCCACTGCCTAGTGATGGCATCATAGTCTCTTTCTTGTATCGAATCATACATATAATAATAAGCACCCACCAAACTATTTCTCTGCTCTGAAAAGCACATATTAAATAAAGACTCAACAGCAGTCCTCTTACTTCGTGCCGCTTCTTCGCCACTATAAAAATACTAAGGTAGGTTTTAACTGTCATCTTGGTTATAATTGCGTCAGCCATGCGTTGTCTACTTAAAAAACTCAAAGCAGACATTACTCACTCGCCAAAGTCCAAAGGACATATCCATGCCTAAGTCTCGTACTCATTTAAACCCCACACCAAATAAATCACCAAGTAACAACCATCAATATTTAGTGGGTTTGGTACTACGCTTTGGAGTGATGATGATTGCCATTATTGCCATCATTGTTGGGCTTATCTTGTCATGGTGGTGGCTGGTTGTCATTGCTGCCATGGCGGTTGCATTAGGCATTTATGATGTGCTGCAATCTAAGCACGCCATCTTAAAAAACTATCCCATTGCGGGTCATATTCGCTATTTATTTGAAGATTATCGCCCTGAGATACGCCAATATCTCTTAGAAGATGATAAAGAACAAGTGCCGTTTTCTCGCCAGCAGCGCGCATTGGTCTATCAACGTGCCAAAAATGTCAGTGACACCAATGCATTTGGTACATTAGATAACTTATATGTTAAAGGCAAAGAGTGGTTTTTACAATCTGCAACCAGCCACCCAGTCAAAGACACAGATTTTCGGATTACGGTGGGTAATGAGCATTGCCAGCAGCCATACTCTTTGTCTGTGTTCAATATTTCTGCAATGAGTTTTGGTAGCTTATCTGCCAATGCCATTATGGCTTTAAATCATGGGGCAAAAATAGGCGGTTTTACCCATGATACAGGTGAAGGCGCAATTAGCCCATATCACCGCAAATTTGGTGGAGACCTTATTTGGGAGCTGGGTACTGGCTATTTTGGTTGTCGCAATGAAAAAGGGGAATTTGATGCTCACTTATTTGCTGAGCATGCCAACGAGCCACAAGTAAAAATGATTGAAATCAAGCTGTCACAAGGGGCAAAACCCGGCAAAGGTGGGGTATTACCCGCCGAAAAAATCACGCCTGAAATTGCAGATACTCGGCGTATTCCAATGGGAGAAGACTGTGTATCTCCTGCCAGTCATAGTGCCTTTACAACTCCTCGTGAGCTTGTCGCGTTTTGGCAACAGTTACGGGAGCTATCAGGGGGCAAACCTGTGGGCTTTAAACTATGTATCGGACAACCATGGCAGTTTATGGCAATTGTTAAAGCAATGCTAGAGGCGGATAATTATCCTGACTTTATCGTCGTTGATGGTGCAGAAGGTGGCACAGGCGCAGCACCAGTTGAGTTTATGGACAGTGTAGGCATGCCATTAATTGATGGGTTTTTATTAGTACATAATACCTTGGTGGGTGCAGGCATTCGAGAGAAGATAAAAGTGGGCGTGAGTGGTAAAATTGTCTCAGGTTTTGATATCGCTCGCATGCTTTCTCTTGGGGCAGATTGGTGTAACAGTGCACGTGGATTTATGTTTGCCGTTGGTTGTATCCAGTCTCGTTCTTGTCATACCAACACTTGTCCTACTGGCGTAGCTACTCAAGACCCTTACCGTCAGCAAGCTTTGGATGTACCCAGTAAAGCAGATCGTGTGGCAAGCTTTCACAAAAATACCCTAAAGTCGCTGGCATCTATTGTGGGAGCAACTGGTCTTCAGCACCCTGCTGATTTAAAACCCTATCATATCGCCAGACGTATGCAAGATGGGCAAATCAAACTACTATCGAAGTATTTTTATTTTATGGATGCAGGCGCATTAGTTAAAGGCAATGCTCGAGCAGATATCTATAACCAAATGTGGGTGATGGCAGATGCTAATAGCTTTGATGCCAATAATGATGCCCTCATTGCCTATAACAAACACTCAAAAGATAAAGGTAAAAATACAACCGCTGTCAGCTATTAATACTTTTGATACTTTTAATACTTTGATTTATCACATCCTACTGTTATAAAGTGATTGATGGTATAGTCATCACTACAATTGATATATTACAATGAGTTAAATTACATTATTTTCTACCCTGATTTTGAGGTTACTTTGTCTCAACCACTTACAGTCACACAATCACCCAAGCATTTTTTTAAGATGCTCAGTCGGACATCTATAAAAAGATCGCATCAGCTTGGATTTATGTTGCTCATTTGCCTATTTAGCAGTGGGCTTGGAGGCTGTAATGACTCAGATCCTAGTGACTGGGTGACAAGTATCAAAGATAGCATCAATAGTCATGATCATAATCATAGTAATGACAACCATTGTGATAGAGGTAATGTCCCTTTTACTTATTCATTATGCCAAATCAGCCAAGACAAACTACTGCATGATAAACATCTGTCATTACAGTTATTTTGGAAGCCAAATAATGATAATAGTAACCATGACATCACCCCACTATATAAATTTGCTAACCTAATTTCTACCTTACCTGCCACAGACAAATTACAGTTTGCTGCCAATGCTGGTATGTATAATACTGAGTTTGCCCCCATTGGTTATACAGTTATCAAAGGTAAGGAGATACGCTCACTTAATCTCAAACAAGGCAGTGGCAACTTTCATTTATTACCCAATGGTGTACTGTGGTGGGATAAATCTGGCAAGGTACACATTACTGAAAGTCAGCAAATGCAAACTTTATTAGATGATGGTACAGCCACACCTTGGTATGCTACCCAATCCGGCCCGATGCTGGTGATTGACGGTCATATTCACCCTAAATTTAACCTTGAAAGCACATCAAAAAAATTCCGTAATGGTGTTGGTGTTTGTGATGATGGGTATATTAAGTTTGTTAATAGTGATGAGCCTGTTAATTTTTATCATTTTGCCAGCCTGTTTAAAGATAAGCTACATTGTCCTAATGCCTTATTCTTAGATGGTGGTATTGCCTCTGCCCTTTATGCCCCTGAGATATCACAACATGATGATAAAAATATGGGGGTGATGGTGGGTGTTGTGGCGACAGAGTAAAATACCAATTTAAAAAATAATTAAAAAAATTTTAATTAATACCTAAATCAAACGATATAATCTTATCTTTTAAACTCCACTCTCAACTTGTTTTCCTAAACCATTGATTTTACTGGAGTTAACCTGAATTCGGAATAAGGGAATTACTAACCAACTGAAAATAATTAAGTTTTTGCTACTTGTCTATAAGCAGATACATTTTTCAATGATGGTTTAAGTGGAAACCAACAATAAGCAACCAATCCTGCCAATAAATTGGCAGCAAAACCAGACACACTACGATGACGAGAATGCTCAATCTGACACAAGTTCTTCAACTCATCAAATACCGTCTCAATCAAAGAACGTTGATTAAGTAGACCTTCATCAAAAGGGTCAAGCGTCTGCTTTTTCATGTTTTTACGTAGCTTAGTCATGAAGTCTATATCATCTTCCAAGAGTGTTTCTTTAAGCTCCTGACTAACATAGCCTTTATCTCCAAATAGCTTGCCAAACAAATCATCTGCCATGCCCTGTTTAAGTGGAACTCTATCATCTATATTGCCTCGTGTTACTCTAATGACCAGTAATTCACCATGATGATTAATAACAGCGTGCAGCTTGAATCCATAAAACCAACCCATACTTGTCTTGCCTCGTTCAGCAATACCTTTAAAAACTTTATGACGTTTGATTCGTTTGTTATGACAGACTGATAGTTTAGTAGCATCAATAAAACTAATACCAGTGCAATGTCCCATTAAGCTTTTAAGATAAACACATAGCGGCATTATGCTGCGAGGTATCAGTTCTATAAAGCGAGAATAGCTCGGTAGATTAGGAAAGTATTCTTTCATCATGCCAAGCATATGATGATAGTAAAAGCCTTTAAATTGCCGATAACGTAGTTGATGAAACAGTACCAATATGGTCATTATCTCTGGTACACTTATCTTGCATGCTCTTAATCGCTTTCTGCCATTTTCGATAAGCTGCTTTTCAAATTCTGGTTTGAATTGTTGATAAAAGTCGTCAATATGGCAGTATAGTTCGGTTAGGTTGTCCATGTAAGAAGTCCTTTTGTTAGGCTTGTCTTGGTAAACTAACTTTAACAATTTTGGACTTCTTTTTTTATACCTCGCTTATCCCGAATTCAGGTTGGAGTTAAAATTTATACCAAGATGTTTAAATAACTTTAAGTCTAGAAAAATTAGTATAGTGACTGAAGTTGAGAGTGAGGTCTTTTAAGGCTTATTTATCATTAAAAACTAATAACCATGCTGTTTTTTGACATGACTATCAATTAAAATACTGGATTCATGCGAATTATATAATTCATAATAGATTAACAGATATAGATAATAAACTCTTATCACCTACCCTATATGCCATATAATACAAAACCCGCCCAATAATAAGGCTCTGTATAGCGATTACCAACAGCACCACTACTAAACTCATCCTTAGTTTCAGCAAGTGCTTGGTAATGGGTTTTTCCTTTAGAAATTTTATCCCAGAATATCTGCATAAATAGGGCAGTTGCGGCATCATCTACCTTCCAAAGCGTCAGTAATGTATCTCTATTACCTGCTACATACAGCGCATAGGGTAATCCTTGTATTCCTTCTCCTTTGACTACCTTACCTAACGCAGACTCGCAAGCACTCATTACTAATAAGTCACTTTTCAGATTGATTTTTGGCCATTCACCAGCAGTAATATAACCATCTTCATCTCTACCATCACCTGTCTGTGTCAATATGATGGCTGACTGGCTAGGGTATGCTGTGTTTAAATAGCCATGTGCTGCAAAATGAATACGTTGATACGTATCTAATTTATTATTCTTTGACATATTTCTAATGGTATATTCACTTGCTTGCTCACCCAAAATAGCATCCCCTTTCATCAGTCCTGCAATATACTGAACTTCAGGACGTGTACAAGCTAAATTGCTCAGCTTATTTCTGCGCATATCTTGATAAGCAGCCTCAGCAGCACGTATGCTACCGTCATAGGTTGATACTTCCTGCTGAGCCATCGCAAAAAATATTTCAGTTTTGTTGTCGTTTACACTTTGCGAATCACATTGCTTTCTATTTTTGTCAGTTTTATCGTAGATGGCATCTCCCACAACCAATACAGACTTATCTCGGCTGCCTTGCTGTTGATATTGGTGCTGTCTATCTTGTAATAGCTTATATACTGACAAGCTTTGAATTAATGTGACTTCTACAAAATCTGCAAGCTTACCCTCTTTATAAGGTAAATTATCCCAAGGGATAGTTGCCAGTAGTCCATCAGGAGCAATGATTAATCGCTTTTTCTTATCCTTATCGTTGCCTATTTGTTGCTGATAAGGTGCTAATAATATTTCGCTCAGCTTTTGTCCAATCTGCTTGAGCATTAGTTTACGATAAGCATCATAATGATTTGGATTTAACTCAACCGCATCTTGAGGCATAGTAGCGACTTGTGTCAGATAATTTTGATCTTGATAACGATAAAAACGTAGCGGTGAATTTTTTATATTTAGCTGATGAGAAGTAGTCAGTGCATGTAACCAACGATAGCTTTCAGCAAGCCGTTCGACTTCGCCAAAATCTGGAATATTAACATTTAATGTGCCAGACTTGGTTAATGCCATACTGATGGCTTGCCTCTCACCAGTATTATTATATAGATAGGATAAAAACACACTCTGGCTAGGTAATATTTGTACTGCAGTCTCTTTGTTTAGAGTATTAATTTGAGTCAAAGACGCATATCTTGGATACTTTTTCCTTAGCTCATCATCTAGCTGATTATACTCAGTATTTACTTGTTTCAACTCATCTAGCAAATTCTGCTGCTCATCTGGCTTAGCTGTTTCTAGCTTAGCTTCTAACTCTGTAATCTGTTGACTATAATCTTTTAACTTTTGTGCTTTATTTTTAGGTATGTCACTATTATCTATGGCATTATCTTTGATCAACTGGTTCAGTAAGTGTCTGGCTCGTGACTGCTCACTGGTCGCAAATACGGTCGCTAAATCTTCTACCTGTGTTGACTTAGCTAATAACTGCATATACTCTAAATAAATTTGATAAGGATCTACTTGGATTAATTCATCAGATTGCTCTTCAATACTTAGTGCAAATGGTTTTATTCTTAATTGGTTAATAGCATCGATTGATTTTTTAAAATATTGTAAAGCTTGTTTTTTATCATTATTAGCCAATAATACTTTGGCATAAACATAGTTACCATAAATATATAATATTTTTTTTGATTCTTGCTCACTGTTTTTATATATATCTAAAAATTTAATATATGAATCAATTGTCCCTAAAGCCTCTTCATGTTTATCCATACTATTATACATATCAGCTAGATACATCTTGTTTGATAGTATTTCTAATAAAAAAGAAAAATTGTTATAGTCACCTGTCGAATTATCCTCATCCAAGGAAGTATTCAATATATCAACACTCATGTTTTCTATTAAAGACGAGACCTCATCATCTATCAGTCTATTATTCTCAATTAACAATTCTAATACTTTATCCGTTCCTTTATAATCTTTTATTAGATTTTCATTAATTTTTATCCAGCTATATTGATTATATCCACTTAGTTCTTTAATATTTTTTTTCTTTATCTCCTCCCAAACTTTAGCATCTAGTTTACTATCCATTACTTTGCCCATACTATCTTTTTCAATTATATATTCATATTTCAGATCTAATAAATGAAGTTTATATTTTTCAGTATTTAGGATATCATAAAGCCTGTATATTCTTTCGGTACTCATACTTAGTATAACATCAAACCAAAATTGACGCTCCTTATCATCCATTGACTTATTATTTAATATAAGATATATAAGCTCTGGATACTTTTCTATCGCTAATTTATTTAACTGCAATACACTTTTTTTGTTCTCAATAGTTACTTTAGATGATTCATCAGATTTATCTATAATTTGCAATCCTAAAGCACTTTTATAATCTTTATTTTTTAAATACTCATTTATTAAAATACTTTTAGCGTACCTTCCTATAACTGCATCCAATAATCCTAATTCTCTAAAAATATCGTATGATTTTTCAAGTGTACTTAAAAAATAATTATTTGAAATATTCAACTTATCATAATAATATAACTGCGTATCTAATAACTGTACAAAAGCAATTGAGTTTTCATCAATATTTTCCTTAACTATTTTTTTTTGCTTTTCTAGTATTTCTAGAGATTTATCATATTTTTCATCTGAATTATTTTTTAGTACTTCCTCAGTTAATACAATGTAATTCTTCCAAGTTTTATCCCACTTCTCATCCATCTCCTTCTTTATTTTCTTAGCTTCACTTTCAGAGTATATATTTGACAAAACGTTAAAATCTTCTTTTAGGATTTTATAATCATCCTTATTATCTAACAAGGCCATACTTTGTAATAATAAACTATTAAATTCCTCCTTGTTTCCTTGATAGTATTGTATATGCGCATAATTAATAGTAGCTACAGAACTAAACAAATCATTTTCGTAAGCCGCTTTGCAAATACTAGTGGCTATATCCATGTTATTAGCTAATAAATTATACCAACATACACTATTAGAGAAATCTCTATCATTTGGATATGCATCATAGGCTCGGGTCATCATTTCTACAAAACTATCTCGATACTTATCTTGCAATTCTTTTGACATACTATGATATATACTTCTTAACTTATAATAACTATCTTTGCTAACATTATTATCTTTGCTTGACTCTGTTTCAATGAGCTGTTGCTGTAAGTCAAATGCCTTAGCAAATTGCTTGCTAGTGATATAATCTTCAATCTCATATTTAAGATTGTCATCAATTGATAAATCCTCACCATTTTCTGCTTCTTCTATTGCCAATTCAGCATCCTGCAAAACCGTCTGAGCATCTTGGATTGCCTTATCGTCTGCAGATGGCTGTAAATATTTTTCGGCTGCTGATAGAGTCGATTCTTCAATAGCCTCGTCGCTACCACTATCAACAGTAGTCCCTAAGCTTTCACTTTCCTCTGCCCACGCTAATGAATGTGAACCTAAAAAAATGGCTGTTAACAAAGCTAATTTATTTAATTTCATTGACTTTCTTTGTACTACCTTCATGACACCCTTCTTTCTTTGAATAATTATTTTTATGAAAACTACATATTTATATAGAAATTCCAAACCAAGAGTCGTCCTGCAAATTTGCCAATTGCTGCTTTGAGTCTGAGATATCTATTTCTAATTTTTTAATTCTAGGGTCTAGATTATTCATCTGCAATATCAGTTCATCTTTACTCATCTGCAACTGGATGATACTACTCTCAATACCAACCTTCCTAGCATCCATATTTTCAGTTTCTGTGTTGTATGCAGCATACATTGCTGCTACCTCTCCACACTCAGATGCGTTAATAAAACAATAACCAACACCCAATATACCTACACCAACAGCCACATTACTGCTACCTTGACCAGTCGTATTATCAACCAAATTTCTTACTTCATCGCTTGCCATAATAACTGCTGCACTCCCTGTAGATACTAAAGCTGCCGTTGCCAGCTTATGCCTACCAAGATATGCTAATAGATTAGCCTCTTTCTCGTCTTGGGCTTGCTGTAAATTGATTAATGCCAGTTGTTGATCTGAGATTTTAAGCTCATAGTGAGACACCTCAAGTGCAAGCTGCTGTTTATGTTCATTTAAACTATCTAACTGCTGCTGCTGCTGACTAATCTGCAACTGCATGGCTTCTCTTGCTTCACGATGGCGATCACAACCTGTCAGAGTTAGAATAACCACAAAAATAGGGATTAATAAAAAACAAAGTTTATGATAAGAATGAGTTAACACTACCTTACTGCGAACACTATACATATTTCATCTCCCTATTTACCAACAACTTGACTGTAAAAAATAGCGTTTACTACAATCATAAAGGAACGATCATAACTCTATATAAACCAAGATCCTCTATGTATAAGTAACAGACTATTACCTACTATTTAATATACATAGTAATTAATACAAACCGAAGGTCTGTATGTGCGATTTCACAGTTTTTCCATATTTATAGTCAGCTACTTTTTTAGCCATTACTCTGGTGAATATAAAACAACGGTACCTGCGATCAAGTCATGCACCGTTTGTTTTCTTTGGGTAAAAAACATAACAAAAAACAAAAGTATGAAAAATAGTTTTGCCACTATACGCCCTAAAGCATGCATGGTTGTCAGACGCTGCCCCTTCATATCAAATACCCATAACCCCATCAATCTTTTACCATAAGTTGCTTGACGAGCACTACTATTTAGCAAAGTAGAATAAATGACAAATAGAATGGCAACGACTATATCAATACCCTCTCCTTCTAGTCCTAGAATCAATGAGATGAATGTGGCAGGAATCAATAATATAAGGCAATCAATAATATAAGCAAAAAATCGACGCCAAAAACCAGCATAGCTCATACTCGCCGCTGAACGTATGGGTAACCGTGACTTATATTTTCCATTATCTATTGTCTGTCCTGTAGAGGGCTGAGGATGAGAGTTCACGACACTAGCAGATGTATTAACATTTGGTAAAGGCTGAGGATTACCCATATTCTGCTTGGGTGGCATCTTTACCTTTGTGTTACTAGAAAAGTCTCGACTACCACAACTTGGGCATACTTTTACAGTTTTAGGTAACTGTTCATCACAAGATTGACAATACATTTTTTATCCTTTTAATTGTTTTCAATCGACACTTTCTACTCAGTATAGCTACTAAATATAAGATCCTTTCATACAGTCCAAAAGCACTATAGTCATATCCCCTACTCCACACAACTCTATCCAGCGCCATTTAACACAAAAGCAGCCCAATACACAGGCTTATCACTACCTGATCGAGCCTCTGTAATCATCTTAAGCTTAGCTTGTCTTAATGCCTCTGCCTGACTCATCTTAGTGTCACTATACAATGCTTGATAATAATACTTCATCATCTGTGCTGTCTGCTGGTCATTAACTGACCATAAGCTCATCATGACGTTGCTTGCACCTGCTTGAATAAAAGCTTTAGCTAAGGCGCTGATGCTTTGACTGTCTTGTGGGTCAACTTTACCTGTGTCACAGGCTGAGAGTACTACCATGTCTGTGCCATCTAGTTGTATGCCCATCAGGTCTAAGGCAGTAACTTTGCCAGTGTAGCTATTTGCTGTTGCTCCTGTTAGGGCTATTCCTGATTTGA
>NZ_VFYU01000021.1 GCF_021012795.1 Psychrobacter sp. I-STPA10 | reverse complement strand
GGGTTAGGGAGGGGGTGACATACTTTTAAAATAAACTATCTAGATTTTTATAAAGTACTTCTTTTTTATAAAAGGATTTTATTAAAACTGTATTTTTAAAAAACAGCAGACAAAACTATCTCCGTCCCATATTTTTTGTTAAGTACAAAATTTTGGGCAATAAAATCCTATGGCGTTATTAAAGAATTGCCAAAATAAAAAGGCAACACGATAAAATGCCAACAAATTAACCTAATAAAGGTTTTGTTTAGTTATTGATTCTTTTATTTACCAGCTCACTATAAAGCGAAGTAAATTTAAGTTTTTGGAATGTGCTAAGAAAAGCGGTTTAAGAGGTAACTTAAAGACAAATATAAGTTATCAAGATAAGGATTTTTTACCTTATATTGTCTTATAAGTTGTCTTGTAAGTTTAAATTTCTTAAGAAAGGATAAAACAAAGACGAGACATGACAAGTGACAGCATACCATTGTCGCATACCAGAATAGCTATTAAACAACAGCCATACGCCATAAATGGACATCACAAGATACGCCAAACAGCCAGTTATAAACAATCAGTTTTAGAAAATCAGAGAATATAGCTTAGTAATAAATAAAGCCTACTACTATAGAGCTATACTGATTTTATACCCACAACAGAGTTAAGCGTTGCTGGGGTGATTGTCTGCTTTGTATTAACCAATGCTTTAGTTAACACAGATGAAAATAACGACATTGCTTTTACTCCTATAGGTTGTGGGTTAATGGGAAAGGTTATGATACCAATTCGCTAAAATCATCTATCTTTGTCAAACTCACTTAGTCTACTAATTGTAGTACTTGCACTCGTTTTTCTCGATAGATGAATTAATCAAATTGTTATGTGCAGATATAATAAAGGGTTAAAAATAAAAGTCAAGTATTTTTTATAAAAAAAGAGATAAAATAAAAACCAAATTAATTTTATCCCTTTATAATCTCTTCAAATTTGGAAACTTTGATTTTGGAATCTAATTTTAGAAATAGCAGAACCATCTATTAAAGATAAAAATCAAACTCCATGCGTTTTGCTGTTTTACTTTAGCCAAACCACTGACGCACTTTTTGCCAAATACTTGACTCTGTTTTATGCTCATGATGAGTCGAGTTATCCTCATATTGTTTATTTATGTATTGGTTTTGTGCTGGTTCTTGGTTTTGCTCTTCTTGCAATTGCATTAATTCTTCATAGCTTAACTCATGAATATGAAAAAATGGCTGTGATAATACGGCATTAACCGCCCTTAATGCTTGCGTATCACCGCCTATATAATGCAACTCTGTTTCACCATTAGTCTCGTCACCCTGTTGTTTAATAGCAAATTTTTTAATGGCAAAGTGTTGTGCATATTGAGCTAATAAACTTTGTAAAATTGGGTTACTCTCATCAGCTTGTTGATATAAGGTCACTAACGGGTGACCAGAGAATATACCCGTAAAAAACTCTATCTCAAACAACTCATCAGGGTGTAAAACGGCATAAAGCTCAATATGTTGGTCTTTATTCGAGTCTAAAGGTACAAAATCTAAGTAACCCACAGTAAACCCCTCATTTTGCCACCATTTACGATAGCAAAATTGCAATACATAGCGACGGTCTTGAACTGAATCAAACTCAGTCAGACAATACGCATTGCAATCAGTAGCTAATAATACATCTAGTAACTGCTCATCAGATAACTTATCAAGTTGTAGTTCTTGGTTATCTATAGAGCAACTCCAATAGCTCAAATCTTGTCTTTGCATTTTGGAGAATTTTTCTTCGGTCGCCTTGCTGAGTACCACGCCATGTTCTTGTAACTTATCAAACAAAACTTGTAGTTTTTGCAAAGTTCCATTATCTGCCATGCCTGCAAAAGGCTCTCTTACCAGCAAATCTAAATCAAGCCATGCTCGCTCCAATGCACCCCAAGCTTTCATTGCTTGCTCTTTATTTGAATAAGTTTGATAAATATTTTGATACGTTTCAAGGTGGCTTCTTGGTTCAAAATAGGCATCGTTATATTCAAATCCTCGAGTATGAATTGCGTAAGCCATGCCCCTTTACTCTCAATCAAATTATTGATGTATTGCCTAAGATACATTGCCTAATAATTAGTGTCTGCCACACCGCCACGATGACGGTGAGCAGAAATTTAGGTGTGTTTAATGGCATTTATCGTTTAGTAAGCCCTTTTAGTGTCGTCCCTTTTCATGCCGTCTGTTGTAATGGCATATCTTGCAAAAAGACTTACAACCCAGCCTTAAGACTTGCTTCAATAAACTGGTCAAGGTCACCATCAAGCACCGCTCCAGTGTTAAAGGTTTCAACGCCTGTGCGTAAGTCCTTAATACGTGAATCATCAAGCACATACGAGCGGATTTGACTGCCCCAACCAATATCTGATTTATTATCCTCAACCGCTTGCTGTTTTTCCATGCGTTTTTGCATTTCCAATTCATACAGCTTTGCACGTAGCATTTTCATTGCCGTATCTTTATTGGCATGTTGGCTACGTTCATTTTGACATGCCACCACAGTGCCTGTGGGTTCGTGGGTGATACGCACCGCCGAATCTGTGGTGTTAACGTGCTGACCCCCTGCCCCACTTGAGCGATAAGTATCAATACGCAAATCAGCAGGATTAATGTCAATGTCAATATTGTCATCAATTTCTGGTGAGATAAACACTGAGGCAAACGAGGTATGGCGACCATTATTGCTATCAAATGGCGATTTGCGTACCAAACGATGTACCCCAGTTTCAGTGCGTAGCCAACCAAAGGCATAATCACCTTTGACTTGAATGGTCGCTGATTTAATCCCTGCTACGCCCCCTGCTGATACTTCAATTACATCGACCTTAAAGCCATGTGCCTCACACCATCTGGTGTACATACGCAGTAGCATTTCTGCCCAGTCTTGTGCTTCCGTACCACCTGAGCCTGATTGAATGTCTAAATAGCAGTTATTGGCGTCCATTTCACCGCTAAACATACGTTTAAACTCTAATTCTTCCACCTGCTTTTGAGCTGTGTCTAGCTCACTTTGTACGTCTTTAAGTAGGCTTTCGTCCTCTGCCTCAATCGCCAGCTCAAGCATGGCATTGGCATCTTCTAATGTGGTTTCTAGCCCAACGATGGTATCAATCACCCCATCAAGTTGACTTTTTTCTTTACTGATTTTGGTAGCTCGCTCAGGGTCGTCCCAGAGATTGGGATTTTCTAGCTCAAGATTAACTTCCTCTAAGCGTTCTTGCTTGCCTGCAAAGTCAAAGATACCCCCGTAACTCGGTCGCTCGGTTGCTTAAATCTTTGATTTGCTCTACATATTGATTGGTTTCCATAAAACACCTATCTTGTTAAAGGCTAAAAGCCCTCCCCTTACTTCAAGGGGAGGGTCTGGGAGGGGTCTAACCGCTTATTTTAACAAAATTCCGTCACCTCTGTTAGGCAGTTAATTGGGCTAAATTAACTAAATCGCCCAATCTTCCACTGCCCAATGATGAGCCAATGCATGAGCGTGTAAGGTATCATCTGGGCTGATACACACTGGCACGTCCGCCCATTCTAATAAAGGCAAATCATTTTTAGAGTCCGAATAGGCATAAGTTTTGCTAAAGTTCACGCCAGCTTGCTTACGTCTGTCTAGCCACTTTTGTAAATGATACAGTTTGCCCTCTTGAAAATTGGGCTTGTCGGCTAGTTTTCCAGTATAACGATTGTCTTTGACTTCCAAAGGCGTAGCTAACATATTAGCTTCTTCAATACCAAAACGCTGAGCAATTTCACTGACAATAAAGTCATTGGTCGCTGAGATAATCACCACTTCATGCCCTTGTGCCAAATGCTCACGAATGGCTTTGACGGCTTTGGGTCGCATGTGTGGCTCGATTTCATATTTGATATAATCTTCACGCAATGCGTGTAGCCTATCCATCGGTAAGGTAGTCAAAAAAGCACTGACAAATTCGTTATACTCTACTGGGTCAAGCGTGCCTGCAATATACTGCTCATAAAAGCGTTGATTGGCAGTACGATACTGCGCTTCATCAACTAAGCCATGTTTGACAATATACTCACCCCATAGATAGTCACTATCGACATCGAGTAAGGTATGGTCAAGGTCAAACAGGGCTAAAGTTGCTTGTTTTGGATTTGTGGTTAAGGTTTGTTCAAAGTTCATAGACTTGCCCCAATGCTAAAATGCTAAAGAGTTATTAATTTTGGCATATCTTATCATGTTGTCATAATAACCAGTGTTTAAATACTTAACCAACAGACAACACTAACAGACAAAAGAAAACCCAAACCTAGGGCAGAGGTCTGGGTTTTGGGCGTGCAAATTATTATTATGACTTCCTTATTTGATCACTCCTTAGATCAAGATGACAACAGTTTATTATGTATAGGGCAATATCATAATAACCTTCAAGTCATCCATCAACACTACTGTCCATATCCTTGTGCTGATGGGTTTATTGTAATTTTAGCGAAGCAGTTTGCCTAGCCGATAAATACCTAAAGTTATGTAAGCATTTGCTTACATAAACTAACAATCTGATAAACCTAAACTATTTGGTGTAATTTAATCGCTTTTGCAATTTACTCATTCTTACTTAACCCCACGCTGTTGTTGCGCATGTTCTTCTGACACTCGCCGACCTTCATCTACTCCCTCTTCGATGGTCTCTTTTGTCTCAACCTTATCTTCAGCCGTAGCTTTAGGTGCTGCTTGTATTTGTTCTACACATACCTCAGGCTCATATTGTAATGTAGTTAATACAGGAAAATGATCTGAACCGATAGACTCTAAGCGTTCAATAGCCACCAAGGTAAAACTAGGGCTATGAAAAATATGATCCAATGCCCAACGTAAAAAAGGATAGTTCACATGAAAAGTATTGATAAATTGTCGTCCAATACGAGGATCAAGCAGTCCTGAGATACGCTGAAACATGCGTGTGGTTTTTGACCATGCCACATCGTTTAGATCTCCTGCCAATATCGCTGTTTGTTGATTTTCTTTGATGTGTTGTCCTACTAATAATAGCTCCGCATCACGGGTAGTCGATTTATCTGCCTCAGTTGGGCTTGGTGGCATGGGATGCAAACAATATAGCCATATTAATGTCTCATTATCTAGACGTAGCTGGGTATGGATAGAAGGTATGTCATCAACGATCAGATATTTAACCTCAGGATCAACCAATTCAAACTTTGAATACAAATGCATACCATAAAGATTCTCTAAAGGTACTTTAACGGTATAAGGATAATCTGTTTCTATACTAGCTAACGCACGCTGCCATTTTTGGTCCGTCTCCAGAGTGATTAATATATCAGGCTGTTTATCTTGTATTCGCTGTAACAGTGCTGCTGTATTATTATTGGGTGTGAGTACGTTAGATACCATAATTTTTAATTGCGGTGCTTCTGCGCTCATACTGGCTTTTCTGACTTCTTTTTTCCATAGAACTGTATAGGGCAATACCATTCTAAGTTGAAACGCTATGGCGATACTAAGCGCAACCAATAGTAACCACTGCCAAGCTGTCCACACCGCCCAACTTCCTGTCAACAACAGCATACCCAACCAAGCGACTACTCCCAATACAATAAATTGAATACGCGGAAAATCTACCGCCCGTATCCACCAATGGTCAAAAGGCAATAATCCCCATACTGTCACAAATACAATAAATGCGGCTAAATACTGACTGGCACTCATAAGATATTCCAACATGACAATCCTTACTTAAATAAGCCCCTAGAGTCTGATATGACAACTCTGATAAAAAATCGCTAAACATACAGCATATAAGGCTAAATAATAATGATACAAAATTGTGGCTAGCCTATCATATCCGCCTTTATGTGTCCTCAAATTGACTTAATTTTAGCTTTTAGCAAAATTTTTATTGATTTTTATGCCAAATCAAGGCAAGGTAAAAGGTTGATAAAAAGGCAATATATTTCTGCCTTCTTTGTATCAATGTATCAATATACTAAGGAGTAAATGAATGGGTTCGTCTGAAAGTGAGCAAGCATTACAAGCAAATCTAGCCCCACAAAAACCAACCGTAGGACTGGTTGGTTGGCGTGGTATGGTCGGCTCAGTACTAATGCAACGTATGTTAGAAGAACAAGACTTTGATAATATTACCCCCCTCTTTTTTTCTACCAGTAATGCTGGTGGTCAAGCACCTCAATTTGATGGTGTTATTTTGCAAGACAGTAATAGCAAACTTAAAGATGCCAATGACCTAACTGAACTTGCAAAGTGTGACATTATCATTACTTGTCAAGGTGGTGACTATACCTCACAAATTCACAAACCCTTACGTGACTCAGGCTGGATGGGCTATTGGATCGATGCTGCCAGTACTCTACGTATGCAAGATGAAAGCACCATTATTCTAGATCCTATTAATCATAAGGTGATTAATAACGCCTTAGAATCGGGCAAAAAAGACTTTATTGGCGGTAATTGCACTGTATCTTTGATGCTAATGGCAATTGGAGAGCTGTTTAATCGTGGCTGGGTAGAATGGGTATCAGCCATGACCTATCAAGCAGCCAGTGGCTCAGGTGCAAACAATATGCGTGAGCTTATTAACGGTATGGGTGTATTGCATGATGCTGTTGCAGCCAAACTAGACGACCCTGCCAGCGCTATCTTAGAAATTGACCGTACCATTGCTGAGACTCAGCGTAGTGATAGCTTCCCTGTGCAATATTTTGGCGTGCCCTTAGCTGGTAGCTTGATACCCTTTATTGACAGTCAGCTAGATAATGGACAATCTCGTGAAGAGTGGAAAGGTGGCGTAGAAACCAATAAGATTTTGGGCAATACTGCTGACTCAAGCATCCCTATTGATGGATTATGTGTCCGTGTTGGTTCAATGCGCTGTCATGCTCAAGGTTTGACCATCAAGCTAAAAGAGAATATCCCGCTTGAACAAATTGAAGCTGCGCTGCGTGAAAGTGATAATCCTTGGCTAGATGTCGTTGCCAATGATAAAGAAGAAACCATTAAGCGTTTGACCCCTGTTGCCGTTACTGGAACACTGACCGTTGCTGTTGGACGTTTACGCAAGCTCAATATGGGTGATGAATATCTTGGTGCGTTTACAGTGGGTGATCAATTATTATGGGGTGCAGCTGAACCACTACGTCGCATGCTTAATATTATTCAACAGCATAATGGATAAAATGGATAATAAGCCCATCCTATAGATATAAAACTGAAATATAAAGTAGCTACAATACTTTGCTTACGCTGTTACTGTCGTTATAATAGCATTGCAAAGTATGTAAAACTTACTTAATTTACAAATAGATAAGGTAGCATTAGCTGCCTTATCTATATGGGATTTGTTGAATATTAATCCCATCACGTCAATATTTTTAGGGTTTACAACTATATTTTATTTTACTTTTGGATAAAAATTGGTTAAATTTTTTCTACAAAGAGGGAAGCTTAACAGATATAAATGATTCATAAATATTTTTTATCAATATGAATTTTATTTGCCACCTTTTCAATAAAAAACAAATTAATTGTCGCAAATAAGATTATTACTTTTTTATTTTCACTTAATCTCTTATACTTCAAATAAATCACATATAATACTGTGTTGTTTAAAGGAAGAACAAAGAACGATGTCACAACTATTTTTGTGTCATCCAAACCATAAGACAAAATAAACTGGTAATTAATTGTGTACTTTGATATAAAATTATGATAATTACACCCTTATACTTTGCGGCTTCCATTTTTTAATTTAATACAAAAAGACCTATATATAAAAAGGATGCACATGTCTTGCTCATCATATTGTCGTTTTAAATTCGTCAAACTCTCTGCTGCTATCGCTTTTTTATTGACGAGTAATCTTTATGCCGCGACAATTGGCTCTACACATGTTAAGTCTACTCAATATCAACCACTAGCGGCAACAATTGAAGTTAGTGATATTGATCCTGACAATTTTTCTGTCACCTTGGCAAATCAGCAGATTTACCAACAAATGGGGCTTACATCTAGTCCTACAATGTCAGTTAATTTTGTTAAGACCAGTGCCAGCTCAGGTAAAGTCATCATCAATACAAGCTCTGCTTTAACCGACCCTTTTGCAGATGTCGTATTAACAATCAATGATGCAGGGGCTCAAATAGTTGTTCCTAAAACATTATTATTACCTTCAGGGGGGGCGACTCAGCCAAAGTCCATGTCTAATCAGTCTAATTCTCAAACAACAGGGAATACCAAACAACCTGACTTACCTGTTGTTAATCAAACCTCAGATCGTGCTTTGGGACAACCTATTTTAGGAAAACCGCTGCCCATTAATAGCTCATTACCACCACCTTTAAATGCATCTGCATCATCAGTGACACCAGAGGCTGATGCCAATACCGCACAGACAACTCAAACAGAAAATAATACCAGTAATACTTTCGCTGGCAGTCATCATATACAGCCTTTAAATATAAATATCACTCGTACCTATCGTAGCCACCAAGCTGGGGCTAATTTAGCTCAAAATACTGAGATATTAGCTCAACAAGATCTGTCACAAAATACCACCGTTGAATCAGATCCAACCTCACAAGAACCAACAGTAGAAGCAGTACAAAAAAATGAGGTGGCAGCTAAGGTAACGGACAATACAATAGCGGATACTGCTCAAAAGTCAGCAACAAATGCTAAAGCTGAAGTACAGACAACTCCCACGCCTGATATTGCACTTGGTAAACAAACCTATACCGTACAACAAAACGATAATCTGTGGACCATTGCAAACCAAATTGCGCATGAAAACAATTTGAGTGTTCAAACCGTCATGCAACAAATTAAGGCTTACAATCAAGATGCGTTTATCAATGGTGATGATAGTCTACTAAAAACAAATGCAAAGCTTAAATTGCCTGATTATAAGGTCATTCCTTCAAAATTAGGCATTAAAGCAGCCATTGCTGCCCGTAATGCGCAACAAAATAAAAATAGTAAGTCTACCAGTTCTAGCGATACTCAAAAGATGCAAGCCAAGGCTAAGAGTACAACTAACCGTAATACACCATCATCTGCATCTGCTACTAATAAAACCATTACGCAAGCTTTACCAAGACCTCATGTTACTTTGGTCACACCAAGCAGCTCTGGCAGCTCTACAGGTAGCCAAACCAGCCAATCTAGTACAGGTACTGGAATCAATGCTGAATTGCTAGCCGAATTAAAATCATCTCGACAAACTGCTGCCAGCAAAGTCCAGAGGGTAAAAAGCCTTAGTAAACAACTGGCGGACAGTACGAACCGCATGCAGCTTCAAAATCAACGTTTGGCCGATCTAGAGCAACGTTTAAAAGATTTACGTAATAAATAATACGCAATAAATAATTAGTTCATCATCAGCACTGAGTCATTGTAAATGACAAAAAAATGGCGAGAGTGTTGACGTAGGAGACAATATGAACGACTATCTTTATTATATACTTATAGGTTTGGTGGTACTTTTTGTTATCATTATTTTGCTTATGCGCAAAAAAAAGCAGCCATCACTACCACCTGCTGCTGCACCTGCACCTATTGAAGAACAGCCTCAACCAATCAAAGAACCAGAAGCTGTGCCATCACCGTCAGTTGCTTCTACTGATCTTGATCAAGATCGAATAGAAGTCGCCAAAGATTATATCGAACAAAAAAGATACGATGATGCCAGTGCTTTGCTTAATGAAGGGTTAGCTGCTGAGCCGCATAATGAAAAATATATGCTACAGCTACTAGATATATATGCACAAACTGCACAGCATGAAGCGTTTAATAGTATGTATCAGAACATACAAACACAGGCTGATATGATCACGTTGCAACAAGCGAAAGAGATCAAGCAGCAATACGCTGAACGTTTTCCACAAGCCATAGCTAATGATGCTGTCGCTGAAACCATTAATACCTCAAATACTATTGAAGATGATCTATCTTTTGAGTTTGAGAATGAATTGTCGTTTGATGAAGAATTATCACTTGACGAAGATCTGTCACTTGATGAAAAACAAAGCATTGATGATGATTTGACTCTCTCTACAGAAGCTGAAGATGAACTCACTTTATCTTCAGCAGCACCAGCAAGTCTAGAAACTAATGAAAATGATGATTTAACTACTTTAGATCTAGAGATAGACGAAAAACCAGCCAGTGCTGAGGAAGATTTATTCACATTTGATGAACTAGAAAGTCAACTCTTAGCTCCAGAAACTGAAGACAATGTAGTAGAGACTGAGTTAAAGTCAGAATCTCTTGAAGCTGAACCTACAGCAGAATTTGTGTTAGATGAAGAATTTACCACAGAGACAGAGGAAGCCACATTAGATGAATCAAATCATGACTTGCAATTAGATGATGATAGTGAACTATTGTTGGATTTGGATGATGAGAATCTGTTTGAATTAGATGAAGCAGATACTGCGGCTAATGTAGAGGCACCAACTCATAATGAACCTACTTTTGAGTTAGATCTTAGCGATGAGATCAGTGAATCTCCACAAACAGACACTGCCCCTGTCACCCCATCAGAGTCAATTAGTGAAGATACCACTGACTTCTTTGATGATATGGGCTTAGAGGATACAACTGCTGATAAGCCAACAACTGCTAATGAGATAGATAATCTTGAAGCAACTATCAGTGAAGCAGATGATGATTTTGTATTTGAACTAGATGATGATGCAACTCAAGATCATGCCACACAAACTGAAGAGTTAGTCTTAGATGATTTAGAACTAGATGACTTAGATGCCAATGAAATTGACTTTGGTTTAGCAGAGCCTGAGCAAAGCAATGCAGAAATCCAAGATCAAGATAAAGATGATGAAGAGGTTGTATTAACGTGGGACGAACCACTAGAAGAAACCTCCATCGTCGCACAGCCTGCTTTAGAAGACAATATCTCTACAACAGAAGTTGAAGATATTCAGCTTACAGATGAAACTTCGGAAACTTCCAAAGAGTCTTTAGTGACTGACTCTACAGTAGCAGATACTCCAAAAGAACAGGTACAAGAAAAACAGGTATTTGAATCAGACTCTGTTTCAACTGCCAAAGCACCTACAGATACACCCGTAACACCTAAAGAAGAAGCGGTATCAGCACCAGTCATAAATGAGCCTAGCATCGAAGAAATTGAAGAAGATGAAGACCTTATCTTTAATGAAGGTGTGGCTGATACCATATCTCAACTCGATGCTCTTGATTTTGACTTTGATGCCGAGTTTGATGATGAATTTGAGCAGCCAACACCAAGTCCAGAATCGTTAACCGTCAAGCCAAGTTCAACTGAATCTGTAGAAAGTTTGGACCTTGCTGACTCACCAACACCAACATCTGTTCAAACGCCTGTTGTTTCTCCAGAGAAACCCTCAGAAGTTGATGTGTTAACCACTGAGACCAAGGCTACGCCTGCACCTGTTACAAAAATAGATAAGGAATTTATACAAGCATTCGACTTTGTTGAACAGCTTGATAAAAGTCAAATAACCTTAGACTTAGCAGAACAATATTTGGATCTTGGTGAGTATGACAGTGCCAAACGCTTGGTGAATGAGGTTCTTACATCCACTGCCAGTGAGCAACATAAAGCACACGCAAAAACTTTACTTGAACGCATACATTAATAACTCTAACCATTTATTAGTGTAAGCACAAAAGGCATAAAGCGATCGCTTTATGCCTTTTTATCTCTAGATACTAAGCCTAATATAAATATGCCCAATACACAATACACTACGCCTATCTTATCAACCAACCCAACCATCCAACTTATCTACGCTGGCGGCACATTTGGTAGTTATGGCAAACCATTACAAGCCATTGATGCGGATGTGTTCACCCCTCAACTATTGGCATCTCTACCTAATACACTAAGTGACAATATCAATATTTTGCCAAATGAATGTGTTAAAGATAGCAGCCAACTGACGCCGAGTGATATGGTACATTTTTATCAGCTATTACTCTCTGCCTACTCTGATACATCTAATCCTAAGCGGCAATTTGTAATTATTACGGGCACAGATACATTAAGCTATTTGGCAGCTTTTTTGGCAGAAGCTTTTGCAGGCAGTGATATTTGTATTGTACTCACAGCCAGTATGAGCCCATTTTTTGATGCTAATATTCTTAATGATTATAAGATTGATCCACAAAGTGATGCCTTTGATAATTTAAAAGATGCCATAGGTTTAGCAAGCTATGGTGAATCGGGGGTCATCGTTGCTTTTGCAGGCGAGTCATGGCCAGCACAAACAGTGCAAAAAATACATAGCCATGATTTGATGGCATTTACAGGACATTCTCGAGCAGGCTATCCCGCCACCAGCTATCATAAACAGTTATCCGCCCTGCGCCGCCAGCATTGGATTGATAATCAACTGGCTACGCATATCATTATTGAGAAAGCAAAAAAGATTAATATTCCGTTGCTATTTTGCCTACCCAATCAGATACAGTGGCTCACTGACATGTTTGCACAAACACTAACACAGTGCCAAGCATTTGCCCCTACAGGTATTATTCTGGCAGGTTTTGGTGCTGGCAATATCCCTTTTAGCTATGAATTAGCCAAACTTATGGATACAGCCTATCAACAAGGATACATGCTGGTTTGTAGCACCCAATGTCCATTTGGTGGTGTTAGTGACAGTTATGCTGCGGGTAGTTGGCAATATCAACATCATGTTATCTCTGGAGGACGGCTAACCATTGCGGCCATTTATGCGCGCTTATTATGGTTACATTTATCTTTAAATACTCCTAAACAAAGGCGTCAACGCTGGGCTTATAGTAGCAACTTGACATAACCCTACGCTATATTAGAAAAACAATTATGAACCAAATCGCAACCGAACCCTACAAATCAAAAACCTTAGCATCCATATCAGCATACCAACGCTATGCCATTGGTATTGAGTTTATTGGTACACCATACCGAGGCTGGCAGCGTCAACAAGAGGTATTGTGTATACAGCAAGTGCTAGAAACTGCTTTTAGTACCGTTGCTAATGAGAGCATTGAAATTATAGCCGCAGGGCGCACAGACGCAGGCGTACACGCTGGCAATATGGTGGCACACTTTGATACTACAGCAGTGCGTGGCATCAATAACTGGCTACGTGGTGTCAATAGCTTACTGCCTGATGACATTGCCCTACGTTGGATTCAACCGATGAGTGATGCGTTTCATGCCCGCTTTGCTGCCATAGCCCGTCGTTATCGTTATATCACCTTAAACCAGCGGCAACGTCCGGCCCTACTACATCACCAAGTGACACATATTCATGAAACGCTGGATTTTAATGCCATGCAAAAGGCAACAACATATATTGAAGGCACCCATGATTTTTCTAGTTTTCGTGCAGCGGCATGCCAGTCAAAACAACCTGTGCGCTGTGTTAGTCATGCCAAGCTGATACAACATGGGCAATTTATTGTGCTCGATATTCAAGCAGATGGTTTTTTGCATCACATGGTACGCAATCTCATGGGCACCCTATATGCCATTGGTAAAGGGGAAATTGCTGCTGAAACCTTTTTATCGATACTCAATGCCAAAGATAGAACCATTGCCCCACCAACGGCTGCACCCGATGGACTATATTTTATCAATGCTTATTATCCACCCGCCTTGCAGCAAGAGTTGCCTGATCTGCCATTGACACCACTATGGCTTAATTTATAGCCCTTTTGTAGCGTACAAAGCATAGCCATAGTTTGATGTCAAGTATCTATTGGGGATTTATCTTGCGTTTAAGCTTTTGCTTGCGTATAATACTGGCTTGTTTTCATTATATAGATACAGATAATTATGGCAAAGAAAGACGACATTATTGAGTTTGAAGGTGAAGTAATCGATACGCTACCGAATACTCTATTTAAAGTACGTTTAGAGAATGGTCATGAGATCATTGCTCATATCTCTGGCAAAATGCGTAAACATTACATTCGTATTTTGACTGGCGATAAAGTTAAAGTTGAGATGACTCCTTACGATTTGACCAAAGGTCGTATTACCTATCGTGGTAAAACCTAAGCTCGACCACAGTTATATCAATATCAGTTATCAATGATTATTTATAAACAAGACCGCTCATAAAATAGCGGTCTTATTTATTTTGCCTGTCACATTATATTCAAAATACACTATTTAAACTCTACTGTCGCATCATTATCAAGTACACCATACAACGCCAACGCATCCCAGTTCGTCAGACGCACACAACCAGAAGATGCTTGACGACTGATACGCTCTGGATCAGGTGAGCCATGAATACCATAAGTTGGTTTGCTCAGTCCAATCCAAACCAGACCTACTGGATTATTTGGCCCAGGTGGTAAGATAGATTTACTCCCATTATCATGGCTATAGGTATAGTTAGGCTCATATACTTTCACCTCTACTTTATGGGTTCCAGAAGGTGATGGTGTTGCGCTACTGCCAACAGTGGTGGGATAACTGGCGACCAAATTACCATCGCTATCATACGCATATAGCGTCTGAGTTGATTTATCAGCCACTACTCGGCTCACTGCGATGGTAGAAGGATTGGCAGGATTATAAACGGTAATTGTCTCACCAGATTCAAACTTTGCATCAGGATTGAGTGTCTGTAAATAATCTCGACTTATATGGAATTTTTCTGCCAACGCCTCAATTAGGCTTTCATAATACATACCATCAAGCTTTGCTTTATCTTCTACTTCAGCAGGAATCGTCGTTGTGTTGATATTCACATCATCATCTGTGATGACATAATTCACTAACACAGGCTGAGTCGCAATCTTGCTATTTTTGGTTAGGGCATCCCAAGTTTGTTGATTTAACTCATCACTCTGTGCTAATCCTTGTGCCTTTTGAAATGCCTGCATGGCTTTGCGGGTATTCTTACCCCATCTGCCATCCACAGCACCAACACCATGATGCTGCCAATTTAACAAGGCTTGTAGTTTTGTCGTTATCTCACGATTCAGTTTGGTGTTAGGTTGCCATTTCGCATTATTTACTTTTTGGGCTTGCGGTGATAAGTGATCAACCGTATAAGGTATGCTAGGAAGGACTCGATTTAATTGCTGTTTAATTTTAGCCTCACCTGTCAACTTTTGGCTAACATTGGCAGTAGAATTAGCAGTCGTTTTAGAACTATCATTGGCCGCTATAGAAGCAGAAGTCGTTGTCAATGATACCAATAGCATACTGACAAGTATTAATGGATAGTTTTTATTCACAATAAGTATCCTTCACTCTATCTATTCGTTTCAATGATTTTAATATAAACCTGTTTCATAGAGCGATGGAATTATTGTAACTTTCACCTGTTAATTTCATCATAAGCATTTGCATTTAAGTGATTGCAGTAAATTGCACTTATTATGTGAACCCAAGTTATCTTTAATGGATATAAAAAATGCCCACTAGTAATAGAAGGCATTTTTGTTTTGCAGTCATGACATTCGATTTAGGTTAAGTAGATACCATAACCGATTGGCAAAAATAAGGCTGATGCTCGCTTTGCGTTAACCATGCTCTATTGCAATTTTGCCAATACTGCTGCACCCATTTGCTGACAACCAACTTGAGTCAAGTTACTCGCGTCGTTTCTGTCTAAAATATCACCCGTACGTAGCCCATCTTCTAAGACATCGCTCACTGCTTGCTCAATGGCTTGTGCAGACGCTTCATGTTTGAAGGTATAACGTAGCATCATTGCAACTGATAAGATGGTTGCCAATGGATTGGCTTTATCTTGTCCTGCAATATCTGGTGCTGAGCCATGACAAGGCTCATACATGCCTTTACCATTTTCATCTAGGCTAGCAGAGGGCAGCATACCAATAGAGCCCGTCAGCATTGCCGCTTCATCAGACAAAATATCACCAAACATATTGCCTGTGACCATCACGTCAAATTGCTTTGGATTTTTAATCAGTTGCATACAGGCATTATCTGCATACATGTGGGTTAGCTCCACATCGTTATAATCAGATGCTTGTAGCTTATTCATTGTTTGCTTCCAAAGCTCAGTCACCTCTAGCACATTGGCCTTGTCTACGGAACATAATTTGGCTTGTTTGCCTGTGACTTTTGCCCGAGTTTGCGCCAAATCAAATGCCACCCGCCCAATACGCTCAATCTCACTACTGCTATAAACCATGGTATTATAGCCTTGCTCTTCACCATTATCTAACGTACGAATACCACGCGGCTCACCAAAATAGATACCACCTGTCAGCTCACGCACAATCAACAAATCCAGCCCTGAGATGACCTCCGCTCTAATACTAGAAGCATTAATAAGCTGTGGATATAGCTTGGCAACTCGCAAATTAGCAAAAAGCCCCAGCTCACTACGAATCTTCAGCAAACCACGCTCAGGACGTTTGCTACGTTCAATCTGATCCCATTTAGGACCACCCACTGCGCCCAATAATATGGCATCAGCAGCACGGGCTTTGTCAAGTGTCTCATCAGGTAATGGCTCACCTGTGGCATCAACAGCAACACCACCAATCAAACCTGACTCAATCTCAATTTGTAAGTCAAACTTATCATTGACTGCTTGTAATACATTAATTGCTTGTGCCATTACTTCTGTGCCGATGCCATCACCAGCCAACGCTAAAACTTTCATGTTACTTCCTTATGTTATGTTTTATTTTTACTCATTGTAACCATCCATCTATAGCCTATCATAATAAAAATGTCTGACTATAAATACATGCCTCAGCCACCTAACTAGGCTTTTACTTGTTTAAATATCCAAGGTGTCTTTTGTTTCATCTTATCTTCATAAGCTTTGATGGCATCACTTTGTTGCAGTGTTAAACCAATGTCATCAAGACCATTGAGCAGACAGTGCTTGCGAAACTCATCAACCTCAAATTCATATTCTGTACCATCAGGCGTGATTACCACTTGACGCTGCAAATCTGTGGTTAACTCATAGCCCTCAGTACTTAAGATTGCATCAAATAGCTTATCAACAATCTGTTCATCTAATACAATAGGTAACATACCATTTTTGAAACAGTTATTGTAGAAAATATCAGCAAAGCTTGGTGCAATGACGGTACGAAAGCCATATTCAGACAACGCCCACGGTGCATGTTCACGACTTGAGCCACAACCAAAGTTTTTGCGTGCCAATAATATGGTTGCACCTTGGTATTGTGGTTTATTTAAGACAAAGTCAGGATTGATAGGACGCTTGCTATTATCCTGCCCCGGATATCCTTCATCAAGATAACGCCATTCGTCAAATAAATTGACACCAAAGCCTGTACGCTTGATGGACTTTAAAAACTGCTTAGGAATAATCTGATCGGTATCAACGTTAGAGCGATCGAGCGGGCAGACAATCCCAGTTTGGGTGTTATAAGCTTGCATGGGTTTTCCTTAATTTTTATATCTAAAAATGAGTAATACAGTAATGAAGAAAAATATTATTTACTATGAAATCCTAGTATCACCTCAACATCTTTAATGCTGAGATGACGCACCAATTTTTGCTCCTCGACAGACAAACGATTACTATGCTCTTTTATCATCCTATGCACCCCACGCGCCACTTCACTGGTGCTGGCATAATATAAAGTTGGATCATCATCAGATAACTTATGCATAAACCGCTCAACGATTTTGCGGGTTTGAACGGCTTGGGTTTCTTCATTTATACTCATAAGTACTGCTCATGGCAAATTTGTTGTGTTTGCATAGATTTCCCTATAATTAAAGTCAATAATAATAAACATTTTAAAACATTACTTTAAAATCTATACTAACAATCTAAAGCAATAGCTTTTTGTGGATAAATACAGATACTAATAAATTTTACTTCTGCTTTGTCAGCACAAGTTTATTTTTGGTAAATATATTATTTTCATCTATTAACTTATTATCTTTTAATAACAATGTATGCTGCACAGTGGGTTGTGAAATCCCATTGATATCAAAGTCAAAGTCTGCAAATATTTTCTTTTGCCCATTGACAGTTTGTATCTGGGTAATGTCAACTTCTTTTGAAGCTCTACTAAAATCCTTAGCATTATTATCAGAACAGTTTTTATTCGCATAAAATACTCTTGATGCTTCAAGTGTCAATAGGTTTTTCTCTAAATAGAAGGTATAACCAATAATATAGCCCCCTTTTGAGTTTTTTCCCGATATGCAATCAGAATGCCATGACGCACTTTCTAACTCTTTCTCTAACTTTAAAATAGCTGGAGATTTTCTAAAAACAGTCTGCTTAATATTATTTTTTTTCAGACTCTGCTCAAAATGATACCACGCCTCATGTGCTGGAATGATACGATGTATAGGGTCTTTCCAAAGCTCTTTTAAGCTATAATCAGTTAAATTTCCAGCCTTGTTATAATCTATCTTATATGTGTCAATATAAATACCATTATCTAAATTCCTATCTTTATCCAAACTTTGCAAAAGCTGCAATACTTTTGTAACTTCTTGCGGATTTTTAGAAAAATCTTGTGGTGTGACGATTGGTTTTGGCATGGCGCTACCAAGTACTAAGTTATTAATTTTAAAGGTCACCATCTTATTAGGTGTATAAGAAAACTCGCCTTTTTCATTGGTGCGTCCAATCGGAATATCATCTTGATAAACAGAAACACCTTGCACAACAGTATCAAGCAAAACACCCGTTTGCGGTGTTGTACTTGGTGGTGTTGTAGGCGATGTTGTACTTGAGGTGTCTGATTCATTCGCACTATTTTGTTGATTACTATCATTATTACCATCGCCACCACATGCAGTAAGGCAAGATAACAGTATTGCTGATAAAGCAATTGTATTAAAACGCATATCTTAATTTCCTTATTTTGTTTTGAATAATATTAAAACTCACGCACATCAACAAAATGCCCTGCCAATGCAGCAGCCGCCGCCATAGCAGGACTGACCAAATGTGTCCGCCCACCATTGCCTTGGCGACCTTCAAAGTTACGGTTAGAAGTCGAGGCACAGTGTTCTTGCGGCTGTAGTTTATCGGCATTCATCGCCAAACACATCGAGCAGCCGGGTTCTCGCCACTCAAAGCCAGCTTCGACAAATAGCTTATCTAAGCCTTCAGCTTCTGCTTGCTGTTTTACTTGTCCTGAGCCTGCCACCACAATCGCCTCTTTGACATTATCAGCTACTTTACGTCCTTTAATCACCGCGGCGGCATCACGTAAATCTTCAATACGAGAGTTGGTACATGAGCCAATAAATACCCGATCTAGCTTGATATCAGTAATGGGTTGTCCTGCCCGCAAGCCCATATACTCATACGCTCTTGCCCAGCCTTCTTTTTGCACTTCATCTTGTGCCATATCTGGTGTTGGTACTTTATCACAGATATCAACCACCATCTCAGGTGATGTACCCCATGAAACTTGTGGTGCAATGGTACTACCGTCCATCTCAATAATGGTATCAAATACTGCATCTTCATCTGAATGTAAGGTATTCCAATAGGCAACTGCATCTTCCCATTCTTGACCTGTTGGTGCGTAATTGCGCCCTTTAACATAGTCGATGGTGATTTGATCGACACCGACCATACCCACACGTGCACCAGCCTCAATCGCCATATTACACACGGTCATGCGTCCTTCCATACTCATATTACGGAACACTTCGCCTGCAAATTCAATGGCATGGGCTGTACCACCTGCGGTACCAATTTTGGCAATAATAGCTAAAACCACATCTTTAGGGGTCACGCCCTCACCAAGTTTGCCATCCACTTTAATCAACATGTTTTTCATTTTTGATTGCACCAGACACTGAGTTGCCAATACATGTTCAACCTCAGAAGTCCCAATACCATGAGCCAAGCAGCCAAGTGCACCATGAGTTGCTGTGTGTGAATCACCACAAACGACGGTCATACCGGGTAATACAAGCCCTTGCTCAGGCCCAACCACATGAACAATACCTTGACGATCATCATTAATGGTAAACTCAGCAATATCAAAAGCCGCACAGTTTTCATCTAAGGTAAATACTTGTAGACGTGAGACTTCATCTTTGATGCCTGCAACCCCTTCACTACGCTCTTTTTTAACCGTGGGTACATTGTGATCCGGTGTGGCAATATTGGCAGATAAACGCCACGGCTCACGGTTGGCGAGTCGTAGCCCTTCAAAAGCCTGTGGACTGGTGACTTCATGTAATAAATGTCGATCAATATAAATCAAACTTGAACCATCTTCGCGTTGACTGACCAAATGGGCATTCCAAAGTTTGTCATAAAGCGTTTGACCTGCCATAGTAATTTCCTCTTCAATGGTGGCGCTTAAGCTGCCATAATAAACGTGCAATTTTGTATGTTGTGATTATAGCAGGCAAGTCATATAATAATAATTGATGATTTTTATTATTTATTAAACTTTTATTTATACCTGCTATTGAGGAGTATCCAATTTAATCTTTTACCAAGAATAACTTCAATATCCCATAAATTTTTCCGAAATTTTAACCCAGCTTATTATAAGTGAGGCAATAGTGAATACCACCAATTTGACAACTTTCATCACTGTGATGCAAACAGGCAGTATTTCTGGTGCAGCAGAAAAACTTTTTATTACCCAACCTGCCGTCAGCAAGCGTATCAAAAACTTAGAAGATGAATTTAATGTCATTTTATTTGATACTTTAGGTCGAGGTATTGTGCCTACACAAGCCGCCACTGAGTTACTACCCCATGCCAAACGCTGGCTAGATGATTATGATAATTTTAAAATCAATATCCAAAACTCACAACAAACCGTCTCTGGTAAGCTCGTCATCGGGACTAGCCATCACATTGGTTTGCATCATCTGCCCCCTGTACTCAAGCAGTTTATCCAAATGTATCCTGCGGTACAGTTAGAGGTACATTTTGTTGACTCAGAATCGGCGCATAAATCGGTATTAGATGGTGACTTATCATTGGCTTTTTTGACTTTACCACCGGTCTATGATAAACGTCTCACCTATTATACTTTATGGTCAGATCCGCTGTATTTTGTTACTGGTACGTTATCATCATTAGCCAAAAAATCCAATGTGTCGTTAGAGGAGTTGGCACATTATGGTGCTATTTTACCTGCTGCCAATACCTTTACCAGTCAGATTACTTTGGCAGAATTTGCTAAACAAAACCTCAAACCTTATGCCACTATGAGTACCAATCCGTTAGAATCCATTCGTATGCTGGTATCCGTCGGCTTAGGCTGGTCGGTACTGCCCCAAACTCTTATCAATCAGGATCTTGCTCGCATTGATATGGCAGAAAACTTGGAGCTACAGCGTTATCTTGGTGTGGTCATCAATCCACATCTGACTCGCTCTGCAAGTGTTGAGGCACTGATGCAACTGCTCGCTCCCATAGATGAATGAGAATAAATGGATGACTAAAATTAAAATTGAATTGTTAGTTATTGGTGGATAGTAAACCATCTGTCTAACATAAGCCACTATAAATATCCTGTGTCAATACCCTACTCTCAATTTTGTTTTATAAAATCATATATGACCCCTCCTAAACCCTCCCCTTACTTCAAGGGGAGAACTTAAAAACCAGTTCCTCTTCCTGAGAAGGAATATAGCGAAACACTGTTTCGCCCCTATTTAATCATTAACTTAACATGAAACACTCATGATTTTTTCTAAAATAATAGTCGTTTGTGTCATAATGTTAGCAATTTGTGTCTTCATCCTCTATAATAGACATCCGTTTTTGTTATAAAACACAACATTTTTATTCATGCTGCACTCATTTTTTATCTTAAATCACGGAGTTTTTGACAGTCCAAATCCTTGATCTCATAAGATTCTACAAAGCCAAAAGCCATTATGTAGCACTTGCCATAATGGCTTTTTTGTATGTGCAGCATCATCTAAGATTTAATCAAATATGTTAAATTTGAGCAAAAATTTTCCCCATTGGGTCGCTCTTATTTACTAAGGAAGTATTGTATGAATGGAGTATCAACGGGTGTGCTAGTCTCACTAGCCGCTTATTTTTTATTAATGATTGGCATTGGTGTCTATGCCTATTTTAAACAAGCCAATGACTCAGAAGGCTATATGCTCGGTGGTCGTAGTTTAGGCCCTGCTGTGACGGCATTATCTGCTGGTGCATCAGATATGTCTGGTTGGCTATTACTAGGACTACCAGGTTATATGTATTCCTCTGGTATTGTCAGTATTTGGATTGCTTTGGGTCTAACTATTGGCGCATTTTTAAACTATATCATCGTTGCCCCTCGTCTACGGGTATATACTGAAGTCGCCGATAATGCCATTACCCTACCCGATTATTTTGCTAACCGTTTTGTCGATCGCTCACATCTATTACGGGTTATTTCAGCCATTGTCATTATCATATTCTTTACCGTTTATACCGCAGCCAGCTTAGTTGGTGGTGGTAAATTATTTGTTAGTGCCCTAGGGTTATCTTATCAAACGGGGCTTTGGGTAACTGCTGGTGTGGTCGTTGCTTATACCTTATTTGGTGGTTTTTTGGCAGTATCGATGACCGACTTTGTGCAAGGTGTCATCATGCTATTTGCGATGATTATTGTACCGATTGTTGCCTTTTCTGATCTGGGCGGGGTAACGCCAACCATCGATGCGGTGCGTCATATTGACCCTGAATTACTCAATATTACCAGTGGCATGACCTTTATGAGCATTGTGTCATTAATGGCATGGGGACTCGGCTATTTTGGTCAACCACATATCATTGTTCGCTTTATGGCGATTCGCTCAGTCAAAGACATTCCAACTGCACGAAATATTGGTATGAGTTGGATGATTATTAGCCTTATTGGTGCGTTGATGGTCGGCTTTGCAGGTCGTGCTTATGTGCAAAAAACAGCCATGACCTTAGAAGACCCTGAAACCATCTTCTTAGTATTTACTCAGTTCTTATTCCACCCATTAGTATCAGGTTTCTTATTAGCCGCCATTTTAGCTGCGATTATGAGTACCATTTCATCACAGCTATTGGTGGTATCAAGCTCGCTAACCAAAGATGTTTATAAGTTATTCTTTGACAGAGAAGCACCAGAAGCTCGTCAAGTATTGGTAGGACGTATTTCAGTCGTTGTGGTAGCTGTAGTTTCTATTTTGCTTGCCTCTGACCCAGAAAGTTCTGTACTTAACCTTGTATCAAATGCATGGGCAGGATTTGGTGCAGCCTTTGGACCTTTAGTTATTATTAGCTTATTGTGGGAACGTATGAACCGTAACGGTGCGGTAGCAGGTATGGTCGTTGGTGCATTAACGGTTATTCTTTGGATATATGGTCCTTTCACTATTAATGGTATGCCATTAAACGATTGGTTATTCGCCATCGTACCCGGCTTTATTTTAAGTTGTATTGCCATTTATGGGGTCAGTATGGCAACGGGTGGTCCTGAAGAGAAAGTCCGTGCTCAATTTAAAGAGATGGAAATGAACCTAAATGGTTAATGAGATTAAGTCATTCTCTAACCGTTAGAATTTAAGAGTTTTAATGAAAAAATGCCTCATTACTATTTATTGTGATGGGGCATTTTTTATGGATAAGGTTAGCCAAGTATTGACTAAATTATAGCAATCATTACTCCCCCAAATCCTCAAACTTTAAACCAAATTTTAACAAATACTTGCGCAATCTATCACTATCATTAGGATTTTTAAGTTTGTCACGAGAGTTGGCGTACAGATACCGCCCTGCCGATGCTTGTGACTTTTGCCCCTGACACACAGTAATGACATACGCCAACTGTACCGCCTCAAACGGGTCAATATCTTGGCGTACTTGTTTACTGACGTACTGCTCTAATATCTGCTCGGTGGACTGCTCTAATGACGTTGCTATTTGTTTGGGCGTTTGGGTGTTTTTAGTTAGATTATTTTTATTTAATGAGCTTTTGCTTAGGCTATTTTTGGGAAAAGATAAAGAGGAAGATAGATTATCAGTCGGCAATTCCCATAAATCTATTAAGCGTCGAATTTCTGCTTTGACATCGGGCAATCGTATCACCTTGCTATCACTTAACGTAGTCATGCGTATCATACTGGCGGATAAATCTCGAAAGTTGCCCTGCCATGTCGCCTCATGACTGGTGGCAAACGCCTCATATAATCGTCTTGCCTCACGCTCAAAACGGTACTGCTGTTGTTGCTCACTGCCAAGCCGTGCCAATTCATAATCAATATTGGCAGGCAAATCCTCTAACCTATCTTTTAGCGACGGCAAAAAGAACGTCCATGTATTAAGCCGAGCAAATAAATCTGCCCGAAACTCACCATCTGCCACTGCTTGACGCAAATCCTTATTTGTCCCTGCCATCAGTTGAAATGACACAGATACTGGCATATCACTACCCACAGGATAAAAACGCTGTTCTTCTAATGCGGTCAGTAGCATCGCCTGTTCATCAAGCCCAAGCTCACCAATTTCATCTAAAAACAGTACCCCACCATCAGCAGATTTTAGCAAACCATCACGACTGCTATTTGCCCCTGTAAACGCCCCTTTAACATGACCAAATAACACGCTCATGGCGGTATCACCACGCAACGTAGCACAGTTAACCTCAACAAACTGACCAAGTGAAGCCCCTGCTTGCACACCTGCTTTGTCTTTTTTTAGGGTGTAAATTTGCGTTGCCAATTGCGATTTACCTGCCCCTGTTTCACCAATCAATAAAATCGGTGCTGTTGAGCGTGTGGCAACTTTTTCAATATCACTAATCAGCTTTTGATAGGCTTCATTTTGAGTAACCAGATTGGCTTGCAGGGTTTGCCAATGCTCGGCTTTTTCTGCCTCAAATCTTGCCCGTAAGCTGTCGTAACGGGACACATCAAGGTCAATAATTTGATAGCACCCTTGCGGGTCAGATTGCTCAGGTTTAGGACAAGGCGAGCTTTGAATTAGCTTAGCAGGAATAAACCCTGCCTCAACGAGTAAAAACCAACAAATCTGTGCCACATGCGTACCTGTGGTCAGGTGCAATAAATACTGTGTGTCCTCAGCAAAATCAAACCCTGTCACAAAGTCATACAACTCAGCATAGACTTGGGCAAAATCCCACGGTGATGCCAGCCTAACTTGATGCCCCACCACCTGCGTAGTCGGGCAAACTTGGGTAATATCGCCCGCCATCACATCATACATACGCTGGTCTTTGGGGCTATAGAGGATATGCAGTTCATCTACCAACATGTCATCATGCAGGCATAGGCTCACCGTTGGTCGCCAGCGTTGCCAACGCTTATCATTAAAGCCTTTATCTAATGTCGTACCCAAAAAGCCGATGATAGCCGTTTTTTTACTCATATTGAGCCTTTAACTTATAAATTAGTTAATCAAATCAGTGAATAACTCTATTATAAATCATACAAATCCTGTATAACTATCAAAAAATCCCCGCATATCATCATATATAAAAGGGATAACCGTCTCATTATTAGCATTAATCGCTCCCCATTTTTCTTGCCCTTGCTCATTGATTTGGCTGACAGGACAAAGTCCCAAATGAAAAACATCGGTTTTATGATAAAGAAAGAGAATAATAAGATTACGTGTTGCTAAATCAAAAAACCCCCATTTATAGCCATTATAAACCGCTATAATACTATGCTCATTATCAACACCATAATAGTCTACATCTTGAAATGTGGCGATTACTCGTTTTGTAGTTAAATCAATAATATCTACTTCCACACATTTCTTTTGACCTTCATTACCTTGATAATTTTGAGCAATTGCTAGATTTGCAAAATTTATAAAGTTAATATTATCATAAACAAAATCAACTATTTTTGTATTATTAAAATCAACCACACCATATTTTTTATTTTTCTCAAACACAATATAACTATTTTTTATACTATCAATATAGTCATAGTCATTGTCAAAGTTAGTTAACACCTCACCACAGCGGTTTATTAATAGCCAATTTTCATTTTTTACAAAGAACACCTCCGTACTGGGGATTTTTATATATCCATTGAAATAAATCCTATCATAAATCGTAGGTAAAACCACTTTTCCTTGATAGTCTATCAATCCTAATTTTCTATCTTTTTTTATAATCACCATATCTACATCTTTCATTAGATATTCAATATCTGCATAAGATTTTCCATTATTCTTATTATTATCAATAGGAGTTTTAATTAGACAAAACTCTGTTCCATCTAAATTTAATATTCCTACCTCCATCATAGAAACATCTTCTTTATTCTCTGCAACTTTATCATATTTATGATTATAATATTTTTTGTAAATACATACTTTTCTAATATCATTCCAAACCAGCTCATCATAGTTATAACCAGTTATCTGTTTACCTAAAATATCATACAAGGCAAGCTTATCTTTATTTCTTCTATATAAATATGGAGCTGTATAGTAAAAATCTATAGACCTGTATTTATCAATACAATCCATCTCTTCATCATAAAGGATAATTAGATTATCAAACTCATCTCGTAGGCTATATCTGTATTTTTCATTGGAGCCTATATCATCATTCTGCCTTTTATGACGCACTAAAAACCATTTCTTATCTGGATTATAAACCCTTGTAATACTAGTATAATCTTTTAGCCGATGGTTACCTTGTGTATCCACGACACAATACAAGTAATTATTATTTGTAACGATTGCCAGTCCATCTCGAAAATCATCATCAATATACCAATACCGATGCGGTGTTATCTGCCCCTGTCCAACTTTATAAAAAGCATATCGATTCTCTTTGGCTAATGACACAATATTTTCCGAACAACCCCACTCATTGCTATATTCTGCGTAAATATCATCAAAATCATCAAGCTCAATAACAACCTCATTGCGATGATTGATAAAACCTATTTTATTACCTTGTCTTACTAAACTGATAATCATAACTTTCCTTATTGTTAATTAACACTAAAAATCTTGATGAATATAACGGTCGCCGATAAAGTATTCATCTTTTGACCAAACTAAATAATCTGCATCTTTATCTTGTATCCATTGCTCTAACATACTACCCAATCTATTAATCTCAGCAACTTCTGCAATTAGATAAAAATCTAAATTATAATTAAATGGTGGGCTTCCTCTATCTATACATATAAAGTGTAATGCTGTTTTATTTGTTGATTCAAAATATTTTATAGATAACGAAAGCTCAATACCCTTAAAATGGCAGGATTCATTATATTTACCAGAAAAATTCTTTAAGCCTTTAGCAATATTTAAAATCTCCTCACTATCCATCATACTAGAAAAATCTACTATCACACTATCATTAGAAATTCTTAATAAATAGCTAACTATTAATGAATGATAATAATCACTACAATCATCTATATCTTGCTTTAATATTTTTATATATCCATACATTGATTACCTCTTAGACTTCATACCCTAACATTGAAAAAAGAAAATCTGCTTTATCATGACTGGCAATTTTTCGTAATGTTTTTAACTTACGCCTACGCTCACTATACATAATCTCCGCACCGTCCTCTAATGGCTCATAAATGGGTAATAACTCGGTTATACCTTCAAATCGCCACTGAACAGGTACAGCCTCAAGCCCTCCCTCGTAAGGCTCTGACATCAATTTAGCATTTGCAACTACTTTATCATAGGCATGAGATAAATCCTCTGCTTGCACAATGATGGTATTTTCCCAAATTGTAAAAAACCTCTCTGGGTCATCATTATCCTTATCATTTAACTCAACAAATCTCAAAATATACGAGCCAATATACCAACCCACAGGTGATTTATTTTTATCATATATCTGTTTCTCGTCATTAACTTTACTCATAATCACTATCCTTTTTTTAAAAAATACCTATTTAATCCCTACAGAATCTATCCCATTTCTGTTTTTCAAAATCATATTTATTTATACAATAAGTGTTCATATCTTCTCTATAAGAAAGATGAGGATTATTTTCCTTATTAACATAGTAACGCACGCCTCTATCCTCATTGATAGAAACACTTTCCTCATCTGGATAACTGCCATGCTGTTGCTGATAAGCCAAGACTTGTTGCAAGATTTTATTCGCTGATTCTTGAGTTAAAGATAGCTGATAATGTGCATAGGAAAATAACATGGCACATAAAGCACAAGGGAAAACAATGCTAAATATAAAATATTTTTTATAATTTTCTGACCAGTCATCAATAAAAAATAATTGATATACCCTAACTACCAACATAGCAACTAGAAAAAATATCATAATTGCCTGCGTTGCTTGAATAGAAGCAATAAATATTAATAACCAAAGAAAGATATATTGCCAATATTTAACATTGCGTATAAAAGAAGGTTGATACGAGCTTATCGAAAAATTAGCAATAGACTGAAATAATATCCAAACAATGCTATTGCCTAGCACAGGAAAATATAGACTAACGGCTAAGTCTTGATAGTTAAACAAACCAACCAACACAGCCCCAGCAACCCAACTTATTCCAATAAAAAATCTATGGGCAAGTAATTCTACCTTAGCTGTTAATGCCACTGCACAGAAAGTCAGAAAAAAATATAGCAGTACATAAGAATACCCATAATTGATTGCCAAACCAGCACAGACACCCAATACAAACACCACCAGCAAACGCACTGTCAATGGTAAGTGGTCAATTTTAGCTCTGGTAAGTTTTATAATATTATTTGTCACTAAAATTCCTTTTTATATTAATCCATACAATATCTATCCCAGTTTCGGTTTTCAAAATCATAATAATAACGACAATAAGGATTAGCTGGTATAAATTCCCTATAAGATAAAAAAGGCATATTATCCGAATCAATATTGTAATATATTTTACCGCTATCTTTATAATCATTAAAACTATCTGTAGGCGGGTACTCACCATGTTGCTTTTGATAACTGAGTATCTGCTGTACTATTTCATCTGCTAGCTCACGTTGCTCTGTATTTTTATAATAGGCATAACCAAATAAAGAAAAAGCTAAAGCACAAGGAAATAAAATACTAAAAATAAAACCTTTGTTATTAATTTTAGATAAGTTGTCAGCAAAATATATTTGATAAGCTCTGATTAAAGACATCACAACCAAAGCAAAGACCATGACATTCCTAACATATACTGCACAATAAAATATTAGCAACCAACCAATAATATGCCTCCAATAATTAAAATCCTTCTTATTTCTTGATATAGCACATTGAGTAAGACATTGGAAACATAACCAAGCAAGCAAGTTAAACCAAAAAAAAGAAAATATATTTTCTAAATCTACAGATGGAAAAATAGTCGGTAAAGTTCCCCCAACAATCCAACTAAGACCTGCTAAAGTTTTTTCTTTTTCTTTTTTTAAATTAGCAGTGAGTAACACAGCTAGAAATAAAGGCAAACAATAGTCAAATACCCAATACAACACTTGATATTTAATTAGCAAACTAGCACAGACACCCAATACAAACACCACCAGCAAACGCATTGTCAATGACAAGTGGTCAATTTTAGCTTTAATGTCAGTGAAGGCAGATTTGCTCATAAGACAAGGTATCCGTATGGGTATTTGATAAATAATGCTAAATAATATGCCACAATCATTATAACCCTATCTAACCAATTTTAAGCTCCTAAACTCCCTTTTATTCCAACTCATAGTATTTTATTTTTATATAAATAATTATAAGTTTATAGAATAATAACTATATTTTACAGCCATATTTTTTACTTCTTGAACTTCCGAAATATTTTCATAAAAAATTTAATTATTAAAAATCAATAACTTATAAAAAATTTTCACCATAAAAATCAAAGTTGGCACAGCGTTCGCATTATCTTAAGCACGGTCGCACAGCAATGCTTTAATATAGTCGGCTCAATACAAAACTGTTACTTTGTCAAACTCTCTCGCAGTACTACTTGTACAGCTTCGCTCGTTTTCCTTGTAACAGTATTATCTTGAATTGACTATTAGAGCATGATTAACAATAAAGTATCAGTTATCAAATAAGCGGTGCGAATGTCATAAGTTAAGTTGCATAAAAGGAAACATGCCATGAATACTGACCTAATTAACACTGATAAAAACAAAACCAACACCACCAACCAAGCAGGGGGCGTTGCCTATCAGCTATCGTCCAAGCAAGCGTTGGCGCAACTGGTCAATACTGGCACGCTCAATCACACCTTTTATGCCAATGCTCAAGACCACTTAAGCGAAGTGCTTGACCTTGCCAAACAAGTCGATAGTGAATTTTTGGCAAAGTTGGCAATTTATGCCCGCAAACACAGCCACATGAAAGACATGCCTGTATTGCTATTGGCGATTTTGTCCAATCGTGATGATGGTAAATGCTTGTTTGAATTGGCATTTTCGCAGGTGATTGACAATGGCAAACAGTTACGCAATTTTGTACAAATCATGCGTTCTGGGGTGACGGGACGCAAATCATTGGGGTCATTGCCCAAAAAAATGGTCAATGGTTGGCTGACTTCTGCCAATGATTACCGTTATGTCAGTGCCAGCATTGGCAATACGCCAACCTTAAAAGATGTGCTAAAAATGACTCACCCCAAGCCTGAGGACGCTCGCCAAGAGGCGTTGTTTAAATGGACGTTGGATAAAGAATTTGATAACGACAATCTGCCCGAATTGGTGCAACAACTGTTGGCATTTCAAGCAGATAACCGTCAGCCTTTGCCTGATGTACCGTTTCAGCTATTGATGGCGTTACCGCTCACCGATGAGCATTGGCAACAAATTGCCTCGCAAGGTAGCTGGCAAATGCTTCGTATGAACCTAAACACCTTTGCTCGTCATGGGGTATTTAAGGTCGCCGGTATGGCAGAACGTATCGCCGAGACGCTGACTGACCCACAAGCCATCGCCAAAAGTCGTGTGTTTCCGTATCAGCTATTCACCACATGGTCGGCTTTAAATGAAGATGTGCCAGAGGTGGTTAAAGACGCACTACGCACCGCTATGAATACCGCTCTTGCCAATGTGCCAAGCATTGCGGGCAATGTGGTGGTGGCTGTCGATGTGTCGTGGTCAATGTCATCGCCTGCCACTGGTCATCGGCGTGGGGCGACATCAAAGCTACGTTGTGTGGACGTTGCCTCGCTGTTTGCCTCCGCCATTTATCAGGTCAATCCGCATACCCGTATTATTCCATTTAATACTCAAGTGTTAAAAGAGATTAATCAGCATACGGATAAAAAAATCAGTGTTGCAAAAAATGAGGATTCATCAAAAAGCAATGCCAAAACTAATGATAAAAGCAATGATAAAACCAACGCCATAGATGTCTTTAAAACCACTCAATATTTGTCCTCATTTTTGGGTGGTGGTACAGCGATTTCTGCCCCATTGGTGGAATTAAATAAAGAAAAGGCAGACGTTGATGTGATGATTTATTTTTCCGATAATGAATCATGGGCTGACCAGTTTACTGACCCTCGCCCCCGTTATGGTAGCACTGGGCTGATGAAAGAATGGGAAAAACTAAAAAAACGTTGTCCCAATGCCAAGCTGATTTGTGTAGATATTCAGCCTTATACTTCTAGCCAAGCGTTAGAGCGTAAGGATATTTTAAATATTGGTGGCTTTAGTGATACCGTTTTTCAATTAATTGACTGGTTTTGTCAGGGTAAACTTGATGGTAGCCATTGGGTTAATGAAATTGAAAAAATAGAAATCACTGATAAACAAACCAATAAAGATAGGCAAGTTAAAAGTAATGTAGAAAACAAAGAGGAAGGCAATAAAAAGGCTTCATAGCTGTTTATTTCTTTAAAATTATTTCTTTAAAATTATTATTTTGAATTTATTCTTATAAAAAACTTGCTAAACAAAAAATACTGTATTACACTAAATTTAAATAAAGCTCAGGTTTTATTTAAAGTTAAAAGATTAAGAGCGTGTAAAATACTAACATAATCTTAATATTGGTCAAAATGCAGGTATGATTACATGGGGTCTAAAAACGCGGATTTTATGTTAAGCTCAGTAAAATGAACTGACATAATGCAACGCATTAGATTTAATCATACCAAACTTTGGTTTGACCATAAAACAGCTAACAAAATGCGGTAATAGACTACATTGGTAAAGCGAAAGCGATGAGGTTCAAATCCTCAATTATTGGCAAAAACACTGCTAATAATTTGTCTGTTACAGGTTTTTATAAAAAGACCACTTTGGTTTGTTAGCCTCCCACTTTGGTGGGAACAATGTGATGGTAATAAATGGCAACAAATGCAGTAAATAAAGTTATTTGCCAAAATAATACCTGATAAAGAATGCCGATAAGACTACATAGATAATTTATTGGTTGAGGGTTCGAGTCCCTCCTGTCTTTTTAGACAGTAGCTCAACTTGGTAGAGCAGTAAAAAATGTCTTATCAATTTTGGTCTTTATTTGGGTTTTATATTAACAAATGCTTTATTACACAATATGAATGCAGGTTAAATTACATGATTGTCGGTGGTTCGACCCCACCTTAGTGAGTGGCGTTAGTCATTCATTAATAGCTCAGTTGGTAGAGCCTCAACCGTATCACCAAGCTAACCGTTAAGGTTGGCACAGTGGTACAGATTTAACCCCCTTTTGGTTATATCGTGGTTATATTGCAGTTGCTTTTAAGTTGTTTGACTTGTTTTATTATCTGTTTGCAAATATGGTATGCAATAAAGAATGCCGATAAGACTACATCGAATAGTACCGCACTGGTTTGAGCGCTCACTGTCTACTTTTACTTTGTAGGCAACAGCTCAAGCAGTAAAGCAGTACAATGTCTTATCACCTTTGGTCTTTAATGTGTGCCAAATAAATAAGTCAGCATGTTTATTATCTATTTGTAAATACGGTATGCGGTAAAGAATGCCGATAAGACTACATAGAATGTTGGAGGTTCGAGTCCTCTCTGCTTATTTTGCTGAACGTAGGCAGTAGCTCAATTGGTAGAGCAAAATGTCTTATCATCTTTGGTCTTTAATGTGTGCTAAGTAAAGTAAGTCAGCCTGTTTTATTATCTGTTTACAAATAAGGTATGTCATAAAGAATACCGATAAGACTACATGGTTAAGCGCCCACTTATGAGGGTTCGAGTCCCTTCTGCTTATTTTTTAATTTAGGCAGTCGCTTAATTGGTAAAGCAGTGCAGTGTCTTATTATCTTTGGTCTTTAAGGTATGCCGAGTAAGTAAATAAGATTGATAAAATAAACAACATCATTAATCATTACAACCCTTGCCCCAATACTGGCAAATGCTGATAAGAGTACATCTAACTCGTAAATTAGAATCCCTAACTTAGGGACATACTCTCTTATCAATTTTGGTTGCTGGTATTGGGGTTTTTTGTGTTTAAAATTTATGGTAAAAGGGTATTAAAATAATAAAACGGACTCTCACCATGCCAAGCAACGCCTATTTTTATAATCATATCGACCCACATGGGCAATGGCAGTTTACCCAAATTGAGGTAAGTAAAGACTTTACCCCCTATTACCGCTTGCTAACTGGTGGCACAAAACAACGGTATTTACTTGCCAATGATACTTCTACTAACAACCCAAATCATGGGCATACTCTCTATTGGGGGCGAGTGTCCGCAGATTATTATGATATTTTCTTTTTGCGACACAATAAGCCTTTAGCTCGTGAATTTATGCCTGTGCGTCCGATTACCTCGAGTGATATTGAAACCTTTAAACAAGCCAACTCTGCAAATCCAAATCAATATTGGGCAGATTTTTATGCTCAAGCACTCATTGCCAGCCCTGCAACCATCTTACATCAGGGGCAATGGCGAATAACAACAGGGGTAACAGAAAAACTAGACAGATATGCCCCAATAGATTGGTGGCAAGATTGTGATTATCAGTTTGAATATCATAATGAGCCAACAGCTTGCTTTATGTGGGAAGACCATCACAATAACCCTTTCCCCCTAAAACCACCACCCAAAGCAGATGATGGTCGGGTTAAATGGTGGCGAAAAAAGATACGAGAAAATGCTTGTCCGCCAATATTATTATGGTGGCAACGCAATTTATTAAATCATATCGTCATTGATGGTCATAATCGATGGTTGGCTTACCAGTTAGAAAATAAAAAGCCTGAGGTGTTGGTTATCAGTGCCTTTAAAACCACCAATTATCCTTATATTGATGACCCTAAAAGACGCTTACAAGTTTTGCAAAATTTAAAGCAATATGTCAGTGATAAAAAGAATGAAAAATTCATAAACATAAAGCATATCAATGACATATTAATAAAAACCTATCACACCAACACACCCGAGTATGACGCCGTTACGGTTGGCAAACCCATCAAAAATTTGGACGAGCGTTGGGAAAAGGAAGTGACAGCATTATTAAGTCATATCAATCCTAATGATGGTTTTAAAAAAGGTGATTTAGAATATTTTTTGGCAGAGGATTAATCCCTTTTATATTATCGTCCACTTAGCAACAAAACATTTAAATAGTCTTAAACCACTAATCATCAAATTCTAACTATAACCGCCATTACGCCATTGTATTAACAGTGGCTTTTTTATTGCCTATTATATCCAATCTGTTTTTATATAAAATATTCTATGTATATAGATATTTATATAAATTCATCATAATACCCCTATCCCGCAAAACCATTATCAAAACCTTATAAAAATAAAAATACGTTTAAAATCAATAAGTTACAAAATATTTTTACTAAAATTTTTTAAGTTGGCACGCTGTTCGCATTGGTATAAATATCATAGATAACAAGTAAGATATAACTTTATATTGAGACTTTTATCAAAGTACATTTTTTTAAAGCAAATAAGGACAACCTCATGCAACCAGCCAACCATAATGTTATCCAACAAGGTGGAACACCAATCCGTCTATGGACGCAAGGTGTGCCAGTCGATGAAAAAGCCCATGACCAGCTTATCAAAGCTTCACAAATGCCATTTATCTATAAATGGCTGGCGGTAATGCCTGACGTGCATGTCGGTATTGGGGCGACTATCGGTAGTGTTATCCCGACCAAAGAAGCCATCATCCCATCAGCGGTGGGCGTGGATATTGGTTGTGGCATGATGGCGGTGCAAACTACCTTAAACGCCAATGATTTGCCTGATAATTTGCATGGACTACGTTGCGAGTTGGAAAAAGCCATTCCACATGGACGTAGCAAAGTGCGTGGACGTGGTTCAAATCGTGATAAAGGAGCATGGTCAAATCCAACTGATACCGTACTAGACGGTTGGAAAACGCTAACCGACGATTTTAACCTATTGTGTGAAAAACACCCTCGCCTAAAAAATACCAATAACCTAAACCACTTAGGAACTCTGGGTACAGGCAACCACTTTGTTGAGATTTGCCTTGATGAACATCAGCAAGTATGGATTATGCTACATTCTGGTTCTCGTGGTGTGGGTAATGCCATTGGGCGTTATTTTATTGAGTTGGCTCGTGAGGATATGCGTAAATGGTTTATCAACTTACCTGATAAGGATTTGGCGTATTTCCCTGAAGGTACAGAGCATTTTGATGATTATTGGTTTGCGGTGGGTTGGGCACAACGCTTTGCCTTTAAAAACCGTGAAATTATGATGGAAAATGCCATTAAAGCGGTGCGAGAAGTGATTAACAAACCTTTTGACGCTAAGGTGAAAGCGGTGAATTGTCATCATAATTATGTGGCAAAAGAAGAACATTATGGCGAAGAAGTGTTTGTGACTCGCAAAGGGGCGGTACGAGCCAAAGTCGGTGAATACGGAATTATCCCCGGTTCGATGGGGGCAAAATCCTTTATCGTACGTGGAAAAGGCAACGAAGAGTCATTTTGCTCTTGCTCACATGGAGCAGGTCGAGTGCTGTCGCGTACCGAGGCAAAAAAACGCTTTACTGTTGCTGACCAAATCGCCCAAACCGAAGGCGTAGAATGTCGTAAAGATAAAGATGTGATTGATGAAATCCCATCGGCTTATAAAGACATTGAAGCGGTGATGCACGCCCAACGAGATTTGGTAGAAGTGGTGCATACCCTACGCCAAGTGGTGTGTGTTAAGGGGTAAAAAAGCTACGGGCATGTAGGCAAACAGGGGACGCCACCACCAAAAACTTGTATGTGATCGGTGGTCTAGGTAAAACTAGGTGTAATAGGTTATTTTTAATTTAATGAATAAATGACATCAATAAATTAAAAACTAAGTGGGTTTGATAGTCGGGTTAAAAGTGCTTTGCTGGCTCTGAAAACGGGTCTACCATTGCACCAGTTTTGCCAATATCATTCTCGGCTGTATGACTAAAAACGACAGTTATTACATTGATGCGGGTTCGACTCCCGTCATGTCCACCATATTTTTGGATTTAAAAAATTAAGACTATTATGGACACTTTTGATATAGACAAGCTTGATAATGAAATAGGACAACTGATTGCACAGTTTTATACCACTTTTGCAAACTATAAAATTTATGATATTACTGGTGTTTGTATAAATTGCTGTCTTTCTCAAAAAAATATCAAACTGATTAAAAGTGAGCCTTTAAACAGTCTTGATAGGTCAATTATTTACGATTACTTAGATGCAGTTGTTTATGATGAAAATGCTGTCATCAATGAAATCAAATATCTAATTCCCAGAATAGTTGAGCTATTCAATGAAGGTGAAAATATTCGATTTTCTGTAGAACTTAATTTTGACAAACTTCATTTAAATTTTTCTGATAAATGGCAAAGTCATGAGATAGAGTTAATCCAAAAGTTTGCAAAATTAAACTTACTAAAAACAATCCTAGATAATGATAAATCCAAATTTTTAGATGAACTGCTTATTATGTGGCATTTGGCAGGATTAAAGATTGATTGTTTATTAAAAATTTGGCAACAAGCGATAAACTATCCCAAAGCGGTCGATGACTATGCAACTATGCTTAGCTATTGGTTTGATTATGGTGAATATAAATTTCTTGAGTATAGTGATTATACGCAACCTTTCGTAACAGAAGAGCTTGCTAATAAGATGATTGACTGGGCTATGTCAGATGAAATTATAGATATATTTTTTAAGCAGGTAAGTTTAGCCATTGAGAATATTGATGCATTAAATGAATGGCAGTTACAAACTTATGATTCTGTACTCAAGTTAAAGGAAGTAGTTAAAGGAAATCAGTCGCCACCATGAAAACTCTAGACCTAGATAATATTAATCATAAAATAGAGCAACTGATTGCAGAGTTTTATACTACTTTTGCAAACGATAAAAATTGATGATATTACTGGCGTTTGTATAAATTGCTGTCTATCCCAAAAAAATATAAAACTGATTAAAAGTGAGCCATTAAACAGTCTTGATAGGTCAGTTATTTACGATTACTTAGATGCAGTTGTTTATGATGAAAATTCTGTTATTAATGGAATTAAATATCTGATTCCCAGAATAGTTGAACTATTCAATGAAGGTAAAAATATTCGATTTTCTGTAGAACTTAATTTTGATAAATTTCATTGAAAAAATTCTTAACACTACTTCCACAAGCTGTGTTCAAGATAGAAGAGGAATACAGGGTCTAAAACCTTTCGCTTTTATGAAACACTATGGTCAACTAAAGGTTGTTGGCAAAGATAACATTACTATTACTATTTTACCAAATCAGTGAAAAAGTAAGAGATAGTGAATACTTTAAAAAAACTACCAATATTTCTTTTATTAATCACTTTTATACTTTATGGTCTCTACAATACTATGATTTATTATAATGGATATTGTTATTATGGTACGCATGGTATAAAAGTTAGTGAGTTAATAATAGTTACATCCAAGAGCAATAGTATTGATTACTGTAGAATGCTAAGAGAATCTTTCAATGATGACAGAATATTTTCAGAACTTATCTCTCTTGAGTTTTATGATGGTTCTGCAATCGATCATTCTTCAGTTGTACGTGATTTATACAATTATTATGGATCAGAAATTTTTTGGAATAGAGCTAAATCATTAGATCGTGAAAGCAAAGAGTTAGTGAAAATCTATTTGGATTTTAATAGGTAATCAGAAATGACTTTAAGTAAATAAAAACATTGCTTAAGCATAGATACTGATACATGATGAATAATAGCTGATGTATTTTCCAATCCCTCCTCTCCTTAATTAAGGGACTAAATATCGTTTAGGTTAGAATAATATTTAAAGGTATTAGATACTGAAAATGGCGATTCTTCGAATTATAAATATACAGTTTGGACTATTTCTTCTGTTATATTCGATAGCCAAGTATTAGTATGGAAAGATAAAGAAATTAAAATCATCAAACGCTTTGCAATATTATATTTTTAAAAGATAGCCATTGAAAATATTGAATCATTAAATGAATGGAAGTTACAAACTTATGATTCTGTAATCAAGTTAAAATAAGTAGTTAAAGGAAATCAGTCGCCACCATGAAAACTCTAAACCTAGATAATATTAATTATAAAATAGAACAACTGATTGCAGAGTTTTATACTACTTTTAGCCAATACAAAATACAAGAAGTTAGAGGCGTATGCACTTCTTGTTGTTTAACAGGCAATAGTCTTGAACAAATAAAAAAGGCACCTGTTAATCAAATTCGTACTCAAGCTATTTTTGATTATTTAGATGCAGCAGAAAACACCCCCTATCACTTTTTAGAAGAAAAAGGGGATATACCAAAAACTATGGTAATGGAAATTAAATATTTATTACCAAGAATGATTGAGTTATTTAATAAAGATGCTTATATCCGCCATAGTATTGAGCTAATATTTGATAAGTTGTATCTTGATACTCCTCAATTATGGCAAGATAAAGAGATTGAACTAATAAAATGCTTTGCTAAATTACACTTACAAAAAACAGCCATTGAAAATGATTTATCTAAACATTCTTATTTAGATGAGTTTATTTTAATGTGGTATCTAGCAGGGTTACGAGATATTGATTTTTTATTTAAAACTTGGGAAGGTATTACTGCACACCCTAAAGCAATTATTGATTATGTCAATCTTTTGCTCTACGACTTCCATCGTCGGACTGGTAAATATGATAACCCCTTTAGCCCTGATGATTTTTCTATAAAAATAGAGCAATGGGCAAAGGCAGATAATACCATTCAATTATTTAAAGAGAAGGTTTATTTATCTTTAGATAGTATAGACAATCTTACTCAAGCAGAAATTTTTTATTATGAATATTTATTGGATTTTTTTTAAACATAAAAATATCCAAATTTATTTAGGAATTATACATGTGTGATTTTATTGTAATTAGCACCAATAGCCCAGAAGATTTAAGCAAAATACAACATGATACTGTTTGTTTTTCAAAAGATATTGGCTTTGAATCTCCATTATCGCTATTAAAATATGATAACCAATATCGTTTATTTGAGAAAAACTCCCCTTGTGGATGCTTTTTTCGGGTTTTAGACCCCAATGTGGGTATGATCGAGCCACAAGAATGGCTAACAGAAGATGAAGATAGTTTAGATAATACAAAATTTGTCTATGACACTATCAAATGTCTATTAGCTGATTCTTATCAAGTCGATTGTATTTCTATTTGGACGACTCAACAGCCTGATGACAACGTGCATAGTTATGGGAAAATAAATCTTAATAAAATAAGCAGAAATGAATTTGCATTTTTATTTCAAAGCTACTTTGAATACTGCCTTGAGTGATGCCTCTATGATAAATATAAAATATCATGCTATAACCAAAAATGGCTTTATACCGCCCGTTATAGATACATGGGAAAATTTTAAGGTTGCTATCATTTTAGATAAACCTACTGACCATAATTTGCGTAATGATTGTATTCACTGGCTGGTTCATCAACCTTGTTATTACGTTTTAACATGGGGTATTGATTGTGAGCTATGGGAAGATTGGTTTGATGAAACCTTGGTTATGTATAATATTGAGCATGAAATAAAAGAAAAATTTGTGATGACGACCAGTCATCAGTCAGATACTGCAAATGAGTTTATTGATTTTGTCATAAGATGTGCCACACACCCTAACATTCATTTAAAAAACTTATTAATTTTACACATCACTAATACAGCAAATGAAAAAGAAATATTATCTAAATTTACAAACTATAACAATCATAAATTTATTTAAAAAACCGTTTTAAAAATATTTTAAAAACTATTATTTTAAGGAAAAACCATGTGTTATGAATTAGTGCTAAGTACTGATGCCCCATTAGATTTAACCACTTTAAACACAGCAATGGTATTTTTTGAACCATCAGATGATGAAAGATATGTTCATAATGTAAAGCATCAATACAAATATCGTATTGCTACAGGTGCACCAAATTCTTGTAGTTGTGATTTATGTATTGTGCTATACGATAGTAAAAATCATATAACACAAGAGTTAAAACAATGGATAAATGATGATATAGAAATAAAAAACACTCATTGGTTATTTGATGTTATTAAAAAATTAATCAATGATGGTTATCAGGTTGATAGTTATGTTGATATGGACGGTGATAAATCCAAAGAAAAACAGACAGTTTATATAAACAATATTAATAAAGAGAACTTTGCTTTTGTTGATGGCGTTTATTACGATTATCAACCTTAATAACTCTATAACCTAATAATGGAGAATAAAATGAAACTTGCTGAAGCATTATTAATCCGTAGTGATATGCAAAAAAAACTAGCCCAAGTCAAAGGGCGTATTCGTAATAATGTGAAAGTCCAAGAAGGTGATACACCAAGCGAAGACCCAAATGAGCTATTATTACAAGCCAGCCAAATTATTAGCGAGCTTAATCAGCTAGTAGAGCGTATTCATCGCACCAATGCTACTGCCACTACGGAAAATGGGCAATCTATGCTGACACTATTGGTGGAGCGTGATATGTTAGAAACACGCCATAAGATGTTGCTCGATGCCATTGAGGCAACTCGACAAGAAGAAGACCGTTATAGCTATCGTGAAATTAAGTGGAACGTGATAGTATCGGTATCTGCATTGCAAAAACAAGCTGATGACCTTGCAGTGAAAATCCGCCAGTTAAATTTGCTGATTCAAGCGAGTAATTGGCAAATTGAATTGCTTGATTAAGCTTTTTTGGTTTTCATTATTCATTTTAACAGTTTGGTTATTGTTGATAGTCAAATATTTAACTATTTAGTATCAACAATAACAACCGCTTTGGAACCGATTGGGCGAATGTCAGACCCCGTATTACCTCCACAGCAGGGGGTTGAAAATATACTGTAGTGGCTTGGCAACACGTTGTGGGCAGGCGTATTTTTTTACTTTTCATGCCTCGCACTTGTTACCCTGTACAAGGTACTTTTTAGACCTTACTACCAGACATTGACAGTCGGTTTCATTTTATTTTTTTAATACATTATACATTGCTTATTAATAGGCAAGATACTGATTAAACCTTATAGGTTATTTATTTTATGAAGATTTTAGAGTCAAAGTATTATCGGGATTATCATTTTGTGTCGTTTGAAGACGACCGTTTGAGTATCCAAAAGGCAGATAAATTGTATTGGGGCGCAAAGGGCAATTCGTATAGTTATTTGCTCGATTATTTGTTCAACGGCATTTATTTGGGCAATGACAGTTTGGTGATTAGTCAGTCACAGTTGCAAGATTTTGTGAAATGTACCGATTTTACCCCACTGGTGTATTCAAGTCAGCACAATCGCTTTTATCAGCCTGAGCTGTGCTATTTTCACCCTGAGTACGAGATTTTTATTCATGCTACACAAAATCTGTCCAATGAATATGATGTGGAGTTGTTTGATAGTGGCATGCTACGGGTGATACGCATTGCGTTTGATTGCACACGCTCAGGTATGGATGTGTTGATGGATAAGTTTTTAGCAGAATATTTACAAAAGTATGTGTCATCTGAATCCAAAGTGGCGATTTTGTTTAAAACCTGTGATGGCTTTGAGTTAAAAACGCATAAGATTAAGCCTTATCATGTGGATTTGGATTTGATGTATAACGATGATTTTTTGCCTGTGCATCAACATATCAAAGAACATTTGACCAATGAAAATAAAGGCGTGGTGCTATTGCATGGTATCGCAGGCTCAGGTAAGACCAATTATATTAAATGGTTAACCAGCCAAGTACCAAGTAAACAGTTTATTTTTGTGCCAACCAATATGATTGCATTATTGACCAGTCCTGAGTTTATGTCGCTGTTGGTGGAAAATAAAAATTCGGTGTTGGTACTAGAGGATTGTGAGAATTATATTGCTGAGCGTACAGCAGATAATAATCATACCGATGTGGTGTCATCAATTTTGAATATTGCCGATGGCATGTTGTCAGATATTTTGGAATGTCAATTTATTTGTACCTTTAACTCGGACATTTCTAAGATTGATGAGGCATTATTGCGTAAAGGACGCTTGATTGCGGAGTATAAGTTCCGTGAGCTGAGTGTAGAAAAAGCCAATGCTTATTTGCAAGCTCAGGCGAAGTTAAAGAATGATGATTTGTCACTTGATTCTGATGAGCCGTATGTGGCTGAGGTGATTGATGAGCCGTTGTCTTTGGCGGAGTTGACTAATTTTGAAGATGCCAGCTTTAAAGAGGTGGTGAAAAAAACCAAAATTGGCTTTGTATAAATATCAAAGTTAACAGAAAGATATTAAGAAAAAAGTTAAGAGGGTATGATGGCAACACAGTACCAACAACAAAAACCTCTACAGATTGATGGCTCGTATGGTGAAGGCGGTGGGCAGGTTTTGCGTACCGCATTGAGTTTATCTATGTTAACAGGTACGCCAATACGCCTAAGAAATATCCGTGCTGGTCGCAAAAAATCAGGTTTGATGCGTCAGCATTTGGTGTGTGTGCAAGCATCACAGCGTATCAGTAATGCTGCCGTGACAGGCGCACAGCTTGGTAGCACTGAGCTGACTTTTACGCCACAAGAGATAGTTGCAGGAGAGTATCATTTTGATATCGGCTCGGCAGGCAGTACCAATTTGGTGTTACAAACCCTACTCCCTGCGTTACTATTTGCCCAATCAGATAAGACAAATAAAGCAAATGGTACAGATACAACGGCAACACAAGCCTCTGCATCAACAGTATCCACAGTCAGCATCAAAGGTGGGACGCACAACCCATTGTCACCCAGCAGTGATTTTTTGCAACATGCATTTGTACCTATGCTTGCCAAACTGGGTATGCAAGTGGATATTAAGCTAAAACAAGCAGGATTTGTGCCTGTGGGCGGTGGTGAGATTCATGCAACCATCACCCCTTTTATGCGCCGAGCAGGTATGCCAACTTTGCAACTAAGCCAACGTGGTAAACTGCAATCTGTACAGTTAGTCGCCAGTAATGTGAATTTGGATTATGACATTTGTAAGCGTGAGCTTGCCAGTGCCAAAGCAAAATTGGCAGAAAATGTGGACGAGACGTTGATTTACACTAAAGGCAATAAATTACGTGGCATTGGTGAGGGTAATACTTGCTATGCGGTGGTAACGCACGAGGTTTTAGGTGATGAAATGCAGAGCAATAATCAGCCAATCTCAGCCAATGTACACCATGAAGTATTTGCCCTACTCGGTGAAAAACGTACTTCTGCGGAGAAGATGGGCAATCGTTTGGCAGGGTTGGTACGGCGTTATTTATTTAAAAGCGATGCGCTGGTTGATGAGTATTTGACTGACCAGCTACTACTGCCTTTAGCATTATCGGGTGGTGGTGAGTTTACAGCGCGTATGATTAGCGAGCATAGCCAAACTCAGGCTTGGATTATTCAGCAGTTTTTGCCTGTGCAGATTGGTTTTGAGCAAATATCTACTGAAAAATTTTTGGTAAAAGTAATGTGTTAGCTTTTATGCCATAAAAGCATCACTGAATTAAGCGAGGGTGCTTTATTAGGCGTTAATTTGCTAAAATAACGCCCACACTCCAAAACCATAGATTTTTTATCATGAGCGAATCATCTACCCCCCAAACCAATAAAATCACCCAAAATACAAATAGCAACGACAAACAGCAAAATGCCGTTGTTCTGCTCTCAGGCGGGCTTGACTCAGTGACTTGTTTGTATTGGGCAAAAAACCGTTATGCCAATGTCACTGCGGTCAGCTTTAATTATGGTCAGCGTCACAATAGTGAATTGGTAGCAGCAAAAAAAATCGCTGAAAAAGCAGGGGTAAATCATCGCATCATTGATATTGATATCGCTCAGTTGGGTGGCTCATCACTCACTGACCACAGCATGAATGTACCTGATGGTGATGCTGATAAGTTCCCCTCACATACTGATGACATTGACAACGATGCCATTCCCAACACCTATGTACCTGCCCGCAATACCATCTTTTTATCTTATGCGTTAGCAGTCGCTGAAGTAACTAATGCCAATCATATCGTGATTGGAGTCAGCTCAGTGGACTACTCAGGCTATCCAGACTGCCGTCCTGAGTTTATTTCTGCCTTTGAGTATATGGCAAATCTTGCCACCAAAGCTGGAGTGACAGGACATAAACTACACATTCAAACGCCACTACAACAGCTATCAAAAGCACAAACCATCGAGCTTGGTGTGTCGCTTGGGGTAGATTATGCCCAAACGATTTCTTGTTATAAAGCTGATGATAATGGACGCGCTTGTGGTATTTGCGATAGCTGCACCCTACGTAAGCAAGGCTTTAAAGCGGCTGGCATTACCGACCCCACCGCATACCGTCATAACAAGACCTAAAACTTACGGGCTATCTCCCAGAAGCGTGGGATCAATGGGTTGTGCTTTAAGTTTCATACTTTTAATTTCTTTAAAAAAGGTGTTAAATAAGAGATAAATTTACCTCAGCGCAACATTTATTTGCATCTTCACAGCAGTTTTGACTGTTTATGTTGATGCTGAGTTGCTATCTTAGAGCCTATCTTTTAAAGAAGATAAAAAATTATCATTTTCACCAAAATTATTAGACGAGTTTTATTATGTTTTCAAAAATCATGCCATCAAAAGCCACACTTATCAAAGCATCTAAAACCTTACCACTATTAGCTGCTGGCTTTATGTTAATGCCTCAAGCCAATGCTTTAGATATCAAACAAGAACAAATTAATGCTTGTGTGCAAAATGTTGTTACCTCAAAAATAGCAGACAATGCAACTGCCAATAAATTATGTAGCTGTAGCATTGAAGTTGAAAGTAAAATTACCAAAGGACAAATGTGGGAGGCAGAAAGCTATCGTGTCAGCGGTAAAGATGTTTCCACCCTACCCTCTGTACAAAAATACATCAATGATTTAAAACAATGTGAGCAAGGTCTCACTTTAAATCCACCACAGCAACCCACACAACCACCTGCCAAAAAAGCCAATTAATAAACAGGTAACAATCCTATCTATCAATAAAAAGGCTGGTGATAATCAGTCTTTTTTTATACCATATCTTTTTTATAACTCTAATAAAATTAGATTTTAGGACTGCGACTAATGGCAAAAGCAACCGATGAAATTCTTGAGTTACCTAATTTTGATGTACCGATAGTGCGCAAATTGGGTGATCATTTTGTTGAGGATAATATTAATTTAACTGACTTTATCACCAATACTCATAAAGGTTTGATTTTATATTTTTACCCCAAAGACAATACCTCAGGCTGCACCACACAAGCAACGGATTTTACTCAAATGCTTGCTGACTTTGATAAACTTGGCTACGATATTATTGGCGTCTCCAGAGACAGTATCGAGTCACATAAAAAATTTATTGATAAACAAAATCTGCAAATCACTTTGATTAGTGATGAAGATGAACGACTGTGCCAATATTTTGATGTTATTAAAGAAAAAAACATGTATGGTAAAAAAGTACTCGGCTTGGTACGCTCGACCTTTGTGTTTAATAAAAATGGCAAACTCACCTATGCACAACGTAATCTACGTGCTAAAGGCTATGCACAGCGTTTATTTGACACATTAAACACACTTTCTTAAGCGGTTTAAACAGTCACTTTGACAATGTATCCTGCTGAATATTTGCTTAAGATAAGAACGACTAAACCAAATTCATGGAAAATAAAACGATGTCTAACACCCCAATCCGTTACGTTGATGTGGCAATTATTGGCGCTGGCACAGCAGGGCAGACTGCCTTTTCGCAAGTCAATCAAGCAACCGATAATATCGTCATTATCAATGATGGATACTGGACGACTACTTGTGCCACTGTAGGCTGTATGCCAAGCAAATTACTGATTGCTGCTGCTGAGCGCGCCCATCATGCCTGTAATTCTGCCAAGTTTGGTATTTATGCCCAAGATGTAACAACCGCTATCAATGGACAGCAGGTGATGCAGCGAGTACAAGCTGAGCGTGACCGTTTTACTGGTTTTATTCAAGATAAAATTGATGGCTGGGAGACAGCAAAAAAGATATCAGGACGTGCCAGTTTCACTGAGCAAGGTTTAATTACCGTCAATAATGAGCTGATAAAAGCCAACTACATCATCATTGCTACAGGTACACAACCTTTTGTACCTGATGACTGGGCAGAGTCTTTAGGTGATACCCTACTGACCTCAGATACGGTATTTGAGCTAAAAAATATTCCCAAATCTATGGCAGTGATTGGGGCTGGCGCAATTGGACTTGAATTGGCACAAGCATTTAATCGTCTTGGCTGCATGGTCACCTTATTTAACAAGTCTGCCCGAATAGGCGGCTTAAGCGACCAAAAAGTAACCGATAAAGCCATAGCTTGTTTATCAAACGAGCTTAACATGGTGCTTGATGCCGATATTATGCAAGTCAAAGAACAGCAAGGGCAAGCCATTATTTATTATAAAACTGATGGCTCAGAGCAGACTTGGCAAGGTGATTATGTATTGGTGGCAACAGGTCGTCGCCATAACTTACTGTCTATGCAAGCGCAAAATATTGGGATTCACTTTGATGAGCGCAATCAGCCACAAGATGTCAATGCCAGTACAGGACAAGTCAAAGACAGCCATGTATATATTGTCGGTGATGCCAATGGTCATCTACCTTTATTGCATGTCGCCAGTAATGAAGGCTTACAAGCGGGGTTGCATGTTAAGCAGCGGCTGACAGTAGATAATCAGCAAAATGATAGTCATTTGAAGTCAACGATACAATCAGAAACGACAACTCAAACTGAGTCCAATAATCATCAAGATTATCGTCAGTCTATCTGTTATCCTAAAACCCCCATATCCGTGGTTTTTTGTGAGCCACAAATTGCCAGTGTTGGAAAGTCATTACAACAGCTAGACAAAACAGGTGCAAATTATGTCATCGGTGAAGTGAGCTTTGACGACCAAGGTCGTAGCCGGGTGATGGGCGTTAACTGTGGACTGCTACGTATTTATGCTTGCCAGCACAGCAGTAAAATTTTGGGTGCAAGTATGATTGCCCCTGATGCTGAATATATCGCGCATATATTAGCCACTGCCATTACTAATAACTTAACAGTTATGGATTTACTTGCCAGTCCATTTTATCACCCGACAATATTAGAGGGCTTACGCACAGCACTTAGAGATATCCAGCAACAAATGGATAACAAGCTGCAACAAGTATCAGCCAATGAGCGTTATAATAAACACGGTTAATTTGGCTTAATTCACGACTAGATACCATCTTAAAAAGACAGAATCAAGCGATTAATTAACAGGATTTACGCAAAAGTACGTAATATGAGTCTGATAAAGCGACAAGCAATTTTTATGATGCCTCTGAAACTATGTACAGCCAGCCCACTTGATAAAAAACAATGATTACCAGTCGCTAATAATCTATAAAACTGCGTAGTCCTATTATTAAAATGTGCATTTTTTTGATTGGATAATTTATTTCTTTAATTAGGACACATCATGGCAAGTTCACAAATCGCTCAGTTCTTTGAAGAGATACTTCGTGATCTGTATACCAGCTTATACCTTGCCATCGGTGGTTCGCTAGAAGAGGAAACTCGAGATTGGTCTTCTAGAGCGGTAGAGCTTGCCAGTACTACCATTAAAATTCTGATATTACTGCTTATTTTAGGCTTTATTTACTGGCTATTGATTTACTTTATCAAACACAATAAAGAGCGACTGCGTATTAATGATAAATACCTGAAAATCATTCGTGCCGTGCTACGCTATTTTTGGGTGGTAGGCAGTATCATTGCCATCATGAGCCAAATCAACCTCTCTCCAGGCTCAGTCAAAGCCACTGCCAAAGCCAGTATTTGGGCAGGTATTTATTATGTACTCTGGGCAACATCAGGACATGTCATTAACCGTATCCTCAATCACTATGGACTCAATGCCTCCATTCAACAACTACTAAAAAATATCTTTTCCGTACTCATTGTCGTATTAGGACTTGCCAGTGTCATGGCACAGTTTGGTTTTGATATTGTCTCACTGGTTGCAGGTTTGGGGATTGTGGGTTTGGCAGTGGGTTTTGCAGCTCAGTCCACATTGGCAAACTTTATCGCAGGCATCACCATTTTATTAGAACAATCTTTTCAAGTCGGTGACTGGGTGAGTATTGATAATAATGAGGGACGTGTGGTACTTATCTCGCTACGTACCACTCATATTTTAACCCGAGACAATGTCACGGTGATTATTCCTAACTCTACTGTAGCATCTTCAGAAGTAACCAACCTCACCTCAAAAAACTTTATCCGTTTTGATATCCGCGCGCGTATTGCATTAGAAGCAGATATTGATAGCGCACGTCAGGTGATACTTAAGGTTATTGATGATACAGAGGTCATCTTAAAACGTCCTGAGCCTATGGTGACTGTCACAGAAATCAGTGATTTTGGGGTGATATTTATTGTGCGTTTTTGGGTCATACCCGCAACCGTATCACGCATACCAGTGATCAAAGAAAACCTCAATGAACACATCAAAAATGCACTACAAGCGGCTGATATCTCTATCCCCTACCCACACATGCGCATACTGATGCCAAAAGATGTCGAACAACCTATCCCAACCAAGCCATTTGAAGTAACTACACATCAAGCAAATCCGCATCAAGCCAATCAACATCCAACAAACAAAGACACATCTGGTTAAATCCAGTTAAATAATATACCGTAGATATTGCATAAATAGATATCAAAATCACACAAACTTCTCCCTAATAATAACAGACAAACATCGCAATTTTTATCAATTTAAGCTATGCTATTGCAGATAATTTTTTAACCAATTTAACCCATATTTCTTATTTCTTTTTTGTTATCTTTCTACCATTTTTTGCAACTTTTATAAATTTGAGCCAACTATGAATAACCAGCAAGTCAATATTTCTACATCACTATCTGAAAGTTATAACCCTGATGCCATTGAAGCAGCACAACAAGCCAAGTGGGACACACAAAAACGTTTTGAAGTTGACAACAATACCAACAGTGACAAACCTAGCCGCTATATGCTGTCCATGTTCCCCTATCCCAGTGGCAAGCTACACATGGGGCATGTGCGCAACTACACCATCTCAGATGTATTAAGTCGTTATTACCGCCTCAAAGGTTATGAAGTCATGCAACCAATGGGTTGGGACGCCTTTGGCATGCCCGCTGAAAATGCCGCCATTGCGCATCAAGTTGCACCCGCTAAATGGACATTTGCTAATATTGATAATATGCGTGTACAGCTCAAAAAACTGGGACTATCCATTGATTGGTCACGAGAATTTGCCACTTGTACCCCCGAATATTATCGCTGGGAGCAATGGTTTTTTTTACAGTTACACAAAAAGGGACTGGTCTATAAAAAATTGGCTTCCGTCAACTGGGATCCGGTTGATAATACAGTACTTGCCAATGAGCAAGTGGTGGACGGTAAAGGTTGGCGCAGCGGTGCACCTGTTGAAAAACGTGATATCCCCATGTACTACTTTAAAATCAGTGCCTATGCTGATGAACTACTAGATGATCTTGATAAACTTGAAGGACAATGGCCAAGTGATGTCATCACCATGCAACGCAACTGGATTGGTCGTAGTGAAGGCATGGAAGTCCACTTCCCTTATACCCTAAATGGTAAAAATAGCACATTATCGGTATTTACTACCCGTCCTGATACCTTGATGGGTGTTACCTATGTCGCAGTTGCAGCCGAGCACCCCTTGGCACGCCATGCAGCCGCAACAGATGACAAAGTAGCAGATTTTTGTGATGAATGCCGTCAAGGCTCAGTCGCCGAAGCAGACATTGCCAAAGCTGAGAAAAAAGGTATCGCAACAGGTCTAAGCGTGACTCACCCACTCACTGGCGAAGAAATACCAGTCTGGGTAGCCAATTATGTATTGATGAGTTATGGCTCAGGTGCAGTCATGGCAGTACCTGCTCACGATAGCCGTGATTATGAATTTGCCAAAAAATATGATCTACCCATCAAAACCGTCATCAAAACCCCAGAAGACTTTACTGGTGATGATAAAGGCAACATGGCATATACCCTACGCAATACATTGGTAAATTCTGCTGAATTTGACGGTTTGGATTTTGAAGGCGCATTTACCGCCATGCTATCTAAACTAGAGCCAAAAGGACTTGCTTGCAAAAAAATTCAATACCGCCTACGGGACTGGGGCGTCTCACGCCAGCGTTACTGGGGTTGTCCTATCCCAATGATCAACTGTGAGCATTGTGGTAATGTACCTGTACCTGAGTCTGATTTACCTATCGTTCTGCCTACTGATGTCGTCCCAGATGGTCGTGGCAACCCATTAAATCAACTTGCCAGCTTTGTTGAAACAACCTGTCCAAAATGTGGTAATCCAGCCGAGCGTGAAACTGATACCTTTGATACCTTTATGGAATCCAGCTGGTACTATGCCCGCTTTGTCAGCCCCAATGATGACACACAAATGCTCGACAAAAAAGCCGCCGATAAATGGCTACCAGTCGATCAATATGTTGGTGGTGTTGAGCATGCCGTGATGCACCTACTTTATGCCCGCTTCTTCCATAAACTGATGCGTGATGAGGGTTTGGTATCAGGTGATGAACCATTTGCGCGCCTGCTAACTCAGGGCATGGTACTTGCTGGTACGTATTTGCGCCAAAACGAAGATGGCAGTACCAACTACTATTTCCCACACGAAGTTGATATTGAGTTTGATGAGCGTGGACAACCACAACAAGCCACGCTAAAAGCCGATGGCAAGCCAGTTACCATTGGTAAAATCGAAAAAATGTCGAAATCCAAAAATAATGGTGTTGATCCACAAACCACCATTGACCAGTATGGTGCAGATACAGTGCGTTTATACACCCTGTTTACCGCACCTGCTGATCAGACCCTAGAATGGTCTGACGATGCACTAAAAGGACCTTATAACTTCTTGAAAAAAGTGTGGCGGATCGTCACTGACCATCAGCAAGCACTACAAACAGCCAATATCGACACTGACTCTGATAACTTAGATATCAGTAAATTAGATACAGCGCAATTAAACAAGGCTGCTAAAGACTTACGCCGTAAAACTCATGAAACCATTGCCAAAATTGATCATGATTTGGGTGAACGTCTATCACTCAATACGCCTGTCTCCAGTCTTATGGAGCTGGCAAATGAGCTTGGCAGCTTTCAAACTAAAAATAATGCCGATTTAGCTGTGGCTCATGAAGCTGTGGTTGCTTTATTAAACATACTCAGTGTCTATGCACCCCATATCGGTGAGCACCTACTCGAAGCTTTAGGTTTTGATACCCAAGACTTGCGTTACCCAACGGTTGATGAGCAAGCATTGACCCAAGACAGTATCACCATGGTGATTCAAGTCAATGGTAAAGTACGTGGTAAAATGGAAGTCGCTCCAGACAGCGACCCTGAAACCTTAAAAGCTTTGGCAAAACAAGTTGAGAGTGTGCAAAAGCATTTAACAGGCAACATCAAAAAAGAAATCGTGGTGCCTAATAAATTGGTCAATATTGTGGTAGTGGGTTAATTTACTTAGCTTAGTGAGTGTAACCGTGAATATGTCTTACTTCTTGATGTTCACCGTGATACGCTAAGCTTTTTGATAAAATATAGCAAAATGACAATGACTTTATTCCCTAAACGCCTACTGACTGCGTGTGCCATAGCAACCATAGCTGCCTCTGTGACAACAATGAGTGGCTGTGGCTTTCATTTGCGTGGCTACAATGCCCCGATGCAATTTGAAGTAAAAAATGTCATTCTTAAACTTGATGATGATCGCACAAGTTTTGCCTTAAAACTGCCACTCACTCGCCAGCTTCAATCGGTTGGCGTTACTGTGGTTGATGATATTGGCAAAAAAATTAATACTGCCAATCAAACCAATACAGCAAGTATTAACATTGATAATGTGCGCTTCAAAAAGTTTGAATTGGTTGGTATTTTGACCGAAATACGTGTTTTATTAAGTGCAGACGTCACTTATCATCTTACCATTAATGGTGAAAATGTGGTTGTCACCAACCCCATTCAAGTAGAACGTAGCTATCAGTACAATAAAGCGTCAGTTAATGTCGAAGACCAACAAGGCTCACAAATACGTGACTGGCTATATGATAATTTAGCACAGCAAATTACTGACCAATACATTGCCTTAAGTCTACCACGAGTTGAGCCCACTGTATCTACAACCTCACAACACCTGCCCACCTCTGCCCCTCAATAAGTTGCAAACACACTGTCATGCAATCAACCTTTTTAAATAGCTACCCCAAACTCATCACACCTGCCAACACACAATCTGCCATAAAATTAACTGGCTTATGGTTAGCACATGGTGATGAACCTGTATTAACAGGCTGGCTAGTAGATGCCATGCGTCCACATTGGCAAACACAAAACCTTGCCATTAAACGCATCGAATTGGTATCAAGTAAAACTTGGGACGATGTGCTTGCTGAATTAAACAGCCTCTCTTTATTTGATGATGCCTCCGCAATCATTGTTACAGGCAATCACAAACCTGATAAAGCCACACAAGCTGCTCTTGAAGAGTTTGGGAGTCAGTCGCAAACTGACAGTAATCAGAACTGCTTATTATGGTTAGTCTCCAAACAGGATAAACGTGCGCAAAAAAGCAAGTGGTTTACCCTATTTAATCACTATGGACACGTCATTGACTGTCATATTTATGACGAAAGACAACGTCAACAACTATTACAGCTTAAAGCGCAGCAGTTTGGGCTACAGCTTAGTAATGACGCTTGGCAGCTACTGATGATACAAACTGAGCACCATTTATTAAGCAGTTATCAAACCTTATGGCGACTGTCTTACTTATTTGCCCCTAACCTTGATGACATTGCAGCCGCCGTCAATGCTGCCAACAGTACTACCAACAATGCGACCAATACCACTTTGGTAAACATTGATGTAGAAGCCCTACAAAATGCATTGGTCAGTGAATCGCATTACAGTGTGTTCGATTTATCCGATGCCATGCTCGCAGGCAATAGCAAGCAAGTGGTTAAAATCATTGAACAACTCAAAGCCACCGATGAGCCCACACCTTTAGTATTATGGGCGATTAGCAAAGAGATGCGCCTGATCATGCAGCTTATCGATGGTCAAGACCCTCAAAAAATAGGGATTTGGAGCAGTAAGCAAAGTCTGTATCAACAAGCCTGCCGCCGACAAACAGCTAATAGCATCAGTGGTTGGTCTGCTATCCTATATCGCTGTGATCAAGCAGTTAAAGGCGTTATCAAACAGCCTGCATGGGAACTATTACTGCAAGCAGCACTACTGGTATGTGGGCATCAACTTTTTGCCTATTAACTTACTATTAACTTCCTATTGGCTTAATGGGATAAATAGTGAGCAAATCCTTATACAAATTGAAACATTATCCCAGTAAAATAACAGCACATATTATCTTATTACTTGATGATACTGTAACCTTTCGCAACCTTAAATACATTCCTTTTTACGGATTAAGTCCTTATTATACTTACCTTTATTGTGCTGCATAAATTTAGCCATTTATTTGCAGTTTATGTTCTACATCTTCCTTAACTCTTTATATTAAAGCACTTATATTTGTTAAATTACTTATTTATTAAATTACTAAGGCATCATTTCGGATAATATAATGACCACTGCTACCAATATTGCTACTAATACTGTTACCAAAAAATCTGCTATTAAATGGGGTATTATTGCCTTAATTATTATTATTTTAGCCACTCTGGCTTATTATGCACTACGCCCATCAGAAGTGACACCAAACTACATCACTGCCACTGCACAAATAGGTGATATCGAAAATAACGTCATGGCATCAGGTAAAGTCAAAGCGCTCAATACGGTCGATGTGGGGGCACAGGTATCTGGAGAAGTGACCAAGCTTTATGTCAAAGTTGGTGATGAGGTCAAAAAAGGCGATTTAATTGCGCAAATTGATCAAGTCACTCAACAAAATAACCTATCCAATCAACAAGCCACACTACAACAAAGTCAAGCAGGTGTACAAAGTGCAGTGGCAGAACATCAAAGCCGTATTGCCAGTCTAAATAGTGCTTATGCTGACCTTGCCAGCCGCCAAGCGGAACTAAAACAAGCGGTTACTAATCTTCAGCGTATGCAACCATTGGTAGAGATACAAGCCATCAGCACACAAGAATATGAAAATGCGCTCACCAAAGTAGAAACAGCGCAAGCCAGTGTTGCCAATGCCGAAGCTGCCATTAGTAATGCCAAAGCTGCCGTCATTACTGCTGAATCTAATATCGTACGTGAACAAGCGGGTTTACAAAAATCACAAACTGATCTAAATACTGCCAATGAAAACCTCGGCTATACCACCATTCGCGCGCCCATTGATGGTACGGTAGTCTCAGTTACCACTGAACAAGGAGCAACGGTCAACTCTAACCAATCTACGCCCACCATTGTCACCCTAGCAGACTTATCCACCGTGCGTATCAATGCTCAAATCTCTGAAGCAGATGTGATTAATGTCAAAGCAGGCATGCCAGCCTACTTTAATATCATTGGTAATCCAGATCAAAAATTTGATGCCGTATTGACCGCCATTGAACCTGCCCCCGAAAAAATCAGCACCACCAGCTCCACTGATTCTGCCATTTATTATGTGGGTTATATCGAATACCCCAACCCAGACAAACGCTTTCGTATCGACATGACAGCGCAAGTATTTATTGTACTAAATCAAGCAAAAAACACCTTACTTGTACCCTCCACTGCCATTCACAAAGGATCAGTAACAAATACAACAGCCACTCAAGCAGCAACGACAACCACTGCAAAAACTACTGGCACTGGCACGAATACTGGCTCAAACACTTATGTGCAAGTATTCAACTCTGCTGGCGAAGTAGAAAACAGAGCGGTTAAGGTAGGTATTGATAATCGAGTCAATGCACAAATCTTAAGCGGATTACAAGCAGGTGACACGGTCATTATTGGTGAAGAAAATGCTGCTAGTAATCAAGCACATCAAGAAGATTTTTAATCATTTGTTATCAACAAATTTTTGCTCACATTGATGAAGAGAGCAGCATGACAAATCAGTCCGAATTAAACCCAAACCATCAAAAAACTCTGTCTAATAACATGTCCAACAACGCTTTAGAAACAGCAAATACAGCACAGCCGATCATGCAGCTAACAGGCATTATTCGTGAATTTGCCGCAGGTGAGCAAACTATTCGTGTGCTGCATGGCATCGATCTTGATATCTATCAAGGTGAAATGGTCGCCATTATTGGACAATCAGGCTCGGGTAAATCGACACTAATGAATATCTTAGGTTGTCTTGATAAAGCCAATGCAGGACAGTATCTTATTTATGGGCAGCCTGTCAGGCGCCTAGATGCCAATGCGCTAGCAAAGCTACGCCGTGAACACTTTGGCTTTATCTTCCAACGCTATCACCTGCTTGGTGATATCAATGCCAGAGATAACGTCGCTGTGCCAGCAGTATATGCAGGTATGGAAAATAACACCCGCCACCTGCGTGCAGACAAACTGTTAACTGACCTTGGACTTGGCGATAAAACCCATAATAAACCCAGCCAACTATCAGGTGGACAGCAACAACGTGTCTCCATTGCGCGTGCGCTAATGAATGGTGGTGATATCATCTTAGCTGACGAACCCACAGGCGCCCTCGACAGCAAGTCTGGCGAAGATGTGATGCAAATATTAAAGGAGCTAAATAGCCAAGGTCATACTGTCATCATGGTGACTCATGACCCTAATATAGCAGCACAAGCCGAGCGAGTGATTGAGCTTAAAGATGGTCATATTATTGCAGACTATAAAAATAACCGTATTGATGACAACTGTGACAACAATAGTGGTAATAATAATGGCAGCCATCACACTATTAACACTGACACTACCTCTAACTTATCAACAGTTGCAAACAATAATGATACCACCGTAGATATAAAACCATCTAAGTCAGCTCCAACTACAACAACAACTATATCAAAGAAGCCTTCTAATATTTTAGCTGCACACCAAAAAAGTGCCATTGCAGGGTTTTTTGATCGCTTCATTGAAGCGTTTCGTATGTCATTACTGGCAATGCGAGCGCATAAATTGCGTACATTACTTACTATGTTAGGTATCATTATTGGTATTGCTTCTGTCGTTGCCATTGTTGGGCTTGGCAAAGGCTCTCAACAACAAATTTTAGCAAATATCAGCTCACTAGGTACCAATACCATCACTGTTATAGACGGCTATCCGTGGGGTGATCCACGTCGTAGCTATCATGATGATAATTTAACACCAGAAGATGCCTATGCAGTCAATGATCAGCCTTATGTATTAAGCGTCAGCCCACAGATTGATAGCAATATGAAAATACGCTATCGCGGTACACAAGAAACGGCAACTGTCAGCGGTGTTGGGCGAGACTATTTAAAAGTGATGGGAGAAAAGCTTGCCTTAGGGCAAGGCTTTGATGATCATAGCATTGAGCGTCGCACTCAAGATGTTATTATTGATAATAATGCACAAAAAACCTTTTTTGCCAATAATCCAAATCCAATCGGTGAAGTTATCCTCATTGGTAATGTGCCTGGTCGAGTTATTGGTGTACTTGCACCCAATAACGATGCATTCACTAGAAGCAGTGACTCTCCCACCATCTATATCCCCTATACCACCATGATGTCACGTATTCAAGGTAGCTCACATATCAACAGCTTTGTGGCATTAATTGGTGATGATATCTCCACTGGAGCAGCCGAAACAGCCATCTCCACACTGATTGAAAATCGCCACGGCACTGATGACTTTAGAATTTTTAACTCTGATTCTATCCGTAAGACCATCGAATCCACCACCACCTCCATGACCATACTCATCTCTTCTATTGCTATCATCTCTTTAGTCGTTGGCGGTATCGGGGTAATGAATATCATGCTGGTATCAGTGACCGAACGTACCAATGAGATAGGTGTACGTATGGCAGTTGGCGCAAGACAAAGTGACATTATGCAGCAGTTTTTGATTGAAGCCATTTTGGTATGTATCTTCGGAGGAACATTGGGCGTATTACTGGCATTTATGATTGGAGAAGGTATTAATAGTATTGGCTCAGAGAACTTCCGAGTTGTCTATTCACCAGCCTCTATCATTGCCGCCTTTATCTGCTCAACCTTTATTGGTATTATTTTTGGTTTTCTACCTGCTCGTAATGCGGCTAAACTTGATCCAGTTGAGGCTTTATCTCGAAATTGATTAATTTTTGTACAAATAAACCAATATTTGCCATAAATTAAAAAAAAATGAAAATAGGGCTTGCATTATAAATTTTGATGCGTATAATGTGCTCTCACGTTGAGGGGATAAAGAAACACTTCAACAAGGTGAAGGATTTAAATTTAACCACTAAACTTTTGATTCATAAGAAATTTTAGTAACATAATTTAGATTCTAACCAAAAACAGAAATTTATCTTTAAGATAATTTCTCTTGTGAAGCTAAAGAAGCAATGCTTTTTTAATCACTTCTCAGGGCCGATAGCTCAGTTGGTAGAGCAGTTGACTTTTAATCAATTGGTCCCGCGTTCGAGTCGCGGTCGGCCCACCACATTCCAAACCCCACTAGCTTAATTAAGTTAGTGGGGTTTTTTAATGCTAATAGTCTTAGTATTTAGTATTAGCATTTAAATTTAAGGACTCAAACTGAGTTTAATTATAATTAGTGTCTAATATCTATCACCAGTCTGGTTTTTGCAATTTTATCTAGGTAAGAATCAATAAGCTGAGTATTAATGCTATCTAAGTTTGTATCCCACTCATCAAGCATAAGAATACGACTCTGATCTTCTTGTCTAATTTCTTCAATCTGTTTAATAAGCTAGGGTCTGTTGAGCGTATGCCCAATTTTATTTGGCGAATGCTAACTGTTTAATTTTCGATGAGATAAGGAATATGAATAGATTCAGAGACAAAACTATAACTGATGAAGATATCATCATTAATAGCGAATTTAGGGTGTCTCTAGGTCCTAACTTAACATTAGTCAACTGTTCTATTATAAATAAGCATACGGCTAGGGATATATCATTTATTGATACTGAAATGATTGGTGGTATTTTTCATACTAAGAAAAGGCTAACCAATTGGCAACAGCATAGAGTCACTTTTGAAGGGGTAACATTTAAAGGAAACTTTTTGGGGTGTGATTTTGGTGGACGACCCGATCAGGAAGAATCATCTCATTACGGTCTAGTAAAAGACTGTGACTTTAGCCAAGCGAACATGCACCTATGTCGATTATTTAATGCTGATATAGAAAGTATAAAATTTGGTAGATGGCCTTACTTTACTATTATCAACCTTGAGCAAGCTGTTGCTCAAATTAGAAAACTAGATGTTCCAAATGCATTAGCAATATCACTAGATTTTTCTGATGAGCCAGAAGGGACATCAGCCGTACTCTCGAATGCTGAACTGATTGCTAAGAAACAGGGAGTTGATATAGAAATAATCAAAGGGCTAGTCAGTCAGATTGACAGTGTCATAATGTAGGGTTGTTTTATAGTTATTAAGGAGGTTTACTGTGATTGGTGATACGGTTATTTTTGAACCAGATTTTGAGAAAATTAAGTATTATCTAGAAGAAGAGCATGAGTTTAAATTTGAAGTGTTGTGGTTTGATGTCATCACGATGCTTGAGCTTACGGATATAATTGATATTCCAATTGATATAGATGAAACCGTTTCTTATGACGAACATAGGGGCTATCTACTATCGAAGCTAAACCCAAAAGCGGTTAGCTATATTTTTGAAAGGTATCCAACACTGACTACTCTAAAAAATGTTGATGATTTAGATGAGGACGATCCGCTATACCAATTAGGTGATGTTGAGATATCTGATTTGATCAAGCTCTATGAGTTTACAAGTCAACACGGTATAGAAAACTTATATCTTTACAGTACTTTTTGAAGAAACTGAGTGAGTACACCAAATATCTAACCTCGCTTTATGGCGGGGTTTTTATTATTTTTTAACGGGTTGATTACTCTTATCAGATAGATTTAGTTTTGCTAATTGTTCATTAGAAAAAAATAATCTTGCAGGTTGAGAAGATATTAATGTAGGTTTGACAACATTCATATAAGGTGGTTGAACGGCAACAATACCTACATAATTATTTTGCTTAATCTGTTCTAAAATAGCTTCACGCTCTTTAAAAAATTCGTTTTTAGTTGAGTCAGGAATATTTAATGACAAGTCAAAGCTATATATATAGGGGTATGCATTATTTACACCGCATTCTGATTTACTGTTAATAAAATCTTGCATTTCCTTTTCGTTCAATACTTTCGATTTATTTTTGGTCTCATATAATAAAACACTTCCGCTTATCGTCTCAAAATATTCGGTAGATGACTTGGAAGGGTCTTTTAAGATATATAATCCTACAGGTGGAAGTGAGTTGTTATCAGTTATTGTTGTCAGTTTATGCTTTGTACAAAAGGCACCCTTCACTGTTTTAACCGAGGAATAAATGGAGGTGATCTTAATATTAGTTAAGTTTAATTCAGCAACTTTCTCAGTTGGTGTAAAAGATGCGCATGAGTTTAATGTCATAAATAATATAACAATAGTTATTGATTTGACTTTCATTGTTTATCCTATTGGAAGGTATTAATTAACTCTAAATTTTCTTGATAATACTGGTTTAGTAAATCAACAGGTGAAAAATTTTGGGAATTACCTTCAATTATGATGAAAATCAAAATAAGCCATTGACAAACATACCACTTACGGTCTTTGATAAACGTTATGGATGTATATTACATGTTAACAAGCTCTTAACAAGATTTGTAAATTATGTACAGACCCGGTGGGAGTATGTCAAATAGCTAAATATAAGTACACGAGAATCTTAACACTTCTTCCTTATCTAGCCATACTCCTGGATTACAGCGTAAGGTTGATAGTTTTTGTTTGACAAAGTCATTAAATCTAAGTCCTGTATTTACCATGGGTATGGGCATGTTTGCGCCATCATCATTAAACCATACAAATAAGTCAGGGTCTTTGGTAAAAATATAATAATGATGAGTCTCATTTTCTGTATATATATAAAGAGGTTTTAAGTCCAGTTGTTCTTTTGTGATTAAGCCATCTTCTAATTGCTCAAGTCTACATATTTCAGTATCAGAGCATTGTTCCAGATAGTTTTGCCATGTCGAAGCAACGCCATAAATCTTAAAGTCGTATGCAAGAAATAAACCACCCGAGCATTTACCAAAGGTTAAAAGCCATTGTTTAAACTCACCATGGATTTCGATATCCCCTGCGTGAGCAAGCTGGGTGAGTTGCTGCTCGGTTAATCCTTCGATATATTCAGGATAGATATTCCAACATATATTTGGACTTATCGCATCGATAAATTGTTGAATATAGGCGTTCATTAGTTACTCCTTCTTAAGGTCAGATAATTATTAAAAATATGGGGTCTAATGGTTTGATAATACTCCCAAATATAATCATTAATGGCACGTCTCAAGCGAAGATCTACGGTTTTGACAGCAGGTGTCAACATCACCACTACTGATAAAACGCTTAAATAATAGTAGCTATTTTAAGCAACATGCCCTCTGACATCATATTCAACGATTTCTCCATCATCCCAACGCCTGACCCCTGCTGTCAAATCCGTAGACCTCAACTTGGGAGATTTTAATTAAGCGGCTTGACGATAATAATCAAACGAAACCTGTCTAGGCGACCTCATAGCCAAACCCTTTTGAATCCTAGTTTGGTTGTATTCTAGCTCAATGTATTTAACGATATTATCAACTGCTTCAAGTCTTGTTTGATAATGATGGTGATAGACGAGTTCGTTCTTTAACACCCCCCAGAAGCTTTCAATAGGGGCGTTATCGAAACAATTGCCTTTTCTGCTCATAGAACCTTTAAATCCATGTTTAGCAATGATATGACGATAATCATAACTACAGTACTGACTGCCTCGGTCTGAATGTACAAGTAAGCCTTTACTGGGCTTTTTGTTTCTAATTGCCATATTCAATGCACGACAGACTAACTCTTTTGTCATA
>NZ_VFYU01000031.1 GCF_021012795.1 Psychrobacter sp. I-STPA10 | reverse complement strand
TGATGTATGCTGAAGAAACCGTAGAGTAAAACTTGGTAAACTAACGTCTCAAATAGGAGTTTACCATGACAAAGAAAACACCCCATTACACAGTAGAATTTAAAGCTGAAGCTGTCAAAAAAATAGCAGACAATGGTGGCAATGTCAGTCAAACAGCCAGAGAACTTAAGATACCTATGCAAACCCTAGCAAACTGGCAGAACAAAGCTAACCAAGGCAAGCTTAAAGGTACTCAGCAATATGACCCTGAGCTTATTGCTCTTATCGAAGAAAACAAAAGACTGAAACGTCAGTTAAAGGTAGCCGAAGAAGAAAGAGACATACTAAAAAAGGCCACAGCGTACTTCGCCAAAGTCAGCAAGTGAAGTACGCCTTTATACAAGCTAATCAACAAGACTTTAGTATTATTAGCATGTGCAGGATATTGAATATCAAAGCTTCGAGCTACTACGACTGGTTAAACCGAGACATCAGTGAACAACAAATACACCGCAATCACTGTGAACTACTCGTTAGAGCTGCGCATAGTGAAACTAAACAGCGTTATGGCTACGAGAGACTACATGCTCATCTAACAGCTCAAGGAAACGACATTAGTAAGTATATGGTCAGACGCATTAAACAAGAGCATGGCATTTACTGTAAACGACACAAACGCTTTAAAGTCACTACTGATTCAAACCATGACAAACTTGTGTATCCTAACCTGCTTGAGCAAAAATTTGATGCTAGTTGTCCTAATCAAACTTGGGTTAGTGACATCACTTATATTTGGACTAATGAGGGCTGGTTATATTTAGCAGGGGTAAAAGACATCTATACCAAAGAATTGGTTGGCTATGCGTTAAATAAATGTATGACAAAAGAGTTAGTCTGTCGTGCATTGAATATGGCAATTAGAAACAAAAAGCCCAGTAAAGGCTTACTTGTACATTCAGACCGAGGCAGTCAGTACTGTAGTGATGTATGCTGAAGAAACCGTAGAGTAAAACTTGGTAAACTAAGGAAAAAATAGCTTAAAGCGACACCAAACCAATCTGCCTTTCTGCCAATGCCTTTTGCCATTGGTTATAACGCAGTTGCTGTTGATTTTGTTGTTCACGTTGCTCGTTGGTTATTCGCTCTGGGTTATCTCGGCTTAATTTTAGCAATGCTTCATCGGCTAATAACTGCACCACCAGCCCTTGCTTGGCATGACTGGCAATCTTATCCAGTTTGCGTAACACCCCTCTATCAGGTAAGGCACGAGTGTGAATGCCTAACAATACCTGCACATCATGATTATCCAAATAATCTAATAGCCGTTGTATGTCCTCACGCCCATCAACAACGCCAAAATCTTCAATATGATGCCCTGCACTAAACTGATACCAATTATCATCATGATATGGATATTCCAATAAGGCCACCAATTTTTTGCCTTGACTGACTTTTGCTTTGGGGGCAACAGGCTGTATCTGCTCATTAAAATCATCAGCATCGACTACATCACGTTGCCAAAAATCAATGATTTTTTGATAATAGGGCAGTTTTAAATCCAAACGCATTTTATTATGCGCAAATAGCCACGCACACACTGCCCACGCCATCGCACGAGGCACAATGCCATACATCAGCAAACTACCAATAAGCAAACTTGCCCATTGTCTGGCGATTGTCAACGGCATAGGCTCAGATACCAGACGACTTTGTGCCACCGCACTGGCATCAGGCACAGAAAAACCAACCTTACTGGGTAGCCAACCAAGCCACTGAGTTAGTGTTACCAAAGTATCATTAGATAATAAGGTTGACTCCCAACTAAAGGTATATTGACGCACAATCAGTAAAAAGATAATCGCAAACAGCATACCCGTTAACGTCGCCAGCCAAAGTTGATGGCTAAAACGCCCCACATACCAGCGCATACCTGTATGTTGCAACTGGCGTTCATATAAACGCACCGACGCTTGGGTGACATCATCTTTACCACGAATAAGTTGGCTTGGGCTGATAAAACTGGTGATGATACTTGGTGATTGCTTGCCTTGATTGACCAAGGTTAATACCAACCAAGCCAGCAACATCAAGGTATGAAAACCAAGCAGGCACACCAACACATAAAAAAAGTTCACCACATTGGCTTGCAGTAGGGTAAATAATCCCAAAAATCCTGAAACACACCAAATCACACTCATGATGATAATAATACCCTTAATACGAGCATCAATCTTGCCAAGAGTACCTGCCAGCGAGCCATTGGCATCAATTCTGGAGGCACGCCAATGCAATTTTTGTATCGGTGTGCCTTGCTCATCTTTGAGCTTTTCAGTGATGAGTAGTGGGTCGGCACTAAAGACGTGGTTTTGGCTTTCAAGCTCACGTACCAGCTCGGTTAATTGGTCTTGTTTGGATAGCATAATGGCTCTACAAAATAATCAGATGACAAATATAAAATAACAAAGATAAAAGAACAAAGATAAAAGAACAAAGATAAAAGAACAAAGATAAAAGAACAAAGATAATAAGAAATAGCCATAGTATATGGATTATATCGAAGGTGGTGAACCATTTGGCATAAATTAATTATTATCAGCTAGTCAGCTCGATTGTGTCATCATAAATACGTAAAAACTGCGACTGTGATTGCATCACCTTATCGAGTAGCCCACGCCTGAGCAATGCACAAAATAACGCCACCGCATGAGCCTGACAGTTGATGGATTTTTTTGGATTAAACTCAATATCCGTAAACGCATCATAGCTTAAAAGGGGTTGATGATATTCTGGGTGAGCAGTTAAAGCAGTGATATATAGCCAATCATAAAATGCGGTTAATGGCTGATTGTCCCAATGTTGCCCCTTAAAATTAAAGCCAATAATTGCCCCTGAATTTTTTAAACGAGGGTCAGTTTTTGCCTCTTTTGAGGTTTTATCTAACAAATCCAAATATTGCACAGGTAGGCTGGCGGGCTCTGCTGTTTGAAAAATTTTACTACTTTGAAAGGCACATTCTACGCTAAAATATTTATCTGCTTGATTTGATTTATTGGTATGTTGCGGGCTACTCATCATTAAATTAAACGCACTTAATGCCACGCCTAACTTATCTTTGGACTTGCTAGAAATTTCCAATACATTATGAATATTGGCATTTTTGGCTTTTAGGGCATTATGCAATGACTCAATACATTTTTGTTTTTGTAACAATGCAAAACCTGCAAACCACTTAAAGTCCACATTTTGAATATCTACTAGATTTTTTAATGAATGGTTTTGTTTGGATTGGGTGGGGTTTGCTATAAATACAGGACGGGTCGCCATTATAGTTCCTTATCGTGTCTCAATGTTACGATATTGCAATGTTATATCAAAAATAAAAAACCATAACCAACATTTGCTGATTATGGTTTTAATATAAATGTTTAGGTTTATAGTCAAAGAGCTACTAAACAGCTACGGTGTTGTCCTCTTAAAGCAATTCCCTGGCAAGGGAGAGTAAGGGAGAGTGTCGCATACTTTTTAGAACACCACCAATAATAAGAACCTGTATTCATAATCATAATCCAAAATCAGGGGAGTTTTAAACTAAAATTGTGTAATACAAGGCAAATTTGGGGGCGAATAGTCACTCTATTTAACCTAAAATTTAACGCCGTAGTACGTCTATTTTAGGCAAAAATCTACCATTATGGGTTGTAAATACAGGTCCTAATATTAATTGTTTAAGCTTTCTGTATTGTTGGTTGCAATACTGGATGCAACATTAGCGGGTAATATTGGTTCGGCAGATAGCCACTTGTCTTCTATTTGTTGCATTTTGCCACTGGCTATGAGTTTATCAATGCCATCATTGAGCTTATCCAGCAATTTTTGATTGCTTTTTTTGGTCATGATAACCTGTTGTGAGCTGGGTGTTTCCATATCTTCATAATCTACGATATCAAACTGATATTCAGGATAGCTTTTTGCTAAATACTCTAGCACCTGTCTATCCTCAAAAATAGCATCTGATTGTTTATTAACCATCTCTTTAAATGCAAAAAATATGGAATTAGGCTCAGATAGCTGGTTATATCCACCCACGTCCTTCATTTGTTCTACCTGTTTACTACCCTTAATGCCGCTAACATTCAATCCTTTTAAATCTTCTAAGCCATGAATGGTAATTTTTTTATCATTAATTGTTGTATTGGTCTTTTCATACATAATAGCAGCCGGAACGAATATATAAGACTTTGACAGTCCATATTTCGCTGCACGATCATCACTATAAGAGATACCTGCAATGGCCAAATCATTAGCACCAGATTCTACAGAGGCAAACATATGTTGTTGTGGCATACTGGTAAAATGAACTCTAAAACCCTCTAATTCACCAATAGCTTTAATGGTATCAATATCAATACCAACCAATTCTCCTTTGGTATCTAAAAAAGCAAAAGGTGGTGCACCGCCATAAGTCGCTACATTAAGAACAGGTAAGCTGGTGTCTGCTGTATCTGTACTGACTGACGTATCATCTTGAGAATCGACAGTATCCTGCGTAGATTGATTACACCCGACTAAAGATAAAGTAGCGATTAGAGGAAAGGAGAAAAGGGCATGGTATAACGTCATAGATTTTTCCTGTTTTTTAGAAAACAGCCTATTAAGTAGTATCTTATTTACAAAGATACTACTATTTTTAATTAGGAATTACGCAGCTTCATAGTTTATTAGCGACTGGGAATCACTTACTCACTGGCTGTAGGCTGTACATAGTTCTAGAGGCTCAATATAATTCCCAGCCGCTTTATTAAAACAAATATCGTACTTTTGTGTAAGTCCTATTAGCTATTTATTAATAATAAATTAATCTTATTAAGATTATATGAATAAATTCATATAAATACAAAGATTAAAGTAAAATCGCATCAGAAAACAAGAAAGCAAAATGAGAATGTATCTTACAATTTACATATATCAGTTACATATCAATTAACCACAAACAAATCCATAAACTCATTGACTGGCGTTTGCTCAAGTTTGTCTTGGTCAGTACACAGCTCGAAAATCTGCTCACAACGAGCGGCAATAAAACGAGTTGCTAAATTGGCTTTAAACTTCGCCTCTAGTACAGGAATACCTTTCTCACGGCGACGCTTATGCCCGATGGGGTATTCCACCGCCACTTTATCAGTACTGCTGCCATCGGTGAAAAATACCTGAATGGCATTAGCAATCGAGCGTTTGTCAGGGTCATGATATTCTTTAGAATAGCGTTCGTCTTCTTCCACCACCATTTTACTGCGTAGCTCATCAATCAATGGGTGCTGAGCATGGTAGCTGTCTTCGTAGTTTTCAGCAATTAAATCGCCTGTCAGTAGCGGCACAGCAACCATATATTGGATACAATGGTCACGGTCGGCAGGGTTGGCAAGCTCGCCTTCTTTGGAGATGATACGAATGGCGGATTCATGAGTGGTTAAGACAATTTTTTCAATCTCATCAATGCGGTCTTTGACTTGCGGATGCAAAATTACTGCGGCTTCACATGCTGTTTGTGAATGGAACTCGGCAGGGAAGCTGATTTTAAACAGCACATTTTCCATCACATAACTGCCAAAATCACGTTGGAAAGCAAATTTACGCTCTTCTTCAGGTTTGGTGGCTAAGTCTTTGTTGGTGTGGCTAAACAGCACATCATAAAATCCCCATTGTGGAGCTGACAATGCACCAGGGATACCCATCTCGCCACGTTTGGCAATATCGACCAAACGTACCGCTCGACTGGTGGCATCACCTGCCGCCCAAGATTTACGGCTACCTGCATTGGGGGCATGACGATAAGTACGCAATGCTTGCCCATCGACAATGGCTTGAGAAATGGCAGCCATCACACGCTCACGTGGTAGATTTTGTAATTTAGCGACCACTGCTGTTGAGGCAAGTTTGACCAAAAATACATGGTCTAAACCGACACGGTTAAATGAGTTTTCTAGTGCCAATACACCTTGGATTTCGTGTGCCATAATCATTGCCTCAAGCACCGCTTTCATGGTGAGTGGCTCACGGCCTTGGCTGATATTAACTTGGCTAATATAATCTGCCGTTGCCAAAATCCCGCCCAAGTTATCCGATGGGTGTCCCCATTCAGCAGCCAGCCATGTATCGTTATAATCCAGCCAGCGTATCATACAGCCAATATCAAAGGCGGCTTTGATGGGGTCTAAGCGGTGCGAAGTCCCCGGAACTCTTGCCCCATTTGGGGTGATTTGCCCCTCACAATCTGCCCCTAAATGCTTGGTACATTCTGGAAAACGTAGGGCAAGTAAACCACAACCTAAGGTATCCATCAGGCAGTTGCGCGCGGTGTTCCATGCCTCGCTATTTTCTATTTTATAATTTAAAACATAATCGGCAATTTTTTGGATTTCTGGGTCATAATCTGGACGAACATTGCTTTCGACATTGCTATGTGACATATTGCTTCCCTTGCTATGTTAATTAATGAGTTATTTTAAAAGTTAAAAAATAATCATTAGCAATCAATACTTACTATCAACTGATAATGATTATTAATTAATATAGCATAAGCAAGGGGAGGACGACAATAAGAGGGACAAAGAGTTATGTGAGAAAAGACTATAAGCTTGTAACGTAGTATGTGGCATTTTTAAAACAGTTAATTTATGTAATTTTTAATTTACATTATTAGTATAATTTTCTCTAAAATAAAGATACAAAGGTAAGCCACAAGAAACACCTACTAATAAAGTTGCGATAATACTCAGTATGCGTTTATTTGGTGGAACTGGTTTTTTATCCGTGACAATAAAATATATTAAGGCAATAGCAGATATCAGTACATCTACCCATGCAAATAAGCTAATTGGGTTATCAATAATTGAATGAAAAAACAATGATATATTAAAGCCATTATTCATCAACCAAAATATAAAAATAGTATAGGGAATAACTGCCCCTATGACTGCTAGTAGTAGATAAATTATTGATTTAGGCATTGGTTTCTCCAATACGTAATTTTGTTTTAGTTAATCAGCTTTTTTTATTAAGAAACAACTGCCAAATATAAGCCAAAACCACTGCTAATAATACTCCTGTACTATTTGCCAATAAATCTAGCCACTCCCCATAACGATTGACATACGGCTGGATTAACTCAATTGCACCACTAATAGCAATAACTCCTAATAATAACCCTTGCCAATATTTGGGTTTTGCCACCGCAATGGGAAAGCTAATTGCCATATAAGCAATCAGATGATGGGTTTTATCTGTGCCAGGGGCAGGAGGTAGACTGGGTAAAGGGAGTAATGACAATACCACTGTTAGTATTAAACATAACAGTGATAATTGCCACCAATAGTGGGTTAATAAACGATATAAGAAAGCATTAATCGAGCTCAGCACGAGTAAATAAATCCAACATGGTTTGCTCATCTTCACAAAGTTGTTTAAACGCCAATGCAAAGGCTTTTAAAGTTTCTTTATTTTCTATCTCTGTATAAGCACTAAACATACCTGCTTCAGGGTCAAAATTTATAATCTCTTGCCATTCTGGGTGTTTCTCTTCAATAAAAACGCTTGCCAAACTTGCCCAATCATAGCCATTACCTTCAAATCCTTCTTCAGCTCGGCTATCAAAAATATCCATTTTATAATCACCAACATCACCCATACAAAGTGACACGCTACTATCATGTTCTACCCAAAAAAATGGAGCGATTTGTTGTTCAAACTCTTGCTGCTGTTGATTATCCATCTTGTTATCCTTAATTTCTCGTTAATTTGCATAAGTTTAAACCATTAAATAAAGTAAGCCGATGATAAAGACAGCCGCTAACAATACCAATAGTCCATACAAAAGCTTTGTGGTGGTTGCAGCCACGCTTATGGTTTTCCCCTTCTTTTTTTGGTTGGGGTCTAAAATCATTGTTACATGTTCAATACCATCTTCAAGATATGGCATACCATCAATAACAAAGCCTAACGACTGATAAAATTGGGTCAGATAAGTCTGTGCAGAGATGATAATTGGGATTTTACGATAGTGTTTGTGGCAATACTTAATCGCCTGTTTCATCATTTTTCTTGCCAGCCCTGTACCTCGATACTCGGGCATGACCAATACTCGACCGATAGAAGGCATTGGCTTGGCACCATAAACACCTATCGTTTTGGGCATCAGTGTGCTGAACTCTGGAGCAATGATACGACAATAGCCAATAAGCATTTCATTTTGATGCGCAACCAAATGTAGACAGTCAAAATCCACCTCGTCTATATCTTGATATGCACAATTTTGCTCAACCACAAAGACCTGCGAGCGGGCGCGCAGAATATGATACAGGTCAACGTTGGTCAGCTCATCGAAAGTTTTAATAGATAATTTATAAGCCATGATTTAATTTTTACTTTCCAATAGTATATAAGACTTACCTATTTTATAGATTATTGCTTATGACTCATAGTTTTTCCTTATTCGATACTGTTAGATAAAATAAAAAATTTTAGCCTAACGGAGTGACAGTTCAACAGCCCCTAATGAGTTGTATCAATCGTCAAACGGAACAAATACCTCACCCACCATAATTCGTCTTGCTGAACGGCTCATCGATACCTTTTTGGCTTGCCAGCGACCTTCAACTTGCTCGGTTTTTCCGCCCACCAATAACGTCCCAGAAGGGTGACCAAAACGCACTTCTGATAATTCACCACCACCAGCCGCTTGATTGACCAATGTACCTTGTTTCTCATCAAAGGTAGTTGCAGCAGCAGCAATGGCAACGGCGGCTGTTCCCATCATCGCATGATGAAGTTGCCCCATACTCATTGCCCGCACAAGCAAATCAATCTCATCTGCTGATACCGTTTTGCCACTTGAGGCAGTATAGCTGGCAGGTTTGGCAACCCATGCTAGTTTTGGCACATGCTGACTGCTTTGGGCTTCACTAATATCGTTAAATAATCCCATCGCCACGCCACCATAAGCACGAATGGTTTCTAACTTGGCAAGCAGTTTATCATCACTATTGACATCACCTTGCAATTCAGTACCAGTAAAGCCTAACGCCTCCGCATTAACAAAAATAGTAGGGATACCCGCATTAATAAAAGTCGCTTGTAACTCGCCCAATTCTGGATACTCTGGCACAGCAAAGCTATCAACTAAATTACCAGTGGGGAACATATCGCTAGTAGCATCTACAGGGTCGATAAACTCAACTTTTACTTCAGCCGCAGGGAAGGTGACTCCATCTAATTCAAAATCACCCGTTTCTTGTACCTGTACCTTTTGATTGGCATCTAAATAAACAGGCACATGCGCAATGATAGTTTTGCTGATATTCTCTTGCCAAATGCGTACTTCGCAAATACCACTATTTTTTGCGCCATTTTTACCATCATTATTTTTACTATCATTAAAGCTGGCAGCAACACACTCGGCATCAACCAAGCCCATATTAATCGCACATGCACCCACCGCAGCAGTGAGATTACCACAATTACCACCCCAATCTATCATTGGCTTACTGATATTTACTTGTCCAAATAGATAGTTGACATCGTGGTCGGGCTTATCTGATTTAGATAAAATCACCGATTTTGAGGTGGAGGAACTGCCATTACCCAAGCCGTCAATTTGCTTACCATAAGGGTCAGGGCTACCGATGACGCGTAATAAAAACTGGTCACAAGCCTTGCCAGCGGTTTGACAAGATTTGGGTAAATCAGAGAGTTTAAAAAATATGCCTTTTGACGTACCACCACGCATATAGGTAGCAGGAACAGAAATTTGTGGGGCAAAAGGTTGTGTAGTTTGAGTCATGGAAAGTCCTTTTAGGTTTTAATTAGAAGTTAAAAGTCATCAGATAGTAATTCATCTAAGGTTACTCTAATAGCTTTGTCTTTATCATTCATACGCTGTTCTGCAATTTTACCTAGCTCTAAATCCTCCAATAATTCCATCATTTTTTCATAGGTTTCGGCAGGCACAAGATACCCTGATGGTTTATTGTGATTTAAAATAGCAATCGGCTGACCATCTGCTTGCTTTAATAGGGCAGTGGGGTTGCGTTTTAATTCTGAGATACTGGCGGTATGATTGGCAAATATGGGTTGCATGGTTTTATCCTATTTCTTGTAACTTGTTTTTATAAGGCACTAAATTTAGGTCTTATTTTAGCAATTATTTAAACCAGTGGCTTAGATTATCAACTCAATTATCAATAATGGCTTTAATAATGATAGCGACAAGAGATGATGGTTAAATACGCTTCATCAACCACATAAACCAAACGATGACTGTCATCAATTCTACGTGACCAAAACCCTGATAAATTCTCTTTTAACGGCTCAGGTTTACCAATTCCTGAAAATGGTGAGCGTTTGCAGTCGGTAATCAGCTTGTTAATGCGTTTCAGGGTTTTTTTATCTTGTGTTTGCCAATATATATAATCCTTCCATGCCTCATCAGTCCATGCCAGCAAGCGATTGTTATCTCGTCTGCTTTCTTGCCTACTATTATTCATCGTCTAGCTCGTGCAGTTCTCTAACAGCAGTTTTTCCTGCTTGATATTGAGCGATGGATTTTGCCAAATGATTGGCATTGGCAGGGGATTTAAGCAAATAAACGGTTTCCATCAAGCTATTATAATGTTCAAGTGACATGACCACCGCATCATCTGCATCACGTCGGGTAACAATCGTCGCATCAGCATCTTCTATAACTGTGTCTAATACTTCTTTAAAATGCTTTCTGGCTTGTGAAAAGCTAACAACACGCATGGCTTATTCCTTAATTGTACAATTTATAGTACAAGTATAAGATGGTTTAGCCATATTTGCTACTCATATTGCGTAAGTCCTAATTACATGAAATTCTCAGAATCAATTGACCTAACCATAACGTTTTTACAGCCAAGCGAAAAATGTAGCTTTGTTAAATGGCTAACTAACTGATAAGCATCATGAGATATGCTAACGTGAAAAATATCATACCAATCAACTTGATTACCTTTATCATCAACTAAGCAGTATTTGTTATGAGTCATCATAAATGTAGATGGATAAGGTAATGCTTGGTTTATTTCATAGTCATATTTATTCTCATGTAAAATTCTAAAAAATAATAACCATTCTGCATGTAAATCTGGAAAATTAGCAATACTGACAAAATCTTTTAGCAGTAATTTTGCCGCTTTTTTTAATTTAGTGGTATCAATAGCATTTCCCCATTCTCCAGCATTTAAATAATGCCACGTCGAAAAATCTATTATTGCTGGCATATTTTGGATAACATGACAAGCTCGTGCAAGTTGTTGATAAACAAAAAGCCATTGATAGTCTGTCGTAATAAAATCAGTATCTAAAAAACGCATATCATCATAGTCAAATATAATAAAAATATCAGATTGATGGATTAATTGACCAATGGCTAATATTGTCCAATCAGCATAGGGGGCGGGACAAGCATAATTGGCTGCTATGCGTAAAATTAAAGAAAAATAATCTGCACCGATATAAGAAAACTCATGTTTAGTCATAATAAATGTTTATAAAAAAATGGTAGTAAAAAATGAAAGCCAAATAGCATTACTTGGCTTTCATTCATTTTATACACTTATAGCATGAGATAGAATATTCTAAGCCGCACTCTTCGCCAAAAACTCCTTAGCAAAACGCTGTAGCATACCGCCGTTATTATACATCTCGACCTCATCTTCAGTATCCAGACGTACTTTAACCGCTACCTGCTCGCTGCGACCATCTTGGCGATTAATCACCAAAGTCATCTCACCGCCTGCACTTGGCGTACCAATGACATCATAAGTTTCTGTACCATCAAGTTTTAGTGTTTGCCGATTGACACCGTCTTGGAACTGCAATGGCAATACCCCCATACCGACTAAATTTTGACGGTGGATACGCTCAAAGTTTTCAGCGACGATACATTCCACGCCTGCCAGACGTACACCTTTTGCCGCCCAATCACGGCTAGAGCCTTGTCCATAGCCATCGCCTGCGATGATAATCAGCGGTTGGTCACGCTGCATATAGGTTTCAATACCTTCCCACATACGCATGACTTTGCCTTCTGGCTCGACACGAATATAAGAGCCTTGGTCAATACTACCATCGTTTTTGCGTACCATTTCGTTAAGCAGTTTTGGATTGGCAAAAGTCGCCCGTTGGGCGGTCAAATGGTCACCACGGTGGGTCGCATAAGAGTTAAAGTCTTCTTCGGGTAAGCCCATTTTTGCCAAATACTCGCCAGCGGCAGAAGAGGGTAAAATGGCATTAGAAGGTGACAAATGGTCAGTGGTAATATTATCACCCAATACCGCTAATGGACGCATACCTTTAAGTCGATTGGCTCGTGCCATTGCCCCTTCCCAATAGGGAGGACGACGGATATAAGTACTCATCTCACGCCAGTCATATAGTGGGTCAGAGGTGGCATCTTCCAGCACTGAGGCATCAAACATGGGGATATAAACACTGTCAAATTGCTCAGGTTTTACATGTGCTTTTACTAACGCATTAATCTCAGCATCTGATGGCCAGATATCTTTTAGATACACAGGCTGTCCGTCTTTATCATAACCAAGCGCATCTTTTTCGATATCAAAGCGAATCGTGCCTGCAATCGCATACGCTACTACTAATGGCGGTGATGCCAAATACGCCTCTTTGGCATAGGGGTGAATACGTCCATCAAAATTACGATTACCTGACAATACCGCGGTGGTATACAAATCACGGTCAATAATTTCTTGCTGAATCGCAGGGTCTAACGCCCCACTCATGCCATTACAGGTGGTACAAGCAAATGCCACTACATCAAATCCAAGCTGCTGCAAGTCATCTAACAAGCCTGCATCTTCAAGGTATAACTTCACCGTTTTAGAGCCGGGGGCAAGCGAGGTTTTTACCCAAGGCTTACGAGTCAGCCCCAAACGAGCCGCATTGCGTGCAATCAAACCTGCGGCAATCATATTGCGGGGGTTCGAGGTATTGGTACAACTGGTAATGGCAGCGATAATCACTGCACCATCTGGCATTAAACCATCTTCACTTTGCGGTAAGGCTTCGTTTTCTTTATGGGCAATACCACGAACGGCAAGCTCAGCCGTCGGTACACGCGCGTGCGGGCGTGAAGGGCCAGCTAAGTTACGAGTGACTTGATTTAAATCAAACTGCAATACCCGCTCATACTCAGCGTTTGCCATACCATCAGCCCACAAGCCAGTTTCTTTGGCATACTGTTCAACCAATTGGATTTGCGCTTCGGTGCGACCAGTCAAACGCAGATAATCTATGGTTTGCTCGTCAATATAAAACATCGCTGCCGTTGCCCCATATTCTGGGGTCATATTTGAGATAGAGGCTCTATCACCCACAGTTAAGCTACGTGCGCCTTCACCAAAAAACTCAATATAAGTGGATACCACGCCTTCGTTACGCAAAAATTCGGTCATTGCCAATACCAAATCTGTACCAGTAATGCCTTCTTTAAGTTTGCCAGTAATCTCAACACCCACAAAATCAGGACGACGCATCATCGACGGATTACCAAGCATCACACTTTCGGCCTCAAGACCACCGACCCCGATGGAAATCACCCCCAATGCATCGACCATAGGCGTGTGGCTATCTGTACCGACTAAAGTATCAGGAAAGGCGACTTTTTCACCGTCTTGATTGTGCATCACTTGTATCATAGGTGACATTTTCTCAAGGTTAATCTGGTGCATAATGCCATTACCAGGAGGCACGACATTGACATTATCAAACGCCGTCTGACACCAATTAATAAAGTGGAAACGGTCTTCATTACGACGCTCTTCCACCGCCCGATTTTTGGCAAAAGCATCTTCTTCATAACCGGGGTGTTCCACTGCTAAAGAGTGGTCAACAATCAATTGCGTTGGTACAATTGGATTAACTTTGGAGGGGTCACCGCCTTGCTCAGCGATGGCATCACGCAAGCCTGCCAAATCAACAAATGCCGTCTGTCCCAAAATATCATGACAGACCACACGCGCAGGATACCAAGGAAAATCCAAGGTTTGCTTACGCTCAATGTGTTGTTTAAGGGCAGCGGTTAATTGCTCAGGAGGGCAGCGGCGTACTAAGTTTTCGGCAAAGACTTTCGAGCAGTAGGGCAGTTTGTCATACGCGCCTGCTTCAATGTCTTCGATTGCTTGACGGGTATCAAAATAATACAAATCGCTGTCAGCTAATTGTTTTTTATATTGATTATTCATCGGTTGGCTAGGTGTGGTCATAGTGATTACCTTGCTAATTGGATTGTGGGTTTGGTTAACGTGGGTTTGGTTAACAATGTTCACGCATTTTTATGGGACAAATCATAAATGTATAAGTAAAAATTTCTTTTGTTGTTCCTCGCTAAATTATGTTGGTTAAATGAGTTGAATCTTAATCTTAATTTTGTAAGTTTAGCCAGCTTTGACCACCGTGCCTTGAGCGATGGCACATAAAACCTCAGCACCATCATCACCGTTATTCACGGTATCATTATTGATGACAAAAACCTCTGCCACACATACCGCTTGTTTGCGACCGTGTGATACCGCCCGAGCATGACAACGTAGCTTTTTCCCTTGAGCAGGTTTTAGATAATTGATTTTAAATTCAGACGTTAACGCATTGCCTTGTAACGCCAAACCGCCTGCAAAAGTAATGGCATTATCCGCCAAATAACTAATCACCCCGCCATGCGCAAAGCCATGCTGTTGCAAATGATGCGGCTTTAACTCAATCTCAATGGTGGCACTGTCACTTGTTACCTCAGTTAAACGAGCTTCAATAAACTGGCTAAATGGTTGTGATGCAAAAATTTGAGTAGCAAATTCACTTAAATCCATTTATTGCATTCCTTTTGGTGTTTTATTAGGGGCTGTTGAATATTAATCTTTGTAGGAAACATTGAGATAAACTTCGTAGGGTGGATTAGCAATAACCCACCAAACCATCAGAGCTAAAAAATAAGGTGGTGTTTTAAAAAGTATGCTACCCCCTCCCTGAGAGGCGTTAAAAAATTGCATTGCAATTTTAGCCTCGCAAGGGAATTTCTTTAAATAGAAATTCCTAAAAAGAGGGCGCTAGGGGGAGGGCAAAAATTATGGTAATTCATTAAAAATAACCACAGCATACTTTTTGAAACACTAGCAAAAATAAAACTAAAACAGGCTGCTAAAGCAAGTCTTAAAAAGGCACGACTCTAGCAAAGAGATTAGTAAAAAAATCAATAAAGGGACAAATTAGCCACGCTCAGCAATGGGCGGTACTTCTCTGGGTGCTTCACCGACATATTCGGCACTTGGGCGAATGATGCGGTTATTAGCACGTTGCTCAAATACATGTGCCGCCCAACCTGTCAGGCGTGAGCAAACAAAGATGGGGGTAAATAGTTTGGTTGGAATACCCATAAAGTTATAGGTGGATGCATGGAAAAAGTCGGCATTACAGAACAATTTTTTCTCACGCCACATCACTTCTTCACAGCGAACAGATACAGGATATAACACCTCATCACCAACATCTTTAGACAGCTTCTCTGCCCAACCTTTAATAATCACATTGCGCGGGTCAGATTCGCTATAGATGGCATGACCAAAGCCCATGATTTTCTCTTTACGCTCAAGCATACCCATCAAGCCTTCTTCAGCAGCTTCAGGTGAATCAAAGCCTTCGATAAGCTCCATTGCCGCCTCATTTGCACCACCATGCAAAGGCCCACGCAGCGTACCAATCGCCCCAGTGATACAAGAGAAAATATCTGATAGGGTAGAGGCACATACACGTGCGGTAAAGGTAGAAGCATTAAACTCATGCTCTGCATACAATATTAGTGATACGTTCATCACTCGCTCATGCAACTCACTTGGAGCTTTACCAGTTAATAGATGTAAGAAATGCCCACCAATGGTGGCATCATCGGTGACACAGTCGATTTGCACGCCATCATGGCTGTAGCGATACCAGTAGTTAATGATGCTTGGGAAGGCTGCCAACATACGGTTGGTTTTATCAAGCTGTTCATCAAAGCTATTTTCTGGCTCAAGGTTGCCCAGCATAGAACAGCCTGTACGCAGTACGTCCATTGGGTGCGCATCTTTGGGGATACGCTCTAGGACATCTTTTAGTGGTTTGGGAAGGTCACGTAAGTTTTTAAGGGTTGCTTGATACTCATCAAGTTGTGCTTGGGTGGGCAGTTCGCCATAAAGCAATAAATAGGCGACTTCTTCAAATACGCACTGTTCGGCTAAGTCTTTGATATCATAGCCACGATAAGTCAAACCTGATCCTGACTTACCAACAGTTGATAAAGAGGTTTTGCCAGCGACTTGTCCACGAAGTCCTGCACCTGAGAGTTGTTTTCCTGCTGCCATAATCAATTTCCTTTTGTTTGGTTGATTTCAAGTGGTGTTAAAGTTGATTTGCTACTTGTAGCGTATGAATAATAAAAAAATTTACTGATTCATATTAATATTACAGCGTGAAAGCTCAGCCTGTATGGTTGGGTTTAATGCTTCATACATACTACCTGCACCTTCGGCATTGTTTAATGCCATATACTTTTGTCCTACGGGTGACTGCATAAACTGCTGCATCTCTGCCATCTCTTGCTCAGAAGGGGCTGGCAGGGGATTGGTTACCTGTTGTCCGTTGAGTGTTTGTAGCTGCTCATTGCCATAGATAATCAATTTTTTGCCAACATCAGAGGAGTAAAACGCATTGAGCTTATCAAGCTCTTCTTTAGTCAGTTTGCTTTCAAAATAAGCTTGTGACTCTGCTAAGCCAATATTTTTATCACGCGCTTCAAGACAAGCTTTTTGTTCAGCGGTTAGTTGTCCGCTGTTAATCAACGGTTCAAATACCATATTATTTAAAGTATCCGAACTAAGCTGTGCTAAAGTCGTATCAACACCAGTTGCGGGTGCTGCTGGTTCAGGCGTTGCTACATTGTCATTATTTTCATTGACTGTAGTATCTGTCGTTGTTGGCGCGGTTGTGGCTGCCTCCGTGGTCTCTGTCACAGTTGCCGTATCAGTAGTAGTATCAGTGGTTGATTCTTTTTTATCACAACCACCAATCAACAGCACTGTTACCAAAGCAACCGTTGTGAATGCTACTTTGGTCGTAGGTTTTGCAGTATATAAACTCATAAATTTCCTATTAAATTAACCTTTATGGTATAAATTTAGTCATCAAGCCAAAGTGGCAATAAACTAAAGTAGAGACATTCTACTACTTTTTATCAGCAAATAGTTTGTCTAAGGTTTGCTCAAACTGATGGTAATTTAGAAAATCATATAGCTCCATACGAGTTTGCATGGTGTCAATGACATTTGCTTGTGTGCCATCTTTTAGGATATGTTCATAGACGTTAAGGGCCGCTTTATTCATCGCACGAAATGCTGAGAGTGGATACAGTACCATTTGTACGCCAACATTATAAAGCTGCTCGGTGGTATACAAATCCGTTTGTCCAAACTCAGTCATATTTGCCAATACTGGTATCTCTAGCACATCGGTAAACTTGCGATACATCTCGATATCGGTCAAGGCTTCAGCAAATATCATATCCGCACCTGCTTCTTGAAAGGCAACAGCACGCTCAACAGCAGCGTCTAAGCCTTCAACTGCTAAAGCATCCGTACGAGCCATTACCACAAAATCAGGATCAACTTTAGCGTCCAAAGCAGCTTTTAGGCGGTCAACCATCTCATTAGTAGAGACAATCTCTTTATTAGGACGGTGGCCACAGCGTTTTTGTGCCACTTGGTCTTCAATATGTACTGCTGCCACGCCAGCTTTTTCCATTTTTTTGATGGTTTGGGCAATGTTAAAGGCGCCACCCCAACCTGTATCAATGTCGACCAATAAAGGCGTATCCACCGCATTGGTGATGCGATGAGCATCTTCTAGCACATTATCTAGACTGGTCATACCCAAGTCAGGTAAGCCATAAGAGGCATTAGCCGCACCGCCACCCGATATATAGACAGCTTTATGACCCACTCTGGTTGCCATCATTGCAGTATAAGCATTGATTGTACCAACGATTTGTAAGGGTAAGTTTTGCTCATTTTGTTGTTGCATGGCTTGACGAAAGCGTGCACCTGCAGAAAGCTGAGACATGGTTGATTCCTTTTTTATTTGTGATTGATAAAGCATCTTATTGGTAGGATTATGATAGCGATTTGTGCGGGCAGGGGAAAGTAGTTGGTTTGGGTTTATATTGCTATATATTTAAGATTAATTGATTTTTATATTTATAAAATTTTAATCTATTTGTTTTTCAAATAAATATATCACGATAATAAATAAAAAGGCTGGCTTGTATTCAATAGTTGCAACTTGATGGGTTCAATCTATGATCTTTTATTACATAAAGTTACAAAAATATTATGGGTACACGCCTGAATGGTGATTGTTGTTTTATCTTGCTGTCATTTTTTGCGTACATTTTAATTTGATGCATTTTCAAAGCGGCGATAGGTGATGCCTTTTTCTTCATAAATACTATAAATTGCTTCTAGCAATGCAGCAAAAGCAGGGTGAGGAATACTTTGTAATATATTAAGGTAAATGGGGGAGGTGGCATTTTCATGTATCAAACGCTGATAGGTGATTTGCTGGGTGCGTACTGTTTTTAGGCTATCAGGTACTAAGGTAATGCCTTCACCGGCTGCCACCAATCCTAATGCGACTTGTAAATCACTCACAGTCGTGGTGTTATAAGGCTGGATACCATGTTGGGCAAATAGATGTAATAAAGGCTCACGCACTGCATCGGGGCTTGATATGGGCAGGTGCGTTTGATGATATAAAATAAGATGATTGTCAGCTAAATTCATTAAGTGCTGATTGGGTACATTTGCTAAGGGATGCAGCTTGGGTAATGCCACCACATAACGCTCATGGCGTAACAAAATTTGCCTGACCTGAGTAGAAGTTGGCAGATTTTTGTGTGGGCGCTGCTGACCATCCACTACAGAGGAAACAAGTTTTTTGGCGGTGTCACTTGTCTGTTTTGATAACCGCTTTGTAGACAATGAACCATTTATAGAAATTGGTGCGGTATGAGTATGAGAGGTAATGGCAAAACGTCCAAATCCGACATCAATCTCGCCTGATTTAAGGGCGGCAATTTGCTGATAAGAGTTGATGTCTTTTAGCTGTATTTCCAGATCAGGCATGGACAACTTTAGGCGGCTAATAATATCAGGTAATAAACCATAAAGCACCGAAGGTACAAAACCAATATTTAATGTAGATTGTGGCGTTGCAATGCGTTTGGTGATGTTAATCACCGTTTCAAGCTCTGTTAATAGTGATTGTGTGTGTTGCAAAAAAAACACGCCAGCAGGGGTTAGCTGTAAAGGGCGATGATAACGATCGAGTAGCTGGGTGCCGATATCTTCTTCAAGCTGCTTAATTAGACGGCTTAAAGTAGGTTGTGATAATTTTGTCGTGGTTGCTGCCTCACTAAAACTTTTTGAGACAGCAACGGCATGAAAAGCATGTAATTGTTTAAGCTGCATAACCATTCTTTAAAACATACTTCAATACATAAAAAAATCCCACAACAACAGACACTATTTACTTGTGCCTTCTAATACTTGCTCAATCTGCACAGTTTGACCATCTGCTAAGATGATGTTACCTGAGCTGATTTTGACAGTGACAGATTGGGGATCTTTGATTGCACGAATGATATTTAAGTTTTCAATACTACTACTCACTGCCATTTTGCCAGAGGAACTAGGGGCAATGGGTGGATTGAATGTGGTGATGGGGACATTAATATCCATGCCTTTTTTAAACGTATCTGCCTGCATGGTAATGGTACCAGCAAATGATTCAATAGGCTGCATACCATTGTTAGTCAACAGCAGGCGTAGTTTGACATTGTTTAGCCCTTCCTCACTGCTTTGCTCAATCGGCAGCAAGGTAATGGGATAGGTTTGGGCAAAACTAGGATTTTGGGTTGCTGTGTCAATTGGGCTTTTTTTACCAGTAGGATTATTCGGGTGCAGTGCTTCATATTCACGTTGCTGTTTGAGTGCATCACCAATGGTAGTACGTGGCATTGCACCAGAATCATAAGCACCACTGAGTTTCATCCGTAGCATATATCGGCTAAGTAGTTGTCTATCTTCGCTAGAGAGCTGATCAAAAGTATCACCTAGTTTGTCCTCCCAGCGTTCAGCATTGGTGGGAATGGTTTGTTTCATTGGATCTTTTGTGATCTTTTCACAGCTTGTCAATCCCAATAAAGCCGTGAGTAGAGCCGCACAAATAGGGATCAGAACAGGTTTTTTGGCAAAAAATGGGCTCATGGTTTGCTCCAGTTAGATTCTTATATTCATACTTTGATATAAATTAAATGCCAATACAATACAATCAGTGTAAACTTCTTAATACAGATAGCACACCTCATATATTGATTCTAAGTCACCCAGTAAAACTGCGATATTTATGCAAACATGCCAGCCAAATTCAGCAAGAATAAGAGGGTAAATCCTGCCAAAAACACCAGTCCTGCAATGGATAAAGCTTGCATACCAGCAGAAAGTCGTTGGCGACTTTTAACCAAGGAGTAATTTAACCAGCCAAAAATGGGCGCTGAAATAAAGGCAGAAATCATGGCAAATTTAAGCATGTCTGCTAATTTACCAGTAAAGAAAGCAATGATGATAAGACCACCAGCAGTAGCATAAGTGGTCCAAAATAGCACTTGCTTCTGACTGATTGCTGTCTCACCTTTGAGTAAACGCCAACACTCCGCATTGGCTCGTCCATAACCATCAGCACAGGTGATGGTTGTGCCAAACATACACATAAAGGCAACAAAGGCAACCAAAAATCGAGACCACTCTCCAATAGTCGCGGTATACATATTAATAAGCTGTCCGACATAGGCAGCACCGCTTGCCGTTTGAATTTCTTCTCCTGAGCCATATTGCACATACACGCCTAATGCCAAGAAAAATAAAGCCAAAATTGCAGAGGTGGCATAGCCCACATTAAAATCAATTAAGCCTTGACGGTGGGTTGTGTGATCAGTTTCTACTTTTACCGAAGTCCACATTGAGGTGATGGCTGCAAACTCAAGCGGTGCTGGCATCCAGCCCATTAATGCCACAATAAAGCCCAGTGTGGCTAGATTCCATGGTGATGCAGCAACAAAATCAGCAGTCATCACCGCAGGTTGTCCAGCGGCAATCAACACCGCCGCAATGGTAGTGATGGTCAATGCAATCATGATCCATTTAGTCACCCCATCGAGCAGTTTATAATGCCCAGCAATCAAAAATACCCATGATACACCCATCACAATCAGCGATAGCATGACCGTCGATAACTCAACACCAGCAGGCAACATAAAGCCCAATATCACGGCTGCTAACAATGCCACTGCACCTGTACTAATCACCGCAGAAGCAATGGATAAGATAAAATATATCCATAAATAAGTTTTGGATTTTTTGGCATAACCTGCAATCAAACTCTCGCCAGTATCATAAACATAGTCTGTACCAAAGCGAAAAAATGGATATTTAAATAGATTGGCAAGAATAATCATAATTGCCAATTGCCAGCCATATAAAGCTCCTGCTTGGGTTGAAGAGATCAAATGAGATCCTCCAATGGCTGCTGATGCCATTAATATACCAGGGCCAAATATTTTCCAGCTCATTTTTTTTGGCGTCGAGGCAGGTTCGGTGTGATTGGTTTGCAAAGTCATGGTTTCCTCAATTTAATATACAGCCCCTAGATAGAGCCTATAATTGGTTAAAAAACGCAGACTTTAACACGTCTATGAGACAATGTTGAATATTTTTTAGTCAACTGCATACCTATTTATATAGGTTATAAATGTCAGTTTGCTTGAAAAAATTGTACAGTTATCTATAAATAATATTTTCGTGATTACTTTAAGCATTAGTTTGGTTATAATAAAACTCCTTTCTACTTCATGATTCTGTCTGCCTTATGAAAGATTTTTTTAAGAAAAAGCGATCATCACAGCCACAACAAAATAAAACCAGCCCCACTAAAGGGGAGAGTCGTGGTAAAAAATTTTTAAATAGATTTGCTAAAAAAAAGCCACAGGTAGCACAAAACAACACTGAGACTGTTGACACTAGCAGCACAATGCCCCCTAATGATGGCAAAGCACACACCACAAATGGCCAAGTTCCCATATCAACATCGACACAGAATTTATCCAGTCATGATATGAGCAATGATGCCACATTGTCTACAGCCAGCATCTCAACGCCAGAATGGCGCAATAATAACTATAATATGCAGACATGGTATTCGCTAAAGGGTCGTATTGGGCGGGTGCAATTATTAGCATATAGTATGATATGGGGCATTGTTGTTGGTATTTTGCTGATTGCTGCAATGATTACTGGTTTAAATCCAATGGTATTCATGGGTGGCGTACAAGCTGATAGCGCACCGATCATCTCTTTAGCTCTATTACTGCTAATGATACCGGCATGGATCTTTTCGGTGATTATCTTACCTAAAAGACGATTACATGATACGGATAAAAGTGGTTGGTGGCTGTTACTTTACTTTGTACCCATCGCCAGTTTGTATCTTTTATATTTACTTTATTTCAAGCCTGGAGATAGTGGTAGAAATAAATATGGATTGCCCCCAGCTCCTTATAGTAAAGTAGAGTTGATATTAGCGATATTAGTACCTGTCTTTAGTTTACTCAGTCTGGGTTTATTGAGTATTTTTTCTGCGCAACTTGCTGCCATGCAGCCAGAGGTAACACAAACACAGGTTATCGAGGCTGATACTAATAATGCAGTGGTAGTAGCTGATGAGCCACAACAAGATGAGGAAATGAATACTGATGATACATTAGATGGTATCGATCCAGAGTCTGCTGCTCAAGTACAAGGTGCGATCGATAATGCTGTCAATAATCCCCAACCTCCCGAAGTCACCTATGATGAGTTTGTACGAGAGGCCCAAGCTAAGATTTTGGTAGATAAAAGTCAGCCTCCTGCTGATGAATCTGCTCTTGGTGACATATTTGTTGATGGTCAGAGTGACAATCAAGCCGAAACGGATGCTGCTACCAATAATAATGAATAAAATACAAAAAACAGACTGCCTTCCTTACGGCAATAAAATTCGTCATCAAGAGTTGCAAAGGTGGACTTAAATAAATCGTCTGATACATCTAAGTCCACCTCTACTGCGCAATTGTATCAAGCACCCACTGCCGTTTTAAGTCAATCATCAAACCTACAAATGATGCCAAATGAAACTACTTGGTATCATTTTTATGGGCGGATTGGGCGACTGCGCTATTTGAGTTATCAGTTGTTTATAATGCTCTCTTTTTATTTGCTTATGGGAGCATTGGTTTTTTTATTTGGTCTTATCACTCAAGCCAATGGTAGTGGTGATAACTCAATCACTACGGTGGTATTATCCATTATTTTTATGCCATTATATATAATCATGGCTATCTATAGCATCATCATCTACCCCAAACGTCGCTTAAATGATTTGGGGCGTTCAGGATGGTTGGCATTGACCATGTTTTTACCATTCATCAATATCATTTTTATCTTATATATCCTCTTTGCACAGGGTGATGAAGGTGTCAATCAATATGGCACACCACCACGCAAAAATAGCATCATTCATTATATTGCTGGCTGGATAGCTCCTTTCTTATTCTTGGTATTTATAATCGCTATATTAGCAGCCATGATACTTCCTTATTGATGCTGATGTGTACTTTGAGTGTTTATTAATACTTACTGTTCACCAAATATCTTTGGTTTGGTATTGCCCTTATTGGTCGTTGCTAGTATGGTAGCAATAAAAATTGCCACTGACTATCACCTGAGCACCCAAAAAAGACCTGAGCACCCAAAAAAGATAGCCAATGGATGGACTGTTTGAACAGCTAAGTAGACCCGTTAAGTTATGATTGATAATACAGCAAAGCACCCAACTCCTGAAGGCTTGATGCTCACCCTAGTTCCCGCAGGATTATTGCCACGTTGTAGTGCTTGGCTGATAGACTTTGCTATTCGTATGGTAGTTATGCTGATCATCTACTGGATAGGACTTTGGTTTGGTGAGTCTGGATTTGGTTTTATTGCCATTGGCTATTTTGTCATTTATTGGGGATACTCGGTATTTTTTGAGGTGTATCGCCATGGTATGACACCAGGCAAAAAAAGCCGTGGCATTTATGTGTGTCATGATGATGGTACACCCATTAGCCTGCAAGCTTCCTTAATTCGTAACTTACTACGAGTGGCAGATTTTCTGCCCATGGGTTTTATGGCTGGCATTTTAACAGTCATGTTTAATCGGCAGTCACAACGTCTGGGGGATATTGTGGCAGGGACACTGGTGGTATATCGTGAACAACAAGACTTAGCAAAGCTGTATCAAAGCATTTATGGGGTAACGGCAAAGGATACAAACGTACAAGTGGACAATACTGCCAATGCTTTTACCCATCAGGCGACTTTTGATGCGGCATCACCACTATTTTTTTATCCATTACAATTGGGTGAACAACAAGCCATGCTGTCATTGATGGAGCGGTTGCCTTTTTTATCATTGCCGCGGCAACAAGAAATCGCGTCTGTATTATCTCCTTTAGTCAAAGTGACTGCGCATGGCATCAGCCATACACAAGAAGAGGAAGCTTGTCGTTTGGCAATCATTGAGCGTGCCAGTATTATTCAAGGTAAAGCAGCAATCAAATAAATCAAAGAATGACTCGGTGAAACAAAGATAATGAAACAACAACAATTTGAGGCTCAACACCAGCAGCTATGGCAGCGATTTGATATTTTATTGGCAAATAAAGGTCAAAACAACGTCACCATGCCTCAAGTTTCATCATCATCACAATCACCACTACAATCTGCCTCAAGTTATGAATTTATTCGGCAATATCGTATTATTTGTCAGCATTATGCTTTGGCAAAGCAGCGACATTATAGCCCGCAATTAGTCCAGTCACTACATGATAAAGTAATGGCTGGGCATCAATTGTTATATCGTCGGCGTGGTCATGTCTGGTCAAAGATGTATCACTTTTATAGTTACAGCTTTCCGGTACAACTACGGGCACATGCCAACTTATTTTGGTTAAGTTTGGCGTGCTTTTTAGTGCCTGCCATCTTAATGGGTTGGGCATGTTTTGAGCATTCTGACATGCTATATAGCATCATGCCTGATGATCAAGTACGCATGATGGAAGAGATGTATAACCCTGCTAATGAAATGGTGGGACGTGATAGCTCAAGGCGATCAGATACGGATATTGCCATGTTTGGATATTATATTCAAAACAATATCGGTATTGACTTTCAGATTTATGGCATGGGTTTATTTGCAGGTTTAGGTACTTTATTAAGCTTGGTATATAACGGTTTAGTGATCGGTGGGGTGGCTGGGCATTTATCTGGTATTGGTTATGGTGAGACTTTTTGGACTTTTGTGGCAGGGCATAGCTCGTTTGAGCTGACCGCTGCGGTGATTAGTGGAGCAGCAGGACTACGCTTGGCACAATCACTATTTATGCCAGCAAACTATCGACGTATGGATGCGTTTAAAATTGCAGGTAAGCAAAGCATTGAGCTGTTGATAGGGGCGGCTTCTATGACTTTTATTGCTGCTTTTATTGAGGCGTTTTGGTCGTCTTCTAATGTGATTCCTGATACGGTCAAATACATCGTTGCTGCATTATTATGGATAATGGTGCTCAGCTATTTATTATTGGCTGGCAAAGAGCGCGTGGCAAATATGGTGGCTGACTCAGTACAAACTAACTTGGTATCTGCTAAATCAAAGACATATAAACCCAAAGCTTCTAAATTAAAGAGATTCGGCTTCATACGCTCAATAAAAGGTAAGCAATCATGAATATTGAGCAAATGAGTGTGGCAATACGTCCAATGACAACATCGCAAGCGGTGGATTTGGGTGTCATGATGGCACGGCATTGGTTTTTACCATTATGGAAGATCTGGCTTGGTATGGCATTGCCTTTTTTTATTCTTTTTTATTTAGGCAGCACCTTATTACAGTATTATTTGGCAGTACCAGCCAGTGATGCTTGGTGGTGGTTAGGTGGGCTAGGTGGCATCATATTTTGGTGGCTTAAGCCCCTCTACGAAAAACCCATGCTCTCGTGGCTGGGCTTCGCCTTATTCTCTAATCCGCCAAGTGTCAAAAGCACCATCAAACAAGGCTGGCTGGAGCTCAAAAAACATGCGTTTACGCTTTTGATTGCTCGCCGTTTCTCATTGAGCAGACAGTTGATGCTACCTATCTTAATATTAGAGAATCCAGAAAAGTCACAATTTAAATCTCGGTTTGGTTTGTTATTACGAGGACAAGGTAGTGGACTGGCATGGCACACCATCGTGATGCTACATATTGAAATGATATTTACCATTGGTATGCTGCTGTTTTTGCTGAATTTGATACCCACTACTTTTATGAGTGCAGAAACGTTTTTTACTTATCTCGAAGTCGCACCCACATGGACAGAGATACTTTGGATAACGTTGTATTTTTTTTCCATTAGCATCGTTGCCCCCTTTTTTATAGCCGGTGGATTTGCTGTCTACTTAACCAAACGCTGTCTACTTGAAGGTTGGGATGTGGAATTGGTATTCAAACGCTTAAAACAACGCTATCTACACTCACAACAAAGTGTATTATTGTTTGATACACCATTAAACAACCATCTAAATAACCATAATTTAAACTCAGATATTGCTCATACGATTCATACACCATCGACATCTGCTAATCGTCATCATGGGGACAGATTATGAGTATTTGGTGGCATAACTGGGCAGATGAGACACAAGATAATATTGCAAGTCTTGCTAAGATTAAGATCAAACTAAGCACGATTGTCATACTACTTGCCAGTGTTAACCCAAGTATGAACTTGCCTGCAATGGCTGTCACTGCAACTGCGACGTCAGCAGACACCGCGATAGCGTCTGAATCAATGACCCAGCCACGTCTTACTGATAACACGACTGACACCCAAACCAATATCAATGCTATCAATACGTCCAAGCCACTGAATACCTCTAATCAGGTGGTGCGTCAGCAATTGCAACACATCATCACCAGTGAAGACTATGCAACCAGTAAAAAACGTCAACACTGGCAGCTAAAATCCAAAGAAAACTCCAAAAATAATGAAGACAGCTGGCTGGTAAAACTGCTGAAATTTTTATTCGATTGGGATACAGACTCAGACAACTGGTTAGATATTAGTAAGCTTCAATTATTAGCAACCATTATTAAAACCTTGTTGATTGCTGCGCTGGTATTATTCATAGTATGGATTATTCATCATGCACAAAAAAATGGCTGGCTAAATACCGTATTACCCAAACGATATCACAAAACCTCAGTATCTACTCAGTCTGCCGCCAGCCAGTCATATTTGGGCGATTTACCCTCGCATCAACAGCTTGGTATAAATGTGCAGCGTTTACTTGCTGCTGGACAAATCAGCGATGCGGCATCACTATTGTATCGAGGCAGTCTGAGATGGTTGGCAGACAATCACTTGCTCAGTGTTGCCCCTGCCACCACTGAGCTGCAATGTATTGAACAGTTACATCATATTAATCGTCAGCTTAGCCAAAATACACACCAAGCTGCCACTCAGCATTATATCAACCAAATCATTGCGCACTGGATACAAGTTGCCTATGACACACCTTATCTGCTTGCGCACTCTGAGCAGTTAAGCTTGCAATTAAACAACTTAGCTGATGAGTGGTTATCTATGTTGCCGCTGTCTGTATCAGCCTCTACTCGTTTAAAAACTGCTCGTATAAAAGAGGAGAGATGATGAAAGCGACAAAAAAATGGAAATCACAATCACTACCTCGCAATATACGCAGTATGTCTCCGATCAAATTACTGTTGTTGTTTTTATTACTTGCCGCCTTGGTTTGGACAGGGGTGTGGTTTTGGCAAAATCTTGAACGTGTCGAAAAAATAGACTATGAGCCCAATAGCCGTATCAATTATAACCCTTATTATGCGGCTGAGTTATTGATTAATAGCCATAATACTGGTGATGATTATGGTGGTGCTTATACTGATTTGGATAGTGATTTAAAATTACTAATAGATAATCTGCCAAGCATTGATCCACAGTCACCGCAGCATCCTACACTACTGATTAATAGCATTGGTGGCACACTGACGCCAGAGCGGTTTCAAAAATTACGCTCATGGATAGAGCAGGGCGGGCATGTGATTACCTTTACGCAAGCTGAAATATCCCAACAGAACCTTGAAGAATTATTGGCTCGTCTACAAACATTAAAGCAGCAAGCTACTAATGGTGATAATCAATCAATCAATACTGATGAAGTACAAAAGAAATTTCTAGAGTTGGTGGATAATGATGCACAAATCAATGAAAAATTAAGCGAATTTGGGGGCAATAACCAGCTATTGCTACGTTTGGGCATCTTTGCTGTCAATCAATCAGAAGCTGATGCAGACAGTTTAGAGGAGAGTATAAAACAAAGCATTGAATCAGCAGCAAAAGAGCAAATAGAAAGCGAGAATAAAAAAGGTGATGCCGATAATATTGATGATTTGCTTGATGAGTTAGCAGTTACATTTCAATCCATTACCCCACTGAGTGTTGATGATGGAAACTCTATCATTATGGTGCAAACAGACAGCTCTTATAACCACTTAAATCATCAGATGTTTAAGCAGTTATACAGCACAGAAAAATCCTTATATCATGGAGTAACGGATAAAAAGCTGGCAGAACAGATTCGCCAATACCTCAGACAACAATTAGTCATCTTGCAAAAAACGTATGATGTTGATGTCAAAGTAAACTTGACTGCCAGTAGTAGCAAAGATGGCATCAACAACAAAGATATAGATAACACAAACGACAAGCCAACGGCTGATGCAACAGATGAGTCGTCAGGTTTAGATAGTGAGTTAAATAATGAATTGGCTGAACGCATTTTATTAGAAATGCTCAAAGAGAGAGACAGTAAAGAAGATGCTGCTTACTTGGCAAAATTAATAACCATCGCCATTAATCTTGATGATAAAAAATTATTACAACTATTCACCCCTGCCAAAGATATTTTCTTTGATAGCACTTTTGGCAAAGGGCGTATTAGTGTGGTTATTAACAATCAAAGCTTTACCAATCCTGATCCCAATCTTGATTTAATCAAACATGACAGCAACACAAATGCGAATACAACAGCCCGTTCCTCTAATCATAACTCTTCTAATAGCAATCCTTTAGAAGTACCTTTATTAAATACCCTAGATTGGTTTGGTTTGCGTATTAATCTTTCTAGCATGGACAATGCCTCATGGCTGTTAACTCTCACTCAAAACAGCTCGCAAGTGGTTATTTTGCCAAATACAGACATTGATGCGCTACCAGTCATGTTATGGAAACATGCGCGTTTGGCAATTTTAGGCTTACTATTATTGGTATTGGTATGGCTATGGTCACTATATGATCGCTTTGGCAAAACTCAGTATCTAACAGATAGCCAAGCACATGATATTTTGCGTTATTTTCAGCAAGTTGGGTATTATGGCTGGAAGTATGATCATGCAGTCAAATTAGCCGCAGCAACACAGCAGCAAATACAACAGCTATTGCAACAACACTTGCCACAACTGACAAATAGCAAGTCAGCAACATCAAAAACAGCGTCAATTCAATCCAATGGCAGTGCTATTAATCACACAATGAATACGGCTAATATTGATGAGATGATAGTGAATTTACAGCAACTATTATCCAAGCAACTACAAGATAAGTTCCAGATTAATGGCAACGTCATACAAGATAAAGAGACGCTTAACGACAACACTGCAATAACTACCACGACTGCAACGAATGATTGGCTAGATAAAGCCATGCAACACAATAAAGCCAGAGCGCAAGAAGCCATTAGTATCTCAAGGCTACAAACCGCCATTGCACCCCTACTATCTAATCTATTATCTGAGCGGCTACCATCATCTAATCAAACTCAAATGAATGCAAGCCAACAGATACCAGCCGCTTCTAGTGTCACTGAGTTTACCGAACTAACACAAACACTATGGGTAGTGCAATGGTTATTAAAATAGTTAATTATCAATCAGGAATGTATCATGAGCCTTATTAATGACAGTAACAATATAGATAATAACAGAGAAACTATTGGAAATAATGTTAGGGATAATGGTGCTATTAATACAGAGTCTCATAACAATGATGGCATGAATATGTCACCTACAAGCGGTCAAATTATGAATAACCAATCAACACCCAATCGTAGCAAAAACATCGATCCAAGAGCTTGGCAACAAGCAGCCACCCAAGTCAATGCCTTACTAGATGCTGTATCTAAAGCCGTTATTGGACAAGATACTGTGGTACGCCAGTTATGTGTCTGTCTGCTCGCTGGTGGACATGCATTAATCGAAGGTCTGCCAGGACTGGGCAAAACATTGATGGTCAAAGCCTATGCCAAAGCCATCGGTGGTAGTTATCATCGGGTACAATTTACTCCAGATTTGATGCCTGCTGACATTACAGGTCATACCTTATATGACATGCAAACAGGACAATGGAAAGTACGCCGTGGTCCAGTATTTTGTAACTTATTACTTGCTGATGAGATTAACCGAGCCTCAGCAAAGACACAATCTGCATTACTTGAAGTGATGCAAGAGCAGCAAGTCACTATTGAGGGGACAACTTATGATGTCGATCAACCTTTTATCACCATTGCCACCCAAAATCCATTAGAGCATGAAGGTACTTATCCACTGCCCGAAGCCCAACTGGATCGTTTTTTATTTAATATTTTGATTGATTATCCCGATGAACAAAATGAAGCATTAATGTTAAAGACAGTACTTGGTGGTCATATTGGTGCAAGTTTGGATCTTTCACAAGTACCACAAATCATGTCGCCTGAGCGTTTGCTATTATTACAAAAACTCACAGCCCAAGTGAGCATTGATGATCGTGTGATACATTATGCGCTACAAATTATCCGTGCCACTCGCCAGCATCATGGTATTGTGGCAGGTTCTGGGCCGCGTGGTGGTATTGCGCTGTTACGAGCGGCACGGGCAAATGCGCTACTCGATAGCCGTCATTATGTCATTCCTGATGATGTGGTCGCTGTAGCAACACCCGTTCTACGTCACCGTATTGCTTTAAGTGCTGACTATCAAATCGAAGGCGTGCGCCCCGAACAGGTCATTGCGCAGATACTTAATGCTGTGCCAGCACCTCGTCAATAAGTTATATTACTATGGATAAACGCAGCCCCACAGGTGCAACGCAGATACCAAAACAAAGCAGTCAAAGAAATAAGCCGCTTAGTCTTTGGCAGCGTATCAAACAATTTCAACCTAGCCATTATTTGGTGAAGGTGCTATTGGTATGGTGGTTGTTTGTATTGGTATTTACTGCCTTACAAATGATTTATGGCATGACATTGTTAACACAATCATTATGGTGGTTATGTATTTTGGCAGTAGTTGCCATTGCTATGTTGGTGTTAATTGATTGGCTATGCTTACGGGTGATAAGTCAGGTAAATAACTTTACCCTTGAGCGGTTTTATCCACATAATGTACCTATTTATCATGAAGTAGAGATTAAAGTTTTACTTACTTTTGAGGCTGATTTCTCTAATAAATCTAGTTTATCTTCATCATTATTATATTGGCTACAAAAAACAGGCATTGCCAGAAATATACAGTTGCAATTTTATGACAGCTATCCTGACCAAGTCACCACCTTAATTCCTACTGCTGAGCCATCTGCTGGACAACAGCAAGTAGATAGCATGCCCATTACAATGAATTTAAACCTCTATGATGATAATTATGACAATGACGATGCCAGTAGCGTAAATAACACTCATGGTCACAATCACAAACATATCCATCATCGCCTAAGTATTCGTTACCCTGTACTACCTATTGAGCGGGGCACAGGTTATTTTGGTGTTGCTTATTTACGATTATCTTCCCCTTTTAAATTGTTGCGTCGACAAATAATTTTGACAGAAAATATAGCACATACACCAGAGTTGGCAGATAAAAAATCTGCTAAATATTTACGTGTATTGGCTGATTTTTCGGGATTATTAAGCAATAAATTGGCAGCTGTTTTTGAACAAAGTGCTCATGCAGGCATACAGTCATTAGCACAGCAAGGGCATGGCAGTGACTTTTTAAAGCTACGAGAATATAGTGCTGGTGATGCCATTCGTCAGATTGACTGGAAAGCCAGTTCTCGACAACGGCGAATGATGAGCAAAGCTTATGAAGAGGACAATGATCAGCAGATTGTGTTATTGCTTGATTGCGGTGAGCAAATGCGCCATCAAGATCAAAGTTATGATATAGAAGAGAGTCGGGGCAGTGATTTTGACACTCAGGACACCCATCAGCAATCAACGCAAGTAGTGGGGCAATTAAACTATTTTGATCAAGTATTAAATGCTGCCCTGCTATTAGCTTATGTTGCTAACAAACAAGGTGACAGTATTGGGCTGATGACTTTTGGTGGGGTCGAACGCTATATTCCTCCTAAAAAAGGCAGTACCTTAATCCGTGATTTACTCAATGAAACTGCGGATATCAAACCCACCATGCAAACCAGCGATTATTATACAGCGGCTCATGATCTGAGACAGCAATTAAAAAAACGTAGCTTGGTGGTTATCATTAGTAATACAAGGGCAGAAGCCAGTGATGAGCTACGCCAAGCCATACAGTTATTAAGCCATCAACATCAAGTGGTATTTGCCAACTTAATTGAGCAAGATTTAGATGAACGCTTGCATGGTGATAATATGCCGATGAGTTTTGAAGATGCTTTGTTATATCATTCATTGACCGGCTATGAACAATCTCGCCAGCTTTTACATCAGTATTTAAGCCAAAAAACAGGGGCATTGTGCCTACAAACGACAGCAAATAGATTACCAATGCGCTTAACGCAGGCGTATTTATCGTTAAAGCGGTAGTTTTTGTATTTATAAAAATATAGAAAATTAAGAACAAATATAAAAAATTAAAACAAGGATTTTTTTGGGAAATATCTGAAGAGTAACTACTTAATTATAAAATTATACTAGGTTTGCTTTGATACACGCAGATAAATAAATTATATAGCCAAGCCTAAAGAACATAACATAAATATTATAAGATTTTGTTCTGTTAATAGTTGCTCAAACTGATGGTTAAAATCTAAATAGGCTATTAAGTTAAATATGATTATAGCACATAGAATTAACTTTTCTTTATCTTTCCTAATCAATGCATAATTCACTAAAATTATAGTGATGTATAGACAGAGGCTTATAAGGTTTATCCTCTTGATTAAAATAGTTAAACCAACAACATAAAAAGCTAAATATAAGTGCTTTTTAAGAATATTATTCACTAATAACCTCTCCATAAAACCATAAAACCATGAAAATTGATATTATGCTTATGGGTACATACTACTTTTGCTTCCCTCCATTAAAAAAGAAAGTAGTAAAAGACATTGCTGCATTAAAAAACGCACCTTCTAAAAAATTGGTTTCTTTAACATCATTATTAATGGATAATATAAGTAAATATATGATAGTAGTACTAATTAATAGATAAAGAATATACATAAATAGTCGCATTAATATTGACTGACGGTTAATATATTCTTGAAGTGATTTACGTTTCATGGCAATATCCTAATCATCCTTGTCTGCGACCAAACATTACTGTCATGTTAAAAACTACTTTAAGACCTAAGCTAGCAGGAGAAAAAATTAAATTAGCAGCTCCTACAGCTTATATTCTAAGATTTACAAAAAAATACGTTCTTTAATTAATTTATAGATAATTCCCGATATAATAATAAATCCAATTAATAAATATATTTTTTTGATATTTGCTTCAGTATTAATAAACTTCATTCTTACTAATAGTATTAATATAGCCAAAATTTGTAGTATAGAAAAAAAGTGATCTGCCATTTTTTGCATAAATATATATCAACCAATTTAATATTCATAAAAAAATATTTTCTTAATATTTAAATTTCACATAATTCAATTTTATTACAATAAAGTTGTTCATGTACTCATCCTATATTTACAAATTTATTTATTAAGTTAAGTGAAAATCTATAAATACCAAGTATATAAATAAATATATCCCAAAAAATACAAGTATATAATCAAATTTATCAAGCCTTCCATACCAAAAGAATGATTTTGCGACAGTTATAATAGTCCCTATTAGTAAAGAAAAAGCAATCACTTCATGGATCCTTCTGTTTTTTTATATTGAGTTTCTTATTCTCTCTTATTGAAAAGGTAAGCAGTGCTATAAAAAAGTTACTGAAAAATAATCCTAGAAAATTATCTAATAAGAATTTTTTATGAGCAAATATAACTACCATATAAGAAAAAATAACAGAATAAAATAATGATATTAATAATATTTTTTTGAAATTCATCTTCATTATTATTCCTATATAAAAAATTAATTTAGGTTATTTCTATATACTGTATAGCACTTTATTAATAGACATATAAAGAAAATACTACTTATCAAATGAAAAACATGTAAGTAAGGAATTAAATTGATTATATAACCACTAGAATAAACCATAATTGCAATTATATTTAAAGTAAATAATATATTAGCTATCACTATTAATAAATAACTAATTGAATGAAAATAACTTTTCCGTAAGAGGTATAGAATAATTATTCCTAATCCAAATGCAACAAGTCTATTTAACAATAATAAAAATTTATATGTAAACACACTTACTCTCCTGATGTACATTGCTTCAAAGAGGGTAATGCACCATAGCCAGTTAAAATTTAACCTTTCCTTTTGTAAAATCAATTAAAAATAGAAATATTGAATAAGAAAACCCTGCCAAAATCGATAAAATTATATTATCCTTGATAATAAAGTAAGCAATAACAATGATATATACAAAAAATATTATTATCTTCAACGTTGTGTCAAACATATTTATTTCCAAAAGAATTCAAAGAATGCATTGCTGATAACTTTTATCTGCCTTTCGCTTCACCATATATCATTATTAAGCCACCAAGTGTCACTAATAGCAAGCCACCTATCTTAAAAGGATTGATAGGGCGGACTTCTAAACCAAATAATCCTGTTTGGCTTAAAATCATGGCAAAATACATCTGACCTAAAAATACCCATAATAAGGTATTCGCTGAGCCAATTTTTGGTGCAGCAATAAACATAAACAGAATATAAAAACTACCAAGTAAGCCAGATGTCCACATCCACCATGAAGCATGACTGGCAAAAGGCGGCTTGATGCCCCCACTGATGAGGTAAGATAAAATAAGTGAAGCGACGGCACCGCCTAAATACAAATAAAAAGTAGATTGTATTTGTGAGGCTTGCGTATTTTCTCGAAAAGCATTCACAATAGCCAATTGTAGCGGAACAATTGCGCCACCTAGCAGACTGATAACGACATAAGGTATGATTTTCACTGTGAGTATTCCTAATATCTATTATTATTAGCTATTGTTGTCTTTCAAAAGGTTGCTTACGTTGAACGATCTGGTATAGCAATAAACCCATACATACTATAAACACTCCCAGCATACTCAACGAACTAATTGAAGTATCAAAAACCAGACTTTCTAATATCATGGTTAATAATGGCAACAGAAAAAATAGCGTACTGACTTTATTTGCTGAGCTTATTTTTAACATCACCATCAGTAAAAGATAGGCACCCACAGAAACGATTGCCCCCATCCAAATTAAAGACGCCATAGAATAGGGGTTAACCTCAAAGTAAAACCCTTTAAATAAGACTATCAATGAAAACATAATGACAGCGATGGTTGTTTGTATTAACAAAATGACGATATTAGTATTGGAATTAGAGCTAAAGGTAGGTAAGTGAACCTTTGCCTGAGCAATCGTCCCAAAGGTTATTGCTAACAGTGCCAAGACAGAAAATAGCAACCCCAGTGTATTGACTTCATTAATAGCATGATAGCCGATGGTTGCGATAACCAATCCTAAAAAGCATATCAACAATAAAAATAAATCACGATAATTTAGGGTAGGTGAGGTCAGTATAGCGGTCAATAGGGGCTGTAACCCTAATATCAAAATGATGATGCCAAGAGACAAGCCTGTTTGTATCGCTAAAAAATAAAACGTCAAATAAAAAACCTGCATTAACAAGCCAGCATAGATAATTTGCCATAAATTAGCTGAGTCAGTGAGCAGGCGCAAAAATAATTGATAATTGCTTGGGTGAGTCTTTGGCTTGGCTAAAAAAATAGCGAGTAACAGCGTTAAAGCAATTGCTGAGCGTAGCAGTAAAAAACTCCAAGGCGTTGTATAATTTAAGCCAACTTTTGCAAATACCGCACCGCCACTCCAAATAACTAAAAAACCGATGGGTATGGTATGGCTTATTATTTTTTGTTTTGATAACTCGATAATCAATGCGAATTCCTTAATAGTGAAAGCAGCAATTAACTGACCTTACTAATTAGCCTGACTCACCTAGCTGGCTGGCATAACTGTAGGAAGTTAGGCTGTTAAATTGAGTATATTGTTTTTGTGGGGTTTAAAATTAGCAGAAAAGATGGTTTTATATACAAATAAGCTGATTAGCTATTTATTGATTTATGTTATTTGGTTATTTGGTTATCTGATGAGATATGACTGCCATCCCGAAGTTTGGCAGGAGTATGTTGGTAAAATTGGGTAAAACGACGGGTAAAAGCGGTCACACTTTGATAACCACATTCTTCAGCGATGATGGCAATCGGTTTGTCTGTATTGAGTAGCAGAGCAACCGCTTTTTGCATCCTGATATTGGTAATATAGTCATAAGGGGTGCAATCAAAGTAGTCTTTGAAAATCACCTTAAATTGACTCTCACTAAGGCAGGCAGTTTTTGCTAAAGATTGAATACTATGGCGAGCTGCTATGTCTTTTTTGATGTGTTGAATGGCTAAATATAGTCGAGCGTCCATTTTTTTCTTAATGGGGTTGTGATAGATAAGCTTAGATAGCAATTCAAACAATAGATCAAACATTAGTGCTTCTATGTTTGCATCTCGCATCGACATCAATTGCTTTTCTACAAAGGCTACATAAGATAAGGTCTTATCATCTAACGCAAAATGGGTGTCTTCTGCAGAGGGCAGAAGCCTATCAATGCTGCCTGTGACATTCATCACTAAAAAGCGAAAATCTTCATTTGCTTGAAATTGATGATAGGTATTCTTCTTAATTATCAAAACCTCACCATAATAAACCGTCATGACCTCATCATTTATCCTCATCTTGATATTACCAAATAAAGGAATGGTGATTTGATGGTAATGATGTGTGTGTCCCTCTATTTGTTGTTTATAAGTTCTGATATATAGGCTATTTTCTTGATTGTCACTCACCATATTTTCTACTATCCAAGTTTATTTAAAAGCTTGATTAAAATCCCAACTACAAAATTTTGTGTTATTTACATAGTTTACGATTTGTCATTTTTACCCATTATTTTACCCATCTTCCTTGATATATTAGTTTTTAGAAATGCTATAATATTGCTAGATATGACACTTATCCTATCAATCACATAATTATTAGCGCACCATTAGATAGTATAACTTGCCTTTGATTAAAGTATATTATTCTGCAATCCGTTGATTTTTAACTAAATATTATGGTAAATTATGTAAGTATACTAAAGACATTAAAAAATAATATTATTATTGTTTGTAATTTAATATAATAAGATGTACAGTTGTAAACTATATATTTGTAGGAAATGCTAAAAACATTTTTTCTTTCTAATTAATAAATATTAATAGTTTTGTAAAAAAATTTTCATATTGTTATGTCATACTAATAAATTATAAACTTGACTAAAACTCAAATTCTTCATCACATTTGTCATTCTAATACTGGTACAAGCAAGGAAGCCAATCATAGCTGTTTTTATAACAGTTACTGTGAGTGCGCCTGATTTTGTGCCAGTATTATTTTGATTGGGTCTAGTCTACATAATATTATCAGTTATTTAGTAGTTATAATAATTTGTCATTATAAGAAAGTGATAAAATGATAAGGATATAATCAGTAGATGTTTTATCTAAATACTTATTATTAAACACTACCATTATAAGTTGTTATTTTATTTTTAATTTTACATAAGAGGTGTTAAATGCCAGATTCGAACTTCCAGCACAACCTAACTCCCGGAACTTTAGATGAAAAAGTCGCCATCGTAACAGGTGCATTTGGTGGAATAGGAACAGCCATTTGCAAGAAACTTCTCAAAGAGAACTATCATATTATCGCAACTTTGAGTAAAGACAATCCTGAGCGTATTAAAAAGTGGTGTGAGGATAATGGTTTTGATGCAAGTAACTTCGAATTTTTGCCCGTTGATTTAAGTGATCATGAACATGCGCTACAGACCATGCAAGATGTGGTCAATCGCCATAATAGTATTTATGCGTTAATCAATGCAGCAGGTATTACCTCTGATAGTAGCTTTAAAAAGATGACGTTAGCTCAGTGGCGACAAGTCATTGATACCAATTTGATGTCTTTATATAGCATTACTCACCCTGTTTTTTGCAAAATGCTACAACAAAGAACAGGACGTATCGTCAATATCAGCTCAATTAATGGTCTGCGTGGGCAGTATGGACAAACCAACTATTCAGCCGCTAAAGCAGGCATCATTGGCTTTACCAAAGCATTGGCTTATGAAGGGGCAGCAGCATTTATAACAGCAAACGTGGTTGCACCTGGATACACACACACACCAATGGTTGATACCGTACCTGACCACATTATGGATAAAATCAAGCAAACCATTCCAATGAAGCGTCTGGCAAATGCTGATGAGATAGCAGCAGCTTGTATGTATCTAATTAGTGATGAAGCCATATTTGTAACAGGCGAGACGTTGTCGGTCAACGGTGGACAATATATGTCTTAGGGCTTATTTAGCCTTAAAAATACCCAATGACTTTACGTAAGTAAACTTTACCAATGTAAAGTCATTCAATATGACTCTAAATAAAGGAGGAAAATGCTATTAAGTTGCCTTACCTATGATAGTTTTTTAATGAGATTATTTTAATTTAGTTAGCGTTTTACCCAATGCAATAACTGTAACAGCTCATATTTATTTTTTTAAACTTATAACAAATCGGAGTTACCAAATGTCAAATACAAATCCTCAAGATTATATCAATCAATTCAATGAAAATGCACAAAAAATGTTTCAACCTTGGAGCAAACTAAACCAAGCTTTTTTAAGAAATGCTGAAATGATGACTGATTTTTCATTAAACACCATCAAAACTTATTCAGAAATGAGCTTGGACAACCTACGCCAAGTGGCTAAAATTGACTCACCAGAGTCTGCCAAAGAATTTAGTAGCAAACAAGCAGAAATGCTAAATAATATCAGCCAAAAAATGTTGGCTGATGCACAAAAGCTAACTGAACTTGGTAACTGTATGCAAGACGAAATCATGCAAGTGATGGGTGATGTATACGAAGAAACCAGTGAGCACATGCAAACTACAATGCAACAAACTGCTGAACAAGCAACTAAAAATGCTCAAGATTATGCTGCTAATATGAACAAAGTAGCAGAGCAAGTGGCAGAAAAGGCTTCTGAAGCAGTAAAATCAGCTACTCAAGCAACTACGGCTGCAACTAACGCATCAGCGTCTACTGCAAGCAATGATAAAACAACTGCTAAAAAACCATAGTATTAAGCCGCTTTATTTGTTTTAAGGCTTACTGCTTATAACTTTGACGTATTGATGTTCATAAGGGTGAGTTAAAGAAATTTTACTCACCTTTTTTATTACCAATTTTTCTATTCTATTTTTAATCATCTTTTAGTAGCCCTAGGGTCAACCGATATATTATGATGCCAGTTAGCTACAACAAATATTAACATGGGGGAGGGCGTATGCAGGATAGTGAAGACAGTAGTAGCCAAAACCAAACTAAAGAATCATTCAACACCACCTCGCAATCAAATTCTAGTAGTGAACCCGACATGAATTCAGATACAACTGATGACACATTTGACATAAATCAACTCAGTCAACTTTATTTACAACAATTACAACAGCTTAATTCATTAAACCAATCTTATGTTGAAGGTCTACAGCAAACCCAAAATCCATTAGAGGCGAATATAAAGTTGTGGCAAGGCTCAGTTGATTATTTTAATCAGTTTTTTAAACCTTATACGGCTGCCTTTGATGGACTCAATCCTAATTCTAATAGCAGTTCTAACCCTAATTTCAATGCACAGCAGGAAACTGAGCAAGCTACTTCGTCCACAGCCCAGGCCACTCAAGCACATTCTCTTAATAATCCTCTAGAGAGTATGAATGAGCTGTCACAAAAGTTACTCAATGAAACTTTGTACCGAGTCACCCAAAGTAGTGATACAGGGCAATCGTTGATGTTTAATTTATTAGATGGCTGGCAAAAATTTACCACAGGTGCAATGGATAACAGTCCGCGTTTATTGATTGCCCAACAAACCAACTTTTTGCAACAACAATTACATCTGTGGCAAAACACCATCATGCAAGCGACAGGAAAAAATGCACCTGCCGTTATCACGCCAGCAAAAGGCGATAAACGCTTTGCCGATGAGGAGTGGTCAGAAAATCCACTGTTTAATTATTTAAAGCAAAACTATCTTTTAACTGTCGATAGCATGATGGATGTGATTGATAATGCTAAGGGCATTGATGATAAGACGCGGCAGCGTTTGTCATTTTTTACCCGACAATGGTTAAATGCAGTTGCCCCAAGTAATTTTTTATGGAGTAATCCTGAAATATTACGCTTAACGCTAGAGTCAGGGGGACAAAATCTAATCACTGGGTTGCAGCAGTTTACCCAAGACTTAGAAAAAAGTGCGCAAGTTTTAAATATCAGTATGACGGATAAAAGTGCCTTTCAGTTGGGTGAAAATATTGCCAGTACCGCAGGTAAGGTGGTTTTTCGTAATCGTATGTTTGAGCTTATCCAATATACGCCAACTACTGATAAGGTCAATAAACGTCCTTTATTAATCGTGCCACCGTGGATTAATAAGTTTTATATCATGGATTTAAAAGAAAAAAATTCTTATATCCGTTGGGCGTTAAATGAAGGTCATAGCGTTTTTGTTATCTCTTGGGTCAATCCTACTCGTGCTTATAAAGATGTGGGTATGGAAACTTATATGCACGAAGGCTTACTGACAGCGTTGGATGTCATTCAAGAAATCACTGGTGAGCCTGATGCCAATGTCATCGGTTATTGTATCGGTGGTATGCTATTGGCATTGACTTTATCTTGGCTGACCGAACATAAGCAAGACAAGCGCATTGCCAGTGCCACTTTTTGGACAACAATTTTTGATTTTAGCGACCCTGGTGATTTGGGTGTATTTATCGATGAGCGTGTGGTTGATGCCCTTGAGCAAGAAGAGGCGCACCAAGGGGTGTTTGATGGACGCTTGATGGGTGTGGCATTTAGTTTATTACGTGAAAATAGTTTGTATTGGAACTATTATATTCAAAATTATTTAAAAGGGGAGCGACCTACGCCGTTTGATTTGTTATATTGGAACTCTGATTGTACCAATGTCACCGCCGCTTTACATAGTTTTGTGTTGCGTGAGCTATATTTAGGTAATAAGATGGTGAAAAGACAACAGCTAAGCTTTGATGATATTAAAGTAGATTTGTCTAAAGTCACCATTCCATGCTATGTAGTGGCAACACTGCAAGACCATATTGTCAAATGGCAGGGCAGTTACCAATCGACACAAGTGCTTGGTGGTGATGTGACTTTTGTTCTTGGTGAGTCAGGTCATGTGGCTGGTGTCATCAATCCACCTACGGGTAAATATGGCTTTTATACTTATGATGAGTATCCTGTTAACCCTGATGATTGGTTTGAAAAGGCACAAAAACAAGATAAAAGTTGGTGGCTACATTGGGCAGAATGGATTAAACAGTATGGCGCAGGTAAAGTCGATGCCAGAGAAGCGGGCATTGACTTTGCTGGCAAGCCATGGACAACTTTATGCGATGCACCCGGAGAATATGTATTGGTGCAAGCACAAGACGCACTAAATGCAGTCCCTTAACATTAGTCCCTAAACTTTAGCCCCTGAATACCATTTTGATTAATTAACCTATCTAGGAAAACGAGTGTAAGTACTACAAGTAGTAGACTAAGTGAGTTTGACAAAGATAGGTTATTTTAGCGAATTGGTATAACAATCAAATCCTTAATGGCGAGTGTGGTAACGGATTTTAAATACACTCAAATAAACCCTTAGCAAAATTGGAATGTATCATGAGAGATAATAGAGATAACATAGAAAAGAACATCAATAATCCAGACAAAGCAGAAGTATGGCTAAGTCGTAATAATCCAGCTCGCACCATCTCTGGTTCAACTCCAGAATTTCAGGATTTGATTTTTAATAATTTGCAAAAAAATAAGTCCATTTTTCAAGAAATATCAAAACAACGTCACTATAATGAACAAAGTTCTGAGTTTATGTCTAAGGTGCTATCAAGACATCAAGCTTTTAATAATGAAAAACTACAAAAAAATGTCAAAACCCTAAGTAAAGATGCTAAAGAAGTGTATACCAGTTGGACAAAGGTCGCCACCCCGCAGCGACTGTTCCAAGCATGGCTCAATTATAGTACCGATAGTAGCAAACGCTTGCTGCAAACTGCCGAGGTGCTTAAAGAGCGTGGTGATATATTTATAGAGCATGAAAGGGCCGGCTGTCCACCAGTGCTGGATTATGATTACGAAGTTATCATGGATGCAGGCACATTTAGACGACCCAGCAACTATGTGTTATTAAAAATCAAGCCACCTGAAGGGGTGGTCACCGATGATAACAATCGCCCTTATATCATTATTGATCCCAGAGCAGGGCATGGTGCAGGTATTGGTGGCTTTAAACATGAAAGCCAAGTAGGGGTTGCGTTAAATAATGGGCACTGCGTTTATTTTGTTGCCTTTAAACGCTTTCCTGAGCCAACACAAACCATCGCTGATGTCACTTATGCCGAAGCGAAGTTTTTTTACGAAGTTGAAAAGCGACACCCCAATGCAGAAGCCCCTGTAGTTATTGGTAACTGTCAAGGCGGCTGGGCGGCACTTATCTTGGCAGCAACTAACCCCAATATCAGAGGCCCAATTGTGATGAATGGTGCACCTGTATCGGCGTGGAGTGGTCGTATTGGTACTAATCCGATGCGTTACAAAGCAGGGGTTAATGGTGGTACTTGGCTGTCTATGCTCAGTGCTGATTTGGATAATGGCTTATTTGATGGCGCATGGTTGGTACGCAACTTTGAAGAGATGCACCCGTACCGCAGTTATGTGGGCAAATATTATGATTTATACAAAAACCCTGTTGCCAATCGTCAGCGGTTTTTAGACTTTGAGCGTTGGTGGGGTGGTTTCTTTTTAATGAATGAAGCCGAGATTCGCTGGATTGTCGAAAATATCTTTGTCGGTAATCGTCTTGCCCGTAATACAGCGCAATTAGAACAAGGGGTTAACATTGATGTGCGCAATATCAAAGCGCCATTAATTGTATTTGCCTCGCATGGTGATGACATCACCCCGCCACCACAAGCATTGTCATGGATTTTAGATGCCTATAGTGACGAAAAAGAAATCGAAATTTGTGGTCAACGCATTATTTATATGATTCATGAGCAGGTAGGGCATTTGGGCATCTTTGTTAGCTCCAAAGTTGCCAATCATGAACATAAAGGCATTGCCTCAGTAATGGAGATGATTGAAGTATTGCCACCTGGTTTGTATGAGATGGACATTGACCATTTTGAAGGCAGTGGTAAGGATAAAACCTTCTCGGTTGACTTTGCCCGTCGCAGCTTTGAAGACTTGAGTAAAGCCATTGGTGATTATCGTACCGATGAAAAGCTATTTAGAGCTGTGCATCGTGTTTCTGAAATGCAAACATTGGCTTATGAGCAGAGTTTACGTCCACTGGTTAAAGCCATGAGTAACGAAACCTCAGCGCAACTGTCACGGGCAATGCACCCCATGCGACTACAAAGAAGTAGCTGGAGTAGCAAAAATCCACTGGCAGTAACCACAAGTCGCTTAAACCAAGCACTATTTGGTGAAGTGGAAGAAAAAAACAGTGATAACTATGTGCCTGAGAAGAAGAAAAAGCCGACCAATCCTTATGAGCGTTATGCCAAAATTAGGCTACCTGCCAAAGAATCTATGAGCCAAGACAATTTCTTTTTGCAAGTAGAGAAGATGTTTATTGATAGTGTGCAGATAACCCTTGATTTTTGGAGTGATTATCATGACATGCTCACCGAAACCATGTTCTTTGGTATATGGTCAATGCCATGGTTTCGTAAATATGGCAAACCAGTACGTTCACGCCGCTTAATGGACAAAGATACACTGCATGAGTTGCCAAAGGTCGATAAGATACTCACGAGAATATCTGAAGGGGGCTATGTCGAAGCGGTAATACGTATCTTTATCTTAAGTAATATTGTGGCTGATAATAATATCGACCGTGACCAATTGTTCCGCTTGACGGAAGTACTGACGGAGCAAGCACCTTTTAATGAGTTGTTAAATACTGATTTGGCAAGAATCATACAAGACCAAACGCTGATTGTACGCTTTGCTGAAGAAAAATCCATCACCACATTAAGACAACTCATCAAAACAAAAGCGCAGCGTGTTAAAGCAATGAAGTTGGCTTATCATGTGGTTGGTAGTGATGAAGATGATTTAGACCCTAAAACTCTAGCGATGTTAAATCGACTTAAAAAGGTGATGAATTTAACAGATAAAGATATTAAGTAGCGTTTTGCTTGCTTTAATATAAAGATATATAGATATAGGGTTGTCATGACGTGAGTTGGTAATTGCTAGCTCACGTCATTTTTTATTGTTTTGATAAATATTAAATATTGCTTTTGTCATTTTTCCATCTTTTCCTTAATACAATCAAATGTAAGATACATATAATTGCATATAATACAATAAAAACCTTATCTATTTTAAATACTAGACCAATGACTATCGCTAAAAAACAAATGATTGAAATTAGAACATTTTCAATATTATTCTTAATAAAGGTGATTTTGTTAGTTTCCATAAATAATATATCCATTAATGGTTATTTTTTGAAAAAAGGACTTATGGAAAGTAGGAGTATTAACCATATAGTAAAATAACTCTCGCCTAAGTTATCTAAGCTATTGTTATTATTTAATGATGTTTTTTTTCAGTATTTATAGCTAGATAATAAAAACCTATAGAATTTATAAATACTCCTAATATATAGAGAAAATATTTTAAAATAGTGCTTGTGAATTGTGAAGCACAAACTATAAACAGCATTCCTATACAGTTTATTGTCATAAAAATAATCATTTTTTTTATATTTTTCTTCAACATCTGAACCTCTAAATTGATATAAATTAGCAACTCTTTTATTGTATATATGTAACAAAACCGATTGCTGCTAAAATATTTACCAAATTTTACCAGCAATTTTTTAGTATATACATATTGTATGTATTAGTATCTATATGATAGATATAAAAAAATAAAACTAGAAATTGTTAAAAGAATTATATTTATAATGACACCTATAATATTTGATTCGGTAAAAGAGAAAAATAATACATAATTTTTACTTGATAAATAAAGTAATATAATCAACATCTGAGGAAAAAATAAAAATACTTTATATATCATATTTATCTTAATGGTACCAAAAAAGCCAATTGTTTTTAAAGGAGTAATAGTTCCATACAAGAAATATAAGGATAAATAAAACCATGAGTAAAAAAAATTAATAGAACCATTATTAATTAAAATAGATAAAAATAATAAAATAATGATTAAAAATGTTTTATTTTTAGTTTCAAAATAAAGAATTAGAAACGAAATAGGGGGTAATAATCCTAGTAATTTCTTATATGTTAAATTGTTAAACATTAATAATCCTATTTTTTCACTAAAAACTCAAGGGTGGTTATTGTTCTTTCTACCATGAAAAATACCAATAGGAGCAAGTACCAGCATGACGATAACAAATAATAAATCTGCTAATCCAGCATTTGGGTTGCTAAAAGTTAACATTTGATAGAAGTAGTAAACAAAGATAGGGTAGGATAAACCTAAAATTATTATTGTTATTTCTTTATTTTTCTTATATTTATCAGATGCGTATATATCAATGATACACATGATTACAATATAATTAAAAAATAAAAACTTAAATATGAGCTGTTCCATATATACCTCAATCATAAAGTTATATAAATAATATATAAATTTACTTAACTATAATTCTTAAAATTTCTGATTATTAATTACTTGTTTAAAAAAATATTGGATTTCATTCATATAGTCAGATGTTAAGTATATGGTATACATAGGCATGTCATCAAAATCACTTTTAAATGTTGTAATATCATTATAATCTTCATCTATGACTGCTTTAATAATGTATTGTTCTAGATTATTTTTAGCAGAAAATATTGGATTGCCGTTTATATCATCAAACCCTTCATAAAAATGTGTATTAAAGAAGGGGGTAGTCCAGTTTTTTATATCTTCATTTATCTCGTGTAGTATTTTGAAAAATATATTATAAATATAAGATTCGACAATTTTGTATTCAGAAGGATTACCTAGCCATTTTTTACTCAAAGTCATATTTCTGATATTTTCCATTTCTTCTCTTTATCCTTACTGCTTGACTTTATAGGTTAGTGACACCTAATACCTTTATTTTAACTTTTTAATAATATCTCTAAAAAAAGGTTCTATTTTATTTGTATACTCTGAGGTCACCCACAAGGTATTCATAGGTATATTATCAAAATCACTTTCATAAGATGAATAGCCAACACTATTCTCTTCATATACAACTAATCTTACAATATAATTTTTTGGTATATTTCTGGCTGAAAATATAGGATTGGCATCCATCATTTTTTCACCATTTCCCCAAAGTGTATTAAAAAATGGAATAACCCAGTCATCTTTTTTGCCATCTTCTTCATCTAATATATTAATGAATGCCCTTTCAATAGCATTCTCAATGTATGTGTATTTGTTAAAATCACCTAACCATAAATTAGAAATATCAATATTTTTTAGTATATTCATTGGAACGCCTTAAAAATTTTATAGATAACAAATATAAGAATTGAAAACAATAATGAATAGTGGGCATTAGTTTGTTTTCTATGTTTGTTTCTAGATCTATGAAGTTTACCTTCTGATTTTATAACTATATACAAAGTAATTAAAAGTAAAAGTAGGAGTAAGAGGTTTCTTTCATATAATAATCTATAATTCATAGCATATTTTCCATGAGTTAACTACTGAAGCGCCTCCAATTAGATATCCTATTATAGTTAGTTGTTTCATATCCTTATGTGCTTACATTTTTTATGTCTGAAAACTCCTACTAATATCTTTAAAATCAATGCAATCATGGGAAAAATGAGGGCAATTAATGATAGTAGTTAAATCCATATATATCTGAGAACCGTTGTGTTGTTATGATTATGATGCTCGTAATACGTATTTATATAACGTGTTGAGTTGCTAAAAAGCATAGCACAATTTGTCTGCTATGAGCGGTGGGGAATGATTTAATAACATCAAAGGTGCGAGCAATGGCAGGCAGGATAAAAGCCGGCGATAAGCTAAAGCATTGATATATATGACTTGATACACATTATTTAACATAATATACATTATGCGAAAACAAACCAATCGAAACAGGGGGCTTGTATCCAATAAAACCAATAACTTATATATTCGCTGTTATAATACGGATTCTGTCTTAAAATTCGTCTCGCTTAGGTCTTACAATGAATCAGTTCGACAGCCAACACCTTTGGCATCCTTATACAAGCTTGCCACCCGCATATCCCAATATCGTCATTGACCATGCCGAAGGTGTTTATCTTTATACTAAAGATGGACGTCGTATGCTTGATGGTATGTCATCTTGGTGGTCAGCGATTCATGGTTATAATCATCCAAAGCTTAACGATGCCATACATCAACAAGTCAATAAGATGTCGCATGTGATGTTTGGTGGCTTAACTCACCAGCCAGCAATTGAGCTTGGCAAAAAACTTCTCGCCATTGTACCTGATAAATTAGATGCCATCTTTTATGCTGACAGCGGTAGCGTCTCAGTTGAGGTCGCCTTAAAGATGGCATTGCAATACCAAGTGGCAAATGGTAAGCCCAATAAAAAACACTTTGCCACCACACGCTCAGGCTATTATGGCGATACATGGCATGCAATGAGCGTTTGTGACCCTGTCACTGGTATGCACGGCTTATATGGTAAGCAACTGCCAATTCAGTATTTTATAGATGCACCACCTATGGGCTTTGATCAACCGTTATCTGCTGATGTTAAACAAAACCTATCTGATTTTTTTGCCAAGTATCATCAAAAGCTGGCTGCCTTTATTATTGAGCCGATTGTACAAGGTGCTGGTGGGATGCGTTTTTATAGTCCTGAGTATTTACAACTGTTACGCAAGCTATGTGATGACTATGATGTATTATTAATTACCGATGAAATCGCCACAGGATTTGGGCGTACAGGTCAATTATTTGCGTGTCAACATGCACAGATTTGCCCCGATATTATGACCATTGGTAAGGCGTTAACAGGTGGTTATATGACCTTTGCAGCCACGTTATGTACTCGCCATGTTGCCGATACCATTAGTCATAGTGATACGCCAGCACTGATGCATGGTCCAACATTTATGGGTAATCCCCTCGCCTGTTCAGTTGCCAATGCGTCGGTTGATTTAATCCTATCCAATGATATTCCCGCCAAAGCTCGTGCGATGCAAAGCAAGCTTTGGCAATATCTAACTGTTGCTAATGAGCTGACAGCGGTTAAAGAAGTTCGTTGCTTAGGAGCTATTGGGGTGATTGAACTACATCAAGCCATTGATATGACAAAATTTTCACAATTATTAGCCAAAACAGATATTTGGGTGCGTCCATTTGGTACTTTGGTGTATTTGATGCCACCACTTATTACTAATGATGATGAGCTTAAGCATTTATGCACAACGTTAATAGATTTATTGATTAAATATTTTAATCAATAATTTCAATATAATTAATTATATTTTAAGAAAAATTTAGGATTAAGCTATTATGACAGTACTTTTTATTACAGGGATTGATACCGATATTGGTAAAACCTATGCCACAGGCTGGCTTGCCAAAACCATGCAAGCACAAGGCAAAAAGGTGATTACCCAAAAGCTGGTACAAACAGGCTGTATAGGCATTGCTGATGACATTATCACCCATCGACAAATGATGAGCATTGACCTACAGCAAGTGGATAAAGATGGTATCACCTGCCCTTATGTATATCCAAAGCCTGCCTCACCGCATTTTTCGGCGTCCTTAGTTAATGATAAAATTGACCCAGAGCGTATCAGCAGTGCGACAAAACAGCTTGAGATTGAGTATGAGATTGTATTATTAGAAGGGGCTGGCGGGGTTTTAGTGCCATTGAACAATGACTTATTGACCCTTGATTATATTAGTGAGTGTCAATATCCTGTGGTATTAGTCACATCAGGTAGATTGGGTAGCATCAATCATACCTTACTTAGCATCGAAGCGATTAGTAAGCGGGGCTTACAGTTGCATAGCGTTATATATAATCACTATTTGGGTGGAGAGTTAGATACTGATAGGGTTACTAATAGCGATGAGCAGATTGGTCATAGTAGTATCAGCAATAGTACCAAAGATTATTTACAACGCTATCTACAAACCAATTATCCTAAGTCACAGTGGTTAGAATTACCACTGATAGTTTAGTTAATGGCTTCAACGAATGATTGCGAGTTAAAGAACTTGCCATAAAAAAACCCCAGTTATTATGATAATAACTGGGGTTTAGTGTGTGTTGTTGATTTACCTCATAACTGGGTACATGGAAGACTCACTGACCTACACCTAATATAGCCCTCTAGTGTAATTAGTTCAATCACGTTTGCGTGATTGCGCCAGCGAACTAATACACTAGAGGGCTATATTAGGTATTAGTAGGGCTGAAACAGTCTTCCTTGTGTCAAATGTACAGGCTTGTCTCGTGGACGACGCAACATCGTCCCTCACTGCAAGCAGTGAAACGCTAAATCTCACAACGGTTGCTATTGTGCAATAGTCAAAGATTGTTGTCAATGCTCTTTTTACTATCCACCAAACAGTAACGACAACAGTTGTCGTTTACTTTTTAATAAATTGTATTATCTATTAAAAAGTAAACATTTTTATGCTATAAAGATACCCATTATTATCATTTAGTTATAAAACCTATTTATAAAACCAACAATTAAATATTCATTATTCTATTTTGACAAGGCAGTTCATCATGACGCTGACATTTTCACAAGTATCACATGCTTGGCAAGTACAAGACCCTACTTTGGTTGATAAACTTCTCACTTTGGCATCACAACCAGACCCAACAATAGACAAGCCAATTCCCGAAGATGAGCTGACCTTTGAGCGATTTTTAAGCAAGATTTTTAGTGTTGAGTTTCGAGAAAAGCACCCAGAGGTGCAGTTTGCTGAGCGGGTGGCGATGATTGCCAAACTTGAGGCAGATGAAGGCGTCTATCCCCTACCTGACCGTTTTAAGATTCATCTGATTTTAACTGCCTTATGGGACGATGGCAGTGCCTATTCTCGGCAGGTGTTAAAACAAGCGATTGCTCGCCTGCCACTTAGCTATGGGGTGTGGAAAGGCTTTAAATACATTTATAAACAAGCTGAATTTTTGCATGATTATGAGATATTTGGTTGTTTGAGTGCCAAAATTGACGCACATCGCTTTGATAATAGTATGCGAACCCCTGTCAGCAAGGCGACCAAAACCTATATGAGCCTAAGAGCATGGCGTTATTTACGCACGCTCGGTCATCAGTTGCCTGTTTGTTATATTGAGGCAAGTTGTGCGGTGCTGGTGGCGTACGATGAGGATATAACGCTCAATGGTGAGCAACAACGTAACAGTTGGGTGCTTAATCATATTTGTTTTCATAATAGCAAAGAGCAAAATTATGGGGTCAGTCGCTTTGGTTATAAGCATCGCCAAAAGCTGTTTGATAATAAATCACGAGCATTTGCTGAGGCGTGGCAACAAGACCCTGAGCCGTTATTTACAGTACTCAAACAAGCCAAAAATGAGGCGGTTCGCCAGTTTGCCACTGACAGTTTAAAGCATGATTTTCAGACGCAGTTGCGTGATGTCAGCGTGCAAACCATTCAAGAGTTATCATCAGGACATAACCACAGCCAAGCTCGTGATGAGATGATTGTTTGGCTGTTGACCCAATCACCAAATTTTGAAAAAGCCCGTTTTAGCGAGTTGGGCTTGCATACGGTGGTGATTAAGCTGTTGTATTCTGATAATAAAGACGCTTATGAATACGCCATTAGTTATGCCAAAAGTTACGCCCAAGATTTGCCATTAAATGAGCTGATGTTTTTGGCAATCTCTGAACATGCCAGCGTGCGTAAATTTGCCATTGAGCAGATTTTAAGTCGTGACCCTCGCAAAGATGTCGGTATTGAGGGTTGGGGTCAGCTTTTAGATACCGATTATCATCATAAGGTGGCAGGCGAGCAGTTAAGTAAGCATTTTAATCGTCGAGATTTGACCCCTGAGTGGTTTTTTGAGCGGTTAATCAGTGCTAATGAGCATAGTGTCAATTTTGCCAGTAAACAGTTGCCCAGTTTATATTCAGCAAAAGAGTTAGGGGCAGATTATTTTATCAATATCAGCCGTTACATTGATGTTGAATATAATGGTTATGGGGGCGGTTATATCAATTATCACAGCCCTTATAACAAAGCGATGAAACAGGCGATGGCGTTTGTTTTAAAACAGTTAAAAACGCTGGATTTAAATGCGGTTGATGCTGAAGTTTGGCAACGGCTGTTATTGCACCCCTTATCGCAAGATACCATTGAAGAGTGGATAAATGAAGAATTAATCACTGCCAATCGTTTGCCGATAAGTTTTTGGCAGGCATTGGCGTATGAGACTGATTGGAATAGTAATGAGTGGATACAACAGCTTATCCATGGTGATACTTCCACAAATACTAATGACAATACTAACAACGATGAAAGCGACAACAAAGATACTGATAATCCCAACAACAAAAAAATTGCCACAAATTGGCAACGCCATTTAACCTTTAATGAGGACTTAGCATATAGCGTACGATATTGGCTGTCTGATGTGCGTCGTTTTGCCCCTACCCAGTTGGGTTTTGATTGGCTGATGAAACTGGCTCAAAGTGAAAAAAGCGTTTATCGTGAATTTGCCATTGATAGGATTAATAAAGGCTTTTTACCTGCCGACTTTGCCCCAAGCAAGCAAACAAGTCATCAAGACAATGAGCAACCCGAATCGCCCACCGCTAATGCTAATACCGTAACAACAGTGACTGTCGATTTGTCAGGGCAACGCTATTTGTTCACTGGCAAAATGAATAGTATGAGCCGAGGTGAGGCAGAAAAACTGGTGAAAGAGGCAAATGGCTCGATTAGCAGTGCGGTCAATAATAAACTTGATTATTTGGTGATTGGTGATGAAGGCTCACCGTTATATGGCAATGGTCGCAAAGGCAGTAAGCAGTTAAAAGCTGAGGATTTGATTGCCAAAGGGGCGGAGTTAAAAATCATTTCAGAAACCGCCTTTTTGCAAATGCTCACAGGTCAAGTGCGTGAGGCAAGCGAGGACGAAGTGTTGGCAGGGGCAAACGCCTTATGGCACATGGCAACCGATGACCCCACCGCCCCCATTAGTGAGTTGGCGATTAGCTATTTAAGCCATCACCATGCCGATATTTGTTTGGCATTGACTGACCGCCCTGTCGACCCTGACGCGATTATTCCTGCTGAATTTTTTAGCCCTGAGCGTGTCATTCCGCTACTGCAACATGGCAACATTCGCTTGCGTGAGTTTGGTTTGTTATTAAGCAAATATGAGTTGGCAAATTGGCAACCTGATAGTAAGCAATGGGTGATGATGGCTGAGTCCACCCATAGCGAGGTGCAAGAGCTATTAACCCAAGCCTTTATCAGTGAGCAAACCGCTGAAAATCGTCGTTATCATCTAAGCCCAAGTGAGTTAAAACAACGTTTAAGTGCCAATACGTTATATGCCTTAATTGATAGCAAACGTCGTTTTGCCCGACAGCTCGGTATTACTTTATTACAGCGTTATCCTGAGTTTCAACAGGTGGAAACCTTATATTATCTGACCCAAAGTAGCGACCGTGAAGTGCGATATTCTGCGGTGACTATGCTATGGCAACGCTTTAAAAACCGTCATATCAGCGACAGCCAGTTGCAAGATTATCAAACCAATAAACAAGCACAAAGAGCTGATAGCACTGATACAAAATCTAATTCAAAAAATGATAAACAGGCTGGTAAACAAAATGACATCACTAATACGGTAAGCCCTACAACAACCATTTATGAGCCTGCCAGTAGCTTGCTAGAGAATGTACCTGCTGATTTTGAGCAGTTATTAAGTTTGTTAAGACGGGGATTGTATGAACTGCCCCCTGCCCGCTTACCTGCCACGCCAGAGAGCAAAGCGGAGAGTAAGGCAAACGATAAACAACAACAAAAATATGGCAAATACAATCAGCAAAGCAAGCAGGCTGATGAGAAAAAAGCTCATTTAAAAGTCATTTCTGCCAGCCAAGCCAAATTGGCATTGATTGAAACTTTCCGTGATGTGGCATTGGCTGACCGCAGTTTTGCTCAAGTAATTTTGCCCATGCTTTATACCTTTACCCATTCGGCAGGCAAGATGGAACGCCACGCTTGTTTGGTAGCGGTCACTCGTTTACTAAACCGCTATCCTGAATTGGCAGAACATTTACAGGTAAGTTGACCCTCCCCCTAGCCCCCTCCCAATGGGAGGGGGAACAGTTCCCTCCTCCTTTTGGGGAGGGTTAGGAAGGGGGTAGCATACTTTTTTAGAATACTATCCAAATATTAAAAAATTAAAACCGAGATAATCTTATGAAAAACAGCACATTACCTTATTGGGGGCAGATTAATGCCCTAGTCAGTCAAGACAATATCAGTATATTTACTACTCGCCAGCCCAATTATACAGACAGCAACAAACAAACCAGCCCAATGCTGTATCGTATTGACAGCTCAAAAGAGCCATTAACCTTGCAAACCACCGCCATGCCTTGTGCCATACAAGCCATGTGTGCATTGGCAGACAGCACCATTATGATGGTTGGGCAAGATGGTCATTTGTATCAAAGTGATTGGCAAGCCAAAAAAATCAAACAAGTAAGTGATACCTCTGCATTTGATAAGTTGGCGGAATTTGCTGATTTTGTAGACACAAATAACAATGATAACAACCATAAGAAACACAATCCTAATGCCGTTGCTATGGCAACTTTGGAAGGGGCAATCGCTGTTTTATATCCTCGTCATATTGTGGTTTGGCAATATCAAAAACATCAAGTTGGTGATTGTCTAGCAGTTTTACCATTAAGCCAACAGTTGCAATCAGACAATACCTCAGAAAATGCAACGGACAGCACTGCCAATATCACCAATACAGGCACAGGCGTTGCCACCACTTTTGCCACCTCCAGCGATGGTAAATGGTTGGTAGTGGGAAATACTTTGGGACAAGTCAGCAGTTATCAGTGGTTGGGTCAGAGTTCGGCTCAGGGTGATGATACAAATAATACAACCGCCACCGCCAGTTTTGCCTTTAGTAGTCAAGCCATGCTCCATGACGGCAAAGTTAATGCGCTATGTTTTGAACCTGTTAGCCAGTATTTCTTTTCGGCAGGGACAGATAAAAAACTACTGCGTACCCATGTGCAAGGTGATTTGCACCCCTTAGATAGAGCCAAAGCCAGCCAGCATAGCGAGATGGTCACTGCCTTACTGGTATCGGACAGCCGTTTATATACAGGGTCGGACGATAAATCCATCAAATCATGGGCATTTGATAAAGGTCAGCCCAACAGTTGCAAAGAGGATTTGAGCAAAATTCGCCAATTAAGCCTTGTTAATTATTTGGGGCAGTCAGCGATTGTGGCGGTTGGTACTGACCAAAGCCTACGTTATGTATTAATCACTGATAGCAGTGCGGGCAAATTGGGCGAGGTCGCTCATATTATCAAAGATGGCTATCAACAGGTACAACAATTATTAACCGATACTTCGGCTCATGCTGACACTGCCTTTAACGAGGCATTAGAGCTGTTAAATGGGCAGGTTGATAAGCAAAATTTAACCCTCGTTAGTAACGTTTTAGACAAATTAACCGCCAAAGACAGTCACAAGGTTGAGCAGTTAATTGCATGGATTGCTCAAAGTGGGCTTGATAATGGACTGGATAAAGCCCCCAGTATTTTAGAAAAACAGCTAAATAACGCCCCAAGTAAACGTGGTCGGCAAATAGCGTTTGAGGCGTTGGCAAGCCTTGCTTATCAGCAACAACAACAAGCAGATGAGGCTCAAACCCTTGATAGCTATGAATATTTAGACATTGCCCTAAAAAGTAAGCATGAAGACGTCGTGACATTGGCAGTCAATGGTTATTTTGACGTTGCCAAGCAATCTGAAGATTTACAGCGTCTAGTGTTGCCAATACTACAAGAAGTATTGTGCCAAAATCAATTTGCCAATGTGCGTAAACAGGCTTTGGTTATTTTAGAAACCTTACTGCCCGAGGACAGCCCAAAAGCCGATTTGATGGCATTAGAGAGCAACCATAGCGATATTAAACAAGCAGGATTAATCCGTTTATATCAACGGGGTATGTTGGACTCAATAGAAGTTCGCCGACAGTTAATGTTATTACAAAATAATGAGGCACAAATGGTTCGCCAAACCGCCTTTTATGTGTCCGTTTTGGCAGAGCCTAAACTTACTGAGGCACTTAAACACGCCTCACAACAGCTAGGTGATAATCAGCTACAACGTATTTTGCAGGACTTTAATGATTTTCGTTTGTGGTCAGATACCTTAATATCCTCGGCAAATGAGCCGTCACAAAAGCAATCTGCCTTACAAAAACTGTCACAAACTTTAAAAACTGTTGCCAATAAGGTCACTGGCAAAGACACCAACCAAAAAGATGATAAAAACAATGCCAGTAGCAATAATAGCAGTAGCAACAGCAACACAGCTAACACAACAGTGGCACTGGATTTTACCACCCAAGACTTTGCCAATGTTGACAATGTTAACCACACGAACAATAGCATTGATAAAACACCGCCAATACAAACTGCCAACCTAAGTAATGCCGAGCTTGAGCCACTATTGCAAGGTTTGGGTAATCCACATGCAGACATCTGTTTTCACTCTGCCTATGCACTAGCTTGCCTACAAGATAGACGGGCGTTTGGCTCACTGATTCGTCTAATGCATGACCAAGATAACAACATTCGAGCTGGCGTGGCAGTGGCGTTGGCAAACTTAGGCGACATCGATGGTAGTGCTGAAGGTAAGGATATTTTACCTTTATTGCTTGATGATAAAGTGGACAACGTACGCCAAACGGCAATGAATGCTTATGGCAAATTGGCAGATAATCCATTGCAATGGGCGTCCGTTGGCTTTGCCAGTAAACATCAAGACATTCATGAGCGGGCATTGGCGATTTTCTTAACCCAAGCCAATACAGCAGACAGCACCACTAGCAATACCCTTAGCGAGGAAATGACCGCCGTCTTATTACAAGCACTAAATAACCCCTTTGAAAGTATCCGCCAAGAAGTGGTGAAAGTGCTGTTAAATTGGGTGATTAATCAGACGCACAATGCTGATAATGCTAATACTGATAACAGCGTTGATAACAGTCCTGCCCCCCTTGTCAAGCTGATTGATACCTTAAGCCATAGCCAGTTTAAGGACGTGCATCAAGTAGCGGTGGCAGAATGGCAACATCAGCTATTGCAACAACAAGAAAAGCGTGGACAAACTACCGCCGAGCAAAAACAAGCCCAAGATGAACAAAATCAGCAGGTATTAAGCCTATTTTTAGCCGATAAATTTAATGACATTCGCAGGCAAGCCATTGATATTGCCCTAAAACAAAAGCACATCAGCATTGCCAGTGTCATCAACTCTGCCCTTGCCAGCCCATTTTCGGACATGCGTAAATTGGCGTTACATGAAGTCAATAAACACGCCAGTGCCAAACTAACTGAGCAAGTGTTGCCAACTATTAGCACCTTATTTGATGATGACAGCCAAGAATTGCGAGAAAAGGCATTAGATACCGCGTTAATACTTTGCAAAACGGTGAGCAATCAGCAATATCAAAACATGCTCACTTCGGCGTTAAGCAGTCCTTATGCCGAAATTCAGCTGAAATCTGCCACCTTATTGGCACAACAATGCCAATTGCAACAACTTAGCAGTCATGTGGATATTGATAACAGCGATGATATTCATCACATTGTTGACGAGCAAAACAATATTGATAAGCAAAACAGTAGCAATGCAAATCAAACTAACCAAAATAGCCAAGCCAATCAGGCTTATGCCGTGTTTGAGCAGTATTTAGCCAAACCCATGCCAACGCTAAAAAAAGACAGTGAAGACTATCGCCAATGGCAACGCCATATTGAGCAGTCTTTAGAAGGGTTGGCGGTGTTATGTTCGTTCTCTGCTGATGGTTTTTATCAGTCCAATACTCACCTTGACCAGCAAGCACAGCCAAAGCAACAACAACCACAACAAAAACATTGGCACGCTTTTGATTGGTTTGTGCATTATCTTGACCATGCAGACGCCGACTTTCGTACCTTAGCTCCACAGCTTATGTGGGTTGCCCGCCCCAATACCCTGCCTGCCCATCGTGATAAATTGATTGACTGGCAAAATGATGAGCGAAATATCGTCAAACAATCTGCCAGTATTGCTTTGGCGGTATGGGGTGATAACAATGGCGAGCAGTTATTTACAAAAGATAAAAGAGGCTTAAAAGCCATCAAATACCCATTAACCGAATTGCACTGGCTACAAGCCCGTAATGGTTTAGGTATTGCCAATGCCAATATATTGGCTGATGCGATGAATGATAATGGGTCTTATGAAAAGTTAAATGAGGCAAGCCGTTTATTGCTGGTATTTTATGATTTGCTATCTATGTATAGTAAAGATAACGAGCAATCTCAGCCCAAACGACTGATTAGCAGTTTAAGTTTTGCTAGTGACAAATCAGCGGTATTTATTGCCAATGTACTGGCACGCTTTGAGCAAAACAGCCAGAAAGATAGTCAGCATGACAGCAACAATACCACCAGTACAAACACACCCTCAATTCAACCACGTATTTGGCAGTATCTTAGTGATTATCTGCAACAACAGTTAAAACATATATTCAATGGCTATATTAACAATAAAGAGCAACAAGAACTATTAACCATCATCACTGCCGAGCGGTTATATCAGTTGGCACAGCAAATCATATTTGCCAATCCGTTACGCAAAGCCCATGCCATTGAGGTGTTATATCGGTTATCAGAATTGTTAGGTTTGCCAGAATATAGTCGCAGTTCCATTGTTGTCAAAGAAATGGCTCATGCATGGCAACGAGGCTATGTGGCACTAACTGACAACCTTAATAACTCTTTAAATGACGACAATAGCGACAGTGTTCATGTTGGCGTCAATATTGATGTCAATGCTGATGACACTACTCACTATCCATATCAAAGTTTAGCATTTGGGGCATGGCTGGATATTATCCGTCAAGACAGTTACCAAACCCATTATGCCAACACCGCCATTCATGGCTTAATGTGGCTCACCAAACAACCACAACAAAACCAAGCACACAGCTCAGCCGACTGGCAAGACAGCGTTCGTCGAGTGTTGTTACCACTACTCAATTATCGTCATTATGATGTGCGTGAATTGGCATGGCAAAGTTTGCAACAGCTGAACGCCCCTGCACAAAAACTAAGCGAGCAAGCCATTAGCTCACCGCATTTGGACATGATTAAAAAGGGCTTAACGCTGTTAGTCGATAATACTGACGCCAGCACTGAGCAGGTCAACGAGCAATTAACCGAGCTATTGCAAAGTAACAGCCTGCAACTTGCTGACGAAGTATATAAACTGCTTCAACAGCGTGTTGGCAACTTGCCAGCGTCCTTATCGGCACTGACCGCTTATAACGTCTTATTACGTCAACAAGTAGTAACCCAGTGGCAATCGGTACAAGCGGTTAATACTTCTAGTAGCACCAGCACTGATAATAAAGATAAAGCCACTGACGACAAACTGACCTTGTTGCAAACCGCCATGCACAATGACGACTTGCAAACCCGTTATTTGGCATTGTGCCAGCTTGCTGATAACTATATTAGCCAGCAACCCACTGAGATTTTGACCGCCTTATTTAAGCTATGGCGAAATATGCCAGAGCGTTATTCACAAAAAAATATCTTAGATAAGATTTATACGGCGTTGGATTTCTTACAAAACAAGCAGGACAAAGCACAGACCCAAGCTGACACAAAACAAGCTGAACAAGGCGAATATACGGCTATTTATCAACGCTTTAGCCAGCAACTATTAACGCTTATTGACGCACCTGAAAACAAAGGCGAAGTTGATAGCATTTATCAAACCATTGGTAAATTGCGTGATGTCAGCCTTGTGCCTGCCTTGCTAAAACAGTTGCAAGATAGCTACCAAAACAGTGGGCATAGTGGACGGAAAATGAGCAAACATGCCCGTAATCAACTGATTCAATGTATCGTCACCATCAGTGGTTTTGACCAAACCATCATGGATTATGAAGACTTGCAAAGCACTGAGCATTGGCAAGAAAAACAACACACCCGCTACCCTGAGGTATTGCTAGATTTATTTAACCATCTATTGGCAGTTGCCGATTATGATAAGGTCTATGAATTATTAAGCTCGATGGCATGGGCGGGCAAAGAGATAGACAAAGACAAGCCACAAAATATCAATCAGCAAATTGACCTTGCCTTGCAACGGGCGTATGAGCAAATCCCCGATAGCAAACCACAGTACCGCCGTCGCCTGATTGAAACCATGGTATTTCGTGCCGACAAACGTCAAGGTAGCCTAACCAGCTTACGCAAAGCCTTACAAAGTCGTGAGCCAGAGATTCAATTTTTATCAGCAGAAGGGCTGGCAAAACAAGGTAGCTTTGAGGGTTTAAGTATTTTAATGGCAACCATTGATTACAACACTGATGGCGAGTTGCGTCGTCGTGGCGTATTGGCATTGGGTGAATTGTTAGGCAATGCGTATGACAATGTTCATAAGCAAGAGCTTAGAAATACAGAGAAACAGACTACCCAAAATGCGCAATATATCCATGCTATTGAACAAGCCTATGACAAGCTGATTAAACTGGCTCAAGATAATGAGCATTATCTAAAAGATGTGGCAAGTGAGGCATTGGGACGCTTAAGCCAAGACGGTCAATTTGAACACAGCGACACCATTTTTGCCTTATTGAAAACTCAGTTACACAACTTAGAGGTTTGGGACAGTGCCCTTATTCATTGTCTAAACGGTTTGCGTTGGCTAAACACCACCCCTGCATGGGAAGAGATTCGCCAATATATCCGTCGTTATCTACAAACAGAATGTTTCTTTGCTCCACAAGACCACGCAGTGACACTGCTACGTCATGCCAGCAAACCCATTGACATTGAGGCAAATAAAACCCTACTGCTTGACATCATCAAACAATCAGGTGAGCAAGACAGCGAGCTTGACGATGATACCGTAATCATCGCCTTTAAAACGGCACAAGCTCTCTGGAAAGAAAAAGGCACAGAAAAAGACAATGAAAATGGCAATAAAGAAGGCAACGAAACGGAAAATGAGCAACAGCAAAACAACGTCTATCCTTACGATTGGGCAATGCTATTAAGTTGCGACCCATTGTGTGAGGACGAAACCATCGGCGAGCAATTAAGCCTAAAACGCATTTGCCAACACGCCAGCATTGATGAGCTAACCGACTTTATCAATCGTTATCAGCGTCGCCTTGATAGCACCATCAAACAGCGATTGGCGGACAGTATATTGGCACGTCAAGACATGCCTGTTAGTAGCTTACAACAGCTTATCAGCAGTGACACTATTACTAGCAAACATATTGGATTGCGTTATCTTAATCAATATCCAAATAGCTATCTTAATGCGGACAACACCAATATTGTCGAGCTGTTATGGCAACAATTTGAGCTGGCTAAAAATCAATGGGCTGGCTTATGTAAAGAGGTGAGCCAACGCCCTGCTCTAACCCAAAACGGCTCATGGCTAGAGCGTAGTGAGCAGATTGCCGATACCATCAAGCAACTGCTATGGCTACTTATCCGCCATACGGATAGCACAGATAACACTACAAAACAACGTCTAAATGAGCTATGGACATGGCTCATTGACAACCAAAATAACCCTGTGTTATCAGCGGTTAAATCGTTGGCAACATGGGTCGATGGCTGGTGGAATCAAGCCTTATTAGCACAGCTTGCCAGCTTGTCCTCTACAAAGGCAAATACTGCAAACATTGCCGAGCCGTTAGAGCAACTATTACAAACTTATCATGCCTCACAAGGTATCGCATGGCTAAATAACGACACGCAACAGCTATTGGGGCAAATACAGCAAGTTATCAGTTTACAACAAGCAGGCAAAGTCGATAAGACAGATAACACTGTTCCTGCCAATAAAGATAATGCCACACCAACAGATAGCTTTGTAGAAAAATCACCCAATCAACAACTGCTGGCATGGATTAAAGCCGATGATGCTGAAAGTTTGATGAATTGGGCATTTGATAACAGCTTAACTATTAACTTACGCTTGCGCGCCATTGAGAGCCTATCACAACTGCATGACCCACGTATTGAGCAGTGGCTACAAACGCTGATTGACAGTCATCAAACGGACAGTGCTGACAATGTTGATAACACTGATAATACCGATAGTGTTAGCCAAGAAATTGCAAAAACCGCTTATAAAGTATTACGCCGTTGGCAACGAGCCATAAGCCGTCAACAACAAAAACGGGCTTTGCCTCAGTCACAATTATTGACACAAGCACAGCCCCTGACAGACACGCCAGCCAACGCCACCAGCGGTAAAGGAGAATAATAAATGAGCAATGACCAACACAATAATCCTCAACAAAATGACACGTTAGACAGTGCAAATGACGTGAATACGGATAGCTTAGACAATGCTAATGACGCCAATAACAGCCTAAATGCTGATGGCGTGATGATGAGAATGGATTATGCTCGTCCAAGCCAAGTAATAGACAGTCAAGTAATTGAGCAACAAGTGATAGACAGTCAGGTAATTGATAGCCCTGTTAATACAGACGCGTCACTTAGCCAAGATAACAGCGAAAAGCTAACCCAGCATGTGGCATTATTTACCGAGCTAAACCGCCAAGATGTCAAATTCCATGCTAAGGTCAAATCGCCTTTGCTGTTTCGTGATACCTTATCGGCATTGTTTGATGTAGTGAGCAGTGATTATCGTTATGTCCCCAAAGACCGCTCAGCTTATAGCGTATTTATGCAAATGCGACGAGCCAACGCCAATAAAAACCTGTTTACCGCCCAACGGCAATATTTTGAATGGCTGTTTAATAACGACCCACTAGCCTTTTGTATCCTTGACCCGATTATCCAAGTACATGAGCAAGGCATTAGCTTTGAAGTGTTTAGTCGTGACGAAGGCTGTTATGCCCAGTTGACCTTAAGCCATGATATTTTTGCCAGCCAAAGCAGTGCTAACGGTGCTGATAACATCAACTACGGCACGACCAGCATTGATTATAGCAGTGCTTTATACGAAGGCATTCAACGTATCCGTGACTATACGCCAACCAGCCTTGATATTGGGCATGAGGCGGTCAGTTTACAACGCCTAAATGAGGCAACAAATAACGACAACCAACAAGCAAACGGTAAAAGTGAGGCTAATAACGAAACAAACGAAGTTGAAGTTAATGAAGTTATCGAAAAACGCATTAACGTTCCCAAAAACTGGATACGCTCGTTATTACAAGTGCAGTCAGCGTCACAACTGCCCCAAGACAGCATTGAGCTAGACCCCATCGCCTTATATAACGTCTTGTTTGAATTGCGTATGCATGCTGACATCAAAGGCAAACGTCGGGGCTTATTAATTGAGCTACGCCCACAGCAACAGCCAATTATTATCCTAGAGCCGTTTAACATTGCCGTTACCAGTCAAGTCAGCAAACACGCCCGCCCTTATCAAGGCTCACAAGCCAAACTTATCCGCCTTTGGGGTCGTCGTCGCCTTGCCCTACTCAAACGCCTATTGCCCCATTGCAAAACGGTTAATGTATCCTTACTTGGGCAAGGTATGCCAAGCTATTGGACGCTGGCGGGTGACGGTTTCCACTTTACCTTTGCCATGACAGGCTTTAGCCAAAGCAACTGGTCGCAAGCATTGGGCTTTGACTTATTACTGCCCAAACGCCCACAAAGTTTGAGCATTGAGGGTGAAGTTGATGACAATGCTAACAATAACAGTGCTGACCAATCAGACCTACAAGCCTTACTTGAGCAGTTGCAACAACAGCCCAGTAGCCTTGCTGATTTAGCCAAAACTAATAAAAACAACAAAGACAATAAAGAAAGCAAAGCCAACAAAACCGCTATCCGTCAACAACTCTTATCCGCCAGTCAGCAAGGTTTTATCCGCTATGACATGGCAACGCAAACCTATTACTACCGTCCATTAACACAAACGCCACTGGATATGCAGGCATTTGCCTATCATAATCCTGCTGAAAAACAAGCCTATGACCTTGTTAGCCGAGCCGACGCTATCCGCAAATTTTCGGTGGATAACCTTGCCAGTCAAGGCATACTTATCCAAGCGGACATTCATGTTAGTGAGGACAGACGCAGTTATCACAGCCAATTACAACTTGGCGACGAAGGTATCGTCAGTCGTGCCGAATGTAGCTGTCCGCAATTTTTGCAACATCGGCTGACACAAGGGGTTTGCTCACACCTTATCGCCCTGCGTTTGGCATATAACGACTTTGACGCCAGTCGTGACCCACAAGCCCAAGCCAACTGGCAAGAAACCCGTATTTTAAGCAAACGTATCAATATGAATACTAACGGTACTAATGCTAATAACAACGCTACGAATACTCAAACCGATGAGCAAAGCAATGCTGACTTTAACCCTGTCTTGGATTTAACCGCTTTATCAAATAGCAACAGTAAAGACAACCGTAAAAACAATAGTAAGGACGATAACTCGCAAGACAGCAACAACCATAACAGCCATGCAGGCATGAGTAGTGTGAATATACAGCAAGTGCAAATCACCCTAAAAGCCAAAAAAGTGATTATTGAATACCTTAATCATGACCCACGCAAACGCAAATATCAGCATTATCAACACCAAAACGGGCAAGGCGAAACCACTGGCGACAGCAATGCTATCAATACTGCTACCAACACACGCCAGCAATTTGTCTTTAACCAGCCCAAACAAGCCAAACAAGCCTTTTTACAACACATTGCCAAATTTGAAGCCGATGGCTTTATTGAAAATCAAGGGGTGTAACCGATGAGTAATCGCAACAATAACAGCAACAACCCAAATAACGCACAACAGCTATCACAGTATATCCATAACAACCAAGCTCATCATGGCAACCTAATCAACCCCAATGGTAATGAAAAGCTCAACGAGCTACAACAGCTTTGGCAAGACATTGAACAAGCAGGCGGGCGTTATCAATACGTCCAGCAACAGCTTGTTAAACAAGGATTTTTGGTTGAGCGTCAGCCCATTGACAACATGAGTCCCAAAGAGCGTGACCGCTACAAAAAACAACTCAAACAAGAAGCCCTTGAAGCCAAAAAGCTCAAACAACAAGCATGGCAAGCCTACAAAGCCCAGCACATTGTTTATCTTGGTCGCGATATTTACTGGACGGACGACACCAGCCCCGACCAATGGGACGTAAAAGACGCCAGCAATCGGCTGATAGAAAACCAACTGCCCCTTATCGACAAGCCCCAAAAGCTGGCAAGCTCCCTAAACTTGACCATACCACAGTTAAAAGGCTTGTGTTATCAGCGTGACGTTGCCACCAACTTAACCTACAACCACTTTACCATTGCCAAACGCAACGGCACGCCTCGGCAAATCTGGTCGCCCATTCCGCGCCTAAAATATGCCCAACGCTGGATACTCGATAATATCCTCAATAACCTGCCCATTCATGGCTCGGCGCATGGCTTTGTGCAAGGCAAATCCATCGTTAGCAATGCGTGTGTGCATACCGATAGCGAACTGCTGATTAAACTGGATATCAAAGACTTTTTCCCCAGTGTGCATTGGCGAAGGGTTAAAGGCGTGTTTCGTCATGCAGGCTATCATGAGCAAATCGCCACCTTATTGGCACTGCTTTGCACCGAATCACCGCGTCAAATCGTGCGTCAAAATGGAGTGACCTACTATGTCGCCTTAGCTGACCGCTGTTTGCCACAAGGCGCACCCACCAGCCCTGCCCTCACCAACATTGTCTGTCTAAACCTTGACCGCCGATTAACGGGACTGGCGGATAAATTGGGCTTACGCTATAGCCGTTATGCCGATGACTTAACCTTTAGCCTACCCAAAACCGACACCACCACTGGTAAACCAAGTAAAAAGCCAAATACAAAGACCGCTAAAACTGCTAATGACAACTCTACCAACAATAACAATGAGCAAAACCAGCTTATTGGGCAACTGCTTGGCTCAGTAAGTAAAATTTTGACTGAGGAAGGCTTTGCCATTAACAGTGATAAAACCAAAATCATTCGCACAGGCAATCAGCAAAACGTCACAGGCTTGGTGGTCAATGGTGACGGTACGCCCCGAGTGCCTCGCAAAACCAAACGTATGCTAAGAGCCGTCATTCATAACCTACAAAATGGCGGAAAACTGCGGGCTGATGAGAATTTTAATACCCTAATGGGCTATGCCTCATGGATTGCCATGACCGACCCAGAGCTTGGAGCAAGCTATTTGCAACAGCTTGGGGAGTTAAGCAAGGAATTTGCTAAAAAGGCTGAAAAAGAGGATAAGACTGAATGATGCTCATTAGGCTTAACTATGTATAACTATGCGTATTAATATAGATGTCCTTTTAGCAAAAGGATACCGCATTGTAGATACTCAGCCAGCTCAAAAAATGACGATGGAAAATATATTGAATGATATATTTTCCTATTTTGATGATTATCCAAAGATGGGGTTTTCTTTTATATATTACCCAGATGAAATCATCGTCATATCCAATAACGCAAATGAGTTATTTAAGGTTTTTGGCTATTGTATATTTGGATTTTTTGTCATAGATAGCCATGAGCATATCTTGATATTGCCTAATGAAGGCTTGGACTTTAACGATGATAAGGTATATGTTAATCGCTCATTAGCTGTGTTTTTGCAATGTTATTCATTATTTTTATCTAAAATCTTCTTATTAAAGTCAAAGATATTTGATAAAGATACTGATGAAGTTGCTTTAGTTGAGCTTGCCAACAATACGGCTAATAAGCTAATGCAAGAAATAGCCTGTTTAGATAAAAAGGCTTTAAAAGATGATGGTTTTTGGTGCTTAATGATTTATATAATGCAAGAATTAGAGATTAAACTTAATCTACCCATATCAGAATATATCAACAGCAATAGATTATAAATGGGTTTGGCGTGGATATTTTAACAGCTCAATTGATTTATATTTACTCATATAAATCAATAATTACTTGAAAATCAACATCTTTCAATTTTAATGAAGGGTCTAAATCACCATAATTACGACATACTTTAAAAGCCATTGCAAAAACCTTTAAAAAATCATCATCAATGGTTTCTATGTTATTTATGTTGATAATCTTATATTGGTAATAATTTTCACCAAGTTCTTCTGATATTTCTGTTATTAGTTTATAATATTTTCCTTTATAAAGAAAAATATAATATTCTGAGCCTACCCTTATGATCGGGTCGAAATCTTTTTGTATTCTAGTTCTGCTTAAATATATTTTATTTTCTTTATCAATAGCGTATGCCTGACCTGCCCATAAATCAAGATTATATAGTTCACCCCAACTTCGCAATAAGTCAAGATCTCTTCTTTCTTTAACAAAATTAATCTGCATATTATTTCCCCTAATTTACTCATATAAATCAATAATTACTTGAAAATCATCGTCTGCCAATTTTAATGAAGTATCTATATCACCATAGTTGTTACATAATTTATAAGCCATTGCAAAAACCTTTAAAAAATCATCATCAATGGTTTCTATGTTATTTATGCTGATAATCTTATCTTGGTAATAATTTTCACCAAGTTTGTCTGATATGTCTGTTATTAGTTGATAAAATTTTCCTTTATAAAAAAAATTATAAAATCCTGAGCCTACCCTTATGTTAGGGTCAAACTCTCTTTGTATTCCAGTTTTGCTTAAAAATATTTTATTTTCTTTATCAATAGCATATGCCTGACCTGCCCATAAATGAATATTATATAGTTCACTCCAGCTTCGCAATAAGTCAAGATCGCTTCTTTCTTTAACAAAATTAATCTGCATATTATTTTCCATCATTTATTTCCCTTTAATATAGGTAAGTACCACTTACTCTACATCACCCGACCTGTGATACACGCCCGAGCAAACTTGATATCGTCATAGTCTAAGTTATCTAAATCTGCTTGCGTTGCAATATATTGTTCAATACTAGTTTTTGTATCAGGGTGTTGTAAATGGTTCAATCCATGTAATGCCCCATATTGACATTCTTTACTATCTAATTGCAAAATTTTATTTAACGTCGCAAACATGACGTTTTGCAAAGGAATAATATCCTCTTCTTTGCAATGATAACTAAATAACTCCATTGTATAGCTAAATGCCAAACCGTCCCACAACATATAACGATGATGCTCAATAGCGTCAGAAACAAACAGCTTGGCATATAAATCGTAAATAGCCTCTATCACTGTCTTACGAGCCTCAAAATCAATGCGACTGTCATAAGCTAATGTTTCAAAACCATAATCAAAATGGCTTAAAATAAAGCTTAAAGCATCATTCATTTTTTTTAAGCCGTACTGATTAAACAAGACATCAGATTGCTGAAAAAATTGTCGATAATAAGCTAATAGCTGTGGTGGATTGCCATCAATCCAGTTTTGGGCAGGTTGTGGGGTTTCATACACTCTATTATCAAATTCCAAAGATATATTGGCATGAGTAATAAACTGTAGAAAATCCTGATAACAACCATTTTCAAGATTAAGATAGTTTTGCTGTGTCTGATATTCAGCCCACGTCAGTGGTGTATTGCGGATATATCGTTTGAAGAAATGCTTTAGATAATCATCATTTGTAGAATTGGTTGGCAAAATATTATAAATTGCCTGAGCCTCTTTTTGACTAGCCTGTAATAAAGCAAATTTTGGTAATTGTTGACAAGATATAAACTTAAGCTCTAGCTGATAAGGGGCTAAAAATTGGTTTAGGTCATGAACATAATTTAAATGTAAGATATCTGGACGAGTTATCCAGTAGTTTTCAAGACGATTTTTAAACATATAAGCTGTCGCAAACATGGCGACAGGTGCGGTCTGGTGAATAGATGATACGATTTTGTCTGTTTAGCATAGCAAGGATTTTTATAAACTACAATTTAAAACTGCTTAGCAATACTTAACTGAGCATTATAAAAACTGTACTGAAAAAAAACAGCCATACAGTACAATCACTATCGCTTAAACTGTATAGCGACTGTATTTTGAAAATAGACTAAAATATGGCGCTATTCATTTAAGTCATTTAAGTCAAGTGTTGAGGAATATAAGATGAGTAAGCAACATGCTTTAGATATAACCAATAAACAGCTATGTAAAGTCCGCACCATCAGCACTTTTATCAATTTGAGTGCTGATAAAAATCAGTGGCAAGCAATATTACAATCTGCTAAAACTCAATGCGATAGATTCACCCATGCCCTACAAAATATTGGCTATCAGGTGCAATCCATTCGTATTGTTACCAATCCATTTAGCGAATATCTCAATACGCAGGATTTAGCATCAGCAAAAGCAGACTTAGAACAGTTGATGCAGGTATTACAACAAATTCAAGACAACTCAAATGAGGATAATCACAACAGCCAAAATAATAGCACTATGCGTCTACGGTTTGCCATTGGTGAGGCAAAAACGGCACAAGAGATTGCTTTGCTACCTGAGCTAATTCGTGATTATGGTGATTTATGTAATGCGTGTGTCAATGTCACTGCTGATGAACTGGGCATATTAGATAATGAACTGATTAGCACTTGTGTGCAGGCAGTGGAAAAAATTAGCCAAATTACCCCACGTGGTGAAGGCAACTTTAACTTTACTGTCAATTTTAACTGCCCTTCTTATATCCCCTACTTTCCTGCCAGTTATCATCGCGGAGAAATTGACCAAGGTTTTGTAATTGGTTTAGAAACACCTGATTTATTACTTGCCAGTCTGCAAAATCTGCAAACGCCAAAACAGCAATCCTACCAACAACGTCTTAACCAAGCCTATCATGCCATGCGTGCTGCGCTGCAATATCATATAGATATTATTCAAGATTGCATTGAGTCTGCCAATAATAAGACAGATTGGTGTTATTTGGGTATGGACACCTCAGCCGCCCCTTCAAAAGATTGCACCTCTATGGTGGATATGTATAAAGCATTGGGTGTACCCTATTTTGGCGCAAGTGGTACAGTGGAGATATCCGCTTTATTAACCCGAGTGTTTAAGTCTTTACAAAATGTTACGGCGGTTGGCTTTTCGGGATTGATGCTGGCAGTGACTGAAGACAGTGGCTTGGCGCAAGCGACCATTGATGGTGAGTTTGATATCCGCTCATTGCTCACTTATAGCAGTGTGTGCGGCATTGGTCTAGATACTGTCCCAATTGCAGGGGATACCTCCAGTGATAAACTTTCTGCATTGATGCGTGATACGGGTACGATGGCATATCGCCTCAATAAGCCTTTAACCGTACGTGTGTTCCCTGTGCCAAATTTACACGCTGGCAAGCTGACTGAGTTTGAAAGTAGCGATTTGTGTAATTGTGCCGTTTTGGCTGTGCCTTAGATTTTTTATGGTTTCTTTTTCTCTTGGTTTTGTGGCTTCTGTTATCATTGTTGTTTTTTTGGTAGCCATTTTATTTAATTTCATCATATTTTCATTGGTTATTATTAGGATTTCACGTATAGTTTTACCTTTGTTTGCAGTAAAGACAGGATACGCCCTATGAAGATTGCCGTCAGTAATGGCATAGAGTATGCGCTCAATTGTAACTACCGTTTGACCGATGTTCGTGGTACAGATTTTACCAATATTGCCGCCATTGTGGTGACAATGGAAGACATGCCTGTAGCATGGGCAGAAATTGAAGACTTGGGATTTAACATTCCTATTTTTGTGGCGATAAAATATGGATATAGCGTCCCTGATGAATGGCTACCGCATATCTATGGGGTACTAGAGCTTGCCGACGACCAAAAATATTATAATGGTCAACTGGTTAATGCTGCTGCGGCTCACTATATTGACACTTTAGACCCGCCATTTTTTCAGGCATTGCGTGAATATACCGATTACGGCAATGCTGCTTTTGATTGCCCTGGTCATCAAGGTGGACAGTTTTTCCGTCGCCACCCCTCAGGCAGACGCTTCTTTTTATATTTTGGTGAAACCCTATTTCGTGCAGATTCTTGTAATGCCGATGTGGGTTTGGGTGATTTACTGATTCACGAAGGCCCCGCTTACGAGGCGCAAGCGCACGCCGCCAAAGTATTTAATGCCGACAAGACTTATTTTGTATTAAATGGCACGTCGTCTTCTAATAAGATTGCCATTGGTGCGTTGGTAGCGCATGGGGATTTGGTGTTATTTGACCGCAACAATCATAAGTCAGTGTATCAAGGTGCGCTGAGTATGAGTGGTGGTACAGCCGTTTATCTTGAAACCGACCGCAACGCTTATGGCTTAATTGGCGGTATTGCAGCACACTGTTTTGATGAAGCCGTCATTCGTGAGCGTATCCGAGAAGTTGCCCCTGAGCGTGCTGATAACCAGCGTCCTTTTCGCCTTGCTGTGATTCAGCTTGGTACCTATGACGGTACGATTTATAATGCCCGTCAGGTGGTCGATAAAATTGGTCACTTGTGTGACTATATTTTATTTGATAGCGCATGGGTAGGTTATGAGCAGTTTATCCCGATGATGCGAGATTGCTCACCGCTACTACTTGAGCTTACGCCAGATGACCCTGGTATTTTGGTCACCCAATCGGTACACAAACAGCAGGCAGGATTTTCCCAAGCCTCACAAATTCACAAAAAAGACAATCATATTAGCGGGCAAGCTCGTTATGTCAGCCATAAACGCTTTAACAATGCCTTTATGATGCACGTGTCCACCAGTCCGTTTTATCCGTTGTTTGCCTCACTTGATGTCAATGCAAAAATGCACGAAGGCAAGGCAGGACAACGCATGTGGCATGAATGTATCATTGGTGGTATCGAAGCGCGTAAAATGCTGCTTGATACCTGTACCATGATTCAGCCGTTTGTACCGCCTACCATTGAAGGCAAGCCATGGCAAGATTATGACACTGAAACCATTGCCAATGACATTCGCTTTTTTGCCTTTGAGGCAGGCGCACGCTGGCATGATTTTGAATTGTATGAAAACAATCAATATTTTATTGACCCTTGTAAATTGCTGCTCACCACACCGGGTATCGACATGCAAACGGGTGAATATGAAGCCACAGGTATTCCTGCGGTTATTTTGGCGCATTATTTACGTGAAAGCTCGGTCATTCCCGAAAAAGCAGATTTAAACTCCATTTTATTTTTGCTCACCCCTGCCGAAACATTGGCAAAATTCCAACATTTGGTCGCCCGTATCGTGCGTTTTGAAGCGCATATCAAATCCAACAGTCCTGTGGCTGAAGTTTTGCCTAGTTTGGCAAAAGCCTATCCACAGTATCGTAAGCTAAAAATTGGTGAGTTGTGCCAACGCTTGCATAATTTTTATGCCAAACATCAGCTAAATAAACTGCAACAGCAAATGTTTGAATATGAGCAGCGTCCAAAACTTGCCATGCGTGCCTTTGATGCCCATAATGCGTTTATCCGTAATGAAATTGAGCTGGTGCCAATCAGTCGCATTCAAGGTCGCATTGCCATGGAGGGTGCATTGCCCTACCCACCAGGCGTTTATTGTATTGTACCCGGTGAGATTTGGGGCGGCGCAGTACTTGAGTATTTCTTGGCACTACAAGAAGGGGTCAATAGTTTACCGGGATTTGAGCCAGAGGTTCAAGGAGTGTATTGGGAGATAGATGAGCAAGGGCGCAAAGTGGCTTATGCCTATGTACTAAAAGATAGCAATGCTACTGAGGATACTCAAGGTACTGCTGTCGGTAAAAACGTGGTACAAAATGATGATGAAGCGCAAGATATCCTTCATAATGCGCTATCACCGTTTGGGCAGTTGTAGCTTATAAACCCTTCCCCTTTTTTAAGAGGACGGCACTAAAAAGCACCTGATTAGGATTGAACAGGTGCTTTTTCACGCAGCTCGTTGCGCAAAATTTTACCTACCGTAGATTTTGGTAACTCATCACAAAATTCAATATGCCGAGGACATTTATAACCAGTTAAATTCTCTTTACAATACGCAACCAGTTCTTCCTTACTAAGGCTGGCATCTGATTTAACCACAAAGGCTTTAACCGCTTGTCCACGTTTGCTATCTTCGATACCCACCACCGCACATTCCTCAACTTTTGGGTGCATACCCACCACGCCTTCCACTTCATTGGGAAAGACATTAAAACCACTGACAATCAGCATGTCTTTTTTACGGTCAAACAATGTCACATAACCATCTTTTTGAATGGCCCCCACATCTCCCGTCTTTAAATAGCCATCATCAGTAAAATAGTCTGAATTATCAATATGATGATAGCCGATGGAGACATTATCACCTTTAATACATATCTCACCTTGTTCACCAATGGGTACTTCATTACCATCATCATCACGAATGCTAAAATCCACACCCGGTAGCGGCATACCCACTTTACCAGTAAAATCACCCCCTGCAATCACAGGATTCAGCGTTCCCACTGCCACCGTTTCAGTCATACCCCAGCCTTGGACTAATGCTGTACCCGTCATATCAATCCATTTTTGTGAGGTTGCTGGCGTGGCTGCCATACCACCAGACATAGATAGTACCAGATGCTTAAAATCCACCGTATCAATATTAGGGTGGCTGATAAGCCCTTGATATAAAGTGTTGACCGCAGGAATGATATGAAAAGGACGAGCGGCTAAAGTTTTTACAAAGCCATCTAAATCACGCGGATTGGTAATAAAGGTAAAATGATGTCCTGTCCGAATACCAAGCATCACTACCATAAAGGCATAAAAATGATACATAGGTAGCGCTATAATGGTATTTATCAAGGTATCTTTGGGCATTTTTTCATAAGTTGGTGCAAGCCATGCATCAAATTGTAGTGTTCCTGAAATGACATTTTGATGACTTAACAACACACCTTTGGCAATCCCTGTTGTGCCACCTGTATATTGGATAAAACCCAAATCTTCAATATGTTGAATGGGACGTGAATAAGGTAATTTTTTGCCTGTTGCCAGCACAGATTTAAAATCAGTCAAGGTATATTGGCTATTGGTTTGCAAATGATGTGTGGGAATGGATTTTTTGACATGCTTTGCCATGATATTCACTATCGTGCCTTTAACCATGCCCAGCATATCGCCAATTTTACTGACAACCACAGTGTTTATTTTAGTCTCAGCAATGATTTTTTCTAGTGTCTTACAAAATGGTTCAAGAATAAAAATAATAGATGCTTCGGTATCATTAAGTTGATGCTTTAGCTCTCTTGGTGTATACATGGGATTAATGGAAGAAACAATAAAACCTGCACGGATAATGGCAATGACTACTGGCATATACTGATTCACATTTGGCATCATCAGTGCCACGGTGTCACCTTTTACCAGCCCTCGGCTTTGCAACCAAGCGCTAATATGATGAGAGATTTCCTCAATCTGCTCATAAGTATAAGTCACCCCCATATTTGAACTAAACTCCCGTTTGCTGTAGAGGGCAAAGTTTTCATCAAAAAATTGGGTTAATGAATTGTATTCATTATTAGCCACCGTCTCTACCACACCTTCAGGATAGTTTTTTGTCCAAAATTTTTCCATGTGCTTATGTTCCTTTTTTAGCCACCACTTTATTATTCTTATTTGCTATCTGCCATCGTTATTATTTGCCAACCTGACGTGGCTTGATACGCATCTTGATGGGCAAACAATGGGTGTGCTCTTGCCTCATCTAAATTGAGTACTGGAGTCACACACACATCGGCATCAGCAAATTTTTCTTGCCAATACGATAATGGCTGGCTGGCAAATGTTTGTGCCACTTTTTGTGCCGTCTCAAGACTGGCGTCCATATTGGGTAGCACACCTCGTTGCCAGTGTTGATTTTTAAGCTTGGGCAACCTAAGCACTTCACACAATCCTTGCCAAAATTTCAGCTCCAGTGAACCAACTGCCATATAACGGTTGTCGGCGGTTTTATATAACCGATAACAGGGCAGTACTCCCCCTAAAAAATCTTGCTGTGGTTGTGGTTGACAGCCTGTCATTGATTTTACCAGTTCACCTGTGGCTTTTGGCATTACCATGTGATGATATAAACTGTGCGTCATACTTACTGCAATGTGTCGCCCTTGCCCAGTGCGCTGCGCGGCAAAAACGGCTGCCAATAAAGCAATCACTGCGGTATCACTACCACCTGCCAAATCAGCAAATTGAATGTTTGGCATCGCTTGTATGCCATCAGATGTTTTGAGTTGATCCAAGACACCACTCATCGCCATAAAGTTGATATCATGACCTGCTTTGCTTGTCCACTCATTAGCGTTATCGCCATGTTGTGAGCTTGGTACACCATAACCAGTGATAGAGACCATCACCAGTTTTGGGTTAATAGCATGTAAGGCTTTGGCATCTAGCCCCATACCATCTAGTACATCAGGACGAAAACTATCAAGCATCACATCAGCATCTTTGATATGCGCTTTGATGGTTTCAATGCCTTGAGGGTCTCTAAAATCAACCTTTTTAGTTGTTTTACCATGATTAAGCGCATCAAATATACTGCCAAATGCACGTGCAGGATCACCATTTTTTGGTTCAATTTTAATGATTTCTGCCCCCAAATCTGCTAATAATCTGGTGGCAAAAGGACCGGGTAAATTACGGGTTAAATCAACCACCCGCAATCCTGTAAGACAATCTTGCATATTAGTTAACATCTGATTATTTAGCTTATTCATCATCGACAAATACCTCCCCTTTTTCTGCTTTTTCTATGATGATGCTGGCAGGCTCAAAACGCTCACCATATTTTTTTGCTAATACACGGCTACGCTCTACAAACTTATCTGCTCCCATGGCATTAATAAATTGCAATGTACCGCCATGCTGTGGGGCAAAGCCCCAGCCAAATATTGAGCCAATATTGGTATCAGACACTGAGCGTACGACATTCTCTTCATAGCATTTTGCCGACTCATTGGCTTGAATAAATAGCAAACGGTCAATCAAATCTTGTTGCGGTGGCTGCTTATCTTTGGTTGGGAATAAATTGGTTAGCTGTGCCCATAAATGTTTTTCGCCATTTTCTGGGTAGTCATAAAAGCCTTTACCCATTTTTTTACCTTCACGACCATGCTCTTCACCAACCACTTTTAGTACCTCATAAGAGGGGTGCACGATTACTGGTTTGCCCTCAGCCTGCATATCACGATTATTTTGCTCGGTGATATGACGTACTAGACTGAGTGATACTTCATCTTGCAATGCAAGTGGCGGCATTGGCATACCTGCTTTTAAACCAGCGACTTCGATACTACGAGGGTGGATACCCTCTGCTAACATGGCAATGCCTTCTGAGACATAGGTAGCAAACACACGTGAGGTATAAAAACCACGACTATCATTAACCACAATCGGTGTTTTGTTAATTTGCAGCACATAATCAAAGGCTTTGGCTAATGTCTCATCATCGGTTTGTTTACCCATGATAATCTCAACCAAAGGCATTTTATCTACAGGTGAAAAAAAATGCAGACCGATAAATTGGTTTGGGCGGGTGCTAACTGTTGCCAAGCTTGTGATGGGTAAGGTTGAGGTGTTGGAAGCATATATCGCAGATTCAGGGATAACCGCTTCACTTTGATGGGTACAGTCCGCTTTGATTTCACGGTCTTCAAATACCGCTTCAATCACCAAATCACAGTCTTTTAAATCATCATAAGAGATTGTTGGTTTAATTAAATCCAGCAGTGTTTGTTTTTTCTCTACAGTCGAGTGCCCACGGCTAATGGCTTTATCTAGCAGTTTAACTGAATAGCCTTTGCCTTTTTTGGCAGATTCAATGTCTCTATCTAATAACACCACTTCAATACCTGCTTTGGCAGTGACATAAGCAATACCTGCCCCCATCATGCCTGCCCCAAGTACTGCTACTTTGTGTACTTGTTTACGCGCAAAACCTTCAGGGCGTGATTGACCTTTTTTGATTTTATTAAGCTGTTTCCATAAGGTGTTAATCATATTATTTGCCTCTTGTGATAACGCACAAGTGGCAAAATAACGGGATTCAATTTGCAGTCCAGTATCTATATCGACCAGACAGCCTTCATATACACACGACATAATATGGGTGATGGCAGGATAGTTGCCATGTGATTTTTGATTTGCCATTGCTGGCGCGATAGAAAATATTTGTACTACTTTTGGGTGCTTGCTATCGCCACCTAAGATTTTAAATCCTTTTTTATCCCAAGGTTGCTGTGCCTTGGGATTGGTTTTGATCCATGCTTTAGCTTTTGCAAGCAAATCCTCTTTATCACTGGCGATGTCATCAATCATACCAATCGCTTTTGCTGCATCAGGACGCAGCTCTTTACCTTGCGTCATCAGCTCTAAGGCTTTTTGAATACCGAGCAAACGTGGCAGCCGTTGTGTCCCACCGCCACCAGGCAGCAAGCCAAGTTTTACTTCAGGCAGTCCCAATTTGGTTTTGGGTGAATCTATGACAATACGGTGATGACATGCCAAAGCAATCTCAAGACCACCACCTAATGCTGTGCCCGTAATAGCAGCAACCACAGGTTTGCCAGCAGTTTCTAATTTACGCAGACTGCCCTTTAAATCTTCCACCAACTCAAACGCCTGCTCATAAGTATTGATATCGCCCAATGCATCAATATCCGCACCAACAATAAATGTCTCTTTGCCCGAAGTTAAAATTAAGCCTGTGGCTTTATCATCATTAACAAAGCCATCAGTTAACTTTGCAAATGATTGATTAAAACCATCACCAATGACATTCATTTTACGATCACTTTGATTAATAGTTACAGTTACGATGCCATCACTATCACGCTCAGCCGAAAAATTCGCCAAATCATTTATGATCTTTATGCTATCTACACTATCTACGTTATCTGTTGTCATGTTATATTCCTTTATCCCTTATCTCTTAATGTTCTTTAGAAAAAATAGCCACTTAAACACGTTCAATAATAGTCGCAATACCCATACCTGCACCCACACATAACGTAATCATGGCAGTGTTTAGATTTCGACGCTCTAGCTCATCTAGTGCAGTCATTAATAAGATTGAACCAGTTGCTCCCAGTGGATGACCCATCGCAATCGCACCGCCATTAACATTGACAATATCAAGCGCTACGCCAAAATCACGTGCCGTTTTTAAAGGTACGGCAGCAAAGGCTTCATTAATTTCCCACAAATCAATATCAGAAGCTTGCATACCAGCTTTATCTAACGCTTTTTGGCAGGCAGGCGTAGGGCCAGTCAACATAATGGTTGGCTCAGAACCAATCACCGCTGCCATGGTTACTTTTGCTCGAGGTTTTAGCCCTGCTTTTTCTCCTGCTGCTTTACTACCGAGTAAACACAGTGCTGAGCCATCAACAATACCCGATGAATTACCCGCATGGTGAACATGATTTACTTTTTCGATGGTGGTATATTTATCTAAAATAACGCTATCAAAGCCCATTGTGCCGACCATAGCAAATGAAGGGTTTAATTCAGCGAGGATTTCTACATTGGTATTTGGGCGAATGGTTTCATCTTTATCAAGCAGCAACATACCATTCATATCCGTCACAGGCACAACAGACTTATCAAAATAGCCTTTTTCCCATGCCGTAGCTGCACGCCGATGTGACTCAGTGGCAAACGCATCAACATCTTGACGGCTAAAACCTGCTAGCGTTGCTATTGTATCTGCCCCCACACCTTGTGGTACAAACTGTGTCGCTTGATTTACCCGAGGGTCCATATACCATGCACCACCATCAGAACCCATTGGTAAGCGGCTCATCGACTCCACCCCACCAGCAACAACCATCTCTTCCATACCAGACATAATCTTTGCAGCGGCTAAATTAACCGACTCCAGTCCAGAGGCACAAAAACGAGACAAAGTAACCCCTGCAACTGTCTGATGCCAACCTGCATCTAATATGGCAACCCGAGCAAGGTCAGAGCCTTGTTCACCAATAGGCGTGACACAGCCAAGCACAAAATCATCGACCAAACTGGTATCAAGATTATTACGCTGTTGTAGTTGTTGTAGCAATGTACGCACCAACCATATTGGCGTGGCTTGATACAAAGAACCGTCTTTTTTGCCTTTGCCACGAGGGGTACGTACGGTGTCATAAATATAGGCTGTTTGAGTCATAAAAAAATCCTTTTTATCTTTTATAGAAGAGCCATGCTAGAAGAAATATGTTAGCAAGGCTATTAAAGCGTATCTCTAAAAATAGAACAGGGTGATGATGAGATGCGACTACATAAAGCGTGATGCCAACTCTTTCATAATTTCGTTAGTACCGCCATAAATTTTTTGTACTCGTGCATCAGCGTATAAGCGTGAGATTGGGTATTCTTTCATATAACCATAACCACCAAATAACTGTAAACACTCATCTAACACCTCACACTGCTTTTGGGTGACATAATATTTAATCAATGACGCTTGTGGTACAGTTAGTTTATTTTGCATAATCGCCTCAATAGCAGCATCGGTCATACTACGGCAAGCCAGATAATCAGCATAACATTCGGCTAACTTAAAGCGGGTATTTTGAAACTTAAAGATGGGCTTACCAAACGCCTGCCGCTCTTTGGTATAGTTAACCGTCAAATCAATACCCAGCTTCATCGCACCCACACCCGTCAAAGCAATAATTAGCCGTTCACGAGGAAGCTCTTGCATCAATTGCATAAAGCCCATACCTTCGACACTACCGAGTAGATTTTTTTGTGGTACACGCATATTATTAAAAAATAGCTCAGACGTATCTTGTGCAGACAACCCAATTTTATCTAGATTGCGCCCACGCTCAAATCCTTCGGTCTTATCGGTCTCGACCACAATAAGAGAAATTCCTTGTGCGCCCTTATCTTTGTCTGTTTTACAGGCAATAATCACAAGATTGGCAAGCTGCCCATTGGTAATAAAAGTTTTTGAACCATTGATGATATAGTCATCACCCTCTTTTATCGCTGTGGTTTTGATATTTTGTAAATCTGACCCCGTACTTGGCTCAGTCATGGCAATCGCAGAGATATATTCCGCCGTTGCCATTTTTGGCAACCATGCTTTTTTTTGTTCTTCCGTTCCATGATTAAGGATATAAGGAGCAACGATGCCTGAATGAATCAAACCACCAAAACCCGACTGATTTGCTTCAGCTTGTGCATAAATCAGGACGGCTTCATGACCAAAATCACCACCAGCCCCGCCATATTCCTCTGGTATTGACGCACATAAAAATCCCATCTCCCCTGCTTCTTCCCATGCTGCACGGTCTAATACTCCATTGGTAAGCCATTTTTCTTCGTACTGCTCCCAGCTTTTAAACATTTTTAATGCACTGTCATACAACATCTCATGCTCTTGTGTCATCCAATTTGATTTAAAATGCTCAATACTCATTGTGTCTATCCTTAAACAGGGTGGTTGCTGTGATGAAATAACGAAAAAGAAATTGCAGATTTTATGCAAATTAGAGTTGCTTAATAAGGGTAATTTATATTACTATTACCATCTTTTTAACTGAAATTTTGCAAAAAAATCATCTGATAAAAACCATAGTGGCAAAAAAAATCAATGCCTGCAACCTATACTAATATAATAGTAATGAAAATTACTGTTTACTGGATTAAATTTTGATAATGATGTATAAAGACGGATAAATTCGCTTATCAAATAAATCAGCAAAAAGGATTGTAAAATAATATGAGTACAAACACCCATACTCATAACGAGAGTAATTTGGCCAATCAAAAAAGCAGTGATTCATATCATGATAGCCAAAAGATACCCACGCAAAAATTAGAGTTAAAACCACTGTCTGCTATGCGTACCTCGACATTAGATAAAATCGAAAAAGCAGTGATTCAACTTTTTGCAGGACACGATGCCAATGAAGTAACCATGATGCAAATCGCCACAGCAGCAAATGTTTCTTTACAGACTTTATATAAGTATTTTGGTGATAAACAAACGGTTATCTATACCATACTCGACCGAGTGCTGGCGCGTCTTGCTGCCCGTATGATTGACCATCTGCAAGGTATTGACAGTGTGCAAGATAGACTACGCAAAACGCTTTGGGTATGTTTTGATTTTGTAGATAATCATCCTGACGCAGTAATGGTATTGTCCACTGCTGTGCCGGTATCACGTTATCGTAATATTGCCATTTATGAAAATGAAGAGTTGCTTAGTGCCTTATTAACGGTACTTTCAGATGGGCAGCAACGGCATGTGCTTAACGATGATGTGCCGTTATACATCTTATTAGATGTGTTTATGGGTTTTATTAGTCGTTTGGGATTGATGCATATCATTCGACAAAAATCTGAGCCGATGACGGCTGATTTTGATGTGTTATTTAAAATGTTATGGCGGGCGATTTCTAAACCTGAGTCAGGGGTTTGTTGAGTTTTCATTAACAGGTTTAAGTTGTTTATATTTTTTGTTTTTTACTAAAAAATCCTTGTTATTTATTTGATAAGGGTTTTTTCTTTTTTTTGGGTTCTTTTTGTTTTAAATATTATTTTTTTTGCTTAGGCTATTTTATATTTTACCCCTTCCTAATTTAGCGATGCAAGACGAAAAGCTATGCTTATAGTACAAAACATGGGAGGGGGTATATGATTTTAGAAAATAAAGTTGAGAGTGGAACTCTAAATGGTTTAATAATTGAGAGCTACTTATTTATCAGCACCGCCTGTCATCGCTTTAATCTTCCGAATGTTTTCTATGGTTCGATTGTTTCTTCTAATATTCTCTCTTCTCTGAGCAATTTCCTCTTCGTTTCTTCTAGTAATCTCTTCGTTTCTTCTAATATTCTCTCTTCTTTGAGCAATTTCTTCTTCGTTTCTTCTAATATGCTCTCTTCTCTGAGCAATATTCTCTCTTCTTTGAGCAATATTCTCTCTTCTTTGAGCAATTTCTTCTAACATGCTTTGTTCAATAGCTTCTGCATGTGCTATATATTCTTGATAAATCACATCTGATTGGCTGTCTTTAACATTGACAAAGCCCGTTGCAATTTGTGCCTGCTGTGCTGCATTTAATATATTTTGTTTGTAAAAATGACCAGAGACTTCCCCACGTACCCGCTCATTTAGTGCCAATATCGACCCTCTTAACATCTCTTCATCGCTATAGTTAGGGCTCACTGCTCTAACAGCATCTGCATAAATATTCATAAATTGCTGAGTAAATAGCGGATAATGCTCAGCCGTGTATAAATAGACCGCTCGTGCTTCCATCTCGGTTGGGTCATTGGTATCTGGTAACGAATCTACCTGCTGTTGTGCCGTTTGCAAAATTTGCTGCGCTTTGGCAGTATCTATCACCACGCTTGCGCTACCAAACTCAATAGCCTCTGCTTGAGCAGGTAATGCAGTCAAGCTAAGCGGCAATAATAGCAGCCAACCTGCTCTTTGATGACAGCTATCAAAAAACGTATTAAAAAAATTATGGGTAGTCATGATAATTATCCTCATTTTTTTGGGGTATTTTTTAAATTATGGTTTAGTAACTTTCACTCAAGCCCACAGCTTCGTAAAATAAACGGTACTAAAAAATCCAATGCTCGCTGCTTATCTTGCTCATCATACGCTTTTTTGTCTATTAAACCCAAAATTTCTGTTTCAAATTCAGCATAACGTTGTTAATGCTTATACGACGCGATAAAAATTCAAAAAATTAGAAGTTTTATTTTATTGCATAATCCACATCCAGCTTAATAAGATGGCAAATGAGCTAAGTGCGGTTGGAATACCATATTTTGCAAACTCAGCAAAACTAATTTTGATACCAAAGTTAGCAGCATATTGCACCACAACAATATTTGCCATACTACCAATTAACAGCATATTACCCGCAAAAGAGTTTGACAATGCCAGTGCATAACCATTCACAGGGTTGCTAAAGTCGGTGACATTGACCAATAGCATCACTGCTGCTGAATTATTAATTAAGTTGCTCAATACGCCACTGGTAATAGCAAGAGTAAATGGATTATCTAAATTAATATGGTGGTGCGTTAAGACCCCTACCCCTTGCTGTGCCAATCCAGATTGATGAAAAGCACCAACCACCACAAACAGTCCTGTAAAAAGCAATAGTAACTGCCAGTCCACCCCTTGTAATACCTGCTTACTACTCAAACGGTGGCTACATAATAATATCCCTGCCATCGTTAACGCTGCCAGATAGTGTGGTATATCGGTAAAAAACAAACATACAATAATAGCTAAAGCTCCAAGACCTTTGATTGTCCGCCATGTATTAAATGGCATATCATCAGTGATGCTATGGCTGGGTGTTTTGCCTTCTGGTAGATGAAACTGCTTGCGTCCCAAAAAATATACCACACCATAAGCTGCTGCCATTGCTAAGCATACTGGTGTTGCTACCCACGCCATATATGCTCCAAAATCAAGGTGTGCAAGTTGCCCTACCAAGACATTTTGTGCATTACCAATGGTGGTTAATGTGCAACCAATATTGCTGGCAAGAGCAAGTGCTATCAAAAAAGGCACAGGATTGTAACCTTTGTTGAGGGTGGCTTGGGCAACTACAGGTGCAAAGGCAAAGCAAACCACATCATTATTTAAAAAGGCAGCTAAAAATCCTGATGCAACCATCAATATGGCAAGGAAAACCGCAGGTTTATCCAAATATTGTGCAATAAAAATGGCAATTCGATGATAAAAGCCAGCCAGTCGTAATTGTGAAGCAATCACCATTAAAGAAAATAATAAAATCATTGAAGACGCACTGATACTATCAACTGCTTGTTTTAAGCTAACACTGCCAACCGCCAGCATGGCAATGCTACCCAGTAAAATAATACCTGTCCTATCAAGCGCCAAACCATAAATGCGCCCAATAGCAATACCAAGATAAGTCAAACAGAAGATAACCAATGTGGTCATTTGCAAGGTATGTGGGGCAAGATGAACAATGGCATCCATATTGTTATGTCCTAAGTTTAAATCTTATTAAAAAATGACTTGATAAAGAATAGCGATATTGAATAATATTATAGTTATATTAAAACCTATTTTTTATAGTCATTGATGATTGTTATTATCAATATAAATAAATTGAGTTTATTAGGCTAATTGTATTACTGGCGATAGTAACGCAGTCTTTTAGTTCTAAAATAATCTAAAATAAAATAAACTGAAAAGACATCTCCAGTCAATTCTAATAATATATTCATCATAAAATAATACATAATTTTGTATGACAATATAAAAATATAGCATGCTTATACTTTATTAATACATAATAAGGAGAAGATAATGGATGATGTAAAACAACAAAAAAAAACTCCTGATGCTACTAAAGCTTCAACCTCACTTGACCTTGAAAAAGCCCCCATTGATGCTGTCATTAGCAAGCTAAATACCAATCCTGAGCAAGGGTTGACGGCAGCAGAAGCAAAACAGCGTCTGGATAAATATGGCTCAAATGCGTTAAGTGAAAAAGAAGAAAGTTTTGCTCATAAGTTGCTAAAACACTTTACTGGACCTATCGCTTATATGATTGAGGCAGCAGCGATTGTTTCAGCGCTTATTGGGCATTGGGAAGATTTTGCCATTATTACCACCTTGTTATTATTTAACGTTGCCATTGAAGTGTGGCAAGACCGCAAAGCCTCAAATGCACTATCTGCGCTAAAAAAAGGACTCGCACCTGAGGCAATAGCCAAACGTGATGGCAACTGGCAAAACATTGATGCTGCAACCTTAGTCCCGGGGGATATTGTCAAAATTCGTTTGGGTATGATTGTGCCTGCTGATATTCGTTTATTATCGGGAGATTTTGCCAGTATCGACCAAGCTGCCTTAACGGGTGAGTCTTTGCCTGTTAATAAAAAAGTGGGTGATGAGGCGTATTCAGGCAGCATCGTTAAGCAAGGTGAAATGGAAGCCGTGGTGATTGCCACAGGCTCAAATACCTTTTTTGGACGTACTGCCAAACTCGTTGCCAATGCAGGCTCTGCCAGCCATGCCCAAAAAGCGATGTTTCAAATTGGTAACTTCTTAATCATTATTGCGGTGATTTTGGCAACCATCATGGTCGCCTTCCGCCTATATCATGACATGGTGGTTACTCATACTTGGAGTATGCACGATGGACTGTCTATTTTGCAGTTTGTCTTGGTATTATTGGTTGCTTCAATTCCTGTGGCAATGCCGACTGTCTTTTCCATTACCCTTGCCTTAGGGGCATTGGATTTATCCAAACAAAAAGCGATTGTGTCAAAATTATCTGCCATCGAAGAGATGGCAGGGGTGGATATTTTATGCTCTGATAAAACCGGCACATTGACCAAAAATCAACTCAAACTTGGTACACCTGTACTCATCGCTGGCAAGGACGCACAAGATTGTATCCTTGCAGGGGCATTAGCCTCACGTAGTGAAGACCATGATGCCATTGATACGGCGGTGATTGATGCACTTAGCGATACCAATGCCACCAAAGCCTACACCGTACAAAAATTCACCCCATTTGACCCTGTAGGCAAACGCAGTGAGGCGATTATCACTGACTCAGCAGGCAAGCAATTTATGGTCAGTAAAGGGGCGCCACAAGTAATGGTGGATTTGGCAAAACCTGCTCAAGAGGTGGTTGATAAGGTCAATCAAACGGTCAGTGAGCTTGCTGCCAAAGGCTCTCGGGCGTTGGGTGTGGCACGCTCAGAAGATGGCGGAAAAACGTGGTCATTACTGGGTATTTTACCGATGTTTGACCCACCACGTGATGACTCTAAAGCCACTATTGAATCCGCAAATGCCAAAGGCGTGAAGGTAAAAATGATTACAGGTGATGATACTGCCATTGCCATCGAAACTGCCCGCCAGCTTGGCATGGGAACAAATATCTTTACTGCCTCAGATGTATTCCCCAAAGACATGGACCCTGATAATGTTCCTAAAGCCATTGCTGACCAAATCGAGGCAGCAGATGGCTTTGCTCGTGTGTTTCCTGAACACAAATATGCCATCGTTAAAGCACTGCAACAGCGCGGGCATATCGTTGCCATGACAGGTGATGGGGTCAATGATGCCCCTGCATTAAAGCAAGCCAACTGTGGAACGGCTGTATCAGGAGCTACAGATGCTGCACGTGGGGCGGCTGCCTTAATTTTGACCGCACCGGGGCTATCAGTGATTAATACTGCCATTAATGAGGCGCGGCAAATTTTTGCTCGTATCACCAGTTACACCATTTATCGGGTTGCTTTGACCATGTCGATTATGTTTTTGGTGGTGATTTCGTCCATTTTTCTTAATTTCCAACCCTTAACTGCTGTGATGATTGTGGTTATTTCATTACTTGATGATGTGCCGATTATGGCTATCGCCTATGACCACACGTCAATTAGCAAACAACCAATCCATTGGGAAATGAAAAAATTACTGCCCTTATCAGGCATTATCGGCTTTTTTTCAGTCATTCAATCGGTGGTATTGCTGGTCTTTGGCTTTAATGCTTTACATCACCCAGATACTTACTCATGGTTTAGTGTTGCTAATGAAGCAGAGCTGCAAACCATCATGTTTTTACAGTTGGTTACTGGTGGGCATTTATTGCTATTTATCACCCGCTCTGAAGGCTGGTTTTTTCAGCGTCCTTACCCTGCTGGTATCTTATTTGGAGCAATCGCTGTTACCCAAGTTATCGCTATTGTCATGTGTGGTTTTGGCTGGTTTATTAAAGCCATCTCTTGGGAAATGGTCGCCCTTGTCTGTTTATACGATGTTATCTGGATGTTTATCATTGATGCCATTCGTCAAGTATCAGATAAAATGATTAATCATCGCAGTGAGCAACATAAAAAAAGTATTGCTACGGTGAACACACCGCTAAACCCTGCCACAAAAATCTAAATTGAAAACCTTAACGCTTAATAACAGTAATAATAACAAAAGGAATATAAACCATGAGTAAAGATAATAACTATCAAAATTACCAAGTAAAACAAGGTAAAAAACTCAAGCTTAGCGATATTGACCCCAGTGATACAGGCGGCTATAGTGAAAAAAAAGCGTTAGAGAAAACAGCAGACTACTGCAAAAAATTGGCAAAATGGCAAAGCAAACTTTATGCTGAAAAAAAGCAATCGTTACTGATTGTTTTGCAAGCATTGGACGCTGGAGGCAAAGATGGTACGGTCAATCATGTCATCAATGCCCTAAATCCACAAGGGGCAAAAGTGACAGGCTTTAAACAGCCTACTGCTGAAGAATTGGCACACGACTTTTTATGGCGGATACACCCACATACACCTGCACATGGGGAAATTGCGGTGTTTAATCGCTCACATTATGAAGATGTATTAGTGACTCGAGTGCATAAAATTATCGACATGCCAACCTGTAAAGCTCGCTATCAACGTATCAAAGAGTTTGAAACATTGCTCACCGATAATAATACCAAAGTGGTCAAATTCTTTTTGCATATCAGCAAAGACGAACAGCTTAACCGCTTTGCTGAGCGTCTTGATAATCCTGCCAAAAACTGGAAAATCAGCGACTCGGATTATAGCGAGCGTCTATTGTGGGACGATTACACACAAGCCTTTGAAGACGCACTGTCAGCGACTTCTACCAAAGATGCTCCGTGGTATGTTATCCCTGCCAATAATAAATGGTATCGCAACCTTGTGGTGTCACAAATCCTTGCTGATACATTAAAAGCCATGCACCCACAATATCCACAGCCTAGCGTGGACTTGGATAAAATCCGCCAAGAATATCATCAGGCAAAAGTAACTGAGGATAAAAAATAAAAATAGCATCTTAAAAGTTATAATAAGTCAGCCTAAAATCACATAGATTAATCTTAGTTCAGGATAAGAAACATCAGTATTTTAGGCTAAACTTAAGATGATTAAAGACTACAAATTATAAGCCTCTTGGAATTTGGGCTAAAATTTGTATAGCTTATCTAGTTTGCTAGAGTATTTGAGTAGTTAAAAATAAAATAATCTAAAATCAAATATTTAAAATGACTCTTATCCTAAACTCAGCTTAATACTGTGATAGATTTAACCGCTACTCAAGCCCACAGCCTCGTAAAATGAACGGTACTAAAAAATCCAATGCCCGCTGCTTATCTTGCTCATCATACGCTTTTTTGTCTATTAAACCCAAAATTTCTGTTTCAAATTCAGCATAACGCTGCGTGCTTGCCCACAACAAAAATAATAACTGTAATGGGTCGGCAATACTGATTTTTCCTTGACGGTGCCATGCCTGCATCACTTCCACTTTATCTGCCGCCCAAGCCTTCATGGTTGTCGCCATAAAATCTTGTAGATGTGGTGCGCCATTGATAACTTCTAAGGCAAATAGCTTATGGCGATTGGGGTGCGTAAACGCTTGCTCAAGTTTGACATGGATAAACTGGGTAATCACCACTTTGGGGTCACTATCAGCAGTCATATTTACCAAGCCTTCATTCCATTCATCAATGATGGTAGTTAATACTGACCGATACAGGTTTTTTTTACTTTTAAAATAGTAATGAACATTTGCCTTAGGCAGCCCTGCCCTATCGGCAATGCCTTGCATGGTCGCACCTTTATAACCTTGTTTAATAAATTCATGCTCAGCAGCAGCTAGTATTTGCTGTTGGTTTTGCTCACGAATTTGTTGTTGACTGCGATGTGTGTTCATATTTTAGGCTTTATCAAGAGTTGAATTAATGGATAAGGTCAATGGTTATAGTTTTGCTTAGGCTATTTTTAATGGGTTAGGTCAAACTAGAATACAATTTATTAGCCAATAATAGCCTAAAATTAAATATTTTTCATAAAATAGTTGACCAAATGGTCAGGTTTTTGCAAAATAGGTTATCTTTTATCCGTTATGATGGAATCTATTGTGAACCTAAACCAGTTTAACCAGTTATCCGCCGATGATGCCACAAAACAGCTGTTAACCTGCTGTACCAGTGAAAATTGGGCAACACAGCTTGCCAGCCAACGTCCTTTTGCTGACCTCGACTCCCTGTTAAGCAGCAGCGATAAGATTTGGCAGTCCATGCAAGAGGCGGATTTATTACAAGCGTTTGAAGGACACCCACAGATTGGCAATGTGGCAACGTTAAAAGAAAAATATCGCAACACCCAAGCCAGTGCAGCGCATGAGCAATCAGGGGCAAATAATGCCGATGATGCCACTTTGCAAGCCCTAGCCGATGGCAATCAAGCCTATTTGGATAAGTTTGGTTTTATTTTTATTGTGTTTGCCACAGGCAAGTCAGCACAGCAAATGCTCGATTTGCTACAAGCTCGCCTGCCTAATAGCCGTCAGCAGGAGCTACAAAATGCCGCTGCTGAGCAAAATAAGGTTACGCGTTTACGTTTAACTAAGCTTATTACAAATTAATAGTTTCATAACTACTGTTATCTTTAACACCACATTTAACATAAAGGAAGCCACCATGACCGACCATACGTCAGCCACCTTATCCTCGCATATTTTAGACACCCACCTTGGCAAACCTGCCGCAAATATTGCCGTCACTTTACACAAAGTTGACGCTAATAACGACACCACCCTACTGGCAAACGGTACTACCAATGATGATGGACGTGTCACCCCTGACAGTTGGCAGTTTGTCAGTGATATTGATAGCAAACTTAGCACTGGACGCTATACCCTTACTTTTGATACCCAAGCCTATTTTGATGCACAACACTTAACTGCCTTTTATCCACAAGTCATCATTGATTTTGTGGTTTCTGATAGCAGTCATTATCATGTGCCATTACTATTAAGCGCACATGGTTATAGCACCTATCGCGGCTCGTAAATATTTGATTAATTTGTGATTTGGTGCAAAGTTGTTGTTAATTGCAGGTAAGTTAGTGGAAGCAACCTTTAGTTGCTTAGGCTATTTTTAATTATTTGTTTTAACCACTCACCAAACATAACCTCTTACTTTATATTTATTTATATTAAAAAATAGTTAAAATTTAGCAAAAGGACAGTGGCAACATGGGTGCGTATTTACTTGATTGGTTTCAGTTATTTTTTCGATGGTTTCATGTCATCACAGGGATTGCATGGATTGGGGCATCGTTTTATTTTGTTTGGCTCGATTTAAGCCTAGAAAAACCACCAAAATGGAAGCAAGATAAAGGTATTTCTGGGGATTTGTGGGCAGTACATGGTGGTGGTTTTTATGAAATTGCCAAATACAAGCTTGAGCCAGAAAAAATGCCGACAACACTGCATTGGTTTAAATGGGAAGCCTACACCACTTGGCTGACGGGTATGACCATGCTAACGCTGGTATACTATTTTAATGCCCAAGCCTATTTGATTGACCCCAGCAAAGTTGCCTTTAGCTCCACTTCTGTAGCGGTTGCCACCAGTTTGCTGTTTTTGTTTGGCAATTATTTTACTTACGAAGCCATTGTGCGTAGCCGTCTGGGTAAAAATGCGCTGATTTTTAGTGTGCTGATTTTTATCTTAATGGTATTTGATAGCTGGCTGGCTTATCAATTATTTAGCTCTCGTGCTGCTTATATCCATGTGGGTGCAATCTTGGGTACGATTATGGCAGGTAATGTGTTTTTTGGCATCATGCCAGCCCAACGTGCCTTGGTGCAGTGTGTGCGTGATGGCAAAAAACCGGGCAAAGAAGTTGCCGAATTGGCACTACAAGCCAAAAACCGCTCATTGATGAATAACTACTTTACCCTACCACTAATCTTTATCATGATTAGTAACCACTATCCGATGACTTATTCACATAAGCATGGCTGGTTGGTGTTGGTATTTATCGGTATCATTACTGCAACGGTGCGTCATTACTTTAACCTCAAACATCGTGGCTTTAAACGTCCTCGTTATTTGGTGATTCCTGCCATTTTGACCGTATTTTTGATTATTTGGATGCGTCCTGAGCCAGTCGAGGCAGTTGCTGCTGCGCCAGTACAAACTACCTCTACTGAAGCAGCACCCAACCCAACAGACCCACATGACCATGAACAGCCAACCACTCAAACCAATGCTAATAGTACCAACGATGATACAGCAGCTCAAACCACAGAAAATACAGAAGTAGCGACGACTGACAATCAAGCAGAAGCCACATCAGCAGATGCAAGCGAGGCAATTTTGGCAATCGTGCATCAGCGTTGTAGCACGTGTCATTCTGCACAGCCTACCCAAGCAGGCTTTAACGCCCCACCACAAGGTATTATTTTGCAAACGGTGGAAGATTTAAAAACCCACAAAGCCAAAATTGTACCTGCGGTACAAACCAAGTATATGCCATTGGGTAATTTAACCCAAATGACTGATAGTGAAAGACAGCAGTTGGTGGCGTATGTATCGGGGTTGTAAAATACAGTACAGTATCATTACTGTATCGCTGTCATAATCGTTATAAACATTAAAAATGAATAAAGGGTCAAAAAAATTTGCGCCATTTGATGTGATATTTGTTAATGTTTGGTTATGATTATTAAGACCATCATTAACTATTTTTTATAGGAGTACCAACCATGAGGGAACATGACCCACATCATTCACATCATCTAGATGTCCACAACACCCAATCCAGACTTTACAATGAAGACTTAGCACCACTTAAAGAAAATGAGCGCAGTTGGGGCTGGTTTGAGATTTTTAATGTCTGGTCAAATGACATTCAAAGTTTATTTGGTTATACCTTAGCTGCCTCGTTATTTTTGACCTATGGGTTAAGTGGTTGGTGGGTGATGCTTGCCATCATTGTTGCAGGCTTTGTGGTAATGCTAATGGTCAATCTAACAGGGCGACCCAGTGTCAAATATGGCATTCCTTTTCCTGTGTTAATTCGTGCCAGCTTGGGGGTGAATGGTGCAAACCTGCCAGCAGTATTACGGGCAATTATTGGTATTTTTTGGTATGGGGTACAGACTTACTTTGCCTCAACTGCTGTAACTATTTTGCTTAACATTATCTTTGGTGAAGTAGAAGGCAGCTTTTTGGGGCTAACCACAACCGCATGGATTGCTTTTATTATGGTTTGGCTGTTTCAGCTAATGTTATTTTGGTTTGGTATTGAACCCATCAAGCGTTTTTTAAACTGGGCAGGACCTTTGGTTTATGTCGTTATGATTGTGTTGATGGGTATGATTTGGTATCAAGCAGGGGACGCCTTATTACCTGCCATTGACAGCATATTTTCAGCAGATAATAATTATGATGGTAGTCCATTTTTTGCCTTTACTGCGATTGTCGGTACGATGGTGGCATACTTTGCAGCAGTGGTGATTAACTTTGGCGATTTTTCACGTTTTTTACGCAGTGAACGAGATATGAAACTGGGTAATTTAATCGGCTTACCCATTAATATGGCATTTTTCTCATTTATTGCCTTAGTGATTACCGCAGGCACATTGGTACTTTTTAATGAGGCGATGACCAATCCATCAGATATTGTTGACCGTGTCGACACTTTGCCATTGACCATTGTCGCTGCCCTTACCTTTTTTGCCGCAACGGTTGGCATTAATATGGTTGCCAACTTTATTCCACCTGCGTATGATTTGGCAAACTTATTCCCCAAGCATATCAGCTTTCGTAAAGGTGGCATTATTACCGCCATAATTGCCTTTTTTGTAGGAGCATTGTGGCTCTCTTTTATCAGTCAAATTGGTATCGTTGGCTTTGTCAATGCTGTTGGTGCAGTGATTGCCCCATTCTTTGGGATTTTAGTTGCTGACTATTATTTGATTAAAAAACAACAGCTTGATGTTAATGAGTTATTTAATGACAGCCCAACTGGTACCTATTATTATCATAAAGGCTGGAACATTAATGCAGTCATTGCCTTTGTTTTAGGTGGTATCTTTTCTATTGCCACCGTATTAGTGCCTGCTCTATCTAAGCTTGAAGGCTATGGATTTTTACTAGGCGCAATACTAGGCGGCTTTTTCTACTGGTTATTGATGAAAAAACAATCATAAGGGTTTGTAAAGTTAATAAATAACCCAAAACTTGGAGTATAAAATGAGCAATACCTCTCAATCGCAACAAACCACACAGGTCAATGATATTTTTGACCATGCCAGCTACCCTCGTGATATGAAAGGCTATGCTGGCAACCCACCCAAAGCCAACTGGAAAGGTGGGGCAAAAATCGCGGTACAATTTGTGCTCAATATCGAAGAAGGAGCAGAAAACAGCGTTATTCATGGCGATGGACAATCAGAACGCTTTTTATCGGATATTCTTGGCACACCAGAGTTTAACAACCGCCACCAATCCATCGAATCGGCGTTTGAATATGGCAGCCGAGTCGGGGTTTGGCGAGTGCTCGACGTATTTAAAGAATACGGCTTACCACTGACTACCTTTACCTGTGCTGCTGCGGCGCAAAAATCACCGCACATTATTGAGCGAGTATTAGAAGACGGTCATGAAATCGCCAGTCATGGCTTGCGTTGGATAACGTATCAATATATGTATCGGGAAACCGAACGTCAGCACATCGAGCAAGCAACGCAAATCTTTAAAGACATGCTCGGTTGGCAACCTGTCGGTTGGTATACAGGACGTGACAGCCCCAACACTCGTGAGCTAGTCGTTGAGCAAGGTGGCTACACTTATGACAGCGACTCGTATGCCGATGAACTACCTTACTGGGTCAACGTCAAAACCTCAAAACAAACGAGCGAGGGTGAGCTTATCGTCCGTAAACCACATTTGGTTATCCCCTACTCGCTAGAAACCAATGACATGCGCTTTGCCTCAAGCCCCGGCTATACCAATGCTGAACCTTTTTACCAATATCTCAAAGACAGCTTTGATACCCTATATGAAGAAGGCGAACACACACCCAAAATGCTGTCTATCGGCTTACATTGCCGTATGATTGGGCGGGCAGGACGTATTGTCGCTCTGAAAAAATTCTTGCAATACATCACCAGTAAACCTGACGTTTGGGTGTGTCGCCGTGATGAGATTGCCAAGCATTGGTATGAAAACCACCCTGTCACTGCGGACAATACCGTCGATTGGTTGTAATCTCTATAACTTATTCTTAGCAATGTTCTAACAGGATAACCCCCTCCTAGCCTCCTCCCTGAGAGGCGTTAAAAAATTGCACTGCAATTTTAGCCTCGCAAGGGAATTTCTTTAAATAGAAATTCCTAAAAGGAGGGGAAATAGCTCCCTCCCCCTTTGGGGGAGGGTTAGGGAGGGGGTAGCATACTTTTTACAATACGAACAAACCACCTTAGCCAAACTTTCCAAAATATATGACAAAGGAAACAAAATGAGCCATAGTAATCAACAAGTTGGACAACATATCGTTGCAGACAACCTACCTGAAACCCTACCCGCTTTTAGCAAAAAAACCAATGTTGCCGATAGCCGTCTGGGTGCAAAAGCCCTATTTGCCACCGATGACTTTTTTGCCCCCAAAGAGCGTATTTTAAGCCCTGATATTCCGACCTTTATCGTTGGTAAATTTGATGATAACGGCAAATGGATGGACGGTTGGGAAACTCGCCGTAAACGTCATCTGGGTTATGATTATCTGGTCATCGAGTTGGCACGTCCGACCCATATTGCAGGGCTAGATATTGATACCAGCCACTTTACGGGTAACTACCCCTCTTCTGCCAGTGTTGACGCCCTCTCTGCCCCTGAACTTCGTGGTAACAGTAAAGCGGACAGCTTTAATAAAGACGACTGGGACAGCCAAGATTGGCAAACGCTACTTGATATGACTGCCCTACAAGGCAATAGCCATCACTTTTTACCTTGTCAATCTGAGCAAGTCATCACTCATTTACGCCTAAACATCTATCCTGATGGCGGTATCGCTCGCCTACGTGTGTATGGTGATATTGTCTTTGCTCAAGATGATGCCAATAACAATGGGGCGAATGACAAAGGTCAAATCGACCTAGTCGGTGCGTTAAATGGTGGACGAGCCATCGCTTGTAATGACGCTCACTTTGGGGCGGTAGAAAACCTATTGCTACCCAACAAAGCACCAAACATGGGCGAAGGTTGGGAAACTCGCCGTCGTCGTGAACCCGGTAACGACTGGTGTATCATTGCTTTGGGACAGGCAGGTATTGTCGAAAATATCGAAATTGATACCGCTTATTTTAAAGGTAACTTCCCTGATAAAGTATCTATTCAAGCGGTCTATGCTCCAAATACCCCTGACGCTACCTTAGTCACCCAAAGTATGTTTTGGCAAACACTGCTAGAGCCACAATCACTATCAGCCGATAATGTGCATGAATTTGACCAAATCGCTGACTGGGCAAAAGACACTGCCATTACCCATATTCGAGTAAATATTTTCCCAGATGGTGGTATCAGCCGAGTACGTTTATTTGGTAAAGTGGTTGGTGAAGCTAAGTGATAAAGTAAACGGATAGTTTTTTATACTACTGTTAATTTTTCAAAGTTTTATACCCCAACCCTCCCCCTAACCC
>NZ_VFYU01000029.1 GCF_021012795.1 Psychrobacter sp. I-STPA10 | reverse complement strand
ATATATGACCCCTCCCATACCCTCCCCTTGAAGTAAGGGGAGGACTTAAAAACCAGTTCCTCTCCCTTTTTAAGGGGGAGGTTAGGAGGGGGTCTTATAAGTTGAGAGTGGCGTATCATTTATAAAATAACTACCATAACCTACCATTGTCCTAACAAGGCTTATAAGTGATAAGTTGCAAGTTTGATTCCATACAAGCAATGGCTGTCATAAAGGCAGTCGTTGCACTCATTTGATGATTCATTTAATGAAGCATAAGTCATTATTAGCAGAAAATGCACCAAAATAAAACATATATCTTATGAATTGTGCTGTTTTAGTGACTTTATGCCTGCATAATGCACAATAATAGACCATAAAAATAATTTGTAAAAATGGCTTATCAATATAATGTTAATAGAATGATTCGATAGAGGGTATCGCAATTGCCATTCAGATTTAAATCCAAAGCAAGCAGCAAAACAGTTAAATCCAAGCCTTGACTGGTGATTGCTAACAAAAAAAAGTACAATGGCAAAAATTTATTGCCCTTGTTAAATATAATTTCTATTCTCTTGCATAAGGTTAGCCATGTCCAAATCTAGCTTACACCTATCAGATTCTGCCGTCTCTATTTACCACCCCAATGCTGCTATTAGTGATAAAATTAGTGACAAAGTTAGTAATACCCCTGCCTATCACCACAAAGCCAACCACAATCAAAATCGTGACATTGAACAAAGTGCACAGATGAGTGATGGACAGTTACCCATCACTACCAAAGCCAATGCCAATAGTGCGCCAAAAGTGGGTTTTGTGTCGCTCGGTTGCCCCAAAGCTTTGGTTGATAGTGAGCGTATTATTACTGAGCTGAGTCGTGAGGGTTATGAAGTTGCCAAAGATTATGATGGGGCAGATTTGGTGGTGGTCAATACTTGCGGCTTTATCGAAAGTGCAGTGCAAGAGTCACTAGACAGCATTGGTGAAGCCATTAGTAAAAATGGTCGGGTGATTGTGACAGGGTGTTTGGGTAAAGAAGCGGAGAAAATTCGCAGTATGCACCCTGCTGTGCTTGCGGTGACAGGCGCACACGCTTATGGCGAGGTGATACAAGCGGTATCGCATCATTTGCCGATGCCCCAAAAGATAAAAGAAGCACGCGCCTATGACCCCAAGTTAGACTTAATCAATAATGCAGGTATCAAGCTAACACCAAAGCATTATGCCTATCTTAAGATTTCAGAAGGCTGTAATCACCGTTGTACCTTTTGTATTATTCCCAGTTTACGTGGCGACTTGGTATCTAATCCCATTGATAAAGTGATGAATGAGGCATTGGCATTAAAAAAAGCAGGGGTTAAAGAACTGTTGGTGATTTCCCAAGATACTTCGGCGTATGGCGTGGACTTAAAATATAAAACCAGCTTTTGGAATGGCATGCCGTTAAAGTCTAAGTTTTATGATTTATGCCAAGCATTAAATAATTTGGGTATTTGGGTACGTTTGCATTATGTGTATCCATATCCGCATGTCGATAAAGTGGTTGAGTTGATGAGTGAGCATAAATTGTTGCCTTATCTGGATATACCTTTTCAACATGCCAGCCCACGTGTTTTAAAGGCGATGAAACGCCCTGCACATAGCGAAAATACCTTAGAGCGTATCCAAAAATGGCGCGAGATTTGCCCTGAAATAGTCATTCGTTCTACCTTTGTGGTGGGCTTTCCGGGGGAAACCGAGGAGGACTTTGAGTATTTGCTCGATTGGCTGAAACAAGCGCGTTTAGATAGAGTGGGCTGTTTTACCTATTCTGAGGTGGAAGGGGCAGTGGCAAATGAGTTGCCAAACCCTGTACCAGAGGACATTAAGCAACAACGCTATGATAGATTTATGGCGTTGCAACAGCAAATCTCTGCGGAAAAATTACAAGAAAAAGTGGGGAAAACTTTAAAAGTTTTGGTTGATGAGATTGATACTGAAGAGAACATTGCCATTTGTCGCAGTTATGCCGATGCCCCAGAGATTGATGGACATGTGTATGTCGATAATATTGATGAAAGGGTACAAGTTGGTGAGTTTATTACTGTCACCATTGATGAGGCGAGTGAATATGATTTGTTTGCTAGTTTTGTTTAATTTAATTAAATTTGTAGCAAAAAATCCTCTATCCAGCGATGACCAATACGACTTTGCCACTGTGGTTGGGTGCTACTGATGCTGTAATGGGGTGCAATATCTAATACGGTAGTCATGGTGTCACATAATATTTGCCGAACCAATTGATTACCCAAACAGGTGTGCGCTCCACGTCCAAAAGTAAATTGAAAGTTTTTTGGACGATGAATATTAAACTTATCGGGTTGCTCAAAAATACTTGGGTCACGATTGCCAGAGGCTAACATCAGTAGTATTGTTTGACCTTGTTTTAGCTGTTCACCATATAAGTCAAAAGGTTGCTGTACCACTCTGCCCACAAATTGTACAGGTGTTTGTAGTCGCAGACATTCCTCAACAAATGCAGGTATTAGCTCTCTATTTTTATCAAGGCTATTTGTATCAAGATGCTGACCTGTTTGCTGATTGTTTTGCTGATTGTTTTGTTGGTTATCTTGTCGATATTGGGTATATAGCCATAACATTGTGCCTATCATTCTATCCACATTTTCTGCCCCATCGACCAATAACAGTATCAAGTTATCAATGGCTTGTTGTTGTGTCAATTGTCCCAAACTAACCGCTTTTGCCAATATAGCCACTGTGGTATTGTCAGATTCACCATTAGATTCGTTGTGTTGATTTTGCATAGCAAGAGTAAGAGCGTGTTGGACATATTGACGTAACTTAATAATATGTTGGTCAATACGTTCTCGAGTGCTTTGCGATGGTATCTGACTAAACAAATAGATAAAATCATTGGTGTATTGTTTGATGGTGGTAGGGTTTATGTTATTTGTATGCTCAATCGGTAATCCTAATAATTTAGCGATGATGGTTAATGCCACTGGTGAGCCAAAATCCTTGACCGCATAGCATTGTTTGGATTTGCTAATGGCTTGTTGCAAAATATCGTGTGCAATGGTTTGGCTAAGTGTTTTTTGATTTTTAATGGGCTGATTAAAGGCACGGATTAACTGTTTTCTTAATAGTTGATGAATATCACCATCTTGAAAGGCGATTAAATGTTGTGCCACATCAGCACACACATAGCGTTCATGGTTGCGTTGATGTAATACAGAATAGATAGATGGCGTGTTGCCAAGTCTATCATCTGCCAGTAACGCTTTTATATCCTCATAACGGGTGACAACCCAAGCCCCTGTTGCTAGTCGATGCAGAGGTTGATGCTCTCGTAAAAAGGCAAAATAAGGATAAGGATTTTGGACAAAATTTGGCTCTAATAAATCCAGTCGCCAGTTGGGTTGTTGGCAAGACTGAGGAATTGGTGACTGGAGGATTGATGTTTGAGCCGTTGTATTGTGATTATTAGTAGAAATAGTAGAAACCGTGGGTTGTCGTGGTTCTATAGTGTGGGTATCTGTTTTATTTTCGGGTGACGTTTGTTGTGAATAAGCGGTCGGCTTTTTTTTAGCAAATTTTTTAATTAGCCATTTCATATTGATACCAAGTTCCTTTTATGTCGCTTTCATGTCACTTTTGAGTAATAAAGAGTCCATACCTATCGTATAAACTCCAGTTTTTATGAATGTTTTTACTAGGGCCTGTTGAACATTCACCCCGTTAAGTCAGTATTTACAAGGCATACAGCTTGTTCTACTTTTGTGTAAAAATTGGCTAAATTTGCCTTACTCTGCGTCAATATCCTGATATTACCTGCGTTCATTGCCTTGATTAAGACAAATTTATCTCAATTTTTCCTACAAAGATGAATGTTCAACAGACCCTAATGCTATCTTTATCAATCCAAGTTTTATCCATGCTGGATTAGCGATAATGTTGCTCAATAATCTTTTGAATTTCTTTATTGTTTTGCTCTAGGTGTTCAGCTATAAAGTTTTTATCACTTTGCGTCAAAGGCGTATCAGTCGCCAGCTTTGCCAAAATATCGGTATGATAAAATCTTAAAGCTGCTGATAAAACAAATACTTCATCGGTTAAGTCGGCTGTTGTGGTAGGTGAGCAAATATCAGCAATATTATCAGATGCCAGACGCACCTGTACGCCTGCGGTTAGCATCTCTAATAGTCGTGGTATGCTGTTATAAGTTGGCGTTTGAATGGGGCGTAATTGCCGCATTCCGATTGCCGCAGAAGGGCAGCAGATAATACCAATGTCATTCTCAACCAAACCCTCAACCATTGCCTCAAAGCGTTTATCCTCATAAGTTGAGGGTGAGATGGCATGGACTGCCCATACCATGGGTCGATTATTTTTATCTAATCCCAATGAGCCAAAGTTTTTGACGGCAGTAATGAGACGCTCCGTGCCAGTTTCTGACGGATCGTTACGTTGGTCAGTATGTACATGGATATATTTTTGTTCCCGCTGTGCCAAGTCTAGCATACGTTCACAATGAGTCATAAAGCCAATATGATCAGGATAATCATCAGTATCATCAGCCTCTGGCAAGCTACCAATAAAGTCAGCGTGTTTGACTCCTTCACAAAAAACTTCCCAAGCCTCAGGGTGAGCATCATTAAAGCCAAAGGGAGAGTAAGCGGCAAGATTGACTTGTAGCTGGTCTTGGTATTGTTTTTTGATATCCGATAGTATGTTGAGTGCAGATAAACCAACCCCATCGGCAGTCACATCGACCATACTATCTGCATTGGCTGTGCCACAAGCGACCATCTCATCTAGGCATTCCGTGACGCGTCGTCGCAAATCCTGCTCTTGATAGGCAAGCCCTGAATGAATATTAGATATTAAGGCGTGTTTTTTATGTAGAGATACAAAAGAATTATCTAAAATCGGGCGATTATTAATGGTCATATATGCCTCATCTAGGGTATTAACACGGTCTAGATGCAGATGAGCATTATACATACCACCATATTGTTGAACTCTTTGGGCAAAATCACGATAAAAAGCAGAACGTCTTTTTTGATACATTTTATATCCTTATTTCTTTTAAATTCAAATAACTAAACGTTAAACAATCATAATATGTTGTTGGTAAGCACAATATCCATACGCTAAGTCACTAAACCAATGATGACCTTCTTGCACCAAATCAATTTGTAATTGATAAAATTTTGGCATGGACTTTTCGGGAATGACCACCGCAAAAGTTAAATCAACAGATTGATTGATGGCAAGTGGCTGAGTCAAAAAAGCTTGTCCTGCTAACTGGCGAAACTCACCACGATGATTAAGCCAACGGGCTGAAACAGTTAATCCCGATTGCTCAGTTGCTAGCCAATCTTGCTCACTGGTGTTACAAAGGGTGATATGAATTTGCTGTTGTTTGTTTCGTTTATACATTATCTTTGGAAGTTTGGCTTTGATTTGATAGGGCTGTGTGTGTGGTGCATGAGTAGTTAATTGGACTGGGTGAACTGCTTGAGTCATCTGCTTATTTAAGTCATTAGATAAGCCATTCATATCATCAGCAGTCTGCTGAATCTCATGCCATATATCTTGTGCCAACGGTTGCATATAATCGATATTTAATTCATCACCATGACAACAATCATAATAATAAATAGAATGAACAGAAAGATTTTTTTCTAACCACTTAAGCTCAGGGTAAAAAAACTGCTCACACTCATAAACCATGCCTTGTTTTTGGCGTAATTGTGCAATGGGTGGTCGTTGCTGTTGTATATATTGGCGAATTTGCTGGTTTTGAAAGTCTTTGGTTGTCCAAAAAGTGGCAATTTTGCCTTGATATGGCTCATCAGTAAACTTATCAATCATCAATAATAACGCCACTGTTTTACCTTGCTGTTGTAAATATTGGGCAACTTTAAGCATAATGGTTGCCCCTTCACAAAATCCCCCTAAATAATATGGCTGCTGAGTATTAAGGGATAAGATAACATTGGCATAATAAGCTGCAAGTGCATCATTATCACGCTCTTTAGGCTCTTGAATACAGTATAAAGAACGCATGCCATAGACAGGCAGGTCACTTGGCAGTTCTGCCACCAGATTGGTTAGTTCGTGATGCGCTTGCACACACCAAAACAAAGGAGGGAGGCTACCATCAGGATTGTGTACCACCACCAATCCTTCGCTATCAACTCGTTTACCAGACCAAGCAGTTAAATAAGCACGCAAACCATCTTTAACAAAATCATCAAGTGGCGGTAGGGCGTCTGTTGTATTGATTGGCTGTGATAGATTAGCAGATGGTTGGTTGCTATTTTTGTTCTGAGTTTTATTTAGTGCTTGTTGTAATGCTACAGTAAAGGTAGCAGCCGTTGGTGAATCATACAGGTTAATTAACCAATCATTTGATAGGGTGGGGTAGTGTTGTTGTAGTTGGTCAATAAAAGTTGCCGCAGATAAAGAATCACCACCGAGCAAAAAAAAGTCATCGTCGTCATTAATCTGTTCAACTTCTAAAATATTTTGCCATAACGCTTTGATTTGTATTAAAAGCTGTGCATATTCCTTATCATCAAGTGGCTCATTTTTTGTTGTGATGGTGGTTTTAGGCGTGGTTGTGAAATTTGTTAAGTGCTGATTTGCAAACTGTTTCGATAATTGGTGGCGTTGTACTTTGCCACTATTGGTTTTTGGTAATTTATCAACCAGCACGATAAGTTTGGGGAGTTGAAATGTAGATAGTTGCGATTTTGCATAAGTTAAAATAGAGTCTATTACCGCCGCTTCATTGAGTAAATTTTTATCAGTCGTTGGCACAACCGCCACAGCCACTTCCTCGCCTAATGTGGGGTGAGGTATGGCAAAACTGGCAAGCTCAGCAACGATGGGGTGTTGGTTTAATGCAAAATCAATAAATTGTGCTGATATTTTTTCACCACCTCGATTAATCAGCTCTTTTATTCTACCTGTGATAAATAAAAACCCATCGCTATCAATATAACCTTGGTCACCTGTCATTAGCCATTTTTGCCCATCAATAGTGATATGAGTATCTTGAGAGGAAGGGTTATAAAAATAATCCGTAATAACTTGTGTGCCTGTGATACATATTTGCCCCTTTTGTGGTGAGGGTAAGCGGTTATGTTGTTCATCAATAATACACACTTGCGTGGTACAGACTTTACCAACAGAGTCTTGTTTTTGCCATGAAGTATCTAATCCCCAACTGGTGATTTGTCCTGCTGCCTCGGTCATACCATACATAGGAATGATGGGGATATGATAATGGCTCACAAATTCATCTTGTAGTTGTTGTGATAAGGGTGAGGATACTGAACGAATAAAACGTAGTTGAGCGTTTAGTTGAGGGTTGGCATGACGTATCAAGTCGCTAAGCATGGTGGGGACGCACTGATACCAAGTTATCTTATCAGTGCATAAGGTATTTACGATTTGTTGGGTTTGTTGAATTTGTCTAACAAACAAGCTGCCACCAGATAATAAAGGCACAAGTAACATATCAACAAATGTACCAATATGATACATAGGCATGGCGTGCAAGCCACAGTCTTTTTGTGTTAATTGTAAGGTATCGATAATCACTTGTGTTGCAGTTAATAGTTGGTTATCTGTTAAGCCAACAAGTTTTGGTTGCCCTGTTGTGCCTGAGGTGGGTAATATCAAGCGGACTGTTTCAGTTGAATCATCGTGATATTTAGAGCCGTTTGGATTTGGCTCGCTATAAGGCTTATTATCAGTATTATTATTAGTTTGGTTTTGGTTGGATTGCCATAATTCTAACGTGAGTCGGTCTGTTTGATTGTTATTATTGTTGTTATGACTAACCTCTGCTACTTGTAGGGTGAGAATGGTAATTCCCTGTTGTGATGCCAGTTTTGCTGTTTCTGTAGCGAAGCCTTGTTGGGTGATTAAAACACTGCTTTGAGCTAACTTTAATAACTCAATATGTTCATTTGCCTTTAAATTTGGATTTAGGGGTAGGCAGGTATGATGGCACAGTAATGTCAAACAGGTGATTAAATTATCTATTGTTTGGGGTAATAAGACAGCGATGGTGATAGATGAATTTTGTTGTATGGGTAAGATAGATAGGTGTTGATTAAGATTTTGATTTAATTGATTTATTGTTTTTTCTAAGCTGTCATAGCTTATTTGCTGATGCTCTGTATAAATACAGCTTTGTTGTGGATATTGTTGGCATTGATAAGATATAGACTGTTTTATTGAATGTGGGATTGTCATTATGAAGTACACTGTTAATAAAATAGGAGCAGGAATATTATGGTTAGTTATCTTTCTAAAATCATATTTGATGTCAGTATATTATAAACTTACTATTTAGTGATGGGTGGAAGTTTTCTTATTCACTCTTATTAAATTCTTATTAAAAAGTGAATTTTTTTAAAAATTGCTATTGATTTTTATGATGAAATTAGAAGAGACATAGTCGCTACTTTCTTAATTTTCTTCATATTACTATGATTCTTTACTACTTTGTTTGAGCTTATCATATCTACCCTATCAAATATCTGCAATTTTTGGTAGAATTTTGCCGTTTAACCACTGTTTGCATTTCATTAATTATAAATTATAAAAAAGGGTCTTCATGTCTGATAATAATCCTTGTTATTCTCGTATCCTGCTAAAGCTATCTGGTGAAGCACTGGCAGGTGGTAAAGGTATGGGTATTGATACTGCCGTTTTGGACAAAATGAGCTTGTCTATTGCACACCTTTGTGGACTTGGTGTGCAAGTAGGTATTGTGGTCGGTGGTGGTAATTTATATCGTGGTAGCCAGTTACAAAAAGAAGGTCTGGTTGGACGAGTGACTGGTGACCAAATGGGTATGCTTGCCACTGTGATGAATGGACTGGCGATGCGTGATGCGCTAGAGCGTCGTAATATCAAAACTCGTCTTATGTCAGCCCTGCCTATTGGTGAGGTCACCGAAAGTTATAGTAGCCGCAATGCCATTCGCTATCTTAAAAATGGTGAAGTATGTATCTTTGTCGCAGGTACGGGCAATCCATTTTTTACTACCGATACCGCGGCGTGTTTACGTGGGATTGAGATTGAAGCGGGTATTATTCTTAAAGCCACCAAAGTTGATGGTGTCTATGACAAAGATCCAAGTGTCAATGATGATGCCATTAAATATGATGCGCTGACCTTTGATGAAGTGTTAGAGCAAAAGCTGGGGGTGATGGATTTGACCGCCATTGCCTTATGTCGTGAGCATAACGTCCCTTTGCAAGTATTTGATATGACCAAACCCAATGCGCTGCTGAATGTCATCATGGGTGAAACAGAAGGAACACGAGTATTCCACTAATTTTTCATGATTGAGTATGAATCGAATTGATAAACTTATGGTATTAAACTGATAGTATTAAAAACACATTTTGGATTGATAGCATGAGTGTATTTAACCATTGGCTGTATAATTTGCTTTATAAATAGGTTTTTAAAAGGAAGATAAGATGATTAATGATATTAAAAAAGATGGCGAAGCGCGGATGAAAAAAACCATCGAAGCGTTAGAAAGTGCTTTTAGTAAAGTACGTACAGGGCGTGCGCATCCTGGTATGTTATCGAGTGTGATGGTGAGTTACTATGGTGCAGATACCCCGCTTAATCAGGTAGCTAGTGTCAATGTTGAAGATTCACGCACGCTACTGGTACAGCCATTTGATCGTACTATGGTACAAGCTGTCGATAAAGCCATTCGTGAAGCAGATTTGGGTTTAAATCCAATGACCGCTGATGTCATTCGTGTGCCCATGCCTGCGCTGACTGAAGAGACACGCCGTGATATGCAAAAATTGGCACGTGGTGAAGCAGAAAATAGCCGTGTATCTATCCGTAATGTGCGCCGTGATATGTTAAGTGATGTAAAAGACTTAGCAAAAGAAAAAGAAATTTCAGAAGATGAAGAGCGTCGTGCCAGTGATGAGATTCAAAAGCTGACTGATAAATATATCGCCATGATTGATAATAAGCTTGAGAATAAAGAAGCTGAATTGATGGAAGTATAGGCTAGGGTCTGTTGAATATTACGGGATGAAAGTTCAACAGACTCTAATACCATGATGGTTTGTTCCGTTAAAGGCGCTTTAAATCATTTATATTGGTTCTTTTGCACATTTTTGTTATGTGTTTTTTGTTATTTATTGAGTGTTTAGATTTGGGCTAGGGGCAGTTGATTGATGATAAAACAGACTTCAGTAGAGACGGCTGCTCACAGTGATGATACTAAAAATATCCAACATTTAGCCAGTATACCCAAACATATTGCCATCATTATGGATGGCAATAACCGTTATGCTACTGCCAGAGCCATGCCAAAAGGGCAGGGGCATGTGATGGGCAAAGATGCCCTTGATCCCATCGTTGAGTATTGTTTGCAAGTGGGTATCAAGGTATTAACGGTTTTTGCTTTTTCTAGTGAAAATTGGCAGCGTCCTGCTGAAGAAGTAGCCTTGTTAATGCGTCTATTAACTGCCACTATTTATGAGCAGATGCCACGTATGCATAAGTATCATATTCGTTTACGTTTTATTGGTGATCGCAGTCAGCTAGCAGAGGATTTGCGAGACTTAATGGCAGATGCAGAAGCAAAGACAGCACATTTTGATGCCATGACATTAGTGATTGCCATTAGTTATGGTGGGCAGTGGGATATTGCTAATGCTGCCCGTCAGTTGGCGCAGCAAGTAGAATCGGGACAACTAAGTGCTGAGCAAGTGAATGAAACACAGATGAATGCGTATATGCAGCTAGGAGATTTGCCAGCTGTCGATATGTTGATTCGCACCGGCGGTGAGTATCGTATCTCTAATTTTTTATTGTGGCAATCAGCGTATGCAGAGCTGTTTTTTACCGATACCTTATGGCCTCAGTTTGATGCCACAGAATTGGCAATGATGTTAGAGCAGTTTGCACAGCGGCAACGCCGTTTTGGCAAGACCAGTGAGCAAATAGAGTCTTGTTAATAGTTTTATCTATCTTTTATTCTACCTATCGCATTTATATTATAAATACAAGATTTTAACGTAATCCTATTTTTTAACGTAATATATAAAGTATAACAACAATTATTTCTCTCTTTTTTATCGTTTCTTTTGGCAGTAAGGCATTGAATTTATGTGGCAACGAATCAAAACGGCAATTATTTTAGTCATTATCGTTGGCGTTGCTTTATTTGCAAGTAACTCCCCCATTTTATTTGTTCCTCTATTAGCAGTGGGTGTGACAATCGCTGCTCATGAGTGGACAAAGCTGATGCCAAGGTGGCGACTACCAGCCCGTTTTGTCCTTTTGGTATTAGCAGTTACCATGATTACTTTGATGTTTCCAAAGGTTTGGGTGATTTGGTGGTGCTTATCAGTGATAATTTGGCTCATGGCACTGTCATGGGTAACTAAGTTTCCAGATAAAACTAACTGGTATGGCAGACGTTTATCATTAATGGGAGTGGTCATATTAACTGCATCTATCACAGCGATGTTTTTTCTATGGCAACAGTCACCATGGTGGCTGATGTATGTCTTTATGTTAGTGTGGTGTGCAGATAGTGGCGCTTATTTTGTGGGGCGCAAACTGGGTCGACGTAAGATGGCACCCAATGTATCTCCTAATAAAAGCATGGAAGGATTGGCAGGTGGGTTAATCACAGGGCTATTGGTTGTCATTGCGATTAGTATTTTCAAGTTACATTTGTCTGGTATAGCATTGGCGACTTTTGTTTTACTCTCAGCAATAACTATTTTGGCGTCGGTACTTGGTGATTTATTTGAATCTATGCTCAAGCGCAGAGCAGGTGTGAAGGATTCGGGTACGATTTTACCAGGGCATGGTGGTGTATTAGATCGCATTGATTCGTTATTATCTGCGACACCTATTTTTGCGTTAGGCTGTTGGTTGTTGCAATTAGCAGGCATTTTTAATTTATCAGTATATTAAGATTGTTCTGTTGGTTTTAGATTGATTGGTATTCAAGGTATATAAAAATATGACTCAGCATGTAGCAGTTTTGGGAGCGACGGGCTCTATCGGTGATAGTACACTTGCCCTATTAGCCGCTCACCCTGAGCGTTTTTCTGTTTATGCCTTGTCTGGTCATAGTCGGTTAGATAAGCTCTTTGCATTATGTCAGCAATTTCAACCTAAGTGTGTGGTAGTACCAGTACAGCAAGTCGATACATTTGCTGAGCGGATTAAAGCGGCTAATTTGAGCATAGAAGTACTTGGTGGTGAACAGGGTTTGGTGGCAGTTGCTAACGATACTCAAGTAGATACAGTGGTTGCTGCCATTGTTGGGGCAGCAGGACTGGCATCAACATTGGCAGCAGCACAGGCAGGAAAGCGTATCTTGCTTGCCAATAAAGAAGCCTTGGTGATGGCAGGCAGCTTAATGATGCAAGCAGTGCGTGATAATGATGCTATTTTGTTGCCACTAGATTCCGAGCACAATGCCATTTATCAATGCTTGCCTGCTGCTGTGCAGTTAGATAACCAACAAATACATCAAAAAACGCATGGTGTGCAGCGGTTATGGTTAACCGCCTCTGGTGGACCTTTTTTGCATAAAACCTATGAGGATATGCAGAAGGCCAGTTTAGCTGAGGCGGTTAAACATCCTAATTGGTCCATGGGACAAAAAATATCAATTGATTCTGCTACCATGATGAACAAAGGGTTAGAGCTGATCGAAGCCTGTCATTTGTTTGATTTGCCAGAAAGTAGTATTCATGTAGTGATTCATCCACAAAGTATTGTCCATTCTTTGGTAGAGTACTGTGATGGTAGTTTTTTGGCACAAATGGGCAGTCCAGATATGAAAACACCGATTGCACATGCGCTTAGTTATCCTGAGCGTATTAATAGTGGTGTTGCCAGCTTATCGCTTTATGATTTGGCTGATTTACAATTTTTAGCACCAGATTTGACGAAATTTTCCTGTCTTAAATTAGCTCGTGAAGCTATGAAAACAGGGGTATTGGCGACCATTACCCTTAATGCTGCTAATGAGGTAGCCGTGCAAGCGTTTATAGAGGCGAAAGTTAAATTAACCGACATTGCCTTGATTAATGAGCGCAGCTTAGACAAGATAGCATCTAATTCTGGGTTTGGTAATTCGTCAATCAATAGTCTTGAGGACATTATGGCAATGGATGCCATTGCACGTCAGTTTGCAGCAAATGAGGTCTTATTATGTCAGCAATGAGTACAGTTTTTCTTGCTTTTTTGGCAGCCATTGTCGTATTAGGACCATTAGTGGCTTTACATGAGTGGGGGCATTATATTGTTGCTCGCTTATGTGGAGTCAAAGTATTGACTTACTCAATAGGGTTTGGACCGAAGTTATTTGGCTGGACAAGTAAAAAAACAGGCATTAACTACCGATTGTCAGCATTGCCATTAGGTGGTTATGTTAAGATGCTCGATGAGCGTGAAGGTGAGGTGGCAGAGTCAGAAAAACATTTGGCATTTAATAACCAAACGCCACTGAAAAAAATTGCCATTGCTGCCGCAGGCCCGTTGATGAATTTCATCATTGCCATTTTCCTATTTTGGGTGTTATTTTTAACCCCTTCTGAGCAATTAAATACACGTATTGGTAGCGTATTACCCAATACCCCTGCGGCGATTGCAAATTTGCCTGTGGGCGATAAAATCATTGCCATTGATGATCATTTTGTGCAAACTTGGGAAGAGATCAATTATCGTTTGGCTGATAGAATGGGTGAAACAGGTACTTTGCAGGTGGCGGTGCAGCCTTATACTGCTAATAACAACACCAACACAGTAGCAGCTATTAAGAGCTATCAAGTACCGTTGCACTCATTTATGCAAGGTGATGATAGGGGGCAAGATGCGTTAGCTAGCTTAGGTGTACTACCTTGGCAACCGCATATTGAGCCAGTAATTGGCAAGTTAACAGCAGATGGTGCAGCCATTCGTCAGGGTATGCAAGTTGGTGATAAATTACTGAGTATCAATGGTGTGGATGTTCATGACTGGATTAGTGCCACTTATATTATTAGAGATAATCCTGAGACTTTGCTAGATTTTATGGTATTACGAGATGGGCAATCCGTTAAGCTACAGATTATGCCACAAGGTAAAAAAGACAATATGGGACATCACATTGGACAGATTGGAGCAGCAGTTGTACCTGTTGATGTCGATGTTGTTGTTCCTGATGAGTATAAAACAATGGTGGCGTATTCTCCTTTAGCAGCGTTGGGCAAGTCATTTGATAAGACAGCACAACTGACCACCATGACCTTGTCATCAATGGGTAAAATGATCTCAGGAATGATAGGGCTTGATAATTTGTCAGGACCTATCACCATTGCTAAAGTAGCAAAACAAAGTTTTGAGATTAGTTGGGAGATGGTGTTATCAACCACAGCCATTATTAGCTTAAGTCTGGCCGTCTTAAACTTGTTGCCTATTCCTGTTCTCGATGGTGGGCATATCCTCTATTATTCTGTTGAGCTTATTCGTGGTAAGCCATTATCTGAGGGGGTACAGGCGATGGGATTTAATTTAGGCTTGTTATTATTGCTTGGATTTATGATATTAGCGATTGGTAATGATATCAGCCGTTTATTGTAAAGTTGCTTATAAAGTTAATGGTATGATATTCATCATATGACAAGATATAATATAAAAATTTAGCCAAAAAAATTAATTTTATTACATAAGTTTGAATAACAAATCTGAATGTAAGCTTTCACTGTTTATTGTAATATTAGACAACATAAGTTATCCATTTTAACGTTAGCAAGATTTTATTTACGGAAAATATTTATGCGTAAGCCTTTATCTTTAAGTATTCAACTCTTAAGTGTGCCTGTATTGGCAGCTTTAGTTACCGTTTCTGCTCATGCTGAGCAGTTTGTCGTCACTGATATTGAGTTTTCGGGTCTACAAAGACAGACAGTAGATAGTTTATATCCTATATTGCCTATAAACATTGGTGATACAGTGACAGATCCAGCACTGGCACAAAGTATTGAAGCCCTTTATGCCACAGGTAATTTTGCTAATATTCAAGCAAAAGTAGAAGATGGTAGGCTGACTTATTATATGGTGGAGCGTCCCATCATTGCTGAAGTTGATTTTGAAGGTAATAAACTCATTCCAAAAGATGGGTTACAGCAAGGTCTAAAAGCAGCAGGTTTAGCAGTTGGTGATGTACTCAAACAATCAACACTACAAGCGGTTGCTAATGAGCTACAACAACAATACATCTCACAAGGTTATTATAATAGTGATATTGAAGTTAAGCAGACTCTACTAGATGGAAATCGTGTCAAATTAGACATTCGATTTATTGAAGGTAAACCTGCGAAAGTTGTGGATATTAATATCATTGGTAATCAGCACTTTAGTGATGAAGACATCAAAGATGTGTTTGCTGTTAAAGAAGCTTCTTGGACACGAGTACTATCTAAATCAGATCGTTATGCCAAAGAAAAGCTGGCTGCCAGTCTTGAGAATCTCAAAGCACTGTATCAAAATGATGGCTTTGTTAGATTTAATATTGATAATGCCATATTAAATATTAGTGAAGATAAAAAAAATATCTTTATAGAAGTGAGTGTTACAGAAGGCGATCAATATAAATTTGGTGAAGTGAACTTCTTAGGTGAGCCAAAGTATGATGTGGCAACCTTAAAAAAAGATATTAGTTTTGCAGCCAATGAGCAGTATTCTCAGCGCAGTTTGGATGAAACAACTGCTGCACTGCAAACACGTTATGGTGATGACGGCTATTATTTTGCCCAAATACGTCCTGTGCCACGTATTAATGATGAGACCAAAACCGTTGATATTGACTATTTTATTGATCCTGCGCGCCCTGTTTATGTGCGTCGTATCAACTTTGCTGGTAATCTAAAAACGGTGGATGAAGTATTGCGCCGTGAGATGCGTCAGCTAGAAGGCGCATTGGCTTCAAATGATAAAATAGCACAATCTAGAGCTCGCCTCATGCGCACAGGTTATTTTAAGTCAGTTAATGTTGATATTCGTCCTGTGCCTAATACTCCAGATCAAATCGATGTCAATTATACCGTCGTTGAGCAGCCATCAGGTAGTTCAACAATTGCCGCTGGTTATTCTCAAAGTGGTGGTTTTACCTTTCAGGTGGATTTGAGTCAACGTAACTTTTTAGGGACAGGCAATAAAGTCAATGCTGCGTTGTCGCGCTCAGAGACGTATGATTCTTATAGTCTTGGTTACACCAATCCTTATTTTACCGAAAATGGTGTATCACAAGGGGTCAGTGCTTATTACAAAAAGACAAAATATGATGATAAAAACGTCAGTAACTATGTCACTGACTCTTATGGAGCAACCGTCAATTATAGTTATCCCATCGATGAGACGAAGCGTCTAAGCGCAGGCTTTAACTTTGATAATACTGAAATACGTGGTGGACGCTTTATGGGGGTTTCAAATGTCCATGAGCTACTAGATAGTGGTGGTGAGGCAAAAACTTATACTGGTAAAGATGAAGGTCGTACCAGCTTTAACAATGATTATAATACTTATAATCTGTTGTTAGGCTGGGATTATAGTAGCCTTGATCGCCCTGTATTTCCGACTCGTGGTATGAGTCATTCAGTTGATGCAACCATTGGCTTTGGTGATCAAACATATCAAAAAGTGGTTTATAAAGGTAATATCTATCATCCAATATACAAAGACTTGATTGCTCGTGGTTATGCCAAACTAGGCTATGGTAATGACCTGCCTTTCTATGAAAACTTTTATGCAGGAGGCTATGGCTCAGTGCGGGGCTATGATGCCTCTAGTCTAGGGCCTCGCTCAGCACCATTTTATCAAACTCAGGTTGATGGTGTGACGTATCGACCAGAAAAAGTGGGGGGTAATGCGTTGGCAACCTTTGGTACTGAGCTCATTTTACCGATGCCATTTAAAGGAGATTGGGCAGATCAAGTACGCCCTGTACTCTTTGTCGAAGGTGGACAAGTATTTGATACCACCGATAAAGAAAATAAAACCTTTAGCTATGAGGGTAAAAATTATAATGGTACGATTCAAGATGGTAAAAAGTATCAAGATATTCCTCTAATTACCCAAGATAAAAAACTGCGTTATAGTGCCGGAGCGGGCATCACATGGTACACACCCATTGGTCCTATCTCAATCAGCTATGCTTTTCCATTTAATGATCAAGAAGGCGATCAAACCGAAAATGTTCAATTCCAGATTGGTAGCACATTCTAGATCATGACTAAAGTAACTATTGCCCAAATTATTGCTGCCATAGAGCTGCGCCAGCCTGTACTCAATAAACATAGTCTCAATGAGACCCAGTTGAATACAGGTTTGCGAGCTGTTGCCAGTTTATCGACAGCAACAGATGATCAGCTTAGCTTTTTGGCAAATGCACGTTATGCAGATGCGCTACCATCTTCACAAGCAGGTGCCATTATTATTACCCCCGCACAGGCAGATAAAGTGGCAGATGATCGCTTGTTACTGATGACTAACAATCCTTATTTGGCTTATGCCAGTGCATCACAGTTATTTGAAGATCATTTAGCCAATCATTTAACAACTGATAACGTGAGCAATCATTCTAAGGTTAAAAACCCAGAGGATAAATCAGGCAGTCAAACAAATAAAGAAGCAAGTATTCATCCAACTGCCATCATTGCGGAGTCTGCACAAATTGGAGCCGGTGTTTATATTGGTGCTTATTGTGTGATTGGTGATGATGTTATTATTGGTGATCGCTGTTATTTGGCTAATCAAGTGGTAATAGAAGAGGGCGCTATATTAGGCAGTGATTGTGTTTTGATGTCACAAGTGGTTGTTGCACATCACTGTGAGCTTGGTCAAGCAGTACGAGTGCATGCGCATGCCAGTATTGGCTCAGATGGTTTTGGCTTTGCTCCAAGTAGCAATCCTGCCAAATTAGGTTGGGAGCGAATAGCTCAGCTTGGTCGGGTGATAATAGGTGATCGTGTTCGTATTGGCAGTCATACCTGTATTGATCGGGGTGCGATTGCAGATACCATTATCGAAGATAACGTTATTATAGATAATCAAGTACAGATTGCTCATAATGTCATTATCGGTGCAGGTACAGCCATCGCTGCCAAAACGGGGATAGCAGGTAGTGCACACATTGGTAAGCGTTGTATGATTGGTGGGGCAGTGGGTATATCTGGTCATTTAACCATTACAGATGATGTCACCATTACTGGTACGACCTTGGTAACCAAGTCGATTACTCAATCGGGATCTTATTCGTCGGGTACAGTGGCGATGCCATCAGCAGATTGGCGACGTGCTGCGGTACGTTTTCGGCAATTGGGTAAAAAATAACGCTTATTTTTATTCATGAATATTACTAACTTTTGATATTGATAAAAGTCAAAGCTAGTTTATAAATAAAGGTGTGCATAAATCAATATGCGCATACGAATATAAGGAAGTATGTATGCCTCAAGCAAATCACCAGACTTATGATGACTCACATTTAGTCACTGAGCAAGACGTTGCCGCATTGGCACAAAGACAACTAACATTGCCATTAAAATATGATGTATTAAAGCATTATTTGCCACATCGTTATCCTTTTATGTTGGTAGATAGGGTTACCGCATGCCGTCCTGGTGAGTGGATTACTGCCTATAAAAACTTGAGTATCAATGAAGAGTTTTTTCAGGGACATTTTCCACAAGAGCCTATCATGCCAGGCGTGTTGATGGTTGAAGCGATGGCTCAAGTAGCCGGTGTATTAGGTTTTATTAGTGAAAATATGACCGCAGAAGATGGGTATTTATATCTATTTGCAGGGGTTGATAAGGTGCGCTTTAAATACCAAGTTGTGCCTGGTGATCAACTGATTATTCGTGCAAAAAAAGTGATGAATAAGCGGGGTATTTATAAATTTTCTTGTACTGCTCATGTTGAAGATAAATTAGCTGCTTGTGCCGAAATCATGATAGCACGTCAAGAAAAGGCATCTATGCTAATAAATAGCTAAGTGTATGATGATTTAAAATATTAAATTAACAATTGTCACAGCATACGTTTTAAAGTTTCATTAAATTATTAAATTGCTTTTATTAAGACTAGGGCACGCTTTATGAGTCAAATCCATCCTACTGCCATCATATCAGATCGTGCCATTATTGATGATACGGCAGTCATTGGACCTTATTGTATCATTGGAGAGGATGTCAGTATTGGTGCACACAGTGTGTTACATCGCCATGTTGTGGTGACCAAAAATACTCGCATTGGTGCGCATAATCAAATTTATCAGTTTGCCAGTATTGGTGAAGATTGTCAGGATCTAAAATATAATGGTGAGCCAACGTGGCTTGAGATTGGAGATCATAATACCATTCGTGAAGCGTGTAGTTTTCATCGCGGCACGGCACAAGATAAATCACTGACAAAGATAGGTAGTCATAACTTATTTATGGTCAATACCCATATTGCTCATGATTGTGTGATTGGTGACCATAACATTTTTGCTAATAATGTTGGTGTGGCAGGTCATGTTGGTATTGGTAGCCATGTCATTATTGGTGGTAATTCAGGTATTCATCAGTTTTGCCGTATTGATGACTATAGTCTGGTGGGGGGAGCAAGTTTGATCCTTAAAGATGTGGCAGCCTTTACCATGGTGTCGGGTAATCCAGCGAGTGCACATGGATTAAATTTGGAAGGCATGCGGCGTAAAGGCTGGTCAAAGCAAACCATTAACTTGTTAAGGCAAGCATATAAAATCGTCTATCGTTCTGGATTAACGACGAAGCAAGCCATCAGTGAATTAGAAGATAAGCTACTGCCACAAGAGCCAATGATTGCATTATTGATTCACTCACTAAAGCAAAGTAAACGGGGGGTTGTGAGATAGTAGTAGTGTCTTAAGAAGCTGCTATATTATTTAGCCTAATTGTTAATTATTTTAGAAACCATAACGATTAGTTATGGTTTTTTGTTTTTATATGCTTGACATTTTATGTTTCTTAGATGAAACTTAGCGTTTACTAAATGTAAATGACCCTTTCTATTCATTTTTTAGCTTCCCTAATAAATACAAGTTGTATTGAAATAAAACTGGGAATTGGGGTTATATTTAGGATTTTTATTAAGGATATTAAGATGTCAAACAAACAAGATCATGCCCAGTGGAGCTCAAGCTTTGGCTTTGTGCTTGCAGCTGTTGGCTCCGCCGTCGGTTTAGGTAATATTTGGAAGTTTCCCTATATGGTGGGAGAAAGTGGTGGGGCAGTATTTGTTATCACCTATTTATTTTGTATTGCGTTAATTGGTTTTCCAATTTTGGTCGCAGAATGGCTGATTGGTCGTCGTGGTCAAAAAAACCCCATCAATTCATTTGAAGATGTAGCAGCCAGTGAAGGCAAATCTCGTGCTTGGGGCATTGTTGGTGGTGCAGGTATTTTAGGTGGCTTTATCGTCTTATCATTTTATAGTGTGATTGGTGGTTGGGCGTTAAATTATGTCACTAAAATTGGCTCAGGTAGTTTTGTGGGTCAAAACAGCGATGCTGTGGCTGCTGTATTTGATGCCATGTTGGCAAGTCCAGGTACACTAACAATTTGGCATACTGTGTTTATGGCACTAACTGCAATTATTGTTGGTGTTGGTGTGGCGGGTGGTATTGAAAAAGCTGCAAAAGTATTAATGCCATTATTGGGTGTGATCCTTTTGGTCATCTTAGGCTACAATATTTTAAATGGTGGATTTGGTCAAGCAGTCAGCTATCTGTTTACCCCTGATATGAGCAAAATGAACAGTGGCGTTCTATTGGCTGCACTTGGTCATGCTTTCTTTACCTTATCATTGGGTATGGGCATCATGGTGGCTTATGGCTCATATATGGGTCGTGAGTTTAATCTATTAAAAACTGCTCGTACTGTGATTATCTTAGATACTGTTTTTGCATTGGCAGCAGGATTGGCAATTTTCCCTATTATCTTTGTTAATGGTTTAGACCCTGCCGCAGGGCCAGGTCTTATCTTTGTTAGTCTACCTATTGCATTTGGTAGTATGACAGGCGGTACATTAATTGGTACATTATTCTTTTTATTGATTACCTTTGCTGCATTAACATCATCCATCTCTTTACTTGAGCCATCAGTTGAGTTTTTAGAAGAGCGTACTTCACTGAATCGTACAATGTCTACCATTGTTGCTAGTGTGGTGATTTGGCTACTGGGTGTGGCAGCGTTGTTGTCATTTAACCTTTGGTCAGAATTTACCATTATGGGCAATGGTGTCTTTGATTTACTTGATAAGTTGACCAGTAAGTTTATGTTGCCATTGACAGGACTTGCCGCCATCATCTTTGTTGGTTGGGTGCTAGCGCAGGACAGTATTAAAGCTGAACTTGGTATGTCTGATGGTGCATGGAAAGCATGGCAAATAGTGGCTAAATTCATCGCCCCTATCGGTGTGGTGATTGTGTTTATCAGTAGCTTAATTGGTGCAGCCTAAACAGCTAATTTTTGCTGAGAATAGATAGGATTGCAATTATAAATCTAAAAACCCCTCATAAATATTTATGGGGGGTTTTGTTTTGAATGTTTGCTATTGGTTAAAATTTATTCTAACTCTAACGCAGGCACTGGCTGACCACGTTTGCCATAAAAATCTGCCACAAACGCATCAAAGTTATCATCTTCAATCGCTTGACGAATACCTGCCATTAAGCGTTGGTAATAGCGTAGGTTATGAATGGTAGCAAGCTGAGCCCCTAGCATCTCTTTACATTTATTTAGATGATACAAATAGGCTCGGCTAAAGTTTTGGCAAGTATAGCAGTCACATTCTGGGTCAAGTGGGGTTAAATCATCACGATATTGACTGTTACGAATGCGTACAATGCCTTGATTATGCAGATTGCCTGTCACAAAGTAATGTCCATTTCTGGCATTCCGTGTTGGCATCACACAATCAAACATATCCACACCACGCCGTACCGCCTCAACGATGTCCTCAGGTTTACCCACTCCCATCAGATAGCGAGGTTTGTCTGCTGGCATGTCATCGGGTAAGTAGTTTAATACGTCAATCATCTCGTGTTTTGGTTCACCCACTGACAAGCCACCGATGGCATAACCATCAAAGTCAATCTCTAATAAGCCCTCTAATGATTGCTGACGTAAATCAGCAAACATACTGCCTTGAATGATGCCAAATAAGGCATTTTGATTGCCCAATTTTTGATGCTCATCTTTACAGCGTTGCCCCCAACGGAGTGATAGCTCCAGTGATTTTTGTGCTTCATCATGGGTGGCAGGATAGGGGGTGCATTCATCAAACTGCATGACGATGTCAGAATTTAGTGAATATTGAATTTGCATCGAAATCTCAGGTGATAAAAATACCTTTGCCCCATTAATGGGCGATTTAAAATGTACCCCTTCTTCTTTGATTTTACGCATCGCTCCTAAGCTAAACACTTGAAAACCACCTGAATCGGTCAAAATAGGTTTGTCCCAATTCATAAATTGGTGTAATCCGCCAAATTTATCGATGATTTCGGTGGTGGGACGTAACCATAAATGAAAGGTGTTGCCCAAAATAATATCTGCCCCAATGGCTTCAATATCACGGGGTAGCATGCCTTTGACAGTACCATAAGTGCCAACTGGCATAAACGCAGGGGTTTGTACATCGCCATGAGCTAGATGCACTGTGCCTCGTCTGGCTCGGGTATTGCCTGTGGCGGTTTTATGTAGGGTAAATTGCATAGTATGTCACTTAACTAAATAAAAAAATAAAAGGTTTTGGTGAAAATTGAAATAGCGATAAGGATAATGATTGGTAAATTGTAGTTGTTTCACAAATCACAAGCTATTTTCAAGCATCATTTTGCTAAATCGAGGTTTGTTTGTCTAATAGCATGGCATCACCATAGCTAAAAAAGCGATATTGCTTATTAATGGCGTGTTGATAAGCCTTTTCAATATTTTGTTTGCCTGCAAAAGCAGATACCAACATTAATAGAGTCGATTTTGGCAGATGAAAATTGGTTAATAGACGATCCACCACTCCAAATTCAAAACTCGGATAAATAAATATATTGGTATCGCCAGACCATGTGGCTAAGGGTTGCTTGGTTTTGCTGGCATGTTGCTGCGCTGTTTCTAGCACCCGAGTTACCGTTGTCCCCACAGCAATGACTTGATTGCCAGAGGCTTTGGTCTGCAAAATTTGTTCTGCGGTTGCTTGAGGTAAGTGCGCATATTCACTGTGCATGGTGTGCTCAAGTAAATTATCGGTTTTGACGGGGGCAAACGTACCTGCGCCCACATGTAAAGTGACAAATGCTGTTTGCACACCTTTATCAGCAATTTGCTGTAGTATTTGCGCATCAAAATGCAAACTGGCAGTGGGAGCGGCGACGCTGGCGAGCTTGGCAGGGTCATGAAATACCGTTTGATAGCGATTATTATCTGTCGCATCAGCCTGACGCTCAAAATAAGGGGGAATGGGCAATTCACCATATTGCTCTAAATCTGGCAAAATTGGGGCAGAAAATGCCAAGATGAATAAATTTTCCTGCCGTCCAATCATCTCACAGTGTATATTATTATTTGCAAGCAGTAAGGTTTGCCCTAGTTTGGGAGCTTTACTGGCACGTACATGACACAATGCTACATGCGATCTCTCTTGGGTGATAGCTGGGTCATCTGTTAAGCGTTCGACCAATACTTCAACTTTACCACCTGTGTCTTTTTGCCCAAACAGTCTCGCTTTCATCACTTTGGTATCATTAAATACAATTAAATCACCTGCGTTTAATAAATCAGGCAAATGACTAAACTGTCTGTCTTCGATATTACCAGTTTGGGGTAGGTACAATAAGCGAGAAGCAGAACGCTGTTCAAGGGGATAGCGGGCGATAAGCGACTCGGGTAAATCGTAGTCGTAGTCATTGACACTTAAATAGGGCTTATTCGTCATAATATTGGTCATTCATTAATATTGAAAATGTGAGCTGTGATGCAATTAGAGTTATTTATTCAGGTATGTTAAAAGACGCTAGTTTAGCAGAAATTACACCATTGACCTTTAATAATGCAGCATGATGTTGGGGTGCATAGTGCATCAGTTTTAGAGGTCTTGATGTTTTTTAGTTTTTATTTAAGATCAATAAGCAACTGGCACACCACTATGAAATCTAAACTCTTCATCTACAGTGGTAATGAGCTCAGCTTCAGCTTGCCTAAAAAATGCCACTCGCTCATCTATCGGCGTATCACTTAACGAGGCGGCTAAAGCAAGATAGTCTTCATAATGGCGACTTTCGGACTTTAAAAGATAGCGATAGTATTTTGCTAGCCTTGAGTCATCAATCACATCTGCTAGCGCAGCAAAGCGTTCACATGAGCGTGCTTCAATAAATGCACCAATAATTAATACATCTATCATTGCCGCAGGTTCGTAAGTACGTTTGTGTTTAAGTAATCCTTTGGCATAGCGTCCTGCGGGCAGGTGTGACCATGCTTGTCCTCGCTCATTCATTATGCCGATGACTTGTTCATAATGTAGCATTTCTTCACGGATCAATTGCGCCAGCTTTAACTGTAAATCTTGATGAAATTCATAGCGAAAAATGAGATTCATTGCTGTCCCTGCTGCTTTTTTCTCGCAATTTGCATGATCTTGTAACAATAACGGAATATTATCTAGGGCAGCGGTGAGCCAATCTTTGGGAGTACGTGCGCCCAAAAACTTATGAATATGGGAAATATCAGTGGTTGATGTGATAATAGCTTGTTGCGATAAACTGGCATCGGTGCTGATTGTCATAGTAGTGTCAATTACATTGGCTGAATAAGATAAATAAAATTTGTTAAGATATTGGCTTTTCGTAGGATAAATTAGCATGTAGTATTGTCATTATTTGAGAATGGACAATATTCATCAATAGAAGAACTCAGTATTATATAGTTGATACACATTAAAATCATCATAAGATAGATGACTTTGAATAATAGGTATGTTCAATACTGCTCAGAGCATACTTCTATAACAACTAAAAATATCTCTGTAGGTATTGCAGCCTATAGATTATCATTTATTAAAAGAACAGATATTTTTTTGATAAATGAATGTTTCTTGTATATTTTATTATTTGATAGTAGGATAAAACCAATACAGTAAAAAGCTTTTATGTATTTCATGAATCTTTAGGAAATTATAGCCATATTAGCATTCCTAACTCATTTTTTAACAACAATTTTATTAATTCATTAACTACAAGGACTCTAAAATGACTCAAAGCCAAACTCCCTCAAATAACAATCAAGCCGAGCGTATTCAAAAAGGGTGCCTAGCTATTGATAAAACATTGTATGACTTTATTGAAAATGAAGTATTAGCCAAAGTTAATGTGGAGTCAGATAGTTACTGGTCATCATTTGCAGATATCGTTAAGCAGTTTACTCCACGTAACAAAGAGCTGTTGGCCATTCGTGATGACATGCAAAGTAAAATTGATCAATGGCATTTAGACAACCCTGCAAAAGATGGTGAAATTGACTTTGCCAAATACAAGCAGTTTTTGACGGATATTGGCTATTTATTGCCAGAAGGTGAAGCTTTTCAAGTATCAACCGAAAATGTTGATGCAGAAATTGCCAGTATTCCAGGGCCTCAGCTAGTTGTACCTGTACGCAATGCCCGCTATGCGCTAAACGCAGCCAATGCACGTTGGGGCAGCTTCTATGATGCCTTATATGGCACTGATATGATTGATACTACTGATGGCAAAGATAAAGGTAGCAGCTATAATCCAAAGCGTGGCGCAGAAGTAGTGGCTTATGCCAAAGCTTTTCTTGATGAACATTTTGCATTGCAAACAGGTTCTTATACTGATGTTACTGGCTTTAGTGTTGCCGATGGACAATTGCAAATTGCCTTGGGTGAACAAAATACAGGGCTTAAAAATCCAGAAAAATTTGTAGGTTACGTTGGCAGTGAGCAGCAGCCTTCAGGTATCTTGCTAAAAAATAATAACTTGCATGTTGAGATACAAATTGATGCCAATCATCCTGTTGGAAAAGACGATCCTGCCCATATCAAAGATGTGTTATTAGAGTCTGCCATCACAGCGATTCAAGACTGTGAAGACTCTGTTGCAGCGGTTGATGCTGAAGAAAAAGTAGAAGTTTACCGCAATTGGTTTGGGCTAATGAATGGTGACTTGACTGAGACCTTTAATAAAAATGGCAAAGAATATACACGTCAGTTAAATCCTGATCGTGAATATACCACGCCAGAGGGTGGCAAGTTGGTTTTACCAGGACGTGCCTTGTTATTGATTCGTAATGTTGGACATTTGATGCAAAACCCAGCGATTTTGGTTGATTTGGGTGATGGGCAAGAAGAGATATTTGAAGGTATTATGGATGTACTTATTACCTCACTATTGTCACTAAATGACATCAAAGGCAATAATACCTTATCAAATTCTCGTGAAGGTTCGATGTATATTGTGAAGCCAAAAATGCATGGTCCTGATGAAGTTAAATTTGCCAATGATTTATTTGCTGCGGTTGAACAAGCTTTATCACTGCCTGCCAATACCCTAAAAATAGGTATTATGGATGAAGAGCGTCGTACAACCATTAACCTAAAAGAGTGTATCCGCCAAGCACGTGAGCGGGTGATATTTATCAATACTGGATTCTTGGATCGTACCGGTGATGAAATCCATACCAGTATGAAAGCAGGTGCATTTGTACGTAAAGGTGATATGAAATCACAAGCATGGCAGCCCGCTTACGAGCAGTGGAATGTCGATGTGGGTCTAGAAACTGGACTGCTTGGTCGAGCACAGATTGGTAAAGGTATGTGGGCAAAACCTGACGAAATGAAAGAGATGGTTGCCACTAAGTCAGGTCATCCAAAAGCAGGTGCAACTACTGCTTGGGTACCCTCACCTACAGGTGCGACCTTGCACAGTATTCACTATCATCAAATCAATGTACCTGAAGTGCAAGAATCATTAAAAAGCCGTAATCGTGCCAATATAGATGATATATTAACCATTCCACTTGCCAAAGATACGAATTGGACTGAGGAAGAAAAACGCCAAGAGCTTGAAAACAATGCACAAGGTATCTTAGGCTACGTAGTACGCTGGATTGATCAAGGAATTGGTTGCTCCAAAGTACCTGATATCAATGATGTTGGCTTGATGGAAGATAGAGCGACCCTACGTATCTCAAGTCAGCACATTGCCAACTGGTTACAGCATGGTATTGTCAATGAAGAGCAGGTCATGGACGCATTAAAACGCATGGCAAAAGTGGTTGATGAGCAAAATAAAGGCGATAGTAATTATTTGCCTATGGCAGCAGATTTTGATAAATCTTATGCCTTTAAAGCAGCTTGTGATTTGGTGTTTAAAGGACATGAGCAGCCAAGTGGCTATACAGAGCCTTTATTACACCAGACACGCCTTGCAATGAAACGTGATCGTGCCTCTTAAGATGCATAGCTCAAAGATTAATAAATAGTTAGTTAAAGTGACTATATAAAATATAAACATCATAAATGTTGGTATACATTAGTTAACTCAAACTAAATATTTAACTATTTATTAATGATAATCTTGCACCGATGTTTCTAAATTTAGTATAATTTGCTTCCCCTGATTGTCTTTTTGAAAAATCAAATAGACAAGGGGGAGTATGTTTTTAGAAATAGTTAAAAAACTTAATATATCTTTAGTTTTAACCACCTATTAAATAAATTTAAAATTTTTCATACAAATCAATAAGTTGCACTAATGTTGTAATGTTTTAGATGTGATTACATTGGTTATAGGACACAAAATATTGACATAAAAATGGCAAGTATTAAAAAAAATGTTGCAAATTATGTCAAAGTTGTTATCCTTATAGGCGAAGTATGAGTTTGGTTAAAAATATTACTAAAATAAATATTGTTATCTTATTACTTTATTTGTTCATTCATTAAATGAGACAAACTAGATATACAATACTATTTATTTTATTGTTGATAATGAGCCAAACTTTACTGTAATTATAGTTGTAATTATATATACTACTTTTTTGAGGGCTGTAATTACAATTAAGTTTAAAAAAAGTTTTATTTACTGGGCGTTAGCTGTTAGGGCAGCCCATCACTAAAAAATGTAATGTAAAGTGGAGAGACTTCCCATGAAAAAACTACTTTTAGCATCAGCTGTTGCTGCTCTATCTGTATCTGCTGCGCAAGCGGCTCCTACCGTTTACGGTAAAGTATTTTTAACTGTCGATGCTCAGTCTACTGATACTGACACTACTGATAAAGCTACTAATACAACCACTAGTACTGATAGCAAGAGCCGTCCAGGCTTAAATTCAAATGCTTCGCGTATTGGCTTTAAAGGTGGTGAAGCTTTGACTGCTAATACTGACCTTATTTACCAACTTGAGTATGGTGTAGATGTTGCAAATGGTGGCGGAGCACAATTCAACTCACGTGATACGTATCTAGGTCTAGCAAATGCACAACTTGGTACTATTATGGCTGGTCGTTTGACAGCTATTGATGGTGCAGTTGATTATGCAAATGTAACAGCGGGTGGTGTATTAGGTGGTGATGGTGTTCAAGCCTCATTTGATGCACCTCGTGCAAATAACGCATTTGCTTATGCTTCACCAGATTATGATGGTATGCAAGTTCTAGCTATGTACTCTTTAGATGCAGACAAGTCTGGTCGTGAATTTGCAGGTATTGCTGGTAAATATGAGCCAGCAGGTCAGCCATTTAAAGCAGGTGCAAGCTATATTCATGGTGCATCAGCCGGTGTTGGTAGTATGAAAGATGCCATCCGTGTCAGTGGTGCTTATACTGTTAGCCCAGAAATCACTGTTGGTGCATTATATCAAGTAACTGACTATGAGACTGATGATAAAGAAAATGCCTTTACTGTTAGTGGTGAAATGGCAACGGCAACTCCTTGGACTGCCTATGCTCAAGGTGATATGGTATCGAATGTATCAGGTGCTAAAGACGCTGATGCATTCCGTGTTGCTGTGGGTGGTAAATATGCCTTTAATAAAGCAACCACAGGACACGTTTATGGTGCATTTGGTAAAACAGAAGAAGAAAATATTGCTACCAAGACCGAAATGACTGGTTTTGGTATCGGTGGTGGTCTAGAATACAAATTCTAATTTGAATTTAGTATCTAACTGCAAAAAGACTCACTCTTCGGAGTGAGTTTTTTTATGTCTTCTATTATGGATCTATTAGAGAATTCTAAACCATTTACGCTCATAAATATCAGTATAAAACTCTAATTTTTCATAAAGTTGTCATAGATATATACCATACTACTCTCACACAAGTTGATGCCTAAATATTTGTAAATAACTGATTATTTTGAGGATTTCAATTTTGTTATTAGGTCATACAACTGGGTATTGGTCATAGACTAGCCCATCACTAAAATGTAAGGTGGAGAGAGTTCCCATGAAAAAATTAATGCTAGCAATTGCTGTTACTGCTCTATCTGTATCTGCTGCGCAAGCCGCGCCTACTGTATATGGTAAAGCATTTTTAACTTTAGATGTTAATTCTGAAGATACTGACACGACTGACAAAGCAACTAACAAAACCATTAGTAGTGATAAAAAGACTCGTCCAGCGTTAAAATCAAATTCATCACGGATTGGTTTTAAAGGTAAAGAAGCATTGACTGCTAATACAGATATTGTTTATCAGTTAGAGTATGGTATTGATATCGCTAATGGTGATAAGTCACAACAGTTTAAATCACGTGATACTTATTTAGGTTTGGCAAATACTCAGCTTGGTACTCTAAAAGCGGGTCGTTTGACTGCCATTGATGATGCTGTCGACTTTGCGAATGTTACGGCTGGTGGTGTCAGAGGTGGTGATAAGGTATATGCGCCAGCTTTAGGTCGGGCAGACAATGCGTTTGCGTATGCCTCACCAAACTATGATGGTATGCAACTTTTGGCTATGTATGCTTTAGATGAAGATAAAACGGGTGGTGAAATTTCTGGTATTGCTGGTAAATATGAGCCAGCAGATCAGCCATTTAAAGCAGGTGCAAGCTATATTCATCGTGCTTCTGCTGCAAAAGGCACCATAAAAGATGCCATCCGTGTTAGTGGTGCTTTTGCTGTGAGTCCAGAGATTACTGTTGGGGCTTTATATCAAGTGACAGATTATGATAGAGATGATAAAGAAAATGGATTTACTATCAGTGGTACAATGAAGACAGGAACCCCTTGGACTGCCTATGCTCAAGGTGATATGCTTTCTAATGTCAAAGGTGCTAAAGACGCTGATAAATTTCGTGTTGCAGTAGGTGGCAAATATGCCTTCAATAAAGCAACCACGGGACATGTTTATGGTGCATTTAATAAAGATGAAAAAGAAACTGCTGCTACCAAGACCGAAACGACTGGCTTTGGTATTGGTGGTGGTCTAGAATACAAATTCTAATCTCATTTAGAATTCATATTGCTAAAAAACTCACTCTTTGGAGTGGGTTTTTTTATGGGTTCGTTTTGGGTATATAGATGAATTTTGTAAGTCTTGTCTATACTCAAATGGAATCAAATGGCGAAATAGAGAAATAGATAAGTTGTCAAGTCTGTATTTTTTGGCAAATTTCTAGTAAAATTCTTTTTTACTCACAGATCAATTATTATTATGACAAAATTTATCTTCGTAACTGGTGGTGTGGTTTCATCACTTGGTAAAGGCATTACTGCCGCCTCTGTTGCTGCCATTTTAGAAGCTCGTGGTCTGAAAGTGACCATGACCAAAATGGATCCTTATATTAATGTTGATCCAGGAACCATGAGCCCGTTTCAGCATGGTGAAGTTTTTGTTACCGAAGATGGGGCAGAAACGGATCTTGATCTTGGTTATTATGAGCGTTTCTTGCGCCACTCTAAGATGAGCAAAACCAATAACTTTACCAGTGGTCGCATTTATCAAACCGTTCTTAATAAAGAGCGTCGTGGTGACTATTTGGGTGGCACAGTGCAGGTGATTCCGCACATCACTGATGAGATTAAAAACCGAATTCATGCCAGTGGGCAAGGTTATGATATTGCCATCATCGAGATTGGTGGGACGGTTGGTGATATTGAGTCATTGCCATTTATGGAAGCGGTACGTCAGATGCAGGTGGAGCTTGGTCGTAGCAATGCGTTATTGATGCATTTGACACTTGTGCCTTATATATCGAGTGCAGGTGAAACCAAAACCAAGCCCACTCAACATTCGGTGAAAGAGTTGCGTTCGATTGGATTGCAGCCTGATGTACTTATTTGCCGTTCTGAGCACCCCATTAGTGAAGATAATCGCCGTAAGATCGCATTGTTTACCAATGTCGAAGAGCGGGCGGTTGTTATGTGTGAAGATGCACAGACCATCTATCAGATTCCCAGAAAGCTATATGAACAAGATTTGGACGATTTGATTTGTGAGCGTTTTGGTATTGAAGTACCTGAAGCTGATTTATCAGATTGGGACGCGGTGGTTGATGGATTATTAGATGCTAAAGGCGATGTTAATATCGTTATGGTGGGTAAATATGTTGAATTACCTGATGCTTATAAGTCGATTAATGAGGCTTTGTTGCATGCAGGTATCATTCATAAAACGCATGTATCTATTACCTATATGGATGCTGAGAAGTTCGAAACGGATGATTCATTATTTGAGACCTTAAAGCAAGCCGATGCGATTTTGGTTCCAGGCGGTTTTGGTGAGCGTGGCAAATTAGGAAAAATGAAAGCGATTACTTATGCGCGTGAAAATAAAGTACCCTATCTTGGTATTTGCTTAGGTATGCAGCTGGCAGTAATTGAGTATGCTTGTAATGTGATGAATATTGCAGCAAATTCAACTGAGTTTGATCGGAAAACTGAACAGCCTATTATTGGGTTGATTACAGAATGGCTTGATGAGCGTGGTGAGCTGCAAATCCGTAGTGATGATTCAGATTTAGGTGGTACAATGCGCTTAGGTGGTCAAAAGGCTGAATTGGTTGAAGGTAGCAAATTACGCCAAATCTATGGTTCTAGCACCATTACTGAGCGTCATCGTCATCGTTATGAGATGAATAATCGTTATATTGAGCCATTAGAAAAAGCAGGTATGACTATTTCTGGATATTCTGCAAAGCAACATTTGGTGGAGGCAGTTGAAATCAGCGATCATCCTTGGTTTGTGGCGGTACAGTTTCACCCTGAGTTTACCAGCTCACCACGTGGTGGACATCCGCTATTTGCCAGCTTTATCAAGGCAGCGATTGATTATCAACAAATACGTGATAAATCTTAGATGGTTAGTAGTCACTGATTATCACTCATAAATATTTGATATATATGATAAAAGACCGATACGCATGTATTGGTCTTTTTTATGGATCATCTATTAACTACGTAAATATTACATTTTTTTAATGATAAATGATTAAAATAAATCCTATGTTTATTTGCACAGATTTATCAACATTGTATTATAAATACTGATTTTTTAATAAGAGTGATAAGGACAATCATGAGTTTAGCAGACAGTATAAAAAATGATAACGACAAAAAAGTGGCAATGTCACATATTCAGCTCAATGAGATAAGTATTGGTAATGATCAACCGTTTGTATTGTTTGGCGGTATGAATGTGCTTGAGTCGAAAGCGTTGGCATTTGAGATTGCCGAGACTTATATTGAGATTTGCAATCGTTTGGGCATTGGTTATGTATTTAAAGCCAGTTTTGATAAGGCAAATCGCTCAAGTTTACATTCCTTTAGAGGACCAGGGCTAGAAAAGGGGATAGATTGGTTGGGTCAAATTAAGCAGAAATATAATGTACCCATTATTACCGATGTGCATGAGCCTTATCAAGCCGAGCCAGTCGCACAAGTTGCTGATATTATCCAGTTACCTGCATTTTTATCCAGACAAACAGATCTGGTACAGGCAATGGCAAAAACTGATGCCATTATTAATATCAAAAAAGCGCAGTTTTTAGCCCCACATGAGATGCGCCATATCATCAATAAATGCTTGGAAGCAGGTAATGATAAAATTATTTTGTGTGAGCGTGGTAGTGCATTTGGTTATAACAACTTAGTAGTAGATATGCTCGGCTTTGATACCATGAAAAAAATGCAAGTGCCTGTGTTTTTTGATGTAACTCACAGTTTGCAGCAGCCAGGTGCGCGTCAAGACAGTGCTGGTGGTCGTCGTGAGCAGATTACTACCTTGGCACGAGCAGGTATGGCAACGGGCTTGGCAGGGCTATTTTTGGAGGCACACCCTGATCCAGATAAAGCTAAGTGTGATGGTCCTTGTGCCTTACGTCTAGAGCAGCTAGAGCCATTTTTACAGCAGCTAAAGCAAATTGATACCTTGGTCAAAGGGTTTGCAGTCCTTGATACTCATTAATTCATCCCCATAAAAATAGGTATGATATCAATGTACAAAAAGAGAAAAATATAAAGAGAAAAAAATATGAGCTTACAAACAGCGCAAGTAGGTATTGAAAATATTGATGATGCAGCAGGGCTTGAGAGCATCATGACCGCATTAAAAAATATCGATGGAGTAACGGCTATTGATTTACAACCTGAGCAAGATGTAGCTTATGTGCGTTATGATGATACGCAAACTTCAATCCATGCACTTAAGGCTGCCATTAGTATGGTGGATTATGTGACTCAGCCATTTCCTGTTGATGCACCACAAAATCCAGATAATTTATAAACTGATGATAACTTATAGCAGATGAAGCTTGAGTGCTTTGTTTAGTAGGACTTACGCAAAAACACGATGTCATTTTGTAGGGTGCATTTCATGCACCTTTACCTTTTATTTAGCTGTACGTAAAATGTACCCTACAACGTTCATGTTACTACTATGAAGCTTCTGGAAATACGTACAGCCCGCCCACTTTATAAAAGGCAATGATTACCAGTTGCCGATAATCTATAATATGTATAAGTTATATTTAATATACTTTTTGCAATAAGTTTAGATGATTTTTTATTTTTATTATTAATTTTATTACTAAGGAACAATATAATGAGTAAACAAACTCAAGTGATTCATATTGAAGGTATGACCTGTGGTGGCTGTGTCAAAAGTGTGCAAGATGTTGTTAGCACGCTTAAGGGTGTGCAGAGCATTGAGGTGAGTTTAGAAGAGAAACAGGGTACGGTTAGCTTTGATGATGACGTCGTCTCACTAAGTCGTATTGTTGATACGATTGAAGAAGCAGGTTTTGATGTGGTGATTGCTGATTGATAAAAATTTTGTCTTTTGACTATATTTGTCTTTTGATGATAGTAGTGGCACTGACCGACCATAACCAGTCTTTACGGCTGGTTATTTTTTATAGCAATATCTGATAATAAATAAACTTGATAATAAAATAAAAGTTAAAGGTTAAAGAAGGCTGTTATGACATCTGATACTGGTAAAGAAGTGACGGATACATCTCAAGCAAAATCTGCACATTTGCAATTATTCATTGAGGATATGTCTTGTCAAGCTTGCGCTACTCGTATTGAAAAAGTACTCAATAAAAAACCAGCCATTGAGCAAGCCAGTGTGAATTTTGCTGGAGAAACTGCCAGTGTGGATTATGATAAATCACAAACCAATACAGACGAAATCATTGCTTGGATTGAAAAGACTGGCTTTCGGGCAACGGAGCAACAAAGTGATAGTCTATTTGCGCAGCAACCTGAGGATAAGATAGATAAACGTCCACCTTGGCAACTGATTGCTCTTTGGGTATGTTTATTGCCATTTTTAATAGGTATGGCAGGTATGCTACTCGGGCAGGGCATGGTGTGGATGCCACCGCTGTGGATACAGTTTGTTTTGTCAACGATTGTGCAATTTGGTTTGGCAATTCCTTTTTATCAAAGCGCATGGTCATCAATTAAAGGTAGACTTGCTAATATGGACGTACTGGTTGTTATCGGTACATTAACCATTTGGGCATATTCTACTTATAGTTGGTTGACTCATGATGGATTGGCAATTTTTTCCCAAGGTATACAGTGGCAGCATCTATTACATCATGCTGGTGACATGCATACAGCACCTGTGTATTTTGAAGCAGGGGTAATGATCATTGCTTTTGTACGTTTGGGCAAATATTTAGAGCACCGCACTAAAAAACAAAGCCTAAATAGTATTAATTTATTATTACAGCTCACACCTGAAAAAGTTGAGCGGCAAGTTGCAGCTCAGCATCAAGATTATGATGATCAAACTCAATCTGAAACTGCTGCTAATTTTGAACTGGTGGATTTATCAAAAGTACAGCGTGGTGATGTTTTGCGAGCCAAGCAAGGCTCACGAGTAGCCACAGATGGTATTGTTGTCGCCGGTGAGGGTTGGTGTGATGAAAGTCATTTAACAGGTGAGTTTCTACCTTTGAGCAAAAAAGTAGGGGATAACGTATTGGCAGGTGCATTGGTTGCTGATGGCAGCTTGGTGTATAAAGTGCAAGCAACTGGCAGTCAAACCCAACTGGGTGATATGGTACTAGCATTGAGTGAAGCGCAAGGTAGTAAAGCCAATCTTGCGCGTTTGGCGGATAAAGTCGCTGCCATATTTGTGCCTGTTGTGGTGTCAATTGCCATCATTACCTTTGCCTTGACCTACTGGTTTACAGGACAGATGGATCGTAGCATTTTGCATGCTGTGTCGGTATTAGTCATTGCATGTCCATGTGCGCTTGGTTTGGCAACACCTGCCGCTATTATGGCTGGCATGGGTGTGGCAGCTCGGCATGGAGTTTGGTTTAAAGATGCACAAAGTTTAGAGGCAGCAGGCAGTGTGGATACGGTGGTATTTGATAAGACTGGGACTTTAACACAGGGTCAGCCTGTCATTATCACCCACATGATGGTGAGCAATCAGATTAACTGGCAGGAAGTATTGCAGTTGGCAGCCAGTGTTGAGGTTCATGCTAGCCACCCTTTAGCGACAACTTTGGTGGAAGCTGCAAAATCAGAACAGTTATCTTTATTTGCTGCTAAAAATGTTGAAGTGGTGCAAGGGCAGGGCATACAGGCACAAATATCAGGATACGGATTGGTAAAAGTCGGCACGCCTGAATTTACAGGGTTGTCATTACCCAAGCATTTACCTAAAGCATGGCAGATTGCCAGTACGGTGGCGGTTAGTGTTGATGATGTGCCGTTGGGTGCATTTGCCTTGGCAGATGAGATCAAAGCAGATGCCAAACAGACGGTACAACACTTGCATGATGCAGGCTATCAGGTCATTTTAATGAGTGGTGATAAGCAAAGTGTGGTGGATTATATTGCCAATGCATTAGATATTCATGTTGCTTATGGTAGTATGAGCCCCCGTGATAAAGCAGCAGATATCAGCCAATTACAACAGCAAGGCAGGCGAGTGGTTATGGTGGGTGATGGCGTCAACGATGCCCCTGCAATGGCAACTGCAACGGCAAGCTTTGCGATGTCAGAGGGCAGTGATGCCGCCAAGCACAGTGCATCTGCTCGTTTACTTGGTCACAGTCTGGATCATGTATTAGAAGCACAAAATATAGCCAAAGCAACCATTAAAAACATCAAACAAAACTTATTTTTTGCCTTTATTTATAATTGCATTGGGATTCCCTTAGCTGCCTTTGGTTTTTTAAATCCCATGATAGCTGCTGCTGCGATGGCAATGAGCTCATTATCTGTATTATTTAATGCCCTGCGATTGACTCGCTATCATTGCCAATATCAAAATCAAACAGATACAAATTAGTGATATCGCTTGCTGATATAGATTATGAATCTAAACTGCATGGTTTGGTGAGGGTTTGCTGTTGGTAGTTATGGTATTTGGGTACTGATTGGCTTAATTGTCGCATGGATTGGTCATTGTTGTATCATCTTGATATTAAATTTCTATGACTCTGTGCTATGATAAGTAAAAATTTTTATGAAGGTGATAGATTTGTGATCATGTTTGCAAATTATCACTATTGAGCAAAAACACCTCTTAACAATTTAACAATTAAGGATAAAAATCAGATTATGTATGCTGAAAACACCAACAATATTTCTGAAATCTCAGACATTCGCGCTCGTGAAATTCTAGATTCTCGTGGCAATCCTACCATTGAAGCCGATGTCATCTTAGCCGATGGTACACTCGGACGAGCTGCTGCGCCAAGTGGTGCATCCACAGGGTCTCGTGAAGCACTAGAGCTAAGAGATGGTGATAAAAGTCGCTATGGTGGTAAAGGTGTCAAAAAAGCGGTTGCCAATGTGAATAGTCAGATTCGTGCTGCATTGATGGAAATGGACGTCACCGACCAACAAGCATTAGATGACAAACTCATTAGTTTAGATGGTACTGAAAATAAAGAGAAGCTTGGTGCGAATGCCATGTTGGCAGTATCACTAGCCGCTGCCAAAGCGGCTGCATTGTCTTCACAACTACCGTTGCATCAGTATATTGCCAATCTGCGCAATCAAACCTCTTTGACCATGCCTGTGCCGATGATGAATATCTTAAATGGAGGATCACATGCTGATAATAACGTTGATATTCAAGAGTTTATGATTGAACCTGTCGGCTTTACTAGCTTCTCTGAAGCATTGCGTGCTGGTACCGAAATTTTCCATAGCCTAAAATCTGTATTAAAAGCTCAAGGCTTAAATACCGCTGTGGGTGATGAAGGTGGATTTGCTCCTAATCTACGTAGCAATGAAGAAGCGATTACCGTTATTTTGCAGGCGATTGAGCAAGCAGGCTATCATGCTGGTGATGATGTGCATCTGGCATTAGATTGTGCTGCCAGTGAGTTTTATAAAGATGGTCAGTATATTCTTGCTGGTGAAGGTAACAAAGCCTTTGATAGCCAAGCTTTTTCTGACTATTTGGCAAATCTAGCCAAACAATATCCTATCATTTCAATAGAAGATGGTCTTGATGAATCAGATTGGGAAGGTTGGGCATATTTAACCCAACAGCTTGGTGATAAAGTGCAGCTGGTGGGTGATGATTTATTTGTGACCAATCCTGCCATCTTACGTCAAGGTATTGATAAAGGTATTGCTAATGCCATCTTAATTAAGTTTAACCAGATTGGTACATTATCTGAGACTTTAGATGCCATTTATCTGGCAAAAGATAATGGTTATGCTACTGTTATCTCACATCGCTCTGGTGAGACAGAAGACAGCACCATTGCAGATTTGGCTGTGGGTACAGCAGCTGGACAAATTAAAACTGGATCTTTATGTCGCTCTGATCGTGTGGCGAAGTACAATCAGTTATTGCGTATTGAGCAACAAGTACGTGCCAGCTATCCTGGTCGAGATGCTTTTATTGGCTTACGTGGCTAGTTATGGTGTTTGGTAGTCAAGCTAATGTTGGCTGCTTCAGTTATAAATTTAGTGATTCAGCCCACTTTTTGGTAGTTTTAATACAATGAAGTACTTTGCTCAGTTTATCTTATTTATTGTTGCAATCTCAGTATTAATGGGATTGCAATATCAATATTGGCTAGGTGAAAATGGTTATAATGACAGTCAACGATTGCAACAACAGATAGCTGAGCAGCGTACAAAAAACCAAGTACAAGAACAGCAAAATAAAGTATTGCGTGCTGATGTCAAAGATCTGAAAACTGGACTTGAGGCAGTAGAAGAGCATGCAAGGATTGACTTGGGCTTAATTAAGCCACATGAGACTTTTGTCCAACTCTCTACTGCTCCTAATACCCATACCAGTATTGCCGCTCCAGCAGTAGATCCTAATGACGTTATTGAAAGTATTCCCTAAGTTAGAAATGACAGTCATATACAGTATGTCTGTTGTTATTGCTGCCTATGAGTTTGATTGAGTTTGATAAAGATAGGTTATTTAGCAAATTACTAAACCACTAAGACAATAAGTATGGATAATACAAAGACTTTGGTTGATGCTCGTGTACATACACTGGTAGTAGCAGCAGGTAAAGGCAGTCGTTTTGGTGCTGATATTCCAAAACAGTATGTGCAACTCAATGATAAGCCCATATTACTACATTCATTGGTAAAGCTAGCCAGCAGCGATTATATTAATCATATTTTTTTGGTGGTGGCAAAAGATGATAATCATATTACTCATTTACCACTTCCGATCCCCGTAACCTATGTTATCGGTGGTGCTGAGCGTTGGCAGTCTGTATTAGCGGGTGTGGCGGCTATCGGTCAGCTATCTACAATCAGTGATAATGACTTGGTATTGATTCATGATGCGGCGCGTCCAGCGGTAACCAAAGCACATATAAATAAAGTCATACAAGCGGCAGCACAAGAAACCTATGGTGCAATATTAGCTGTCCCTGTGGTCGATACCATCAAAAAATCCACCGCCGATAACTATATACAGCAAACTTTAGATCGTCGTTGTCTGTGGCAAGCACAAACACCACAGGTATTTCGATTTGCTGCCCTGCGAGACATGCTAGCAGAGATTAATAAACAAAATCTGCTGATTACTGATGAGGCCAGTGGCTTTGAGTTACTAGGACACGAAATTCGTCTGGTTGAAGGTAGCACCCTGAATATAAAATTGACCCGCCCTGAAGATAAACTGCTTTTGCAAGCGGTGTTATCACATCAAATTGCTGAGTAATAAAATAAGAACCATTTTCATATTTTTGGATTTATAAAAAATTAATCATGAAATAAAATATTGCATTTATTAGTTGTATTAATTTTGTTTTTAGTTCATGCTATGGGTTAATAATTAATTCAATAATAATGTTCATTATAATTAATAAGAGAGTAAGAGTTAGATATTCAAATCTTTAGTACCTATCCTATTACCTATTATTTAAATCCCATCAGATTACTTATTTTTTATCCTTTTGTCATGTAGAGGTATATATGAATAATAAAAAAGCCTTGTCATGTCATCAACATTCTTTGTATCAGTTGGTTTATATCAGTCAAATCAAAGATAATCTGTTGCCCATTCAACCAGTACTCAATGATATAGCAGTAGTATCTGCTCAACAGAATGATAAAAATAATCTCACAGGTGTTTTATTTTATGGCAATGGCTGGTTTTTTCAATATTTAGAAGGTAGTAAATATACCTTGCAGCAATTAAAAGAAAATCTTATTCGTGATGGACGTCATTATAATGTCAATTTTTTAGAGTTTAGCCATTTAGCACAGCGGCGTTTTTCATCATGGAGTATGCAGTTATTAGCTTCTGAAAAGCCTATTGCCAATGCTCAGCAGGTGAGTGGCATAGTACCTTTTAAGCCGGCTCAATGGCAGCTTACAGAATGGCAAGATTTTTTACAGGCATTAATACCCAATCAATGCGCCACCTTTGAGCTTGATATTACCAGTAGTTTTGATAGAAATCATAATAAGGAAAATAAAACTAAAATGATCATTGAGTTTTTAGAGAGACATGTGGCTTTTGTCTCTGTGCAAGTAGTGCTAAGTCTACTTATTACATTATCCATTTATTTATTGATTGTGTCAGATTGACATAAAATATTCTAATGTAATGATGCAGTTAGGATTTTTTACAACACTTATTTAATGAACCTGTAAGTTTAAGATCCTGTAAGTTTAAGATAAGTAAAAACAAATACATAAAAAAGCCCAATCTAATATAGATTGGGCTTTTTGATAGAAATATAAAAAATTATATTATTTTCTAAAGGAATAGGTGGTATCCCGTAGGGGATTCGAACCCCTGTTACCGCCGTGAAAGGGCAGTGTCCTAGGCCTCTAGACGAACGGGACACAACAGACTTCGACTGCTTTCACCATTAATATCGAAGTGGTGCATATTTTAATGATCAGCAGAGTCTTTGTCAACCTGTTTTTTTAAATTTATCCAATATTTAGCAAATTTTTTTGGATAGACTTGTTAAATATATAAATTACAGATTTCTGTGTCATTTTGCTATTGATTAATAACATTATTGTTGTTGGTATCTATATCATCATTATTAGGTGTATGTAGCGCGTTGGCTAACATAGGATAGTGATTTAGGATATGGCAAAATAGCTCCGCTGTTTTTTGAGTATCATATAATGCAGAGTGCGCATCACTACCATCAAATTCAAGTCCTGCTGCTTTACAGGCTCTGGCAAGTACAGTTTGTCCAAATGCCAGTGCCGATAAGGTAACGGTATCAAGGACTGAAAAAGGGTGAAATGGTGTGTGATTTTTGCTATTGGTACGGGTAATGGCTGCATTTAAAAAACTCAAATCAAAGTGAGCATTGTGACCGACCAACACACATTGACGACAGTCGTGTGCTTTGCGAACTTCTTTGAGCGCTTTGAATATACGACGCAGTGCCACTTTTTCCTCTTCGGCAATGGCTTTGCGCATGGGGTTATTTGGGTCGATACCTGTAAACTCCAATGCTTTAGGTTCGAGGTTTGCACCTTTAAATGGTTCTATATGCGCATTAATGGCTTCACCCTGATAAAAGCGACCTGTATTATCCATGAGTATGGGAATACAGGCGATTTCAAGCAGTGCATCGGTATTAGCATTAAACCCTGCCGTTTCAACATCAACCACCACTGGCATAAATTTACGAAAACGCTCATTTAATTGGGTAATATGTGGAATGGGTGTGGCGTTTAATGTTGCCGATGAATGGGTGATTGTATCATCATTAGCATCACTATCCGCTGTCTTATGAGTTAGTGTGTTGTTTGATGATGTTGTTTCTAATTGCGGTGGAGATGCCTCAGCAGCAATATTGGTGGTAGTATTATTAGTACTGTTGTTTATGGTGCTTGTTGTTAAGCTATTTGCATTCATAAGTAATGTATCTGTTTAAAAAATAGAGTTTTATAGAGCCTGATTATTATCTAATTTGCAAGTATGCTTCTATTGGATTGACCAAGGTAGGGTATCACCTGCTAAAAGTGGCGTAAGGGTGCTATCGTCAATATAAGCGTAGGTTGCTGGTACGGTCATGTCAGTTTTTACCAGTGTAATGGTGGTGTCATTTAAAGGTAGACCATAAAATTCTGCCCCAAAGCGACTGCAAAAGTCTTCTAATTTATCTATTTTTCCAATACCATCAAATGCTGTTGCATATAAGGGTAGGGCATGAGCAGCACTATAACAACCAGCACAGCCGCAGGCATTTTCTTTAGCATGGGTGGCATGAGGAGCTGAGTCTGTTCCTAAGAAAAATTTAGGGTTGCCACTGGTAGCGACTTCTAAAAGTCGTGCTTGATGGGTGGCTTTTTTAAGAATGGGTAAGCAGTAAAAATGGGGTTTAATGCCACCGACAAGCAAGTGGTTACGATTGAATAATAGATGCTGTGGTGTGATGGTTGCTGCCACATTATCTTTTTGTGCCAATACAAAATCAGCAGCATCACCGGTGGTGATGTGCTCGACAACAATTTTTAATTCTGGATAGTCATGGACGATTTGTTGCAGGTTGTTTTCAATAAATTGTTTTTCTCTATCAAAAATATCGACATCGGCACGGGTGACTTCGCTATGTACCAATAATGGCAGCTCATATTGTTGCATGGCATCAAGGGCTGCTGTGCAATGTTTTAGGTCAGTTACCCCATCAGCAGAATTGGTAGTTGCTCCTGCTGGATATAGTTTAACGGCTTGTACGATACCACTTTCGGCTGCTTGTTTGATGTCAGCAGCACTGGTGTTATCAGTAAAATATAGCGTCATACGTGGGTTAAATTGTGTTTTACGTTGTGCGTCGATATTGGTTTGCATCAAAGCTTGCTCGATACGTTGGCGATAGGTAATGGCGTCCGCAGCAGTTTTGACGGGTGGAACAAGATTTGGCATACAAATCACCCGATTAAAGCTTTGTGCTGCATGGGCAACCGTGGTGGTTAAGGCGTTGCCATCACGCAAATGTATATGCCAATCATCGGGCTGGCGTATAGTGATTGTTAAAGGTGATGAGTTTTGGGAATTTTCTAGCGTATTGGTGTGAGAGTTGCTCATAATCATGATGGTCTATGTAGTATAATATATGTTGGCTAATAAAAATGGCATTTACTAGGTAAGATAAATAAGATAGTAAGTTCTATAAATACTAATTATGGCTATGATAGCAGGTTTTAGCATCTGTCTATAGCCTAACAAGGCTAACACCATTTATATTTACTATCATTTGTCTAGGGTCTGTTGAACATTCATCTTCATAGGAAAAATTGAGATACTGATTTTAATAAACAGTGACTTAGTCAAGGCAATGAACGCAGGTAGCTTTTGTTAATAACAGCGGGATATTAACCAGTTCATTAACGCTTCATCATGCAAATTTAGCCAATTTTTACATGAAAGTAAAAAATAGCTGTATTCCTTATGGGTATTAGCCTGATAGGGTGAAAGTTCAACAGACCCTACTATAAATTCACCACGATGTTAACTTTGCGTGCTTTTCTTGTGGTGACATGATATTAGATGGACTATATGATTATATTGGGTGTTTTATAAATAAATTGGTGGTAAATATTAGTCAAATTTTCTGCCAGTAGACACAATGGTGACAAAGTAAGGGCAAACTGGCTTTTGTCATTTTTGAATTTGGTGTAGACTGGTGGTTAGATTTATTGATTATTTTTATTTGTGGTTTTTATTCACAACTTTAGGAACTTTATTAGGAATGTTTTATGTCAAAAATTGATGCAAAAAATATTAACAAGATTGTTTTGGCTTATTCAGGCGGACTTGATACGTCGATTATTGCCAAGTGGTTACAAGAAACTTATGATGCTGAGGTGATTACCTTTACTGCTGATATTGGGCAAGGTGAAGAAGTTGAGCCAGCACGTGCTAAAGCACAAGCCATGGGTATTAAAAATATTCATATTGAAGATTTACGAGAAGAGTTTGCTCGTGATTATGTCTTCCCAATGTTTCGTGCCAATGCCATTTATGAGGGTGAATATCTGTTAGGAACATCGATTGCCCGTCCCTTGATTGCCAAGCGTTTGGTTGAGATAGCCAAAGAACATAATGCCGATGCCATCAGTCATGGAGCGACAGGAAAAGGCAATGACCAAGTACGTTTTGAATTGGGTGCAATTGCACTTGCTCCTGATATCAAGACCATTGCACCATGGCGTGAATGGGATTTATCAAGTCGTGAAAGCTTGATGCAATATGCCGAAGAGCATAATATCCCTATCGATTTTGCTGCCAATAAGAAAAAATCACCTTATTCAATGGACGCCAACTTATTACACATCTCTTATGAAGGTGGCTTGTTAGAAGATCCTTATGCTGAAGCCGAAGAAGATATGTGGCGTTGGTCGGTCAGCCCTGAAAATGCACCTGATGAGGCAGAATATATTGAGCTTGAATATAAGCAAGGTGATATTGTCGCAATTGATGGTGAGCCACTTAAGCCATATGAAGTGATGATTAAGCTCAATGAACTGGGTGGTAAACATGGTATTGGACGTTTAGATATCGTTGAAAACCGTTATGTGGGTATGAAGTCTCGTGGCTGCTATGAAACACCTGCTGGCACCATTATGATCAAAGCACACCGTGCCATTGAGTCATTAACGCTTGATCGTGAAGCGGCACATCTAAAAGATGAGTTAATGCCTCGTTATGCTAAAATCATCTATAATGGTTATTGGTTCAGTCCTGAGCGTGAAATGCTACAGGCGTTGATTGATAAGTCGCAAGAATATGTATCAGGAAGCGTACGCGTCAAGCTTTATAAGGGTAGCGTGAGCGTGGTTGGACGCAAATCTGAGCAATCTTTATTCGATGAAAAAATAGCGACATTTGAAGATGATGCTGGTGCTTATGATCAAAAAGATGCAGAAGGTTTTATCCGTCTTAATGGATTACGCCTAGCCATTGAAGCCAGCAAAGGACGAGATTTGTCCTCTTAATTTGACTTGTTTTCATTATTTTGTAAAGTACAGATTTATAAAAAAACAGAGACAATATATTGTCTCTGTTTTTTTTACAATATCATGATATTTAGGTTCTTAGTCATCATTCATCACTGATGAGATTTATCAGTATTGTCTTCTTCTGCTTGCGTTTCTGTCGTATCATCATCTACTCTAACAATGGCAATATCAGGGACACGTGATTCATTCTCTAAAGCTTCTTTAATCAATGCGTTATTAACCAATGACTCTGCAACGGGTGTGGTATTGGCTTTTTTATATTGATATTTGATAACTGCCAAAATACTAAGACCACCAATAATTGCGATGATTAACAAAACTACCTGATTTTTCCAAATGGGCTGTGATTGATCATATTGTATAGGTGCATCACTGACATTGCCAAGTAGATGCTTGGGAATGAGTGGGCGGCTGGGTGGTTTTTTTGGTTCAGCAGTGATGCGCAAACGATTACGACTAAGATAGATATCAGCAATTTTTGCCAGCTTTAATAGCCAGCGTTGATTTGATAGGGTAATGTTAGGCAGATTAGCAAATGCTAAAATCCTATCGTCTTGTTGATTCAGTGGCGCAGATATAGTTGAGGTATTATCTTCTATGGCATGTCCGATAACTTTAGCATAGTTAGGAATACTATCAGCGTTTTGTATACTTTGTCGTGCAGGCTCAGATATAAAACCTGTCAATTCATGCCAACTGTTATCAAAAGTTGGCACAATATAATTTGTTGAGGGCAGTTTGGGCGTTATTATAGATGAGTCCGATATAGGCTCATAAGTTTGAATATTTGTCTCATTAATGTCAGTAGCATCATCACCAGTTGATAAACCAGATGGCTGACTATGTGTATGAGCAACACTTAATAAGGGATCTATTGGGCGAGAATGGAGCTGTAGAAACTGTGGTTGTAGTTGTAGCCATTGTTCTATCTCTTGAGCATCTAACTGAGCATAATCTGCTAAAATAGCAATTTCTCGTAGACTAAGTAACGTCAGTGCACCCAATAATGGACGTATCTGCTGTATATTAGATTGACTTTTTATTGCTATTTTTTGGGATATTTTTTCTATTCTGGCAGTATCTTTATATAGGGCATCTAGTAGAGAAGATCCATATTGCATGGCAACTTGCATGGTACGCAGATTAAAAGCATTGTAACGACGCAGCTCTTTAACCTGATGCCGAGATAATAGCTTTTTGAGTATGCTATCTGCATCAAACTGCTGTTGATATGCCAATAGTGCACTAACTGTCACTTCAATGGCACAATGAATAACAATCTTTGCTTGAGGTATGGAGATGTGTCCACTATCAGCAGCTAATGAAGCAATCGGTAGCGTATCTATACTTAAAAAATCATACAATGAAACACGGGCGGGCGTGATTTTAGCCATAATGAGTTTGATCGTTAAAGTTTAACGCTATATTACGGTGGAAGCAGCGTTGATACAATCCCTGAATTCAAATATAGTGGTATGAAGTGATATTTTTATAAGCAATAATCTGTAAATATAGGCTTTAAAGAGGTAAGAATGTTAACCACTGAAAAAATAACCACTGTGCAAACTTGCCAAGATGGCATACAACAAAAAGAACAAAAAAATAAGCAAAGTGTGCATCTTATCGTGAATATTGCTGAGCAAACTTTGAGCTTGTATAGACAGCAGCAACTGATAAAACAATATCTTGTTTCGACAGCAAAAAATGGCATTGGTGCGATGGAAGGCAGTGGTTGTACACCACTAGGACGGCATATCATTGCACAAAAAATTGGTGGCGATCAGCCCATACGCAGTGTATTTATTGCTAGAGTGCCAACAGGTGAGATTTATGATACCCATCTTGGCAGGCAAGCACCTAAACGAGATTGGATACTCAGTCGTATTCTTTGGCTACAGGGTTGTGAGTCGGGTATAAATAAAGGAGAGAATGATCAAGGCTGCTGTGATACCTATCAACGCTATATTTATATACATGGGATACCCGATAGTGAGCCTATGGGTATCCCATTATCACACGGCTGTATCCGTATGCGTAATGATGACGTGGTGGAACTATTTGACTATGTCAGTGAAGGTACACCAGTGACTATCGTTGCCCACCACTCGAATAACAAATAAATCACTAACCAAAAATCACTAGCCAAAGTCTTATAATAGACTACCAAAAAGTAGGTGCATTTTTTACGGTTTTTAGGCTATTGCCACACTCTTTTGCGGCATGTTCTTGTTCAGCGCCAAAGTAACCCACTGCAAACCAAGCATTTGCATCTTGTTCCGTTTTTTGTTGATAAAATTCATGACCAACTAAGCTGTCATTATATTCTCCAAGTATATCTTGAGCAGGTTCAAGGTATTTTAAAAACTTCTTGGTCTTTTTCTTTTTGAACATCGGAGCGACAAACTCACTAATATAGCGTAGGCTTTTTAGACGTTTGCGTACATCATGTTGTTCTTCAAGATCTAACTCAGCAAAATGTTCGCTGGCTTTGGCAATTTTTGCAAATAATTTATTTAAAATCTTACACAATTTGGGTTTGGCAAGTTTATCTGCATTTGCTTCGCTGCTGGGATCGCTCATGGTAAATTCAATTAATTCCAATAAAGTTAATTGGAAGTCGTTGGCACGTACCGCATCGATAGGCTGTACCTTTAGCGCATCACGTTCAGGTGTCCAGTCAACATGTGGTGCACCTTGTTCCTCTAGCATGGGCTGAGTTTTTATTTGCAAAATCTCACGATCTCGATATTCTCCTAATAAACTAAAGGTCTGTTTTAACACTGGAATCCAGTCGCTATTGACTTGCTCGGAGAAGCCATCAAAAAACTTAAGAGCAGTGCGTAGACGGCGAATACCTACTCGCAATTGGTGTACATGGTTGCCATCAGGACTACCTGCGGCAATGGCACTGGCGTTGGGCAGTATCTGTAACATACAGTTATGCACCACTGCACGCATAAAGGCGGGTTGACTCATTTTTTTGGATATATCAAGCTGATCTAGATCAGACTTCACTGCATCTGTAAACTCTTTGTTTGCAAGTAAAAGGCTACCACGTTCAGCTTTAGTGACAGTAGAGACACAGAGTTTATAGCGTTTACACCAAGTTTTTGCAACTTCAAATAAATACTCAGGACTGCCTTGTAGCAGTTCAAATTCGATTTCATGGATAGTTTGTTGAATGCTGTCATCTTCACCATGATGCACCAGTCCTTCATCATAAGCCACTTCAATCACATTACCCTCTTTTTTGACCAAACGGGTAATACGCTCTACATCAGTGACATACTGCTGGATTAACTCATCAGCAAGTGTCTCTAAATCAAAATGAGCTAATATGTCAGCCAGATCAGAGTCATTATAAATTTGTAAGTCAGGGCTGAGTGTTTGTTCATCAGCTGCTAGTTGGGCTTGCTGATTATCTAATGTATGGTTATGCTCAAGTCGAGCTGCCATACCATCACCTGTTGCTTTAATTGTTTGTACCCAGTCTTCTCCTTCTTTGCGAATACGTAAAGCGATGCCAGATTTTGCTAAATCTTGTTTGGCAGTATCAAAATAATAGGCAGCTAATTGATTGGTTTGTGAAGATTTGATATTAGCTTGACGCATCAGCGCATCAACTTTGTACTCTGGGACTAAAAATTTCAGCTCAATCTCTTGCATAATTCAATTCTCGGTCGATTAAAAAATAGGATACTCATATCCTAGGTGAGTTGGCAAATAATAACAAGCAAATTTATATGACATCTTCATGACATTTCTAAAATTTTTGTAAATAATTACTATTACCTTATATTTACTGTAATAACAATAACTTATATAAATTAATTTATTTTTTTAAATAAATTTTATTGAAAGCTATAAAGGCATTATGAGCTTTTTAATAAAGTTAATGGTATGAATGTTGATTGCTGATATACATTAAATATATAAATAAGTGGCTATATGGTTTAAAAATAAATTTCAGTAAATTGAAATATATGATATAAATTTAATCAATAATAAATATGGGATGACAACAAAATGAAGGCAAAAATAATGTTAATAAAGCCGCCTTACATATTCGCTCATTTAAATGGTAAATTCATTTCGATGGTGTTAATCGGGGCTTTGGTAGTGAGTGGCTGTAGTCAAGGTAAGGCACCACAACATGAAGCTGAGATAGACAATGTCGCTGAGTCAATGAGCAGTAGTACGGATATGGCAGTCACTAATATGCCTGATACTGATTTATCGACCACATCAATGGATAGCTTTAGCTCAGAGATTTTACCCTCAAATAGCACACAAAACTTGACATCAGATAGCAATATTATACTAAATACTACTGCCACTGATATTGAAGTGGCAGGTAAAAAACTTGTCATTAATGTCGAAGCCGATTTTAAAGTTGCTGACGTGGTAAAAAGTAGCAATGCCATTGAGATACTCACGCAACAACAAGGTGGCTATGTGGCACAAAGTAATATCAGTAATCAATCACTTTCTCAACGTGTGTTTCAGCAAGGTGATGACGATATTACCCTGACCACTTATTATCGACAAGCGAATATGACGCTGCGTATTCCACGTCAAAAAGTGAGTGAGTTTTTGCGTCAATTACAACAGCAAATTACCTTTTTAAATGCGCATAATTTTACTGCCCAAGATGTGACATTAGATTTATATCGGCAACAGCTAGAATCCAAACTCAATGCTGATATGGCAGACGAGTTGAGTGGTGAGCGCCTCAATAGCCATAATGATAAAGACCAAAATAGTAATGTTGATAGTATTACAGCGACTTATGCTGCCAAAGAGCAGCAACAGATGGCAAAATTGCAACGCTTAGCAATAGCAGATCAAGTGGCTTTTAGCACCATTCATCTAAGTTTTAGCCAACCTGATATTGTATATAAGGAAGTCAGTAAAAATTTAGAATCAGTGATAGCAACACAGCAGCCAAGCTTTTCGACCCAAGCCTATCATCGCTTTGTTAAAGGTTGGGATAGTCTTAAAGTGGTGGTGCTAGGAGTGATTGGTTTATGGTGGCTATGGTTATTAGCAATAACTGCATATTTATTATTTAAAATAATAAAAAAAGTCTATCAACGTTTGCAACATTTAAATCATAAGCAGCCTCATGGTGCAGCAACGATTCAGCTTGGAGAGATGAAAGTGGAAAATGATGATCCAGCTAAAGCAAAAGATAAAAATTGATAGGTGATATATCCAGACAGTCAATGTCCAATTTAGATATAAATTGGTGTTTAAAATATAAAAAGACCACCCTACATTGTAGAGTGGTCTTTTTTAAGATTTGCTGCTAACTATTTAATTTAACACTATTTGACTTAATATTAGCATTAGATATCTAGTTAGTTTTTAAAGGACAACTTAATCATTGATTAATGATTAAATTGGTTCATGGTATTTTTCTCACCACCAGCTTTAAGCGCGTTGTCACCAGAGAAGATCTCTTTGTGATCATCACCTAAGTCAGAGCCAGCCATTGCTTGGTGCTTAACGCAAGAGACGCCTTCACGGATCTCTTTACGTTGTACGCCAGAAACATAAGCCAGCATACCTTCTTCACCAAAGTAGCCTTTTGCAAGCTCATGGGTGCTTAGAGCAGCAGTGTGATAGGTTGGCAAGGTGATGAGGTGATGGAAGACACCTGCTTCACGTGCTGCATCACGCTGGAAGTTTTGTGCTAGTTCATCAGCAGCCTTGTCAAGATCAGTACCATCATACTCAGCACTCATTAGGTTGTCTTTATCATAGGCTGATATGTCTTTACCTTCTTCTTCCCATTTAGCGATGATTTGCTTACGGAAGTTCAGTGTCCAGTTAAATGATGGGCTATTGTTATAAACAAGTTTGGCTTTTGGTTGTTGTTCTTTGATGCGATCAACCATTGATTTAATGTGTGCGATATCTGGGGTTGGTGTTTCAATCCATAGTAAATCTGCACCATTTTCTAGGGCAGTCACACAGTCTAGAACAACACGGTCAATGTTAGTACCATCACGGAATTGATAGAGACCATTTGCTAGACGTACAGGACGTACCAGTTTGCCATCACGTTTAAGTAGAACGTCGTTTTCACGTGCATCAGCAATATCAATTTCTTCTACTTCGATAAAGTCGATGTATTTAGAAGCTAGATCGCCTTTTTCTTGTGATACTGGGATTTTTTGTGTTAGTGAGGCACCTTCTGAGTCAGTACGAGCAACAATAACGCCATCATCTACACCAAGCTCTAAAAATGCATAGCGTACGGCATTTAGCTTAGAGATAAAATCTTCATGTGGTACAGTGACTTTACCTGCTTGGTGTCCACACTGTTTGGCATCAGATACTTGGTTTTCAATCTGAATGGCAGCAGCACCTGCTTCAATCATGCTTTTTGCTAGTAGGTATGTTGCTTCTTCATTACCAAAACCTGCATCGATATCAGCAATGATTGGCACAACGTGTGATTCAAAATTATCAATTTTATCTTGAATTTCTTTGGTGTCTTGACCTGCTTCTTTTGCTGCATTTAGCTCACGGAAATAGTCATTTAATACTTTGGCATCTGCTTGACGTAAGAAAGTATAGATCTCTTCAATCAATGCAGGAACAGTGGTTTTTTCGTGCATTGATTGGTCAGGTAATGGACCTAGCTCTGAGCGAAGAGCGGCAACCATCCAACCAGAGAGATAAATGTAGCGTTTTGAGGTAGTACCAAAATATTTTTTGTTAGCATACATGGTTTGTTGAGCGATAAAACCATGCCATGCACCTAGAGATTGGGTGTATTTAGAAGTATCTTCATCGTATTCTTGCATGTCTTGACGCATGATAGCAGCAGTATATTTAGCAATATCTAAGCCCGTCTTAAAGCGGTTTTGTACAATCATACGAGCGGCATCAGTTTCACTGATATTTTGCCAGTTACCATGTTTTTGTTTTAGTTCACGAATATGATCTATTGCTGATGTATAAGTTGACATCTAACATCTCCTTTGATGAATAAAATATTAAAGTAAATAAAAAAAGAAAAGATAGGTTTATTGGTATAATGTAGTCACTCAAAAGCAGCAAAAATGCTGCGACAACCGAACTTATTTGAATTGGCAGATTAACATCATCCCTCTATCTCAGTACCATCTCAAGTAGTGTCAATAACTATATAGTGGTTAAGAAGATTTATCTAATTTATGATAGTTATCTTTGGTATTCACCTTTATTATAGTATAGTATTTATAGGAGTTTCAAGGTGCTTTTGGGTATTAATTATTATTAGGTAGAGATTAGTGGATATAGATATTTATGAATTTACAGCGAGTTGATTTAAATTTATTGGTGCATTTGGATGTTTTATTACGTGAAAAAAACGTCACTCGTGCCGCCGAGCAATTAGGTATTACCCAACCAGCGATGAGTAATATATTACGCCGATTGCGCAAGCTGTTTAATGATCCTTTATTGGTGCGCTCATCTGAGGGAATGACTCCAACAGAGCGTGCATTGGAGTTACAGCCACGTATTCGTGAAATATTGGCAGATTTGACCCAAGTATTAGAGCCACGTACAGAGTTTCGCCCTTATAGTACGTCACGGGTCTTTCGTATCATGACCTCAGATTATGCAGAGGCAACATTAGTACCAAGACTGGTAAAAGCATTACGCTCAGAAGCGCCTAATGTGATTTTGGATTTTTTGACCCCATCAGATGTTTCTTATCGTGATATGGAGCAGGGGCGAGTAGATTTAGCCATTAATCGTTTTAATGAAATACCACAAAGTTTCCATCAAGTTTTGGTATGGCGAGATACCTTTAGTTGTTTGTTGTCAGCGGAAAGCCCTTATATCAACCGTTTTAATTTAAAAAACTATCTAAAAGCCCAACATGTTTGGGTGTCCAAAACAGGTATGGGAGTTGGATTTGGGGTGAATCCAGAAAAGTCAGGTGGGCTTGGCTCGATTGATCAGGCATTGCAGCGTTTAGGACAAAAACGGCAAATCAGTGTGTTTACCCGTCATTATCAGATGCCTGCCATGCTTGCTGCAAATAAGGATTTGATTGCAACCCTGCCAACTCGAGTGGCGCGGATGCAGGCGACCAATGACAGCATTGTGTTAAAAGAGCCACCGTTTTTTATTCCTGAGTTTGAGCTAACAATGGCATGGTCGCCGCTTTTACAGCATCACCCAGCACACAGATGGTTGCGGCAATTAATCATGCATGTGGCACGTCAGGTGGTGGCAGAAGAAGATGCTGGGCAGCCACAAATGCCAGTGATTAATCATTTATTTTAGTTGGTTGATAGGGGATAATTAAAAAGGGTGGATTAAATATTTTAATCTACCCTTTTTTGTTGAACTTTTTATTGAACCGCTATGACTGTGATTTAGTATCAAACTAAATATGAAAATGTATTAACGCAAAGCTGCATAGGCTGATTGCGTATAACTGTCACTGCTTACATTATTTAGGGAGTCATTATAAATGACTTGATTGCTAACGGTTGCATAGCTAACAGGCATCGCTTGTACGTTTGGCTGAGCTACTGCTGTATTGAGTAACGAGCTGTCAAGTTTGTATAGATTGTTGTAGCGTCCCAATACCTTTTTGACGTAGTTTTGGGTTTCTCTAAATGGAGGAATACCACCATATTTAGTGACATTACCTTCACCTGCGTTATAACCAGCAACAACAAATTCAATATTGTTATTAAAGCGTCGTTTTAGCCAAGCGATATATTTGGCAGCACCTTCGATATTTTCAGCAGGATTCCAAGGGTTATTGACAGCAAAGCGTCTGGCAGTGGCTGGCATCAGTTGCATCAGTCCTTGTGCGCCTACTGGTGAGCGTGCATTAGGATTAAACGCCGATTCAGTATGCATCATTGCTTTAATAAGCGCAGGGTCAACACCATGGCGCGCCCCTGAGTCTCTAATAAAAGCATCATAGGAGTTACGATTGGCACTGGGACTTGGCGCAGCAAAGCCGTTATACCCATTAGTAGCAGTACTACTACTGTTATTTGTTTGGAGCTTGGAGTCAGGATAATAAGTGACTTTCACAGGTTGGGTAAATTTATTAAAATTGCCAGATGGTTTGTGCACGTTTGTTAATAGCACTTGCCCACTGTCTTTATCTTTATAAATATACATATTGCCTGCTTGTGCTGAAGGTAAAGCCATGAATGCTAACAAAGGTAAAGAGGCTTGCAGACAAATAGAAGCATAGCGATGACTTTTTCCAAACAAATGATTAGCCATCAGTTGGCGGGTGACTGAGACGAATGAGTTATACATGATAAAGTTCGCTTTATAGTTTTATGGTCATAAGCATAGTATGATGCAGTGTTTAAAAACCACTGCCATATCAAACTGATATTAAAAAAATCTAATATTAAAAAAATTGATTCAATAAGACACGCCTAACATGCTCTAATATAACATATTTTATGAATTTTTTTAAACCTTGTTCAGCCATTCACTCCCATTAATTGTACCTCAGTCATTTAGTAACTATTTAGTGGGCATGGTTGATGAGGGATAAATATAACCCAAAAGTAGGGAAGTTTTATAACTATCTATCTTACTCCCCACTTTCAACTTAATTTACTCAATTGATATATGACTTCTCCCAACCCATCCCCTTGAAGTAAGGGGAGAGCTTAAAAGTCAGTTTCTCCCACTTTTTTAAGGAGGAGATTAAGATGGGGAAAAGTTGAGATTGAAGTACCTTAAGCTTAAGAATACTTGATTTAATTACAATTATTCTAAGACTTTGTGTGGTAAGGGCTGTTTGATACTTTTTGCAACTCTACCAATGGTTAAGCCTTGTACTAAAATAGAAAATATGACAATGGCATAGGTAAGAGCCAGTAGTAAATTGCGCTCTTCACCTACAGGCAATTGCAGTACCAATGCAACTGAAATACCACCACGTAAGCCACCCCATGTCAATACTTTCCATGCACCTTTAGGTAAGTCAAGCTGTTTTCTAAAGGTCTTGGTGGTCATGCCAACAACGATAAAACGAGCCGCTAAGGCAATGATAATGGCTAAAATGGCAGCAATAAATAAATTAATAGAATAAGCAATGACCACCACTTCTAGTCCAATTAAGACAAATAAAATGGCGTTTAAAATCTCATCTATTAATTCCCAAAATAAATCCACATAATGACGTGTTTCATCACTCATGGCATAGGCGCGTCCATGATTACCCAGCATCAATCCCATCATCACCATTGCCAAAGGGCCAGATAAATGCCAGTAGCTGGCAAGTGAGTAACCACCCAATACACCTGCTAAGGTGAGTAGTACTTCTTCTTGATAGCTGTTGATACTTTTGATTAAGTAATACAAGATAAGCCCTAATATGATACCAAAGGCAATACCACCACCAGCTTCTACTGCTAGGCTATGTCCAATGTGTCCTGCTGTGGGAATGTCACCACTGGCAAGAATGCCAAGTAGTAGCACAAATATCACCACACCAATACCATCATTAAATAATGACTCGCCAGCAATCACAGTTTCTAAACTTTTGGGTGCGCCTGCTGAAGATAAAATACCCATCACTGCAATGGGGTCTGTGGGAGAGATGAGGGCACCGAATAATAGACACCAGATAAATGATAATTCAAAGCCAAGTAAAGGCAGAACGACATAGGTGGCAGCGGCAATTAAAAAGGCAGATACCAATGTGCCCAAAAACGCTAAAATACCAATGGGTAGCTTGTAGCGGCGTAAGTCACTAATGTTAATATGTAACGCACCTGCAAACAGCAACATAGACAACATGCCATCTAGCAAGACTTCAGTAAAGTCGAGTTGATCTAATAAGCTTACTTCATAGTCAAATAGCTCATCAAACCCTAAGAAGCCCAAAAAAATTGCCAGTATGGAGAGTATTAAAGAGATGACCATGACGCCAATGGTGGTGGGTAATCCAATAAAGCGTTTATTTGTATAGGCAAGAAGCGCGGTTAGTGATAAAAAAATGGCACTGATATCTAATACAGAAAGAGATGCAGTTGGTAGCATTGCTAAGGTCTCATTAAATGGGTTAGTTTTTATTATTTATTCGCTGTTTTATTCGGTTTATTAGGATTGTCATCTTCACTAATTAAAGTGGTGTTTGTGTTTTTATGCAAGCGAAGTTTATTAAATATAGCGAAGCGATTTTTTTCTGCTTTCTTTGGTTGTTCATTTGTCTCAGGTAAAATTTGTTCACGATTTTGATTGTCATAAGTTTTGTTGGCACTCTCATCAAAAGCCTCTGGTTGTGCAGGATATTCATTGCTATCTTGTGGTAAGTTAGCTTCAGGTGGCTCTGTTTTTGGGCGAGGATGACTGTGTGAAAAAATATCTGCCAGTGGCACATCAAGAGTTTTGCGGGCATAGTTTTCGGTATTAATAAGGCGGGGTGCTAATAAACTCAGCCATGGTGTTTGGATGCTATCATCCATAAGGTCAAGTTCGTCTTTGATGGGCAGCGGGTAGGGTAAGGTAGTATAAAAATCCCATAATGACATTTGCGATAAGTCTCTTTTTAAGACATAACGATTATGTTCTGTTACCGTAATTAAGTCATTTTTTTTCAGATAGTGGATATAGGTATACCATTTGGGCAACTCTTTTCGTCCCAAAACATCTCTGAGATCTTGCTCATCAACAGGTTGCCCTAATTGATAGCGGTCATAAATCAAATTAAGCATGTCAAGGAGACTAAACAAAGGATGACGAGGATAGACTTCTTTGGTCTCAAAAATGGTTAAGGTATAGCTAATCTCAACCCCGATTAAAATAAGGTTCCATGATAAGTATATCCATAATAAAAAGATGGGTAATGCAGCAAAAGCGCCATAAATCGCTTCATAATTGGTCGCATTTGACATGGCAATACCAAATATATATTTAAGCAATTCAAAAGAGATGGCAGCAATAACTCCAGCGATGGCCGCATTTTTTATTGGAACGTAAGCTTTAGGGATAAACCAATACATGCCAATAAAGCCAGCCGTGGTTACCACAAATGAAACAATGTGAACCCAAAAAGACCAGTCAATACCATAGCCTGCAATTTGTTGATTTAAAAAACTCAAACTTTGTACTGTACTCGACACAATAAACGCAGTGCCTAATACCAAAGGCCCTACGGTGAGCAAAAGCCAATAGCGCACGATACTTTTCATACCACCAGATTTGTCTTCTACTCGCCATATTTGATTAAATGCAGTTTCGATGGTAAATAATGTCATGACTGTGGTCACAAACAGCACCATAATACCCATGGCAGTCAAATTAGTGGACTTTTCGGTAAACTCATTGATATATTGACTGACTTGCATGCTCGATTGTGGCAGTAGGTTATTATATATCACCTGATAAATTTGCGCTCTAACATCTCCTAAAGCTGGGACAGAAGATAAAATTATTAGTAAAATGGTTAAGACAGGGACAATAGATAATAGTGTTGTATAGGTAAGAGACGCTGCTTTTTGTTGACAGTTATCTTCTAGAAAATGATGAATTAAAAAACGTAGAAAAACAAACCATTGTTGGTTATAAAATGGCAGTTTTTTAAGTAACTTTTCCATACTTAGGCACACATTATTGTAAAATTTGCCATAGTGTAGCAAAAATTACACTTTTATATATGCAAAAAAATTGTGTCAAAATACAATTGATTGCAGTGTATGCTGATGGGTCTCCTATCAATTATCAGGTTGATTATTTGATGATAGGTGATGGCAAGCAGTATTTTAACCATCAAAATGACTTTTCTTCTTCTTAATTATCCGATAGCTAATAAACCAATACTTCATAAACTGATATTTAATAAACTGATATTTAATAAATAATGTAAAGGACCTATTATGACCACAACACCTTATGTGCTGGTGCTATATTATTCACAATATGGAACAACAAAGCAGTTGGCGTATGCCATTGCTCAAGGGATTGAAGATGTGGGTATAACGGCACGTATTCGCACTGTTCCTAAGGTTGCTACAGAGATTACCACTGCCAGCCCTGCCATTCCTGATGAGGGCGATTTATACTGCACAATGGCAGACTTAAAAGATTGTGTAGGCTTAGCATTAGGTAGCCCGACACATTTTGGCAATATGGCAGCACCAATGAAGTATTTTTGGGATAGTACAGTAACGCTTTGGCTGGCAGGCAATTTGCAAAATAAACCTGCTTGTGTGTTTACCAGTACAGGATCAATGCATGGTGGTCAAGAGAGCACACTAATCAGTATGATGTTGCCATTATTGCATCATGGCATGATGGTATTGGGCTTACCGTATGCTGAGCCTGCACTTAATCGTACCAACCGTGGTGGTACGCCTTATGGTGCAACCCATGTAAGTGGGGCAGATCATGATGAGCCGATGAGTAAAGATGAGCGTATGTTAGCAGTGGCGCAAGGTAAACGTTTGGGACTAACTGCACGTGCACTACTTAATGCATCATTATAAATAGCGTTATCAGTGACAAGTTATACCGATCCTAAAAAATAATCTATAATGACTCGTTTTTAATAGTAAGGAAAGTAAGGTTTATGCGTATGCGCCAAAGTCGTAGCAAAGCGACACGAGGAGTCAGACCCGTCACGCCCATACGTCGAAGGTTAAAAGTAGTATGGATTATTTGGCTGTTATACCGTATGCTCGCCATGCCAGTGTGCATTAGTATTACAAATGATGCACAACTTGATATCATCGGTGGTATTGTGTGGCAAAGTCTATGGCTAATTCCAGCATTTGTGCTATCTCCATGGATGACAAAAGGTAAGTCCGCCTATGCTTTATTATTGGCAAGTATGATTACTTTGGTTTATTTTGGTGCAAGTGGGGTGGTGTTATTTACGCATATTTATGCTGAAAACTGGTCATCGTTATGGATTTATGTGATTGATGCGGTGTTATTATTATTGATTAACATCTGGTTATTTCAGCTATTAAAGCGTTTGCCTTCTATGAATAATCCAGTCAATCATGCTTAATATTTGATCATGATTCATAAATCTGGGTATCAATATTCATATTCAATGAGATAAAAAAGCGGATGAGACCATATTTTAGGTTTTGCCCACTTTTTTTAGCTATGGTTAGTGACAATAACTATTAACTATTAACTTATAAGACCCCCTCCTAACCTCCCCCTTACTAGGTGAGCATAGCTCTTGTCTTGTACTACAAGCACAGCTTTTCGTCTTGCATCGCTAAAATAGTCCACTGGACTATTTATTAACGCTCTTCAGGAGCGAAACAGTGTTTCGCTATATCCCTCATCAGGGAGAGGAACTGGTTTTTAAGTTCTCCCCTTGAAGTAAGGAGAGGGTTTGGGAGGGGGCATATATGATTTTATAAAATAAAGTTGAGAGTGAGGTTATTAACTATATGTATGTTAACTATTGCACACCAGTGAGCTGCATCTCCATTTTTTTGCCATCATTTAATTGCGTTATTTTTATGGGTAAATAGTCTAAACTAGGGGCAAGCCAAAAGCTAGAAGCACGGTCACTGTCATCATGGATACGGTCAATACGTACCGTTTGATAAGTGCCTGCAGGAACAGTAATATTATAAGTACCTACTTTTTTAAATTGAGTTTTTTCTACCTTGTCTTTTTTTGCCATGTAATAAGTGCCAGAAAAACGCCCATTTAATAAATCTTCTCTGATTTGTACCTCAAGACTAAGATCATCAAATGCACCATTTGGTGCAGAAAAAGTATTGGTTTTGCCACGATAGGTACTGGTGACTTTTTTTGCAGTAGGATTAAAACTAAGGTTATGGGTACGTCCAACACCCAAAAACTTGTAGGAGGTGCTAGCAGAGCTTGGTGATACCGTATTGCCATTTATTTTAAAAATGCTGCTTTGATTTGCACGAGCCACACCAGAAGCTTTGGCATTGACTTTATAATTCCAGTTACTGCCTGATTTCGTTAATTTGCGAGTTGCTGTACCATCGTACTTATTATCAACAGTAAATTTATAGGTTGCAGTAGATGGCATAATTTCATTGGCAGCCGTTGCTGAGAGGGGGGCAGTTGCAGCCGTTGCTAGACTGACACCAATGCCAATATTTGTCAATAATGATGCTTTTTTATCAGTTTTTTGCCGTTTCTCATGACTTATTGTGCTTGAGTCTGTTTGAAATTTAGCACGCAATATATGTTTCAGCATGGTTTTGTATCCTTATGGCATCAATGTTTATTTTACTTAGTTCACTTTGAATTTGTCAGTTGATTAATAATCGATAGAGGCCCTTTGCTTCTTTCTTTTTAAGAGAGAATAGCAAGAAGTTGAGACAAGTTAAGTTGTAGTGAATAGAGTAAAAATCATAACTAATGGTATTGTGGTGTAATTTAAAAAAAATTGGGTTGGATTTTGTGACAAATTGTTTCTGAGATTTTTTATGCCATATTTCTGTATTGCCATAATGGCTAAGATACCCTGATTCATAGTTATTATGTTTTGTTTAGAGTCTGTTGAACTTTCATTGTTATAGGAAAAGTTGCAAGAAAAATTGAGCTAAAATTAATAAAAAATAAACCTATTTAAAAAATAAGGATAACCATGTACTTTGTTTTATCCCCTGCCAAAAGCCTAAACGAAAGTGATGAGTTGCCCATCAATATCGGCAATTACTACAGTCAGCCAGAGTTGATTGAGCAATCACAAAGTTTGATGAAGGTATTAAAAAATAAAGAACCCATCGACTTACAAGAGTTAATGAACATCTCTGATGACTTAGCTCAGCTGAATACCAAACGCAACCAAGATTGGCAGTGGAGTAAAGATAAGCCGTTTAGCGCAGATAATGCCAAGCCTGCTGTTTATCTATTCGATGGTGACGTTTATACAGGACTTGATGTCTATAATATGGATAAAGACAGCGTTATTTATCTAAATGAGCATTTGGGGATTTTGTCAGGGTTATATGGTGTGTTAAAACCGCTAGATTTAATCCTACCTTACCGCCTAGAGATGGGTACAAAACTCAAAAACCCACAAGGTGATAACTTATATGAATTTTGGGGAGAAAAAATCACCCAAGTAATTAATGAGCGTATGACAGACAGTGACGATAAAGTGCTGATTAACTTGGCATCAAATGAATACTTTAAATCAGTGAAGAAAAAAGAGTTGACCGCCAATATCATTACCCCTCGTTTTGAAGATGAGAAAAATGGCAGCTACAAAGTAATTAGCTTTTATGCCAAAAAGGCTCGTGGCTTAATGGTGAAATATGTGGTAGAAAATAAACTGAGTAATGCTGAACAGCTAAAAGACTTTAATTTGGCAGGGTATTATTATTGTGCCGATGATTCTGATGAGAATACATGGACATTCCGCCGAGATAAAAAAAACCAATAAGTAAAAAGCCAAAAATTTTAACTTATGCCAATGGCAACTTACGATGGCTACGGCATAAATCATCATACAACTGCACCACTTTTGCTACTTGTTCATTGATAGGTGAGTTAATAGAATGAGTAGCAGATTGCCCGATGCATTTAATAAAATGACAAGCAGAATAATTCTTAGCTAATTGATGATAGCTCTGTAGCCATTCATTACGCTCTTTGGTCTTATCATTGTTTAGCCAAAAATATCTATTGGGTATTCTAGGCTCTATTTGTTGTTGCTGTTGCTGTGGGTGGTGATATTTATCTTGCTCGATCCGCCACGGCTTTGCTGTGACTCTGGCTCGAAAGCAATTTTGAACTTGGCACAATTTGGCATAACAGCTATCAACAGGTAACTGATTAAAACACAGTTGGGTTTTATCGTCATTGGCAAAAAAAGTGTCTTGCAAAGCAATTAAGCGAAAACCTAAGGGCGTTTGATAAATATTAAAAGCAAAGTCATTATTTTCTTCTAAGAATTTATTGATAATCATCTCTAAAATAGCTAATTCACCGCCTTGTTTTTTTAGCCATTGTGCCATTCTCTTGTCATCTATAGAATCAAACAGTATAAATAAAGCCCATACTATAAAAAAACTACTAAAAAAAGCCCATATAATATATTTAAGATACAACACGACATCACTAACACATGAGGTAAAAGGCTTTACACTAAATAAAAAAATAACAGCCAATAAAAATATTGCAAAAAGAACAAATCTCATTTTTATTTTATCTAAAATTAGAAAAGGCTTATCTATAAATTTATGCCGCCAACAAAATCGTGTTATATCATCATTATCAATATCCAAAATCATCACATTTTCGACATTTAGACAAGTTGCCCCATAACTATTTACCGTAGTGACACAATTTAAATCAGCATAATGATGAAGCACTTGCTCACGAATGGGCAAATCTGTTTTATCCAAATAGCTGTCTTTACCTTCAACCCGTTTGACTTTGCCTGTTGCTAATAAAGTCTGCTTTGCTTGCTGGCAACGCTCAATGGCATGTTCTTTTGCCTCAGCTTGACTGGTATTTGACCAGCCATAACGTTTGATTTTAGTGGTTTTGTTTTTACTGCGTTTATTTTCGTAAGCAAACTCAATGGTATGTTCTGACCAATAGCTTGGAATATTCATTATTTATCCTAAAAAAATACCTTAGTAGATACCAGTCTAACAAAGTCTAATTGTCAAAATGATTAGGGTATATACTTACAGGTCTGTAGGTTCACTGACCACACAAATTCCATAACCCTCAGGGTTCATTCCACCCCCCATATCAAGACAAGTATCGGTATATAAAAAAGATTTGAGTTGGTATCCCAAAATAAAGCTAATAATGGTTGATAAGATTAAAACGATTAGCCACTTTTTATTACTCATAATCTCTCCTTGTTAACTCAACGAGATTTTTTCAAGACAGTCACTGGTGGGTTTAGTGGAAAAGCTTAAATAAAAATAAATAAAACTCACTAAAAATCCTAGAAAAATATTACTCTTTATCCCCAAAGTATCAAGATAATCTGAAACTATAGGTAATACAAAAGTTATTATCAGTATAAATCCTAGTGTCAATAAAGTTTCAATCCATTCTTTTTTTGCATTAATTTTTATTTTAAAGGTTTGCTGACAATGCAAACAGCCAACAAAGTTTTTTGCATCATCAGTAAATATTTTTGGTAAGTTTATAATGTTGTCATGGGTTTTACTATCTTCTACATTATGTTCTGCCAAATATCGGCGATACCAATATAATTCGACCAAACGATAAGAATGACATTCAGGACAATAAATATTTGACTTTTGTTGCAATATTGGGTGATAGTCCACCTTATCTTGCTCAATGGTTTGTATGTCATCAACCCCTTTTATAGTCAATTCATACTAAAAATGTTATAAAGTCATTCAAAGAACCAAAAATTAGGAAACCAATGACATACTCTTTAGAATTTCGCAAACAAGTATTAAAAAGCTTAGAAAAGGGAATGACCTTTAAAGAAGCTGTTCAAGAATATGATATCAGTCCAACCACCATCCAGAAATGGAAAAAACGGTTATATAGCAAGAAAACACGCAATATCGAACCGACTAAAATTGCTAATGACGCTTTACTTAAAGATGTAGAGAACCATCCAGACAGCTATCATTATGAACGTGCAAGACGTTTAGGATGTAGCACTTCAGGTATCTGTGTCGCACTAAAACGCCTTGGTATCACTCAAAAAAAAGACCTTAAGCCATCCAAAAGCTTGTCTGATTAAAAGAGCAGAGTATCAAGCTAAGCTAGCTTTTTATCAAAAGCAAGGATTTCCCATAGTATATATGGATGAGAGCGGTTTTGAGCAGGAAGTCATACGTCCTTTTGGCTATAGCGCTATCGGCAAACCTTGTATTGATAGTTATAATTGGCAAGCTCGTAGCAGAACAAATGTTATAGGTGCACTCTATAATAAAACCTTGTTTGCTATTGATTACTTTAAACAAAACATTAACTCAAAAGTATTTCGTAGTTGGTGTAAGAACACCTTAATTCCGAGGCTTAATACTAAATGCGTCATTGTCATGGATAATGCCAGCTTCCATAAGAAAGTAACACGTCTTTTTAATAGACATGGTCATCGTGTGTTGTTCCTACCTCCTTATAGTCCTGATTTAAATCCTATTGAAAAGAAGTGGGGAAACGTGAAATCTTTACGTAAAGGTTGGTTAGAAAACGATTTATCTAAATTATTTTATGATATTTGTCCTTACTATAACTCTTTTGTTTTGAATTGACTATA
>NZ_VFYU01000009.1 GCF_021012795.1 Psychrobacter sp. I-STPA10 | reverse complement strand
AACCTCCCCCTTAAAAAGGGGGAGGAACTGGTTTTTAAGTCCTCCCCTTACTTCAAGGGGAGGGTTTGGGAGGGGTCATATATGATTTTATAAAATAAAGTTGAGAGTGGGGTATAGTCAATTTAAGATAATACTGTTACAAGGAAAACGAGCGAAGGGGTAACTGTTTTTATAAAAGCAGGTACTGCGAGTAAGTTTGACAATGTAACAGTTTTGTATTGAGCCGACTATATTTTATAAACTAGGGAACTAAGCATTGTCAAAGTATATTAATAATCTTAAAATCCGAGAAGTGTTAACAGACTTATTTCAGTTTGTCAAACACCCTGATGACCATCAGCTTAACCTTCCTTTTAAAGGTAAATTACAATATTTTTTAATCACTTTTATTTTTAATGTTATTTTTTTGACATTGGCTGTCGTACCTTTTTTATTATTAATAGATTACCTCATGCCACTTCGAGACAACTCGTTAAAAGAATATTCAACCATATTACATTTTTTATCTTTTTATGTGGTTTTTATACCATTATTTGAAGAAACTGTGTTTCGGTTTTTTTTAAGATATAGAAAGTTTTATCGTTTTTTTATCTCTAGACAAAAATGGGATAAAATATTTCCATTTTTAGTATACTTTTCTGTACTTATACTTTCTGTTATCCATACAGTCGTTCACTATAATAATAGTATTTGGTTTTATATTATTACTCCCATTATTGTTTTTCCACAGTTTGTTATGGGCTTGGCAACTACTTTTATTCGAGTACGATTCAAGTTTCTTTGGGGCATTGCCTATCATACCTGTTGGAATTTATTAATTTCCATTATTCCCGTCATTGCAATAATGATGGGAAAAGATTATGTCAAACTTAAAGATACTGATTCGTTTTGCTTTTATTATTGTTCACATTACTTAATGAGCTTAATAACCTAATAAATTATCCTTGTAATAAAAACTCAACGGCTGAGTTGGCATGAATGGCGGTAGTATCAAACACAGCAATGGGGCTATCCTGTTGCGAGATTAATAAGCCAATCTCCGTACAACCCAAAATCACCCCTTCTGCCCCCTGCTGTGCCAAGCTTGCAATGACCTGCTGATAGCGTTGGCGTGAACTGTCTAATATCTGACCTTGGCATAGCTCATCATAAATAATGCGGTGAATGTCATCTCGTTGAGTGTCATCAGGGATTAAGACGCTTAGATTAGCATCAAGCAGACGCTGTTTATAAAAGTCTTGGGTCATGGTAAAGTTTGTACCCAATAAGGCAATGTTGCTTAGCCCTTGAGATTTGATAGCCTGTGCAGTGGCATCAGCGATATGAATCAGGGGTAAGCCAGTCGCCTCAATCACCCTATCCGCCACTTTGTGCATAGTATTGGTGGCGATAAGCAAGCCTGTCGCTCCTGCCAGCTTTAAGCGTTTACCACTGTCCGCAAGCATCTGAGCCATCATTTCCCAATCGCCTTGCATTTGCAATGCTTCTATTGGAGCAAAGTCTAGGCTATGAATCAGTATATCTGCTGAGTGTAATCCGCCAAGTCGCTGTTTTACCCCTTGATTAATCAGTTGATAATAAGTTTGCGTACTCTCCCAACTCATACCACCAATAATACCGAGGGTATTTTGTGATGAGAATGATTGTTTGCTTGTTTTTGTTGTTAAGTCCATGATTATTTTCCGTTAAAAAGAGAGTATTTACTATAACGTATCATTCTTTTATCTACCACATTTTAACTACCACCAATACCTCGGATAGGCAGGACGATTATGCAAATTTTTCCCCATATTATTATAAGCAATGGCGACCAAAACCAACACCACCGAGCCTGCCAATGTTGGGGTAAGCAAAAACTGCCAACCCACACCACCAAGCATCACAATCAATGGATTTGAGCCAGCAGGGGGGTGTGGTACACGTAACAATAACATTAAGGCAATCGCTGTGCCCACTGCTATTGCTAAGCTCCACCATGTTACCCCAAAGACCGCCATAAATATAAGCCCTGTTAAACTGGCGACAAAATGTCCTCCAATAACATTGCGAGGCTGTGCAAATGGACTGGCAGGATAGGCAAATATCAGCAGACAGCTTGCCCCAAATGACCCCAAAATCATCACCAAACTTTGCCAATCAGCTATCAGTGCCAACACTGCAATGGCTATTGTTGCCCCCAACCAAGCGGTGGCAATTGCCCATAACGGTAGACGCTTGGGGCAAGGCTCATGACCACCTTGTAACCGTTTTACTGTAAAAATTTTTGCCATCACCTACTCCACTCTAGAATATCATGTGCCTGCCATAGTCAGCATTTACCATAACTGCTATGATTGTCGATATACCAATCAGTATATAATTGATTAAACATGGTATACCGAACGGTATACTTATGCAAGCTTTAAATGAATTTGTGAAATTAAATAAGCACAATCACTATAATGGATACCATGATGGACTTACGAGAGCAAATGATTGAGCAGTGTTACAGTGTGTTTTATCAGCAAGGCTTCCATGCCAGTGGCGTGGAGTTATTGGCAAAGCAGGCTGGTACGACCAAACGTACTTTATACGCTCATTTTGGTAATAAAGAGGGGCTAATTGAAGCAGTGTTAAACCATCGTCATCAGCAGTTTATGGCACAACTACAGCAGTATTTTGCCAAGCTATCAATCATCACGGCTGAGGATATTGTGCAGGGGTATGTGGGATTTTTACAAGACTGGATACGCTCAGATAACTTTTATGGGTGTCTGTTTATCAATGCTTGTGCTGAGTTTGCCAATGATACAGATATGCCCCATCGCATTGCAAAAGCGCATAAAGCACATTTACGACAATGGTTACTTTCCCAATTTGAGCAGCTTAATATCAGCCAAGCACAGCAAAAGGCAGATACCTTATTTGTATTTGGTGAAGGATTGATTGTCTCAGCACAAACGGGGCAAGAAGGGTTGCAATTTAACTTATAGCTTAATTTACAAACGTAAACGTTATTTTGACTATAATTTTATAGCTAAAAAAGTTGACTATGGATTTGTAGTTAAAGCCATTATTTTATTTATGATTCAGATACTAGGGCGTGTCGAATATTGGGTACTCCAAGCCTTATTATATAAGGGCTAAGAAGGAATTCTGACAAAATCAATAAATACCGCTCTATCCCTTGTAAATAAAGGCTTCGAATCATGAATATTCAACAGCCCCTAGAGTCATAGTTACATAACTACAAAATCCTAATATATTACCATACCTTTTAAATACTTCTAGCATTTCCCTAACATCAATAGGCAATTCTAAAGAAGCATATATAGACTCTTTTATAAAATTTTCCTTGTCACGATAAGGATTATTTTTTGGTATTCTATTAATCATATTATGACTGCCTTTTTTATAGATGATAATAACAATATAAGTCCTATAGTTATTATAAAAACACCCATAAATTTATTTATTTTACGACTAAAATTTATTGATAAGCTTCTTTTTAATCTCATAGAAAAAAATCCATATCCAATCATTATCGTACTATCACAAATAGCCCAGCCTACTACTAAAAAAAATGATGAATATATAAAGCTAATAGAAGAATCTAAAAATTGAGGTAAAAATACAATAAAGAATATTATATCTTTTGGGTTACTCAAACCTGTTAAAAAAGACTGAATAAAGACACTATATTTTTTCTCATTCTCTTTACTATTTATATCGTTGTTCGTAGATTTTATATTACTGTAACCAGTATAAATTAAATACAAACTACCGATTATGGATAAAAATGGTATAAAGTTTTCAGGTATGGTTTTTTCTATTAGAACTAAAGCTATAATTATGAGTATAGTCGCTGCAGCAACGCTACCTAATGCATTAGTTATTACGGCTTTTTTACCGTATTTAATAGCATGAGATACCATAAGAGCAGCATTTGGACCAGGACTTACTATAATTGCCGATACTGTCAATATATATGAAATGTATAATAAAAAATTCAAGCTATATACCTCAATTGTTAATAGTCTATTTTAGTTATTACATTTAGTCCTTCCTGGTTCGTGGTTTGTAGCCAATGCGTTGCAAATCAGGCAAGCCATTTCTGCTGACTATCTATTAGGACTTACGCAAACCTCAAACTAGGGGAATAAAGCTGCTCACAAAGATAAGTATCGAATAAGCCCTACTTTAACTGATACATGGTTTGGTTTAACTGCTTAGCTAACCGACTAAAAGCCACCCAAACGAGCATAGAACAACATACATGATTACGCTGAGTACGGGCTTTACGGCATTGGTTGTTTTCAATACCCGTTAACTGTTTAAGTTCACGGTGAAACTGCTCAACCTTCCAGCGAATGGCATACACCTTTTGCGTGTTATCCGTGTTGTCTTGAGTAGTGTCATTGGTGACGATCCAGTCCGTGCGGTTGGTAACCGCAACCCGAAACAGTTTCACTTTATAGTTTTTGGGAAAGCCATGAATTTTAATCAGCTTGCCATGTTTTAGTTCATCATCGCTAAAGTGTAATTGACTCACTGGCTTGTAAGGATTCACCCCCTTTTGAATTATCTATCTTGCGATTAGACTTGAGTGGACAGTAGTAGATTTTATCCATACTGTCGATGAGCATTATGACTTTTTTGGTGGCATACCATATATCCATGAGTACCGTACTAAAAGCAAGTTGTTTGTGATAAACGCTGTGCTCTAGCATGTCGGTGAGGTGGTCAAGTTTGCTTTTGCCATCACTTTGTTTGTCATAGATGCGCTAGTCGATAACTCAGTATTATTCAGTATCAGGATTAACGTAAACGCAGGTCACTACATCAATGCCTTTAATCAGTCCGTGGACGTTACCACTATAATAAATATTATACCGAACGGTATACTTAAGCAAGCTTTAAATGAATTTGTGAAATTAAATAAGCACAATCACTATAATGGATACCATGATGGACTTACGAGAGCAAATGATTGAGCAGTGTTACAGTGTGTTTTATCAGCAAGGCTTCCATGCCAGTGGTGTAGAGCTGTTAGCAAAGCAAGCAGGTACGACCAAACGTACTTTATATGCCCATTTTGGTAATAAAGAAGGGCTAATTGAAGCGGTACTAAACCATCGTCATCAGCAGTTTATGGCACAGCTACAGCAGTATTTTGCCAAGCTATCAATCATCACGGCAGATGATATTGTGCAGGGCTATTTGGGATTTTTGCAAGACTGGATACGCTCAGATAACTTTTATGGGTGTCTGTTTATCAATGCTTGTGCTGAGTTTACCAATGATACAGCTATGCCCCATCGCATTGCAAAAGAGCATAAAGCACATTTACGACAATGGTTGCTCGTCCAATTTGATCAGCTTAATATCAGCCAAGCACAGCAAAAGGCAGATACGTTATTTGTGTTTGGTGAAGGGTTAATTGTTTCGGCTCAAACGGGGCAACAGGATATGACTTGGGACACGCAAATATTTATGACAACAATAAACTATTTTGATAACGTGCCACATAACGGGCAGGGGTGGTGTGATAATACTGTTTAAACGCTTGGGTAAAATTTGCCACCTGTGAATAGCCACACTGGTAGGCAACCTCTTTAATAGAGACACCATTAAATAGTAACTGCTGACGGGCATATTGCATGTTTTTTTGCATCAGCCAAGCACTGGGGGTGATGCCAATATGTTTTTTTAGTTGCCGCTGCAATCCCCGTTTTGATAAATTTAGATGCGTACCTAAGGCACTCACATCCCGACATCCTGCCTGCCATGCTGCTGATAACTGTTGTAATAATTGTGCTTGCTCAACACCGCCACCTTGTGTTGACACACTAATACTACCGTCTTGTTGCTGAGCTGCTATTTGATTATATGGCTGCGACTTAACTTCACCTTCTGCCACGTCAAACTGATATTCACCACTGTGTTGATTGCTTTCTTGCTGCGGTTTATCTTGTAGTACGACCGCAAAATGATGACAAAATCCTTGCCATAATTTATCGATTAAACGAATCAATAACACCTCATTAGCAAAAACATCAACCACAGCAGCAGCAGCATTTGGCATGATGGTGGCATTATCATGGGCAGTGCGAGTAAACACTTTTTGTAATAGCTCACTGGTCGTCTCATCTGCTTGCCATTGATAATCTGCGGTTTGCTCAAGCCACTGCTGTTTGTGTTTTGGCAAACGACGAATGAGCCACGGACGAATATCACGAATGGTCAGCTTAGTCACCGCTTGCCCTTGCAGCAAATGCCGACAAAATAGTGTCTCGCTAGCAACATTGATAAGACAACATTGCGCTTTATTTTGCTGAGCAGTAATTTCATGCTGCTGATTGTTCAAACTAAATTTTGCCGTGCCACTTTGCACCACCACAAAAGCGGTATAAGGATTTACCAAGCGGTGGCTAATCAGATTTTTATCACTAACTAAGGTACCTGCATGACACTGTAATGCCGACACCGTTTCATAAAAGCCATACGGCTCTGCTGATTGTGTATCATTATTTTTTACTGCCCCTATGTCCATATCTATGGCATCAAGCTCATTGTCACTATTTGTAGTATCTCTTTTGTTAGCACTTTTCTTATCTAGATCAGGCTGCACACTCTTTACTGCTGTTTGCATTGCTACTAAATCCTGCTGAGATACAGTCATATTTTGCTCATTGTGTTCTTTTTCTCGACTAAATTTAGACTGATTCTGACAATCATCACTACTATGCTCTTCATTAATCTGCTCAATCAATACATCACTGGGAATGGGGGTGAATTTTTGCGGCTTACTCATAGCAAAATATCCTTATAAAAAACAACATATAAACCAACGATTAAAACAAAATATTAGTTAATAATAACCATTCTCAATAAAAATTGTCGTTTTAGCAATATTTATTTGCCAATCCGTCATCGTTGTTTTGATTACAATGATTTGTTAACAGCATACTCAATATCAGCATGAGTATGTTTTGTCATTTACTGTCACACAGTTGCGTCACACTCGCTAAGCGTATCGGCTGCTTTTTTATATCAGTAGGTTATCAACTAGTGAGCAGCAACATCGTTAGCATCACTTTTATCGCAAGGGGAGCTTTATGTCCACATCAGTAGCCAGTCATACATTAATAAACTCACCACAATCACTCACCTCTATACCGCATCGATTCCGTCTTAGCTTACTACGTCATGCGTTGATGCCGTTGCTACTACCATTATCTTTATCGGTAGTTACTGCACATGCTGATGACACCATCTCTCAAGCCGATATAAGCAGCGATTATCTACCCCATACTACCGTAGATACCATCGTGGTGACTGCCAACCCTCTATACTATATCGACCCAAGTGAAGATAACGATCAATATAACGCCAATGTCGCCACTGTGGGTACAAAAGCCCCTGATTATTTAGAAAATATACCCCAATCTATCAGCGTAATTACCCAAGCAAAAATGGAAGACCTAAATGTCGATACCTTAGACCAAATGGCAAAACGCACCACAGGCATGCGGGTGTTACAAAATGATGATGGTCGCTCCTCCATCTATGCTCGAGGCTATGAATATGACCAATTTAGTATTGATGGACTTGCCTCACCAATGGCAAGTATTAATGGTACATTACCTAATCTGGCCGCCTTTGACCGTGTCGAAGTCATGCGTGGACCATCTGGGTTGTTTAACTCTGCTTCAGAAATGGGTGGTGTGGTTAATCTTGTGCGTAAGCGTGGTCGTGCTGATGGCAAAGATACATTAAAAGCCAGTGTCACCTCTCCATTTAGCTTTGATGTCACTGCTGATATACAAGGTCGGCTCAGTTTAGATGACAAAGATGACAGCCTTGTCACCCGTAATATTTTCCAATATCAACAGAAAAAAAATCCCATTGTTAAAGAGGTGGGTGGTTCTGCCAATCGTAACGCCACCGTCTATTTAAGTGCGGATAAACAGCTAAATGATAGCAGCAAAGTGGGCGTAGGTTATTTGTTCCAAAACCGTCAAATTATCCCTAACAATGGCTTACCAACTTTAGCAAACAACCAACTACTGCCACTGCCTAATGATGACTTTTATGGCGCAAGATGGAACGACTTTAACAGTAGTACCCATGACATTTTTGCAGACTTTCAGCATCAGCTAGACAGCAAAGGCATCATCAGTGCAGGTCTACGCTACTCTGACCGTGATGCCGATTATAACTATGTTTTTGCAGGCAGTGCATTAAATCAAGGCAAAATGGATGTGGCTGGCGCAGGCGGTGATATTAAAGAAACGTCACTCAGTGCTGACCTAAACTTTAGCCAGCCCTTTACTACCCAAGGTGGACAAAGTGAATATGTGGTTGGTACAGATTACAAACGTTTTAATTCAAATATCGCTCGTACCAGTGCAAGAGGCTTTGTAAAAAATGTGACTTTAGCACAACTAAACGACTTATCATATATCGATCTATTACAGCAGGCTCGTAACAAACAAAAAGGGTATCGCTTTGAGGATGATGACAATACTTTAAACGAAATAGGATTATATGCAAAAGTAAACTACAAACCTATTAAGCCCCTGAGCTTGATTGCGGGTGGACGCTTTAGCCATTACAGTATTGATAATGATGACAAAGTAAAAGGGGTCAAAGGTAATCATAAAGACCATAAAATCACAGGCTATGGTGGTGTGGTCTATCAACTCACCCCAAACATCAATGCTTATGGCAGCTATACCCAAGTCTTTATGCCGCAATATGAAACCAACGATGCAGGGGAACTACTCAAGCCACGTGAAGGTGATCAAATTGAGGTAGGACTAAAAGGACATTGGTCAGATACGTTATCAGCCCGCTTAAGTGGCTATCGTCTTAATGATAAAAATGCCTCTGCCCCTTCTAAAGATGTGGGAGTAGTCGCATTGGGTGAACGGCAAATGCAAGGGGTAGAACTAGAAATCAATGGTGAAATACTACCAAATTGGCAAGTATCAGGTGGATACAGTTATTTAGATAGTAAAATTAAACAAGCTGCTAACCCTCGTGATGATGGTATCTTTTTACTAATGCCAAAACATACTGCCAATATCTGGACAACTTATCAAGCCAATAACTGGCTACCAAATCCACTAACCTTAGGTTTGGGTGTCAATGTGGTCGGTAAGTTCTCTTCATCACAAGGTATACAAGCTGATGGCTATCATACATGGGATGCGATGGCCAGCTATCCATTTAGCAACAACTTAACAGGACAGCTTAATATCTATAACCTGCTTGATAGTGACCACTATGTACGTGTTGGCTCACCCAATACCTTTAACATCCCTGATAATGGACGTGAAATCAAAGCCTCACTTTCTTATCAGTTCTAATCTTTATTGTTTATCTTTAATAAAACATCAAAGTAACCTCATACAAAAAAACCAGATGGCAAAGCCGTCTGGTTTTTTTATTTTAGCTATTTTTAGCTTCGTCAAATTGGCTAAGCTAAAATAGTTGAGGCGAAAACTATACCACTTCAACCTTGCCATGGTTATCGCAATGATCGCCATGTGGATGATGCAAATGACCATCAACGATATAGCAAGTATGATCACCATGTGGTACAGCTTCATGACCACAATCAGGGCCATGTACATGATTTTTATCATGTGCGGCACATTGATGCTCTGTAGTGCAGTCTACAGGGTTATTGTCATTTACTTCTAATACATGTTCATCAACATGATCAGTGTGTGGATGATGCAGATGACCATCATGTAAATAATCAACGTGATCGCCATGTTGAATGGCAGTATGACCACAGTTTTCGCCATGTTGATGTTCATGACTGCTATGATGGGGATTATTACATTGACTCATGGATATACTCCTTTGGAAGATTAACTTGCATTACTTATACTTAATGACTAAGTATTACTTAAAGACTAAGTATTGATTACTACTGTATGATTAGTGAGTTGCATGTGCGACTAAGTTGGTTAATAACGCTTCTACATGATCATCTTGTAAGCCATACAATATATGCTGACCATCACGCTCTTTACTGACCAGTCCAGCAGCATATAATTGCTTTAAACGATTAGATACCGTGGTGATTTTTTCGTCTGTTTGCTCAGCAATTTCACTAACACATAAAGGGGATGTACTTTGCTGCAATAACAATAACAACTGTAAGCGATTACTATCTGCCAGTGCTTTAAGCATGGTCGTAACTGTACTTAATTGCGTCTGGCTAAGTTGCGACTTATTTCGTTGAGATGCTTCGGATTTTTGCGGCATTAATGAGACATCTGATGACGAATGTGTATGCGCACCACAAGTTGGTAAATCTATTGTATCTTCTTGATTTTGCTGATCATTCATACATAACCCATAAACTATATTGAATCTATTTAAGTGTTGATTTAAAAGGATATCTCATTAACGGAGCGCATTATTCCATGAATTAATGAAATTAGCAATGCTTTTATTATTTATTTTGTTAATCCTATCTATTTATCTGTATCTTTTAAGTGTAACTATTGCTCATAACTCATAATCAAGTGTCGACACAAGCAAGCGTCAGTTTGTTGTCTGAGTTTGTTATAATAGCCCGTCATCAACTCATCAGTGTCAAGGATATAGCCATGTCAGATCAGCCAGATCAATCAGCACAGTCAGCCAACCCTTTTACACACTCAGCTACCCTCAATGCTCACCTTGAGCAGCCCACTACTCAGCGTCCTGTCAATGAGCCAAGCAATCCTTATGCCCGCCAGCAGTTTTCAAACAACGATGATGGCAAGGTGATAGCTCCCAGACTACTATTTGATGATGCCTTGATCCAAAAATATAACCGCTCAGGACCTCGCTATACCTCCTATCCAACTGCTTTAGAATTTAAGCCAATCAGTGAGGGTATAGAAGCACAGATTTTGGCAGATCGTGATCCACGTACACCTTTATCACTCTACTTTCATATTCCATTTTGCCGACATCTTTGCTATTACTGTGCTTGTAACAAAATCATCAGCAAAAAAAACAGCGACTCAGGTGATTATCTAGATTATTTATTTGCCGAAATTAAAATGAAAAGGGCGTTGCTCAAGCCTGTGCCAAAAGAGCTATCTGCCACTGGCAAGCCTTATGTCAAGCAGTTGCATTTAGGCGGAGGAACACCGACATTTTTGAGCGATGATGAGATGGTGCAACTGTGGCAGTTTCTACAAACTCAGTTTGAGTTTGCACCCATTGATGGCGATAATGCGGGGGATTATTCAATTGAGATTGACCCACGAGAATTGGGCGATAATACGCTAAAAACCTTGCGAAGTCTTGGCTTTAATCGGCTTAGTTTTGGGGTACAAGACTTAAATGAAACAGTACAAATTGCAGTTAATCGGGTACAACCTGAAGCACTGATTCAAAGTGTGATGGACGAGGCACGTGAGCTAGGATTTGGCTCAATCAATATGGATTTGATTTATGGCTTGCCCCATCAAAGCATAGATAGCCTACAAGATACTGTGGCTCGTATCATTGAGATGAAGCCTGATCGTCTATCTATATTTAACTATGCGCATCTGCCCGAGCGCTTTAAGGCACAACGCCAAATCAAAGCAGAGGATTTGCCCAGTCCTACCGATAAACTCACCATGTTTAGCAATACCATCATGGCATTAAATGAAGCAGGCTATCAATACATTGGCATTGACCACTTTGCTCGCCCTGACGATACCCTTGCCATTGCTCAACGTGAAGGCAAATTGCACCGCAATTTTCAAGGTTATACCTTGATGGGTGATTGTGATTTGCTTGGCTTTGGTGTCTCAGCCATCAGCCAAATCAACAGCACCCTATATACAGGACATGCCAGCCATATATTACAAAACGACACCACACTAGAGACTTATCAGGCGATGATAAACCATCATCAACTGCCTGCGGTCAAACACATTCAAACCAACATCAAGGACCGTCTGCGTGCTTATGTGATTATGAATCTATTGTGTCATGACTATATTGACTTTAAAGATGTAAACCAAAAATTTGGTATTGATGCGATTACTTATTTTATCAATGAGATTCAACAGCTTGGTGAGATGCAACAAGACAAACTGGTCGATATGGATGCTGCTGGTATTCGTATTTTACCCAAAGGTCGTCTGCTTGCGCGCAATGTGGCGATGGTGTTTGACAGTTATCTGTCAGCCAAACATGAAGGACGATTCTCTAAAGTTATTTAAACCTTAGCAGACTATTCTTCTCCCTTTATCTTTATAAAGCTAAAGAAGACTAAGGCAACTGAATCATAAAAACCAACAACAAAAACGGCTACTAAAGTAGCCGCTTTTTCAAACTTTTACACATTAACTTCAACTTTAAGTCTACATGCTAAAAATTTAGCGGTGATTTAAACTTTTCAGCTTTAGAATTTAAAGTGTGCACCAACAGTCACTAAATCAGCGTCACTACCAGTTTTGGCATATTCTGCTTCAATACCAATATTTTGTGCAGGAGCAAAACCAATACCAACACCACCTGCCAGACCAGTTGAGCTTTGATCTACTTTATTTCTCTCAATACTTTTACCTGCAGCTGTGATATGACTACTTGCATTAATCTCTGTTCTAGCAACACCTAGCTTACCTTTGGCATATAAGCCACTCATGTTAGGTAGATAGTAGCGATAAGTGCCATAAGCACCATAGGTTTTCACATCACCTTCACCTTTGGTGGTCACTCTATTCTCAGTATAAGAATAGTCAGAATCATCTGAACCCAAATATTCTACTTCAGCACCAAAGTTAGGATCAAAATTATAACCAGCATACACACCATAAGCAGTGGCTTTATCAAGCTCACCTGCATTAGCACTAGGGTCTATTTGACCAACTTTAGCACCCACATAAGGCTGACCAGCATAACCAGTGTTAAATACCGCTGCTTGTGCACCAACGCTTAAAAGTGAGCCAGTAGCTATTGCAATGAGTGATTTTTGTACTGTATTCATATTCTTTATCTCCTTAGTAAAAACATTAAACCATGGTAATTATCTAAACCCTTATCTTTAAAGAATTTAAAAAAATACATTTAAAAACATAAGTTTAAGATTAATACCAGTGTTTAAATTCGATGAATACATAGTAACAAGTTATGTCGTTGCCTCTGTCTGTGTTTGATAGCTACAGCGTTAAGTTTTGCAAGTTTTATCACAGTGATTACAGATAAAGCCAAGTTTATGAAATTATTTGTTACATTTGCTGCTGTTTCTACACTATAGACATAAAAAGCTAAAATACTTACAAAAACTGCCTAGTGCCAAAAAATTGTCATACAAGAGCTACTGACAGCATAATAGTTTTGTATTGCTATAAATATATAAGAGATAATGGCTATCCGTTATATTACTCACCGTAACTCCCTATTAATATGACCATTTTGAGAAAAATTATGAGTATGCTTTATCATTATCAACAACAGTTAGATAAGCTAAATCAAGTACAGCAACAACGTCAAATTCCTTCACTTAGTCATCAAGGCAGTCAGGTGATTGTTGATAAGCAAACGCTGGTTAATATCTCTTCTAATGACTATCTTGGTATTGCTGCCGACCCAACCTTACAACAGCAGTTTTTATCAAGCATCAATAGTAGCGATACCAATATTCGCTTTGGTTCATCCTCCTCACGTCTACTCACAGGCAATAGCAATGAGCTTGAACAGCTAGAGCATGATCTCGAAGCATGGTTTGCAACAGCTGTCTCAGCCGATACAAATGTAAAACAACCAACCAATGAGCAAGATAATACCGACACACAAATGCCAAGCGCATTAGTATTTAACAGTGGCTATCATGCCAATGTCGGTTTATTGCCTGCGCTGACCAAGCTACCATTAAAAACCTTAATTTTATCTGATCAATTGGTGCATGCCAGTATCATTGATGGCATTCGCCTATCTCGCTGTGATTATCAAATTTACCGTCACAATGATCATCAGCATTTACGTGAGCTTATCAACGCTGCGGGTGCAGAATATCAACGTATCATCATCGTGACCGAAAGTTTATTTAGTATGGACGGTGATTATGCCGACCTGATTGATTTGGTCGCCATTAAACACTCAGATGCTCGCGTTGAGCTGTATGTCGATGAAGCACATGCAGTAGGTGTGCTTGGAGAATATGGACTAGGACTGGCAGAGCAAACAGGTACATTAATGCAGATTGATTATCTGGTTGGTACTTTTGGCAAAGCCTTTGCCTCAATGGGTGCTTATGTTTTTTGTCATCCCACCATTAAGGCATGGCTGATTAACAATATGCGTCCACTTATCTTTAGCACTGCCCTACCTGCCATTAATCACGCTTGGACACGCTTTGTTTTAGCCAAGATGACAGACTATGTAAGCGCACGCCAACGTCTGCATCAAATGTCTAGCCACTTGCGTGCGGTGATTGCTCATATCAGCCCAATTTCGGCAGTTTCAGATTCGCATATTGTGCCTTATATTCTGGGTACAAATGCCGCCACCCTTGCCAAAGCAATGCAGTTACGTCAAGCAGGATTTTATGCCTTGCCCATTCGCCCACCCACTGTACCCAAAAACACGTCCCGTATTCGCCTAATTATTAATGCAGGTATTAGTGATGATGAGTTTGAAAAGCTGCTGAATGCGCTTTAGTGTTAATATGTCATTCTTATTTTAAATAATACTTCACAATAAACACTTAATAATCAATATTAAAAATCAGTATTGAATAAGCAAGTAAAGGGAATGACATGCAAATATCTCAGCAGGACGCAAAGCGAATCGAGCTTATTGGTCATATTCAAGTAGCGCTTGCCATGTGTATCGTTGGTAGCTCAGTTGCGGTTGCTAAAGTGATCACGGCTGAAATGCCCGTATTTTTGGCTTCATTTTTACGCTTTGCTATTGCTGCGTTATTTATTGTGCCACTACATTATATAATGTCAGGTCGTTTACGCTTACCATCATTGAAAGTCGCCTTATTGCTCGCTGCACAGGCTTTTTTTGGTGTATTTTTATTTTCATTGTGTATGTTACTGGGGCTAAAATATACCTCAGCGGTCAATGCGGGAGTAATTTTAGGTATGTTGCCTGCGGTCAATGCCTTATTATCAGTTTGGCTACTGCATGAAAGATTAAATCTACGTTATGCCATTGGCATTGGTTTATCTGTATTAGGAGCAGTGTTATTAGAGCTACACTCTGTTGATAGTGGCATTGGCATTGATATAGGTATAGGAAATAATATCGGCTTATTGGGTATACTGCTGGTATTAGCGGCAGTGTTTTGTGAAGCCATGTTTTCAGTGGTTGGTAAGCTATCTGGCTTAAGCCTGCCCGCTATTAGCATTGCTTGCTGGGTTACTTTGATAGGTGTGCTGCTATTTGCACCCACTGCATTATACCAAGCAGTGACGTTTGATTTTAGCAGTGTATCTCCAACTGTATGGTGGCTACTAGGGTATTATGGGCTCGGTGTTACTGTGCTTGGCTTTAGCCTATTTTATGCAGGATTAGCAAAAATTCCTGCAGTAGCAGCAGGGATACATATGGCTTTTGTGCCCTTATCAGCGATGCTAATTGCAGTATTAATTTTAGATGAACCATTTGGGTTGATAGACGCGTTTTCTTCGTTACTGGTGTTAGCAGCGGTATTTGTGATTGGGCTAAAAAAAGCCGATCAAACCTAACGATTTTATCAACAATAACAGTGCCTTTAACCAAAAAACACCCACAAAAAAAAGCGCATCCCAAAGGATGCGCTTTTTGTGATTGATAGACTTGATATTAACTTGACTCTCTAGGGCTAATTAACAGCGTTAACCCTAAAATCAGGCTTATTTTTTGTCGTCGTCTTTAACTTCGGTAAATTCAGCATCAACCACGTCATCATCAGCATTGTCAGCTGCTTGCTCAGTACCACCTTGCTGGAACTGGCTAGGATCAACACCTTCTGCTCCTGCTGCTGCGCCTGCATCAGCATAGATTTTTTGGCTCACTGGTAAGAAGGCATTATCAAGTGCTTCAAGCTTCGCTTTGATGTCATCATGATCGTCTTCTTTAGTTGCTGTCTCAAGCTCAGTGATGGCAGCTTCTACTGCTGATTTTTCATCATCAGACACTTTATCGCCTGCTTCTTTCAATGCTTTTTGAATCGCATGGATGCGACCATCTGCTTCGTTACGTACTTGCGCAAGGGCTGCAAATTTCTCATCTTCTGCGGCATTGGCTTCTGCATCACGTACCATTTGTTCGACTTCTTCATCCGACAAGCCAGAGTCTGCTTTAATCTGGATGCTTTGTGCTTTACCCGTACCTTTGTCTTTAGCAGAGATATTCATGATACCGTCAGCGTTGATATCAAAGGTTACTTCAATCTGTGGCAATCCACGTGGTGCAGGTGGAATATCAGTTAAATCAAAGCGTCCAAGCAGTTTGTTTTGTGACGCAATTTTACGCTCACCTTGATACACTTGGATGGTAACGGCTGGTTGATTGTCTTCAGCAGTTGAGAACACCTGTGATTTTTTGGTTGGAATCATGGTGTTTTTCTCAATGATTGGTGTCATCACACCACCCATTGTTTCAATACCCAAGGTCAATGGGGTGACGTCTAATAATAATACGTCTGTTTTATCACCAGAGAGTACCGCACCTTGAATCGCTGCACCCACCGCAACGGCTTCATCAGGATTCACGTCTTTACGTGGCTCTTGACCAAAGAACTCTTGTACTTTTTGCTGTACTAGAGGCATACGAGTCTGACCACCAACTAAGATCACATCATCAATGTCACCTTTGCTTAGTCCTGCATCTTCTAGGGCAACTTTACAAGGCTCCATGGTACGTGTAACCAACTCTTCAGTAAGAGCTTCTAGTTTTGAGCGGCTAATAGTCACTACCAAGTGCTTAGGACCTGTGGCATCAGCAGTAATGTAAGGTAGGTTTACCTCAGTACTTTGCGCTGATGACAGCTCAATTTTTGCTTTTTCAGCGGCTTCTTTTAGACGCTGCATCGCTAGTGGATCACCTTTTAGGTTAAAATCTTGCTCTTTTTTGAACTCATCAACCAAAAAGTCAATCAATGCCAAGTCAAAGTCTTCACCACCCAAGAATGTATCACCATTGGTAGAGAGTACTTCAAACTGCTGCTCACCATCAACGTCTGCAATCTCAATGATGGATACGTCAAATGTACCACCACCTAAGTCATATACAGCAATGGTACGATCACCTTGTTTTTTGTCCATACCATAAGCAAGGGCAGCAGCGGTTGGCTCGTTAATGATACGATCAACAGTTAAACCTGCAATTTTACCTGCATCTTTAGTTGCCTGACGTTGGCTGTCGTTAAAGTAAGCAGGAACAGTAACCACGGCATGAGTAACCGTTTCACCCAGATAATCTTCAGCAGTTTTCTTCATTTTTTTCAAGATTTCAGCAGAGATCTGTGGTGGTGCCATTTTTTTGTCGTTGACTTCTACCCACGCATCGCCATTGTCTGCCTTAACGATTTTGTAAGGTACCATACCAATATCTTTTTGTACCACTTTGTCATCAAAACGACGTCCAATCAGACGCTTGATAGCAAATAGGGTATTTTTAGGATTGGTGACTGCTTGGCGTTTTGCCGCTTGACCAACCAAAGTTTCACCATCTTTATACGCTACGATAGATGGGGTGGTACGTGTACCTTCTGCGTTTTCGATGACTTTTACATTGTCACCTTCCATTACTGCCACACAAGAGTTGGTTGTACCTAGGTCAATACCAATTGTCTTAGCCATAAATATATTACTCCAATTTTTTAGTTGTTTATGTGTTCGTCTCTCACTTGATATGCTTCACTTTATAAACTTAAAATGCTTATAAACTTAAAATCGTTTGTGTATATGTTTTCTATGTTTTCAACATACACCAGCATAATCATCGTAAGAAAACGAGTATCTTTGCTTACCTATCTATATCGGTTTCATCACCAATTTTTTCAAGTAATTTTTACCACAAATCTTCAATTTTATGTGTCTTTTTGTGAAAGACCTGAGTCATCACTAAGCTTTAGCAGGCATTAACTATATTTATTAAAACGGGTTATCATCCAATTTTATATCTCGTTTTATAGTTAACATCCTTATGCTGACACCTATTTTTCACCTATTTTTGGATACTCTTGGATATTTAAGTTTCAGTTATTGTCCAACACGTACCATAGCAGGACGTAGTAGACGATCATTTAAGGTATAGCCTTTTTGTAGTACTTCACCCACATGATCTGCCTCAGCATTCGGGTCAATACCCACCGCTTCATGCAGGTCAGCATTAAATTTCTCACCTTGTGGATCAACCACAGCAACGCCATGCTTGTTAAGCACCGTCAGTAAAGATTTATGTGTCAACTTCACGCCTTCCATGATGGCATCGTCTGCATCATCATCTTGCTGCACACTGATAATGGCGCGCTCTAAGTTATCTACAACTTCTAGCAGCTCTTTAGCAAAGCTTTGCAGTGCAAATTTTTTGCTTTTTTGCGTCTCTTGCTCCATGCGTTTTTGCACATTATAGGCTTCAGCATTGGCACGAGCTTGTCCTTCTTTTGCTGCTTTGACCTCGCCTTCAAGCTCTGCAATACGGGCATGAAAAGCATCAATATTTATTTCACTTTTGATGGTCTTATCTTTACCTGAATTATTGGCAGGATCAAACTCATCAATGGCTTCTTCTAAGATGGTCTCATCACGCTCAATATTACTTTGCGCAGCCTTCGGATCTTTGGTGTCATATTCAAAGTTAGCTGCTTGGTTATTTGGTTGGTTGGTTGCTTGATCACTCATGATCGCTCCTTTTATATTGTTAATTATTCATAAAATTAGTTAGTTACCATCTATTGAATTGAATATAAGTTATTGTATATCAACAATAGACAGCATTATTTGTAAAAAATTTATAAAAATCAGTATCACTATTAGCCAGTTGATAAAGGTCATACCCTAAAATTTCAAGGCGTAATGTAGATTATTTGTTAGTATTTAAGTATCACAGATGATGCTCATAGCATATTTATCGCCTAAAAAATCAGGGGATGAATGTCATTCTGTTCAACTTTTTTAGGGTATTATTACTTTTCTTACTAGAGATATTATTTATTATGAATTGACTACTAATAATACTTGTATAATAATGGTTAACTAGATGACGCACCCTAATATATTTTATAAGATGGTTACTAAAGCCACTTAAACACTATTAAAGTCCTTAATACTGTAGTCTGTAAGTTAACGCTAAAGCTACTGACACTAAACAACATATAGCATGATTATTCTAAAATGGACATTTTTTGGAATAAACATCTATATGATGTTTAGTTATTATGGTTTTTATGGACCTAAGTTAACAAAATCAAAAATAAATTAGGGAACTGCTCATTATTAACTTAAGTATTACAAATACTTAAGTGTGAACAACCGAGCACTAAAACTGAACATAACATAAGGATTATAGATATGCCACAAACTAAATACGACTTCACTGTTGCTGATAAAGACGCTGCCAAAGAGTTAGTTGCCAAAACAGAAAATGTACAAGGTGTGAAATTTGTGAATGTCAGTTCAGATCTATCTGCTGTTGTTGTGACTCATGGTGATGACTATGACGAATCTGCGTTTAAATCAGCAGCAGGAATAGCATAACTTAAAATTCAGTTACTTTTTTTACCTCTTAGCTACACTTGCTAAAATCTAAAAAAAGCAATCTGTCAAGTTTTAAACAAAAGCCGACCTAAGTGTCGGCTTTTGCTATTTTAAAACAAGGAATTTAAGACAATAAAATTTTAAGCCAATGCTATCGGCTTAAAAATAAAGACCATCATTATCCCATCATTTAGCCGATTTTAATGTCAGCACCCAAATCTCCGAACGTGTACCCAAACGAAAAGGCACGCTACCAAAGCCATAGCCCGAGCTCACCACAAACTGTGTATTCCCAATATGCTTATTACCATGATTTAATGGGGTAAACCAATCCATCAATACCGTTAGTGGAAAGATTTGTCCACCGTGAGTATGCCCTGATAAATGCACGTCTATGGGCAGTTTGCTAATTTCATCTATCGCTGAAGGGCGATGCTCCAAAAACACCACAGGTTTATTTGTGTCCACCTGCGTTAATAAAGTCTTTGCACTGAGCCGAGTGTGATCCACATCATCTGAGCGTCCTACCAGCCACAGCGTATCCTCTAATAAAATAGCCTCATTATCCAGCACCGTCATTCCTGCTTGGCTGACGGCTGTGGCAATGGCGTCATCTTGTCCGCGATAATCATGATTACCCAATACCGCATATACGCCAAGTGGTGCGCTTAGCTTAGAAAAATGGGAGTGCATATTAGTTTGCTCATAATAGTCAGTGTAATCATCCATGATATCGCCTGCGATGACTACCACATCTGGCTTTTGAGCGGCAACCAACGTGGCTAACTTATCTAATTGCCGATTACCAAACCATTTACCCAAATGTGTATCAGACACTAGCACCAGACGCATCGGCTGCTTGAGTGGTTTATCGGTAGTCAGCATCAGATGATGTACCACAGGCGAATAAGCATTAAATATCGCCAATCCGACAATACTGATATAAACCACAATGGCTAATAATCGTGTCAATCTTGGTAAGGCAACTCGCTTCAATACATGACAATACACCACACCCACAGCACAGATAATTATAAATGTATAAATTAAAAACCCTTGCAAAATACTAAACATTAAATAAAGCCGAAAACGCTCACGCCAAAAGTCACTGAGTCCATAGAATAATGCCATGTTACTCAATAAAAATATGCTAAAAACCAAAATGACTCGCTTTGCTAACGTCTTGGGCTGCACAAACCACCATAAAATCACACTGGTCGATAATGCCAATACTTGCGATAAAACAATAAATAACCACATAAACTTGCTATCTTTTACATCATAAAAAACTCATCATAATTTAAAATTGAGACACACTGAGTCACAGTGTCATTTTTTCACCGAGTTTTCATCCATTTTCCATATATAAATTATGAGAAGGCTAGTAAGCTAGGATTTCATTATTTGATGGCTAATTCATAGTATAAATACTCATTTATGGAACAGATATTATGCGATACCGTTTTGGATTTTGGACTTTTTGGGTAGTGGTTAATGCCATTGCCAGCTTTGTTTGGGCAATTTTTTTAGATAATTCCATACCTTATATTTTAGGTATGTTAGTTGGTATTGCTTGTTTTGTGGTGGCTTATACCCTACTTGATGGCTATCTGCTTAAACATCAACACAAGACGGCGCATAAAGCCCTTATCACTGGGGTGTATATCAAAGCAGGCTTGCAACTGCTTAATTTTGGGTTTTTTATTCAGATGCCAATTATTCCAGAGATATGGGCAGGGGCAGCGGCAATGACCCTATTAGAATCATTTATTAATCCCAATAATCAGCCCTTTTTATTTGCCCTATTAGCCACCTTACTCACAGGGTTTTTCTTATCATTATTGGTCGGAGTGATTAGTTTGATTGTGGGGTTGGTTCAGTCCAAGGGGCAGTCAAAAGGGCAATCAAAATAACAAACCAAATCTTCACCTTAACTTCTTACCTTAATCATTGATAACTTAAATGGCGGTTGTACCTTTTGTATCCTCTGTATCTTGGAGCTAGACAAACAAGGCTTTGATAAACTGTGCTTTGATAAATCAGCCTGTGGCAAAAACGGCACAACGGCGATAGGCTTGACAAGCGATAAGCTATCCAATCTTTGTGCCAATTTGTGCAGATTATCAGTGGGTACAGCAGGGTATAAATGATGCTCACGATGATAAAACTGCCCAAAGGTAAGCAAATTAATAAACCAATTACGCTCACTACGAGCAGGCACTTCCGCTTCAATATCAGGCTCAATATCATGGTGTAACAACCACACCCCAAAAAATCCCACCAACATATTACCCAATGACATTATTGCAATGTGTGCCAATAAAATAGGGTGCATGGTTATCATAGCAACACTTAGTAAGGTAGTGATAATAAGCAAATCAATAATGACCAATCTTTGCTGTGCAGGGTGAGATTGAGTCAGTCCTGCCCACTGAATTTTGATGGTAAATACAATGCCTGCAAACAAAGCCACATACCAAGGCAATCTTGCCCATGCTCCCTCAATATCACTGTCACTTAAGGCTTCACGATGATGGCGTAAATGGGTATGGCGAATGGCATGGGTACTACAAAATAAAACCCCACTTAGAATAAACAACAAAGATTCACTCACTATTTTAGACACACCCAAACTACGATGATAACAATCATGTGCCAAACGCAAACAAGCACTAAAGCTAAAAAAAGCCATCGCAAATGCCGCAAACCACCAATTTTGTGCTAGACAAAGCCAAAATAACACCAAAAAAGGCGTGGGAAATAAAATATTTTTTAGCACCTGCACACGACTTAGCTGGCGTAAATCTTGCCACACAATTAAAGATTTTTTGGGGTTTAATCTTTGATTATATACATGGTTTGTTGGCGGATTTATTCTAGTATCATTCTGTGACATGACCCTCTTCCTTTTTTTATATTATTATAGTTATTTCTGTAAAAACAGAAATTGATACATAAATTAAAAAACAGTTAAAAATTCTTCGTAGCCCATTGGCTCATGTCTTAATAACTTGGCAAACGGTTGATAATCTGCCACCGAGCCATTTTGTAATAAGGTCAAACTATCTTGGCTTAACATCGTATTGGACCTGCTATTAGAATTGCTGTTAAATAAATTCAACGGCTTAATCAATGCCATGCCCATTTTTGCCCATGCCATGGGTACGTTAATGATAATTGACGGTGGTTTTTGATGAATAGTTTGGCGTATGGCTTGTAGATAATCTGCTAACGTGACCGTTGTTTTACCCGTAAAATTGATGATTGTAGATGTTGCATCATTATGATGTGGCTTGAACGTTGCTAATCTAACCAAGCCCATCGCCACCTCATTAACATGCACAGGCTGTATATAAAACTTGCCTGCATTCGGCAAACACAGCACAGGCAATTTAGCCAGCTTGATAAACAGCGCACAACTTGCCCCATATTGATTACCTGTACGACCAAATATTAGTGAAGGTCTGGCAATGGCGACCGAAAACGTATTATCAGCGAGCTGTTGCAACGCCTTATCACCCCGACCTTTGGTTGCCAAAAAAGCCACTGAATGTTGGCATTCTGCGCCCAAAGCCGATAAATTTACCCAGCGTTTGACCCCCAAACTTTTGGCAAGCTTGGCTAAACGAACAGGACTATAATGATGCACTGGCTCAAGCTTACCTGCATCATTGCTCATAATACCCACCATATTAATGACCACATCCACCCCCATTAATAGCTCGGTGAGATTTTGCTCATCACTGTGCACATCAAGATTCATAAAATCTACCTGCTGATGGCTTGGCAGACGTAAATCATGCCCCATTTGCTCAAGTAATAACCTGACTTGTCGCCCAATAAATCCCGAACTGCCTAATAATAAAATGGTCATTTTTCTTTACTCACTTTTATTTATTCTTTAAACGTTCGCTTACTGGTAATTTACACACCCCATCTTGGCATTGATTTTTTACTGCTTCACCATAAAGCATCACCACCAACCAATCAGGAAAACGATAACGGTTACGGGCGATAAAAGGATAAACAAAATCACCTGCTTGCTTAATCACAGGTAAATACAGCCAGTCAGCATATTTTACTCCTGCGGTTTTATACAACAATCGCACCGCCTCCATGTGTGTATGCCAATTACCTGTACCATCTTGCACACATAAATAAGTCATGGCGTCTTCTCGGCTAAACCCTGCCTTATTTAGCTCCTCAATACCAACATCGACAGGTATAAGGCGTATACCAGTTGGGTTACGTGACTGCATATTTTTTGCTTCGGTACTGCATATCACACAAGCATCATCGTAATACATGGTGATGGGTGTCGCAGTTGCGTTTGTTGGCTTAACTTTGGATTGTTGCTTTATATGTGTCATGTTTTTATTTCCTGTTTTGTCATTTATGCTTTGTCATGTATGTTTTGCAGTACACTTTGAATAGCTACCAAAAAGTTTCACATGAAACAATCAACATACTTAATTGCTTACATCGGCTTTAATACCATTAAAAAGAAAATCACTATCACTGCTGTAAACGCAGGATAGCCCAAAGTTTCCCAACGTCTGGCCAATTGCCAATAGCGTTTGGGTAGCTTGCTTTCACCTGCCTTATAAGCTTCATTGGCGATATTGCGCATTTGAATTTGCCACACCACCACAGGTAGCCAACACAGCCCTGCAAATATAAACAATGCAAAGGTGAGCCAAATCCATGTCGCGCTCATTGGCATACGGATATGGTGCGCCAACCATAATCCCGATAATGGCTGAAAAATCACCGCAGGCGTGGTAAACCACCAATCCGCCTTACACACCCATTTACTCACCACCGCTTGTGCAGGCACACAGTTACTACGATTGACCATAAACAGATAAAACGCCGTTCCGAGTCCTGTTCCCATAATCAAGGTTGCTGATAAAATATGTAGGGTTTTGACAATGAGATAAGTATCCATCATGACACCTCGTATACCAAAATAATTTTAGTAATTTCTGTTAAAACTGAAATAACCTTTTAAAAAAAAGCCGTTCAAAAAATGGTTAAAAAAAAGTGGCTAGAAAAATTAATGCTTATGTCGTTGATATAAATAAAACAACAACGCCATAATTGGTACATTTTTAATCAGTGGCGCAAAAGGGTGTGTCCAATTCTCAGGTAAGCCCACTGCCACGATGATGCTATAACTTGCTACCACCACAAACTGAGCCAACCATAGCCATGCCTGATAACGACAACGGCTGATAATCAATATCGCAAACGCCACATCTAAAACAGAGGCAAATAAAAATATACCCCATTGTAATGACTCAGCGATACCCAATTTTGCCAACATTGCCAAAGACTCAGTCGGCGCAAATAATACTGGCATAATGCCACTATATGCCCATAATACCGCCAAACTAAGATAGAGATAATTAGGCAACATCAATGGAGAATAAGTTTGCGTGTGTTGTATGCTCAAATTGTCCATATTTTTACTGCTTTTTAGATGTTTCACATGAAACATTTATATTTAGCACTATGTTTATCACATGGTAGATTACAATTTAGATGTTTCACATGAAACATGATAACCATATTTGATAACTTATTTATCCTGACTGGCTAATAGCGTATCAATCCTTTGGTGCTCAAACACAAAACCAGTATTCAATAATGCTTGGGGTAAAACCTTTTGACCATCCATCAGTAAGGTTGCCATTTCACCAAATAATAATTTCAATAAAAATCTTGGTAGCGTAAACCACGTCGGACGATTCAGCCAACTTCCCACTGCCTTAGTAAAAGTGTAATTACTGATGGGGTTAGGAGCAGTTAGGTTATAAATCATCACTTTATTTTGGCTATCTATATGACGCTCAATAATAAACTGCACCGCCCTTACCCAATCACGACGACCTATCCAGCTAATGATTTGCTGACCATCACCCAACTTGCCACCCAAGCCAAGCTTAAATGGGGTTAGCAGCTTTGCCAACATGCCGCCATGTGTGTCAATCACTACGCCTGTACGCACGATTGCCACAGGTACACCTTGCCCAGTTGCCGTCATCGCAAGCTGTTCCCACGCTTCACAAAGCTCATGCGCAAAATCAGACTTAGCAGGGCTATCCTCCGTCAAAGGCGTATCGCCTTGAGTGCCATACCAACCAATCGCCGAGCCACTAATGAGTAACTTAGGTTTATGCTCACTACGAGCGATAAAGTCCAAAATTGCTTGCGTGGGTTTTAGACGACTGTCCATTAATTGCTGTTTACGTTTGTCCGTCCAACGGCTATCAGCAACCCCTGCCCCTGCCAGATTAATAATGACCTCATAGCTTTGACTAATACTGTCACTTATTAATTGCTCATAGGACAGCATGTGTACGTTTTTGGGGTGGCTTTGACTGCTATCACGGGTCAGCCATGTAACCGTCATACCTTGCTGTATTAGGCTATCGGTTAAGGCACTGCCTAAAAACCCTGAACCACCACTGATTAAAATATTCATTACTGATACCTTTATTGTTTGTCCAATGCTAAATACTACTATAAGTACTGATATGCTCTGTCTTTTGGTTTCGGTTTTCTTGCTGTTTGGAGTCTATTGTTAGCTTTGATTATTGGCTTCTATTTTTTGGTAAGGACGTTTGTTTGGGCAAAGTACATAACCCCGCAAATATCGCACAAATTCCCCCCAATATACCCACAAAAATCATTATTATTAATGAAGCTACTAAGTTACTCCATACCAAAAACTCCATAAAATTTTCTCTTATAATGATATTAATAAGAACAATCACCGACATCGCAAAAATAATAGAGCTAACCGCACCTGCAAAAAATACAACTGGAGAATTGAAGATATCTTCAGCATAAATCTGTTGGTAGCACATATATACTGCCGTTAAAGTGGCAGGTAAAATGCCGATTAATAAAGAAAAAATCACCATCTGATAACCAAAGCTAATATCAATTAATAACATTATCATTGTTAAGATGATGCCACCAATAACAGTACCAACTAACGAAAATAATATTAAAACTTGTTTCGCGGGATAGTCTATTGGTGTATCCACAGAAGCTTTATCAATCATATTGCAATCATTATTCACGTTGATCCCTTTCTTTTTTATATTTTTCTAAAACTTCTGTCTTAACTGAAACTCATAGATAAATAAATAATTAGAAGCCTGAACAAGCATACATTACCGTAAAAACTTTTTGATACTTGCGCCCAGTTTTAGCACTTTTTTAAGGGTAGTGGTGGGTAGCTTTAGCATTTCTGTCGACCAACTGGTCAGCGTAGATACAAACTCTTGCGTTTCTTGGATTTTGTGTTGTACTTGACTGTTTTCTTGTGCAAATTCTGGGCTGTCTATCAACTGTTGTAAAAACTGTACCGTCGGATCCAGCTCACGCCGTTGACGTTCAATCACAATGATACGAGCCAACTCCCAGACATCACCATGCGTGGTAAAGTGATCACGGCGGTCACCCAATATCGATACCTTTTGTACCAAGCCCCAATTTTGCAGCTCTTTAATACTGGTCGATACATTAGAACGAGCCACACCTAAAGTTTCGGTGATTTCTTCAGCATTGAGTGGTTTACCGATAATATATAGTAGGGCATGGATTTGTGACATGGTACGATTGACACCCCATTGTGAGCCCATTTCACCCCAATGTAAGATAAACTGTTCGGTAGTTGGGTTTAGTTTCATTGTTTCTTGTTACTCTTAAATATGAATAGTTGATGTGACAATCATGCACCTTTCTTTTATTTCTGTCAAGATTGAAATTATAAATAAACACTAGCTCTCACTGGTTTGATTTTCCATTAACGTATCATTTTACCTGTGTTGATATCACCAATTTGACTGGGTAAAGTATAGCCCAAGGTATCGCCTTGTAAATAGCGAATATGATTTGCCAAATCAGTATCAGCAAAATAGCTAATCGCCTGTTGTAAACTACTGGCAGGTGGCTTGCCTGTCGGATTACAACTTGTTGAGACGATAATCCCATAGGGATTAGTTGCTGATACCATCTGCTCACACAACTGCTGAATCAATGGATGCGTAATGACTCTCACTGCCACACTGCTATGATTGCCTGTTATCCATGTAGGTATGCTGATAGATAAGTCATCAGGGATTGGTAATAACCATGTGTGAGCTTGCTGTCGCTGATATATAGATAGAGATGAACCGCTAGTATGAGGGATAGGTTGCCATGTGCTGGCTAATTGTTGTTGTTGTTTAGTGGTTAATACACTTATCAATGGCTTAATTCGGCAAATCTTATCAGTGATGACAATCAAACCTTTTTCTATGGGGCGAGACTTAAGGGTAAGGAGTGTTTGTACAGCAGCTTGATTGAATGGATCACAGCCTATGCCCCAAACACTTTCGGTAGGATAAGCCAGTAGCCCTCCTTGCTGTAACCATACAGCAGCTTGGTTTGGCTTGGTAATAAGATACTTGGCAAAATCTTTCATATCGTCTTACTACGACCATATTAGTTATGTAATCAATTCCAAATAAATAATGAATTACAATCGCTTATAACGCCCACCTATTTGCTCTATAGTACCCAATAGCTCAAGCTCCATTAGCTGGCTTAATAAAGTTGGTGTATCAAGCTGTGTCTTTGTAATAAGCGCATCTAAATCCTGACCTTCCCAGGTTAAATGTACCCAGAGTGGTTGTAAATGTGCAGCAACGCTCATTGTGGTAGGCAAAGTGGACGCAGTTTCTAAGGTCATTGTGGCAGCGGTCGTAGACTTGCTGTTAGTGAGCACAGATGTCTTTGATTTTGACTGCTGTATTTTATCAATATTTGAGTCATGCTTGCTTTGATTGTCAAATTGACTACCAATGATACTACCAATTTGGCTGCTCAAATCCATAATAACCTGATCAGGATGATAAATCAGCGTCGCACCTTCACGGATAAGATGCAAGCACCCTTCAGCATTTTTATTATCAATATGACTGGGAATGGCAAATACTTGTTTGCCTTGCTCTGAGGTCAGCCGAGCGGTAATTAGTGAACCGGATTGCAGCGCCGCTTCAGTGACAATCGTCCCTAGGCTCAAGCCTGCTACTATCCGATTACGCCGCGGAAAGGTATGTTTATTGGCAGGTGTTTGTGGCAACAGCTCACTAATTAAGCAGCCTCCCTCAGCAATAATACGTTCAAATAATGCCCCATGCTGCTTTGGATAGCAGACATCAATGCCCGTACCCATCACCCCTATCGTACGCCCTGCTTGTTCAGTTGGCTGACTGAGCGCACCTAAATGAGCTTGAGCGTCTACTCCTTGCGCTAAACCACTGGTAATCACATACCCTGCGCAAGCAAGATATTGTGCCATATCAAAGGTGATTTTTTGTGCTTGTGAAGTTGGTTTACGACTACCCACAATGGCAATTTGTGGCTCACTTAGACGCTGTACGTTACCACGAGTAAATAGTACAGGTGGAGGATCAAATAACTGCTTTAACTGTGCTGGATAACGCTCATCATTTATAAATACAAGTTGATAAGCTCCTGCTTGTTGTTGAGACAAAATAGACGCTATAAATTGGCTATCTTGCTGCTTGCTACTGTGATGGTGACGCTCAATATGTTTTGCATGAATACCTAAATCTGTCCAATCAGTACCTGTTGCTTGTAGTGCCTGCTGTGCTGAGCCAAAAAACTTAAACAGCTTATAAAATGCAGACAGCGAGGTGTTTACTCGCTGCCATAGTATTAAAATCGCTTGCTGCTCAGAGGACATTCTGCTACTCAGTCATATTAAAAATCGATAGGTGTTAATAATTGATCACCAACACCTAAAGGTAATTGCGCATCAAGTACATAAGCATAGCTTAAGTTGTCAAAAGTTTTAAAAATCATCACATGACCAGCAACTTCACTAGGCAATCGTACAGGAGTATCATTGTCCCGAATATCTCTAACCAAAGCACCTTTGTGGAATACACTTAAGACATCACCTGCCTTCGCACCATTTTTTGTACCTAGGTTAACAACAACCACACTGCCTTTAGCTGCTTGGCTGATTGAGTTCATAACCCGCACGATTAAGCCACCACGATTTACTTCAGCTGGTGTGGGATAAAAGACGGGAGGCAAATAATTACCGAGTCCAACAAATACTCGATCACCCTCACGTACCTCTTCTTCATACGCCTTCAGTAGTTTAATACTAGACACACCATTAGCAGCAACTGCTGTTACGATACCAGAGGCCACTTCTTTGACTTCTACGCCCACAACCTTTTGAGTTTTATTATCAACATACGGCTCACCAATACGATAAATACCATATTTTTGTCCAATGATAAGGGCCACCCCTCTGGCATATATAGTATCACCTGTACTGGTAAGTAAGTTGCTATTTTTAGATGCAAATACATAAGGTGTTGTTTCTAAATCTTCAGGATTCACAATAGCTGCTCTATCTAACCAATATTGAATGGCAGATAAAGGAATAGGTGGAATACTATTATCTAATGGCGTAATGGTAATACTTTGTGTGGTTGTAACATTAGCATGGGTGTTTTTAGTAATGGCTTCTTCTACCCCAGCACAGCCTTTACCTGTGTCGATACCCACCAAAGTTTGTCCCTTAATCACACATAATATTAACACATCACCCGGGTAGATAAGATTGGGATTTTTAATCTGTCTGTTGGCAGCCCATATTTCCTTCCAACGCCAAGGACTATCTAAATAACGTCCTGAGATTGCCCACAAGGTATCACCCTTTTTGACAATATAGCGATTTGGTGCATCTACTTTTATGGTAGGTGGTGGATTATTTGCATAAACACTGCTTCCTGCAAGCAACATCAACCCTGCGACACTGGTGGTAATCAAGCGTTTTAATATGGTTTGTTTAGATTTCATTATTTTATCCATTTATCTAGCAGCGATAATAAAATAGAGCAACGTATAGGTAAGTAATGCCTCATTGACACACGGAGGACAAAGAACATAGCACACAATTTACTATTTAAGTTTACAATTTTATTAACTATAGCACAATCACTGTTACTTACCGCGACGGAGTTTTTTAAAAATTTGCCATTTCAATTGACAGTGATAACTTATGCAACTTTATGTTATATATTTAGGACTTACGCAATTTTATAGATTGTCGGTGACTGGGTTAGGATAGGATTATTAAGGTTTCACATGAAACATAAAAAACCACTCTAATCATTAGAGTGGTTTTTAACGCAACGTCTAAAGCATCCAGCTTGTATCTCATCGCTAAACTCTGACAACCTATATTCACAACCCACAATGGTGAATTTTTGCCTAAAAACACCCTAATTTTAGATTATGAATACAGATTCTTACGTTAATCAATACCATATATCTAAATATCAAATATCCAAGTTAGATACTGTCAATGCATTTTCTTCAATAAATGCCCGTCTAGGCTCTACATTATCACCCATCAAACAAGTAAACAGATGATCAGCGGCAATCGCATCTTCAATGGTCACTCGAAGCATACGCCGATTTTCAGGGTCCATGGTAGTATCCCATAATTGATCAGGGTTCATCTCACCCAGACCTTTATAACGCTGCACACCCAAACCACGACGTGCATCTAACATCACCTGCTGCCATAGATGATCAAAGTCTTTTAGTGGCAAGTCTTTAACTGTGGCACCTTCACGGTGAATAAAGGCAGTATCGGTTAATAGAGTATTCCATTCAGCAGACAGACGCAATAAGCGTGCATATTCACTTGAGTTGATAAAACTGGCATCTAATAGGTAATGATGCGCCAACTGATGCACATAGACCGTAATTCTTGGCAACCACTGTGGTTCATGTTTGATCGTCTCAGATGAATGACCAGACACTTCAGCTTCAAACAAAGTTTCTTCGGTCTCTGACTGCAAAGAAGCGTCTGGTTCACTAACTACTTTTGCATGCAAGTCTTCTAGTTGTATTTGTGGTGATAAATCACTACCAAAGTACTCAAGTTGCTGCTGTAATTGCTTACTCCACTGCTGCATACTGTCATAATCATGGGTCATCGCAGTGGTTAGCTTCGGCACATGTGTCAGCGCATCAAGCAAGATAGCAGGATAGCGAATTTGCAAACGTGCTTTAATTAATTGAGTTTGATTATAAGCATTCAACAAATTCTCTAATGCTTGTCCAGTAATTGCAGGGGCATCAGCACTGACATGTAGCTTAGTATCATCAATGGTAGAGGATAATAAATAAGCCTTTAGCGCTTCATCATCTTTTAGATACAGCTCTTGGCGACCTTTTTTGATTTTGTATAACGGTGGCTGTGCAATATAAATATAACCACGCTCAATCAGCTCAGGTGTTTGCCTAAAGAAGAAGGTCAATAGCAGCGTACGAATGTGTGATCCATCGACATCCGCATCGGTCATAATAATAATTTTATGATAGCGAATTTTATCTGGATCATATTCATCAGGACCAATGCCACAGCCTAAAGCAGTGATCAGCGTGCCGACTTCTGCTGAAGATAACATCTTATCAAAGCGGGCACGCTCGACATTTAAGATTTTACCTTTGAGTGGCAAGATGGCTTGTGTCTTACGACTACGTCCTTGCTTAGCTGATCCTCCTGCCGAATCACCCTCCACAATATATAACTCTGATAGCGCAGGATCTTTTTCTTGGCAGTCTGCAAGTTTACCAGGTAAGCCTGCGATATCTAAGGTGGTCTTACGCCGTGTCATCTCTCGTGCTTTACGCGCTGCATCACGTGCACGCGCCGCATCAATAATTTTACCCGCGATAGATTTTGCCGCAGCAGGGTGTTCAAGCAAATAATCACTAAATTTATCGTGCATTGCTGATTCAACCGCAGATTTTACTTCACTAGAGACCAGTTTATCTTTAGTTTGACTCGAAAATTTCGGATCGGGTACTTTGACTGAAACAATGGCTGTCAAACCTTCACGAGCATCATCTCCCGTGGTATTTACTTTCTCTTTTTTAAAGAGTTTTTCAGCGTCCATATAGCTGTTGAGACAGCGGGTTAAAGCGGAGCGAAAACCTGATAAATGCGTGCCACCATCTTTTTGTGGGATATTATTGGTAAAGCACAGCACCTTCTCGTTATAAGTATCTGACCACTGCAACGCTGCCTCAACACTGATGCCATCATCTTGCTCACTGACGAAATGAAACACTTCATTAAGCGTCTCTTTGCCTGCATTGATATAGGCAACAAATTCAGACAATCCGCCTTTGTGCTCAAACTCATGTCGCTTATCAATACGCTCGTCAGTTAATACAATACGTACCCCTGAGTTTAAAAATGACAACTCACGTAAGCGTTTTGCCAATATATCATACTCAAAAATGGTGCCTGAGAATATCTCTTCACTTGGATAAAAGCGAATTTGCGTGCCTGTTTTTTCCGTTGCTTCTAATTGCTGGATGTCCCCATCTGGGACACCATCAGTATAGGTTTGTTGATAATGATGCCCTTCACGCCAAATATTTAGCTCTAATTTTTTAGATAACGCATTAACCACTGAAACACCGACACCATGTAGACCGCCAGAGACCTTATAGCTGTTATCATCAAACTTACCACCAGCATGCAACACTGTCATAATCACTTGTGCTGCCGATACGCCTTCTTCGGGGTGGATATCAATGGGAATGCCACGACCGTTATCCATCACACTCACCGACTCATCTTCATGAATGATGATATCAATCTGATCACAATGTCCTGCTAAGGCTTCATCAATGGAGTTATCTACCACCTCAAATACCATGTGGTGGAGACCTGTGCCGTCATCAGTATCACCAATATACATACCAGGACGCACACGCACAGCCTCTAGCCCTCGCAATACACGAATGTCTTTAGAGCTATAATCAGATGGCTGTATGTCGGTATCAGCAGCTAACTGCTGAGATTTTTCAATTTCTGTGGTTTGCAACTCACTCATGGAACATCCTTTAGTCAAGGCAAACGTCTTTTTTTGATTTATTTTTTTATTTAAAATACCATTCCAAGCAGTGTCTATCTGCTTAATAATAAGTAAGCTCAGTCACCTTCGCTATTGGTAGTAAACAGTTAGATAAAAACAATCAAAAAACGGCGATATAGGGTATTGTCTATAGGCTAGCGATATCCTCATAATATAACAGGATATTTGCCTTGTAGACACAGAAAAAATAAGCGTTATTTTAGCATTTTTTATACAAAAAGTCACTGCAAGCCCGTGTTGCAAGCAGTTTTTAAGGTGCTAAACTCACTCAAGATAACCTAAGAGAAATTATGATGTTGATTCATTTTTGTGCCAGCACCTTACCTTGTTTCACGTGAAACAAACGGTAGTTTTGCCAATATGGACTTATTTGCTGCGCAATCTCTATATTTAAACTGGTAATAAATAACTGACAAGGTATCTTAGATAATGTCGATAATAACACTGCAACTGCCTTATCATCTAGTTCAGCGGTGATATCATCTAACATGACAATGGGCACTATATCTGCTTCTAATTGACGCTTATAAAGGCCCGCTTGATCTTGCGGTGATATGCTAGATTGCAGTGTGTTTGAGATAAATAGAGGGTCAAGAGACTGATTGACAGTGGCTTGGTTTGTGGCTGATGGATCTAACATTGGCTGCTCTAAAGCTGATTGACTTAATACAGGTAACTGTGAAAGCCGCAATGCAGTAATTAATAATTTTTTTTCACCACGAGACAGCACATTAACCGCTTGCTCCTTGATGTGCTTTATAGAGTCATTAGACGCACCACACTGATTTGAGCCCATGCCAGCTTCTTCTAAACCAATTGGTTGCTCAAATGAATCTGTTTGCACCTTTTCATCTTGCAGCTTTGATTGTTTCACCTGCATATTATCAGCAACTTGTTGCCATAATATCTGTATATCTGCTCGATGACAGCCAATACGGGTATAGCCCATTTGACAATCTTGTGCCAAACGTTGCTGTAAAATCTGCTCTAAAGGCTGATCAATATCATAGCCTGGCAAAAAGCGCAGGTGAATATAATGGGCATACTGGGGTAGTAATTGCTCAATCAATGCATAAAACTCAGGTAACCATGCATTAAACACTTGCTTGCGATAATGGGTAATCAGAGCCGCATGAGCAGCCAATCCCTTATCCCATGCAGCCAACTCTTGGCGAATGGTTGCTGTAAGGGCGTTTATATTAGAATAACGTTTAAGCAGCGTATTACGCTGCTTTAATAGTCGCTGATAAGCAAGCCACTGTGAATGAAATCCTTGTTTCACGTGAAACGCCATCCAATCGATCAATTGCCGCCTTGCTGCACTGCCTGTCTCTAATATATCCATAGAAGAAGGATCTATTAATAAAGTTGGCAAACGCTGGGTTAACGGACTTTGCGTATAAACGGTTTGTCCACAAAGACGTAAATTGGTGCTCGCATCTTGCTTCTTTTGAATTGCCATAGCGCTATCATCAGCAAAGTTGGCATGAATAATTGTATGCGGCTGCTGGTGAGAAATATAGAGTTTTGGTTGATGATGACGAAAACTTTTGCCACGTGATAGCAAAAATAAAGCTTCTAATACTGACGTTTTGCCACTACCATTTGCGCCATACAATACATTACACTGCGCTAAATCCAGCTTGACTTGCTGTAAATTACGCAGATGATGAATGGTTAACTGCGATATCACACACTACCCCAAACAAAAAACAAGCCAAATATAAGCGAATATGTTAACTGCACGCTATAATCTAACTAGATACGCATCGGCATAATGACATACTGATGCTGTGAATCATGTACTTGATTGATCAATACAGATGCATTCGATTGGCTCATGTGTAGTTGCACATCACCTTGTAAAACATCATCTGATGGGCTTAAATTGTATCGTTTATTGTTTCTTTTTTGTGTCTTATGCAGGACATCAAGCACATCAAGTAAATATGATGCATTAAATGATAACTCAATGGGATCTCCTTGATACACTATTTGCAACATCTCAACAGCTTTATCATGTTCAGCATTATTCGCCTTTATCTCTACATTATTTGCAGCAGCAAAGTTGAAGATAACACCACGCGACTTTTCATTACTTAAAATAGCGACCCTACGTAATACAGTACTGATATTTTCTCCCGGTAAAATCGCACTTTTATCACTCATGCTTGGCACAACTCGGCGATAATCAGGAAATTTACCATCAATCAACCGAGCCTTAAAAGTCACCACCAAACTATTATCAATTAATCCATTATTATCAACTTCTCCAAACGACATCTCTGCTCTTAAAAATTCTCGACCAAATTTTAGCTCCAAAAGACTGTCTGGAAGCTCTTGCCATTTCCATTTATTTTTTTTGCCAGCATCTTCTACCAATCGATCAATACTTGTCAGCAGTCTTTCTAACTCAGAAACAGCCTTGCCCGGTAAAATGGCTTGTAGTGTTAAGTCTGCGCTGACATCTATCGTACTATGTGACAAAGCCAAACGATGCCCATCTGTTGCCACTGTTGTAATTTCCCCTTTATCTACTTCAAACAACATACCAGTCAAATAATAGCGTACATCTTGGATAGCCATTGCAAATTCAGTAGAGGCAATGAGGTCTAATAAAACGGATCTTTTTAATGTTAATGAGGTTATATTTTCTGGATCATCTAATACAGGAAAATCTTCTGCGGGCAGGGTACCTAAAATAAAGCGACTTTTACCACTAATAAGCTCACATCTACCCTCTTTTATGGTTCTTAACTTAATCATCGCATTATCAGGCAAAAACTTACAAATATCTTTAAGCTTAAATGTTGGTAGCGTAATTGCTCCAGTGGTGACAACCGCACCTTCAGGTAAATTGATGGTGGCCATTAACTCCACTTCCAAATCGGACACAATTAAAGTTAATGTTGAAGGTGACAACTCCAGTTTAATATTACCAAGTATTGTCATATTAGGACGTTTGTCTACTGCTTTGAATATTAAATCAATTGCCTTAAACAATAAATCTCGATTAATATTTAGTTCCATAAAAAGTCGCTCAACTTAATTGCATTCAACAGATAAAAAAGTATTTGATAAAAACATGACCATACTTGTACACAAGCTAGTATAGCAAATATGTGTTCTTTTGCCTTAGGATAATTTATTGTCCCATCACTATCCATCCCTTCTTATTGCTATCCTGTTTTTATCCTGCTTGTAGTGTCATTGCAAGCGCTTTATACTCCTTATCAAGTACAGGATCTTCATTACGTAACTGCGCTACCTTATCACAAGCATGCATCACCGTGGTGTGATCCCGTCCACCAAACGACTGCCCGATATCAGGATAACTATCTCCAGTCAGCTCTCGTGCCAATGCCATGGCAATTTGTCTTGGTCGCGCAATACTGCGTGTGCGCTTTTTACCCATCAAATCTTTTAACGACACATCGTAATATTCAGCCACGACTTTGCGAATATTATCCATACTCACAGACTGTACACGCATGGCAATGATGTCTTTTAGCGCATATTGCACCATATCCAAATCAATGGGCTGACCCGTTAAATTTGCATTTGCCAATACTTGATTTAAAGCACCTTCTAATCGCCGCACATTGGACACCACATTTTGCGCAATAAACAAAGCACACTCTTTTGGTAACTCTACTCCAGATAGCTTGGCTTTCTTTTGTAGTATTTGCATACGAGTTTCCATCTCTGGTGACTCAACAGCCACTGTCAATCCCCACGAAAAACGTGACCGAAAACGCTCATCAAACTCTGTCATCTGCGACGGATGTCGATCTGAGGCTAAGATAATTTGCTTACCATCAACCATAAAATCAGCAAATAAAGATAAAAACTCACTGCTACTTTTTGTTTTTCCTGCCAACACATGCACATCATCAATAATCAGCAAATCTACTCGTTTTATTTTCTTTTTAAACTCTTCAATTTTTTGATTGCGTAATGCATATACCAACTGATTGATAAACTTTTCAGAAGAGAAATAATAAAAAGTTTTGCCAAGTTTAAGATAGCGATGTGCCACAGAATGCATTAAATGAGTTTTTCCCAAACCCGATGCGCCATAAATAAATAAAGGATTATGCTGACTTTGTGATTGCCGCTTTCCCAAATCAAAACAGGCTTTATATGCCAAGACATTGGATTTGCCACTAACAAAAGTCTCAAAGGTAAACAAAGGATTCAAATAACTCAAAGATTTATCTGTGCTTAAATTAATAGGTGATATAGATGCGACTGTTGATTTTTTATCCAATACCTTATTTTTCTCCAAAGCCTGTGCTGTATCTAAACTCTGGCTTTGATCACTATTATTTGGCTCTGCAAGCATCGTAGAGGTATCGACACGAATAACCACAGAAGCAATGTTACCACTACTGTGTTTTTGTACCAATTTTTCAATATCTGCCAAATGATGCTTACTCACATGAGTAACAAAATATTGATTCGGTGCATGTACCACCAATTGGTCATCAAACACCTGTGCAGACAAAGGTCGTAGCCACATGGTAAACACACTATCTTTGACTTGATATTTTAGTTCTTCTAAACACTTATCCCAGATTACACTTGTATCCATTACCTCTGTACTCACCTTTTATATCTTATATTTGATTAATTTTTATTGATTATTTTATTAGTATAATAATCAACTTAAAAATAATCTAAAAGCAATCTTATTAGCAATTCACCGCATACATTAATATTTTGTTACAAATTAATTACCATTAAAACATCGTGATAACACGCCAAAATTTTATCCATTAAGATTCAAATATTGGCTTTAACTCATACAGTTTTTATTGCTGTTTACTATCAAGCTAGTTCACTATAAATAGCAGCATCTGCTATTAATTTTCTATCCACACCCTAACCCTAATCATCTAAAAAAATGCCAATTCTCATACTCTGTTTTATATGCTAATAACCTAAACTAACATGCATACATCACAGCCTATGTATCTATTTTAAGTGGATAACTTTAGCACATTACAGTTGTGGATAACACCGTTATTTTCTGTGGATAACTTTGTGGATAACTTTGTGGATAACTAAAAACGTAAAGTTATCCCGAATTCATCCACAGCTTGTCCACAGACTTCTCCTCAATATAACTTTATGATTTTATTTATATTTTACGACTTATCCACAGAAATAACACCTACCAATAACAACAATATATATTTATAACTATTATTATTAAGTTGAGCGTTTTCTGTGGATAAGTCGTATTTTTACACAGCAGAGAATATCTCAAAAGATACTTTTTACTCAAAGAAACCATAAATCTTAGTTTGTAAAAACTACTTATCAATAACCCCATAATCAGATTAATAGCAAATAATGAAAACTTTATATAATAAAATAAACTTAAATTATTTATAATAAAAATTTAATTTGATACTATCAAAAAATATAAGTAATAAAGATCACAGAAATACGAATGAGTAGATGTTAGTAATACTTTAGTAACAGTGACTACAAGTTTAGATAAGAGTCTTATTATTGACATTGACATTTAAGTCAGGCAAAATAGTCCGTTATTACAAATTTTATCTTTATAGATACAGGTGATTTATGAAACGCACTTTCCAACCCAGCGTTATCAAGCGCAAGCGTACTCACGGTTTTCGTGCACGTATGGCAACAAAAAAAGGCCGTCAAGTTTTGGCTCGTCGCCGTGCAAAAGGTCGTCATCGTTTGACCGTTTAGTACAACTAAATGACATACAAGTATATCAGTGATAAAAAGCATCTCTAAGTAGATGCTTTTTTTATGGCTAAAAATTATACTTAAGCGATATTTTGATTTTGTGAGATTACATGACCAATTATACTTATCCAAAAACTCATCGTTTATTAACTTCTGCTCATTACAAGCATGTTTTTGATAATGTTTGCTATAAAGTGCACCAACCCCATATCATGGCATTTGTTAGTAATACTGACAGTGAGTATCCACGTTTGGGATTAGCCATTACCAAAAAAAAATTAAAAACGGCTGTGTCTCGCAATCTAGTCAAACGCTTGATCAAAGAACGATTTCGACATTATGCACCACAACTGTTAGCAGCCGATATGGTATTTATCTTAAAAAAGCCAACCACAGAATTAAGTAATCAACAAATCACTGCTCAAGTGGATGCTATTTTTGCAAAAATACTGCAAAAACAAGCACAAAAGCAGACAGTAGTATCATAGACATTGAACTAATTTTATCGCTTGTCAGTGATTGGGAATTATTGCTTTATTGTCTTGGGTAAATCTTATTGTCTTAGTCTTTTACTTCATAACATATTAATGATGCCTTCTTTTAATTTACGCCAGTTGAGCAATAAATTAATGACCCAGTTTTTATTGGTTATTATTTATATTTATCAAAAATTAATTAGCCCTTTATTACCTGCATTGTGTCGTTATTACCCTACTTGCTCACAATATGGACATATTGCACTACGTTGGCATGGTGCGTGGCGTGGTGCGCTATTAATCAGTGCACGTATAGCTCGCTGTCACCCTTGGGGTGGTTCTGGCATTGATTTTGTACCACTACCTTTATACCGTTATTACTATCATTATTTGCCGCAACCTAAATATCAGCAATTAACATTTGCTCAAGGTGTTTATGTAGATAGGTTTAGTTATGTATACCATTTAAATCAACAGTTAAAGTTACTTTAGGGGGTATTTTATGTGTTGGTATCATTTAGTGGCTATATTTAGTAAAATACTCATCATTTTATTTTATTGATATGCTTTGATTTAAAGATATTGGCACAGTTTAAATGGTGAGTAAATGCTGGCAACAAGATGGTATTGTATATGGCTGGACACTATTTACTGTCTCTATATTTAAATCAAATTCGATAGATTATATTTTGACGTCTGCTGCACTTAGGTTGACGTTCGTATTTATTTAGGACAGTTTTATGCAAAAGATACTTCGAGTGATGATTATCATTGCGATGTTAATCACCGCTTATCTGCTGGTTTTGGCTTGGCAAAAGGATTATGCCAATGCACCTGTGAGCCAAGCAACTAACCAATCAACGGCAGTGGTGGGCTCGAATATTCCTTCGGCTGTTGGTGGGGGGTCAGAGGTTGGTAACTTGCCTTCAAAAATAGCAACTCCAACAGGTACAGAGGTGAATACGAACACCCAGTCGCCAAATACTTCTGAAACTGGGCTGATTAATGTCACGACTGATTACTATGATATTAAGATTGATCCCAATGGCGGCGATATTGTTCAAGCATCTTTAAGACAGTACGATGCTACTTTAAATAGTGATAAACCGTTTGTCTTATTAGAAGATAACCCCAATCGTGTTTATGTTGCTCAGTCTGGTTTAAATGGACAAGATGGTATCGATACCAATGCAGGACGGGCGCAGTATGAGCATTATGCTGATAGTTATACGATGGCAGCTGGGCAAGAGACACTGACTGTTCCTTTGACCTATAAAAAAGATGGTGTAGAAATTACTAAGACCTTTACCTTTACTCAGGGTAAGTATCCTATTGATGTCAGCTATACCATTAAAAATACCTCTGCTAAGCCTTGGCAAGGACATATGTTTGCGCTACTAAAACGAGATGGTAGTAAAGACCCTGGTATGGCAGATAAAGGCGCGCTGAGTATGGCGACTTATTTGGGTGGTGCATGGGGTACGCCAAAAGATCCTTACAATAAGCTTAAGTTCGCTGATTTTAATGATGGTGATTTAACCGCAGTCAGTAAAGATGGCTGGGTAGGGATTGTGCAACATTATTTTGTTTCTGCATGGACACCAAATAACTTTACTGCCACATTTTTTAGTGAAGAAGTGGGCAATGATTATTTTATTGGTTTTAATAGTGAGCCTTTAGTTGTTGCACCGAATCAGCAAAATACACTGAGCGCCACTTTATATGCAGGCCCTAAAGTACAGGCTGATTTAAAAAGTGTGGCGGTGGGACTAAATAAAACGGTAGATTATGGTCTACTTTGGCCCATTTCTAAGGTGCTATTTGCCCTGTTGGAAGGTATCCATAAAGTCATTGGTAACTGGGGTTGGTCGATTATTGTATTGACCATTTTGGTAAAAATTGCCTTGATGTGGTTTTCTAATAAAAGCTACTATTCAATGGCAAAAATGCGTGCATTAGCTCCCCGTTTGCAAGCACTCAAAGAAGAGTATGGCGACGATCGCATGAAAATGTCGCAAGAGATGATGGCGTTGTATAAAGAAGAGAAGGTGAATCCCATGGCGGGCTGTTTACCTATCTTGTTACAGATGCCAATTTTCTTAGCATTATATTGGGTACTGGTTGAAAGTGTAGAGCTGCGCCATGCGCCATGGATATTGTGGATACATGATTTATCTGCCATGGATCCTTACTTTATCTTACCCATATTTATGGGGGTAACTATGTTTGCACAGCAAATGTTTAACCCACAGCCTACTGATCCGATGCAAGCAAAAGTGATGAAGTTTTTGCCAATTATCTTTACTGTGTTTATGCTTTTCTTCCCAGCAGGTTTGGTATTGTATTGGACGGTAAATAACTTATTTACCATGACACAGCAATATATTGTGAATAAGAAAGTAGAAAAAGAGCAAAAGAAAAAAACAGTCAAAGTTGTTGATTAATTTGCTTTAGTTGTCTTTGCTGTTAGAGTCTAAGAATAAAAGACCATCGCTGAATGCGGTGGTTTTTTTGTTGTTGAGCGATTGGTCTATTTTTTATCAAGTGAATATATAGATGGCTGCTGCTTTAGATAACTGTGTATATTGTCTATAATAAATAACCTATAAAATAACCCCAGTGTGGTTCTCAATCATTTATGCTAAATTCCATTACATCAGACTCTGTAGATACTGTGATTGCCCCTGCTACGATTGCTGCCATTGCCACACCCATTGGTAGAGGTGGAGTGGGTATTATTCGTATTTCAGGTAGCAAAGCCTTAGATATTGCCTGTCAATTGACAGCAAAAACAACATTTGTTGCACGGCAAGCAACGTTTTGTCGTTTTTTGGCAGCAGATGGCACAGTGCTGGACGAAGGTGTGGTGTTGTATTTTAAAGCGCCACATTCATTTACAGGTGAAGATGTGATTGAGCTGCAAGGACATGGTGGTGTCATTTTACAAAATCAACTATTGGCTCGGGTGTTTGAGTTGGGGGCAAAGCAGGCGCAGGCAGGTGAATTTTCATATCGTGCTTTTGATAATGATAAATTGGATTTGCTGCAAGCTGAAGCGATTGCTGATGCCATTGATGCCACCAGTGTTGCAGCTGCCAATAGTGCCATGCGCTCATTAACAGGTGAGTTTTCTTTACGTATCAATGGGCTATTAGAAGCACTGATACAGCTACGGTTATACGTTGAGGCGTCGATAGATTTTCCTGATGAAGATGATGTTGATTTTTTATCCGATGGCGTGATTCAAAGTAAACTTGAGCAGATACAAGCTCAGGTTGCGACGATATTAGCCACAGCGCAACAAGGGCAGTTGCTACGTGATGGGGTACATGTGGTGTTGGCAGGACGTCCCAATGCAGGAAAATCAAGTTTACTGAATTGTCTGGCAGGGCAGGAGCGTGCTATTGTCACCGAAGTAGCAGGGACGACACGAGATACTGTGCAAGAGAGTATCGTATTAAATGGTTTAAGTATTCATTTGACCGATACGGCAGGGCTACGTGAAACAGACGATGCAGTAGAGCTCATTGGTATTGACCGCGCCCATAGTGCCATTGCCCAAGCGGACTTGTTGTTATTGGTGTATGACTTGAGTCAAGATCCTGATCCAATTCGCTTAGCCACTGAACTATTTAAAGTCACACCAGATGCCAAACGACTGCTATTAATTGGTAATAAAAGAGATCTACTGACCCCAGCACAGTCTAGCATTGTCGATCAGCAAACTGTGCAGGGCTTTGATCAAGTCAATGTTTCCTGTGCAACAAAGCAGGGATTTGATACGTTAGTCTCGCTACTGTGTGAGAAGGTGGGTTTTCATCCACCAGAGAATAGCTTAATTGCTCGTACTCGTCATATAGATGCATTGAAACGTACTCAGCAGCACTTAGCTGATGCTTGGGTGCAACTGATAGAGTATCAGGCAGGCGAACTGGTGGCGGAGAGCTTAAGATTGGCTCAGCATAGTTTAGGAGAGATTACGGGTGAGTTTTATGCTGATGATTTACTGGGACGTATTTTTGGCAGTTTTTGTATTGGTAAATAAAATAAATAGGCAGCGTATTTTATTGTTTACTACAACAGCATGATTTCTGCCAAAAATTCGTATTTATTTATAGAGCCGCTTTAGCAAAACTGTTATATTTATTCGTAGTATGAAATGTATAAATAAAATGACTTGGATTTACATAATAAGTATGACAAGTTTTTTACCAATTCTCATATAACACAGGTTCTGCATGCACTGTCCATATTGTAATGAAAGTGACACCAAAGTCATTGATTCTCGTCTGGCGGCAGAGGGTGCACAGGTGCGACGGCGGCGACAATGTAATAGCTGTCAGGAGCGTTTTACTACCTTTGAAGTTGTGGAGGTGGTGATGCCTAGAATCATCAAATCCAGCGGTAAAATAGAGCCTTATGATAATGAAAAACTGCGTCGCTCTATTCAACTGCCACTACAAAAACGTCCCATCACTTTAGATGAACAAGAAGCGATGCTCAGTCGTATAGAAAAACGCTTACGCCAGCTTGGTGAGCGTGAGATTAGTAGCAAAGCTTTGGGGGAGGTGGTGATGAGTGAGTTAAAAGCGTTAGATGATGTGGCGTATGTGCGTTTTGCCAGTGTTTATCGTGATTTTCAGGATATTGAAGCCTTTCATCAAGAGTTGGTTAATATTCGTACTAAGGATAACCAACAAAGTCAATAATCACGGCAAATAATCTCTTTAATACAATAAATTCAATACAACACAACTTGAATTTATAACACAGCTATCTTACCAGTTGATTTTGCCTACCTCACCTGTCCTAACTGAAAGTAATATTTATGAATGACTCTGCACTGGCTGTTACTACCTCAAACACATCCAATTTTCGCATCGAGCCACAAGACCATTATTTTATGCAGTTGGCAATAGAATGTGCAAAAAAAGGACTGTATAGCACACGTCCTAATCCTGCAGTGGGTTGTGTGTTGGTCAAAGATGACATGATGGTGGGAACAGGATTTCATCCCAAAGCAGGCATGCCTCATGCTGAAGTTTATGCACTCAGACAAGCAGGTGTTCACGCAAGTGGCGCAACTGCTTATGTGACTTTAGAGCCGTGTAGCCATACTGGTAGAACACCACCATGTGCCAAAGCCTTAATTGAGGCTGGTATTAGGCGCGTGGTGGTGGCAGGACTTGATCCTAATCCTAAGGTAGCTGGCAAGGGCATTCAGCTATTACAGCAAGCAGGGATTGAGGTGGCGGTAGGCGTACAAACAGCCGCAGCCCAAGCATTAAATAAAGGATTTTTGCAGGCAATGCGTACGCAGATGCCTTATGTGCGTCTTAAAATAGCATCGAGCCTTGATGGGCGGACAGCGATGGCATCTGGTGAGTCAAAGTGGATCACTGGCACAGCAGCTCGAGAAGATGTACAGCATATTCGTGCGCGTAGTGGCGCGATTATCACGGGTAGTCAGACCATTATTGATGATGATCCAAGTTTAAATGTGCGCTCACATACCTTAGGTATAGATATTGAAGACATACCACAGCCAAAAGTGGTGGTATTGGATCGTCGTCAGCGTTTAATCAATAAAGATTATAAAGTCCTTAGCTATCCACACACCTTATTATATACCCAATCTGATTTAGAGACTTTATTACGCTCGCTTGTGGTAGAGCATCAGATCTATGATGTGCTGATAGAGTCAGGTTCACAAGTTGCAGGTAGTTTTATTGCTGCCAATTTGGTTGATGAAATTATCTTATATCAAGCACCTTGTATCTTAGGACATACTGGTAAGCCGATGCTGACACTGTCTATTGATAAGCTGTGTGAGCAGCGATTATTTCACTACCATACTTCATGTCAAATTGGTAAAGATATGAAGGTGATATTGACCAAAGGTTAATTTTTTGTGAGGTCAAAAATTATAGTTACCGCTGGGTTTATTTTGGTATCACCATTTAGCATGATTCTAGCTTCTTATTGTATGTGATTATTACGATGGTGAGATGATTTATCCACAATGACAAAAATTATCTGTAATAGAGAACAGTTTTTTTGTGTTTCACATGGAACTGTGGATAAATTTGTTTCACATGGAACTTTTTTTAGTTGTTATTAGTGGTCTATAGCTTGAGAAATAAGAGTTTCACGTGAAACTGTGATTGTTCTTAAAAAGGAGATTTTAAAGGGATAGGCTGTGGATAAGTATATAAAATATAGTAAAAATTAGGTGATTTCTGCAAAGATACAAAAGTTATCCACAAGTTGTTATTCACTTTTTAGGTAGAGTACGTCAAGATAATAGGAGTTTGGGTTTGCTAAAATGTGTTTTATTATTTTAATAGATTAGGTCAATTATGTTTACAGGTATTATAGAGAGTTTGGGTTGCATTAAGCGTATGGATACAGTGGCGGGTGATGTCAGGTTGGTTATTGAGTCAGATAGCTTGGATTTTAGTGATGTCCAACTCGGTGATTCAATTGCTGCGAATGGTATCTGCTTGACAGTCGTGGATTTGGGAGAAAAAAGCTATGCTGTTGATGTGTCACGTGAAACTTTGGCACGCACAGCAATGCAAAACTGGTCGATTGGTGATACGGTAAATTTGGAAAAAGCCATGCTACCCACCACCCGCTTTGGTGGACATATTGTTTCAGGTCATGTGGATGGTGTGGGGCGTATCGTACAGATAAAAAAAGATGCTCGCTCGATATATATTGAGATTGAGCTGCCTGAAGATTTGAAACGCTATACCGCTACCAAAGGCTCAGTGACCGCAGATGGCATCAGTTTGACCACAAACTTAGTTAAAGACAATATCATTTGCTTAAATATCATTCCACATACCGCAAAAATAACCAATATTGAGCGTCATTGGCGTGTTGGCAGTTTAGTAAATATTGAGGTGGATGTGGTCGCAAGATATCTGGAGCGTTTATTACAAGGACAAGCTGATACCATCCCTAGCTCTACTGGTATTACAGAGGCATTTTTGGCAGAAAATGGTTTTATGCGTTAGGCGACTTCATTCTTTGTATTGTATGTTGTGATCCATATTAATCGCTCATATCTAAGTACGCGCCTACCTTGATTGATTGCTACTTATATAGTCAATCTAATATAATTTCACCACAAGGCAACCGAGTGCAGATAGTACAAGTAGTACATCTAGCGAGGTTAACACCGTGGTGGATTTATAGTAGGCAGACTATAAAGACAGATGAGAGTAGGGCGTACTTTTAGGAGAACATCAAACATCACTTAGGTCTTATAAAAATTGATTTAGCATTTTTTCTAGTAGATTCTTTTTAAGCGGTTTGGATAAAAACTCATTCATTCCTGCTTGCTTACATGCTAGGCGGTCTTCGTCTGTATCATTGGCAGTTAGGGCAATGATGGGAATGTCATCTTGTTGCTTTCTAATCTGCCGTGTTGCCTCTAACCCATCCATATAAGGCATACGACAATCCATTAATATCAGATCAATTTGATCACGATGTGCTGATAATGTTTGTAGTGCCTGTTGACCATCACCTGCAACCATACATTGGTAACCTAGTTTTTCAAGTAGCTTGCATGCCACTTTTTGATTGATAATATTATCTTCTACCACAAGAATAAAGGAAGTTTCTTTCTCAGGCAGGCTAAGCTTTGGATCTGTCTTTGTTGTATTATTGGCTGTGGAAAGCTGGATATCCGTTTTTGTAGTTTCTATATCACTAAGAGTTAGGTCGCTTTGAGTGTGCCCATTATTTGTAGAGACTATACTGCTTTGCTCGCTATCAGCGTCATTTTTATGCGTATGGCTATGGTCAATATGTTTGAATAATGGAATAAAGTTATTTGGGTGAGTGATAGTCATCTCACTTAATCGGTTTAGCTCTGCTACTAAAAAGCTTGCATATAATGGCTCTGTCAAAAAGCTATCATATTGCTCTCTAATAGAAGGGCTGATGCCACGTTCAGGTTTGGCGCTTAATAAAATTTTTGCGGCATTATAATCAGATGATAATTTTAGTAAATCATCTAAAATATGCTGGTTATTTTTTTGGGTATATAATTCATATTCTACTAATAGTATCGGTTTAAGACCTGCTGGGAATAGCAATGTCGTTTCATCAATAATGTTTTTATCCACAGTGGTCTTGATTATAGCTGTAATATTTAAGTAGTCTGCCAAAGTCTGTAACACGTTGGCATAGAATTGATGACCAACAAATGCTACTAAACACAGTTTAGAAAAATTGGCATAATAGGGGTATAGTGGTTGATAGTCTTCATGGCAACAGGGCAGACATAGACTAAAAGTGCTACCAACATTAATTTCACTGTCTACATGGATAAAGCCACCAAGTAGTTGAGCATAATTATAAGAAAAGGCAAGCCCTAGTCCTGTACCACCAAATTTGCGGCTAATTGTGTCATTTGCCTGATTAAAATAAGAGAACAGACTTTGTTTTTCTTCATCACTGATGCCAATGCCTGTATCTTCTATAGAAAAACAAAGCCAGTGAGTGGTATTTTCACGAGGGTAATAGCTGACACCATCTGCCTTCATTGTCTGTAATTTTTTATCATCAAGGCTTAGATAATTAACGACCAAAGCTACATGACCTGACTGGGTAAATTTAATGGCGTTGCTTACAAGATTGAGTAACGATTGGCGTAGTTTGCCTGCATCGGTGGATAAGTAGCGAGGGCAATGAGGATCAATATGGAAAAACAGTTCAATATGATTTTGTTTGGCTTTGGCAAGCATCAAATCAATCACTTGCTGACATAAGGAGAAAACATCGGTGTGAGTGATCTCCATTTGCATGCGCCCAGCCTCGACTTTGGCAATATCAAGCATATTATTTAACATACTCATCATGGCTTCGCAGGCTTGATTTAATAACACAAATGAGGATTGTTGTTCTGGTGACAGATCTTCGGTAGAAATCAGACTGAGCATTCCAATGATACCGCTAAGAGGAGTTCTTAGCTCGTGAGCCACCTCAGATAATAATGAGTCAAGTTCTGTAAGTCGATCTTGTTGTTGCTGCTGTATAAGCATGGATGCATTGATATCATGGGTAAAAGTGCTGACATCATTTAAAAAGGCTGCAAATCCCTGTACTTCACCATTGTCGTTAAACCATGGATTTAAGTAAAGTTGGTAGTCATGATTGTCTTCTAGACTGCTGACTAATAAGATGCGTGTTATGGGCAGATCATCAAGTTTGGTAAGAATTTGATGGGTTGATTTGTCTGCGCCTGTGACAAAATCGGTTAAATGATAAGTGACGCCCTCTTGGTAAGCTGTCATAAATACTTGTTCAAAACGATAATTAAAAAATTTGATTTGACAATCTTTTCTAATGAGCAACATTGGAATGGGGGCTTGATCCACCAACCGTTTTAAACGTTCAGTCAGTTGCTGGTTATTCTGTAACATTTCATGGTATTTATAGTTAATCCGATTTAATGCATTGCTAAGCTGCATAAACTCTAGTCCAGCCCCAATAGACTGTAATTTTAATGGGGTGAATTCATCATCTGCTGATATGGGCTGCAAAGCGGTGTAATTAATCACCTCTTGCCAGATTTTTTTGCGCTGCTGTGTATAATAAAATGCAATAAAGAAAAAAATCAGAGCCAATAAGATGGGTAACCAATATAAAGGTCTCCAATACAATATATAAGGTGGGTAGTATATCTGGACATAGAGCTGATGATTGTTACCTAAAGAGGTATAGCCAAGTAAATAGTCAGCGTCTAAGGTAATGGCGGAGTCGTTTGGATTACTGGTTTGCCAGTAAGGTAAAGAAAAAAATGGAATGTTTGGTTGATCTTCGCGGCGGAACTGATGAATAAACGTTTGTGCTGAAGGCGTAATGATCATCACTTGATAACTGATTTCATTATGTGTATGGTCTGTCAGCACTTGCTCAAAAGACTTTTTTCTATTAGTAACATGTGCTAATAATTCATGTTGCATATTATAATAAAACTGTGTGGCTCTAAATACACTGACTTGTCTGGCAGCATCCCATATAAAATAATAACTTAATACCACAAAGCTTAACAGAATTATGGTTAACAAAAATAATGATTGATAAGAATGCTTTTTCATAATCTATTCAAAATAACTTAAGTATAATCTTTAAATTTTAGGGCTTTAAATGTCTAAGTATAAATCAGCAAGTATGGTGCTGATTAAAAATTTTTAGCATTATTTTTATAGTTATATAAATTGTATTTCAGTTATGACTTCAAGGCTATAATATTTTTTTAAATAGTATCTATTTTATAGATATAGTCTGCCCAATATAAATCCACCACGGTGTTAACCTCACTCGATGTACTACTTGTATTATCTTCACTCGGTTGCCTTGTGGTGAAATTATTAGATTGACTATAGAGATGAAGTTTCTTATAGATGACAAGCAATATGTTCTTATAGTGCTTTGTGACAGAAGCACCCATTTTGCCATTTCAAGTGTGACATACGCTATAATGGCAGCTTCATTTAATAGTCATTATTCTTTTAGGATTTACGCATTGTTCTAGGGTCTGGTAATCATTATTTTTTATCAAGTGGGCTGGCTATACGTAGTTCCAGAGGCTTTGTAAATAATACCCAGCTGCTTTATTAAGTCAAATATCATACATACTTTTGCGTAAGTCCTATTTGTATAAAAACAGAGCCAAATTTAATGCAAAATTCTAATCAAAATAACAAACAACGCCTTATCTTTGCAGGTACTCCAGAGTTTGCTGCCACAAGCCTACAAGCCTTGATTGACAAACAAGACGAATTAAACATTGAGATTGTTGCCGTCTATACTCAGCCTGACCGCAAAGCAGGGCGCGGGCAAAAGCTCACCGCATCGCCTGTTAAAGAAGTTGCCTTAGCTCATAACATGGCAGTTGAACAACCAGAGACCTTTAAAAAATCCACTGAGCAAGGTATTGTTTCACGTGAAACTTTAGCCAACTATCAACCTGATATTATGGTGGTGGCAGCGTATGGCTTGATATTACCCATTGGTGTCTTAAATACACCTACACATGGTTGTTTAAATATTCATGCCTCATTATTACCTCGCTGGCGAGGGGCTGCACCGATTCATCGTGCTTTATTGGCAGGTGATGATAAGACAGGCATCACTATTATGCAGATGGATAAAGGCTTGGATACGGGTGACATGCTGTATAAAGTAGATTGCCCCATTAATGATACTGATACTACTGCAAGTCTGCATGACAGCTTAGCTAATTTAGGGGCTGATGCCATCATCACTGTATTGCAAGACTTGCCACATTATCAAGCTCAAGCACAAAAGCAAGATGATAGCCTTGCCAATTATGCCGAAAAACTAAGCAAAGCCGAAGGGGCGATTGACTGGACGCAACCTGCCAAAATCATCGAACGACAAATTCGCGGTATGCATCCTTATCCCAGTACTTATACTTTTTTAAATGGTAATCGGGTTAAAGTCTTAGCCAGTATGCCTGTTAATGACTCACAAATGACCGACCAGCCCGCAGGCACAGTAATTAGTGTCGGCAAAAATGCCATTTTGGTTGCCTGTGGAAAAAATAATAGCAATGATGATAAAGCAACCACGTTACGTTTGACCAAGCTACAATTTGCAGGCAGTAAGCCAGTGACTGCTGAGCAAATTTGTCATGGTAATCAGCTTAATGATGGTGATCGTTTTGGTGACAATGTTAGTGAAAGTTTAGCAGATGGATTAGTTGATGGCACTGCTAACAACGGTGGCAAAGATGGCAAAGGTGGGGCAAATTAAGATGAGCCAAAGTAAAGTGAGCCAAAACAATATTAGTCAAAGCAAAGCCCAAAGCAATGTACGTGTTAAAGTCATCGAAACTCTGCTCGCTATCCAAGCAGGGCAGTCGTTAACAGGTTTGCTTGACCCTTTATTAAATGGCTTACAAGGTGAGGATAAAGGCTTTGCTCATGCCTTGCTACTTACCACACTACGGCATTGGTTTGCTACGGCACGTCTGCTGGATAGCCTTGCTGATAATCCTATTGAAGAGTTGGCGGTACGCACCAGTATTCAAGTAGGTATTACCCAATTGTTATATTTGCAAGTGGCTGACCATGCTGCCATTCATGAAACCGTTGAGGCAGTGAAAAAAATCGACTTAGCTCGAGCCACTGGCTTAGTGAATGCCATCTTGCGAAAAGTGAGCAAAAACCCCAGTAAATTTCGCAAAAAATGTGATAAAAATCACAGCCTGCCTAACTGGTTAGCCAAACAGCTTAAGCAAGATTGGGCAGAATATTATGATGAGTTGACTCAAAGTTTACGTCAACCTGCTCCAATATTTTTGCGGGTCAATCACACTCAAGCCAACAATGAGCAGTATTTGCAACTATTGGCAGAAGCAGAACTCACTGCCCAACTGCTAAACTTAACCACCAGTATGACATTGCCGAGTAGCAATATTCGCATGACAGTTAACCCCATATTGCTACAAAGCCCAACACCTATTTGGCAACTGCCTAACTTTGCTGAGGGTATGGTTAGTGTGCAAGATGCACATGCCCAACTTGCCGCACCAATATTACATAGCGTGTTGCAGGCAAGTTTAGGCTCAACAGCAAATAAGCAGTCATTAAACTTACTTGATGCCTGTGCTGCCCCTGGTGGTAAACTGGCACATTGGCTAGAGCTTATCGAATCTAAATTTGCACCAAAGTTTCACGTGAAACAAACTGATGATAAAGTATCCATCAGCATTACCGCTATAGACAATGAGCCAAAGCGTAATAGCCGTATTTTTGAGAATTTAGAAAGACTGCAACTGCCTACCACTATCTCTACGCGTGAGTTGGGGTTAGAGATATTGTGTGCTGATGCCACCACATGGCAGGCAAATAGCAATATAGATAGCGATAGTAAAAAGAATACTGAAACCAACACTAAAACTAAAACCAACGTAGGCTTTGACGCTATCTTGTTGGACGCCCCTTGTACCGCCACAGGCGTGATACGTCGTCATCCCGACATTGCCCTATTGCGTACTGAAGCAGACATCACCCAAACAGTGGCACTACAAGCGCAGATTTTGGATAATCTATGGGGGCAGTTAAATGAAGGTGGCTATTTGCTGTATGTTACCTGCTCGATATTAAAGGCAGAAAATGTCGAGCAGATGCAAGCCTTTATCAGTCGCCATACGGACACACAAGTGATAGAATTTGATGATGTAGGCTGTAATTGGGGCATTAAACAAGACATTGGTCGACAGTGTCTGTCATTGGGCTTACCTTTAGTGGAGAATAGCGGTGATGGGTTTTATTTTGCGTTATTGCAAAAAGTGATGACTGAAAGCTGATAAAAACAAATAAGGGGAAATTACCATGCAAGTGACTTTAGAATTTGATGAAGACTTTTATCAAGATTTGGTCAAAGAGGTAGGCGAGAATAATATCAGTGAATACATTCAGTCGGTATTGCGTCCACAGTTAGCTCCTAAAGCAACCGCCACCAAAACAATGCAAACATCCAAAATAGCATCCAAAAATAATGAGTTGGATGCTATTTTTGGTAAATTTGCTCGGCGGGATAAAAAAACAGTCAGTGTTGAGCAGATGAATGATGCTATTGCACATCATTTACGTGAGAATTGGTCATAATATGTTGATAAAAAAAGCGATTGATACCAATGTATTGGTTAGGTTATTGGTTGATGATAACCCAAAACAAAGTCAGTGCGTCTATGAGTTGATGCAGAGCTGCTATGAGCAAAAAAATACACTTTTTGTATCTTCATTGGTCATATTAGAGCTAATGTGGGTGTTGTTGTCTTGCTATGATTTTTCACGAGATGAGGTGATTGAAGCTATTACTAATATATTAAATTTAAGCATTTTGGAAATTGAATATCAAACAAGCATACAACGTTGTTTGCAGTTGGCTAAAGGCAATACTTATGATTTATCAGATTTGCTTATTGGTTGTGTCGCTCAAAATAATCAATATGATATTACCCTAACCTTTGATAAAAAAGCATCAAATTCTGAATTATTCCAGTTACTCAATACTACTCTATAAATCTTAAACAAAACTAGGAAATCTAAATGAAATATATCAGTACCCGTGGTCAAACTGAACCGATGGATTTTAGCGATGTGCTACTGATGGGGCTTGCCCCTGATGGTGGCTTAATGCTCCCAGAAAGCTATCCACAGATAGATAATGCGACGTTAAATGAGTGGCGTAATCTTAGCTACCCACAGCTTGCCTTAGCCATCATGCGACTGTTTGCTACTGACATTGATGAGGCTGATTTAGCTGATATTATTAATCGTACTTATACGACCAAAGTTTTTGGTAGTGAGGACATTACTCCAGTACGCAAACTTGAGGATAATTTGTATATTTTAGGGTTATCCAATGGTCCGACATTGGCATTTAAAGATGTGGCGATGCAGTTTTTGGGCAATGCCTTTGAATATGTGCTAAAACAAAAAGGCGAGCGTTTAACCATCATTGGGGCGACCAGTGGCGATACAGGCAGTGCTGCTGAATATGCGCTGCGTGGTAAAGATAATATCGAAGTATTTATGCTCTCACCACATGGCAAAATGAGTGCGTTTCAGCGAGCGCAGATGTATAGCCTTGATGATGCCAACATTCATAATATCGCCATTAAAGGCATGTTTGATGATTGCCAAGATATTGTCAAAGCCTTGCAACAAGATGCAGATTTTAAAGCCAAATATAGCTTAGGTACAGTCAATTCAATTAACTGGGGTCGCATCTTGGCACAGATTGTTTATTACTTTAAAGCTTATTTTGCAGTAACTAACAGCAATGATGAAAAAGTGAGTTTTTGTGTGCCATCAGGTAACTTTGGTAATATCTGTGCAGGGCATATTGCCCGTGAGATGGGCTTGCCGATTGAGCGCTTAATCGTTGCCACTAATGAAAATGACGTACTTAACGACTTCTTTAATCAAGGGGCATACAACCCACGCCCTGCTGATAAAACCTATGTCACCTCTAGCCCCTCTATGGATATTTCTAAAGCCTCTAACTTTGAGCGTTTTATCTATTTATTGCTTGATAAAAATACCGCTCGCGTGCATCAGTTATTTGATGGAGTGAAATCGGGAACGGGTTTTGATTTATCCGATGTACAAGAATTGGTAAATAGCCGTTATGGCTTTGCCTCAGGTAAGTCAACCCATGCTGACCGTTTGGCAACCATCAAAGATTTGTATAGCACTTATAATGATTTAATTGACCCACATACAGCCGATGGGGTAAAAGTCGCCAAAGAGTTACAAAAAGACGGTGAGGTGATTGTCTGTGCTGAAACCGCATTGCCAGTGAAGTTTGCTGATACCATCGTTGAAGCAGTGGGTGAAATCGACATTGAGCGTCCAGCCCACACCGAAGGACTAGAAGATTTAGAGCAGCATGTATTGGTATTAGATAATAATGCAGAATTGGTTGCTGATGAAATTCGTAAGGTGGTTCAGCCCAGTTAATAAAGTAGTCAGTTTTTTTACTTCTACTTGGATTCACAAAATAAAAGCCAATATCTATCATGGATATTGGCTTTTTTTATGGTTTTTTGCAGATATCAGTCAACGAACTGGATAACTGTTACGGTGTTAGGCTTGTTTGCTATACAACCGAACTATCTACACCCACCTGCCATGTATCAGTTTATAACTGCGCTGACTATAGTAGATTGTTTCATGTGAAACAATCTATTTAAGGGTTATCTAAGTCCAGCTCTGGCAATTTTTTGGTCAGTTTTGTATTGGCTTAAAGCATAGACCGCCCAAATAGCAGCAGGTAACCAACCAATGAGGGTTACTTGTAATATTAAACAAATAATGCCTGCAATGGGTCTGCCAATAGTAAAGAACAATAAAAATGGTAACAGTATGGCTATGATGAGACGCATATTTCTATCCTTATTTTAAAAAAATAATTGATTAGTCATTTTATTCTAAGCTTTGATATCTTATTTTTACAGTATCAAGGTTATTTTGCAATGCCTATAGATAATAACTAGTTACCACTAATAAGCCTAATATATTAAACTTTACGTAAGATTAAATTAAGCCCTAATGCCATCATTGCCCCACCCAAAACTCTATCGACCCAGTGTGCCGACTTTTGAAAGCGTCGATTAATCGCAGGAATAGACAGCATCATCACCACTGTACTAAACCATGCCATTTGTAGCACCATCATCCATACCCCATAGACAGCCAATTGCCATGTGGGCATGTCAGGTGATAAAACCAAGGTAAAAATAGCCACAAAATAAATCGGTGCTTTGGGGTTAAACACATTGCACAAAAAGCCTCGACGGATATAAGTCATGATACTTTGGCTTGAATGATGACTTGATTGATGGTTTTGTGAGGTATCTTTTAGCGGTTCTGCTGAGCCTACAAGCTCGGTAGGTGTGGTTTCTATTTTAATATCTTCTATTTGCTTTGGTTGTGAGCGTATCCCTTGCCAACCCAGATACATGAGATAAGCCCCACCTAAATACTTAATGGCGGTCAATAAAGGTTGTGAATGTGCAATAACGGCAGCTAAACCCAATACCGAATAAATGACATGCACCCCTAAACCGAGGGTGATACCAAAGCTTGTCCATAAGCCAATGCGTCGCCCTTTGGTGAGCGTCTGCTGTGAAACCAGTACAAAATCAGGTCCAGGTGAAGCAGCAGCAAGCAGATGCACACTGGTAATGACTAAAAATCCTTGCCAAAAATCCATGACATAATCCACGTTAATAAGAGTGAAAAAAATATAACCTAAATTAAAAGAGTAGTTTAGATTAGCATTGCTGCTATTGGCGGGCAACTGATTTTCATACCATCATCTCATTAAAATGCAGGGGATTTATTAAAATATCATGATTTTGTTAACAGCACATGGTTTCGTAAAAATATAAGGTTTAGTTAAATCGCCATGCCAAAATGCGGGTTTTCTTTTGCCCATGTTGCATCGCAATCACTTCGACACGTTTGGCTTGGCTTTGAGCGAGATGTTTTTTGAGCGGAGCAATATTTTCTGATTTCGATACCAATGTGGTAAACCAGCCTACCTGATGAGAAAAATCCACACTCTCGCTAATCATCTGACTGATAAAGCCCAATTCACCACCTTCGCACCATAGCTCGGCTTTTTGCCCACCAAAATTTAAGTCAGTGCTATTTTCTTTATTATGCAGAGGTTTTGAGCGTTGTTGACGGTGTCTTTTAAGGTTATTGCGTTTGCGTTGATTGGCAGATTGTGCTTGCTCTAAAGATGCATGAAACGGTGGATTACAAATGGTGATATCAAAATAGTCGTGCTTGCCAATGATGCCATAAAAGATATGCTGAGGGTTGGTTTGCTGTTTGATGCTGATTTTGTTTTTTAGTGGTGCATTACTTTGGCAAATCAGCTTGGCGGTATTGACTGAGATGGGGTCTATGTCACTGGCGGTAAATCGCCAACTGTATGCTTGTACGCCAATAATTGGATAAATACAACTTGCCCCTGTGCCAATATCAAGGGCATGAACGCCTTTATCAGCTATGGTAGTAGAGTAGTCAGTGCTGTCATCACTGCTATTTAGCAAATCAGCAATATGATGAATATAATCGGCACGACTGGGAATGGGGGGACATAAAAAGCCTTGGGGTAAATCCCAAAACTTGATGCCGTAATGATGTGCTAATAAGGCTTGGTTTAGGGTAATCACCGCTTGTGCATCATTAAAGTCAATGGTCGGCTTACCATTTGGGTTTTTGATGCTGTATTGTGCCAACTTGGGTAAGGCACGCGTTAATGCCTCAAAGTCATAGCGACCCTGATGCGGATTGCGAGGGTGTAGGGAAGAAGCTGATTTTTTTTTGGATATATTCATGCGGGTATTGTAGCAAACCATTTATAAAAATTGATATATATAAGAGTATTTATAAAAATTACTATTTAGTTTAACTAGGGCTAATACATGGTAAGGGGAATATTGTGGCTGATGCGTCACCTTATTGCCGTTCAAGGCTGTGTTATGCGCTTGCGTTAGCAAGTTATGGCATTTATATTGAAGGTAGAGATAATTAAATAAAAACTATTCTTATTAAGGATAACTATGATGACAACTTTGAACCCTAACTCACACTCTGAAACTGACTACACTCGCTTAAGCGTGGAAGTGCAAGGTCATGTCTGCCTCATTGGGCTAAACCGTGCTGACAAACGCAATGCCTTTGATAGCCATATGATTAGTCAGCTATCTACTGCTTTGACTGAATATGAAAATAACGATGCGCTACGCTGTGCGTTGATATTTGCACATGGTGAGCATTTCACCGCAGGGCTGGATTTGATGGAGTTGCAGGATAAATTAGATAAGGGCATTTTTGCCTTTGATGAGACGCAAATTGACCCGTGGGGTGTTAGTGGTAAACGTCGCACTAAGCCTGTGGTGGTAGCAGTGCAGGGTACATGCTTTACCGCAGGGATTGAGCTGATGCTAAATAGTGATGTGGTCATCGCCAGTGAGGATTGCAACTTTGCCCAGATGGAGGTACAACGTGGTATCATGCCGTTTGGTGGGGCAACAGTACGTTTTGTGCAGGCATCGGGCTGGCAAAAGGCAATGCCGTATTTACTGACAGGTAAGCCATTTGATGCGACAACAGCAGATAGGCTCAATCTGGTTAGTGAGGTGGTGGCAAAAGGTACACAATATGAGCGTGGACTTGCAATGGCACAAGAGATTGCTCAGTCTGCACCACTGGCAGTGAAGTCGTTATTAACATCGGCACAAACGGCAAGGGTAGAGGGCAATAAACAGGCATTTGCAGAACTGCATGGTTATCTACCTGCATTGTTCCATTCAGAAGATGCCAAAGAAGGGGTGATGGCGATGATTGAGAAACGTGAGGCGACGTTTATGGGGCGGTAAATAATATTATTAAAATTATTGATATTAACTATATTGAGATTTGGCTAGTATTTTCAATAGTGTTCTCCTTCACATATAGTCAATTCATACTAAAAATGTTATAAAGTCATTCAAAGAACCAAAAATTAGGAAACCAATGACATACTCTTTAGAATTTCGCAAACAAGTATTAAAAAGCTTAGAAAAGGGAATGACCTTTAAAGAAGCTGTTCAAGAATATGATATCAGTCCAACCACCATCCAGAAATGGAAAAAACGGTTATATAGCAAGAAAACACGCAATATCGAACCGACTAAAATTGCTAATGACGCTTTACTTAAAGATGTAGAGAACCATCCAGACAGCTATCATTATGAACGTGCAAGACGTTTAGGATGTAGCACTTCAGGTATCTGTGTCGCACTAAAACGCCTTGGTATCACTCAAAAAAAAGACCTTAAGCCATCCAAAAGCTTGTCTGATTAAAAGAGCAGAGTATCAAGCTAAGCTAGCTTTTTATCAAAAGCAAGGATTTCCCATAGTATATATGGATGAGAGCGGTTTTGAGCAGGAAGTCATACGTCCTTTTGGCTATAGCGCTATCGGCAAACCTTGTATTGATAGTTATAATTGGCAAGCTCGTAGCAGAACAAATGTTATAGGTGCACTCTATAATAAAACCTTGTTTGCTATTGATTACTTTAAACAAAACATTAACTCAAAAGTATTTCGTAGTTGGTGTAAGAACACCTTAATTCCGAGGCTTAATACTAAATGCGTCATTGTCATGGATAATGCCAGCTTCCATAAGAAAGTAACACGTCTTTTTAATAGACATGGTCATCGTGTGTTGTTCCTACCTCCTTATAGTCCTGATTTAAATCCTATTGAAAAGAAGTGGGGAAACGTGAAATCTTTACGTAAAGGTTGGTTAGAAAACGATTTATCTAAATTATTTTATGATATTTGTCCTTACTATAACTCTTTTGTTTTGAATTGACTATA
>NZ_VFYU01000023.1 GCF_021012795.1 Psychrobacter sp. I-STPA10 | reverse complement strand
ACTACAGTACTGACTGCCTCGGTCTGAATGTACAAGTAAGCCTTTACTGGGCTTTTTGTTTCTAATTGCCATATTCAATGCACGACAGACTAACTCTTTTGTCATACATTTATTTAACGCATAGCCAACCAATTCTTTGGTATAGATGTCTTTTACCCCTGCTAAATATAACCAGCCCTCATTAGTCCAAATATAAGTGATGTCACTAACCCAAGTTTGATTAGGACAACTAGCATCAAATTTTTGCTCAAGCAGGTTAGGATACACAAGTTTGTCATGGTTTGAATCAGTAGTGACTTTAAAGCGTTTGTGTCGTTTACAGTAAATGCCATGCTCTTGTTTAATGCGTCTGACCATATACTTACTAATGTCGTTTCCTTGAGCTGTTAGATGAGCATGTAGTCTCTCGTAGCCATAACGCTGTTTAGTTTCACTATGCGCAGCTCTAACGAGTAGTTCACAGTGATTGCGGTGTATTTGTTGTTCACTGATGTCTCGGTTTAACCAGTCGTAGTAGCTCGAAGCTTTGATATTCAATATCCTGCACATGCTAATAATACTAAAGTCTTGTTGATTAGCTTGTATAAAGGCGTACTTCACTTGCTGACTTTGGCGAAGTACGCTGTGGCCTTTTTTAGTATGTCTCTTTCTTCTTCGGCTACCTTTAACTGACGTTTCAGTCTTTTGTTTTCTTCGATAAGAGCAATAAGCTCAGGGTCATATTGCTGAGTACCTTTAAGCTTGCCTTGGTTAGCTTTGTTCTGCCAGTTTGCTAGGGTTTGCATAGGTATCTTAAGTTCTCTGGCTGTTTGACTGACATTGCCACCATTGTCTGCTATTTTTTTGACAGCTTCAGCTTTAAATTCTACTGTGTAATGGGGTGTTTTCTTTGTCATGGTAAACTCCTATTTGAGACGTTAGTTTACCAAGTTTTACTCTACGGTTTCTTCAGCATACATCAGAACATATTTCGTCTAGAATTAATCGTAATAGTTCTGGGAGTATATATATATATTCAGAACGAACACCATGCCAATCGTGTGTAATGTAGTTAGGCAGTTCAGTGAAAGGCATCCCAATGTTCAATTAAAGATAGAATATGGTGTTCCGCCAAGAAATTAACTATAGTCCATCCTAACTAAAAATAGTTAAGGTAGACTATTTTTTAAGTATAAGCTTTTAAAGCTCAAGCTTTAAAGTTATTTATTATTCTTTATAGGAAATTAATTTAATTAATAAGGTCGATCGTATGTTTATAGAGATTCTTGCTCAATATCCAAGATGTTTTGATACACGCAATATATCAGGATGTAATGAAAAACAAATTAATGATCTTCAAAAAAAGTTTAATGTCGAATTTCCAGAAGATTATAAAAATTTTCTTAGAGAAATGGGAACAAATCCTGGAAATTTTATGGCTGGTACGGACTTGACTTATTATGAGCTTGATGATATTCAAGAAGGATTAATAGATATTTTTAAATATAATAAAATTGATATAGATGAGAAAAACGTTTTTTGTGTTATGTTACATCAAGGTTATGTAGCTGATTTCTTTTTCAAATCAGGAAATGGGACGACAATGTTTTATATTACCGAAGGTGAAGATAATTATTTTAAGACCGCCGATAACTTTATGAAACTATTTCTTGGAAAGGTGCAATTTGAGTTAGATATGCGGAAGCAGTATAATAACTTCAAAAGTAAATAGAATAAACCTGTTATAAAAGTCCTTTTTTATTTATTTTTATAAGTAATATGTGAAAGTTTGTAGAATACCTATGCAAGTATAAGTATTCTAATATAGTTAACGTATTTAATAACAATTAAACGTGGGTATAGCATTTCACCCAAACCCCACCCTTGCCAAATCCCCAGCCCACTTACTTTGCGTAGCTGGGCTGTTTAATTCTTGCCTAATACGTTGCTCAAAAGCGGCGGCGTTTTCGCCTGCTTTAGCGTATTTACTACCAAAAGCGGCATCTTGTGCCAGCTTGGCGTATTCAGCTACAACGCAGGTGGCAAACTTAACAACATGGTCGGCTACAAAAAGGGCCATAACTACGACTACATCAAACAGCTTGGCTACGACAAATTTGAACAGCGAGTATTCTAGTGGCATGGTAACAACACCACCTGAGCGAGGAATTAGCAAAGTACTGCTTTGCCCGAGTGCAAGGCGAGAGCTGTGCTCGAGTGAACTATGACTACGATACTCGCAGAAGACTGTCACGGCTTAAAGTCAACGCCTATGACGGGCACGAAGGCACCAAACGTACCCGTAACCTCATGGATAACCACTATGACTACGACAACACCAGCAACATCCTAGCAATACAAAACCAAGCACCACTGCCCACACGCCTAAACCAACTGGGCGGCAGAGTTAGCCAAACCTTTGACTACGATGAGATATACCAACTTATCGGAGCATCAGGAGACTATGAGGCCAAAAACCGCAAAGACCGCTACATGGTTAATATGCAGTATGATGGTATTCATAACATGAGCGAGGATAAGCGAGTGTGTGGGGCACACTCGCCCGAAGCGCAAGACGGAAAGCTGTGCTTGAGTAAAGTAAAGAGCAAAGCCACCAAACCACCGGCAAAATCATCAACAACTGGCGTACCGTTAAAGGAACCACCTATAGTAACCAATACAGCTATAGTGACAAACAGCCCCATGCCGTTAGCAGCATCACAAGCGATAACGAAGCAACGCAGCAATACATCTATGACGCCAACGGACGCCATAGCGACACCGTACGTGAAGGCAAATGGGGCGTACAAACCCCAACTCGCAAACTCCATTGGGATGCCGTAGGCAACCTAACAGGCATAGATGACAGAGGTAACAAACAAGCCTACTACTATGATGCCTCAAACAACCGCAGCATCAAAAACAACAAGCTTTATCCGTTTGCCTCAACCGTCATCAGTGGCACAGGCTATACCAAACACTACTTTGCTGATGGTCAACGGATTGCTAGTAAAATAGGTAAATCTCTTGAGACCCCAATGTTTGGTAATCAGCCGCAGCAACAAGTACCAGCAGAAGCAGAAGCATTAGAGGACATACAAGACATAAGCTTAGATGAGGTCTATGCTCACTACAATGCCTTAGTCAAAGAGCGCAGTCATGGTATTTTAAGCTACCGACCTAATAAAATTAAAATAGACTTAGGTGATCATAGCAATGCCGAAGACCCAAGAGGCATCGACTATGAAGGACAACAATACTTCTATCATCAAGATCACATTGGTAGCTCAAGCTATCTCACAGATGACAATGGCGAAGTACATGAGTTCTTTGCTTATTTCCCAAGTGGTGAAACGTGGGTAGACCAATCAGGGGCATTTGGTACTGATTATAAGTTTACTGGTAAAGAGCTGGATAAAGAGACTGGCTTATACTACTTCGGGGCTAGATACTATGACCCAAGAACGCAGGTTTGGCAGAGTCCTGATCCTATTTTAGGGAGTTATTTGGATGGCGAGCGGGGTATGGGAGGAGTTTATAATCCGCCTAATTTGAATTTGTCTGCTTATACGCATAATAATCCGGTTAATTTGATTGTTCCTGAGGATGAGGCTGCTCAAGTTGCTGCAGCAAGCTTGTGTGGTCCTAGCGTGGCAGTGTGCGCTGGGATAACAGTCTTAGGCACTGGCGCTATATATATTTCTATACCTCATGGTCGAGAACAAACTGGAGAAGTTCTTAGTTCAATAGGTAATAGTATCAGCTCTGCATGGGATAATATTGTTGGGAATGATAATGTCCATACCGTTGACCCTAACTTAGCTAATCACATTAATGACTCCACAGCCATTGCTATGGCGCAAGGAAACATGAGTGATGGTATGAGAAATCTAATTAATATCGCTGAACAAACTAAATCTACCGAAGGAAGTTGAGATTAATAAGGGTACACATTTTAAACAATAGGAAATTTACCTATGCAAAATTTCGCTAATAAAATTTTAGAGGCTTGCTATCATAATGATCTAGAAATCTCTGAGTATGCACGTACGGCATCTAAGTATATTATTGAGAGAAGCTTGGTTGAAGGTGATGAAGAATACTATCAAGATTTAGAATTACATATTCATTTTTTTATTAAAAAAGCAAAAATATTAGATCAGTCCGTAGCAAAATCAGAAGTATATTGGAATGATCTAGCGTTATCTTTAGTAGATAGCTTCTTACAAGCATTCAAAAATCAACCTGAGAATAGATTATGGATTAGTTGGGTTCTAAAATATTCGGGAACCTTAGATGCTGTTAGAGAATATTTTATTAATTATATTAAGTTATACTGGCCTCAAGATGAGAAAGTAGCAAGTAATATTCTTGATATACTATGGGATATTGAGAATTTCAGAGCTTTAGAAAGCCTATATTATGAAATCGCAGTTAATGCGAAAAATGAAGAGTTATCACAGTGGTGTAAAGATGTTATAAAGGTCAGTAATCAAATCTTATATCCTCAAAGAACCTGACCCAAACCCCAACGATAAAACTTCTGAATACAGTAATCAAATCCTAGAATATAGGCATAGGCGAAATTATGAAAAAAAATTTTATAAAATTAAAAACTGACGCTGATGAGATTATTAAAACAGACTTCATTGATGAATTTATTAGGCTAGTTGAGACAGAGACCATATCAGTTGAATGTTTGATTATGCCATCTATTAAATCTTATTGGCAGAAATCTGCTATGGTGATTTGCTCTCTTGATGATAAGTATCTGGATCAAGTTTATTACTATTTATTGCAATGGATTATGGATTTAAATTGGCCGGGAGCTTGTGAAATATTTCATTTTTTAACTAGCAAGAAGGCTTTACAACTAGATATTGCTTTTGAAAAAGCATTAAAAAATGCTAGATTCTTAGAAGATGTTGACTGGCTAGATAATCTAAGTTATTTGCAAGAAGCAAGACATCACAATAGCTTTTAAGTTTTATGGTGTTAACCCATAGATTGGATAGGGTTTGTAATACCTGATAGCAATCATTCATTTACGACGCTACTCATAATAGAACGCTAGCCCCTAAAATATGCACTAATCCACCCAAAATCCAACCATCTTAAATCTTCTGTCCACTTGACTTGCGTAATTAGGCACGCTAACTCATGCCTAATATCCAGCTGTTAAAAAGATGGGGGGGGTTACAATATGCGTATGTATACTTAAATAAGGAAGAAGGATTTGTCAGTGCATAAAATATTAGCTTATTTGACTTTAATGATCTGTATGACTAGCTGTAATAATAACCAAGAAGTTAAAGCACCAGAAAAACACCAAAATATACCTGAATCGGCATTTTGGCAAGGTGGCATTGATGGTGGGTTTTGGTATGATTGTAACCCTACTGAACAGAATTATCGTTACCACTGTATTGTATACAATGATTCTACAGGGGATGTGATTATTGATGATTTGTTCGACTTGTTTATCTCAGTTGATCAACAAAGTATACCCATACATGAGTATGCTAAGATGAAAAAGTGGGATGCAAATAAAATTGCAGTTTTTGATGGTAGTTATTTACATTTAAACGGTACTTTAGAGCTTAAACCAGTGAATGGAGTTTTTAAGACTGATGAATAATATATCATTCTAATAAACTGAATGAAAATGAATATTATAACCGTAAGTTTGTGTTGAGCAAGGATGAGTGAAAGTTTTTGAATTAATGTCAATTTAACAGGCTTTACTTAAAGTAAAATTTTAACCTCAATAAAAATGACCTATGCTGTCAAATCCGTAGCTCTCAATTTGGGAGATAATAAAAACCTGCTAGAGTTTGGTTTAATACTAGAATTAAACGTGTCTTAATTTCTCCTAGAAACCCTAATGTAAAGCTTAAAGAGAATTAAAATTGGAGAAGGTTGGTGGATGTTAATGTAGAGTTTTTAGTAGGGGATGAATCTAATTTCATACTAGACGGATATAAAAAGGTCTATGATTATTTAATAGATAAGGTAAATTTAAATTTACTTAATAGAACTCATAAATTGTCTTTAGACAGCTCGTCTCAAATGGGTTTGAGTCCAAACGTTGGTTTATATGGGAGCCAACAATGGATAGAGAATATACATAATGGAACAATAAAACATAGCTGGGAAGTAGGTGAAATCACTGGAAAAAGTGTTATCGGTATGGATGATGAAGAGACGATAGAAGTACTGTTTGATAGTGGTAAAACTGAGCCTATCGAAATATATTCATTAAATTTGCTACCTAAAAATACTACTCATTATCTTAATACTGGAAATAAGGTAGCGGTTTTGTATCTATTATTACCACTAAAGAATAAAGAATTAGTCACCAATATAAGTCTAGGTGTAAAAGGATATAGTAGATCTATATTTAGAGTCTATATAAAAACACAGTAGATATCATCTGGATTAATCTACGATGAATGCTAAGACTGGTTTATAAACTCATATCAATCGAGTGGAAAAAATTGATCATACAAGAAGTTTATAATAGATAATCTTGATTTTAATAATATTATTTCTCGAATAAAATTTGGAGAAAACATGATGCTTTCTGTGCGGCTAGTTTAAGTGAGCTTTCCAACTACTGTTTTAGAGATAAAAATAATATAGTCGGCTCAATACAAAACTGTTACGTCGTCAAACTCGCTCGCAGTACTACTTGTACACCTTCGCTCGTTTTCCTTGTAACAGTATTATCTTGAATTGACTATAGCATACTTATTTTCTAAAAATATTTTCTTTGAAATGTTAGAGTAAAAATAAATTTTATCGTATAAGTGCTCTAAAATAAATTGCTACTTAATTAAATTATATGAATAAATAAATATTTTGGGCTATGGGAAAAATTAAATATAAAAGTATAAAGAACTTTAGCAGTAATGACATAGCTTTGCTTAAAGATTGCAAGACAAAGGCGATGCCTGCGTAGTAGAAGAGTAGAAGAAATGGATTTAAGCTACGCTTTTATATCAAGGCTAGGTTGGTATTGATTTATCTTAGTTGATTTATGAATATCAATTCTAGGCATAACTCTTTTGTAAATTTTAAAAAAATACTTAATCAAGAATTAACGATGGCTTTAAAATATAAAAAAAGACCCAACTTAGGGTCTTTTTTGTCATGTATTTATATTAGCGGTAAATCAATTTTGCTAACATTGTTGGTTATTGTCCAACTTTCTCAATTTCACGATCACCTAGTGGCTCTACAGGGCGGTTATTTCCCGTGAATAGTTGCATCATGATTTGAACTTCTTGTTGTGATACCGCCAATGGTTCACCCATCACATACCATTGTACTTGCTCAGAGCATGGTGGCGTGGTTAATGAACCGCTATAGTGGTAGTAAGGGCTATTTTTTGGTAACAAGCCATTGATATCAAAATCTCTTAGTAATACCGTATCGTTTAGGTCAGTAGCGGCAATACTGGCAGCTAGCAAGGCGTCTAGCGTTTCATTATCACCTGTTGGATTGAGCATTACTCCAATAACTGCCAGATCGCCTGCGGCATTGGCATTGACAAAATGTACTTCGGCAGGAAAGTTTTTGCCACCAATTTGGTGTTCACTTGGGGTATGATAGTGGAATTGTTTTAAGGTATATTGCTCACCATCAATCATCACCACATTGTTCTCATCAGTGGGTGTATAAACAACGGTATGATGGTTGTTTAAAATATTTAAATCACTACGACCATACTTGGTCATCGGCTCACTAGCAGAGGCTGCTTTGACTTGCTGAATATTGACAGGAGACTGCTGCTTTCCTTCACTACAAAGTGAGTGTGAGGCAGCATCACCCCAATAAGCAGGACCTGTTGTACCTGCATAAGACCACAATGGTTTTTTAGTATCAATAATCACGGTTTCATGCAGCGCATTGGTATGAACTTCTATGGTAGGATCAGAGGCAGTCGCTGCATCAATCGTTGGCATAGTAGTAGCCACATTAACGGTAGGAATGGCTTTATGGTTGTTACAACCTGTTAGCGCAATGCTACCTAAAACGCAAAGTGATGTAGATAGGGTAAGAAGTTTGATATGAGACTGCATAAAAGATTTCCTTGATTTTCTTAAAATTAAATTTTGCAATAAAATACATTTAAATTTATTGAAACATGTTTATAAAGTAAAAGTTACATTTTTGCAAATTTTTGTTAACTTTTCTTATTAATAAATTTCAAACGGTAGGGTTGAGGGTATCAAATGCAATTGTGATACAGTCATAAATTGAGATATAGGTATATCAATAGTAGGTAGGAGCGTGATGATTTTCAGTGTTATACTAAGCGTTACGTTAGGGACTAGCTAATGAATCGTTTGAAGGTACTATATTTTTTATAGATATCATATTTAAGACCAGTGTTAAGTAATATATCATTTTGAGACAGTCATGAGTATAGCGTCAAAGCCAAACATCACTGCCATCAACGTGCAGCAGATACAGCAGCGTCATATCTTAAATATGATGGGTATAGAGTGCTGGGTGGGACGTAGTACCAAGACGGTGCATATTTCTGAGGATATGACGCAGTATCGACACTCAAATAAGCACAGCGATAATCAGCAAAATGCTAAACACAGACCCATATCACCTATTAATTATGATAAAAAAAGGCAAGATAACAATTTAGTACAAGATTCGATATCTGTGACTGATTTAGCACAAAATCAAGTCAGTCAAAAAGACATTGCTGAAAATAGTATTACTGAAAGTAATATTACTCAAAATAGCCTTGCTCAAAATCGTGTCAATCAAGATGGGTTACAGCCAAATCAAATTGCAAAACACACGATAAAACAAGATATCAAGCAAGATACAAAACAAGGCACCAAAAAAGACTTTACCAAAGAAATTCTTGAAAAAATTAAACAGACGACTACAAAGACATCAACTGTCATCACAAAAACACCAGCAAAGCTGCCTGTGGTAGAGCAATATATTGAAGCCTTTACTTTGCTCGGTGTGGGCTTTGCAGATTGGGTACTGCTGGTAGACAGTCAGCATTTACATCAAGGTTCGACACTACCGCTTTGGCGTAATATCATTACCTCTATATCATTAACTGAGCAAAGTTTAAGTTTTCCTATCTGTCAGGGGATGCAAAATGTTGAGCTGGCAAACGCCAGTTTGGCAGGATTTGTATTTTGTATCGCTCAGGATGATAATAAACGGGTGGCTGCTTTGACCCCCCTACCAAAAGGGTTGGAGCATGAGCGGTTGGTGCGTGTGCCACAATTAACTGAGATGTTGGCAGATGGTGGTAAAAAACGCCAATTGTGGCAATTGCTGTTATCAAATTCTACCCATACTGATTGTTTGTAAAGTTGTAGAGTGTGTTGAACACTCATCTTAATTTTTACATAAAAGTAAAAAATAGCTGTATCCCTTATGGATATTAGCCTGACGGGGTGAAAGTTCAACAGACCCTAATAATCCAATTAATTTTATTGTCTAACGCTACTTTTAATTTGTGAGAAAATCATGACTACAAAACCAAGTGAATTGCATCGTTTACATAACTTCTGTGCAGGCCCTGCTGCCATGCCCACGCAAGTATTAGCAAAAGCACAATCTGAGATGCTTGATTGGCAAGGCAAAGGCTTATCTATTATGGAGATGAGCCATCGCAGTAGTGATTATGTCGGCGTAGCAGAGATGGCGGAGCAAAAACTACGCTCGTTGATGCAGATTCCTGATGATTATAAAGTGCTGTTCTTGCAGGGTGGGGCTAGCTTGCAGTTTTCTGCCATTCCGCTAAATTTATTGATGGGTGGTACAGGCGATTATCTGACTACAGGCGCATGGTCTGGCAAAGCGTTTAAAGAAGCTAAGCGTTATGCCGAGCTAGGACTTGGTCAGGTTAATGAAGTGGCAACGAGTAAAGACAGCAACTTTACTACTGTACCAGATCGTGCCGACTGGCAATTAACCCCTGATGCGGCATATTTTCACTACTGTGCTAATGAGACCATACATGGAGTGCAGATAACTGAACCCCCACAAGTGGCTGTGCCATTGGTTGCAGATATGTCCTCTTGTATCTTATCAGCCCCTATTGATGTGTCTAAGTTTGGTATGATTTACGCAGGCTCACAAAAAAATATTGGTCCTGCTGGTTTGGTGATTGTGATTATTCATGAGTCGTTATTGGATCGTGCCAGTCAGTGGTGTCCAACCTTATTAAACTACAAACACATGGCAGAAAAAGGCTCGATGTCTAATACGCCTGCTACTTATTCATGGTATTTGGCAGGATTGGTATTTGACTGGTTACAAGAGCAAGGTGGGGTGGAAGCCATTGCCAAAGTCAATCATCAAAAAGCCGAGCGACTTTATGCAGCTATTGATAACAGTGACTTTTATCAAAATCCTGTTGTTAAAGACTATCGTTCTATTATGAATGTGCCATTTACTCTAGCTGATGCCAGTTTGGATAAGCTATTTTTACAACAAGCCGAGGAAGCAGGATTGCTCAATCTAAAAGGTCATCGTGATGTGGGTGGTATGCGGGCAAGCATTTATAATGCGGTCAGCCTAGAGTCGGTAGAGGCGTTGATTGAGTTTATGCAGCAGTTTGAAAAAAATCATGCCTAATTATACTTAATAAACTTAATAAATTTTGTTGAATGGTTATGGCTTGGTAGTTAGTATTTAGTATGGCTGATTAGCTTGCTAAATATACGGATGATCACTATAAAAGGAATTATGTCATAGGTTATGTTTTTATTTAATGGCGTACGACCTAAGCCAATACAGTCAGTTGCTAAGTCTGCTGATAAAAAAGCACAAGCTTGGGCGGTGTTGGTTACGGCAATAGCAATGTTAGCGATGCCGTCACAGGCTGAGGTAGTGACACGTACTACTTTAGCGCATAATAGTACGGCGCAATATGCTGATAACGCCTACATGCCTTATGCCAATCCACAAGCACCTAAAGGTGGCGTATTGTCGATGGCTGCTACTGGTACGTTTAACTCTGCCAATAAATGGATGACCACAGGTGTACCGATGGCGGGGACGGATTATTTATACGATACTTTGATGACAGGTTCATTAAATGAAGCCTTTACTATGTATCCGCAGCTTGCTAGTCAGGTGACTTATGATACCGAAGATCCTAGCTGGGTGATTTACCATGTCAATCCCAAGGCAAAATTTTGGGACGGCACACCAGTGACCAGTGCCGATGTTAAAGCAACTTTCGATGCCCTTCTTACTAAAGGACCAATGTTTATTCGCGGTTATTTGGGTGATATTAAAGAGATACAAACACTGGATAAATACCGCGTTAAGTTCACTTTTGTTTCTGATGATAATAAAGAAGCATTGCTGCTCGTTGGGCAGTTTCCTGTATTTGCAAAATCATCTATTGATAAAAACTTTGAAACCTTGAGTTTGACCCCATTAATGGGCAGTGGCCCTTATCAGTTAGCAAGTGTAGAGCCAGGGCAGTCGGTAACTTATGCTCGAGATCCTAATTATTGGGGTAAAGATTTGCCAGTGAATCAAGGGCGTTATAACTTTGATATGATTAAATACGTCTATTATCTTAGTGATGAAGTCGCCTTTGAAGGCTTTAAAGCAGGGCAGTATTTGTTTCGTCAAGAGAGCAAGTCACAAAACTGGGCAACTGCCTATAATTTTCCTGCCATGCAGGCAGGTATGATTATAAAAGAATCCATCACCACTAAGAATCCTGCACCGCTGCAAGGCTTGGTGATGAATTTGCGGCGTCCACTTTTTCAAGACATCAAAGTGCGTCAAGCATTAACGGCTGCCTTTGACTTTGCATGGATCAATAAGACCATGTTTTATGGGCAGTATCAGTATCCACAAAGTTATTTTTTTGGTTCAGAATTAGAGGCAACAGGACAAGCAAGTGCCAAAGAACGAGCCGTATTGCAGCCGCTGATAGCAGATGCTGATAGTGAGTATCAGCAAGATGTGTTGAACAAGTGGCATTTACCCGTCTCTGATGGCAATGGCTTTAATCGTGAAGGGTTGTTGCGTGCTCGCCAACTGCTTTTAGATGCGGGATTTTATTATAAAGACATGAAGTTATATCAACCCAATGGCAAGCGTGCTCGTATTGAGCTGCTGGTCAAAGATGAGCGTATGGCGCAAGTATTGTTGTCTTATATTCGCAATCTAAAACGCTTAGGATTTGATGCCAAAATACGCAGTGTCGATGCCCCACAATATCTCGAGCGTACCCGTAGTTATGATTATGATATGATCGTGGATGTGTTTGCTCAAAGTTTGTCACCTGGCGCAGAACAAAGTGCTTATTGGGGTAGCGTGGCAGCAGATGAGACTGGCAATCAAAATAGCGCAGGGATTAAAAATCCTGCCATTGATGCGGTGGTTGAGCGTTTGGCACAAGCTCAAAATCGTGATGAGATTATCTTATATACCAAATCTTTGGATCGGCTGTTGCGGGCAGGCTATTATATAGTACCTATGCTGGCACAAACAGCGACCAATGTTGCTTATTGGGATCAATATCGTCACACGGAGAAGTTGCCTGATAATGCGGTGGGTATTGATTATTGGTGGGTGGATAAAAAGGCAGAGCAAAAAGTAGATAAGTATTTACATTAAATAAATTGCTTAATGATATGCAACACCCAAAATATAAATTTTTCACTGTAAATTTTAACTATTTTTTAAATAACTTTTAAATAAAGTGTAAGTTATAAGACTACTTATATTCTATATTAAGTTAAGACAACAATGAGTAAGGATTTGTATGGCCATACACATTTATCCCATCAAAGCATTTACAGATAACTATATCTGGATGTTGATCAATGAAAACAATAAGCAAGCCATTGTTGTTGATCCCGGTCAAGCTGAGCCTGTTCTTGAATATTTACAAGCCCATGATTTAGATTTGACCGCCATTTGGATTACCCATCATCATCGTGATCATACGGGTGGGGTAGCAGAATTACAGCAATCCTATCCAATGACACATGTAGTGGCGCACAGTGAGCATAATGTCAGCTTGGATCAATCAGTCAAAGATGGTAGTACTGTCAGTGCTTGGGGATATTCAGCGCAAGTCTGGGCAGTGTCAGGGCACACACAAAGTCATGTTGCCTATTTGCTTGATATGGACGGACGTAAGCATGTGTTTTGCGGGGATACGCTCTTTAGTGGCGGTTGTGGGCGTGTATTTACGGGCACCATAGAAGAGTTATACCAAAGCGTTGAGCGTTTAAGAAAACTACCCGATGATACCTTATTTTATCCAGCGCATGAATACACCATCACCAATCTACGTTTTGGTTTATCCATTGAGCCTGATAATGCAAATATGCGTCAAACACTTGGTACTGTGCAGCAGATGGTAGAAAAGGGACTCGCTTCATTGCCTGTGACTTTGGCACATGAAAAGAAGGTCAATGTATTTATGCGTAGTGACGTAGCTGAAACCGTAGAAGGGGTAAAAAGATTAGTGAATCTTCCCGATACAAAGCCACTGACTGTATTTGCTGCCTTACGTGAATTAAAGAATAACTTTAAATAACAGTATGACGAATCACTGTATAATAGCTGATAAGGATAATTATTATCATATTTAAAATTATATAAATTTTTTATAAATTAAGGCAGCCATAGATGGGACGCTATATACTCAAACGCTTGGCATTGATGCTACCGACCTTATTTTTGATATTATTGGCAAACTTTGTCATTGTGCAAGCCGCCCCCGGTGGTCCTGTCGAACAGCAGATTGCTCAGATTGAGCAAGCCAAAAAAGACAAAGCCATGAATGCGGCCATGTCACCAAATACTGGCTATCAAGGCTCACGGGGGTTGTCCGAAGAGATGGTCGAGGCAATCAAAGTGCAATATGGTTTTGATAAGCCTGCCCCTGAGCGTTTTTGGTTAATGCTAAAAAATTATGCCCAACTTGATTTTGGCAAATCCTTTTTTAAGGGAGAGTCAGTTACCGATTTAATCATTGATAAGCTGCCTGTTTCTATCTCATTAGGTCTATGGAGCACGCTACTTATCTATCTATTGGCAATTCCACTCGGTATTTATAAAGCGATGCATAATGGTTCAACAATGGATCGAGCCACTGCATTGCTACTGGCAGTGGGACATGCTGTGCCTGTGTTTGTATTTGGAGTGATCTTGCTGGTATTGTTTGCAGGTGGTAGTTATTGGCAGATTTTCCCACTGCAAGGCTTGGTATCAGAGAACTTTGATCAACTGACTGTATTCGGCAAAATCAAAGATTATTTTTGGCATTTGGCATTGCCACTATTGGCAAGTACTGTTGGTGGTTTTGCAGGTTTGGCATATCTGACCAAATTTAGCTTTATTGAAGAGCTTGGCAAGCAGTATGTGTTGACGGCTCGGGCAAAAGGATTGTCTGAGCGGCAAGTGCTGTATGGACATGTGTTTCGTAATGCCATGCTGATTATCATCGCTGGCGTACCTGCTGCCATTGTTAGCATATTATTTGCAGGTAACTTTATTATTGAGATTATTTTTAATTTAGATGGGCTAGGGCTATTGGGTTTTGAAGCAGTGGTACAACGAGATTATCCTGTCATTTTTGGCACCCTATTTATCTTTACCATTTTAGGATTGGTTTTGCAGCTTATTAGTGATATTAGCTATCATTTGGTCGATCCTCGCATTGACTTTGAGAGCCGCTAATTATGAATATCAATCCTGTTTGGCAAGCTCGTCTGAATCGCTTTAAACGCAATCGCAGTGGTATGTTTGCATTGATGTTATTTTCGCTTATTTTTGTGCTGTGTATGGGTGCAAATTTTATCGCCAATGATAAGCCATTAATCGTGCAGTACGATGGTGACTATTATTTTCCGATTGTGAAAGCTTATCCTGAGACAGCATTTGGTGGGGTGTTTGAGACCGAAGCCAATTATAAAGATCCTGCGGTACAGGCAATGATCGATGCTGACGGTTTTTATGTGATGCCACCGATTGCCTTTGCTGATCAAACGCCCAATGTGATGCTTGCACAGCCATATCCTGCCCCGCCTAATGCCCAAAATTGGCTAGGTACAGATGATGTGGGTCGAGATGTGGTCGCTAGAATCCTCTATGGGCTACGAGTGTCATTACTCTTCGGTATTGCATTGACGTTGGCAGGCTCGCTGATTGGTATTATTGTTGGGGCAATTCAAGGCTATTATGGTGGTTGGGTTGATTTGGCAGGACAACGGTTGATGGAAGTCTGGAGCGGATTACCGCAACTATTTATGATCATCATCTTGGTCAGTCTGTTTAGCCCCAGTATTTATGTGTTGTTTGCGATGATGCTATTGTTTGGATGGATGGGATTGGTTGGATTAGTACGGGCAGAGTTTTTGCGTGCGCGTAACTTTGATTATGTACGTGCCGCACGTAATCTTGGGGTGGCAGATAGGCAAATTATACGCCGACATATCCTTCCCAATGCGTTGGCATCGAGCCTATCTCAGTTACCGTTTATTTTGACTGCCAATATCATTGCGCTGACAGCATTAGACTTTTTGGGTTATGGTCTGCCACCTGGTTCACCTTCATTAGGGGAGCTGATGTTACAAGGTAGAAATAACCTCAATGCACCATGGTTGGCGTTGTCTGGATTTTTTAGCCTGACCATTATCTTGTCATTATTGATATTTATTGGTGAAGCGTTACGAGATGCGTTTGATCCACGAATGAGCTAAGTGGCTTAGTAAGTAATGAGACCTCACTCTCAACTGTAACCCGCTCCTAGTCTCGCCCGAAAAGGCTTTTAAGCCCTCCCCTTAAATCAAGGGAAGGGTTTGGGAGGGGTCTTATTTGTTTTCTAAATAATAAATAGCCGCCAAAGCGCAAAAAATATAATACCCATCACCACAAGTATAATAGATAACCGCCATACCCAACGAGGAATGAGCGGTTTTTTATAGCCAATATCATCTAGGTGATTGTTTAAGCCTGAGCTAAGCTGCGCAAATCCATCTGCTTTTTGTTGCCCTGTTTTTTTCTGCTCAGTATCTGTGTCTATCCTTGTAACTGGTTCTATATCTGCCCCTGTTTCTATGCCTTGTTTTTTAGCAATCTTGGCAATATTTTGCTGCTGCTTGGCTTTTATTTTAGCTTCATAGTCATCAATACGAGCTTTTGCTTCAGTCATACTGATGTTTTCTTCTTCTGCTAAGGTTTTAATTGCCATCACTAGGTTGTTTTTTTCAACCATAATGGCGACGGCTTTGGGTAATTTTTTATTAGACATAACATTAACAGTAAATTAGGGGAAGTTTAAAAATTAGCATTAAAAACTAAAGTTAAAAATTAAAAACCTGAATTAGGGCCTTGTAAAAACTCTATTTCTTCGTTAGTTGAGGTGCGATTAAGTATGGCATTGCGATGTGGGTAACGTCCAAAACGCTCGATGATGTCAAAGTGTTTTTGTTCAAAATTAATGGTTGGCCGGCTAGCAAACTGCTCAAATAGGGGTCTTGCTAATAGATGAATTTGCTTGCTTTCAGAGTGCATCATCGGTAGTAAGGCAAAGTTACGTTCATCTTGTGATAGTGTAGCAAAGTCAGGATGAGCAACCAATTCTTGAGAGAGTATTAATGCCATGCCATCGTGTTTAAATGCTTCTGCGCTGTCTCGATGAATGTTGCGAGAAAACTGGTCAAGGACGATAATCTCTGCCAACCTACCTTGCACATTTTCTCGCCAGTGTACCAATTCGCCACGTCCTGCTTGTTGTAAAGTGTTAGCAAATTTATTATTAATTTGTTGGTCTAACTCATTTGATTTTTTAAACCAATCGGCAGGATTTAAGGTGTCAAACCAAAAGGTAAGAACGGACTGTGGCGTAGTGGTTGTTGATGCTTGAGTTGAAGATGAGGACATAAATATTTCCAGTTATGGTTTTTAGTTGTAATAAAAATAATAGGCAAAATAGTCTATTTGAGTATAACATAAGATAAAAACCATCTATGTCTTGATAAGAAAAATATATTGTTAAAATTATTTAAATATATTCATTTTATTTATATTAAAAAATGACCATCATACCTTTATTTTTAGCGTAGATTATCTAAAAAATTACTGTTGTTGATACGAATGAATTATTGCATAATAAATGGGTAGATGTAGCGAGTAATCTATGGAATTTAGTTAATTAATTTAAAATAAGGACGACAATTATGAAAAAGTTTGTAATGGCAACAATGATGTGTATTGGTTTGGGTGCTGGCAATAGTGCAATGGCAATTGATACTGAGACTTTAGATCTGCTGATTGAGACTATGGGAGATACTTGTGCTATTACAGGTAAAGTAATTATGACAGATAGATTAAATGGTGTTAGTCAACAGCAAGCCCAAGATACTTTTCTGACAAAATATGATCAGGAGGCTGATAAAAATAGTAACCTTAAGACTTTTGATTTAGTCAAGATAGAGGCTGAAGCTACTTCTAATGACCCAGCTATAGTAAATGGTTTAGGTAATTCAATTATTAAACCTTTTATGGACAAACTTGTTTCAGGTGTTATAGAAGGAGCATGGAATCTTTCAGATACAGAATTACGTGCATTAAAGGAAAATAAAATGTTATCTATCTCTCAGTTTAGTGATATGACAAAAGAGTATTGTCAAACAGAAGTGTATAACAGTTTTCAATAAAGCGGTATTTTTTAATTGAATATTTGAGAGTCATGATGAAAAAAATAGTTATAGCATTTGCAATTAGTGGTTTAATGATGACTTCTGTTGCCTCTACTAATTTTGATGATAAATGTATAACAATGGGGGAAAAAGCCAAAAGTCTGTATCAAGCTCATCAAAAAGGAGAAAGTAAAGATGATCAATTTAACCAAACGATCCTAAATCAGGACTTACAAGCATTGGCTAAAGTATCCTCACCTAAGGTTGCTGAGGCATTTCGTCAGCTTCTTTATGGTACACTTGACGAGGCATTTTCGCAGCCAAAAGAAAGCAGTATTTCTATGCGAATGAAAAAAGCCAATGAGTTTCAACAACAAAAAATTGCCCAGTGCAAGACCCAATTTATACCTGTATTAGAGCAGCATTTACAGGAAGTAGAACAAAAAGCGATACAGCAAGCACGTGAGCAATATGCTAAATTATCAGGGGTTAAGCATGTTAATCGAACATCACACTCAATGGGAGATTTGAATAAAACAAAGTTTACAGACACTTATCAAGTGACTTGTAATGATGGCTCAAAGGGAGGTATTACGGTTACTGGTGATTATAATCAAAGTAATATCAGTACAATATATCAATGGACAAACTTTGATAGCCATCTGTTAGGTAAAAATGGTTATGGTAACTGGCAGACAGATTATGGTATTAGTGTTGATGAAGCGGCACGGCGTATTTGTCCATAATGCCTTATTAATGATGCAGTAAAAAAATGTTCTATATTTTTTTATTTTGCATCACTTTTAGCTTTTAAGGTATCTACCAATAACGTCAGGGTTTCAATTTGCTGGCGTTGTTGGTTTAATAATTCTTGTTGATACTGTACTTGTAATTGTAGTTTTTCAATTTCATTAATATAGTTATTACTACTGGCATAATAAGCAACATTATTGTTGTTATTATTGTCATTCATATCATTTATAAAAAAAACAATATTTTGCTTCTCTAAAAATAATAAATCCCCTAGTTTTACTCCAAATAGATCCGCAATCTTTTCTAGTTTTTCCATATATAGTTTGCTATTACCCAGCTCAAGGTTGGTATAACTGCTTAATGACATAAACAGCTTGTCTGCCATGTCTTGTTGTGTCCAGTTATTAAGCTCACGCAGTTTACGAATATTTTCTAGGGTTTTTTCTTTGCTGTAGTAGGTGTCTGTATCCATAAATTGTACTGTACCTGTCGTGTTATTTTGGATAAGAAAAGGGTTTTGTCTTCTTAAAGCTAATATTGTAACTATATAACAGTGTAACCATATAATGATAATAATGGCTATCATCTAAAATGCGATATAAAAAAAGGTTAAGCCATTAATGACTTAACCTGATTGTATCACTTTTAGCACATGAACTTCTAATACATGACTTTTAGACATGAATTTCTAGTACATGCCGTTACAGTTACTTATCTTTTACTTATCTACTTATCTTTCCAGCGTTGAATGGCTTCTTTAATCACTTCTTTTGCCTCAGCAACGTCACCCCAGCTTTCAACTACAGTTGTGCCAGCTTTTTTCAAATCTTTGTAGTGGCTAAAGTGAAACTCTAGCTGTTTGATAAGCTGTGGGGGTAAGTCGTCTAGGCTGTTATAAGCATTGCCATTGTTGCGGTCATCAGCAGGAACAACGACCACTTTATCATCTACTTCACCATCATCGACAAACTTCATCACGCCGATAACTTTGGCTTTTAAGAATATACCAGTAGTCAAAGGTTGCTCGGTGATGATAAGCGCATCTAGCTCATCGCCATCTTCGTCTAGTGTTTGTGGAATAAAACCATAGTTGCAAGGTTTGGCAAAAATTGCAGGTTCAACACGGTCTAGCTCAAATACGGCAAGCTCACGATTCCATTCGATTTTGTGGTTACTACCAGTAGGGATTTCTACCACAACGTTGATTTCACCGCCATCAACATCACCTGCATCTAATATTTTATTAAAGTCAGCCATCATTTATCCTTATTTGTTGAAATGAATGTATTGGAACAAAAAGTTGTTGAAACAAAACTTATGTTAATTGATTATGAGTTAATAAATCGTTGCATAGTATAGCAACTTTGCAAATAGGGCTAAAGTCGTAATCAAGATAACGATTATCCAATGTGTGATTTTACAGTTTTTTGACTACTATATACATAATAGCCGAATATTTACACCCATTTAATCATCATGGCTACGTACATCATGCCAATGTATGTTAGATTTCTTTGTTATATTTTTTAACGCAGCGCAATCATACCTTGATGACGGGCACGAATGTTATCGACCAGACGCTGAGTTACCGTTGCCATATCTTCGTGGGTTAGGTCGGTAAAATCAGCCAATCGACACATGTTCATACCCGCATAACCACAGGGATTGATATAACTAAAAGCGGTTAGGTCACAATCAAGATTTAGTGCAATACCATGATAGCTCATGCCATGTTTTATTTTAAAACCCAATGAAGCAATTTTGCCCAGCATATTCTCAGTATCCGCACTGCCATCGGCTTTTTGGGTATAGAGATAGACACCGGGTGCATCTTTGCGTGCACAGGCAATATAGCCATTATCCTGCACATAATAGTTGACCACATCTTCGATGGCTTGCTCGGCATGGGAGACTAGATTGCGTACGCCCCAACCAAGCGCGTTTAAATCAAATAACCAATATATCACCAGTTGACCTTTGCCATGCCATGTGACTTGCCCACCACGGTCAGTACGGATAATAGGGGTATTGGTACGCTGTAGAATATGTGCTTCTTTACCTGCCTGCCCGAGTGTATAGACATTATTATGCTCAACAATCCATAATTCATCACCGAGTCTATCTGTAGGGTTTATAACAGCAGTATCAGAATTTTGTTCTGCTTGTTTTTTTTGGGCAATACGAGTCATGGTCTGATGATACATGGCATCATAAGTGGCTTGATAGTCTGCTTGTGTTAAGGTTTTGGTGGTCAGGGTGGAGCATGGAGAATGTGTCATGAGCGTTTTATCACTTACAAAGGCAGTCAACTTAGTTTATTATCAGCTAAAGGTTAGAGCGGTTTCAATATGCCCTAGCTGTATTTACGGTTATTATAGTAGATAATATTTATTAAGGATACGACATTAAGGATACAACCATGCCCCATAGTATTATCAACAACCAAGCGCAACTTCAAGCCCAGTTTGAGTATTTACGGCAGCTTAGCCGTAGTCAGCCGATATTAAGTTGGGATAAAAGAGAAGCTTTGTTGCAAAATTTGGAGGACATGCTCAAGGAGTACAAACAAAAATTTGCCCAAGCATTGAGTGAAGATTTTTGTCATCGTAGTATTGATGAGACCAATTTTGCCGAGGTTTTTCCCAGTTTTCAGGGCATTGCGCATGCCAAAAAGCATGGCAAGTCATGGATGAAAACGCGCCGTGTGAGTATTTCAGCAATATATTTGCCGGCACATAATGAGATACAGCCGCAGCCGCTTGGGGTAGTTGGGATTATGGTACCGTGGAATTATCCGTTGTATTTGGCGATAGGCCCGATGATAGATGCCTTTACTGCGGGTAATCGTGTGATGGTAAAAATGAGTGAATCTGCACCCAAATTTGCCCAGTTATTTGCTGAGGCAGTCGCTGAGTATTTTTCTGAGCAAGTTGCAGCAGTGGTGCTCGGAGAGGTGGAGATTGCACAGGCATTTAGCAGTTTGCCATTTGATCATCTGCTTTATACAGGCTCAACTTCGGTGGGCAAAAAGGTGATGGCAGCAGCAGCAGAAAATTTAACCCCCGTAACTTTGGAGCTTGGTGGCAAATCGCCAGTGGTGGTATTAGATGATAGTGATTTAGAGTCTGTGGTAAGCCGTATTATGATGGGCAAAACCATTAATGCTGGACAAACCTGTATTGCGCCTGATTATGTGTTGCTCAATAAAAAATATCATCAGCAGTTTATTACCTTGGCAAAGCAGTGGGTGCAAAAGCATTATCCAAATATTAGTCATAATGAGGATTATACCCATATCATTAATGATGAGCAGTTTAAGCGAGTACAAGGTTATGTCGATGCACAAGATGCCAGTATTGTGTATCCTTTGACCGATGTCGATCCAAATCCAGAAAATCGTTTGTTTCCACCGGTGATTTTAACTCAGCCTGACCTTGATAGTGAGGTGATGACAGACGAGATTTTTGCCCCCATTTTGCCCCTGATACATTGTGATACTGTGCAGTCAGCAGTGACATTTATTAATGAGCGTCCACGTCCATTGGCTTTGTATATCTTTGGTGATGATGATGAGGACATTGCACATGTGCGTGAGCATACTGTCTCAGGTGGGGTGGCGGTTAATGAGGTCATCTTGCATGTGGCACAGCATGAGCTGCCATTTGGTGGTGTAGGGCACTCAGGTATCGGAGCGTATCATGGGCAGGCAGGGTTTGAGCGTTTGAGCCATATGAAGCCTGTTTTTGTGCAGTCACGTTTTAATGCCATGAGTTTTTTGCTACCGCCTTATGGTGAGCTGTTTAAAAAGGGCTTGGGTTTGTTGATAAAGTAAAATGGTTTGGGCATAAATCATCATAAGCCAGTTATTTTTATTAGTTAGGACTTACGCAGTTTCATAGATTATTAGTGGCTTTATTAATCGTACTTTTGCGTAAGTCCTATTAGTGTTGTTTTATTAAGAGGTGGGTATGTTTTTTGTTGAATTAGATGAAGGTCATGAGACATTGGCAGATATTAAGTTGATTTGTCAGCATTTGGTAGAGCATCGTGAGTTATTGAGATTTATGGGTCAACAGCAGTTAGATGATTTGTCAGTGATATTAGCACCCACGCTAGATCGTGACCAAGATGAAGAGGAAAAAAGACAACATTGGCAACATTTGCTAAAAAACTTTGTGGTTTATAACGATGATGAGCAACCGATACGCTTTTATCGTGAGCCAACTACGCAGCGTTTATATCTGGCAGATCCAGAAGGATTACGATCCCTTGCTAGTTTTATTGAGCATGAGCTGCATCCTGAGAGTTTAAAGCACAAGGCTCATCAGTAGCCACTTGATATAAGTGTGAAGTGTGAAATGTGAAGTGTGGTTTTGCTACTAAATGGCTAAACTTCACTAGATGATATGGATAGCTTAAACCCACCAAATAAGAATGGAATAAACTGTGCAGCAATCATTAGTTACTAATGTAAAAAAGGCATTTGTAAAAAAATCGTTGATAGAAAAAATACTGCTACTGTGTCTGGCTGTATTTACCCTGCCTGCCTATGCTCAGTGTGATGCACCCATTAAGTTTGGGGCATTGACATGGGAGAGTGGGCAATTTATCTCAGGGGTGCTCAAGCACATCGTAGAGGATGGCTATGGGTGTGAGGCTATAGAAGTACCGGGAGCAGGACCTGCATTAGAGACAGCATTGGCACAAAATGACATTCAGGTGATTGGTGAGCAGTGGATGGGACGCTCCCCGATTATGGATGATGCCATCGCTGCCGGTCAAGTACAGATGGTGGGGGACACACTGCAAGGCGGAGCAACTCAAGGTTGGTATGTGCCTAAATATGTGCTTGATGACAATCCGCAGTTGCGCCATTATCAAGACTTGCCTAAGTTTGCCAAGCTATTTACTGATCCTGAAGATCCAAGCCGAGCAAGGTTGGTGAACTGTCCGACTGGCTGGACATGTGAGGTATTTAATACTCGATTGCTTAAAAACACAGGATTAGACAGTCAGTTTAACAATGTGCATACAGGCACAGGGGCAGCATTGGATGCTGAAATATCCTCAGCGTTTGAGCAGCATAAACCCTTGTTATTTTACTATTGGCAACCCACTGGATTGATGGCAAAGTATGAGTTTGCGCCCATTGAATTTCCCGAATATGATGCCGACTGTTGGCAAGATTTATTAGAGGCAGACGGCACATCAGACTGTGTCTCAGGCTTTCCCGTATCTCAGTTAACGATTGCAGTGTCCACACCGTTTGTTAAGCAAAATCCAGAACTGGTACAAACCTTTGCAAAGGTGCAATTTACCCCAGATATGCTCAATCGTGCCATTTTGCAGATGAGCGAAAATAGTCGCAGTGGGAAAGATCAAGCACGTTTGTTTTTACAAAATAACCCCAAAGTTTGGCAGCAGTGGGTGAGTCCACAAGCGGCGCAGAATATATCCAGTAGTTTGGGTATTTCTTTAGCAGACACCTCAAAAGCTACTGAGACCACAGTTGCTAGCTCAGCAGTTACCAATCAAGTAGCGACTAACTCAAAAACCAATCAATTAACAGCGATTCTTGATTGGTTTCCTGCGTGGTCATTTGAAAAACCGTTAAACCAAACCCTAAACGCTGTGGTGCAAAACTATGGTGATTTTTTCCGTAGTATCAGCCACCTGACACTGTCTTATCTGTTATTACCGATTCAGTCTTTATTAGAATTAATGCCTTCTTGGATAATCATTGCCTTGGTTGCCTTGTTAGGCTGGTTTAGTACTCGCAAAGTTTGGTTTGCGTTGGCATGTGCGGCAGGGCTATTTTTGATAGGTGCATTTGGGTTGTGGACAGCGCTGATTGATACCATGGCGTTGTTGATTGTCTCGGTGCTGGTTACTGTGGTGATTGGTATTCCTATTGGTATTGCTATGGCAAGTAGTCGCCTATTACGCAAAGTCATTACTCCAGTACTTGATGTGATGCAAACCATGCCAAGCTTTGTGTATCTTATTCCTGTATTGATGCTTTTTGGTATTGGTAAAGTACCTGCCTTATTTGCTACTGTTATTTATGCGCTGCCACCACTGATTCGTTTGACTATGTTGGGTATTACCCAAGTTCCACATGAGATGATCGAAGCAGGTCGTTCGTTTGGTAGTACCCATAAGCAGATATTGGTGTGGATTAAGCTGCCGCAGGCATTGCCGAGCATTATGGCAGGTATTAATCAGGCGGTGATGATGTCATTGGCGATGGTGGTATTGGCATCAATGATTGGTGCGCCGGGGTTGGGAGAAGATGTATTGCAGTCTATCCAAACTTTAAATATCGGACAAGGGCTGCAAGCGGGTACTGCCATTGTGATTATGGCAATTATTATTGACCGTATTACTCAGGCGTTTGGTCGGGGGCGTAGAGCGAGGCAAAATATGCAAAAAAATCACTAGGGTGATGCGTGGTTTGTTATAGGCATTTTATAGGGTTTTTATTTTGAGTAATACAAGAGAGTCTTTATGAGTCAGATTCGTTTAGTTAATATCAGTAAGATTTATGATGCCAGTCCTAGTCAAGCAAAAAAGGTGTTGGCAATGCTTGCTGATGATGTGGATAGCACCGATATTCGTCAGCAAACGGGATACTCTGTTGGATTGTATGATATTAACTTAACCATAGAATCAGGTGAGATGCATTGTATTATGGGCTTGTCTGGCTCAGGAAAGTCCACCCTAGTACGTCACATTAATCGGCTGATTGATCCATCTACAGGTGAGATATGGGTAGATAATCCTGTGCAGATGGGTGCTGAGCCGCTCAATATTTTAACTTTAAGTGACAAGCCATTACAAAAGTTTCGCCAGCATAATGTGAGCATGGTGTTTCAGCACTTTGGTCTTGTGCCGCATTTAACAGTCATTCAAAATGTGGCTTATGGATTGCGGGTGAAAGGCATACAAAAAGCAAAGCGTCATGAAATAGCACGATATTGGCTTAATGAAGTGGGGCTTGATGGGTTAGGGCAGCGTTATCCTGATGAGTTATCAGGTGGTATGCAGCAACGGGTAGGATTGGCTAGAGCGTTGGCAGTAGATACACCGATTATGCTGATGGATGAAGCATTTTCGGCACTTGATCCCCTGATACGTAATCAGTTACAAGATCAATTGCTTGAGCTACAAGAAAAGCTACATAAAACCATCGTATTTATTACTCATGATATTGATGAAGCAATCAAAGTGGGGCAGCGAATCAGTATTTTAAATAAAGGTAGATTAATACAAACAGGCACACCTGAGCAGTTACGCAACAATCCTGTTAATGACTATGTTGCTCAGTTTATGCATGTTAATGGTTAATATTGTTTATACGTATTGGTATGAAATACTCACAGCCAACTAAATATAAGGTATATTCAAAAAATTAAACTTCAGTATTAAAAAAAATAGGTAGCTTACTGAGTAAGTTAGCGTAATATAAGATGAAGCTATGCTACACATGCTAGATGGCATACAAATGAAGCAGATTTTATAAATGGATTTATATCAGAACTCCTGATAAAGCAAATGCTTATGGTGTGTTAATAAATTATAAGAGTGTGTATTGGGACTAGTGGCTGATATAAGAATTTGATAGGAAAAATTATGTCTAAACATCAATCTTATAAACAAATACTTGTGCCACAAAAAATTTCTAAGCCCGTTGCATGGCGTGTTTGTCGCAATATAGGTATTTTGGGTACCAGTGCGTTACTCAGTGCGCTATTACTGCCTGCTTGTGGACAGATGAGTAATGCTACAGATCATGGCTTAGAGACTGATAAGGCAGAAAATACAGGTATTACAGATAGCCGTGATATGTTGCCTTCAGACCTTATCGGACAGTTACAACAGTTGCCACAGCTAACCCAAGGTTTAGGGGAGACTGGTGCAGCCGTGATTGACCCGAATAAACCAACTTTGGTGAAGTTTTGGGCAAGTTGGTGTCCACTGTGTTTAGGTACGTTAGAAGAGACTGAAGCGTGGCGTACAAATCCGCAGTTTGCTGGCTTAAATGTCATAACAGTGGCAAGTCCAGGGCAGCTTAATGAAAAAGAGGCGGCTGAGTTTGCAACGTGGTATGCAGGCGTACAGGCGGATTACCCAAAACTGCCCGTTTTAACTGACGCATCGGGAGCGATTATTAAGCAGCTTGGCGTGCAGGTGTATCCAAGTTGGGCGATTTTGGATAAAAGAGGTAAGTTAGTACGCTTGATCAAAGGTAACTTGACCTCACAACAAGCGTTTGCATTAGCGAATAATGCCAGTAATGACTTTGCTGATCTTAAAAATAGCAAAGCAGCACCTGAGGCAACGACACAAAATAATGTGCAAGCACAAAAACAAAAAGGTGATGTTTATTATAATGCTGCTGGCAAGCCGATTAATACCCAGACCATCTATTTAGCAGGTGGGTGTTTTTGGGGGTTAGAGGCGTATATGGAGCGGGTTGACGGAGTTGTCGATGCGGTATCGGGCTATGCCAATGGTAATCCTAATAAGCCCAACCCAAGTTACCAACAAGTGATTGCTGGCTCAGGGCATGCTGAGACAGTTAAAGTGACTTATGATGCTGATAAGATTGATCTGCCGACCTTGCTGAGCTATTACTTTAGAGTGATCGATCCAACCAGTGTCAATAAGCAAGGCAATGATAGAGGTGAGCAGTATCGTACGGGCATTTATTATACCAATGCCGCAGATAAACCAATTATTGATTCAGCTTTACAGCAGTTACAAACTAAATTTTCTCAGCCAGTGGTGGTTGAGGAGCAGCCTTTAGATAATTTTTATTTGGCTGAAGAGTATCATCAAGACTATTTGGCAAAAAATCCCAATGGTTATTGTCATATTGATATTAGCTTAGCAGATGATAAACCCAATTCTCAAGCTGCGACACAATCACGAGTAAAATTAGCACCTGCAACCACGATACAGCAAGTTCTTGAGCCAAGTCGTTATGCTAATTTTGATAAAAATGCCCTTAAAAACACCCTGACCAAAGCGCAGTATGATATCACCCAAAAGGCAGGAACGGAGCGGGCATTTAGTCATGAATATGACCATCTGTTTGCGCCGGGTATTTATGTGGATGTGGTCAGTGGTGAGCCGTTATTTTTATCGACAGATAAATATGACTCGGGTTGTGGCTGGCCAAGTTTTACTAAGCCCATAGATCCGCAAGTGGTTACGGAAAGCTCTGATACTACCTTTAATATGGTGCGTACTGAAGTACGTTCACGAGTTGCCGACTCTCATCTTGGACATGTATTCCCTGATGGCCCGAGAGATAAAGGTGGTTTGCGTTATTGTATTAATGGTGGTGCGCTACAGTTTATACCTGTTGATGCTATGCCTAAATCGGGTTATGGTGCATTGGTGGATTTAGTAAAATAGCTTAATCTTAATTCTTAATATAGAAAAATGAAATGAGTGTTGCGGAAGAAGCAGTAATGAGTGATTACTGCTTTTTTTGTGGGTATTTTTTTATGTGTGTAGTCTACAAATTTAGCACAGCTTGTATTTCATGCAGCTTTTATCTGCTCTTTATTAGGATTACTAAGGGATATAAATTTAACGGCTATTTTTTATTTTTAGTATTTTCATATACTTGTCATGATTTTTTCTTATGATTGCCAGTGCTTTTCAATATTAATATGCAAAATTTTTATTATTTTATAATACCATCTGACTATTACCTACCTAATATAGATATAGCAGTTAATTTCTTCTGCAGTCTTATCTTCATACCATATTAGATAGGCAGAAGTTTTAGTGGTCGGTAATATCACGATGGATTATTTTAGCAGATATTGACTGAAGTCTTAGTAAGGCTAAGTTACCAAATCATACCAATGTGGAGTGCTGATATGCAGTCAGGGCAAGTAAATGGTAGTGGTGCTTCCCAACAAATACAAAGTGTTGGGTCTACCAAAGTGAATGTGTCTTTTGCGTTACTATTAATTTTAGTGACCTGTTATTTTATGTGGTGGGGCATAGATTACACTAATAGTAATCACATTTTTATTTTTATCCTAGCGACGCTTTTTGGCATATTTATGGCGTTCAATATTGGTGGTAATGATGTCGCCAACTCATTTGGTACGTCTGTCGGTGCAGGTACATTAACCATTCCTCAAGCGCTTGGGGTGGCAGCTATTTTTGAGGTATCAGGCGCAATCATCGCAGGCGGTGAAGTGACGGATACTATTCGTAAGGGTATCGTTGATTTGGGTACCTTAACCATTGAGCCGATGCAGTTTGTATTTATTATGATGTCATCATTGGTGTCTGCTGCATTATGGTTATTGTTTGCCACCAAAAAGGGTTGGCCAGTTTCAACGACTCATTCTATCATCGGTGGTATCGTTGGTGCATCGGTGACTTTAGGCTTTATGCTTGGCGGCACAGAGACAGGTTTGGCACTGGTTAAATGGAAAGAGATTGGTAATATTGCCATCTCTTGGGTATTGTCACCTGTACTTGGTGGGGTGGTGTCCTATGCGCTATTTTATCAAATCAAAAAATATATCTTAAGCTATAATGATTCTGCACAAGAGCTGCTGACTAAACTGAATAAAGAAAAACGTCTTGCTCGTGAAGAGGACAAAAAAGCGTTTGAACGCTTAAGTGATATTCAAAAACTCTCTTATACAGGCTCATTGGCACGAGATGCACAGCTTTATTCTGAAGATGCAGTAGATATTAGTGAGCTAGAGACACCCTATTACAAAAAACTATTTGCTATTGAGCAAGAAAAATATCAGTTACAGGCATTCAAAGCCCTACAAACTTGGGTGCCATTGGTTGCCGCTCTGGGTGGGATGATTATCTCAGCCATGCTATTGTTTAAAGGGCTAAAAAATCTGCATTTGGGTTTGTCAGCGTTAACCAACTTTTTGATTATGGGTATGGTCGGTGCTGTTATTTGGATGGCAACCTTTATCTATGCCAAAACTTTAAAAAGTGGTCAAAGTCTTGATAAAGCAACCTTTGTGATGTTTAGTTGGATGCAGGTATTCACCGCATCAGGCTTTGCGTTTAGTCATGGCTCTAATGACATTGCCAATGCCATTGGTCCTTTTGCTGCTATCATGGATGTGCTACGTACAGGGTCTATGCAGGAGCAAGCAGCCGTACCTTTGATGGCAATGATTACTTTTGGTGTGGCGTTAATTGTCGGCTTGTGGTTTATTGGGAAAGAAGTCATTCAGACAGTGGGTAAGAACCTTGCTGAGATGCACCCTGCATCAGGATTTTCTGCCGAGCTGTCAGCGGCAGGAGTAGTGATGTTGGCATCTTTTATGGGCTTACCTGTCTCCAGTACACATATTTTGGTTGGTGCGGTATTGGGGATTGGTTTGGTTAATCATAATGCCAACTGGGATTTGATGAAGCCAATTGCTATGGCATGGGTGATTACCCTGCCAGCAGCAGCAATAATAGCCTCATTAAGCTTTGTGTTGTTTAATGCGCTGTTATAAGAATTAAGAAAGGTTTGATAAAATTTGATAAAAAAAGGACTTCTAATTAAGAAGTCCTTTTTTTAGTCTGTTTCTAGGTTTGTTTCTGAGCTTGTTTTAATTATTCATTTATTCTTTATCTTCTAAGTCATCCCTTTCTGTAGCTAAATTATCCTCAGAAAATGCCGCATTCAATGCTTGTTGTATGGCTTCAATACGTGCCTGACAAACTTTATAAGCATCAATCGACTGCTCGACCGTGGTCATCAAATTATCAATATCAGGTTCAGTTTGGTTTTGCAAGGTGTTGGCATTGGTTTTTAAAATTTCATAAGCGGCTTTAAATGTTTTTGGAGATGCTTTTTTACGGGTTGCCATACGTTGTCCTCGTTTATTAATCATTTTTTGTCAATAAATTTTTATAAATAAAATGGTTTGCTCAATAGTTTAAGTACTCAAACAGTTTAAGCCCTTAAACTTTTATATATCAGGCGTGTCGGTATTAGCTTTAAGTTGTACGCAGTCAACCGTTGCCATGACCTGTCCATCTTGCATATTAATGGTAATGCTTTGCGCTGTATTTAGTTGCTTGGCATTACTAATGATATTTTGCGTTTGTGTGTCTTTGATGATGGCATAGCCTTGTTGCAACAATCGAGCAGGGTGTTGAATGAGTATCCTCTGCTGGTAGTGGGCAAGCTCTTTTTTTGTATGGTTAATGAGCTGCTGGCTGTGATATTTAATTTGGGCGTAGCTGTGTTGAGTGTGTTGTCTTGCTAAAACAAGCTCGTGTTGTGCATTTTTTTGTAGTTGCAGGCTCAGTGCAGTGGTTTGTTGTTGTGCCTGTTTGATTTGAAACTGTGCTTGTTGGGTAATGCTTTGCATGCTGCTGTCACAATCTTTTTGCCACAGTCGTAAGCAATGACTGCTTTGTGATTTGATGTTGTAAAATGCTTGATCACAGGCTTGCAGGCTATGTGATAGCTGCATGATGCTCATCTGTTTAATCTGATCACAATAAGTTTGGGTACGCTGCATCAGTGATAATAAATGGCTGCTGATGGCGGCAATGACTTTTGATGGGGTGTCAAAGCTGGTGTGTGCCACTTCATCTAAGATGACCCGATCACGCTCGTGCCCAATCCCTACCCACACAGGAATGGGCTGTTCAGCGACTAATGCAGCCAGTTCATAATCATTAAGATAAGCCAAATCACCAACTGCCCCACCACCGCGAATAATCACCATCAAATCTGGTAGCTTATTGTGAGTTTTTTTAAATTGTATCATGCCAGTGGTGATGGCTTGGCGAATCTCGGCAGGGGCATGATTACCTTGAAAGGTGGCATGATAATAATCAAAATGACACGCTTCCGTGGCTGCCAGACGATTGGCATCTGCTTGAAAATCACCCAATCCTGCTGCTTTTTCTGGAGCAATGACTAACACATGCTCAATATCAAATGGGGCAGGGTGCTTTTTATTTTGCTCAAGTAAGCCCTCACCTGCTAGTCGCTCTAACATGGCAGCATATTGGCGTGCCAAATCCCCTAAAGTATAGTTAGGATCGATGTCATGAACATTTAAAGAAAAGCCATACTGTGGATGAAAATTGGCATTGACCTGAATTAATACCGTTAAGTCTCGGCTAAGATCCATACCCGTACTGCGTTTAAATTTTGCCAGTAGAGGGGATGCCTTATAACGCCATAATGTGCCACGGCAACTGGCGATGATTTTGCCAGCGTCATCCTTTTCTGCCAATTCAAAATAATAATGTCCACCCTTAGTTGATAAATTACGAATTTCAGCTTTTACCCAGACATGATGCGAAAATGTCTGTTTAATCACCAGTTCGGTGGCACTAAGATAGTCGCTAAGGCGTAAAACCACACCTTCGAGGTCATCTTGCTCACAGGGCAGGTCAATTGTCTCATCAAAAGGATCACTGAGTGTATCAAGCGCAGAAAGATTAGGTTTTGCCATGATTTATTGCTCTGTTGTCCTTGGATGAGGGTTTTTAAGATTTAATACTATTTAATATTTTAATATTACTGGCAACGAAAACTAATATTATACTCATAGTCGTCATCACGAGATAAATCTGGTGATTTTGCCCCCAATACGGCACCGACGACTGTACCGACTTGATCAATCATGCGCCCAGTACGCTCGTCCAAAACTCCGTTATAGACAACATTATTGGTTAGTATGATTGGTTGGCGCATACCACAAGTTTTTTTTGCGCTATTTAAGGCATTTTGTTGTGCCTGTACTTTGGTTTTGCCAATACCTGTGGTATCAAAGGTAGCATTGGCACGCTGCATCACAGGAGAGGTTGGTGTACTTTGACATGCACTCAAACCGAGCATGGTAACCAAAGCTGTGGCAGTTATAGTTAATAGTTTGTTTGAATGGGTTAGCATAAAATGTCCTCAAAGATAAAGATTAAAATAAATAATACATACGCATTCATTATAGGATGGTTACAGCTAACGTCTATCTTTTTATTGTGTGTAATATTTCACTTATGTAACTTGTTTTGTAAACTTGACTTTATGATGCTTATGATACTTGGTTTTTTATTGCACACTTGTATAGAATTTACACATAAACACAAGACAAATCACTTGCAATCTGGCGTATAGCTAGGATAATTAGCCATCGGTGTTAAATTAGCAATATTAGCATTATTAACAATAACAGAAACAATCAGACCCAAACAAAAGTAAATACAAGTAACCACAAGTTAAGTCACCCCAAGAACCACAAGAAATGAGTGTAATAACCTTATGAGTAAAACGTTTTGTATAGCCGCCCCCGCAGGCGAGCTTGAAGTAGATACTTTATGGCAAAATGGTGATGCAAATGACGCCAATACGTCGATAGTGGCTTTATTGTGTCACCCCAACCCTTTGTTTCAGGGAACAATGAGCAATAAAGTGGTGACCACCATGTACCGTTTTGCTCGTGATAATGGCATGCACGTGGTACGTTTTAATTTTCGTGGTGTGGGAAAATCAACAGGTGAGCATGACTATGGTGTGGGTGAGGTCGATGATGCCATGGCAGTTTTGCAATGGGTAATGACACAAACCACAGCCCGAAAAGTTTGGTTGGGTGGTTTTTCATTTGGTGGTTATGTCACAGCGCGAGTGGCTGAGCAACTGCTGTTGTCAGCGCATGTCTGGGGACTTGAAGCCGTTGAAATTGCTAAGGTAGTGTTGATTGCCCCCTCTGTTGAGCGTAATGATATCAGTGATTTAAGTTTGCCGACACAAAAAACATTGCAAATATTTGGTGACGCTGATGACGTCATTAATCCAGATAGTATGTTAAGCTTTGCCAAGCGCATGCAGATTGACTATCAGGTTGTATCAGGCGCAGGGCACTTTTTTCATGGACAGCTGGGTGAGCTAAAGCAATTATTGACTGAATATGCCTTACCCAAAATCAAAAAATAGTCAAAATAGCACGGTTATAGACGCAGCTTTTATACTTTGATAGGTATTTTTTATTGATATACTTTTAATTACGATCACTTTTATTGATATCATTCACTTTGAGACATTTACTTTGAGACATTGAGATATAGGCATGAATTTATCCCCTTTACAACGCTATGAGCAAGCCATTAACTCTGACGAGTTCACTCGTGATGAGCAGCAATATCAAGCGATGAGCTATTTGGATCAGATTTATCAACAACTACAAAATAATGCGCAAGAAAAAAAGGGCTTTTTTAGCTTTTTAAAGTCTGACCCAAAGCCGCCTAAAGGGCTTTATATGTGGGGCGGTGTGGGGCGTGGGAAGACATGGATGATGGATATGTTCTATGATTCTTTGAGTATCTCTCGCAAGATGCGTATGCACTTTCACCACTTTATGAAACGGGTGCATCATGAGTTAAATGGGCTACAAGGTCAGTCAGATCCACTGCAAAAAGTCGCTGATATCATTCATGAAGAAGCGATTGTGATTTGTTTTGATGAGTTTTTTGTCTCCAATGTCTCAGATGCGATGATTTTGGGTGATTTATTCACCATGCTATTTGAGCGTGGTATTACTTTGGTGGCGACCTCTAACATTGCACCTGATGGGTTATACAAAGATGGTTTGCATCGAGACAGATTTTTGCCAGCCATCAAAGAAGTCAAAGCGCATACTCAAGTGATGAATATTGATGCTGGTATTGATTACCGCTTGCGGGTATTACAGCAAGCAGAGCTGTATAAATCACCATTAACCAAAGAAAATCATCATTGGTTGGCAAACCGCTTTACAGAGCTTGCCAATGGTCAAAGCGTTTATAAAGAGCCGATAGAAGTCAATGGGCGCAATATTGCCATCAATGCGCGTACTGAAACCATTTTATATTGTGAGTTCCGTCAGTTATGTATGGAGCCACGTTCTGCTTCAGACTTTATCGAAATTGCCAATCGTTTTAGCACCGTTTTGGTGGATAATGTACCGTTTTTAAATGATGATATCCGTGATCCGACCAGACGCTTTATTTATTTAGTTGATGAATTTTATGATCGCCGTGTCAAACTGTTGGTTCGAGCAGAGCAAAGCATTATAGATTTGTATCAAGGTGAGAAATTAGCATTTGAGATTGAGCGTACCCGTTCTCGCTTACTTGAGATGCAGTCTGAGGATTATTTGACCCTTGAGCATCGTCTTGATGAGGGCAATTGATAAGAGTTGTTTGAGATTACTATTGATATTAATAATTTAATATCAATAGTAATACAACTGATACATAATAAAATACAATAAGAGGTAAGCATGCAAGCAGAATCGACCGCAGCTACAACAACATCTAGCGATGAGGAAACGTTACAACAAAATGCAAACGTGAGTGATGAACAGATTATTAACTGGATAAAATCTCGACGCAGCATTGGTAACTTAAATATTCCTGCACCAACACAGGCGCAAATTAAGCAGGCAGTCACTTGTGCCATGACTGCGCCTGATCACAAAAAATTGCAGCCGTGGCGTTTTATTGTGACTCAAGGTAATGCCCGTCATCAGCTTGGTAAAGCGCTATTAGCCGCCGCAGAAGACAAGGCGTTAGAAGCAGGTGAGATACTCAGTGATAAAGAGCGTCAAAAAACCTATAATATGCCTTTGCGTGCACCGGTTATTATTACTGTGGTAACAAAGATGCAGCAGCATGAAAAAGTACCAGAATTTGAGCAATTACTCAGTGCTGGTGCTGCGGTACAAAATTTAATATTGGCTCTAAAAGCACAAGGATTTAGCACCGTATGGCGTACAGGCTTATTGGCAAATGAACCCATAGTAAAGGCTTATTTTGGTGTGGGTGCAGATGATTATGTCACCGCTTTTGTTTATACTGGCAGCAGCAGTTGTGATTTTCCTCAGCGTGACCCGTTAGAGGTTGAGTCTGTGCTGCGTTTTGAAGAATAACAGCTTAAGATATATATTAAATCAGACGTTTTGTAGTGATTATTTAAAGTCATTGTTTAAGTTTAAAAAGGTGCTTTGCTTAGTTAATTAGTTAACCAAGCCAACCAGTTAACCAAATCAACTAGGGTAGTGATTGCTGATGTTTTGGCTGCCTTACTCATCATAGATAATAATGAATATAGATCATATAGGATACAGCGCATGAAACTGCCAAAACCTTCCCTGCGTAAACCAAATGGTGAAGCCAGTGCTGATAGTGATTCTGCTAAAAACGACAGTAGCGCAGCCGTAAAGACGGATAAGAAAGGCACAAAAACTAATACTAACAGTGATAATAAAAATAAAGTAGATGATAACCAAGATATTAAAAGTGCAAAGGATAAAGACCAATCCAGCAGTTTATTCTCCAGTATTATGGAAAAAGCGTCAATTTTGAATAAAAACCGTGATAAATCTGATAAAACCTCTATAAATGGCGCATCAGCACAAACGTCTGCAAATCAAACACCACTGCGTTTGGTGTTTTTGGGTGGCGGTAGCTTTGGCACTGCCATGGCAAATTTGGCAGCCAAAAATGGTTGCGATTCGACGCTTTGGGTACGTAATAAACGTACTGTGAAGTCATTACAAAAAACCCGTGTTAATAAAAAGTATTTGCCCGATCACCCATTAGATGAGCGCTTAAAATTTACCCATGATTTAACCGCCGCAATCCGTGATAAGGATTTAATCTTTGTGGCAGTCCCTAGTTCTGCCTTTAGAGACATATTGCAACAAATTGCTCCTCTCATTACAGGTCATAGCGTGATTTCATTAACCAAAGGTATGGAGAAAGATACTTTTGCCATGATGAGTGATATCATCACCGAAGAGCTACCCGAGGTGAATTTTGGAGTGCTGTCAGGCCCCAATCTGGCCAAAGAAATCATGAAAAATATGCCTTCAGCATCGGTGATTGCCAGTGAATCAGAGCCGCTACGGCATGCAGTACAAGCTGCACTGCACAGTGCATTTTTTCGTGTGTTTGCCAGTGATGATGTGCGTGGTGTCGAGCTTGGTGGGGCATTAAAAAATATTTATGCCATTGCCATGGGTATGGCAGCCGCTTATGATGTGGGTGAAAATACCAAAGCCATGTTATTAACTCGTGCACTGGCAGAGATGAGTCGTTTTGGCACGGCTGAAGGGGCGAATCCTTTGACATTTTTGGGCTTAGCAGGTGTGGGGGATTTGTATGCCACTTGTAGCTCAGAGCTTAGCCGTAATTATCGTATTGGTAATATGCTCGGTAAAGGTATGTCATTAGAAGCAGCCATTAAAAAGTTGGGGCAGACGGCAGAAGGGGTGAATACCATTCAGCAAGTGCATGAAAAAGCGAGTAAGGAGGGCATCTATATGCCCATTACCCATGCCCTACATGCGGTGATATTTGAGGATCAAGTGGCACTTGGTGTTGCGCTAAATTTAATGGAAACAGGCTTTCGTAGTGATGTGGAGTTTGTGATGCCACATGAACATACCAATGCCGAGCTGAATGCTCAGATACAAGCTGCGTCAAGTGACAAACCAATATAGTTAATTAGCAGCTAATAAGAGCTTAAAACTAAGAGCTTAAAGCAAAAATGTAGATGTTAAAAAACGAAGTTTAAAAAAATGGATAACAACGATAATGAAACTAATATTAATGCGTCATGGACAAGCAGAAGCTTATCAAGCCTCTGATAATACCCGTCAATTAACCGAGTTTGGATACCAGCAAGCCGAGCAAACGGCACAATATATCATGGATAAATATCAGCCAAGTATGTTTGTGGTCAGTCCTTATGATAGGGCGCAACAGACATTGACAGCGTTTACGCAGCTTGCACCTGATATAGAAGTGAGTGTTCATGCTGATATTACGCCAGCAGATGATGCCATGAGTGCGCTAAATAACTTAGCAGATGTGCAAGGTGAGTGTGTTTTGGTGGTGTGTCACATGCCAATAGTCGCAAAACTTGCCGCATTAGTGACAGGCAGTACGCCTGAGTCTTATGCGCTGGCTGAAGCGCGGGTATTTGATATGCCATTCATTGCCGCTGATATGGGTGATGAGATTGACCGTTTTGTACCAAAGCAGCCTTAATAGCCTGAAACTGGTAAAAAGCGTAAGGTGACAAGCAGTTTAATAATCAGTGAAATTAATGTAGAGTACAGCATTATAAATGACAAGATAAATTTATAACAAATAAACAGTATTTATTTTAAGGATTGATTTGGTGCAACACGTTTGGCTAAGCAGGCAACCGCAGCAAGATAATATGCTACGGCTTTGGGATGCACAGCAAAAAACTTGGCAGTGGCTGAGTGACTGGCAAGCAATGCGTGCTCAAAGTAGTGATAAAAATTTGTGTCTGTATGTACCGACACAGGCTGTATTGAGCATAGCATCTGAATTAAGTAGCGCACAGCTTAAGCAGCTTGGTAGTGCAGGGCAGCAGTATTTATTTGAAGATGTGTCTTTGACCCCTGTCGAACAACTGCAAGTTAAGTCGTTGAGCTTGGCCGATCAGCATTATTTGTATGCGCTGGCAGGTGCACAAATAGAGCAATGGCAGCAAAGTGCTGGTTTGGCAGATTTTGTGGTACAAGTTATTTTGCCAGATTTTGTTTTATTGCCAGTACCTGAGGCACGCTTGGGTAGTCAGGTAGTCATCTATTATGATGAAGATACGACACTTATGCGTACCTCAGAAGCAGCGGGCATGGGCGTAAGCTATATGCCATCGTTGGCAGCACAGCTTGATGGTATTGCCTCTTTAGATGAGATTAAACTGTTGACCACAACGCAGTGTTTACCGCATTTTCAAGATTTAAGTGATATCAATTATACTTCCCTGCATACAGGTGATGCTGACTCATTCAACTCATTAAGTGAGCCCGTGCATCAGGCAGCTGCCCCAGCAGTTGAAATAACCACTAGCAACGATGATATTGTCTCTATTTTGCAACATACAGGGGCATTGATTAATGTCTCTACTGAGGCATTATTACCCATTACTTATCCTGAACGTCACCCACTAAATATGGTGCCAAAAAGTAGTGAGAGTAAACTGTCGCCTTATCTTAAAACAACCCTAATGGTGGCATTAGTCGCATGGGCATTACAGATCAGTGCTGATGCGTTGCAGTGGTATCAATATCAGCAAGCTGAAACTATCACTAAACTTGCCACAGCGGAGCAATATGCCTATTGGTTTGGTGATGAAGGGTTAAACGAGCGTACCACCTTGATGGCACAAGTGAAGCCTAAGCTGATACCAGCGCAATCGACAGATACGTCTCAGCTAGGGGTATTGAGCCGAGTGGCTCCATTATTGCAGCAATCTGATTTGGTGGCACAGTCTTTAACTTGGGATGATACTGCCATTCATTTGAGCGTATTTAGTGAGCAGCGTGAAGGCTTAGACCAACTGGTCAGTGGCTTGACACAACAAGGCATTCATGCAAATCTTGGTAGTGTCGTACCACAGACGAATGGTGGTTTAGTGGGAGAGCTGACGCTACCGCTATCCTCATCTACTGGTAGTGAAGATTTAACTACTAATAACTCTTAATATGACTCCTAAGTTAGATTGTTACATACCATATTAATAACGCTGGTTATGGTTTTTTAATTTCCTTTACGTGGTCTTTTTATGAAAAAACTGTCAATGCCTGCATTGCGTAAGAAAAAGTTTTCGACTGGCTCTGCCTCAGCTACTATTTCCAAAGCAGGTAGGTCTACTGGATTGGGTGCAAAATGGCAAAAAAGTCTTGCGCCGGTGCAGCAACGCTGGCAAGCATTGTCTACTCGTGATCAGTGGGCATTGATTTTATTGGGATTATTTTTATTGGCATTGCTTGGTGGCTATGGGGGTTATGAGATTAACCGTGCAGCCAAAGATCAGCAACAAGCTTACCAAGATGCGGTGAGTGATTATTTTTGGTTGCGTGGACAAGCTGCCAATATTAATAGCAATGTGAATGCAGAAGAAGCAAATCAAAGCTTAGATGTTACCGTCAATCAACTACTGGGACAATCAGGCATTGCCAATGCACAAGTACTGGCAGTTGGAGAAGGTGTGCAGTTAAGTTTTACCCACGATAATCAAGCGGTGGTCAGTAATGCGCTAGATGCATTGGTGCAGCAAGGTTTGACACTGTCACGTTTAAATATACAGCAAAATCCTGCTGATAGAATGATTCAAGTACAAGTAACCGCTAGTCGTTAATTTATATTTTTTATCTTGCATTTGTTTGTATACTAATGATATTAGTATACCCCACTCTCAACTTTATTTTATAAAATCATATATGACCCCTCCCATAC
>NZ_VFYU01000012.1 GCF_021012795.1 Psychrobacter sp. I-STPA10 | reverse complement strand
TATAGTCAATTCATACTAAAAATGTTATAAAGTCATTCAAAGAACCAAAAATTAGGAAACCAATGACATACTCTTTAGAATTTCGCAAACAAGTATTAAAAAGCTTAGAAAAGGGAATGACCTTTAAAGAAGCTGTTCAAGAATATGATATCAGTCCAACCACCATCCAGAAATGGAAAAAACGGTTATATAGCAAGAAAACACGCAATATCGAACCGACTAAAATTGCTAATGACGCTTTACTTAAAGATGTAGAGAACCATCCAGACAGCTATCATTATGAACGTGCAAGACGTTTAGGATGTAGCACTTCAGGTATCTGTGTCGCACTAAAACGCCTTGGTATCACTCAAAAAAAAGACCTTAAGCCATCCAAAAGCTTGTCTGATTAAAAGAGCAGAGTATCAAGCTAAGCTAGCTTTTTATCAAAAGCAAGGATTTCCCATAGTATATATGGATGAGAGCGGTTTTGAGCAGGAAGTCATACGTCCTTTTGGCTATAGCGCTATCGGCAAACCTTGTATTGATAGTTATAATTGGCAAGCTCGTAGCAGAACAAATGTTATAGGTGCACTCTATAATAAAACCTTGTTTGCTATTGATTACTTTAAACAAAACATTAACTCAAAAGTATTTCGTAGTTGGTGTAAGAACACCTTAATTCCGAGGCTTAATACTAAATGCGTCATTGTCATGGATAATGCCAGCTTCCATAAGAAAGTAACACGTCTTTTTAATAGACATGGTCATCGTGTGTTGTTCCTACCTCCTTATAGTCCTGATTTAAATCCTATTGAAAAGAAGTGGGGAAACGTGAAATCTTTACGTAAAGGTTGGTTAGAAAACGATTTATCTAAATTATTTTATGATATTTGTCCTTACTATAACTCTTTTGTTTTGAATTGACTATAACCCTATCACCTCTTTTTAATAATAGGAACGGTTATGGATCAGCAAACAGTACGTCAATATGTAAAAACCACCCAACAAGACAAACAAAAACTCAGCATTGTGTTACGTCAGTTAGCAACGGCAGAGCAAATCGGCAATGAAGCGGCTGCATTTGACAGTATGCTAGCTCAGCACCCACTAGGTCGTGAAGTTGCCATGCAGTCTAATGTTCCTGAGCCTTTATATAAGCTATTAACAGCAGAAAAAATTGTTGAAGGTGAAAGTCAACAAGCCATATTTGATGGTATTAGCATGGGTATTGCTGAGTATCAACATCGTAATGGCGGTGAAAATCCATCTACAGATATTGTGCTTTCAGCAATTAACCAAGCATTAGTATTTACTGAACACGCACCAGACGCTGATCCCAAAGATCCGCAATTCGATAAGCTCTCATTTAGCCATCATGAATCCTTGGCTGTAGTACCTGCTGCAGTACAAGTGACTCTAACCATGGGTATCGCTAGCGCACTGCCCATTGTCTCACAATTACCTAACCCCACTGGCTCTAATGAAGTACCGCTCGTGTATGGTGATGCCGTTGCATCAACCAGAATGGGAGTGATGAATAAAGGCGACTTAATGGATGGGGCTAAAGCAGGGCAGCCATATCTCGAAGGTCGCCACATGCTTGCCATGAAAAAAGATGCTAGCACACCTGAAAAATTCACACTAACCCCTCGTGTTGCGTACACAAAAGAAGTACGTGCTAATAAAACAACTAAGTTTGTTGTTGATGATTCGGCTAAAGCATTGCCATTCTTGGGCGGACGAGTTTCCATTTTTGTTAAAGGTGTGGAAGTTGCCAATGATAAGCATCGCAATCACCCAACAACAAACGGCATAAGCACACTACAGCCACTTGATAAAATTGAGATTGGCACAAAAAGTTATTTGGTTAAGTCGGCTACTGCTAGTCTAGATAATCACTATATTGAAGTTATTTTTGATAGTAGTGCAGGTGATGTGCCAGAAGCTGATGATGTTGAGGTTGAAGTTATCTCTGATTATGAGCGTAAAGATGATGATGGTAATCAGATACTACAAGAGCCAGGTGCTGATGTTAGATTTGAATATGCGTCAATCTTTGCTTATCCAAGCCGTGCCCAAAATATTGCTACTATTGACTCAATTACCCAGTTATCAAACGAATTAAATATTAACTGGTATGGTGCAGCATTGAGCATCATTCAGCAAAAATATTATTTTGAACAATACGGACGTTTGTTGCGTCATGCCGTCAATCGATGTTTGGCTAGCGGTGATTCTCGAATGATCACTTTTGATGCCAATAAAACTGGTGTTCATTTTACGACATTGCAGGATATGTTCTCAAGTATTAAAGTGACGCTTGGTATTGCACGAACCAAGCTGTCAACTGCAATTAATCAAGCTATTGGTGGTTATGATCTATACGTGAGTGATGCTGGTTCGGCATTTTTCTTGGGTCTTAGTACAGAAGTTTTTGCGCCAACTGGTCTAGCATTTGGTGATCAGTACAGCATTTATCGCATTGGTACTTTAAATACAATAGGCGCAAATGTTTATTATGTGCCATCTAGCATGGCGGTCTTCAATGAGGAGCAAGCGGGTACGGCTTATGCTCTAATGGCCCCACGTCCATTAAGTCTCACAAAAGCTCCATTTGTTGGTCATGTTGCCGTTCCACCGATGGTGCTTGCTGATGACGTGACTGCATTTGAGAAGTCGGTGGGTGTATATAGTCGCCAAGCTGCAGATCTAAATCCAATTCCACGTTATAACAATCAGTGCTTTTTAATTGAGCTGATTAATCTGCCTAACTTGTAACTGTTAATGTGATGTAAGAGTATATATTACCTCTCCTTGCTATCACATTTGGTAGCAAGGTTTTTTGCTTTTAAATCTCAAAAACATAGGATAAAACCATGATAAACAAACAAGCAAAAGACTTACCTACCAATCTAAAAGAGTTGGCCCAAACTGATAGTTTTAAACACATTGAAGATAAATATACTGCCGATATGCTTAAAACAAAAATGGATAATGACGGTATTGAGTATTTATCAGGTGATCGCAAAGATGCGTTGGTATGGCGATGGATGGATGCTAATGGTATGGAATTTACTGATGATATGGTAAGTGAAGAGAACAATCAAACTACTAAAGTCATTGAAGTAGCACAAAATGTTGTCATAGTTAAAAATACTGGTGCATTTAATGTACTAGAAACAGCAACTTGTACACTGCTGAAAGCTGGAAACCAAACTACTATCGAAATTAGTCCGCGAGTAAGTAAAGATCAAGTGATACGTAATATAAAACAAATGAATCACATTCGTGGCGGTAAGTTAGAGATTATTAAGCAGTAAAGTTGTGGAACACCCCCAAATACCTCTATCTGAGTCTCTCTATACTAAGTCTATACAACAACCGTATAGGCTTTTTTATGTCTACAAAACTCTCGATAAATATCAATGCAGATGGCATCACTTTAACAAGTGAGCCAAACAATAGTGCATTAGCAAATATCATCATGAACACGCAATATGGCTTTGACGAAAATGTCGTTGCTAAAGTCAGTGTGACTGATGATAAATCACCGACTCCAAGTGATGATCCACTGAATAATCTTGTATTTAGCATTATTTTCGCCGACAAAGTTGACGATAGCGTTATCACTCACTTGCAAGGTCGGCTTTATACTGAAGGTGGCATTGAAGCATTAGAACAAAATTACCCCAATGATTTTGGATATATCACACGTAAGCTTGATTTTACAGGTGCTTTAGACGGTGAAAATGACTTTTTTGAAACGGTTGAAACCAAATACAGTGCTACCAATGCTGAAGCCATTAAAACTGCAATAAATACAGCTAAAGCCCTTAATGTTTTGGGTGCATATCGTAAAAAAGAAGTAGTGCTTGCTGTGCCAGCTACCGAAGTTGAAGATGTAGAGCCAATAGTTGCTAAACGCTCACTGTTAGATATGGCAGAACGTCCACGCTATATCGTGTGCAATGAGGTGGGTAATCTACCAATGATAGAGGCGATGGTCGAAGTGATGGATAAACTAAATATCCATCTGTTAATTGATATCGGCAATCTAACAGACTGGACACAAGCAACGGCATTAGCAGAATCAATTAGCGTACAAGATCATCGTGTCTGGCTGTTTTGGAATCCCAATAAATCCCGTCCTAGCAATGCCACGACTGTGCTGGCACGTAAAAAATGGCGTCCCTGCACAGGTGATTATTTAGGACAATTACTACTACGTAATTCTCAAACTAATAACTCAGGTATTCCTCCTCTGAATCGACCAATTGCAGGATATGATTTTCCTGTGGGTTTTCGTGATATTGAACGACTTCCGGAGGTTAATTTAGATGAAGAGGCACAAAATGCGTTAGCTAAAGCAGGTATTAATGTGGTTATGAATGAGCGTTTTGATGCTGGTAGTCGTTGGGTGTATGGAGATGCTTTAACCCAATATGATAGCAAGACCAGTGCGCTGCGTCTGATTAATTCAGCAGAAATCACCACTTTTACAGACAATACTATTGTAGGTATTGTCAAAAAGCATTTGTTGAAGGGTATGAGTAGTTTTGTTAAAGATGCAACGACAGAATGTAATCGCTTTTTAGATGCCTGTGTTGCTGCAGGTCTTTTAATGCCTGCAACAGATTTGGGTGGTCGCTATTACTCTCTAATTATTACACCACGCGCTGATAATCCATTTGAAAAAGCTGATGTGAAGCTGGCACGACGTCCAGAGGGTTGTGCGCGTCAAGTATTCTTTGAAACCACCGTAACGAAGTAGTTCGTAACTGTAGAAACCTATTAAGTAAATTTAACACTAAAAAGGAAGTCACAATGTCCATGTTTAATAATTCACCCGTTGCTCGACGCATACAAGCCAATGCTCAAACACGTACACAACAAGCTCAATTTGATGCAATGAGTGCAGCTCAAGCAGCAGAAAAAATTGAATTTGACCCGATCAGCGAGCGTATGGCTATCCATGCCAATGCTCAGATGCGATTGGCAGCTTTACAAATTGTTTTTATGTTAGCTGCAATTATTGTTGAATCAGATGGTGCAGATGAAGAAGATCTATTACCAAGCGAAATATTAGACCTGTTCATGCTAGATGTTTTCGACGATGACGATGACAATGATGGTATTGATAGCACAGTCAAAGCAGTGTTAGCAGCACATATATCAGATGCACTTAGCACAATGGGTGTTAATGATGGTGTTATTGATGATATTTTTGATGACGATATTGATATTGCAGATGCTGCTATTGAGACTGCCAGTGAAATTATTATCGAAAATATGCCCGATGATGGGAATGATTTTGATGAGTTTGTAGCAGCATTTGCGTATGGTATGGAGGAAGATGCTACTTATGACAGCTTAGAACAAGATGCGTTAGAAAGTGAAGTGCAGTTTGATAGTACAAAATCTAAGAAAAAGAAACTCAGGGCAGGTAAGAAAACGACTAAAAAAGTAAATGGAAAAACTGTTGTTTATAAGGCTGTTAAAGCCATTCGTAATGGTAAAAAGGTTGTTGTTAATAAGAGAATTTCTGGAGAAATTAAATTATCTTCTGCTCAAAAAGCTGCCCTGCGCAAAGCAAAAAAGAAAGCGCACGCACCCGCTGCTATTCGTAAACAGATGAGATCGTTTTCTAAAGGTCTAAAAATGAATATTTATAACATAACCGATGCACAAGCCAAAGGTTTAACAAATGCAAGCTTAAAGCGTCATTCTAGATCCATCGGAATCAAATAAGGGTAGTTCATGATAGAGACAAAGATACTAGGTGCAGCAGTCGGTATTCAGCGCGGTGATGTGATTGATAAAACAGAATCTACATCGCTGCCACCATCTAATAGTGCTGTCATCGTCGGTAAGTTTAAGCGTGGTCGTATGGACAAACCGTTTAGAGTGACTGCCAATAACTATCAGGCGTTGCTAGGACATGATCCTAGCAACGATAGCTACAACACAGTTGAAGATACATTAAAGCAAGGAGTGTCTGAAGTCTGGGTGCAGAGGGTAGGTAGCTCGGGAAAGTAGTTAAGCGTAATCTGAAGCAAAAAGACAGTTATCAATCGTCTGTAAAAACATTAGATATTGATCTAATTCGACTGCCCGAATATGCGATAAAAACGCTTGATGTAGACATGATATATAGTCCTGCCGAAGTAGAGCAGTATCAATCAACAATCAAAATACTAGATACAGCTATGCCATATAGCCCAGCTGAGCAAGATAATTACAAAGTAAGCATAGGCATATTAGACATCAAAATGGAGCAAAAAACACAATGAAAATAGGAATGAAAGGCGAAGTGCGACTTATCGCGCGTGATACAAACACTAACGAAATAGTCAGCGATACTGGCTATCATTCAAATTTAGTGTTAGACAATGGACTCAACGCACTTGGTAACGACGGTCAAGACTGGTTTACAGCTCTATCAGTCGGAACTGGTAGTAGTGAGCCTGAAAAATCACAAACACAGTTAGACGCATTTGTTGCAAAAACAACAACAAAAGAGTTATTTAGCCATCAAGTTGATAGATATGAAGACAGTGAGGGTTATTACGAAATCTACGCTGAATATCTATACACCTTCGAAGATATGGGCGCGCAATCAATCGCTGAGGTAGGTTTAACACTAGCCGACGACACCCTTGCTACTAGAGCATTAGTCAAGCACCCCGACGGCGAAGTGCAAGCATTTAATATCAAAGCAGGACAACAGTTACAAGTATTTTACAAGATTTATCAGCGATTTGATACCGCAGATATTATTAATCAGATTAATGTCAGTGATGGGCAGGGTAGCGTTAAAGCGTATCAGACAACTGCTAGATTGATGTATATCGGACAAAGGTATACATATTACTATGCTTTTAATCCTAATTTAATTGGCAAATCATTATCTTTTGTTTTAACTCTTAATTTCCGTTCGGGATCAAGTAGTCATGAGTTAAAAGTATTTAATGAAAATCCCGATATTTCAAAAAGTTTTAGCAGCACATCATTTGGTGATTATGTTGTTAATAGTTTTAAACGAGTCGCAAAATTAAATGCAGGTTACGCAGAACATAATTATGACGATGGTATACGTAAAGTAAGCTTGATTACAACGATGGGATCTTGGCAAATACAATTCGACTCTGTCGATGGCAATCTGCCGCTGCAAAAAACATCTCAACATAAATTAACTATACCCGTCGAGTTTAACTGGGGGCGAATCGAAACTGAAGTGGCAGAGCAACCGTAATTACATATCAAATTAACCTCAGCAACAAATGATACAGCTGTTGAAAATGGGTTCACACCTAAAGCATTTGCACAAATGTTAGATTTAGCTAAACATTTAAAGACAATTGAAACAGTGAGTTGGATACCTATACCTCATGGCTGGGCTTATACAAATGATTGTGAACTGTATTCGTATGTTAGTAATACTCGACTAAATTCTATAGCACAAGCTAGTGCTGAAGAGGTGATGAGTTTTCTGACAAAAGATAATAGTCACAGTAATTACCAAATTATTTTATTACCAATTTACAACACGTTTAATGAAAATGTGGGAAATTCAGGAAAAATCGCACAGCAAACACTAACTGCATTATCAGTTACTATTGAGTAATAATTTAGGAACACCCCTACTTACTATCTCTTAACTTCCCTCAAAATAACCCTATCATCTATATGCTAGGGTTATTTTTTATGAAGTTATCTGACATTACCAAAAAAACACCACTCATCAAAGATTTTGTCAATCGACTGGCTAAATCAACCAAACAATCTATTCCCATTGTTGAGCCTGAGCGCGTAAAGCGTATATCTGGGGCTAGCGTCAAACCAGTTAACCTGGTATTAGAAAATGGCCAGCAAGTTAAATTATATGTGCGATTGATGGGAGATGATGCTCATCTAGATATTTTTCGCATAGATATCAACGGTAAGCGGCAGGTGTTATCTGGTGATTATGATAATAGTTACAAGCCAGCATTTAACGCCTCGGTTGATGTTATTGCTAACACAATTGTTCAGGGCCAATCAGCGTTTGATAAAAAACAAGCAAATATTAAGCCTAAAAATACTACCGCTAAAAAATCAAGCGCACCAAAAAACAAAGCACAACAACGTAATGCCTTGCTTGAACAAGCTAAAGAGCTTGATGCTCAAATTGAACTCAAACAGACGGAAAAAGCACAACTTGAAGAGCAGTTGGCGCAAATTAAATCTCAGAAGTCAGGTTAGAGGTGGTTGGTTATGTTAGACATGGCAAATGCTTATATTATTGATGCCGCTTTAAGCGGTTGCGTTTGGGTAATGTTGGCATTTATGTACTTTGATATCATCGCACGGGTTACAGATATTAATCATCGTATCTCAACCGAACTATTGGCCATTGCCATCGGTAAATTGGCGATAAAAGTTAGCATTGCCTCTATTCCTTTTATTTTAATCTGGATATTTTTATGTTGGCGGTTTGCAGCATTAATGATTAAAACTCAATCCTTTGGTATCAGTGGAATTGGATTGCTGATTATTGTTGGTTTGGTGGGCACTGTAATGATATGGCTAACATTACTTTTAGTAGCATTGCGTCATAGCAGTTATATAGATATTGGTGCGATACAACGGCAGAATAGATAATGATAGGTACGCAAACAGTTATTAATATGATTAATCATTGGCTAGATACTCCTGTAAATAGCTACTTTGGACAGGGGTATGGCGCAGATTTGCGCTCAATGCTGCTACAAGAGCTTAGTAGCACAAAAGCAGATGAGCTATTAATTAAATTGCGTCAAGACATTCCTTTGCTTAATCAATTTGATGACAGCAGCTTAAGCGTACATTCAGAGACAGTGGGATTTGATACGGTCAAAGTTTATTTGTCAGTGGGTAGTATTGATATTTATTTAGGTGATAGTACAGATACCATCAATCAGGATTATTATGACACTAGAGCGCAGTAAACTAATTGCCAGTATTGGCAGTAATATTAATGACTATACAGAGATTGCAGAGCGATGGCGGGCAGGTGACCCAACTGTACGTGCCATGCTTACCAGTATTGTTGAAACTGTGGTTTGGCTATCTCGTGATAATGATATCAATATCATTGAGCCATTTATTAAATCTAAAGATAGAACCATCATTGCCGACGCTATTAATAAAGGTATTTTGCCAGTGGCTACACCCTGTCAGCACCTTATTACTATAGAAAACCACAGTGAGCATACCATTAGCCTGTCTCAAGGGCGGCAAATTGATGATGGTACAGGTAGACAATGGCGATTGATGTCATCGACCACATTAATAGCAGGTGAAACAAAAAAAGTATTGGCTGAACAAAGTGAAATCAATCGTATTACCATGACTGTGCCAGTCAATGAGCCTTTTTATAATTTAACTGTGGCAACGACTGACGATGCTTATTTTGCAGGTATTGGTGTGACCAATACAACAACAGGTGAGATATATCGACACACACCAAAGTTTATGAATGCTGGTATTGATGAGCCAGTATATAGCATACATAGTGATGATTTAACCAATCTGAGCATTACCTTTGGTGACAGTGTGCGTGCAGGAAAAACAGTACAAGCGGGTGAGGTGTATGAGGTTGCTATTACACAATGTTATGGTGAGGTAGACCCCAATGGCTTAAAACAAGCAGCATTGGTTAACATCTATACCAATGATGAGACCAAGCTAAATCTTTATTTTCACCAGGGCGACATGGTGCGTATTGGCGCAAATCCTTTAACCGTTGCTCAGTTGCGTTTATTAGCAAGTTTCCCTTCGATGTATGACCGTAACGCTGTGTTTATGGGTAATTTTGATTTTTTAGTGCGCTGGCACTTTATGAATCGCTTTGACTATATGGCAATCTGGAATGAAACCACACATGAAAAATACTATGGCGCATCACTAGATAGTATTAATCATTTAAATTTGACAGTTGTTGCAAAGTACGATGGCGAACGTGAGCAACTGATTAAAGATATTAGGCAGATGGTGGCACGAGCAGATAGCTTGCTAGAAGGTCGGGTGCGAGTAAAAGCAGTAGAAGATAGACCCTATCAAATTGCTATCACTGGTAGATTGGCAGCAGTACATGATATATCCGCAGTACAAACTCAAATTAAAGAGTTATTGCTGGCAAGCTATGGCAAAAAATCACTGGCTGCCAGTCACCCCAATATTGACGGATTCAACTTACAAGAGATTGCTACACGTATACGTACCAGTATTCCTGCTTTTCAAGACCGTATTAGTGATTTTACCGTCAGTGGCGAGACATCAGACAATCTTATTAAGCCGCATCAGTGGGTGTTTTTAAGTGAAGATAGCATTACGGTTAATTTGACACGTACAGCAGATACAGGTAATGCGCTTTGGACATTGTAATAAGCATTGTAAGAGAGGTAACAGCAAGTGAGTGATTTTGTTGCTATTATTAATCATAGTCACAAAGCAAATGAGCTTGAGCGAGCAATGGCCAGTTTATTTGATAATCTTATTAGCCAACATCTTGATAGTGAATTACAAGATTTATTTGATTATGGTGCACCATGGCAAGGTAGCCGTACTGTGGTTGAGAGATTTACTAAGCTTGATGGTTTGGTAGTTTTACGACGTGATGATGGTGGACTGTCTGACAAAATAATGAGCATTATTTATGCAAATTGGTCGGCATTGGCAAGTGAGCGTGGTTTAGGCTTTTTACAGTTTGTACTTGATATGCTGTATCCACAGCAAAACGAGATTGTAAGGCTTTGGCATTCTAAGAGGTTTGCCGCACAATATCCAAACTATCTAAAAGAAACTCAAAGTAATGATGTTTTTTTGACCAGCCGTATCCGTATTAAACTTGATGCACAGGTTGACATTACTGAGCTATCTGAACTCACACCTATTTTAACTAGACTTGTACCGTGGCAAATTGTGCCAGAGATTGCGATTAGTTTTAATACACAGACAAGTGGGTTAGGGGTGGCATTAGCAGGGCAGAGATTTCATGTTGGTAATTTTTCGCCTTTTTGATTTATTCGGAACACCCCCACTTACTATCTTTCAACTTCCCTCAAAATAACCCTATCTACTTACGATAGGGTTTTTTTATGAAAAACAATCTCCCCACACTGCAAGCATATCGCAGACAATATGAAACTAGCAAAAGCTTAGGTGCAGCGATGCTGGCGTGTAACGCTGTGCTTGTACCTGAAGGCTTTGAAAACTTATATGTACTTATTCAAAATTTTCAGCGTCCAATGGTCACTAATAATGATGCTGCTGATGTTGATTATGCGCGAGGCTTGGCAGCTCATGTGGCTGGTGTACCGAAAACTAGCTTTGAATCGCAGTGGACCATGATTGAAACAGAATCTGGTGTCATTGCCGACTTTGCTGAAAAAATTGTTAATGTCTATGGTGGCATCTTGCCATCTGCCCGCATTTATGATGGTTTTGTTGGTGATGGCAATGAAATTAAAGGTCAGCGTGAGTATGAAATTATTGACTGTGCAGTTACCTTTGCTGATGGAGGTGGTGAAATTGACTCTGCTAGTCGCAGTCAGATTTTGCAAGTGCAAGCAGGCTGCCGATATATGTATTTTGGGCAGTCAGGCAAGTTAGGATCGTCAGGCAGTGAAGATGTTTTTGCCAATGTATTGACCAATGCACTAAACAACTTTGGCCACCTAACCCCGCAGTCCTCTGGTAATAATGTAACCATCTATGGGTAAATATAATGGCTAATCTAAATGCAATACCCAGTTATAGTGCAGGCACTATCAATGAGATTGCTCAAACATTATATGATGAGTTATTGACAAGTGGTTCATCACTCATGCTTAGCGAGGTGACTAAGTTTTTAATTGAGGACACTAAAAAGTATGTTGGTTGGGCGGGTGGATTGCAAATCAAGCCTGATGATATTGATGGTGATTTAACCAATAGCTTAGTTGTGTTAGATATCAACGAAACCACACAACTAGCCACTGATGAGTGGGTGATTATTGAGCCAGTACTTCGGGCGCATTGTGAGGTATTGCAAGCGGGTCGTATGGAAGGGGCGCAAGGCTTAGGTGTTGCACCTTCTGGACCGTCTAAATCAGAAGCCGATATGCTTTATAAGGAGGCTGTTTTACAAATGCAAAAAGAGGCGTTCCAGTGTGAACCGTTTACAGTTGATTTAACGGATAGTAAACGTGATGGTGAGCCTAGACATTGGGTTAGTCGTAGTCTTTATGCAACTGGCTATCGAGGGCTGCCATGAAGCTGTATTTGGGTGATGGCAGTAGCATTGATGGTAGCGACTTAATCAGTGCTATTTATCGTACAGACCTTGTGCCAGTACCAGTATCACTTGAGTTGGTTGTAAAAGCCAATGATAAATTAAAAGAGTTACTAAATACAGGTCATATCATTACTACCAATCAAGACATACAATTAGAAGTTGTTAAATCACAAATTATTAATACTCAATCAGTAAAAGATGGCAAGCGTATCGCTGCCCTACATATTATTGCTGTGCTGGCAGGTTGTAGTGCCTTGTTAGGCGTTGCCAGTCGAGCCACAAGCCTAACTAATACCAGTTTTAACGAGGCGTATCGGGCACTAGGTGCAAAGCTGCGTATTAAAGACGATATGAAATTAGGCGGCTTTATCTGCTTAAAAGGGCATTTACCGACAGTTCGTATCGCTGCAGCACTACAAAAAGAGGCAGCCGTGGTGCGGTTTTTTGACAATCGCTTATCTATTATTAGGATTAATGAGCTATTTAATGGTGACGCAACCCCTTACGATAAAAGCACAGTCCAATTTATAAATAATCCTAACGCCATTCGTCATGACAATACCAATTATTTAACCATTGATGACGATGGTACACAAATCATTGGCAATGCACACCCACAACGGGCTATCAACTACTACCCCCGTGCTCAGGCGCGAGAATTACAAAATCTACGCCGTATTTTAGTTACCAAAGCTACCATTACTAGACAGCTAGATGAACAGCTAAATGCAGGTAATTTAGTGAGTATAGAGGGGCAAAAGTATGTTGTATTAACAGGCGTGCATCGCTATGACTCAGGTGTATTGGGTGGTGCGCCAATCACGGCAACTCGTGCATGGCTGGCACAAATTAGTGAGCAGGGAGCTTTGATTTGAACTTAACATCACCTTTTTTATTTCCTGCCGTCTTGGTTTCTTACGATAAAAATGAACGTACTGCTATGGTGAGTATTGCAGGGTTAACTGATGGCGTGCCTGAAGGTATTCATGCCATGATTGCTTATCCGATTGGTGATGATGACTTAGATACCGAGCGAGAGTTAATAGCAGGGGCAGATGTTTGGGTGTTTTTTGAGCAAGGTGATACTACAATGCCTGTGGTGGCTTTCTATCGTCGTCATGGTAAAAGTAGGGCAGTCACTGATGTGCGTCGTATTCGCCAAAAAAATATTGAGTTATTAGCACGTTCAAGAGCAACCATCAAAGCCACTGATTTAATCGAAATAGCAGGGGATACAGTGACTATTAATGCGGTTAATATGACTATTAATGCTGATAATCTGACTGTTAATGCTGATATCAAACATACAGGTAATCAAAAAACAACGGGGAAAATCACAGCTACTACAGATGTTAATGGTGGTGGCGTGTCGCTTAAATCACATACACATCCAGGTGTCAAAAATGGCAAAAGTAGCACTGATAAACCCAATTAATATATAGGTGAGCACATGAAAATACAAAAGTTTTTAGCAAACATGCTCACAGATAACCGTATTGCTCAGCAACATGATAAATCTGCAAGTATTCATGATGTGGATAGAAATTATGAATTATTAAATCAGCAAGGGCTGGGTAATATTCATCATAAAGACAATAAACCACGTACAAGGCAGCAGATTTACACCATGTGGGACTTAATGCTTAAAGACCCACAAATAGGTGAAGCATTGGGCTTGCATGTCACTGCAGCTTTGGGTGGGCATGAGTCCACAGGTGATACCATTTTTATCACACCACATGAGCGAGTAAGAGGCAAGGGGCGACGTGCGGAGGATTTACGTAAAAAAGTCGAACGTGAAGAGAAGACAATAGGACCTTTACTAAATCGTTATGCTTTTGCTTTATGTCGCCAAGCCATCGTTTATGGTGACAGCTATGCGCGTATTTATAGCGATAATAGGCGGGGTGTCTATGATTTAATGAATAATCGTCATACTGCACCCCCACTGATTATGCCTTTTGAACAAGGTGGTAAGACCATAGGATTCCATGCTTTAGAAGATGAAGACAAACAACGAACAATTGCTAAGTTAAATCCAAGTCAGTTGCTGCGGGTGAAGATGCAGCGAGTCGATATCGTGCCGCAAGTACCACTACAAGTATGGCAAGACAGCAAGATATTAACTTATGACATACAAAGTGATTGTCCGTTATTACCTGCCGATGTTGGAGGTTCGTTCTTGTATCAGATAGAAGAGCCGTGGAAAGATGTCACTATTGCCCGGGCAGGTCTTAATAATCAACAGATAGCTGATAGTGTCAGACAAGCATTTTTAACCATGAACATGGAGGGTATGCCACCAGCCCAGCAAAAGAAATATAAAGCAGCCTTAGAAAAAATGCTTATCAATTATCGTGATAAAGTTGAAGAGGCATTTGAGGGGGGCGAGGCGTTATATGGCACGCAATACCATGTGATGCCGCAATGGGGTGAAAAGCAAATCTTACAGTCAGTGGGTGACTTATCACAGCGTAGTACGCCATTAAATGAAGGCACATTAATGGTCAATTTGAGGCGATTGGCAGGTGGGTTAGGTATAGATTTATCACTGATTGGCTGGGCAGATATGCTGGCAGGCGGTTTGGGTGATGGTGCAGCCTTTTATACCTCAGCACAAATCATGCGACGCTCAACGATGATACGTCAAGCGTTAATTGATGCTTATAATCATATTATGAGTATTCACTGGGGTATCAAATATGGTGAGTATTTTAAAGATGGTGAATATCCGTGGGCATTTGATTTTTATAGTGATCAAAATGCAGCCGCCACTCAAGCACTTAATAATAAACAAAATCGAGCAAATACCACAATGATGACGCTACAGACGGTAGCCATGCTTAAAGAGACTAATATGGGTAAAGAGGTTAACCAACTTATATTAGAAGATGATTTAGGTATGGATATGGCGCAAGCAGAGAAAATCGCAGAGGCGATTGAGCCTAAGCCGATGATGCCAATAGACGGTCAAAATATAGATAATCAGGCGATGGGCGAGACTCGATATGCACAAGATGATGATCTACCCGATGAATTAGGGCTTGATGATGAATAATGTAAATCAGAGCTTGCACCCAGCGTTAAATATGACCGAACTTAAAAAAATCTATGGACAAGTTAAAATATATGACTTGCTATTGCAAGCTGTGTATTTTGTACGCATTGAAAATATTTTTGGTTTAAGAGTGGATGCGCCCTGGTTTGATAATGAGTCGTTATGTTATTTGGCGACCGATGCAAGCTTGAGTCTGGGTAGTAATGAGTCAGAGAGTTTTTACGCAGGCGCGTATCAATGTGGTTATCTGACACAAAAATCGAATGACACAACAAATGTCACATTTTTGGAGACTACTGAAGCCCATATTGGCAAATCATTTTTAGCGTGTCGTAGATTGGCTTTTAATAAAGATGGCACAGTCAATGAGCCAAAAAAATATGCCTTTAAATTGACAGTCGGCTTTGTTCACCCCAAGACAAATAAAGAGACTTCGCTACAAAAATCATGGATTGTTGGTGTGAAAGAGTGCGAGGCGGAAGCGTCCAGCTCAGGGCGTAGCGAGGTAGTCAAACAAAATGTGATTTTTCAAAAACTGCGACCATTGTTGTTTGAGACTTGATGTTAAAAAACCCCTACTTATCGAGTAGGGGTTTTTTATCGAGAGCATTAAAGCCATGAGCCGCTTCGTTCATGATACGGATAATAGTATCATAGGCTTCTTTTTCGCTCATATTGGCAATTTTACTTCTTAATGTTAGCAAGTATGCAGTGCCAGCCAAATTTGTAATATGTTCCAATTGTTCTTTGTTAATATTTTGTTGTTCAAAAGATGGAGTGTTAAAGCTTTCTTCAAGACGGGCAATAATATCCGCATTCATAGAACGGTTGTATTGGTCGGCAGACGCTTTGATTTTATCTTTTAATTCTTGCGTCATTCGCATTTTGTATTCAACATCTGCTGTTCTAGCCATTTTGTACTCCAACATTATTTAATAAATTTATTATAATATCCCCAATGGGGATTGACAAGCTATAAATATAGGAATAGACTTAAAAAGTCCCCAATGGGGATTATTAAAGTAAATAAAAAGCCCTTATCCGACTACCAATCTAAATAAGGGCTTGGAACATCAACCTTATCAAGGAATATTCCTATGAATAGTATATCAGTTTTACACGAAACAATCACAATCCCTTTTCATGGTCAGAATTTATTCTTAGTCAATCATGATGGTGAGCCATACACACCTATGAAACCTATTGTAGAAAATATGGGTTTGAACTGGGCAAGCCAATATACTAAGATAAAACAAAGATTTAGCTCAACCATTGTGGAAATCGCAATAGTTGCCCAAGATGGTAAAGAACGTTTAATGACTTGTTTGCCAGTACGTAAATTAGCAGGTTGGTTGTACACAATTAGTCCAAATAAAGTTAAGTCAGAATTACGTGAAAAGGTCATTATATATCAAGAAGAATGTGATGATGTGCTATGGCGATATTGGACAAATGAGCAACGCACAGACAGTAAACAACGAGAATGCCTAATCACTGCTTGCGACCGCTTGGCAGTTGGCAACACCCTACGCAGTGATGTGTACACGATGGTTGCAAATCATTTTGGCTATGAGCGAGTGACGCAAATCCCAACGCCACTTCTTCCAGAAGCAGTAGCTTTTGTTTATGATGTGATATTGGCAAGACAGAAAGGTAGTACTAACCAAGACTACCACAACAGCCTACGCTTACTGGGTTTATCTAAAGTTGAAGACATTAATCATGCGGTAGGCGTTGCTAAAAAGCAATTGTGCCAGTTTGAGCATGTTTTAAAAGCCTTAGATTGTGCCATTGAGGTTATCCATACCCATAATGGTACTAACGGTAGTGTATTTAAAAGCTTAGAGTATGAGCTAATTGGCAATAACAAATAAGATTTAATTTACCAGTAAATAAACAAAACCCTCAATCAGCAATGGTTGGGGGTTTTTTGCCTTGGAACACCCCTCAACCAATCTACTTTGACTTTGCCACAATAGTACCATCAAAAATCTTATTGGCAAGGTAGGGTCATGTATAACAAACTTAATAAAGCTCATTCTAATCACACCATTACACTACCTGATGGTAGCCAAACGACTCGTTATTGTCGCTACGAAACAGGCATCATCACAGGCAAACATCGGGATATTCATGCGTTAATTGCCGATGAAGGAGGCTTTGATGGCATGGGTTTTGATACCAGTGTGGGTAGTGAAGATGATAATTGGCACGTTATCAATCTATTTGCTGATGGTGGCAGGTATATTGATACGGTAGCAATTGCTGGTGCAATAGACGATGACCATGCTTTGACCATTGCTGAGACTCAATTTGATTACATGGAAACCGATTGTGGCAAGAGTACAGATTACGGTGTGGTTGTTGCTTTAGATAGTGAACACCAGTTTGATAATCTAATTTTGGGTAAACAGGATGGTACATGGTCTATTGATGCTGTCCAAAAACTACTTGATAATCCATCGCAAGATAAACATTACTTACCAGTTATCACCGCTCCCGAGTTGGCGTGTGAGGCAACCCGAGTAACTTTTGATGATGTGGCATGGGACGGTATGAGCCTTGCTAGTCATGGTGGTAATGATAGTGATTTATATCGTGATATGATGCGTTGTGATACACACAATGAGTTGGTAGGTGAGTTTAATTTACGTGATGCTTTAATGCAGATGGGGGCTGAAGCTGCTAGTTTTGACTCATTGATGGATACTAATAATCGTTTGCCACTTCTCAAGGACCGTCTTTATAGTGCCATGAGTCGGGCGGGTAATGATGATATTCAGGTTACTAATGTCACTCAAACCAAGCCATTTAAACGCCAAGGTGTATCTAACGTTGCATTTGTATTTGACTTGTCCGATGGACAAAAACTCTCTATCTGGTTTCATAACCCTGATAGTACCCCGACAAAACTTCTACCTGACGACATTATGATTAGCTGGAAATGGCTACTTAATAAACGTGATGTGACAGCCGTTTTATCACCAAAAAATGGTGAAAATGTTCAAATTCCCGCCCTTGCTAATCGTATGATGCGGCTGGCAGCCAAAAATTCTACTCGCTTTCAACGTACTCAAATACGCAAAGCCAAAACCGAAGCTGAATTAAAAGAAGCTGAGCAAATGGTCGCTGATAAACAGGCTACTATTGAGCAACTTAATAAGGATATTGAGTTACTGAATAAGCAAATTGATGAAGCGATGAAAGAAAAGGCAGTGCCACCTGTGGAAGATGATAACGATGGGGGTAAATCTGAAAATCTAGCTGATTTAGAAGCTCAAGTCACTGCTTTAGAACAAGAAGTATTTGCTGATGATTGGAATCCATTAAGCCTAGATGATGATGCTTTTGAGGATTTATATCATCAAGTAGAAAGCAATCAAGAGCTTGCAGACCGTCTGGATAAAGTCGCCCTGCATGTTAAGCAGTGCATGTTAGCTGATGCTCAGTCTGCTTCAGATGACAATAGTACAAGTAATGATACTGAGTAGTTGTCGTGAAAAATACTTATATTGCCAATGCACCTGAAAAGAAGTCCACACAGACATTGGGCGGATTATGGCTAGAAAAAGGGCTTAACCCTAATTTGATAGCTAAAATTCGTCCTATCATAGAGGGTAATATTGAAGGTGGGCAGGGCAATCAGACTTATACAGTTGACACAAACGAACCAGAAGTGATGTCTTTGTTTGAAGATGCTGAATTTTCTATTGAGGCGCAATATTCTACCCCTTTTGAATCCTCAAATCCCGAAGGGCGTATGCCCAATATGATGGGTATGATTCAATCAGGGCAACTGCCATCTGCTTTATATAGTTTTTTTGGCATTGGTGACGATGGTGATGGTGGCTTGATAGATAGTGCTTTGCAGTCAGTGAATGGCACATTAAAAGGGTTAGTTAATCGCTCCAATTTCACCAAGCTTAATAGCCGTCAAATCTATACCTCCTCTAATTCTGTGCGTATCAGTGGCACATTGGTACTACAAGCATGGGCAGATGCTAAAACCGAAGTTGAAGCGGTCATGCAAAAGCTACAGCAATGGACCTCCCCTAAGCAACTATCGAGTCAGTCATTGATAGTTGGTGCGGCACAAAATGGAATAACTGAAGGTTTGTTCCCCTCTGTCATACCTCCTATCGTACAAATGCAATATGGTGGCTGTACTTATAAGCCGTTATTTATCGAAAGTATTTCAGCTCCTATTACTGCTCCGATGACACCCGACGGCAGCCGTATAGCTGTGCGTGCAACAATTACACTGTTATCTCTGACAGCCTGGGATAAAAGCGATATTACCAACCTTAGACGTTAAATAATAAGAGAGTTTTAGTATGCAAACAGCCATACAGTTACAGTTATTACAAGACAAAATCAGTTTACCTGATTTGACCATTGGCCAAGCAATGGACATTGCCAAAATACCTGAGCGATTTAATGAAAAACGACTGAGTGCCTTAATCACTCATTTAACAAATGACGCTGAGTTAGCCGACCTTCTGACTGTGCAAGAACGATATTACATCTTGCTTAACCAACAAATGCTAGCAGAGCATAAATATTCTGAGCAGGGTGACCAGCATCGCTACTTATTGCCAACGATTGAATCTGATGTGCCAGATAGTTTTGAGCATCCTAACTTAAATATTAGTATTCAGCATTTACGTGGTAAACATGTTTGTGTGCTAGAAACCCAGTGTGAAAACTTATTTGATTGGTTGTGTGGACAAATGGCATGTCAGTTATATGGTGATATTTTTACTCAAATTATGGGGGAAGATAATAGTGATGATAAATATGATAAGTGGGAGGCTATTAGCGTTGGCTTGACTGAAAACGAGATTAACGAGTTGATGCAAAATCGAGTAGCAATGCTGACAAGCTTACCAGAGTATATATTTAATTATTTGGTGACTATCTATAGTGATATGTTAGCTAGTCTGACTCATTTTGTTGATATTAGTAATGATAACCAAGGCATTACTTTGTTATCTGTTAATCAAGCTAGTAATCAGGAACAAAACACGGAGGGTTTGGTTCATTCTGAACCTGCGCGATTTCTCACCCTTGCCGCTTTGCGCGGGACAGCCAGCCAACTTGCAAAGCTTATTACTTAGTGAAGCAAATATATGGATGGAACATGGCAAAATGAGCTTAAAAGAAGCACTTACAATGGGGCTATCATTTACACAATTGTATCAAACATCACCAACTTTCGAGTTTAACTCCAAAAAACTGGAAAACGAGCATCACTTTAAACGTGCTTTGATTGATCGCATTGATGCACTTAGCAAGCTTTTAGCAAAGCGTTAGGAGATTTTATGCCGCAAAATATTGCAGCAGCAAAGACAACACTGGCACTTATTATTAGCTCCTCAGCAAGCATCATTGGTGCATCAACAAGTGCTGTTGTTATTAGCGATGGTATCAATAGTGGGTTGACTAAACTGAGCATTGGTGAACAGTTAAATCAACCTCATGAGTTTTTATATTTAAATTTGCCAATTTGGTATTTCTTTGTTGCTGTCTTTTTATTATCTGCTATTGGTTCTCTTGTGGCATTTTTTACAGATACATTATCGGAAAAAGACCAAAAATATCAATCAAGTAATGGTCGAAAGATAGGTAATCTATTTATTGGTTTTATAACTGGAATTATTGGCACATTTGTTGTTCTACCTGCTTTTACTGCACACCCTCCAGTGGGAATTATGCTAATAACATCATTAGTTGTATCGTTTGCAGGTTCTGTTTTGATTCATAACTTATCAGAATTAAAGCGAGATGATGAATTACAAACTTCTGTGCGTAAGTTAATTGTTAAACGTCTGGTGAGCATTATCAATTTGCTGTCAGGAGGCAACAAATGAATTTAATCACATGGAATCATGTCAATGATGCTATTCCTTTTATTGGGATAACACTATGTGCCTTTATGATGTTTAGCCGTAAGTCGTGTACCAAACAAAAAACAATCTCAACAATTGTTATTTTACTGGCACTAATGTGGTTGACATTAACCTGGGCAGACTTTGCAAGTGATGTGTTTCATGCGTCTCTACAAACGATGTCAGCTCGTATCATATTGCTAATAACTATGATTTTAATCGTTATGTATGTGCGTAGTATGACAGGTAATATTCTAAATTTAGTAAATGAAATTAAACGCCTAAAGGCTGTTAATCAGTCTTTAATTAATAAAATGCAACAAAAATCAGGTGGAGATAAGTATGACTGAAGAAGAGTTTTTTAACTGGTTGCGTGAGCATCAAGACAATGGACGGTTGACTCAAGATATGGTTGATGGCGCTAATGAGGTATTGGCTCTCATTGGTACTACCAAGCTAATGTTAGCCTTGGAAAAGATTAATGGTTGGAAAGATGAAGATAAAACCAAACAAATGAAATTATCTAAATCAGGTTCTGATTTTATCAAACAATATGAGAAGTTTGTTGCACACCCATACCGTGACGCTGTTGGAGTTTGGACCATAGGTTATGGTAATACGTACTATGAAAACCGTAAATCTGTATCTATGAGCGATAAACCCATAACAGAAAAGCGGGCTAGTGAACTTAAACAAAATATTATTAATATGGATTTTGCACCAGCGGTTAATTTGCTGTTTGCTGATGAAATTGCTGAAGGTAAGATTACGCAAAATATGTTTGACGCTTTGGTTTCATTGGCTTATAACATTGGTACTCGTGGTTTGGCAGGGTCAAGCGTGGTACGATATATTAAGGCGGGTGATTATAAAAAAGCTGGTGATAGTTTCTTGTTATGGAATAAGGGGCGGGTAAGAGGAGATTTAGTCGAGTTAAAGGGTCTTACTCGACGACGTAAAGATGAACGGGCAATGTTTTTAGCTGCCTAACTATATTTTCTCTTCTTAAAACCCCCCAACCATTGCTGATTGGGGGTTTTCTCTATTTACTGATAAATTAAATCTTATTTGTTATTACCGATTAGCTCATTCTCTAAGTTTTTAAATACACTACCGTTGGTATGATTATGGGTATGGATAACCTCAATGGCACAATCTAAGGCTTTTAAAACATGCTCAAACTGGCACAATTGCTTTTTAGCAACGCCTACCGCATGATTAATGTCTTCAACTTTAGATAAACCTAGTAAACGTAGGCTATTTTGGTAGTCTTGGTTGGTACTGCCTTTCTGTCTTGCTAAAATTACATCGTAAACAAAAGCGACGGCTTCAGGTAATAAAGGCGTTGGTATCTGCGTTACTCGCTCATAGCCAAAATGATTTGCGACCATCGTATACACTTCACTTCTGAGTGTATTGCCAACCGCTAACTTGTCACATGCTGATATGAGGCATTCTCGTTGTTTGCTGTCTGTTCTTTGTAACTGATCATACATCCAATTGAAGGCATTGATAAATTCAATCTTTAATGCCATCGCCTTTTTACCAGTAAAACCCATCACCAGTAACATAAACCCATCTTTGGTGAGTTCGTAGCCTTTATCTAATCGAGTACGATTTTGACCTAAATCTACTTCAATTTGTATCAGACGAAAATTTGTCTTATACCATGTTTTTTGAATTTCAGCTGATAAATGCTCAATCTTTCTTAAAACATCTTTATGCAATTTGCCAAAAGTATCAGCAATAATTTTTGAGGTAGTGATTACTTGATTATCATGGGTTTGTACAAGCTGTTGATAAGTCAATGCCATAGCATTCATTTGTGTATCTCCAAGTTACAGACTGGCACGATTGCCTTGTCTTAATGTTATTAATGTACCTAATTATAGGAACACGGTCAAGATAATTTTTTAATTAATTCTTCACACTCTAATTTATTCTTCTCAAGAAGAATTTTACACTCCTTTGCTAACCAATCAGGAATAGGTCTTTCTTTATTTATCCATTGCCGCACTCGTCTAGAATCAATATCCAAACTTCTTGCTAAGTTAGTTTGCCATTGGTCACCATATAATGTATTTCCGATTGCTTCTAATAATTCAATATCCATAATTCACCTACTTTAATGATTGTACCTATATTAAGGTACTTAAATAAAAGTATCAAGCTATTTGTATAAGCGTAAAATTACGCTCATACCGAAAAATAAAGGTTTCAGCTAACTTATACAAACAAAAAACCCACCTAAGCAAGTGGGTTTGTTTATTTTAAATAACTTTCATCTGGTAACTTGAATGGTGGATGGGGTGATATATCAACAATTCTAATATAATCATCCCCTTTCATATAGTGCAACACATATTCAGAAGTTTTATAATCTCCTGAGTATGACTTCTCATAATTAGGAATACCAATATGGTAATGCCACAAATTATACTTTTTTACCAAATCCATCTTTTGTGTAAATAAAGGGTCATCATTTGAAAAACCATCAGAACGTCTATTTTTACCCTCTAACCCTTCAAATCCATATTGCTTAACATGACGGATAAATTGAGCAATTTTTAGTTTATCTGAACTAGGATAGTTTGAAAATTCTGAACGAAAAGCCTCTCCCATTTCAACCTTTATCATGCACCATCCTCAATCCAAGCAATCAGCTCTTCATCGGTATTAAAATGAGGCACTTCTACAAACTCCGTATCTAGCATTTTTTCCATACGCTCTAAATCGAAGTCAAATGGTTCTGGCATCTCTCTCACACTAGTAGTCTCTGGCTGACTTTGAGTATTAGTCTCTTGCTCTTTTATCCATGGTGTAAACTTAAAGTTTGTTTTCCGATATATATCTGATAGGTATTCATTATTAATCGCTTTCTCTAGCTCATAATTTAGTCTTGCACAATCCTCAGCACTGACATTAGGCAAAACATCTTCAATTAATAATGACTTACCAAACTCATCTGTCTGATGCTCAATAATAACTTTAGTGTTACCCATGTAATACTTATTTTTAGTTTTATCTACTATTTCCCAAAACTCTCTGTATGCCTCAATAGGAATATCCAACATTTCTAAGCTAGCTATCTCAGCATCTATCTCTTCTATAAGAACAAAAGCATCAGCCCTGACTTTGTCAGCAACAGGATTGGTTGGACAAAATAATTTAATTGCTTTCATTAAACTATCTTTATTCAAAGTTCGATGCACACTAAGTAATAGACCCTCTAATAAACTAGAGTCAGCTCTATTAATTTCTAGTAACTGCAAAAATGCCAACTCTGCTTCACTATGTAGCCCATTCTCAGCCAGCATAAACGCATAATTTTTACCAGCAACCATCTTATCGAGTCTATAAGATTTTGTTAGATACTCCAAACCCTTAGCAATTTTCCCTTGTGCTCGATACACTAACCCTTCCATTAAATAACCTTCAGCAGGATCATTTATACGAAGTGCCTGAGCATCTTTGAGCCAACGATGCCACTCTAATTTCTTAGGATTTACAAGCCCTTCATAACTATTCATGAATTCGCTTAAATCATTAAGTTTAGTCTGTGCTTGAGGTGCAGTCATATTATATTTTCTTTAAGAATTGACTTATTTATGATAACAACCTAGCTTGTCAGGCTGCTTTTTCAGCCATATCGTTATACCACAACTATAATACTATACTATATGTACAGTCTCAGCAATCGTTTCTAGTAAAACTTAATATTAAATAAATAAAGTGACACAAACCCTACTTGCTTTAGGAACACCTGAAAACTCAAGTGATAGAGACTGCGATAATAACTTCATTACTTTGTTAACTGTGATGGAATTGAATATGTCTGCACTTGAAAGAATTAAAAAGCTTAAACCCTTAAAACAAGCCATGTTACAGCTTAAAAATGCAGATAATGCGGTGGCGCGAATACGTGCTAGTAAGCAGGTGGCACTTGAGCTACAAAAGTTGGGGGTATATGCAGTACAAGACAAACAGGAAGTCTCACAGACAACATCGGTAGAGCCAAAGGAGGCGGTTTTGCCTGCTAGCTTTAAAGTTATACATTCGTGGGATAGTAAAAAGGCAGATAAGGATTTCCAAGTTATTTTGAAATCTAAACAAGGTAATTTAAAGACAGCATCTGCAACTTATTTTGCTGAAAAATTACAAGGCTATGCTGTCAAAACAACATTAGGTTATGTTCTACTAAATAGTAAGGCAAAAGGTAAGATGACATCACGAGCAAATCGTGAAGCTATAGCATTAGCTATACCTCGCATTCCAGAGATATTATTACAGGGTAGTGTTGGAGATAGAGAAGAATTAAATAAAGACCGTAGTGATAGTTTTATTGCTTTCTATGAGTTTAGTAAAAAAATACAAATTGATAGCAAAACTTATTTGGCAAGAATTAAAATTGGTGAGCGTATAGATGGAGGAAATTCTGCTTACTATATTGCTTCACAACAGCTTGATAGCTTACAAAATAAAGAAAACTCATCATGTTTATCTCGTAAACTGAACAAGTTCGATTTAAAAAATCGACCCAGTATGAGGTACTGTGATGAGCTTTTATTTATTACACCACAGCTTAACAATGAAGTCAACCAATTTGATAAACTCACTGATAAAACAACCAATGCCACTATATTTGAAGTATTGCTAGATAGTTTGGAAGTAGAACTGATTGATGATAATCATGCAGAAGATTCATTAAATTATGGTGATGTTTTGGTTATTAACCAAGACAATCATATCTTGCTAGTTCAGCGTAATGCCGATGATGATTTTATGCCGAATAAGTGGTGGATACCTGGTGGAAAGATTGAAGAAGGGGAAAGCAGTGCTGAGGGGGCTAGTCGAGAGTTATTTGAGGAAACTGGAATTAAGATTAGCCCATCAAAGCTTAAAGCTATTGATAGTAAGCGATTAGAAAATGGTAATACTTCCCATCGTTTTGTTGCTAATGTGGGTGATGATGTCACTGTAAAATTACAAAAAGGGGAATTACAAGGGTTTGCATGGGTTAGCATTGATGAGATAGGTAAATATGATTTATTGAGTGATTTATCTGATTTGCAATCTTTATTGAAAGGGATAAATCAACCATTAGACAAAGATGATGACAAAGAGCCAGATAACATAACTTCCACTAGCATAGGTGCGTCTCCATATAATCGTAATAGTATAGATACTCCTACTACTCAAGCCACACGCCAAAAAAGCAATAACCGAGCTATTGAATTATTAGAGCAAATTAAAACAAAAGGCTTAACTCGATCTGACTTAACTGATGAGCAAATTGAAACCTTAGCAAAATATACAGGCAATGGTGGCGGGTTAACGGGGCGTGATGGTAAGCGGGGTAGTGCTTATGAATACTACACCCCCAAAGAGCTTGCCTCTGGTATGTGGGAGTTGGCCAAACAAATGGGTTTTACAGGTGGTCAGGTACTTGACCCATCGGCAGGTACGGGTATTTTTACTGCTACTAGCCCTCAAACGGCAATTATTGATAGTGTTGAGCTAGACGAAACCTCTGGCGGTATTGCCAAAATATTAAACGATGGTAAACGTAGTCATACCGTGGTTGCCCCATTTGAGCAAGAAGCGTCACGTATTGACGATAACAGTCAAGATATGGTAATTACCAATGTGCCATTTGGCAGTAAAACGGCACGCGGGGCAAACCGTTTGTTAGATAATGCCTATCAAAATGAAAGCTTAGAAAACTATTTTATCCTACGTTCACTCGAAAAAATCAAACCAGGTGGTTTAGCCATCTTCATCACTCCCACAGCAGTAGTATCAGGTAAAAAATCCAGCCATCAAAAGCTACGCAAACTTACCAGCCTCAAAGCTGAGTTTATGGGGGCATATCGTCTGCCTAATAGTGTCTTTAGCCAAACGGGAGCTGATGTAATTACTGATGTGGTGGTTTATCGCAAGCACAGCAGTGATGCGCTAGATGCCATTGATGAATTATATAAATCAGGTGAGTTAGATACCTTAACCACCAGTAATGTGCTATGGGACGAATATTTAAGCGGTAAATACTTTGAAAAAACAGGCAAACACTTTATTTTGGGTGAAGTTAAACAGGTTACAGACCGCTTTGGCAAATTAGCAGATAAGGTTGTTAGCACCAAGCCTACCAGTGAAATTGCCAAAATGATGACTAAGTTCGGAGATAGTCGTATTGATTGGCAACTACTTAATGCCAGTGAGCCAACATTTATCCAGTATCACAATGGTGATACGGTATTTCAAAATGGCAAACAGTTGACATACCGCGATGGTGTTTGGCATGAAACTGAGAATGTCGTTACTGATACAGACCGAGAAATGCAATCATTGTTAGCCAATTTGAGTGATGCTACTGGCGTAGTAATCAATGAAGTAACATGGCAGCAAATAGAAGAACTTCTGGCTTATTGTCAATCTACTAATCAGCGTGATTTGATTGATAGCCGTATGATGGCATTGATTGATAATACTAAAAAATCTGCTACTCGCAATAATCTACAAGCAACATGGCAATGTATCGCCTTGGCAAAAGCGATTGAGGATACTATTGCCAAACATGGTTATGGATATGATTATGTCAATCATGCCCCAGATTTAACCGAGGCGATGAAAACTGCTTATTTAGATGGCAAAAATAGCAAACTGACAGGGCAAGCCAAACAAGCATGGAAACTTATTGGCTTGCATTACCAAAAAGGTAAGTATAGCAGTACATGGCGTGGAGATGTTGATACTACGATTGATACAGGCGATAGTGCAAATAGCTATGAGAATAAAATGGCACGTATGCAGTATGAAAACAAAAGCCTCTATCTAAGCCGTGAACAACTTGCCGAACTTTACCCAGAAATTGACCCATTACGTGATGATAACTGGTTTATCAATCATGATGGCAGTCAAGTTATCCATGCTGATGACTTTTTGGTGGGTAATTTAGCAGAACGCTTAAGGGACATAGATAGTCAAATTAGTAAAGCGACTGATGAAGATATCAAAGCTAAATTGATTGCTCAAAAAGCTGTGGCGCGGCAACAAGTGCACCGTATTGACTTCCGTAAAATGCAGTTTGACCTACGTTCACCACTAATTGATGCTGAAACTAAGGTTAAGTTTTTAAAGCAGTTTGTACATAAAGATGCTTACGTATCTTATGATGAATATGGGCGGGGTACGCCTGATATTGATGTATCTGGAAGTAACTTGTATGACAGTGAGAAGTTATATAATCGTATTGGTGATTGGTTGGCAAAAGGCACGATTACTTTAGGCGGTATTAAGTTAGGAATGTCGGATCGTGAAGCATTGGACTGGCTATCTGAAGATATTAATAAAGCCAATGTACAGTTTAATGCGTGGGTAAAAGCCAATGATAAGTTAATGTTAGAGTTAGACCAAAAAGCCAACAGCGATGACAATTTGTACTTTACTCAAAATAGCGATGAAAGTCCGATTGATATTGCAGGGCTTAATCCAGAATTATCCTTACATGGCTATCAAAACGCCTTTGTCCGCAGTCAAGGACGGTATTTTGGTGGTATTAATGGCATGGGGGTAGGGCTTGGTAAAACCTTTTCTGCCTTAGCTAGTACCCAGCATGTACATAATATTGGTGCTAAGCAAAAAACTTTATTTGTTGTGCCAAATAGTGTGTTATCAAACTGGCGAAAAGAGGCGCAATTTGCCTTTGAGAATATGGACGATTGTATCTTTGTTGGCTTACGCCAAAAAGGTGATGGCTTTCGGGTATATTCTAATAAATATGATGAGGATTTATTAGAGGCAATCAATGGCAAGTACCGCAAGGTGTTTGTGACCTATGAAGCATTTCGACGTATTCGCTTAAAAGAGGGCAGTATTGAGGAGTATGCCAAATATCTTAAATTCACTGATACCGCTTATGAACATCATGAGTTAAAAAAAGAAGATGAGAAAGCACAGGGATTGGTTGCCGAACTGATACAAACCATTGATATTAAATCCAATGCTCCTTATTTGGAAGATATGGGCATTGATAGTGTGGTGGTTGATGAGGCACATGCCTTTAAAAATTCCATATCAGCACCCAACACTGAAAGCCAAGTCAAATATCTATCATTGTCGCAAACATCTACAAGGGGTGAGGACGCACAAGCTAAGCTATGGTATATCCGCAGTCTATCAGCTAATAATGATGGAGTACAATTACTATCAGCCACCCCAATCACCAACTCACCCCTAGAAATTTACTCTATGTTGTCGCTGGCAGGTGGACGACGGGCAGTTAACAGCATGGCAGGTGGCATTAATGGGGCAGATGACTTTATCCAGGTGATGTGCCAGATTGAGGAGGAAGTAGTGCCCACCATTGATGGTGGAGAACGGTCGCAAAATGTGTTTATAGGCATTCGTAACGTACAGATATTACGCCATGCGATTAACTCAACGGCAACCATTAAAGATGCCAGTGATGTGGGTTTATCAGTGGTGATACCAGAACGTGATGAAGTCGCATCAAAGGTTAAGCTTGATGATGACACGGTAGAAAAAATCAAGCTGTTTCAACAAGCCTATAAAATGGCTCAAGCCATTGTTAATGATAAATTAGAGGCGCGACTACCTCCAGAAGACCCCAATAGCCCTTTTAATCCCAATAGCCCCTATCTACAAGTTAAAAGAATGTTTGGTGAGCCCGATGAGTTAATGGCGCACCCATTTAACCTTATTCGTAAAATGGACGTGATGATTGCTGATGATGAATTTAGCAATCAAGCCACATTTTATGATTTTGATAAAGAACAAAAGAATATTGCTGAAAAAGTCATCAACACTTTCAACAAAAAGAAATACAGTGATGAGCGATCTCGTATCAGCCCATTTACTAACCCAGATAATGCCAGTGAAAAATGGCAGTCATCTGATGGCGTAAAAACCTTAATTGGTTATAAGGTTATCATCAAAGCTAGTATTATTATGGATCAAGGGCGTGAGAGAATTGTCATTGATACGCTTAACGCTAAGGTACAAAGCTCATTTGAGGCAATGGCAGATAAAGCAGGATTAAAACTGGACGTTACTGTACCAGCCAAACTAGCTATGATGTTAGAAAACTTTAAAAACGAGATGGCAAATCCTCGTGGTGTACATAATGATGGCACAAATAGCAAAATTGTTAAGCAAATTATCTTTTGTGATCATCTGTTTTTGCATAACAAAATTAAGCGTCTATTAACCACTCAAGCAGGTATGTCTGCCAATAAAATCGTTATTATTACAGGTCAGACGAATAATGAGCCTGACCAAATGATTGATATTCAAGATGGCTTTAATGCGATGGGTGAAGATAACTTATATCAAGTGGTGATTGCCAATAAAAAAGCAGAAGTAGGTATCAATCTGCAAAAAGGTACGCAAGCAATCCATCATTTAACTACAGGTTGGACCCCAGATAGCCTTGAGCAACGTAATGGACGTGGGGCAAGGCAGGGCAATAAAACTGATAAAGTCACCATCTATCATTATGACGCTGATGGCACGTTTGATGAGTTTAAACGCACCATGATCAATAAAAAAGATGAGTGGATTAGTAGTGTATTGTCTAATGATGATAAAAACACAGTGGCAGTATCTGGTGGTATCTCACGCGAAGAACAAGATGCCTTAATCTCTTCTATTGGTGATCAAGATGCCATTGATAAGTATCAGGCGCAAAGGGCGAAAAATGAGCAAAAAGCAAGGGTAGAGACAGCGAAACGTCGACAAATGATTAACTTAGATATTATTACTGAACAACGTCAGCTTTTAGATAAACTAAGTATCAAGAGTTTTTATGAGCGTGATTTTACTGATGTAATAAGCATTGTGCGTGATAATGTTAAAAATCTACAAAACTCACAAAAGAATAGTCGTAAAGAGGTAACTAGGCAAAACGACATCAAAAAATATCAGTCAGCCAAAGCTATTGCCATTGCTAAATTACAAACCATCATTGATTCAGTGGAGTTGCAAGAACGTAGTTATTCTTATGGCAAGCCTGATGAGCCAGAAAAAGAAAAGGTTGCTGTGACTATCACGGCTGATGATCTATATGATAAGTTAGAGCAAAATTATAAAGAGTTTAAGCCATCTGATAAAGGGCGCTTCTGGAAGAATGGATTTGAGAAATTGCTATCAGGTTCATATAGCATGGGAGTAATTATCAAAGAGGATAGTGACTATCAAGCGGAGTATGATGAAACCAGGCAGACGGCAGAAAATCTTATCAAACAGTCGGGCATTGCCATTGATGATATTGCCAAAGAGGTTGGTGGGCTACCAGTCGGAGCGGGTGTAAAAATAGTCAAAGGTGAGGCAAAGGTTGTTAGAGATACTTATGTTGAAAAAGAAGCATTTGTTGTTGATGATGAAACTGAAACTTTGGCTGTGATTACTGATGATTTGAATATCTATCAGATATCAATAGATGGATATCATAAGGGCAAGGCTGAACGAGCTCATATAAATCTTGCTAATGCTCAAGTAATTTTGCCTGATGACAAGGATTATCTAGAATATATTAAGCAAGCCGCACAAATAGAGGATAATCTTCATGCTCAAGGTGATTTGCAAGAACCTTTGTACAGCAATACTGTACCTATGGTTACCGAATATCGCGATAAAGATATTCAGCCCATATATGATATTAAAATTGCTTTAGTTGGACATCATCATAAATTAATCAATGGTAAATTTCCTTTTGTTTTACCTGTTTGGATGTTAAATAGCAGTACACTGCTTTCCGATAAGCTTATAGAATCTTATGAAAAAGATGGTGTAGTTGTCGATTTGACCAATAAGACATTTACATTAGAGCATGATAGTCATGTGACAGTTGTAAGAGATGGATTTTATGCACTGGAGAGTATGGTTAGTAGTATGCTTGCTGACTTTATTAAAGCTAATAATATAAAACTGGATATTAATGACGAATCTGTGATAGCAATAAACTCATTATTAGTTGTATTGCTTAATGATAAGCCAACCAACATAGATGATATTATTGCTGATATGGTTAGCAAATTAAATGAGTCAGATAATCCAACACTCAATGAACTTATAAAACAGTTTTATCAAGAATATTTCTATGAAAGTACTTATCTGCCAGACGACTTAGATGAGCATAAGATAGATAGGCTATTAGCGATAAAACTAAGACTTGGTGCTAAGTATGAGTATTTAAGTGATTATCTGCATGATTTATCAATGCAGCAATCATCCACATCATCTAATGATGCCATGCAAGCTGATGATTTAGTCAATATTACTGGTAATACCAGAGCATGGAAAGATGATATTAAAGATTATGCCAGTAACTATGGTGCTAAAATTAAGGGTAATCGAAAATATCTGTGGAATGGTAGGGATAAGTGTTGGGTTATTAGCTATGGAGCATATTTAAAACTTATTGAAGATAAACCACAAGCAAGCAATGATTTACAAATTGAGAAAGTGAGTTAGTATGAAAAATTATATTTTTGAACCAGAATTTTTGAGTAAGCAAACTGCCCAAAAACAAAGAAATCTAGCTAAAAAAAAGCCAGAGGTGGATTTTACTGAGTTTGCCTCTAATATTATTTACGCACGACTCAAAAGCAATATTCAGCGTTACCGAGTATATGGTCCTTACTGGTGGGCGTTAAAAGAGGTGTTGCGCAAGCAGGGCTTCAATGTGGGTAGCCAGAAAGACGATGAGGTTGCTCAAGTCTACCGTGGGGCTAATGATGCTGAGACGATTGTAGCGGCAGACATGTTCTATGAGGATATGAGTAACAAAGTGATAGTATCTAACAATAGATGGACACTAGATGATGAATCTGGTGATTATGTGTTGTACGATGAAGATATGGAAAGTCGCAATAGTGTTGATGAGCCTATTATTTATATTTAATATGGTTGGCTTCCTCCCCTCCCTAATACGGATAAAGTTTTTGTATAACCTCATCTTGAGTCATATTGACATGCTTACAATAAAACTTTTCTATTTCATTTAAAGCATCTCTTAATTGACGCTGTGATACTTGAATGTATTGCAGCGTCACGTCATCTGTAATTTTGGCTTCACGATGATTTAGTAATCTTTTAAGTACAGGATAGTTTACATTAAGGCTGTTTGCTACTGTGCCAAATGTACGTCGCAAATCATGTGGCGTAATATGCAAGCCAGCTTTTTTTGAGATATGATGATAACTCTTACTTAAATCTTTAATGTGATCATTGCTTGTAGCTAGATTGCTTGGGAATACCCATTCGTCGCCCATGCTGAGTTTTTTTCGCTCGCGTAAAATGGCATGTAATATTTTGCCGACGGGCATGTGATAGTCAGATCCATTTTTAGTCGCTTTAAATACAACTCTACCTGCTTTTAAGTCAACATTCGTCCAGCGTAGTGGCTGGGCTTCGTTTAGGCGTACACCAGTAAATAAGAAGATGATTAATATATCCCTAGCATTATTACTATGTGGTGCAAACTTGTGAGAACTACCATTAACATGATCAATCAGTGTTTTAAAGTAGGGTTGTATATATTCTTCTTCTACATGTCTAGTTCTTGGCTTTATGTTATGCCAGTCCTTTTTGGCATTTAAAATACTTACAGGATGTTCTTTAAGAACATACTCTTCATTTTCATCTAAAAAACTTACTCGGCAATAATTCCATACTGATCGAAATGCACGCATAGTAGCATTAGCTTGAGCCTTGCTAGTCTTGCTTATTTTTTTATGCATATCGCTAACCATTGACTTGTTAATATCATTCAATGGTAGATCTAGCCAATCTTCTAATTTTGATAATATCTGATTATCATAAGTTTCTATGGTGCGTTTTGATAGCCGCTTCTTTGACTCTTTGACATACTTATAAGCCTCTCGTAGTGTCGGCACATTAATATTGGATTCTTGTATTTTAGGCTCAGCATTAATACCATCGTAAGCATCTAGCCCCTTTTTGATATTAACCATCATTAACTTGGCTTTTTCACGTGCTTCTGTGAGAGTAATTAAGTGTGTTTCTTCAACCTCATCACGACGTAACTCACCATTTATGCGTTTATGTAATCTGTATTTTTTGGTTTGTTTGCCCACATATAAAGCAAAACCTGATAGATCCTCATCCATATAAATATCTGTGCCATTGTTTGCGTATGGCACTGTATCTACAAACTTTTTAGTAAGCTTTATTTTCATGAATCACCAAACAACAATAAGCAACAATCAAAGCCATAATAAAGCATTAAAAGCTAATATCAAAGTATCAGAATAGTATCAGAAAGTTAAAAACAGACTTATTCACTATTGTTTTAATTCTATATAGAATGGCAATAAAAAACCCCGAAGCTTATAGCATACGGGGTTTTCAAATATGGTGGGCCCAGTAGGACTTGAACCTACGACCAACGGATTATGAGTCCGCTGCTCTAACCAACTGAGCTATGGGCCCTAAATCTTAGACCGACAATCATACCTGATTATTAAAATTTTTCAAGTAAAAATATAAAATAATCATAAATTATTACCCAAAAAGCCAAAATTAATAGTCAGCACGTAGGTTTTCTAATTTTTCAATTCTAATTTGCATCAAGGCATCTCCTATTTGAGCACCTTGTAGCGTTGCATCAATGTCTTTGATGTCAGCAGCATGAAAGCAAGTAATGGCATCATCTAAAGCAAGATAATTTTTTGCCAACAGGATAGTCTGCACTGTTGTTAATAAATCCTGTAGTAATTGCGCCTCTTTATGGGCGTGGGTTTGTTGGATAATATGTAGTTGTTCGGTGGCAGTTAAATTAGCAAAGTGAGATAATTGAGTAAAATAGGTGGCGAATAACTCAGCAAATTTGTTTAAATTTTTTGGAATTTTCAACTGCTGCGCAATCGTTTGAGTATTGAGTTGCCACGCTTTGATAAGGGTAGGTACAGTATTGTTAGTAGCACAGGAGGTTTGCTCAGAAAAAATGAACTCTGTGGGTGCAAAGCTACTCATTAATATAGCCCAGCGTTGTTGCAGCGTCAGTGAAAGTTGAGCGCTCAGTTGTAATGCGTGGTTAATTAATCTACGCGTAAGTGATGATTTCCATGCCAATGTTAGACTAGGGCTTAGGCGTTGTAGAGCACCTGTATCATAAAGTGCTTGCCAGTATAATTGTGGTGCCTCCTGCATCAGTGCTCGACTAGATTCTTGCCAGATGCGCTCAGGGGTTAGATGATCTAGCTCACCTGAATCTGCCAGTTGAGTCATTAGTGCTTTTGTACTGTCATCAATACAAAATCCATCGTTTGCATAGCGTCCATAAAATCGAGCCACACGCAATACCCGTAGAGGATCTTCGATAAAGGCATTGGAGACATGGCGTAGTTTTTTGTTTTTGATATCTTCAAGCCCACCAAAAGGATCTATAATTATATCATTGATCGGGCGGCTATCATGTAGTCCATGAATTTGCTGAGCCATGGCGTTGATGGTCAAATCTCGACGCTGTAGGTCTTCCTCAAGGGTGACATCAGGGCTGGCGTGTACCTCAAATCCTTGATAGCCATGTCCAGATTTACGCTCTGTACGCGCTAAGGCATATTCCTCTTTGGTCGTGGGGTGCAAAAATACTGGAAAGTCTGCACCGACCTGTAGAAATCCTGCTTCTAGCATTTGCTTGACGCTGCTACCCACAACCACAAAATCTTGGTCTTTAATGGGTTTACCGAGCAGCTTATCACGCACTGCACCACCAACCAAATAAACTTGCATGGTCATCATCCTTTTTTGCTAGAGAGTTGTTGCTAAAGATATGAGTTAGATAATATTTAAACTGATAAATACTAATATTTCTAGCTATTTCTTAGAACCTGTATTCATAATCCAAAATCAGGGGAATTTTAAACTAAAATTGCGTAATACAAGGCAAATTTTGGGGCGAATAGTTACTCTATTTAACCCAAAATTTAACGCCGTAGTATGTCTATTTTAGGCAAAAAGCCACCATTATGGGTTGTGAATACAGGTTCTTATTCTTAAGATCTATTTAGTGCATACTGTTAGGTCTTAATTGCGTTATTTATACCCATATAAAAAAGCCAGCTAATAATCATTAACTGGCTCAACTATCTAATATAATAAAAGAAACTAAATTATAATACTATCTAATACTATTTATGCAATGTAATTAGTTAGCTATTAGTATTTTGTTCTTCAAGTAAATCTTGTGCTTCAGTAACAGCTAAGGCTGTCATATTTACCACTCGTCTTGCAGTAGCAGATGGTGTCAAGATATGTACTGGTTTATTAGCACCCAGTAAAATAGGGCCTAATGAAGCACTGTGTGTCCCTGTTTTTAGTAGGTTAAAGGCAATATTTGCCGCGTCCAGTGTTGGCATAATCAGCAAGTTTGCAGAGCCTTTTAAGGTGCTCGAAGGCAAATCATGTTGACGGATTCTTTCATCCATCGCTGCGTCACCATGCATTTCACCATCAAACTCAAAATCTACATTCATCTCTGTTAGCAGTTCGTACACACGGCGCATTTTGACTGCACTTGCACGATCAGAAGTACCAAAGTTTGAATGAGATAACAGAGCAACACGAGGGGTAATACCAAAACGTTGAATTTGTTCAGCTGCTAATATTGTCATTTCAGCAAGTTGCTCAGCAGTTGGGTCTTCATGAATATAGGTATCGGCAATGAATACGTTACGATCTTGCATCAATACAGCGTTCATCGCATAGAAGTCTTTGATCCCTTCTTTTTTACCAATGACATTTTGTACATATTTTAAATGTAGATGATAGTAGCTGAATGTACCACAAATCATGCCATCAGCATCCCCTTTTTCGACCAACAATGAGCCAATCAATGAAGTTTTACGGCGCACATCACGACGTGCCAACTCAATACTGACACCACGACGTTTATTTTTCTCATAATAAAACTGCCAGTAGTCTTTGTAGCGAGGATCACTATCTTGGTTGATGATCTCGATATTCTCGCCTTCTTTTAAGCGCAGTCCTAACGCTTCTGACTGAGCAGCAATAACCGCGGGGCGACCAACCAAAATTGGGTATGCCAATCCTTCATCAACCACGACCTGTACCGCACGCAGTACATTAGGATCTTCACCTTCACAGTATACAATGCGCTTCGGATCAGATTTTGCCTTGGCGAAGATCGGTTTCATCACAAATGCTGAGTTATATACAAACTCAGAGAGTTTTTGATGATAGGCATCAAAGTCTTCAATTGGAAGCGTGGCAACACCTGAGTCCATCGCTGCTTTGGCAACGGCTGGTGCAATCTCTAAGATTAAATTTGGCTCAAGTGGTCCTGGAATTAAGTATTCACGCCCAAAACGTTTGACGGTATCGACTTTTTTTGCGCCAGGCATCGGAGTTGCCTCAACGTGTGCCATGGCAGCGATGGCATGCACACAGGCAATTTTCATCTCTTCATTGACGGTGGTTGCGCCCACATCAAGTGCACCACGGAAAATATAAGGGAAACATAAGGCGTTGTTCACCTGATTGGGATAATCAGAGCGACCAGTTGCCATAATGACATCATCACGTACTGCATGTGCCAGCTCTGGCATAATCTCTGGTGTAGGGTTAGCAAGAGCAAAGATGATCGGATTTTTTGCCATTTTTTTCACCATTTCTGGTGTCAATATGCCAGCCATTGAAAGCCCCAAAAACATATCTGCACCTTCAATAACATCATCAAGGGTAGCAAATTGGGTGTCACGAGCATAGCGTTGTTTAGAGTCATCTAGATTCGTACGGCTAGTGGCAATGATGCCACGAGAGTCTGATACATAGATATTAGATTTCTGCACCCCCAGCGCACAGATAAGATCTAGACAAGAGATTGCGGCTGCACCAGCACCAGAGCAGACAACTTTGATGTCTTCAATTTTTTTATTAATGAGATCAAGGGCATTAATCATCGCAGCGGCAACAATAATAGATGTGCCATGTTGGTCATCATGAAATACAGGAATATTCATGCGTTCACGTAATTCACGTTCAATCTTAAAACATTCAGGTGCTTTGATGTCTTCTAGATTAATACCACCAAAAGTGGGTTCTAAAGAAGCAACTGCTTCAATAAATTTGTCTGGATCATTTTGTGCTACTTCAATATCAAAGACATCAATACCTGCAAACTTCTTAAATAATACCCCTTTACCTTCCATCACAGGTTTTGAGGCAAGCGGACCAATATTACCCAGTCCTAATACAGCGGTACCATTAGTAATCACCCCAACCAAATTATTACGGGCGGTATAGCGGGCGGCCAGTTTAGGATCTTTTTCAATCTCTAAGCAGGGAATGGCAACACCCGGAGAATATGCTAGGGCTAAATCACGCTGGTTTGCTAGCTGTTTCGTCGGCACAACTGCAATTTTTCCAGGTACAGGATGCTGATGATAATGTAAGGCTGCTTGCTCGAATTGTTCGGCATTCATGCTGGCAGAAGGTGTTGTGGGGATAACATCAGAGATAGTGTCTGAAGATGTGTTGCTTGAATTATTGCTCATTGTAAAAACCAATCAGTTGGAAGAAAGGAGAATGAAATTGTCGTGATACAAAGGTATAAATCTGCTACTCAGTCATGTTGAATATCAAAACAATTGAATATTAAAACAACAGTCAGTTGAGTAGAATCTTAAAAAAGTCGTTGACTATTCTAACATTTATTTAACTATTGACCAGTGGCTAAGTATAAAAACTCGCCAATATCATAAATAAAAATAGTCAAATTTACAAAAAAAATAAACCTATCTTTATTCGGCTAAATTATGGCTAAGCTTAAGATGAGCAGCTAATAACAATCTCAGGTGCATCAGCCGCAGGTGGGGTAACATCTGCTTGAGTGGCAATATTTTGAACGTCATAAGGATTACTAAGAAGTTGAAATAGTCTCTCGACTTCACTAAAATCTCCAGCCTCTGCCATCTCGATGCTACGCTGTGCCATGGCATTACGCAGTATATACACTGGATTATGCTTTTGTAGTGTGCTGACAACTTCGTTAGCCTCTGTATATTGGTCAATATAGTGTAAATAACGAGTCTTCCAATCTTGCCAAAGTTTTAGTTGCTTGGCATCTAAAGACAATGTGAGTTGTTGCAGTAGGTCATGCTCATGTTGAAAGTTACTGGCATCAATGACTGCTAATAAAGCACGGAAACTATTAGTATAATCTAGTCGATTTTGTTCAATGATGGACAATAAATCATAAGCTAACGTTAATGCCAGACGATTGGTTGCTAAGTCTGGTGCTGATATCGATTCATTAGGTTGTTGGATAGGATATGCTAAGCCTAATTTTTGACAAATGCCATGTTGATAATGTTGCATAAAGCTGGTTTCATAGTGCGCCAAACATTCTGCCAGTGCTGTTTTGGTTACCCCAGCTTGGGTCAGACGCATAAAATGTGGTAGCCATACATTTAAATTCCAATGCCCAATGGCAGGCTGATTTTGATAACTATAGCGTCCTGTATAATCTGAATGGTTATTTATCCATGCTGGGTTAAAACGCTCTAAAAATCCAAAAGGACCGTAGTCAATGGTACTGCCGGTGATGGATAAATTATCCGTATTCATCACACCGTGAGCAAAGCCAATCAATTGCCAGTTGGCAATCATTATGGCAGTTTTTTTCACCACTTGGGTCAAAAAGTCTACCACTGGATAGTTGGCTTGACGACTATCAGGATAGTAGGTGTCAATCATATAGTCGGTAAACTCTACAAGCAGGTCAGGGGCAAAACTGGCAATCCATTCAACATGCCCAAGCCGTATATGACAGTCCGAAACTCGAAGTAGGGCAGCTCCTGCTTCTATCGTCTCACGGCGTACCGCAGTATCTGAGACTACAAAGCCAAGTGCAGAAGATGAGGCAATGCCTAGCTGTGTCATGGCATGTCCACACAGATACTCACGGATAGTACTGCGTAGCACTGCGCGTCCATCTCCCATGCGTGAATAAGGTGTCAGACCAATACCTTTTAGATGCAAGTCTATTAACTGATCATTGTTGTCACGTACTTGCGCCATCAGTAACCCACGTCCATCACCAAGTTGTCCTGCCCATTGTCCAAATTGATGACCTGCATACGCCATTGCTAAAGGGGCAAAGCCATTAGGTATAACTTCACCGCCCAAGATAGATACCCAGTTTTGCATTAACTCAACATCATCGCTCCAGCCGATGCGTTTGGCTATGATGGGATTAAAATGCCCTGCTTGTGGGTTTTTTAGTGGGGTAGGTGGCTGCTTATGATATAAACGTGGATCTAAAGTGGCATAGCTGTTATCAAATTTCATAGGGATTGCTTAGTATGGTGGTTGAAGAGTACATGATGTGATGAAATGGTATTATATTTGCGTTGCTATGGCTACTAAACTATAAAAAAATAGTATGGAGTTATCCTACAAAAAAATTGCAAAAAAAACCTCTCGTATAAAGAAATACGAGAGGTAGGAGAAAGCGAAAAATCTGTAATTATTATGAGTTTATTGTTAGTATGTTAATTAATATCAGTTATTTAAATAGGTTGTTTAGCAATCAGACGAAATGCTTGTTTTAAATTGCGATTGTGGGTCAATATACGTTTTTCAAGTAGCGTGTATTGATCTTTAAGTATCTCATCAACTTCATGTAGCCGATCAGCAAACTCTGTCTTTTTCATTTCTATGGCTTTTGCTTTCAGATCTTGCCATTCAGCAACCGTTTCTTTAAACATTTCATATTCAAAGGTGATACGATCTTTAAAAGTATGTAAAGCGTGGTCAATATCTGTAAAAGTTTCACTAGATAACTTTTCAATCTTTTGCTCAGCACGTTTAAACTGCATCTTCACTTCAGCGTGCTTGATGGTAATGTCATCTACGGTACGCAAATCGCTGGCAAGACCTATTTTTGCTAAGCCTGCAATCACCCATTTTGTAGGATCATACTGCCACCATTTAACGCCATTACGATAGTCATATTGGAAGAAGTGGTGATAGTTGTGATAACCTTCACCCCACGTTGCGATTGCCAGTAGGAAGTTATCACGGGCAGAATTGGTATCAGTATAAGGACGTGTACCAAACATGTGGCACAGTGAGTTAATAAAGAAAGTAAAGTGATGGGTCAGTACTAAGCGTAGTAATCCTGCTAGTACCAATGTACCCCAAACATCACCAATCAGCCAACCAATGGCTGCTATCAGACCAACATTTGTCGCCAATACCCAGATACCATAATATTTATGTTGAATCTGTAATAATCTGTCTTTGGTTAAATCGGGAATGTTTTTGTAATCAAAGTCACCACTTGGATATTTTCTCAGCATCCAACCAATATGACTAAACCAAAATCCACGTTTGGCAGAGTAGGGGTCTTGAATGGGGTCATCAACATAACGATGGTGGGTACGATGTCCTGAGCACCAATCAAATGCTGAGCCTTCTAGCGCAAACGTCGCTCCAAGCAAAAAGAAATTACGTACCACAGGGTGTGCCTTATAGGCTCGATGTGCCATTAAACGATGGTAGCCTGTGGTAATACTCAGACCTGTCCAAGCCATAAATGCGGCAAATACGCCCCAAACGGGTGCACTGACTTCATGGGTCATGAGATACCAAGGAGTGATGACGGCAGCGGCAATGGGTGTGGCAATCAGTACGGTTGCAGGAATCCAGTTAATAGAGGCATGTTGAAATGCCAGTTCTTGTAATTCTTCTTCAGTATATTCTCTATCATCTGCAACTTTAACTTTGCTTAGGGTTTTTTTGGTTGCTAGTGTACTTGCACCGCCTTTACTAACAGCCACATTGATTTCGTTTGCTTTTGCTGAACCCGTTGTTTTTGCTGCTGAAGCGGCATATCCATCATAACCATGTTGTTGATTACGTTGTTGGCTACGTTGATTGAGTTGTTCAGTTGCTACATTTAACAGATTCTTACCAAATTTTACGGAGTGACGCATAACATTCAATGGAACTTTGATGCCCATTTTTGCGATTTTTGTAACTTTCATATTAAATATCCTAACGCCGAAAAAATAAAAAAGGTAAGAAGTTAGTAAGACATAGCTTACTCTAAAACAGGGTAAATGTGAACACTTATGCACTAAAAAATGATGTTTTTTAATGCTACTTGGTAGTAGAAATGTCCCAATATCACCTTATTGTATCTAAATGTTGTCGCTAAAAGAGAAAATTGAGATACATAACTTCTGCAACCTATGATTTACAAATTATGGTTTAAAATATTGATAAGATGCAATTTTTATAAATAACCATAAAGTGATTGCTTTTTTATAAAGCATAATAGATAAATTGGGTGTTTCTATCAGTTATCAAGGTTTTTATATTAATTAGCTCTCATTTTTATGAATGGGTAGTTTGTTATATTTGCTATAAAGGCAGGGGTAATCAGTGATGATAAAATCGACACCAATACTCGCTAGGTAATCAATGTGTTGTGCTTCATTGACGGTCCATGCGCTGGTTGTCATGTGTGCTTTTTTGCAACTGGCGATTATTTTTGGTGTAATGGCGGCATAATAAAGACCTAAATGTCCACAGCCAAGTCGTTTCGCCAAATTGATTTTTTCGGGGTTGTCAAACTTTTCGATTAATAATCCTCGGGCAAAAGAGGCTAAGGCAGTATGTCGTTGTAGACAGACATGTAGATTTTCATCAAAGCTTGTTAAGGTAATCGGTAAGTGACGGAGATCAATATCATTATCATTGTTTTTTATTGATGCAAATGTTTTTATCAGTGCATCAACAATCTTTTGTGGTTGCGAACGTGAATGAGTTTTTATTTCTAATTCGATACGTGGATATTTTGATAGCAGTGGCAGTAAGTCTTGCAACCGTATGATGGGTAAAATGGGTTGGGTGAGTTTTTTAATCTCAATATAGCTTAATTCATTAATATGAGCTTGTAGGCGATAAAAGCGTTCGAGGGTTTCATCATGTACCACAACCAATACCCCATCTGAGGTTAGCTGAACATCAAATTCTATACCAACTAACTGCCTTTGCGGTTTGTTATTTAGGTGGGTGCAGTGATTGCTGAGGGTATTAAGATAAAACTGTTGCAGATTTTTAAAGCCATATTCAGAGTTTTCGATAAACTCCCCGCGTGCGCCACGATGTCCCAGTAGGCGTACAGTTGGTACGGCTGGCGTAGCATAAGTGGCTGTAGATAAATTGGCTAAATTTTGTAAAGACGTTGATGATTTCATGACAGCATCTTTAATAACAAAAAAATTTATTATCATTAATGGCTATGAGTGTCATAGCGAATAGGATATTATAAAGCAATTAGGTAAACAAACTTTATATAATAGTCGTAATATACTTACTGACTTGTTAAAATAAATATAGGTTAATAGTATGATGATTGGTTATATTTAACTATTAAATAATATTTATTTAAAACAATGACGAAGACAACGATTAATAACTTATAAAAGTTTGGTTATGTGGCAAATATATTAGCAGCTAAAAATATATTTTTTATGACAAAACGACGTTGTGGTTGTTAAAACTCATATTTTAATTTTAGCTACTTGTTGTTATTGTTAGTCATAACCAAATATACCAGTTATCTATTCATTATTCATTTAATTTAGTGAGGTTTTAATAATGGCATTGACATATTCAAAAGGCAAATGGGTATCTGCCTTGAGCCTGAGCTTGCTGTGCGTGGTAAGTATGAGTGGCTGTAGTAAAAAAGATAAGGATACTGCCACCACGGCAGAGACTGATAGCACAGTAGAAACTCAGGTAGTGTCTCCAGATGCCACTACTGTTATACCCTGCGATGATGCGACAATTAAAAATACTTTATCACGCTCAATAAAAGAATTGATTGCTCAGCAATCTCGTACTGAGATATCAAAGTATGCGACCCAAGTTGGTGCAAACTTTGATATGGCAGCCGTCAATGGTGCTATGAATGACATTATCATCGATTTTGCTACGCCAACAGTGATGGATTCGACCAATAGCAATGGAATGCAAACTTGCCAAACCAGTTTAAGTTTGACATTACCAAGTGAAAATATTTATTTAGCGAATGAAGTATATAATGGGGTAGAAGGTAAAAATATGCAGCAAACTTTGGCGGCTGCAAATGTACGACTAAGTAATAATATGCTGGTTGATGATGCTTTTACCTATGTAGTAGGTATGCAAGGTGGTCAAGCAGTGGCAAAAGTCGTTGGACAACCTGCCATTATCAGAGCAGTGGCAGATATTATGGCAAAGTCTCAGCTTAAAGAAATGGTAGAAACCAGTGCGAATAGCAACCATACGGTGCGCCCGATTGCCCCTGTTATACCTCGTCCACCAGCAGAGCCTAGAATTCAAGATGACACAACACGTCAAAATCGTCAATCTTCTAATACGACAGGTTCAAGTTTGGGTAGTCGTGGCACAGAGTTGCAAAATCAGGTGGAAACCATACGCAATCCGATTACCAGTAATACTCAAGATGAGTCAGTAGAACAAACGATTAATGAGAATCGTAATGCAGCACCATCTGTACCCAAAGCCAATCAGAAGTTGAATGTACCAACAGATGATAGTATGGATATGGTTATTATTGAAGAAGATGTAACTTATTAAATAATTTTTATTAAAAATAAAATTGTGTTTTGTTTAATATATTTTCTATGAGCTACGACAATTTTTGCTACATATATCTTAGCTAAAAATTGTCGTTTTTTATTTGCTATAGTCAATCTAATATAATTTCACCACAAGGCAACCGAGTGAAGATAGTACAAGTAGTACATCGAGTGAGGTTAACACCGTGGTGGATTTATATTGGGCAGACTATATTGAGTTGTTGAAAATGCACTGTAAATAAAGGCTAAGTCTGATTGCTTTGATTAAAGTTATCTAAAATATTTTTATCCCATAACACTTCTTGACTGGGATTGTTCTGTTCATCGTCAGTTGCCAAAAAAGCGGTGTGACTGCTAAGCCGAGCAAAAACAAACAACCAGTCAGATAGACGGTTGATAAATTGATAGGTGGTGGTTGATAGCGCATTGGGCTTGTCTTCATTGAGTCGTGCAGCATGACGCTCAGCACGGCGACATACAGTACGTGCGATGTGAATTTGGCAGGTTAACGGCTTGCCTGCTGGCAAGATAAAGTCTTTGAGGGGTTGCAAGTGAGCATTCATCGCATCAATATCTGCTTCAAGCCAGTCGATATGCTGCGTCTTGACACCTTGATATTCAGGCATTGCCAATTCGCCACCAATGTTAAATAAAAGGTGTTGAATGATACTAAGTTGATGCTGATAGTGGCTGATTTTGCAGGGTGTTGGATTAGTGGGTGCAGGCATCTTAGTCGATGATGCTGTTGTTAATAAGGCTCTAATCATACCAATATGTGCGTTAAGCTCATCAATATCGCCCATAACAGTAAAGATGTTATCTGCTTTGCTCACTCGGCTACCATCTGCCATGCCCGTTTTGCCATTATCCCCTGTGCGTGTATATATTTTGCTGAGTCGATTGCCCATGTGTCGTCCTTGCAGTTTAATCAATGTTTTGCTAACGTGTCGGCTGTTTAGTTGTTCTTTAGCTATATTAGGTTATGATTGCAGGCTATTAGTTTACAGTGATTAGTGTATGAATTATAGCGGATTGAAGTAAGTTTACTATGTCTATGGCTTGCCTAAAATCCAGCAGGGTATTGGCCGTGCTTACTGTAGTTAAAATCAAGCGTGTTTATAGTTTGTTTTTTTGGATTTAGATTTAGATGTTAAAGTGTTTTGGTCAATGGTTTATATTAAAATCATTTGTTTTAATGGCATTTATGTTTATTTGGTATGTGATAGTTTTTGAGTAATAATAACCTATTTTATTGATTTATCTTATTAGTCCATTTTGTTAATTATAGTTGTAAGGATATGAATGTCATGACGGCAGCAACGCAAAGCTTATCAACACCTTTGTCTTTATCACAGTCACAGCAAATTGCCCCTTTATTTGTATATAACTCAATGAATAATCAAAAGCAGAAATTTGAGCCATTGCAAGCAGGTAAGGTGGATATGTATGTGTGTGGTATGACTGTTTATGATTATTGTCATATTGGACATGCTCGGGTCATGGTTGCATTTGATATGATTGTGCGTTGGTTTCGGCAGTTAGGTTATGAAGTGACCTATGTACGTAATATCACCGATATTGATGACAAAATTATCGCCCGTGCGCAGCAAAATAATGAAAGCATTGGTGCGCTGACGCAAAGATTTACCAAAGCCATGCACGAAGATGCCGCTGCATTGGGCTGTGTATCGCCTGATATTGAGCCGAGAGCCACAGCGCATATCGAGGAGATGCAAGAGATGATTGCCAAGTTGGTTAGTAGCAATCATGCCTATGCTGCTGATAATGGTGATGTATATTATGCGGTTGATAGTTTTGCTGAGTATGGCAAACTGTCAGGTCGTCAGCTTGATGAGATGCAGGCAGGCTCTCGAGTAGAAGTGGATACGATTAAGCGCAATCCATTTGACTTTGTGTTGTGGAAGGCAGCCAAACCTAGTGAGCCACATTGGGCATCTGCATGGGGAGATGGTCGCCCTGGTTGGCACATTGAGTGTTCGGCAATGTCGATAAAGTGTTTGAGTAACACCTTTGATATTCATGGTGGTGGACATGATTTACAGTTTCCACATCATGAAAATGAGATTGCACAGTCAGAAGCGACCACTGGCTGCACCTATGCCAATCATTGGATGCATGTGGGTTTTATCAATGTTGATGGCGAAAAAATGTCAAAATCATTGGGCAATTTTTTTACCATTCGTGAGGTGATGCAGCAATATAACCCTGAGACTATCCGCTTCTTTATTTTGTCTAGCCATTATCGTAGTCAGGTCAACTTTTCGGATACGGCATTAAACGATGCTCATACTGGATTGACGCGCTTATATCAAGCGATAAAAAATGCTGAACAGTTGTTGGCAGATGCCAAGAATGATAGCCATAAGGCAGATACAGATAAAGCAAATAAGACAGATGTGGTTTATACCTCAGAAGTGGGTAGAGAGTTTGTGCGGGTGATGAATGATGACTTTAATACCGCCGCAGCTATTAGTGTGCTGTTTGGCTTGGCAAAAGACATTAATATAGCGGTGAAAGCGGAGCAAGTTGCTGAGGTTGCAACTTTATTGAGCCAATTAAAAACTTTGGCAGCAAGTTTGAATATCTTACAAAACAGTGCGCAAGATTTTTTGCAGGCATCGACTGGTTTGCAAACAGATAATGGGCTTAGCACTGAACAAATTGAAGCGTTGATTGCTAACAGACAAGCAGCCAAAGCCAATAAAGAGTTTGCCCGAGCAGATGAGATACGTGAGCTGCTAAAAGCGCAAGGTGTGGTATTAGAAGACAGTCGTCAAGGGACAACATGGCGCAGAGAGAGTTAATTTTATGGTCAAACTAAGATAAGAATATTGAATAATCATCAATAAATTACCTGCTAATAATAGGCTAGTGAGTTTGTTGGTAGGGAGTGTTAATGAGGGATGGTAAAGAAGCAATTTCTTCGGCTAGATATGTCAGTTGTTTAATGTTAACTGTAGTAATAGGCATTGTTGTCATTTATATGAGTGTGATGGCAACAGATGCTCAGGCTGCTGAAACTAATCAAGCATCTAATCAAGCATCTAGTCAAATCATTGAGCAGCCTGATACTTTAACGGACTATATACAGCAGCAATGGATTGGAGAAGCTCAAAGTTTGGTTCGAGAACCCAATTCACAAACCAATCATGCCAGCCAATTACAAGCAAACAATGCGCTGACTGGAGAGTACAATCAAGCGTACTATCCACTGACTAGCCTTAATCAAGGCTTACCTCCCTTAAAAACCCCTGCTAATTTACAAACGCCGCTCGCCAGCATTGAGTTTTTTCAAACTGCCATTGCACAAAAAAAGTTTGGCTTGGCGGCGTATGCGTTAAATCTTAATTCTATTCCTACCGAGCAGCAAACCACGCTCAGTGCAGATTTGGCTCAAAAGCTTGATTATCTGTTACTTGAGAATAATTTATATCTTTATGATGACTTACCAGACCGTCCCGATGGATTAATAGAGCCACCGATTGGTAGTCAAAATAGCATCATGGGTATTCCACGCCGCTCTATTAAGCTTGGTTATATCAGTTATAAATCTCGCAATATTCCGATATTTATGGAGCGAGTACGGGTTAAAGATAATGCCCCTATTTGGGTGTTTTCATCACAAACAGTCATTAATATTGATGCTTTGTATGATGTGCATAAACCTGCTGAGTTTGAACGTTATTTGCCAGATTGGTTGGTCAGTAAGTTTTTTGGTATCAGTATTTGGGAATATTTGGCTTTACTGTTATTTATGTTGTTAACATTAGGGTTAGGCTGGGTGTTTAGTCAAGGTGTGGAAAAGTGTATCAATTGGTATGCCAATCACAAAAAGAAACAAGGTGACGTGACGGTTTCTAATCACAGCGTGGCAGATTTTTTTAGTAAGATTACCACCCCTTTTGCAGTGACTGTGAGTTTTGTTTTAGTATTTACTTTAGTATCAGGTGGCTTACCTAGCATTCCTGCCATTGCGGTGTCGACGCAGCCAATTTTATGGGTGTGTTTGGTATTTAGTTGTTTGTGGCTAGGCATACGCATCATCAATTTTTTTGCCAATCGTTATCAAAATCTACAAATTGAAAATTTAGATGATGAGCAGTTTAAACAAGAGCGCAAAAGGCGTACTTATTTATCCGTATTTCGCCGTGTCTTTATTTTTGTAATGATTATTGGTGGGGTGTGGATAAGTCTAGCAGAGTTTGCTGACTTAGAAGGTTTGGGTAAAACTTTGCTGACTTCGGCGGGTATTGCTGGGGTTATATTGGGCGTCGCCGCACAGCCAACATTGGGTAATATTATCGCTGGAGTGCAAGTTGCCATTACTCAGCCAGTACGTATTGGTGATACGGTGATGCTTGATGGTGTGTGGTGTGAGGTAGAAGACTTGCGCTATACCTATGCAGTATTAAAGACATGGGATAACAAACGTATGATTGTGCCCATGAAGTATTTTGTGACTGAGACTTTGGAGAACTGGTCTCATACTAATCCTGCTCAGTCTTCAGCAATTTATTTGTATATAGATTATGGTGCGAATATTGAGCAAATTAGAAAGAAATTTTTTGCGTTGGTGAAGGCGCATGAGTTGTGGGATAAAAATCAACAACCTGAGCTATTAATTACAGATGTAACGGAAGAAACCATCAAAATGCGCTGTAAGGTTAGCTCTGATGGACCACAAAATACATGGATTTTGGAATGTGCTATCCGTGAGCAGATGGTGACTTATCTTAAAGAGGAGCAAGAAAATTATTTGCCAACTGAGCGTATCACATTGGTATCACGTACATAATTTTATATTTATTGGTAATAAGGTTTGTTAAATCAGACTTATACTTACAAACCTCACTCTCAACTTATTTTACTAAATTGATATATGATCCCTCCCAAACTCTCCCCTTGAAGTAAGGGGAGGACTTAAAAGCCAGTTCCTCCTTCTTTTTTAACGGGGAGGCTAGGAGGGGGTAGAAGTTGAGAGTGAGGTACTTACAAGGGATACAGCTATTTTTTACATAAAGATGACGGTGTAACAGTCCCTAGTTAGGTGTTGAGTTTTTGTAGAGTTTGTAGCTGGTTTTGGATAAAGTTTGCTATAATACGCGGTTATTTTATAGCTAGGCTGATGCTATTTATACAGATTATACCAATGTTACGGTATAACAAGGATATAAAAGCAGTCGGTCTACTAAATACAGATGATGAATTTAATTAGGGTCTGTTGAACATTCATCTTCATAGGAAAAATTGAGAAAAATTTGACTTAATCAAGGCAATAAACTTATTAATATCAAGATTTTAACAAGTTCATTAACGCTTCATTATGCAAATTTAGCCATTTTTTATATGAAAGTAAAAAGTAGCTGTATCCTTGTAGATATTAGCCTAACGGGGTGAAAGTTCAACAGACCCTATAACCACTTACTGTGACCACAATTTTGATCACGATTGTACCAAGGGGTATGTATGTTGCGTATTGTTGATGAAGCTTTGACCTTTGATGATGTTTTATTATTGCCTGCCTATTCTGAAGTGTTACCAAAAACAGCAGATTTGAGCACCCGTTTAACCAAAGAAATCTCTTTAAACTTACCTGTTATTTCTGCTGCCATGGATACGGTGACTGAGTCTGAAATGGCAATTACCATGGCTCAACTTGGTGGGCTCGGTATTTTACATAAAAATATGGACATCACCAAACAAGCGATGCAAGTACGGCGTGTGAAAAAATTTGAAGCGGGTACTGTGGTTGATCCCATTACTGTGACGCCAGATATGAGTGTGGGTGAGCTGTTGCATCTGACTAAGACAAATAACATCTCTGGTGTGCCTGTAATCGAAGCGGGTAGTGATAAAGTGGTGGGCATTGTGACCCATCGAGACTTACGTTTTGAAACCAATTTAACGCAACCAGTCAGCAATGTGATGACCCCACAAGAAAAATTGGTGACAGTCAAAGAGGGCGAAACCAATGAGAATATCAAAAAGCTGTTGCATGAGCATCGTATTGAAAAAGTATTGGTGATTGATGATGACTTTCGTTTAAAAGGTTTGATTACGGTCAATGACTTTAATAAAGCAGAAAACAACCCCAATGCTTGTAAAGACGCACAAGGTCGTTTGCGTGTTGGTGCAGCGGTTGGTACAGGTGCAGATACGGAAGCTCGAGTTGAAGCGTTGGTTGATGCGGCGGTTGATATCATCGTTGTCGATACAGCGCATGGTCACTCAAAAGGCGTTATTGATAGAGTGGCTTGGGTGAAGAAGCACTACCCACATATTCAAGTGATTGGTGGTAATATTGCCACTGGTGATGCGGCAAAAGCATTGCGTGATGCAGGTGCAGATGCGGTAAAAGTTGGTATTGGTCCTGGTTCTATTTGTACCACCCGTATCATTGCGGGTATCGGTGTGCCACAAATATCTGCTATTGATAGCGTGGCAACTGCCCTAAAAGACAGCATTCCTTTGATTGCTGATGGTGGTATTCGCTTCTCAGGTGATATGGCAAAAGCCATTGCAGCGGGGGCATCTTGTATTATGGTTGGTTCGTTGCTGGCAGGTACAGAAGAAGCACCAGGTGAAGTTGAGCTGTTTCAAGGTCGTTATTACAAGGCTTATCGTGGTATGGGCAGCTTAGGAGCGATGTCGGGACAAAATGGTTCATCAGATCGCTACTTCCAAGATGCCAAAGATGGGGTAGAAAAGCTTGTACCAGAAGGCATCGAAGGTCGTGTACCTTATAAAGGACCTGTCAATGGTATTATTAATCAGCTTGTCGGTGGTCTACGTTCTTCAATGGGCTATACAGGTTGTGCGACCATCACTGATATGCGTACCAAGCCGCAGTTTATTAAAGTGACTTCAGCAGGTATGAAAGAGTCACATGTGCATGATGTGCAGATTACTAAAGAAGCGCCAAACTATCGTATCAATTAACCATCGTTAACCATCGTAGCAATTAATAGGTTGTTAATTTGCTTGAGGGTAGAAAAATACAAGCAGCCATTAAAAGATAGTGGCTGCTTTTTTTGTGTATAGGTTTGTTAAATTGACAGAAAAGGTTTAGGAATATCATTAAAACGAATGTAAATAAACTTGATATAAAAGCTCCTGCTCTTCTTCATTCCAATCTTGAGTGTCAAAGAAGTGGATTAATTCATTTTTTATGGCTGAAATTTTCGCTTTATTCTCTTTATCTACTTCATAATAAGTACCATTGTTATACAAAAAGAATAAGGCATCAATGCTGGCTAAAAAGACTTTTTTTTGTGCAGGACTTAATATTTTTTTCTTAGTATTTTTGCTGTAATTATTAATAAGTGTTCTTAATTCTGTTAACCAATCATCTAAATTGGGTATAAAACCGAGTTTATAAGCATAAGTATTGATTTTTTGATTGACCATTTTTAGCCTATGGCTCTATAACTTCTAGTATTTATTGCTATTATTTTATCATAGAAGTAATTTTATATAATTAATGATGGTGATTGTAAAAGTATATAAAGGCTGAAAAATAGGGCATGGGAGGTAACAAAAATTACTAGACCCATATACTGTGTGGGTTTATACTTTTAGTCAATATATTCAATTACGTGATAAATAAAAAGGACTGGTAACACATGGGTTATTTTGGTACAGATGGTATTCGAGGACAGTTTGGTGTGTTTCCAATCACACCTGATTTTATCTTAAAGCTAGGCTATGTCACAGGTCAGGTATTGGTTGAACAAAATACTCACCCTGAGCGTAAACCCAGCGTCGTCATTGGTAAAGATACGCGTTTATCTGGTTATGTGATCGAGGCAGCATTGCAAGCAGGATTTAATGCTGCTGGTGTTGATGTGCACATGACAGGTCCACTACCAACCCCTGCCATCTCGCATATTACTCGTAGCTTTCATGCTGATGCTGGCGTGGTCATCTCTGCCTCACATAATCCCTATCAAGATAATGGCATCAAACTATTTACTGGTGACGGTAAAAAACTGCCTGATGCGATGCAAAATACCATTAATAAAAAGCTTGATGTGCTTTTAGAGTCAAAAAGAAGTGGTAATACGGCAGTGATTGATATTACTGATCCTGCACTGCTGGGTAAAAATCATCGTATTGACGATGCTAAAGGACGTTATATTGAGTTTTGTAAAGGGACTTTTCCTTATCAATATGACTTGTCGCATCTTAAAATTGTGATTGATTGCGCCAATGGTGCAGGCTATAGCGTTGCGCCTCGGGTGTTAGCAGAGCTCGGTGCACAGGTTATTGCCATTCATAATACGCCAAATGGGGTTAATATTAACCATGAATGTGGCTCAACCCACCCCAAATCGTTGCAGCAAGCGGTATTAGAAAATAAAGCTAATCTTGGGATTGCTTTAGATGGTGATGGGGATCGTATCATTATGGTTGATGAGCAAGGTCAGCTTGTCGATGGTGATGGTATTTTGTATGTCCTAGCTACTCAAGCTGAGACTAAGGTTGCTGGTGTTGTGGGTACAGTGATGAGTAATATGGGTCTAGAGTTGGCACTGCAAGCAGCAGGTATTCCATTTGATCGGGCAAAAGTAGGTGATCGTTATGTGATGCAGGGGCTTGAAGCGCAAGGCTGGATATTAGGTGGTGAACCATCTGGACATATCTTATGTTTGGATAAAAGCCGCACTGGCGATGCTTTAGTGGCAGCGATGCAGGTATTGGCAGTCATGGCACAAACTGGCAAATCTTTGAGTGAGTTAACAGCAGATTTTGATGTGTTGCCACAAACGCTGATTAATGTACGTTTGGATAAAAAACGTGATCCTTATGATTATCCAGAATTGGTCAAAGCATTTAATGAAGCATCAGCAAGTTTAGAGGGAAAAGGGCGGTTATTGATTCGTTTGTCTGGTACTGAGCCTGTGATACGAGTGATGATAGAGTCTGATGATGCGGCATATTGTCAGCAGCTTGCAGAAGAACTGGCAATGAAAATTGAACTTGAGATGAGTGAGGATTAGGCACATTATGAGTATTGATTTTACCAGTCACAGGATGTCTTATGAAAAAGACAAACTCGATGAAGATAATCTACCAGATACTGCCTATGAGCTTTTACAGCAGTGGATTGATACTGCCGTAGAGCAAGACGTTAATGAGCCTTACGCCATGAGTTTGGCAACGTGTGGAGAAGATGGTATGCCGTCAGTACGTATCGTATTGATGCGTAACTTAACAGCACATAGTTTGCTATTTTATACTAACTATCTGAGTGCTAAAGCACAAGATATGGCAGTCAATCCAAAAGCAGAAGCAATGTTTTTTTGGCATAAGCTTGAGCGTCAGGTACGTATTCGTGGTGCCATAAAAAAACTGCCTGCACAGCAGTCAGATGACTATTATCATAAACGCCCTCACGATAGCCAATTGGCAGCTTGGGTGAGTGAGCCGCAAAGTGGCGTGGTTGCCAGTCGTGAACAGATGGAACAAAAATTTGCAGACTTAAAGGCACAATATCCACAAGGCAGCATTGTACCAAGACCTGAGTTTTGGGGTGGGTATGAGCTGATGATTGAGGCAGTTGAATTTTGGCAAGGTCGAGCCAATCGTATGCATGACCGTATCCTTTATACATACGGTAAGCAAAATGATACATGGCACATACAACGACTGTTACCATAATATAAAGACGGCTTATCTTTACAACTGGGCTGTTTTTCAATAACATAAATAATGTGTATGTTTATAATAATTAAAATTTATTATTACTACTTTATTATTACTAAATTTGTTAAATTCATATCATATAAGGAAGTCGTCTCGTTATGTCAAATCTTTATGCCGCAGCCCCAGAAGCTTATAATTTCCCTTTAATTATAAAACAATTATTAAATCGTGCCCGTCAAGTCTCTGTTAGCCAAGAGATAGTTTATGCCAACAAAAAACGCATGACTTATGCCGATTTGTTTTTACGTATCAATAAACTGGCGAATGTATTGGCAGATTTGAATTTGCAAAAAGGCGATGTGGTGGCAGTGATGGATTGGGATAGCCATCGCTATTTAGAGTCCTATTTTGCCATTCCCATGTCTGAATTCATTATTCAAACAGTAAATATTCGTTTATCTCCTGAGAAGATTTTATATACCATCAACCATGCCAAACCTAAAGTATTATTGTTAAATTCTGAGTTTGCGCCTTTGGTCAAAAATTACCAATTTGAAAACTCCTCGATAGAGCACATTATTTGGCTAGATGATAATGGGGTGAGTAGTGAGGGGATTTTTGGTGACAATCAAAAACGTGTGGTGGGAGAATATGAGGCGTTATTAGAGGCTGCCAGTGATGAATTTGAATTTGCTGATTTTGATGAGAATACCATTGCCAGTACTTTTTATACCTCTGGTACGACAGGTAATCCCAAAGGTGTTTTCTTTAGCCATCGCCAGTTAGTGCTACATACCTTAACTGAGGCGGCTTCAATAGGGGTATTGCCACAAAAACAAGGTCTAAGCTATGGCGATGTGTATATGCCGTTGACGCCCATGTTCCATGTACATGCGTGGGGTTTTCCATTTACCGCAACCATGGTAGGGCTGAAGCAAGTCTATCCGGGGCGTTATGCACCTGATGTATTGTTTGATTTGATTCAAAATGAAAAAGTCACTTTGACTCATTGTGTGCCAACCATTTTGCAGATGTTGTTACAAGAAGGGCAGAGCCGTGCAGAAGATTTCGGTGGTCTGAAAATGATTATCGGTGGTTCACGACTGACTGAGGGGCTTGCTAAAGCTGCATTGGCTCAAAACATCGAGGTATATACTGGTTATGGTATGTCGGAGACGGCACCTTTGATTAGCTTAAGTAGTTTTGCCATCAATGAGCCACAGATGGATACCGAGCAGGACATCAATCGCCGCTGTATGACAGGTCAACCTGTGATTATGGTAGAGGCAGATATTTGGAACTCAGATAATCAGTTGTTACCTCGTGATGGTAAACAAACGGGTGAGTTGGTATTACGTGCACCGTGGCTGACCCAAAGCTATTTTAAAAATGAAGATGCAGGTCAAGAGCTTTGGGAAGGCGGGTATATGCACACCCAAGATATCGCCAATATTCGTCAAGATGGCTATATTCGCATTACTGACCGCTTAAAAGATGTGATTAAATCAGGTGGTGAGTGGATATCATCGCTTGAGATTGAGACCATTTTGTCCTTGCATCCTGCGGTTGCTGATGTTGCTGTTATCGGTGTGTATGATGAAAAATGGGGTGAGCGACCTTTGGCGATTATTGTACTTAAACCTGAGCATCAGCAGACGGAGCAAAAAGACATCAAAGCCATTGCTGAGCAAGCAGCACAAAAAGGTATGATTCCAAAGTATGGTGTGCCCGAGCAGTATATATTTGTTGATGAGATGCCAAAAACTTCTGTTGGTAAGCATGATAAAAAAGCCATGCGTGAGCAATTTGCCAATCAAACTCAAGTTTAATTGATTATCCTAAAATTTATTGTTTAGATGGCGTTATAGAGTTTCTATAACGCCTGTCTGTATTTTATAGTCCACTCAAGACAAGTTTTTAGTATATTCTTATAGGAAGTGTTATGCCGCGTTTTGTTAGTTTTAATATCAATGGTATTCGTGCACGTCAACATCAGTTAGAGGCACTTCGAGATGTGATAGACCCTGATGTGATTGGATTACAAGAAACAAAAGTTCATGATGAGCAGTTTCCTTTAAGCCAAGTTGAGTCACTTGGTTATCATGTCGAATATTTTGGTCAAAAAGGGCATTATGGAGTAGCTTTGCTGTCGAAAATAGCGCCTATTTTTGTGCACAAAGGCTTTCCAGAAGATAGTGAGGACACGCAAAAGCGGTTTATCCATGCTCGTTATGAATTTGATGGGCAAGAAATCGATGTGTTAAATGGATATTTTCCGCAAGGAGAAAATCGCCACCATGAGACCAAATTTCCGATGAAGCGGGCATATTATGCCAGTCTGATGACTTATATCGATGGGCTAATTGCAGAAGGGCGGTCGTTGGTTGTCATGGGCGATATGAATATTGCGCCACAAGATATTGATGTTGGTATTGGAGAGGTGAATGCCAAACGCTGGCTAAAGACAGAAAAATGCTCATTTTTGCCCGAAGAGCGTGAATGGTATGCTAGTTTGATGTCACGAGAACTTTATGATACTTATCGATTACATTATCCTGACAGTGATGCGTTAAGCTGGTTTGATTATCGCAGTCGTGGTTTTAATGATGAGCCTAAACGTGGGCTTCGTATTGACCATATTTTGTGTACCCCAAATCTTAAAGATTCTTGTCAAGATGCAGGTATTAGTTATCAGCTACGAGCGATGGAAAAGCCATCTGATCATGCTCCGATTTGGGCTGCATTTGATTTTTCTGCATCCAATGACTAATTAAATTGGTGGTATGGGCTTTATAAAACAGCTATCACTATAATATTGACTATTAAAGTGATAGCTGTTTGATATTATGATATTTATTTATGTGTTATAGAAAAACACTTTAACTATTTAATTGATAAGAAGGTTACTGTTATGCCAGTAGGAAATGTTGCGAATCCTGAGACGATTTATGAGATTGATGGTGTAAGAATTGGTGTGACTGCTGCCGGTGTGCGCTATAAAAATCGTAATGATTTGGTAGTGATTGAGCTTGCTGAAAAAACGAGCTGTGCGGTTGTGACCACACAAAGCAGCTTTTGTGCTGCTCCTGTGCAAGTATTGCGTAAGCATATAGCTAATTATCAGCCACGCTATTTACTTATTAATACGGGCAATGCCAATGCAGGCACAGGAAGAGAAGGTATCAAACGGACACAGTTGACCTGTGAGTCATTAGCAGAAAGACTAGATGAAAGTATCAGCGCACAAAATATATTGCCTTTTTCTACTGGGGTGATTGGTGAGCCATTAAATACCGATGCACTCATTGCTGGATTAGATGCTGCATTGGCTAATTTAAATGTGGCAAATTGGCAGGTAGGGGCAAATGCCATTCGTACAACTGATACTATTGCCAAACTTGCCAGTGAGCAAGTAGCAGTTGATGGTACGACCTATCACATTACTGGTATGTCAAAAGGGGCGGGTATGATTCGTCCCAATATGGCAACCATGTTGGGCTTTATTGCTACTGATGCTAATATTACTCAGCCATTGCTACAACAGATGCTTAGCAGCTTAACACAGCAGTCATTTAATCGAATTACTGTTGATGGTGATACTTCAACCAATGATTGTTGTGTGTTATTAGCCACTGCAAAAGCGAATACTGGTGTCATTGATTCAGATAGGCATCCTCACTATCAAGCATTGTATGAGGCATTGGCACGCGTATTTTTGCGTTTGGCGCAACTGATTGTTCGTGATGGCGAAGGGGCAACAAAGTTTATTAGTGTGAATGTGTGTGGTGGTGCAACTCAGCAAGAATGTTGTGATGTGGCGTATGCAATAGCGCATTCACCTTTGGTAAAAACTGCCTGCTTTGCCAGTGATCCTAATTGGGGTCGTTTATTGGCAGCCATTGGCTATGCTGGAGTAGAAGGGCTGGATCAAAATAATGTTTCTGTGAGCCTAAATGAGGTAAATATCTGTGAGCGTGGGCAAATAGCTGAAGATTACACAGAAGAGCGTGGGCAGGCTGCAATGTCACGCCCTGAGATTGTTATTAAGGTGGATTTGGCACGAGGCGACTACGAGGATACGGTTTATACTTGTGATTTATCCTATGACTATATTAAGATTAATGCAGATTATCGCAGTTAATTCATAGGTAGCTGGCGTGTTTCAGTAGTTAAGTAAAAGTTATGTTATCTATTATTTATCTTACGATACGTTACAAAGATAACATAGATTGAAACTGTTACGTCCTTGTATAATCTTTTGGAAAGTTTAATCATTAATTAAAATTGAAGTGTTTTAAAAGTTCTGATCTAAATAGCAGAATGCTTAAACTTAATACAAGAGACTTTATACAAGATTGAGAGATTGCTTATACTGAAGTTTAACTATAAAAGCAATATAATTAATTTTAAACCACAATTCACAACTTAAAGAGGATATTATGAAAAAATTAGCCATTGCCGCAATTTTAACAAGCATGACTTTAGCTGGTTGTTCAAGCATGGGACTGAACGACCAACGTGTACTTATGGTTGACGGTGAGCCACAGATAGTTAAAGTAGTCAATATTCCAAGCTTCCAAGTTGAAATTGCGCCTCGTAAAGCAGTTTGTCAAGTACCAACCACTGATGGTGGTGTGACTGAATCAGAATGTCTGCAATATCGTCAGCCATTCCAAAAGAATTTCAATACCCTACATAGTGATATCCAAGGCTTCACTTATCAACCAGGTCACCGTTATCTGCTAGATGTGCGTCAAGAAACGGTTACTGATAAACTAAAAGGTGTGGTCAAACCAGTATGGGTTTTGAATGAAGTAGTAACTGACACAGCAGAAGTTCTATAAATATATTCTATAAAAAAGATACTATAAAGCTGCGTGATTAACTTGATGATAGCGCAAAAGGCTATCAAGGGTTATCAAGTATGTATGATAAAGCAGCAGCTATAGTTCTTAAAATATAGTTATTAAAAGACTCTAGCTTAATGCTAGAGTTTTTTTATGGATTAAATAGCCGCTTTTGGAATAAGGTGGCTTGTTATTTTTTTGTTAGAGGATAGATACTATCACCTTCAATATCATCATACGCAGCAAAATGAATGGCAAAGTTATCGGCTAAATATCGAGTTAAAACTAAGGGGATATCATGCCCTAATTCAGGAATCATTTGTAGCTTGGCATGAGTGATGGCTTTGGCAAGGGCACGGGCATGTGCAGGGGGCAGCAGTCTATCTTTTTCTCCATGAATGATTAACGTGGGTTGAGTGATTTTTTGGTCAATTGTCAGCAGTGAGCCAGTTGCCAATATGGCTAATAGCTGCCTTGTTACGCCTTTGGGATAAAACTTTCTATTGTGTAGGATGGCAGCATGTTTGCGAGTGGTGTATTCATTAAAATAGGCAGGCGAGCCGATACTACGTAATAACTCAACTTTTTTTTCAATAATCGCCTTGGTGTCTTTTTTATTTGGCATGGGTGCCAGCAAGGCTTTTAGGGCTTGTAAATGTGGTGGTGGTAAAAAAGGTTGATTGTTACTGGTGGCTAATAGTCCTAATTTTTGTACTCGATGCGGATAGTTTGCTGCCAAAATTTGCGCAATCATACCGCCCATCGACATACCTAATACATGACAAGATTCTATTTTTAGTGCAGTTAGCAGTTGATTGACATCTTCTGCCATTGCATAAAGATTATAAGGAATATCATCAGTATTTAAGGGTAGGGGAAGACCAAGTTTAAAGCGAGAGATGAGTTTTAGCTGTTTGTTGAGGGGTTGATTTTTTTTTAGCAGCGAGTTTTTGTGCTTTAATTTGCTGGATTTTCCTATGTCACGATTATCAAAGCGAATAACGTGATAGCCTGATTCAATCAAGCGTTTACAAAATAAGTTTGACCATGCCAGTGATTGTGCGCCTAGTCCCATGATTAACAAAATAACAGGTTTATCACGCTCACCACCCCGCTCGACATAAAACTTATATTTTGGGGTGTTGACTTTATATGCTTGCATAAAGCTGGCATATTTAGAGGATTTTTTACGGACTTTATAATTTGCCATATCTTTTATTATAGTTTGCTTAAGATGATACTTAAATGAGTTTAGCCATGTAGCATAAAGATATTATAAAAAACTAAGGAATATTATATTAAGATAAAGCCAAGATATGTCAGTGAGATGACACAGGTGTAAATAGGGTTGCTATTAGACGGCAATAAAAAGTTATTTTGTCTGGCTTAATAACTCATAAAGTGACGTTGTAGCCTTTGCACAATAAAGGGCAGATAGTATAGTGGTAAATCATGTCCCATGCCGTCAATCAGCTCAAAGCGCGCATTAGGAATATCAGCAGCGACTTGTCGACCATGTGCAGGTGGCAATAACCCATCTTTACTGCCATGTAACACCAAAGTAGGAGCAGTAATTTTTTGGCTATAGCTGGCTATAGAGCCTGTGCCTAAGATGGCATGCAACTGTTGTACTGTGCCTTTGGGTCGATAATTACGTTGATAACGTAGTTGAGCGGCTTCAATATTGCGTTGCTGGTCAATATGACCTGGGCTGCCGACCACATCTGAAAACCATTGCCCATGACGAACCACATCCTCTCGCTTAGGGCTGTCAGGTTTTTTAAATAGTGTATACAGTTGACGTGGTTTGGGCGTAGGCAAAAATGGGCGGTTATTGGTGGTAAATAATAGCCCTAATTTTTGTACTAAATGTGGATACCCAGCAGCAGTAATTTGTGCCACCATACCCCCCATAGACGCACCGACCAAATTGACTTCATCTAAGTCTAGACGCTTAATAAGCTTGGCGGTATCATCAGCTAAATGGGTTAAATGATAAGCAACTTTAGCATCTTGATTGCTTAATCCAACTTGCAAGCGCAACATCATTTTCATCACACTAAGATTTTCATGATGACCAAGGTCTATCTTGGTAGATAAGCCCATGTCACGATTATCAAAGCGTACCACAAAAAACCCTGCGGCGATGAGTCGCTCAATAAATTCATTGGGCCAAAATACCAACTGTGAGCCTAGCCCCATGATTAGAATGATGGCAGGGTTTTTGGGATGACCACCTGCCTCGACACACAAAGACAGCTCATCATCTATATCAATGAAGCAGGAATACATCTGTGGGCACAGTGCTGAGGGTTGCCAGTCAAATTTTGCTAATTTATCCCAACCTGAAGGCAAGTTTGAGTGATTGCTAGTATTATCCCAGCTTGTGGTTTGAGTTGAGTCATTGTCTGTAGACATGGTAAATGCTTAATCAGTTGGTATATGAGTCATTTGAGTATAAAAGAATAATAGACATAAAAAAAGGGTGCAATATTAAATATGCACCCTTTTATATAGAGTAAGTTATCTAGTAAAAGCTAGGTTTTATCCAAATTGTATATTGTATGATTTACGTACAACACGTTTTATTTAAATACTTGTTATTTAAACATGTGGGTTCGCATCAAAACTACTATTTAAAACTACCATGATTAAAAATGTCATTGTTAAAAGCGGTGGATTATATTTCCATCATCTCAAAATCAAGTTTACCCACGCCACACTCAGGACAAGTCCAGTCATCAGGGATATCTTCCCATTTTGTACCTGGTGCTATGCCTTCTTCAGGGCAGCCCAATTCTTCATCATATATCCAACCACAGACGATGCATTCATACTTCTTCATACAACCATTTCCTTTATTAACTTAAGAAACGAGAATGATAGGATAAATATTGCTGCTTTATGGCTCAATCCTATGGGTAGATTGATAGGCAGTAGCTATTTATAGCAATTATTTGGCTATTTAGCTCAAACAAATATCGTATCCAATCTCGTATAAAACTATTTTAGCATATTATCGCTTTTTTGTAATTCAGAGTAGAAGCATACGTCATTGGTGATGATCATTTTTTGCAAATAATTTCTAACCTTAATCTGTGCGTCAAGTTATGCTAAACTGGTGCTGCAAAAAATTAAGTGGCATCAGTTGGCAGCTTATCAACATGGGCAAAGTGATTCGCCCATTTTTTATGTGTCTGTCTTTTATACTCTTATACACTGGTGCTATACAGTATTTATTTAATGTTTATGTTGTGGATTATCCATCATTTTTATCTGTATTTATGTTATAGGGATTGATTTATGTCAGAGTCATCAGCCAGCAATCAGCATCATTTTTGGGATATTATTCGTACTGTGCCTAACTTTCCTAAAGAAGGCATTGACTTTTATGATATCACGCCACTGCTGCGGACACATATTAATGAAGTGATTGATGCCATGTTGGCAGCATTGCCAGAAGGGTTGCTAGATGAGGTCGATTGTTTGGCAGCAATTGAGGCGCGTGGGTTTGTATTTGCCAGTTTATTGGCGGGACGTTTGGGTAAAGGTATTATTTTACTTAGAAAGCAAGGTAAACTACCGCCACCTGTTGCTAATAAATCTTATGCCTTAGAATATGGGTCAGATACGCTGGAGATGCAAGATGGTTTGCCTACCGCTAAGGTATTGTTGGTTGATGACATACTGGCTACTGGGGGAACATTAAACACAGCACATGAGCTTTGTATTTCAGCGGGGCATGAAGTGGTTGGTGCATTGGTACTGCTTGATTTAGCAGAGTTGCACGATGCTTTCCCTGTGCCTGTATATACTGTGCTCACTGCTTAGCAGGGCTTTTTTGTACCAGTATTATTTTGAATTGACTATCATTATTGATTTTTAGTGGCTTTGATCTTTGTGTAACGGAGCAACTTTGCCACCAAAGCCATTATTCACTTATTCTTCAGTTGTTTTATATTGTTGATATTCATCATTATATGCAGTAGTTAAAAAGCTTAGTAACATAGTTTGTGGAGGCGGCGTGGTTTTATTGCTTTCTTGTCTATATTGAATAGTAATAAAAATAAGTATTGAGACTAACGATAAAATAGCTGGTTTAAAGGCAGTTAGACACATTAATTTTATCCTCCACCTTGGTAAGGGGTATTAATATCCAGATTGTGGGCAAGGTTGTCCTGCTAGGCAACGTCTATTATCTCGGCTACTAAGTGTGGTGTCAGGTTTACTTTTCTCAGAATAATTTTCATAATAAGGGGTCATGTCTTCCCCTGCATCAGAACGCTCTATAAACTCTTTAGAAGTGATTTTGTAGGGGTCAATAGAAACGAAATCAGCAGTATCAATACCAGTTTCTTTGAGTACAAGTGGTAGGGTATAGTCAGGCTGATCTTGTTGTATTTTTAGCCCCATTTTGACAGCAGCAGATTCACTTTCTAATCTCCACGAAGCTATTTCTGGGTAGACCTCTGAATAGGCAGCCTGCCATCTGTCTCTATCCTTAGCATCAATATTGCTTTTGATTTCTTCTAACTCATCATAAATATCCAAACTGATAAGATAGTGCCGATGACCAGTAGAAGGATCTGTTTGTCTATTTATTCTTATATCCATATAAGCTTCTGTGTTGTATCTTAATTGCCATCGCTGAAAATCACTAAGCTGCATCCATTCATCAAAAGTCAGTGGATAACTATAATCAAGATAATTACTTGAGCCGCCTTCTGTTGTTGCAAATATAAAACTGTCTTTAGCGGTCAACCTAGGTGCATCGTTTGAATGAGAATATATCCAGCCTTTATCTTGCAGTTCTTGAAAAAAACTCATCATTTTGCTGTAGGCATCTTTGTCTGAGATGCCACTTACTTCATGATTGAACAAAAATCCAAGATTAATTTTAGAAAGTTGGTAGTTTTCTTGTTTGTTATCATCATACGCCAATACGGACATTACGCCATCAACACTTAACGTACCATTAGGATATTTAATAATGACTGTAGGTTCTCTATATCTTGGAAAGTTATACCCCTGAAAAGTAACCCCCATAGGTTGGGCATCAGCTTCCTGAAAGGCTCTATATTCAGGATTACGCTGGTACATCTCTTCAGCAGTCATATTAAGTTCAATATATAATGGTTCTTCAGGCATAGTAGAGTTTACCTTATCATAAGCGTTACAAGATGTTAAAAAGAAACTAAAAAATAAAACGTAGGTAAATTGCAGATAATATCTCATTGTAAATTTTCTTTTAGTTAAACAGCTTATTAAAAAAATGGCCTGTCTGAATAAGTAACTTGACTTTGAAGGCGATAATATTGAAGTGGATATATTACAGCCATATATGCAATGAAAATGGAATGCTCACTAATGAAACCATACCTCATCTTAATTTGTGTATCCATGATGGGCTGTCAACAAAAAGTAGAATATATGACAGCTGAAATAAAAGGGCAAGTGATAGATAGAATGACAGAGCAGCCGATTAGTAATGTCAAAGTCATGTATAGTTCGGGTGACTTTGATATAAGTGATGAAAAAGGACAATTTTTAATACCCCCTGCAGAGTATCATTATAGAGTATCACCGCCCAAACGTTATGAGTATGGTTATTATAATTATTCATCACTCATGTTTATGGCAGATGGTTATAAATTAAAGTCATATGCCGTTGGAGACTTGCCTACTATCAATGCAACTGGAGAGCGAACCGTATCTTCCTATGAAGAAAAAAGATATATAGATATGGGAAAAGTTTATCTCACAGCCAAAGATGCTGAAGGAGCAAAAGTTCAAGAAGAATATATAGAAGGACCTATTGCATATTGCCAGCCCTATCAATCACAAAAGACCACAGAATGTATTCCACTGCCAGCAGCACTAAGTCATACTCAAGAGCCTCACACAGAGTAAAAACATGAAAAAATCAATTTATCTTAGCAGTGTGCTATTTGTCTTGGCTGCCTGTACTACTGATAATCAAAATGACCAATCTACAGCTGAGATATCGTCTACAGCAGAGCAAACAGATTTAATAGACAGTACAGTAGTGAATGATATTGTAATACATGATAGCGACACTAATAAAAAAGAAGAGAGGTTTGAAGATAGTGAAGCTATATTAAATAGAGCGACAAACCGTTGGCAGACTATTAATGGCTCATCGCAAATACAGAGTAGCTATGATTCTTTGCTAGCATTAGAAAAAGAGGGGGATATGGAGTTTGCTAGAGGTAAATATGGTACAGCATGGAATAGATATAGCTCTGCGTCAGTTTATTATCCCTCTCCTAAACTAATGGTTAAAGCAGGTGATGCTCAGATGCTTCATTATATCACTCATTTTAAGAACATCTGTATTTGTGATAAAAATGAACTTCCTGAAGATATTAGAAGAACAACTATAAGACTAGACTATTTGCGCTATAACATTCGTAGAGAATACGGCTTAGCCTTAGACTTTAATCGCTATCCAAAAGATAACTATAATGATGCACAAAGTTTAAGCAAAGCAGAAGAGCAACAGCTTATCAAAAAAATAGACTGTCTATATAAGCAACTGGACTTTGAAGGGGATAGTATCGAAGTGGATATATTACAGCCATGTATGCAATGAAAACGGAATGCTCACTAATGAAACCATATCTCATCTTAATTTGCTTATCCATGATGGGCTGTCAACAAAAAGTTATATATGTTACTCCTGAGATAAAAGGACAAGTCATTGATAAAGAAACCAATCAACCTATAGAGAGTGTAAAAGTTTGGATAACATCAAAGGACTTGGATATTACAGATGCTAATGGTTTATTCTATATTCCAGCAATAGAGTATAAATATAGAGTCAAAGCACCAAACTATCATGATATACAGGATCTATCTATGTCATCTATAGAGTTTATCAGTGATAAGTACATTACAAAATCTTATTATATTAATAATTTTTTTAGTACAAATAAAGCACAGACCACAATAACATCTTCGTTTGAAGAAAAAAGATATATAGATATGGGAAAAGTCTATCTCACAGCCAAAGATGCTGAAGGAGCAAAAGTTCAGGAAGAGCGTATTGACGATTCTATTGCATATTGTCAGCCCCATCAATCACAAAAGACCACAGAATGTATTCCACTGCCAGCAACACTAAGTCATACTCAAGAGCCTCACATAGAGTAAAATCATGAAAAAACCAATTTATCTTAGCATGTGCTATTTGTCTTGGCTGCCTGTACTACTGATAATAAAAATGACCAATCTATAGCTGAGATATCATCCACAGTCGAGCAAACATATTTAATAGCCAGTACAGAAGTGAATGATACAGCAATATATAATAGCGACAATGGCGGTGCTGATATAGAAGAAGAAAAGTATGACAATGAAAACGGAAGGCTTATTAATGAAACTAATAAAACCATACCTTATCTTAATTTGCTTATCCATGATGGGTTGTCAACAAAAAGTAGAATACATGACGGCTGAAATAAAAGGGCAAGTGATAGATAGAATGACAGAGCAGCCGATTAGTAATGTCAAAGTCATGTATAGTTCGGGTGACTTTGATATAAGTGATGAAAAAGGACAATTTTTAATACCCCCTGCAGAGTATCATTATAGAGTATCACCGCCCAAACGTTATGAGTATGGTTATTATAATTATTCATCACTCATGTTTATGGCAGATGGTTATAAATTAAAGTCATATGCCGTTGGAGACTTGCCTACTATCAATGCAACTGGAGAGCGAACCGTATCTTCCTATGAAGAAAAAAGATATATAGATATGGGAAAAGTCTATCTCACAGCCAAAGATGCTGAAGGAGCAAAAGTTCAAGAAGAATATATAGAAGGACCTATTGCATATTGTCAGCCCCATCAATCACAAAAGACCACAGAATGTATTCCACTGCCAGCAGCACTAAGTCATACTCAAGAGTTACATACAGAATAAAAGTCATGCAAAAAAACTTATCTTAGAGGTGTACTGTGTGGCAAATAGCCCTCAGCCTTTAAATTAGACTTAGGAACATTAAAAAATCATCCAATGAATACAAAGCATCAACCTCGAAGATTTGCCTGTACAGAGTTATACGTTATGCTGGTAATTGCTTAGATAACTTCAATAATAAATTGAATAGAAAGATAAATGTAGTTAATCTTATCTGTATCAAGTCAGGAAGAAAAAGTGACTACTGAATATGGACACACTACCTATCCAAGATACCAGTGACATCATACTACTACCCAGACCCTATAGTGACATCGTAGATGTGGCAACTGATAATCCAAATATGCTACTCATTTCATTTTATAGGCTCAAGATTATATATTATGCTGGTGATTGCTTAGAATTGGTCAGGATAGTTTTCATAATATAATGTGAATATCGATAAGATGGTAATTTTTACAAAATGAAATAGAGAGTTAATTTTATTTTAATATTACTCCAGTTTAATTGTATATCCATAATAAGTGCCTGAAGCCTCATCTAATTTTTTAAATGGTAAGAAATATATATTTACCGTTTTATCTTTTTCCCATGTTTTGTAAGCTACTTCCTGTTGAATTGTATATGATTCAAAGTTTGAAGGATTGTTTAAAGAAATAATGAGAGAATCAAAGCCATCCTTTTCAAAGGCATAATTAGGTATGTTTACGAAGATTTCTGATTTGTATTCTCCAACATAAATATATTCACCCAACAGTGCAGACCTTAATTCTAGCCTTGTGATATTGCTTGGCAATAAATTATGAAATTTGATTTTAGTAGTAGTATGATCCTGATTTTTTATTTTTCTTTCATAATCCAAAAATTCGTTATCAATTTCAAGGCTTAACTCATTATATAGGTTATGTTCAAATTCTTCATGAGTAAATACACTCGTTGCCATAGCTGTATATGAATATAAAAAAAGGCAAGGAGTTATAGCTATCATGAGTACTTTAGGATTAAGGATTTTCATTCGTGGTAGTCATCCATCACAGTGGCAACTTTATCCAATAAAAAACCACCTGTAGGTGGTTTAGTTAAACCTATTTATTAATAATATTACAGTAATTTGAAACTATAATAAAATAAATTGGTATCTATCTTTTGCGTAAGTCCTAGATATATATTTTGAAATATCAGCAGAATGCTACATGCTACCAAGACAAAAAGTAATAGGCTATGCTTTGCGAGTCAACATATTCAATGCTTCTGCCAACTCTTCGCGTGCACGGATAAAGCCATCAATACCTTTGGGTAATAAATCTTGGGTGATGCTATCTTGCTCATAAGCGTCACTAAAAGTTTGTGCGGTTAGGCTCACTTTGTTCATGGGTTCGTATTGCATATCGGCAGACAGTTGTTGTACCACAGGTGTGTCGAGGTTGCTGAGGGCATCGAGTAGGTCAGGTGAAATGGTGAGTAAATCACACCCTGCCAATGCCAAAATCTGCTCGGTACTACGGAAGCTTGCTCCCATTACTTGGGTATCATAGCCATGCTGCTTGTAATACTGATAGGTGCGCTTGACAGATTGTACCCCTAAGTCTTCTTCGACACTGATGTTTTGGCGGTTTTGCTCACGTTTTTGCCAGTCTAAAATACGACCAACAAAAGGTGATATTAAAGTGACACCCGCATCAGCACATGCCACCGCTTGATGTTGTCCAAATATCAAGGTGAGATTGCAATGTATGCCTTCTTTTTCAAGTTGTTTTGCCGCTTCAATGCCTTGCCATGTGGCAGCAATTTTAATCAAAATACTCTGCGTATCCACCCCTGCTTTATTATATGCTTCGATGAAGTCATGCGCTTTGGCAATGGTAGCGGCTGTATCATAAGACAGACGAGCATCAACTTCGGTAGAGACACGCCCTTCGATAAGTTTTAGGATATCACAGCCGACTTGTATGGTTAGATTGTCAATGACTGAGTCAATATTACCTGAGTAATGATTGAGGGAGTCAGAGAGCATGGCTTGCTTATCAGGGTGGGTAAGGGCTTTGGTAATGAGGCTGGGATTGGTCGTGGCATCGACAGGTCTTAGGCGTGCGATGGCTTGCAAGTCACCTGTATCAGCAACAATGGTGGTCATGGTTTTTAATTGTTGTAGTGCGTTCATAAGTATTCCTGTTATGTAAGTTGTAAAGTAGTGACAAAATTAGCCAAAAAAGCAGCCAGAGGTTGAGATAAGCTCACTTTACTGTGATGAATGATGTGCCTTAATCCGCTTGTGTGAAGTCGTCATCAAAAGATGGTTAAAGGTCTACCAAAAGGTTATTAAAGAGCCAAAAGGCTATGAAAGAATTGTCAAAAGATAAAAAGTATCGCAAAGTGTGGTTGCGAACGTCAGCGATTCTTAACATAATAACAATAGGATTAACAATATGGTTCAGTTAAATAGTTTAAATCATAGATGTCATGTTGCTGCCATGTCAAAACCCTAGTATTATCTATGCGCATACTGGCAGTGTCATGTTAAACTAAAGCATTCATAATATATAATTTACTATCTCATGTTTTGTCTATTGGTAACAGCCCCTAGGCTAACAAAAGTAGAAATTACTGTCATATTTTAATGTGACCCGTTGTTTTTCTACAAGGTTGTTTGTCTATCACTATAAAGGCTAAATATTGCAGTAATATTTAGCCTTTATAGTGGCATTTGTAGTGATAGACCACATGACATACACTTTTGCTGAAAAACAATTAAAAAATTTATCTGGGTGCTGTTTTAAACGTAGACTAACCCCTTTAAGCTAATCAAAGGCTAGCAAGATTTAAAAAAATGAATAAAGGATATAACTTATGAGCAATCCATCTGACAATTTATCTGATAAGGAGTCGCAATCATTGGGTAATGAGGTTGAGCAGTCGCCATTATCTCAAACGCCACAAGCTGGGGCAACGCCTGAGTTTTTGAATGTTTTACGGCAAAAAATTGATGGTGTGGACCAACAAATACAAGCATTGCTCAATGAGCGTGCCACTTTGGCACAGCAAGTGGCAACCGTCAAAAAAGACAATGAAGACCACCCAATATTTTATCGTCCAGAGCGTGAAGCACAGGTATTAAAAGCAGTGATGGCACGCAATACAGGTCCAATTGCTGATGAAAAAATGGGCAAGCTGTTTCGTGAAATTATGTCGGTGTGTTTGGATTTAGAAGCACCACAAAAGATTGCCTTTTTAGGTCCAATTGGTACTTTTACCCATGCCGCTGCTTTAAAACATTTTGGTAAAGCGTCAACCACGATTCCTTTGACCACCATCACTGACGTGTTTCGTGAAGTAGAGTCAGGCTCAGCAATGTATGGGGTTGTACCTGTTGAAAACTCATCGGAAGGGGTGGTGAACCATACCCTAGATGGATTTTTGGCATCAAATCTAAAAATCATTGGTGAAGTGGAATTGCCCATTCATCAAAACTTTTTGGTGGCATCACATACCAAAGTTGAAAGTTTGAGCCGTATCTACTCGCATCAGCAGTCGCTTGCACAATGTCGTCATTGGCTCGATGTGAATTATCCCAATGTCGAGCGGGTATCGGTATCAAGTAATGGTGAAGCCGCACGACGCCTTAAAAATGAATGGCATTCGGCTGCGATTGCAGGTGATGTGGCGGTGGCAGAATATGACCTACACAAACTGCATGAAAATATCGAGGACAATCCAGGTAATACCACTCGTTTTTTAATCATCGGTAAAGAATCGATTGCGCCATCAGGACAGGATAAAACCTCGATTGTTGTGTCTGCCCATGATAAAGCAGGGGCATTGATTGAAATCTTGAAACCTTTATCAGAACATGGCGTGTCAATGACCAGTATCGAAACCCGTCCAGAGCGTCCCAATAAATGGGCGTATGTGTTCTTTATTGATATGAATGGACACATTGAAGACCCCAATGTCAGTGCTGCCATCGAAGCGATACGTCCGTTGGTCAAAGAAGTGCGGGTATTAGGCTCATATCCAAAAGCTGTGCTTTAATTTCTATTGGATATTTACCATGTGTCGCTAAATTTTTTATATAGCCCCCTACATAGCAAAGAGTGTATTTATGAGTCAAGTTAATCAGTCCCAAACAGATACTATCACGCAGCCAGTCGATAGCTTAAGCCCTGCCAGTCAAGATTCTACTGATGTGGCTGCTACAGACTTAAGTCAGCAGCCAGTCGCTGAGCGGTTGCCACCTGCTTATGAGAGTATTCTTGATTTGCAGGCGTACCAAACGGGTAAACCTGTTGATGAGTTGACCCGTGAATATGGTATTTATGATGTGGTAAAACTTGCCAGTAATGAAAATCCACTGGGCTGCTCGCCTTTGGTGACACTGGCAGTTACTGAGCAGTTGGGACAGTTGGCACGTTATCCTGATGGCAATGGCTATTATCTAAAACAGGTCATTGCTGACTTGACAGATACAGAGATGAATCAAATCACATTAGGCAATGGCTCTAATGATTTATTGGATATCATTGCTCGTACTTTTGTCAGTCATAAAGATGCCATTGTTTATAGTGAATATGCGTTTGTGGTGTATTCTATGTTGACCAAAATGCTGGGGGCAACAGGCATTGCAGTGCCAGCCAAACGCTATGGTCATGACTTAGCGGCAATGCAACAGGCAGTACAAGCTAATGCCAATACAAAGTTAGTATTTATTGCAAATCCTAATAACCCAACAGGCACGCTATTAGCTCATGATGCATTACGTGAGTTTGTTGGTAGTATACCCTCTGAAGTATTGGTGGTGATTGATGAAGCTTATATTGAGTATTGTCCACAGAGTAATAATCGTGCATTGATTGATGAGTTTGATAATGTGATTTTGGTACGTACCTTATCAAAAGCTTATGGGTTGGCAGGGCTAAGAGTGGGTTATGCGTTAAGCTCGCCTTATGTGGCAGATTTACTCAATCGGATTCGTCAGCCATTTAATGTCAGCTCAGTGGCATTGGCGGCGGCAACCGCGGCACTCAAAGACCAAGAGTATATTGCAAAAGTCAGACAACTAAATGATGGTCAAAAACGCTGGCTAAGCAAACAGTTTGATGCGTTGGGTTTGGGTTTTGTACCCTCATCTGGCAATTTTATTATGGTCAATGTTGGCGACGGAGCTAAGGTATATCGGGCATTGCTTGAGCAAGGTGTTATTGTGCGTCCACTGGCAGGATATGGATTGCCAGAGTGGCTGCGTATTACCGTTGGTTTGCCTGAAGAAAATACCTTACTCATTGATACGTTGCGTACGGTATTGAGCTAATTATGGTGACGTCTCAACTCTCTCAACAGCCAGTAGCGGGGCAGTCTTTTAACCAAAATATCCACGCTTCGGTGCGTAGTCATCATATCCCTATCTTTGAGCGTGTCTGTGTGATTGGTTTGGGATTGATTGGCGCAAGCCTTGTCCAAGCCATTCATGACCATCAATTAAGCCGCCGCATTGTGGCAGTGGATAAAAACGCTGCCAGTATTGAGGCAGCACTCAGTGATGGCATTATTGCCGCAGGCAGTGATGATTTGCGTACGCTGATACAGTCTGAGCTTGCTTTAAAAAGCGATAGTATTGACAGTGACAGTAATGACGGTATTGACTGTATCATCATTGCCATTCCTGTTAAAGCAGTTGCTGCCGTATGGCAACAGATAGCACAAGCAATGCAGGCAGGTGAGATTGCCCCGACTTGTGTCATCAGTGATGTGTGCAGCACCAAAAAAAATATCATTGATGCTGCTCAAGCTGCCTTTGCGCAAGTAGGACAGAGTTTGCCTAGCAGCTTTGTACCAGCGCACCCCATCGCAGGGGCTGAAAATTCGGGTTATCATGCCCGCCGTGCCGATTTGTTTGTCAATCATAGTGTGATAGTGTGTCAGCTTGAGTCAAGCTCAGCCGAAGCAGTACAAAAAGTAATTGCATTGTGGCAAGGGGTGGGGGCATCGGTGATGCCGATGGCAGCGGAGTATCATGACACAGTATTGGCATACACCAGCCATCTGCCGCACCTATTGGCATTTAATCTGGTCGAACAGCTTGCCAGTCATGATGATAATATGGATATTTTTCGCTATGCCGCAGGTGGATTTCGAGATTTTACTCGTATTGCTGCCAGTGACCCGATTATGTGGCATGATATCTTTTTTGCCAATCAAGATGCCGTCATTGCCGCGCTTGATGAATATAGCAATTATTTGCAGCAATTACGCCATTTAATCACCACGCAAGATTCTACGGCATTGCTTGGCTTGCTCGGTAGAGCGCAAGCGGCTCGCCGTCACTTTGGACACATGCTTAGCAGTACCCCTTATACGACTTCTCAAATGGATAATAATATGACAGCGTCTTATATCATCACCCCAAGCCAACAGGTTCAAGGCAGTATTAATGTACCTGGTGACAAATCTATCTCGCACCGTAGCATCATGTTTGGCAGTTTGGCTGAAGGGGTGACTCGGGTAACGGGCTTTTTGGAAGGTGAAGATGCACTGGCGACGTTGCAAGCATTTCGAGACATGGGCGTGACCATCGAAGGCCCTGATAATGGTAATGTGGTGATTCATGGTGTGGGTATGCATGGTCTTAAACCCAGTCGTACCCCACTGTATATGGGTAACTCTGGTACCAGTATGCGTCTGTTATCAGGCATATTGGCAGCGCAAAGATTTAATAGTGTGCTCACAGGCGATAGCAGTTTGTCCAAACGTCCGATGGAGCGAGTCGCAACGCCACTACGACAAATGGGGGCAGTGATTCAGACAACGGGTGAGCGTGGTTGTGCCCCGATTAGCATTACAGGCAGTGATGCCACAGGCAGTCAGTTGACAGGTATTGATTATGATTTGCCAGTACCCTCGGCGCAAGTGAAATCTTGTGTGTTATTGGCAGGGTTATGGGCATCTGGTACGACCACAGTCACTGAGCCAGAAGTGACCCGTGACCATACTGAGCGTATGTTGTCTGCCTTTGGTTATGAGGTAGAAGTTGATGGTAACAGCATTCGTTTGCAAGGTGGTGGTAAGTTAACAGCGTGTGATATCGCTGTGCCTGCTGATATCTCTTCAGCGGCATTTTTTATGGTGGCTGCTGCCATCGCTCGTGATAGTAAATTAACCATTCAGCAAGTTGGTATGAATCCGACTCGTACGGGCGTTATTGATATTTTAAAATTGATGGGTGCAAACATTAGTATCAGCAATCAGACTTATGTTGGTCAAGAGCCTGTGGCGGATATTACCATTGAATCTTCAGATTTACAGGGGATTGAAATTCCAGAAAATCTTGTACCTCTAGCCATTGATGAGTTTCCAGTATTGTTTGTTGCTGCAAGCTGTGCCCGAGGACAAACGGTACTGACAGGCGCAAAAGAGCTGCGCGTCAAAGAGTCCGACCGTATTGCAGTGATGGCAGATGGACTGCAAACCCTCGGAGTAGATTGTGAAGTGACCGAAGATGGCATCATTATTAATGGTGGCGGTGTATCTAAGACGGATGCTAAAGCTGGGCAGTGGCAACCTGTATTTACAGGCGGTGAGATATATTCACACCATGACCACCGTATAGCCATGAGCTTTGCCATTGCCAGTATCAGAGCGCAAGATACCATTACCATTCATGGTGTGGAAACGGTGAACACCAGTTTCCCCGGGTTTGCTGAGCTTGCCAATCAGATAGGTTTGTCGATTGCTACTAAAAGTAACTAATGGCTAATAGCTAAATCATAACTAATTATTTATGATTTAGCCTTAGAACAAATTAACTCATTGATAATTAACTCATTAATGACGAATCATACCTGAAAAGGCTTACCATATTTAATAGAATTGATATGGTAAGTTTTTTTATTTTAGTCATGAATGATTTTAGTCATCAATGCTGCATTTATTTTAGTAATAACATTAATTAAACCTATTTTACCTGTTTTACCGATTTTAAAAATCAGCTAATATTTTTAGACTGGTGAAGCGGAGCTGTGGTTTATTGTGAATAAGGTTGTCTGTTATGTCTTCTCAGGATAAATCCGTACCCAGCTCACAGTTTGCAGCAGGTACTGAGCAACAGGTGACACCACCAGCCGTGGTCACCACCAGTAAAGGCATCATGACTGCATTTGCTGCTTTTGCGATTTGGAGTGCTTTTCCGCTGTATTTTAAACAGTTGTCAGATTATGATTCGTTTGAGATTATTGGGCATCGGGTCATGTGGACATTTGTGTGTATCCTTATTGTGCTTACCGCTACTCGGCGTTGGCAGTGGATACAAGAGTTGCGAGAAAAACCCTCAATATTGTTAATTACTTTTGTCTCAGGTGTATTGATTGCGACAAATTGGTTAACCTATGTGTGGGCGGTGAATAGCAATCAATTATTAGCAGCCAGTCTCGGTTATTTTATTTGTCCATTGATTGGCATTTTGATGTCGATGCTGTTTTTAAAAGAGCGATTGCGTCCGTTGCAATGGATAGCGGTTGGTTTGGCGTTGATATCGGTGATTATTCAGGTAATATTATTGGGCAGTCTGCCGTGGGTGTCTTTGGTGATTGCAGGTACTTTTAGCATTTATGGTATCATGCAGCGGCGGACACTGCTCAAAGCGTTAGATGGTCTATTTATCGAAACCATATTACTTGTGCCGTTTTTTATTTGGTGGTTTTGGCAAGCCGATGTCAACAGTAGTCATTTGAGTTTTTGGTTTAGCCGTGATATTTGGTTGCTTATGCTGGCAGGCCCGATTACCTTGATTCCATTATTATTATTTAATAAATCGACCAAACAAGTAGCATATAGCATTTTGAGTTTTATGAACTATATGACCCCAAGTTTGATATTTTGTTTGGCAGTCTTTTATTATGATGAGTCGTTTGATACTCAGCGTTTGTTGGTATTTGGGTTGATTTGGATTGCATTATTACTGTTTAGTATTGATTTATGGCGGCATCGCCCCAGTAAACAATTACAGCGGACAGCATCAGCAAATACAAGCACTAAATAACGAATAACGAATAACGAATGATGAATAAATATAAGTAATAAACGATACGCAAGGCAAGCTATCAGGTGTGAGTATATAAGGGGTAACCCTTATTATTAGTTTAAACACTTAGTAAAAGTTTTTGTAGATATGATTTTAAAAGATAAAATAAAGGTGAAATAATGATGAGCCAGCCTGTAAGCCAGCCCAATTCTGATAATGTAGCAGACAACTTAACAGATAACTTACCAGATAAATTAGCAACAGCCACTACCGATGTGATATTTATTGAAGGGTTAAAAGTAGATGCTGTTATTGGCGTATTGCAGTGGGAGCGGCAGATAACTCAGCCCTTATTTATCGATGTGTCCATGAGCTTTGATGTGTCGCGTGCGGCGCAGACGGATAATGTGGAAGATACGGTCAGCTATAAAAGTGTGTGTGATGACATTACGCTGTGGTGTCAGCAAACTAAGGCGCAACTGTTGGAGCGATTGGCGGTATTGATAGCTGATAATCTGCTACAAAAATATCCCATCACTCAGGTCAGTGTCAAAATTGCCAAGCCAACCGCTATTTATGAAGCGGCATCGGTAGGGGTTAAGGTGAGTCGCAGTGCTAAAACGATGCAGCAAAATGGACAGTAAATGACATTCGCTGATAATCAAACTGGCATGACCAGTATAAATACTATACACAGTCAGCAACGGATTGCTGCCAGTGATAATCATACTCATAGCAACACGGCTAACACTATTGTTGCCATTACTTTGGCAGATATGTTGCAACAGCCCATGTTAGTTGGATTAGTTGGGCAAGTATTTTTATCGCTTGGTAGTAATCATAACCCTAAGCAGCATCTGGCTTATGCTCGAGGGGTACTCAGTGAGCTTGGGCAAATACGCTGCTCACCTGAGCTTGTCAATCCTGATTTTACCGCCACCAAAGCGCAGCCAAAGCCTGATTATACCAATCAGTGTCTGTTATTATCTTTGTCTGCTGCTGTCTCAACTGCCGAATTTGTTGCGATGATGGCACAGATAGAAGCCGATTGTCAGCGGCAACGCCAGTCTTCCTCTATGCCACCTGTTTTATCTAAATCTACGGTATCTAAATCTGTCGTATCTAGTAATAATGGTTCAAATTTGGCATCATCTCAACAAGATAGCCTAAAACAAGCGAATACTGATGCCAGTGTCAATGCCAATGCCAAAGCCCTTAAATTGGTTACTTTAGATATTGATATATTGGCCATACAACCAGTACAACAAAATATTTGGTATCGTCTCTCAGAGCGTTATCCTTTTAAGGCGCATGAGTTATATGGGATACATGCGCTTAAAATGGCACAGAAGTTGTTGTAAATAGCCACAAGCAGGCGTTTAGTATGGCAATGCCGACCACCATACTCACAAATAATTGGCGAAAATAATGATAGCTGAGCAGTACCCCTGTTAGGGCAATGAGTTGGGCTAATAATAACTGATTGTTTGCTGTGGCAGTGGCGTCATCTGTTGTCGCAGAAGTGTCGATGGGTAATTGCAGACTGGTTAAAATAAGCAAAATAAGCACGCATAGGGGTAAATAGCTGTTTAATCGGTGCAGCCAAGGCGTATCCAAATATACTTTAGGTATCAAAGCGGGCAGGGCACGAATGATAAAGGTCACGGTTGCCATTGCCAGTATTGCCATTATCAAATAGACAGGAGAGAAAACCGTCATAAGCTTATTGTTCCATGGTGTGTCATTTTTGGTTGCCAGTTGCCAGGTTTTGAATACTGAATGCTTAACGTGACAAAATTCGTTAAAACCTCGTTAAAACTTAGTTACTCGTTATCGTTAGCAGATGAAGACTGCGATGCTAAAGAGGGGATAAAACCGCTACCCACAATCAGCACAATGCAGAGGCTAATGGCTGTTAATAATATCCAATCATCGGTCAAAAGATGCGCAAATAATAATGCCATCACAGCAATGATAATAGGCAGTGGACTGCTTACTTTTTTAAACTGCTCATACGCCAATACCGCAAATAAGCACACCAAAGCAAAGTCCAAATGTGGTATCCAATCATTTAATACCCCACCCACCATTGCCCCAAGTAAGGTGGCAATGACCCACCAGCCTTGGTTAAACAGGCTTATCGGTAAAAAAATCTTTTGTCTGTCCTGTGTATCTAAACTGGTCATCACCGAAAAAGTCTCATCAGTAAGCGCAAATAAACAGTATATACGTGCTAAGCGAGACTGAGGTAGGGCAGATAAAAGTGGCAGCGCGTAAAATAAATGGCGCATGTTAATGGCAGCAATATTGGTGGCAATACTGCCCACAGGCAGCCCCGCACTGAGCATCGGTAAACACGCATATTGCGCTGCCCCAGCGTACAGTAATAGACTCATCATTAGGCTTGCCCAAAGTGGCAGTCCTGCCACTTGTGCCAATACGCCAAAGGCGATACCAGCGGGCAAATAGCCCATGGCAACAGGTAGGCTGAGATGAAAGCCTTGCTGCCAGTCACATTGCTGTTGTTGTGGTGTTGATTGTATTGAAGATTGGGTCATGTGAGCAACACTTAATCTTATGAGTAGCAATATTTTTAAACAGTGAGATTAAACAATGTTTGTAACTGTTTAGCATACTGATTAACTTGTGGTTAATTTTAATGTTTATGTACATTATGTAATAGTTGTGCATTTTTGCGAGATAGTATAACAGCTAATAGAATAAATCTAGCAATCAGCAGCCAATAAATGCTCAGCCAAATTGCCCACATGGCAGCGTGTACTTGTGTGCTGACGACAAATAAATCTGAGATAGGCAGATAAGTATACAATCCCCAACTGACAGGAAAAAATAAAACAGCCACCCCCAGCGCAACTTGGCGTATGGTTTTACCTGCGGTGAGTCCAAATAGTACCCCGTCAAGCCAGTATGCACCTGCCCCCACAAGCGGCAGTAACGCGGCAAAGACAGTGTATTGCCTTGCAAGCTGCAAGACATTTTCTATATTGGTCATCATGGTCAAAAATAGGGGGATAATAAGATACCAAATACCCGACAATAAAGCTGCTAAGATAAAAATAACGATGCCTGTTCGGCGTATGGCTTGCTTTAATAAAGACAGTTGGTTTTTGCCTGCTGCCTGTCCCGATAGACTCTCTGCTGCTACTGCCACTCCATCTAAGGCAAAAGCAGACATACTAAGCACCTGTAATAAAATCGCATTGGTAGCTAACACCACGTCACCTTGTAAGGCAGAAAGACGAGTAATCCAAGTAAAACTTAAGGTTAATACCAGCGTGCGGATAAAAATGTCTTTGTTTAATGAAAATAGCCTAAGCATTTTTTGATAACTAAACTCATTTTTATCCAGTTGAAAGATACGATTAAATGGTAATGATAAATGACGACTCACTAGAACAAACCCCATCAACATACCTAGCGCATACGCAAATACCGTACCAAGTGCCACACCTTGTAGACCTAAATCAAAGACATACACTAAAATTAAGGTGAAAATGATATTGAGCACCGCAATACAAATTTGCTGATACAGCATATAAGTGGTTTTGCCTTGCCCTGCAAACCAGCCCAAAAAAGCATAGTTCATCAATTCAAACGCCACTCCAAATAAGCGAGTATTTAAATAGCTACTTGCTGCTGCTTTATTGGCATTGGCTGAGCCCAATAAATTAAGCCCTAAGTCAATCAAAACTGGCTGAGATAAAAATATCATTGCCCCCAAAATGACAGCTAAAACCAAACTGCGTTGTAAGATGGCGAGTAGGGCATGGGTTTTTTGCTCAGCTGTTTGATTTGAGCCTACCGCTTGTGCAGATAAGCCAGAGGAAGCGTATTGCAAAAAATTTAAACTGACTAAAATTAGGGCTAATAATTGCGTTGCCAATCCCAGTCCTGCTAGGCTACTGGCTTGATTAAAATGTCCCACTACTGCAATGTCAATACCACTTTGTATCGGCATGGCAAGATTTGCCAACAGTACAGGCACTGCTAACTTAATAATATGTGTATAGCTTAAATCAATAGGGCTATTGATTGATGACTCTGTGGATTCTGTAGATAGGGAATTTGCCATGATTTACCCTCTAATAAAATTATTGTGGCTTATTTGCAGCAGCATGTATAGCGCATAAAAAAGCACCGCAAGCGGTGCTTTTAAAACAGAACCAGATAAAAATATTGCTAACTATTTAGCTAGCTGCTAACAGTATATTTTTAGCGAGGCTCTTCTTCGTAGTCATTAAAATCGTTGTCATTATAGTCACTGGCTTTAGGGTCATTAAATGTGACCATTTCTTCTTCAAACTCAGGTTTTACTTTTACTATAAAGTCATCACGTGATAATCCCATGGCCAATGGAATTGAACTTGCGATATAGATAGAAGAGTAAGTACCTGCAATCAAACCAATAAATAGTGCCACTGAGAACCACTCAAGACCATCACCACCCAAGAACATCATTGCCAGTACCACCAGCATAACCGTAGTCACCGTCATGATGGTACGGCGTAGGGTTTCTGTTAATGACAAATCAATCACTTGGCGAGGTGTGATGCCACGCACCCGTCTGAAGTTTTCACGAATACGGTCATAAACAACGATGGTGTCATTTAATGAATAACCAATTAATGCCAATACGGCAGCTAACACAGTTAAGTCAAAGGGGAAGCCAAACAGCGCAAACATACCAATGGTCACAATGGCATCATGGAATAGAGCCAATAATGCGCCAATGGCTAGTTTGAACTGGAAACGTACAGCAACATATAACAGCATACAGCCTAATGCCGCTGCAATGGCAATTAACGAGTTAAGGTAAATCTCATTACCAACCTGACTACCAATGATATTGACACTACTGATATCAGCATCATTATTAGGTAAGTCAAGGGCGTCATTTAATCTGCTATTAAGACCATCGATATTATCAGACTGTGGTGGCAAGCGTACCAGTATGTCTTTGGTGCTACCCAAGTACTGTACTACAGGGTCATCAAAGCCATGCGTTTGTAGGGCATTGATCACTTCAACTTGCTGTACAGGCTCGGCATAAGTTACATCAGCAGAGACACCCCCTGTAAAGTCTAGCCCAAGATTTAGCCCCTTAAAGATAATCGCACCAAGGCTAATAATAACAATCAATGCGGATAATACTGCCATTAGCTTTTCGATTTTCATAAACGGGATAATGCGTTTATTACCCACTGCTTTGACACCGCCTTCAGCAAGTGCTGCTTCATCTTCAAGTAGTGCATCATCAGTGGTTGTTTCTACCACTGTGTTATTAGTAGAAGTATTGGATTTACCAGTACGACGACTTGTTATCGGGCTACTATTTGCTGCGTTACTGCCTTTACCATTACGACGTGGTTTTTTACGACGACGTGTGGTGGTGTCTGATTGCTCAGGGGCAGGCATTTTATCACCTGAATTATTTTGCGGATCTGTCATGTCGCCTCCTAACCAATACTCAGTTTTTTAACATTTTTACGTTTGCCATAAGTTAAATGTACCAAAGCACGAGTAACAATAATGGCGGTGAATAGCGAGCTTAAAATACCAATCGCTAGGGTAATGGCAAAACCTTTAATTGGGCCTGAACCGATTGAAAATAAGATAATCGCAACCAAAAGGGTGGTGATATTACCATCAAAGATACTACTAAAGGCACGATCAAAGCCAGCAACAATGGCAGATTTTGGTCTTGCCCCCTCCTGTAGCTCTTCACGTATGCGCTCAAAAATAAGCACGTTGGCATCAACAGCCATACCAATGGTTAATACGATACCAGCAATACCAGGTAGCGTCAGTGCTGAGCCTAAGATAGACAGCATTGCCACAATGATGATTAGGTTAAATGCTAAGGCAATATTGGCAATAAGACCAAAGACTCGATAAAAGATAATCATAAAAATAAACACTAATAGGTAGCCAACTTGGGTAGAGAATAAGCCTTTTTCAATATTCTCTTTACCCAAAGATGGACCAATGGTGCGCTCTTCCACAAAGTACATGGGTGCTGCTAGTGCGCCTGAGCGTAGTAGTAGAGCAAGCTCAGCGGCTTCAGCATTACTATCAAGCCCAGTAATACGAAATGATGAGCCAAGTACAGCCTGAATATTGGCTTGGTTAATAATCTTAATATCTGCGTAAGGGGTGCGAGTTTCAATGGTCTCGCCAGTAGCAGGATCTTTGCTATAGGTAACTTTTTGTTTGTTTTCAATAAACAATACTGCCATCTGTTTGCCCACAGCAGTTTTGGTGGCATTTTGCATCAGTTTACCACCAGCCGTATCAAGGGTGATACTCACTTCTGGACGACCATTTTCATCAAGCCCAGTTTGAGCATTTTGTACTTTTTCACCCGTCACAATGGCTTGACGCTGTAATAAGGTCGATGGGCCATCTAGAGTACCAAAAGGAAAAGCTTCTGTACCAGCAGGTGGAATACCACCATTATAATTGCTGTTTTCATCAGCAACTAAGCGAAACTCAAGGTTGGCAGTACGCCCAAGTACACGTTTGGCTTCAGCCGTATCTTGTACGCCAGGTAGCTCAACCACGATACGGTTTGCCCCTTGTGATTGTACCAGAGCCTCAGCAACGCCAAGCTCACTAATACGGTTACGCAAAGTGGTTAAGTTTTGCCCCACTGCATATTGAGTGATTTCATTGATGGTGGCTTCATTATATTGCAAGGTTAATTCAGGGCCTTGATCATCAATACCTGCTTGTACATCAAACTGAGTACCTTGGTTGGCTTTAATGATACGCTGGGCTTTATCACGCAGTTCATTATCATTAAAGTGCAATATCATGCCATCAGTGGTTAATTGCATACCTTTGACAGGTACTTGTTCACTACGCAGTATACGACGAACATCACGACTGGTACTTTTTAAGCGTTGTTCCAATGCTTTGTCCATATCAACTTCAAGTACAAAGCGCACCCCACCACGTAAATCCAAACCAAGTTTGGTTGGTTTGGCACCAATGGCACGCAGCCATTCAGGCGTTGTTTGCGCTAAATTTAGCGCGACCACATAATTATCTCCAAGCTTTTGGCGCAACACCTCTTGAGCTTGCAGCTGAGCTTCTGCGCTGTCTAAGCGTAGTAGGGCACTGTTGCCTTCAAAGCTACCATCATGGTAGTTAATACCTGACTCTTTTAGTAGCTGTTCTGATTGCTCAAGCACACTTGCAGTTAACTGTGTACCAGCTGAGGCACTGGTAATTTGTACTGCTGGTTCGTCAGGATACAGATTGGGGAGGGCATATAATCCAGATATGAATAACACGATGAGGATTAAGATATATTTCCAAGCAGGATAGTGCATAATCACTTCTTCTAAAGGATGACTTAATTTTGACTTATTGGTTATAATTAGTTATAAATAATGGTTGTGTAGACTATATAATCAATAAATCTTTGGTAAATAGCAAATGGTATGAAAGGGGGCAATTTTATGACATCAGGAATATGCTGCGATTTGAGAGCCATTGGTTGATGTATAGATGCCCCTATAGTTTGTTGTAATAATTTATGTTATATATTAGCTCAAGCTATCCATTGTACCTTTGGGTAATACAGAAATAACAGAAGCACGTTGAACCATTACATCATTTTTATCATTTAAGCTGATAACTGCATAATCACCTTCTAGACTTTTGATGCGTCCCATGAGTCCACCAGCAAAAATCACTTCACTACCAACGCTGAGTGAATCAACCATATTACGGTGTTCTTTGGCACGTTTTTGCTGTGGTCGAATGACCAAAAAGTAAAAAATAGCAAAAAAGGCAATGGGTAATAAAAACTGCCCAATCATAGAGGTGGTACTTGCTGCTTCTGGAGCAGCATGTGCTGCTTGAATGAAAATTCCCATAAAATATCCTTACATTTATAAAAAATAACAGGCATAGTACCAAAAAAACACCACAATGATAACCGCTACTTGATTTAAGTCGCTAAAAAAATGCTTATGGGGCACAACAGATGAGTTAATTAAGGTCAGTTGTTTATTGCTAGCTGACTTTGGTATATCATACGCTTATTATTAGCTTGATAGTTAATTGTGAAAAATAACTTTGTCACAAAATGATTAGGGTCTGTTGAACATTCATCTTCATAGGAAAAATTGAGATACTGATTTTAATAAACAGTGACTTAGTCAAGGCAATGAACGCAGGTAATATCGGGATATTAACCAGTTCATTAACGCTTCATCAGGCAAATTTAGCCAATTTTTACATGAAAGTAAAAAATAGCTGTATCCCTTATAAATATTAGCCTGACGGGGTGAAAGTTCAACAGCCCCTAACTTAGCTAATTAACTATAGTTAAATCAGGGAGTGTTCTCCTTGAACATATATTATAAATAAATACATTTAACACTGTCATTACTAAGGTTCATATTTTGATTTTTAGCAGATTGCGACGATTAGATCCCTCTTTTTTAATGCGTTGCTTATTCGCCATCAGTGCCGCTTTTTTGCCAAGTTTCTGCCTAGCAGTTGATGCCAGTGCCGCAGACGTACAAACATCTGCTTATGGTGTGCATGTCATCTTATTGATATTGTTTATATCTTTATCAGTGGTGGTCTCATTTATATGTTCCGTATCTGAAGCCACGATTTTATCGATGACCCCTTCTTTTATTGCCTCTATTCAAGAAGCTGAGCCCAAAAAAGCCGAACTTTTACAAAATGTCAAAATTAATAATATTGATCAATCTATAGCCGCTATTTTGACCCTAAATACAGTGGCACATACTATTGGCTCATTAGGATCGGGGGCGCAAGCGACCATTGTGTTTGGAAGTACATGGTTTGGAGTGTTCTCAGCTGTGATGACCATGGTCATTTTAATTGGTACAGAAATTATCCCTAAAACCTTGGGTACAGCCTATTGGCGACAATTAGCAGGTCCTGTTGCCTATTTTGTAAAAGGTATCATTTTTATACTGTTTCCACTGATTTGGATTTCAGAAAAAATCACCAAGCTGCTGACGCGTGGCAAAGAGCTACATGCTTTTAGTCGCAATGAATTTGCTGCCTTAGCAAGTGTGGGTGAAGAGTCAGGAGATATTGATCCTTTAGAGTCTCGTATTATTCGCAACTTACTTGCATTTGGAGCAATCAAGGTTGAGGATATCATGACACCAAGATCGGTCATATTAGCCTTTGAGCAGCAAACGACGGTGGGTGAATTGATGGCAAATCGTCCCAAGCTCTCTTTTTCTAGGTTGCCGATTTATGATGAAGATTTGAATGATATTACTGGGTTTGTATTAAAATCTGATTTGTTGTTGGCGAAAGCCAATCAGGAAATGAATCAACCATTATCGAGTTATCAACGAGAAATAAATTTTGTATTCTCAAAAATGAAGCTTTTTGACTTACTTGAATTTATGCTCAAAAAACGTATTCATATTACCATTGTTGTGGGTGAGTATGGAGAAGTAAAAGGATTGGCAACTTTAGAAGATGTGTTAGAGACTTTATTAGGTTTAGAGATTGTTGATGAGATTGATCGAGTAGAGGATATGCAGGTTTTGGCTCGACAAATGATGAATCGGCGTGCTGTGCGTTTGGGTATGTCCTTACAAGACAATGAGAAACAAGAGGATCACTCTAGGCCTTCTAACTAGGGCCTGTTGAACTTTCACCCTGTTAGACTAATATCTACAAGGGATATGGCTACTTTTTACTTTCATGTAAAAATTGGCTAAATTTGCCTTGTATTACGCCATTTTAGTCTAAAAATACTCTAATTTTGGATTATGAATACAGGTTCTAAAATCATTATCTCAATGTTTCCTATGAAGATGAATGTTCAACAGGCCCTAAGATTCCTAAGCCACAAAAATTAGATGCTGAATATTATTGATATTGTGCTTAGTTAGGAATTAATTGGTTAATTGCACTTCTAATATCAAGTCTATGTAGCCCATAATGTTTCCATGCTCCATATATTACTGTGTTTGAATTTTTAGACAAACCATCAGTAAGATGTTACTAAAGATTACAAAAGGCTGAGTTTTGTATTGTATTCGTCTTTTATTATGGGTATATCACATCAACTATCAAAGTTATTATGTTATTGTACAGTATAACTAAACTGGCTTGGTTGAAGCATTTTTGTTTGGCAGCAAAATAGCAGTATTTTACAAAATATTTGTATCAATATCTTTAGCTAGCTAGTCAATAAAAGTATGGTCATGGAAGGAAGCATGGTATGAAGAAGTTTTTATCCGCTCAATTATTACGAAAAGTTATTACAGGTGCGGTGTTGGCTGCGCCTTTAGTATTCTTTGTTTCTACCGCATCACATGCTGCTGGTATTGATGAAGCAAGTGTACAAAGTTATGCAGCAGCCATGAAACAAGCCGCAAATAGCAAAAATATTGCTAAGGTAGGCAGTTTAGTCTCAGATGGTGATGTCATCATTCGCTTGAATCGCAATAAGATAGAAACAGTTTTGGATAAAGCCAAGTATTTGCAGTTGTTACAAAGCAGTTGGGATCAAACTACGAATTATCGTTATGATATTAGTGTTAGTAATATTGTTATTAGTGGCAATCTAGCAATAGCTGATGTTTATACAGTGGAGAGTTGGGTAAAAGATGGACAGCCAAAAACTGTAAAAACCTCTGCAACAGTTAAACTGGTGAATGAAGATGGTAAAGCGAAGTTATTTAGAGCCGTGGCTAAAGTGACTGTTGAATAAGATAGACTAAAAATAATTTCATTGTTCTTCCCTCTAGAAAATTAGCCTCTTTATCTTAATACTAAAAGCTGTGATGTTTTGATTGTTGTTTATAAAATATGGCTGTTAAAATTAAGCGACTTATAACATGACAAGGAAGCTGCTAGATTAAGATAAATAGATAAACGAATAAAAAGTTAAGTTACGCCTATTTGACTATTGATTCACTGCTACCTTGATGGTAACTTATCTGTGACATACTTTATTTTGAACCATGTTTATTTTTGAAACAGCAACAACTATCTTAATTATATAATCTTATAGGGTCTGTTGAATATTCATCTTCATAGGAAAAATTGAGATACTGATTTTAGAACCTGTATTCATAACCCACAATTTAACACAGTAGTACGTCTATTTTAGGCAAAAAGCCACCTTTGTGGGTTGTGAATACAGGTAGCTTTTGTTAATAACAGCGGGATATTAACCAGTTCATTAACGCTTCATCAGGCAAATTTAGCCAATTTTTACATGAAAGTAAAAAGTAGTCATATCCCTTGTAGATATTAGTCTAACAGGGTGAAAGTTCAACAGAACCCTAGTCTTTTAATTAAAAATTATCATTTAGGAATTGAGCGATATTATGTCTCACAAAATGTCTTCTTACTCGTTTATCAAATTGCCCTTAACAATTGCTGTGACTTCTTTGTTAGTCAGCGCCTGTAGCAATACAGCACCTGTTAAGAATCCAAACAATATAAGCCATGTTCCTATAACAAAGCCTACTACAGCCAAACCTAGCACAACCAAATCTAGTACAACTAAGCCACCAGCTACTACAACAACACCCAGCCAAACGTCGACCACGATCACCCCACCAGTACAAGTTCAACAGCCAAGTCCAACAGAGGCAACAACTGGCTATAGCAATGCTTTACTTGATGATGAGAGTTTGGATGAGCTAGAAAATTTGCTTGAAGCAACTGATATGAGCATGGTGGAAGATGATAAGATTGCCATTCAACAGTATGGTGATTTGTGGCGGCGTTTGCGTGCAGGCTTCCGTATGGATCAAAGTCAATATGGTTATAACCCCCGTATTGAAGCTCAAAAAAATTGGTTTATCAGCCGCCAAGATTATCTCAATCGTCTTTCTGCTCGGGCAAGTCGTTATCTATATCATACAGTACGTGAAGCTGAACGTCGTAATATCCCAACTGAGTTGGCATTGTTACCAGTCATTGAAAGCTCGTATGATCCCACCGCCACCAGTAATGCAGCCGCTGCTGGTTTATGGCAGTTTATTCCTAGTACAGGTCGTATCTATGGATTAAATCAAAGTATTTCTTATGATGGTCGTCGTGATGTGATTGAATCTACACGTGCCGCTTATGATTTTTTGACTACTTTACATAACCAGTTTGGAAGCTGGGAGTTGGCGTTAGCAGCCTACAATGCAGGTCCAGGGCGCATTCAAAAAGCCATTGATGCCAACGCTGCTAAAGGCTTACCAACTGATTTTTGGTCATTAGATTTACCAACTGAAACCAGAAACTATGTCCCTCGCTTTTTGGCTGTGGCGCAAATCGTGAATAACCCTGATCAATATGGCATATATTTACCAGCCATTGCCAATCGTCAGCACTTTAGAAGTGTGCCGATTAATTATGGTGTTAGTTTACAACAAGTTGCTCAGTTAGCAGGGGTGAGTTATGATGAGCTAAGTAAGCTCAATCCAGCTTTAATCGCAGGGCAGGTTGATGTTTCTGGACCAAAAAGGGTCATCATTCCTAATAGTGTCAATATTACGGTTGATAATCAAATTTCTGCCTTAGGTAGTAATGGTATGGTAGCGGGTGTCTATTCACCACAGACTTATAATTCTAATGAGGAGTTATCTAAATCTCCACAAGAGCTGGCTAAGTTTGCACAAAATGCACGTGTGCCTTCCCAGACGACCAGTTATATCGAACCAGTAGTCACTTCAAGCCAACGACCAACAATGTCACAAAATGAAGTACGTAATATCAATGCAGAGTTGGCAAAAAGTAATAACTTACCAACGACTTCAGCAGAAGTGACACCCAATAGAACCATCATTCAAGAGCCGCCATTGACGCAAGAAGAAAAAGAATTTATTGCATCACAAATTCGTCAACAAGATCCTCAGGTCAATGAAGTTGTCAGTTCGGTTGATGGTAATATCAAGCTGTCAGCCGTACAGACACAGCAGTCAGTCCTAGAAGCAAAAAACCAAGAGAAAAAAATTGTATTTAATAATAATGTGCCCACAAAACCGAAGCCGCAAGGGAAGCGTAGCGTTTATCGAGTACAGCGTGGCGATACGTTATCAAACATTGCGTCTCGTGCTGGAGTGAGCTGGCGAGATATTGCTGAGTGGAACCAAATTGATCCAAATGCTACTTTATTAGCAGGTTCAACTCTATATCTTTATAATGCGCGCCCCATTGCGCCATTGAGCAGTGTCAATAATACAAGTACACCAAGCAATACTCAAGCAACAGCAAGCAATAGTCGCCCAGACAGCTATATTGTACGTTCGGGTGATACTTTGATTGGTACAGCAAATCAGTTTGGTTTATCACCCAGTCAACTTGCCTCTTATAATAATATGGCGACTAATGAGCAATTAATAATTGGGCAAAGATTATGGCTAATCCCTGGTAAAGTGACCAGTAGTGCACCAACAGCTACCCAAACTAATAATATTTCTGAGTCTACTTATTTTGGTAAGACAACGACTTATACAGTCAGATCAGGAGAGACATTAATTGGGCTATCGAATAAGTATGGTGTCTCACTAAGTACATTGGCAGCCATGAATGACTTAGCGACCAATGCTGGACTATATATTGGTCAGAAGCTAACCGTACCTGCAACTTCACAAGCAGCGAGTTCGTCCTCTTCTAGCTCTGCAAGTACAAATTACTCTGGACCTACTTCAACTTATAGAGTCAAAGCAGGAGATACTTTGATTGGTATCGCCAATGATTTGGGGGTTAGCCGTGATGATATTGCTGCTTTAAATAGTTTTGGTGCAAATGCCAGACTACAGCGAGGCAGTATCATCAAAGTACCTGCCAGCCGTCAAGAAGTAGATTTAAATCTGCATAATAAGTCAGTTACTTATAAAGTGTCTTCAGGGGATACTTTAATTGGTGTTGCTAAGCGTTTTGACGTTTCAGTGAGTGATTTGGCAGCCGCAAATGACTTATCAACCAATGCCCAGCTTATTTTAGGTCGTAGCATTACCATCCCTGCGAAGGGGAGTGTGCCACAGGCTGCTTCTAATACAGCCAGTGCTGGCAGCAGTACAACAGGAACTCGTCTGACCAATACTACTAGCTATACAGTAAAATCAGGTGATACATTAATTGGACTTGCCAGTCGTTATAATGTGAGCTTATCGGACTTGGCTACAACCAATGATTTGCAGACAAATGAGCAATTGCGCATAGGACAAAAATTAAAAGTCCCTGCTAGCAGTGGTAATACTCAATCTACTGCCAGCTCGAGCAGCAGTTCAAGTGCAGAGTTTAAAAATGCTGAGACTTATACTGTTAAATCAGGTGATACATTAATTGGGTTGGCAAAACGTTATGGTGTCAGTACCTCTGATTTGGCAAGTGCCAATGGGATAAGTTCAAATACCATGCTACAACGAGGGCAACGTATTAAAGTGCCACAATTAACCACCACGTATCGGGTAAAATCTGGTGATAGTTTGATTGGATTGGCAGGTCGTTATGGTATTAGTGCAAGTGAGTTGGCTGCAATGAATGATTTGGCAAGTAATGCACAATTACAGATTGGTCAAAAGTTAACTGTACCAAATCGCTAATTGGTCAATTGATAAATATCTATGCTGACATTGCTAGATAAGCAGTAATCAAAAAGCCATCTTAGTTATGACACTAAGATGGCTTTTTTATAGATTAAAAAACTAAACCACTTTAATATTGTCTTCTTCAAATTTAATGGATTCAAGATAACTACGAATGTTTTTTACATAGTGCATACATTGGACGTAGCGAGAGTTATGTGCTTTGTTTTCTAACATATAAGCATATACATTTGCCCAACTATTACCATCTTCGCCACGATCTTCAAGTTTACGCTGAATTCTCTTAATGGCATTTGGTCCCATATTATAAGAGGCAAGAGCAAACCATAGCCGATCTGGGTTAGGAACATCGGCAAAGGTTTCTTTCATCTCATTAAGATATCGTGCCCCCCCGCCAATACTTTCAAAAGGATCGATGCGGTTAGATACTCCCATGGCTTTGGCAGTGCTATTGGTCAACATCATTAAGCCTTGCACACCAGTAGGTGATGTTGCATTTGCATTGAGATGTGATTCTTGATATCCCATAGCAACTAACAGCTCCCAATCATGATTATAGTTTTTTGCTTGCTGTTTAAAAGAATCGATATAATTGGGTAATTTATGATTTAATGCAGTAGCAAAATGTTTTTGATTATACGCATCTTTTAGCAGATTTTGATTATAAAAGTTGGCAAGTCTTGAGGTTTCTTTTTTGCCATCTGCCTGACAGATATAGTGACTTGCTTTTACTGCTAAAGGATCCTCAGTTGTCTTAAAGCTCCAGTTAACTTTTGGGTGTAAGCCATTTTTGGTTAATTTTTTATCTTGTCCACAGCTAAGATCAATAGAAGATAAAGTGTGGCTTTCTATATTAGCAGTACTGGCTGTCGTTAGTGCCATGTCTGCTAGACCTAATTGTACAGCTTGTAATGCTTCTGCTTCCGTTGCATAGGTTTTTAATGCCAAATCCACTTCAAGTGTATTGGCAAAGGATCGGGTTAAGTCATAGCCAAGACCATGTTGAAAACCATTGATAGCAAAAAATGTACTATCACCAGCAACTGCTGCGACAGTTAAGGTGTTTGATGCGATCACCTGAGTATATCTAGGGGTTGTGTCTGCAACTTGAGCGGGTATAAAGCTTTTGGCAGGCAACGATAATAATGCGATACCAGAGATTTGGGCGACTTTTTTCGTTTTTTCAAAACGTGCTGGCTTGTTGCTGGAGATGATGTTTTTGTCTGTGTTTGTGCTTGATTGAGCAAAAAATTGACTGCAATATTGTGAGCAACGATTTAATTTGTGTGTGGTATGTTGACGTAAATTGCTGAAACTGTGATTAAAATATTGGGTAAAGCGATGCATAAGAGCCTCTTTTATTCTATCATTCATATTATGTCAGCAGTTATATCAAGTCATGTGCAGAGATAAACTTGCTGTTAATCCATAGGCGTTAATAATTAACAAAATGGAGTAAATATGAGTGTTGGGATAAATTGACGAATAGGGAGAATATGGTATTTGATCATATCTGTGGTGAGCCTATCCGACATATTGCATCCAAATCATCTGATTTGAATGATTTCAAGTGAGTTCGACATCTGCCTAGTTAATCTTAACAATCTCTATCTGTAGGGCTTTGTATAACTTTGTATAACAAAGTGGGTTGAAATATCATCCTTTCTTTAATAAATAAAATACTTAATTAATTTAACAGCTATATTCAAAATAGGTTGTTATTCATATATTTTGGTAGGCGCATTACTTTCCATCTAGCCCTCCAATTTTGGCAGTTTATATGAACAAATCCCCCTATTTTGTTTCAAGTTGTGACAATACTATGCGTTTCATAGTATACAGTTTCAAGTTTAATTAAAAAATAAATGATAAAAGGTGATAAAAATATTATGGATGGTATATTTTTTTGTTAAAAAAATAAATTATTTTATAGACTGAATTTATCAAACATTGGAATATTAACGAGAGAGAAAAACTTTGCAATGTAAAGTTTTTTTTGTAATCCAGCAAAGTCAAAAGCAATCAAAGGTGCATCATCGATTGCTTTTAACACATTGCTGTTAACAAAATGAATGCTATGAAGTTAAAAAGTTTTGGATTGCCGTCATATTAACATATTGTATTTTTAGTAATGACTCACAGCAAATTAAACAGGGTTAGGGTCATCAATAAAGCTGACTTGAATACCAAACTGTTTGGCGATGAGGTCACCAAGGGCTTGTACGCCAAAGGTTTCAGTTGCATGGTGACCACAAGCTAAGTAGTCGATGTTTAATTCTCGCGCAAGATGGGTTGTACGCTCAGAGACTTCCCCTGATATAAATACGTCACAATTTTGTTTTGCTGCCTGCTCAATCATATCTTGAGCGGCACCAGTACAAATGGCAATCTTTGTCACTTGCGTATGTCCAGCACTTAAATGTAAGGGTTTACGATTGAGCACTTGAGTGATGTTATCAATGAGTGAACCTATAGTTTGTGTGGGACATTCACAAATATTACCAACAGGATGAGATTCTTGTGGATATAAACCACCTATGAATTTAAGCCCTAAACGCTGAGCCAATTGTACGTTGTTACCAACATTTGGGTGCGCATCTAAAGGTAGGTGGTAGGCAAGCAGTGAGATATGATTTTGTAATAAGCTACGGATACGCTTGCCTTTGATACCAGTTAAAACGGGGTCTTCACCTTTCCAAAAGTAGCCATGATGTACCAATATGGCATCTGCATTTGCGGCAATAGCGGCGTCTATAAGTCGCTGGCTGGCGGTGACAGCAGTAACCAAATGGCGAATAGGGACATCTGCATCGATTTGTAGTCCATTGGGGCAATAGTCTTTAAATGCATCAATTGCTAGGTATTGATCACACCAGCTCGTCAATTGTAGCGGTGTTATGGCTTTTATGGTTGTATCATGACTAGATGAACTTATATTTTGCATAATGAAAAAACACCTTTAATGTGATGATAAGACAAGATAAAGAAAATAGTAAGAAAGTAGTTGTAAAAAAGTAACAGGTATTTTACAGCTTTGACTATATAGTAGAGCTTAAAATGTTACACTGACACGTTTGTAAACGAGTTGATATATATTCAAATTGATTACTTTTTTTGTTCATGTGTTTATGATTTTAAGCATAATTTGCTATTTGTGCTATTGCAAGAGGTTATCCTATGTCGTCTTCACCAAACAACGGTTCTTCAAAGTTGAGTTTTATTTGGAAACTGTTACCTTGGTTGCTTTTATTTATTGTCATTGCAGTTTTTGGCTGGTTTTATATGCAGCAAAAAAGCCAACAACAAGATACTTGGCAGCCGCCACGTAGTGAACAAAATATGCCAACGCTGCCATTAGGCGAGGCAAAAGATAAGCCTGTACCGATAACAAGCTATCATGATGCGGTTGCTAGAGCATCCCATTCAGTGGTGAATATATATACCACCCAAAAGGTCGCACAAAATCCTTATTTAGATGATCCCATTTTACGTCGTTTTTATGAGTTTCATGGTGGTTTACCACAGCAAGATAGGGGAGCGACTAACCTTGGATCAGGTGTGGTAGTATCAGAAGATGGTTATATTGTGACCAATGCACATGTGATCTCCAAAGCAGATGAGATTGTAGTTGCCTTTAATGATGGCAGAAAGAGTAAAGCGACTGTTGTGGGCGTTGATCCTGACAGTGACTTGGCAGTGATTAAAGTAGACATGACAGGTCTGACACCGCTTGCCTTTCGTGAGCAGCCCATTGAGGTGGGTGATGTGGCACTTGCCATTGGTAATCCATTTGGAGTGGGTCAGACAGTGACCCAAGGTATTATCTCCGCAACTGATAGAACAGGCCTGGGTATTAATACTTTTGAGGACTTTATTCAAACTGATGCTGCGATTAATCCGGGTAATTCTGGTGGGGCATTGGTAGATGCTTATGGTGAGTTAGTGGGTATTAATACGGCTATTTTTTCACGTTCTGGTGGCTCAATGGGGATTGGTTTTGCCATTCCAACAGCGGTGGTTGAGCAAGTGATGAATGCCATTATTAAAGAAGGAAGAGTGAGTCGTGGTTGGCTTGGTATTGAGGTGCAGTCACAAATCAAAGATCCAACTAGAATTGAAAGCAGTACAGGGGTAGAGGTGTTGCACATTGTACCCAATAGCCCTGCGGCTATCAGTGGTCTGTCAGTGGGCGATATTATTTTATCTATTGATGGTGTGGAGATGACCGATGCCAATCGCTTGATACAATATGTGGCGCGTAAAACTCCTAATACTAAGCTGAATCTGCAAGTGTTGCGTGGGCAACAAAATTTAGATATTGAAATTGTATTGGCGGAACGTCCGGGACAAAATGAACTTGTGATGAATCCAAGTAGTATACCACCACAAGGTGTGCCCCCTCAGGAGTTGCCACCACAAGTACCAATGAGTCCAGATGTAGAGCGTTATTTGCAAGAGCGTCCTGAGTCACAAGGTTTGAGTGAAGAAGATCAAGCTCGCTTGCGTGAAGAAATACTCAATATGTTTCAATAGTATTAGTATGGATCGTATTGAATACTATCTATTAGAGACAATAATATAAAAATAAAGCTTGTCACCGTTCACTATGGCAAGCTTTATTTTTTTGTCTTATTTATGTTGGCTGTTTTAAGCAGAGGTAATTCGATGGTCAGTACCCCTACCACTTTACAGCAGCAGGGCAGAATATCACGTTCTTCTATCATGGCAAGCGGATTATCATCGTAGGTAATGGGTTGTGAGGACTTGACACATTTGACTCGGCAACTGCCACAATAGCCAGATTTGCATTGAAATTCGACCTTATGCCCTGTACGTAGTAAGCCGTCAAGTAGGGTTTCGTCTTCATGTAAGTAAAATCGTGTCTGTTGGGTGATAATCCATGCCATGATAAAATCTCAGTCATGTAAATTGGATTTAATGGTTTATAGGTTATAACTCAAAGTCATCAAAATCACTGTCGGATAAGTCAGAGTCAATCTGCCCGACCAGATACGAGCTGATTTCAGTCTCTTGCGGTGCAACTTGCACATTATCAGAAGACAGCCAGGTATTAATCCACGGAATGGGGTTACTTTTTGACTCAGAGAAGATGGCTGGCAAGCCCACCGCTTCCATACGTAAGTTGGTGATATATTCGACATACTGGCACAAAATATCTTTGTTAAGACCAATCATCGAGCCATCTTTGAATAAATAACCTGCCCATGCTTTTTCTTGCTCAGCGGCAGTACGGAAAATCTTAATACATTGCTCATGGCACTCTTCAGCAATTTGTGCCATCTCAGGATCATCTTTACCCGATGCCAATATATTGAGCATGTGTTGGGTACTGGTGAGGTGCAATGCTTCATCACGAGCGATAAGCTTGATAATCTTGGCATTACCTTCCATCAGCTTGCGCTCGGCAAAGGCAAATGAGCAAGCAAATGACACATAAAAACGAATCGCTTCCAAAACATTGACCGCCATTAAGCACAGATAAAGCTGTTTTTTGAGTTTGGGTAAATCAACATAAATACTCTCGCCATTGATTTGGTGTGTACCTGCTCCAAAGCGGCTATATAGCTGTGAGTGTTGATACAATTCATCGTAATATTTGGCGATGTCAGAGGCTCGCTCTAAGATATTTTGGTTGTCAATGATGTCATCAAACACTTGGCTTGGGTCATTGACGATATTTCGAATAATATGGGTATAGCTGCGTGAGTGAATGGTCTCAGAAAATGACCATGTTTCTATCCAAGTTTCTAGCTCAGGAATGGATACTAGTGGCAACAGTACGACATTAGGGCTACGACCTTGTATCGAGTCGAGTAGGGTTTGGTATTTTAGGTTGCTGATAAAGATGTGCTTTTCGTGGCTCGATAGGTTGCCATAGTCGATGCGATCTCGCGATACATCAACTTCTTCGGGTCGCCAAAAAAACGACAGTTGCTTTTCGATCAACTGCTCAAAAATGGGGTATTTTTGCTGGTCATAACGGGCGACGTTGACTGGCTGTCCAAAAAACATGGGTTCGGTTAGGGGATCATTTTTGGTTTGGCAAAAGATGGAGTAGGTCATAGATAGATTGTTTCTTTTTTAAGGTAAAAGTTAAAAGTTTGAGCTAAATCCAGTTTTCAATCTTTAGATTGGGTATGCGCTTAAATTCTTTGACATGTTTGGTCACTAAGCTAAGATGATGTGTTATATATTTGCCAACACGTCTTATGTATCTATTCTTGTTAAGATTTTGTAGGGTGCATTTAGTGCATCCTACATACGTGCTTGATTATATTTAAAACTCAATAATAGGTATGTGGAACGCACCCTACTGGCTGTGTTAGGGGGGCAGTGTCGAGGTAACAGCAATGTAACCTGACACCTAAGTCCGTACCCCTAATTATGCTGATACAAGCTTCCAGAAAATCCCCTTTAAGTAAGGGATTTTCTCTTGCAAGCCTAAAATTGCAGTGAAATTTTTTAACAGCTCTCAAGGATTAGCTACAACTTACACGCCCCACCTGCACAGCCATCATCTTCCATATCCGCTTGGGCATCGTTCGCACCATCTCGGGTATTATGGTAATACAAGGTTTTGATGCCCAGTTTATAAGCAGTGAGCAAGTCTTTTAACAACACCTTCATTGGCACACGTTGCCCCTCAAAGCGAGTGGGGTCATAACTGGTATTGGCAGAGATGCTTTGGTCAACAAATTTTTGCATGATGGCACACAGCTTAAGGTAGCCGTCATTATTGGGCAGTTGCCACAGTAGCTCGTATTGGTCTTTGAGGGTGTCAATATCAGGCACGACTTGTTTTAAGATGCCATCTTTTGAAGCTTTGACTGAGACCAGTCCACGTGGTGGCTCAATGCCATTGGTGGCGTTGGCAATCTGACTTGAAGTTTCAGATGGCATCAACGCAGTCAATGTTGAGTTGCGTAGTCCGTGTGCTTTGATGTTGCTACGCAAAGCTTCCCAGTCCAGATGCAAAGGCTCGTCACAGATTTTGTCGAGGTCAGCTTTGTAGGTGTCAATGGGTAAGATGCCTTGTGCATAGGTTGTTTCATTAAAGGCAGGGCAAGCCCCTTGCTCTTGGGCAAGCTTATTTGAGGCTTGTAGCAAGTAATATTGCAAGGCTTCAAAGGTTTTATGAGTTAAGCCTAAAGCGGCATCATCAGAATATTTAGTACCATTTTTTGCCAGATAATAAGCATAGTTAATCACGCCCACCCCTAAGGTACGACGACGCATGCTGCCATTTTCAGCGGCTTTGACAGGGTAGTCTTGATAGTCGAGTAAGGCATCTAAGGCACGTACAATCAGCTCAGCAGGCTCTTGAATGTCTTCTAGTTGCTCGATTTTGCCGAGGTTGACCGCAGATAGGGTACACAAGGCAATTTCGCCTTTTTCGTCATTGATGTTGTCCAGTGGCTTGGTGGGTAGGGCAATCTCCATACACAAGTTGGACTGACGAATGGGGGCAAGCTCAGGGTTAAATGGGCTATGGGTGTTGCAATGGTCGACGTTTTGGATATAAATACGCCCTGTGCTGGCTCGCTCTTGCATCATCAAACTAAACAGCTCGGTGGCAGGCAGGCGACGTTTGCGAATGCTGTCGTCTTGCTCATATTGATGATAGAGGGCGTCAAAGCGCTCTTGGTCTTCAAAAAACGCATCGTATAGACCTGGAGTATCTGAAGGTGAGAAAAGGGTGATGTCTTGCCCTTTAATCAGACGGGTATAGAGGGTTTTGTTAATTTGTACTCCATAATCCATGTGGCGCACACGGTTGTCTTCAACACCACGATTGTTTTTGAGTACCAATAAGGATTCTACTTCCAGATGCCATAATGGATAAAATAGTGTGGCAGCACCACCACGCACGCCACCTTGTGAGCAGCATTTGACCGCAGTTTGGAATAATTTATAAAAAGGTACGCAGCCTGTGTGCTGAGCCTCGCCGCCACGAATCGGACTGCCTAGGGCACGAATACGCCCTGCATTGACACCGATACCTGCCCGCTGTGAAACATAACGCACGATGGCACTGGTGGTGGCATTAATAGAGTCTAGCGAATCACCACATTCGATGAGTACACACGAGCTAAACTGACGTGATGGGGTACGCACGCCTGACATGATGGGCGTGGGTAAAGATATTTGAAAGGTCGAGGTGGCATCATAAAAGCGTTTCACATAGCTGAGGCGTTCGGCTTTATCGTAACTGGCAAATAAACACATGCCAACGAGCATATATAAAAACTGCGGACTTTCATAAACCGTTTTAGTTACTCGGTCTTGCACCAGATATTTGCCCGACATTTGCTCAACCGCCGCATAGGCAAGATTCATGTCACGCCAGTGGTCGATATAGTCGTTTAATTCATCAAATTCAGCTTTAGAATAGTCTTGTAAGATATGTGCATCATATTTGCCTGACTCGGTTAGCTTGGTCACATGGTCAAATAAGTGTGGTGGCTCAAACTGGTTATAGGCAATCTTACGTAAATGAAAAATGGCTAAGCGAGCTGCCAGATATTGATAATCTGGAGTGTCAGCAGAGATAAGGTCTGCGGCGGCTTTGATGATGGTTTCGTGAATGTCACGGGTTTTGATGCCATCATAAAACTGAATGTGGGATTTTAGCTCAACTTGTGAGACAGATACATTACTTAGCCCTTCTGCTGCCCATGCAATGACTTTGTGAATTTTTTCGAGATTGATGGGTTCTAAACGCCCATCTCGTTTCATGACTTGAAGGTTGTCCATGTGGGTCATTTTTCTTCTCCATACGTTGGCAACAAAGTCATCATCATTATAAAAACCATTAACTTTAAAAAACTATCCATCATAAAACTTATCTTATTTAGACTCGTTTAATATGACAGGCTCTTATAAAGTATTTATGTTTAGAAATGGCAGCAGTACACCATCAATCGGTGTTGATACCATGTGTTATTACTTTTATTGTCAAAGAATGATTAAACGGCTACGTTGTTGGCTTGTATCCGTTTTAGTTTTCTTTGGCTATATGCCCTATTTTTGACTTTATTGCTACGTTTTTTGCTTGATTTTTGGGACAAAACTGCCTAGTAGCATAAGGTGATAAAAATCAACTATATACTATATATGGGGTGCTTTTGCTTGAGTAGGCACAATATAACGTGAAAATAATTATTTTACTAGATTGATTTTTCAAAAATATTATGCATAGAAAATGTAGAGGGGTATCCTTTAAATGGGGAAGGCTTATACTGGTGGGAGTTGCGAAAAAATTGGTGAGTTTTTAAATAATGAGAACTGCTGAGTTATAAAATGTAACTGCGGTTTTTTTTAACAGGTTACTGCTTGGGCTGATTCATAGCATAGTAATCAGTCCTAAGCAGTGTTGATTCTGTCTTCTTATAGCATAGATAAGAATAGACAAGTTCTTATAAAACAGTACGTACCGTTTTTGCCTCATCTAATGCAGCGTATAGGTCATTGACCTGTTTGGCATGGGTGAGGTATAGATTGAGACGTAAGGAGTGAAAGCGTCCCGTTTTTGAGGGTTTGACTACAATACTGGCGGTATCAAACTCAGGAAATAATGCAGCTAAAATTAAGCTGACTTCATTAAATAAGCTGTCGTGCTCCCCTTCGTGCCCAATGATACTCATCGGGTAGTCCATGGGAAAGTCCCACAGCTCTGGATTTTGGATATCGGTTTTTCTGCCAACGATGGGTTTTGGCTCATCAATGGCAGATAGGGTGACGGGTTGTTTTAGGTTTTCTGTTTTATCATCATCATGATGGTTATTGTTACTCATAAGGGTATCCTTTTTAGTTGAATGTTTTTTATTAAAAGTGATTAAGCTAAAAAAGCTGAGTCTTAGCTCAGCTTTTTTATTTTTAACTATTACCTATTTATTTTATAAGGGTAAATTAGTCATTTTCAAGGAATGAGCGCAGATGCTCAGAGCGAGAAGGGTGACGCAATTTACGCAGTGCTTTGGCTTCAATCTGACGGATACGCTCACGGGTGACGTCAAATTGCTTACCGACTTCCTCAAGTGTGTGGTCGGTTGGCATGTCAATACCAAAACGCATTTTCAGCACTTTGGCTTCACGCTCAGTTAAGTTACCAAGCACATCACGAGTGGCTTCACGTAAGCCTGCGGAGGTGGCATCTTCAACAGGGCTTGAGATGGTTTGGTCTTCAATAAAATCACCCAAGTGTGAATCTTCATCATCACCGATAGGCGTTTCCATAGAAATCGGTTCTTTGGCGATTTTGAGGACTTTACGTACCTTGACCTCGTCCATTTCTAAGCGTTCGCCTAATTCCTCAGGGGTTGGCTCACGTCCCATCTCTTGTAATAGCTGACGAGACACACGATTGATTTTGTTGATGGTTTCAATCATGTGCACAGGGATACGAATGGTACGCGCTTGGTCAGCGATAGAGCGGGTGATTGCCTGACGAATCCACCATGTGGCATAGGTTGAAAACTTATAACCACGGCGATATTCAAATTTATCCACCGCTTTCATCAAGCCAATGTTACCTTCTTGAATCAAATCCAAGAACTGTAAACCACGGTTGGTATATTTTTTGGCAATAGAGATAACCAAACGTAAGTTGGCTTCGACCATCTCTTTTTTGGCGCGGCGGGCTTTGGCTTCACCAACTGCCATACGTCTTGCCACATCTTTCATTTGATGCACTTGCATATCGAGCTTGTCTTCGTGGTCACGGATACGGCGTTGTAGCACCACCACATCATCGGCAACTTTCGCCAGGCTTTCGGCAAACTTTGGTTTACCTTTGATACGGTCAGCAAGCCAATCGACATTGGTTTCATTACTAGGGAAGGTTTTGCGAAACTCAGCACGTGGCATTTTACCACGGCGAATCACCAAGCGCATGATTTGACGTTCTTGCTTACGTACATCGTCATAGACATCGTGCATGATTGCCATGACTTGGTCTGCCATACGGTTATTGAGTTTGAGTAGCATAAAGCGATCAGCAAGTTGTGCATAGGCTTCTTCAGCTTGTGCACTACCACGTCCATAGTCAGCTAAGGCTTGTTTGGCTGTAGTAAATAGCTCCTGTATCTCTTCGATGCGTCCCCGCACTTCTTCTGGATCAAGTCCGCTGCTTTCTTCGGCATCTTCATCTTCGTCGTCATCTAAATCATCATCATCTAAATCGTCATCATCATCGTCATCTAAATCATCTTTTTGTGATGTTTTTTTCTTACTGGTAATCACAGGAATGGCTTCTTCAGCATCGTCTTCTTCTGCTTCACTCTCAGGCAGCTCTGGGTCTAAAAAACCAGTGATGACATCTGAAAGTTTCTTTTCACCTGCTTGAACTTGCTCATATTCAGTGAGTACGTATTGTACTGTACCTGGCCAGTAAGCCATGGCGTGTTGCACATCACGGATACCTTCTTCGATGCGTTTGGCGATGGCAATCTCGCCTTCACGAGTCAGCAAATCAACCGTACCCATCTCACGCATATACATACGTACTGGATCGGTGGTGCGACCAGGTTCAGTCTCAACAGCAGCTAAGACTTGTGCTGCCTCATCGGCTGCCATTTCATCGTCACCTGATTCATCACTCATTAAGATATCATCATCATCGGGTGCTGATTCAAAGATTTTGATACCCACATCCATGAGCATTTGTACGATGTCTTCGATTTGATCGCTTTCGGTAATTGAAGCAGGCAGTTGATCATTCACTTCTGCATAGGTTAGATAGCCTTGATCTTTCCCCATTTGGATGAGAGTTGCCAACTGTGATGTGGATTGAGAGGCTGACTTTTCGCTCATAAATACTCGCTTTATAATCGTTATGAACACAAATTTTCTGTATTCATACTGGATGGAAACTGTGTTTTAATTTTTACGTAAACGCTGTTAGCTGTTATTTGTAATCTATAGTGACATGATCATACTATTGCCGTTAACATTCTATACTTTATAGACACATTATTTATGTTGGTAACATTGATAGGTTGGTCTTGTTTGTTTTATGACATTGATATAATTGTATTGGTTGGAATAAAAAAACATAACAATACCATCGATAAATGATGATAAATAATGAATGCAAACAATAAAGTATAAAAAATATAAATAAAAGGTTATTAAAGTGTTATATAGACAGTAAAGTGTTATATAGACAGTAATGGTAACAGTGATGATTTGACTTGAAAAATTGTGCTGAATTTTAGCACAATTTTCAATTACTATCATGTCTTAGCAATTTATGGGGGCTGTGTGGCAGTTTTTCAATACCTAATGCATGGTAATATGGCTGATTCAATATAAAATCTTTGTTATCTTCGTTCACAGTAGCTGCTTTCGTGGAAGCAGCTACTTTCTCACCTAGCTTTCTTATGTTGCATGTTTTTTTCTTATGGTTGCTATCGCTTTAATCAGAATTATTCCAAGTCAAAATTGCCTCAAAATACTCATTGTCTTGAGCAAAACCCTGAAAATCTACCAATGGTGTTTGGTTAACCCAAACATATAACCACGCCTCACAGCTATCTGTCAGTTTATCTCGATTGATACGTATAAAATTGGTTGTAACCTCAGCCTGCATTAACTTATCAAAGCAATCAGCCATTGTCTTAGTTACACTGACACACCCTGCAAAAATCTCATAAAGTTTAAGCTCTAAATCAGACAGTAGTGCATGGTTATTATAGTGTTGCTCAATGGGAATAAGTATGCCTTGCACCTGTTTTTGCAAACAAGCATGCCCACCTACTTGATTATTTAACCAAATACCTGATGGGGTAGGGTAAATTAGCATCGCCCCTGTTAACGAGTATAAATCAATGCGTTTTGTCATCAACTTAACCCATCATATTTATACTGACTAACTGGCTTGCAATAAAAAATTGCTTAATAAGCGTTTTGCACCTTCTGTAGCAAAGGATTCTGGGTGAAATTGTACCCCTTGAATGGGATAGTCTTTGTGGCGTAAGCCCATGATTTCCTGACATGATAAGGCGAATTGTTGCAGGGTTTGATGGTCAAAAGTAGCATTATTTTGCTTATCATTTTGTTCGTCAGCGACCACCGCAGTGACCAATAAACACTCAGGCATGCTATCTGCTTGCACCATGAGTGAGTGATAACGCATGATTTCAAGCTCTTGTGGTAAGCCAGCAAACACGCCTGCACCATCATGATAAATGGGAGAGGTTTTACCGTGCATCGGCAGTCCTGCCCGTACCACTTTTGCCCCAAACACATGGGCGATACCCTGCATACCCAAGCATACCCCCAATAATGGCGTGGTTTTGCCCATTTCGGTAATCACCTCAGCACAGACGCCAAAATAAGCTGGGTCATCAGGTGAACCGGGGCCGGGTGAGATGATGATACGGTCAGGATTCATTGCTTGCACGTCTGCTAGGCTGATTTCATCATTGCGTTTAACGATGACTTCAGCATGTCCGTCTTGGGCTTGCAAAATCTCACCAACGTATTGGTAAAGATTAAAGGTAAATGAATCGTAGTTGTCGATGATTAAAACTTTCATGGTTTTCCTAAATTTACGAATAGTGATAATTTTCAAATAAATAGAGTTAATAAGCGATAGGGAATAAGTCAAAAAATAATTAGCTAAATGGATTAAGTAGCTTGACCCCTGTATCTTTAAAATCTTTGATATTACGAGTGACAAGAATTAAATCATGTACCAAAGCAGTAGAGGCGATTTGTTTGTCGATAGAGTTTTCAGGATTAGGTACTCTTAATTTACCCCAAATATCTGCACAAGATTTATCAAAATCTAGAATAGTGTGTTGATATTGTTGTTTAACATTGGCTAGCCAAGTTTCTAATATTTGAGCTTGCTCGATATCGCCTCGATGACGAATTTTTTCTACCCCTCGACGAAGCTCACCCAACGTAACCACGCTCAGATGAATGACGGCTTTTTCTCTTTTTACTTGTTGCATAAAGTTAATAACGCCCATATTGGCATTATTTTGTTTACGACATTCACTGATAACATTGGTGTCTAATAAATACATTGATAATCCTAATGGCTCACTAATTTAATCAAAAACCTCATTAGCCCTGTCATTTATGTCATCTTGCACCCGTTCAAAGTCACTATCCAATCCCACATTTGGCATACTTAGTAAGCAGTCAACCAAAGTGTCAGTTTGGCTTGGAGTTTGGCTTTGAATTTGACTAAGGCTTTGGATATCAGTTTTGTCTAACTGTTTGGGGGATTGTACCCAGTAATTTAGTAGGCTTTGATGATATTCCTCAATACTCATGCCAGATTGCTGTGCCAGTTTGGATAATTGGCTAACGGTTTGCTGAGGTACGTTTTCAATATGTAAGGTAGCCATAAAAATCCTTTATGTTTGTTCAGAATGGTTCAGAGTTTTCTGGTATAGATAAACTAAACCTTACCATCATTCATAAAACTATCCAATACCACTTTCATTGCTGATAGTTTACGCTGAATTTCCAGATATTCATCTTCTGGATTGGAGTCATAAACATTGCCACCACAAGTTTGGGCATAGGCGGTTTCGCCATTGATAAATAAACTGCGAATGGGAATGGCAAAGATACAATCCCCATTAAAATTAAACGACCCCAACGCCCCGCCATAAGCACCACGTCCGTCTGGCTCTAGCTGATTGATGATTTTGATTGCCTCAATTTTGGGTGCACCCGATAGCGTACCAGCAGGGAAATTGCTTGCCAATGCAGTAAACATATCATGCTCAGGGTGCAAAATGCCGACAATCTCAGAGGAGATATGCTGAACGTGCGAGTAGCGTTTGATGTCCATTAGGCTACGCACTTTTACCGTACCAAAACGAGCCACTCGTCCGATATCATTGCGGTGCAAATCAACGAGCATATTATGCTCGGCAATTTCTTTTTTATCATTGAGCAATGCCCGAGCCAGTTTGCGGTCTTCAATCTCATTTGTCCCCCGTTTTGCTGTGCCTGCCAGTGGGTAGGTTTCCATCTCGCCTTGCCGTAAGCGGAATAGCAGTTCGGGTGATGCCCCGATGATACGTTGTTTGCCAAACTTCATAAAATACATGTGCGGTGAAGGGTTGACCTCACGCAGTTTTTCATAAATCGGCATATGCTCGCCAGTAATACGATAGTTGGATTTAAAACCAACTTCACATTGAAAGATACGCCCTGCAATGATGTCCTCTTTGACCTTTTTGACTGCCTCAGCGTGTTGCTCACGGCTCATGCCATCACCAACAAATTCTACCTTTGGTGGCTGATAACTGGGAATGGGAGCGTCTAACAAAGCTTGAATCTCTGCCATACGATTGGCTTGACTGGTATGGCTATTGTTTGCATTGTCTTCTTGCTTGCTTGGATAATAAAAATAAAAAATTTCCCCTGTCATTTTATCAAGAGTCAAGCCGTCTAAATATACGCCAAATTTAAACGGTTCAAAATGCTCACTGGCTTTGGCATTGAGGGTTGGCTCAAAAAAGTTAACACTGTCATAACCCAAATAGCCAACCAGTCCGCCTGTTTGATTACGGGCGATGACGTGTTGTGGGGTAATCTCTCTAAGCAGTTGGTAAGGGTTGTCAGTCGTATAAATGTCGGTTTGCCCTGTTTGGTTGTTGGTAATTGCCAAAGTGTTACGGTCAGTGGCGGTGATGGTCATGATGGGGTCAAAACCGATGGCATGATGGCGAGAAATATGACTCTCTGCCCCCAATGATTCAAGCAAATAGCAGGTGTCATATTGCGCTTCAATACGTTTAAATAGCTCAAAAAAATCAATATCTTGCGTCAGTTTAATCCGCATGGGCTTACTGGCAATAGTGATGGGGCTAGGCTTATTGTGAGCAGGTGTGCTATTTTGCGTTGTCATAAAGTTATCCAAAAGTTATCCAAAATTTTCGTTTAAGAAAGCTATTTAAAATAAGTGGTTGGTAATTTTTAAAGTTAATTATTCTGCCGATGTGTTGTTAATAAATCGCTAATATCATGCTTTTGTAGAGCTTTTGCCCCCCGAGAAACGGTGGCAATCCCCACGCCCAAAGTATCGGCAATTTCTCGCTGGGTTGTACCTTGCTCTAATAGGTCAAAAATACGGATACGGTTAGCAATCTCTTGCCGTTCTTTGTCAGTAAGTAGGGCGGTCAACACTGCGTCAATTTGTTTGCTATCATCACAGTTGGCAAGATGGGTTATTAGGCTTTGATAAGCGTCATCGGTTTTGGTAGTCATGGTGATATTTAGGGCTAATTATTAGAATTTCAGCATTCTAGTACAGTGAAACAAAAAAGTAAAGTTTAATAAATTTGAGGGAGCAAATATGAAATGTGAAAATGCAGAGATTAGTGCAGAAGTTTTGAGTGTGATTGAAGGTTATCCAGATAAAATTCGTGATAGATTATTAGAAATCAGAGAACTTGTTTATCAAGTTGCTAACGAACGTGAAGAGATTGGTCCGCTGATGGAAACTCTTAAGTGGTCACAACCGAGTTTTTTAACAGAGGTCAGTGGTTCTGGTACGACGGTGCGTATAGACAGGCATACAGATAATGAGGTTGCTATTTTCTTTCATTGTCAAACGAGTTTAGTTGAAACATTTCGTGAGTTGTTACCAGAGCTTAATTATTTAAAAAACAGAGCAATCATTCTCAACGTCAATGAGCCACTACCAGTCGATGAAGTCAAGGTGTGTCTTGATATGGCACTGACTTACAAACTTGATAAGTAAGTAGAACAACGGTTGTGTTAGCAGGAAGGGCAGAAAGATGGTAAGAATAAGTAAGGGTACTATTTCATTAAGGATAACAAAACCAAAGCTATTTTATTTTTGGGACAGGTGAATAAGCCTTAAAAACTCCTAATATATTGTGCGAGTGTTTAATTTTTTTGATAGGTAAGTTGATAAAAACGCTAGTGAAAAAGACGGTTTTTATGCTATGCTAACGCCATAAGTCCATAACCTCAATCAACGCCGTAGAGGTTTTTCTTTCCCTGATATTTCGTTCAGCTAAAGCACTAAAAGTCACCTAAAAGGCAGCACAAAGCTGTAAGGGGTGGTCTGACAACATCATCAGAGCCAACAAAGAAGAAGGCGCTAGTGGACTTTTTTAATGTCTAGTTTATCACCCTAATTAGACATACTATCGCTGACCCTTTCGTTATTTAGCTATATCGTATTTAATTATGTGGTATAGGTAGCTTTTATAAGTAACCTATCTATAGATTATAGGCTATTTAAAAAAAAGGTCTGGTTTCACATTGTTGATACCTTGTTTGTTGGCTCATGCAAACGTCCCTCTTTATTTAACTCAACTGTTTATTAGTGTTTGTATGAGCAGTGGTATAGCTTTAGCATCATAATTTGCCATATTATAGATAAATAATAAGTTTTATAATAATCACTACATGAGACTTATCTTATAAAAAATAGCATTTAAAAAGCTGACCATCAAAATAAAGACATTTTAATTAAGCCAACATGCAAATGTATTAACAACGTCATAGAGTGTCCTCAATGGAGTTGTTATGAGTCCTATAAAAAAATTTACCCCGCAAGAACCTATCTTATTTTCACCCTCACAAGTGCTTGAGCCAGCATATATCAAGCAACCTAGCGATAAACTGTTATCGAGGGTCTCTCCATTATATAGTGTGGACGAATCCACATGGCTTGAGCAGTTATTGCCATTGGCAAAGCCTAGTGATGAAGAGCGTCATGCCATAGCTGAGCAGACGCAGCGATTGGTTGAGCATGTGCGCCGTGATGATAAAGCGGTGAAAATGGTCGATTCATTATTATTAGAATACAGCCTTGATACCAAAGAAGGCATTTTACTGATGAGCTTGGCTGAGGCATTAATACGGGTGCCTGATACCCATACCGCCGATGCGCTGATTCGTGACAAAATGAGTGTGGCAGATTGGAAAAAACACTTAAAAGATGACAATGGATTTATCGTCAATGCTTCAACTTGGGGATTGATGATGACGGGTAAGGTGGTGAGTATCGATAAAGGTACTACTGCCGCAGGATTTTTGGACCGTATGACCAAAAAAATGGGTGAGCCAGTGATTCGCCGTGCCATGCAGCGGGCAATGAAAATCATGGGGCATCAATTTGTGCTGGGTGAAAGCATTGAAGATGCACGCAAAAACAGTCAACCGTATCGCAACAAAGGCTATACCTATTCATTTGATATGCTCGGTGAGGCTGCCATTACCCATGCCGATGCTGAAAAATACTTCAACGACTATCTACATGCAGTCAAATCGGTTGCCAGTATTGAGGTGGCAGAGGGTATGCCAACCCCTTCGGTATCTATCAAGTTATCTGCATTGCACCCTCGTTATGAAGCCACACAAGAAGCACAAGTATTGGGCTTATTGCGTGAGCGTTGCTTGCTATTGATTGAAGCAGCTCGTGAAGTTAATGTTGATATTAGTATTGATGCCGAAGAAGCCGACCGTTTAGAGATATCATTAAAGCTGTTTGAATCTTTATATCGTGACCCTTTAACCAGTGGCTGGCAAGGGCTAGGAATTGTAGTGCAAGGCTATTCAAAACGTGCATTGGCAGTATTGACATGGCTTGCCAGCCTAGCCAGTGAAGTGGGTGATAAAATCCCAGTACGTTTGGTTAAGGGTGCTTATTGGGATTATGAAGTGAAGCTTGCACAGCAAAAAGGGCTGTCGGGTTATCCTGTGTGGACTCGCAAAGAAGGCACCGATGTGGCGTATCTAGCGTGTGCTAGATTTTTGTTATCCCAGCAAGTGCGTGGTGTACTGTGGCCGCAATTTGCTACCCATAATGCACATACGCTTGCCTCTGTGATGACCATGGCTGAGCATCGTGATTTTGAATTTCAGCGTTTGCATGGTATGGGTGATGCGCTATACGACCATATTCTTAAAGCCTATGAGATTCCTGTACGTATCTACGCCCCTGTGGGTGCGCATAAAGATTTGCTGCCTTATTTGGTGCGTCGTTTATTAGAAAATGGTGCTAATAGCTCATTTGTACACCAGTTACTCGATAAGTCTTATCCAATTGATAAGCTAACGGTACACCCTTATGACAAACTTGTGGCACATGATAGCTTAGCCAATCCGCTTATCGTGCAGCCATTAGATATTTATGGTCAGCGTCGTGCAGGTTTTGGGGTGAATATCTTTATTGAGTCGCAGTGGCAACCTTTTAAACAAGCAATTGATGCTTATCAGGACACCACTTGGACAGCCGCTTCATGTATTGATGGGGTGCGTGTTGATAGCATATCTGAGCAGATTCAGCAAATTGTTGCGCCTTGGAATCATGAGGTGAAAGTCGGACAAGTGCATTTTGCTGATGCCGATGTTGCCAAGCAAGCGGTACAAAGTGCCATACAAGGACAAGAGCAGTGGCAAGCGATAGCCAGCCATGAGCGCGCACAAATTTTACGCCGTATTGCTGATGGCTACGAAGATAATTATGCTGAACTGATTGCGCTGTGTCAAAAAGAGGCAGGTAAAACCATTCAAGACAGTATAGATGAGATTCGTGAAGCGGTGGATTTTTGCCGTTTTTATGCTGATGAAATTGAGCGTCTGAGTAGTGAAGAGCAGCAAGTTACTGATTTAGATGGTAATACTACTACTTATGTATACAAACCTCGTGGCAGCTTTGTGTGTATCAGCCCATGGAACTTCCCACTAGCGATATTTACAGGGCAAATCGTGGCAGCATTGGCTGCTGGTAATACGGTGGTTGCCAAACCTGCTGAGCAGACCAGTTTGATTGCTTATTATGCGGTGCAGATTATGTTTGCTGCTGGTGTGCCGAATACCGCATTGCAATTAGTCTTGGGTGCTGGTGAAGTCGGTGCAGCGTTAACTTCAGATAAACGCATTGCTGGGGTGATATTTACTGGCTCGACACAAACAGCGAGACACATTAATAACAGTTTACACCAAAATCTAGCAATAGATAGCAGTGGTAATATGCAGTTGCCTATTTTAATTGCTGAAACGGGTGGGCAAAATGCCATGATTGTGGACTCAACGGCATTACCTGAGCAAGTGGTGCGTGATGCGGTATTGTCTGCCTTTGGCTCAGCGGGTCAGCGCTGTTCAGCCTGTCGTATCTTATGTGTGCAAGAGGAAGTAGCTGATGGCATTATTGAGCTGCTAGAAGGTAACATGGCAGAGTTGGTGGTGGGTAATCCAATGAATGTCAGTACCGATGTTGGTCCTGTGATTGATAAAGAGGCACAGTCTGGGTTACTCGCTCATATTGAGCAGCTACAAAATAGTGCAGGCGCACGTCTGATTGCGCAAAGCCCTATCAGTGCTGAAACAGCCAATATTATGGATAATGCCACTTTTGTACAACCGACTGCGCTTGAAGTTGATAGCATTGATACCATTGGCGGTGAGCATTTTGGTCCTATATTGCATGTACTGCGTTATAAAGCGGCTCAGCTTGATACCTTGATTGATAATATTAATGCCACTGGTTTTGGTTTGACTTTGGGTATCCATAGTCGTATTGAAGCCACAGCGTATCATATTGAGCGTCGTACAATCGTGGGTAATACCTATGTTAATCGTAACCAAATTGGTGCGGTGGTGAATGTGCAGCCATTTGGTGGTTGTGGGTTATCGGGTACTGGCCCTAAAGCAGGGGGGCCACACTATCTAGCAAGACTGATGCAGTGGCAACCAAAGTCAAACTCACCAGCAGCCGTATCTAAAAAAGCTGGTTTAGACGCACAATAAGATAAGGGGATAAATAATCATGTCACAAATACAACAATCAGTATCGCAGCAACAGCAGCATAAAAAGCCTGCTAATTTTAAAGGTCAACACACACAGCGTTGTGAAGCTTGGCGATTATTAACGGCTCAGCAGCGCGCAGAGCATTTATCCATTGCTTGTCAGGAGCTTAGCGAGCTTGCGGCTGACTCTGCCAAAGCGAAGCGATTATTTGACCATCTATTGGCACAAGCAGAAAAGCTGGATATGGTCACTGAGCTAGAAGGGGCAACAGGTGAATCTAATGCGTTGTATGTCACAGCACGGGGCAAGACCATGATAGTTGGTATTGCCAGCGCAGAGGTTCTACCAGTTATCGGGCAGCTTATTGCAGCTTTGCTGGCAGGCAATGAAGTGATATTACATTACCCAAGTCATGACGAGCTGTGTGAAAAAGTGTGTCGCCTATTGCGTCAAGCAGGGGTATTTGAGGATGTCATCAGTGTGGCAAATGACTCGCAGCTAGAAGTCCTACTGCACATGGGACGCTTGGCAACGGTTGGTGTGGTTGCAAGTGAGCAAGAACTGGCAGCGTTGGCAGCTACCATTGCCAGTACCGATGGTATTTTGACCCAAGTAGTCGCAGTGACCGACATGGCTGGCTGTCAAGAGATGCTGTTGCCTGATTTTATTCTGCGTTATAGCACCGAGCGGGTGATGACCATTAATACCACTGCCATTGGCGGTAATGCGAAGCTGATAGAGCTGGGTATGGGCTAGGCTGCATTGATAGTCAAACACTAACATAGAGTAACATTTCTAGCATAGAGTATTAGTATAGTGGCATCATTAACTAGCACCCAAACCAAGTATCTGCCTTATGTAATGGCGATTGCGCTATTTATGCAGATACTTGATGCCACCATTTTAAACACCGCATTACCAAAAATGGCGGCTGCGTTGGGCGAGTCGCCACTGAACATGCAATGGGCGGTGATTAGCTATGCGCTGACATTGGCTATTTTTATTCCCATCAGTGGGTTTTTGGCAGATAAGTATGGCAGCCGTAAGGTGTTTTTGGCAGCCATTAGTATATTTTGTCTTGGCTCACTGCTATGTGCGTTATCAGGTTCGCTGCCTATATTAATTGCTTCACGCATTATTCAAGGCATTGGTGGGGCGATGATGACGCCTGTTGCCAGACTTATTTTGGTGAAGTCATTTCCACGTAATCAACTGCTAAGTGTGATGAATTTTGCGGTGATTCCTGCCTTGATTGCACCCCTGCTTGGACCTTTATTGGGTGGTTATTTGGTTGAATATGCCAGTTGGCATTGGATATTTTTGATTAATCTGCCCATGGGTTTGGCAGGACTTATCATTGGTTGGCAACTCATTCCTGATTTGCGTGAGGCAACCAATCATCTTGATTGGTTGGGATTTTTTCTATTTGCCACTGCGGTGAGCGGCTTAACTTTGGCATTGGAGTTTGGCTCGCATGTTGGACAATTATCATTTGCCAGTATCGTTGCTGTTTGCGCCTTAGCATTGCTGGCGGGTTATGTCTGGCACGCCAAACGTCATAGCGCACCGTTATTTTCACTCTCATTATTTGATATTGATACTTTTCGCATTGGTATTGCGGGTAATTTATTTACTCGTCTTGGCATCAGTGCTGTGCCTTTTTTGCTGCCATTATTGCTACAAGTGGTATTTGATTTTAGCCCCTCAGAGGCAGGTTGGTTTTTAGCTCCAATCGCCATTGGCGCAATGGGTATCAAACCTTTGGTAACCCCAATGATACGTCGTTTTAGTTTTCGCCTCGTATTGATTGCTAATACCATTCTTTTGGGCTTATTAATTATTAGTCTGACTTTATTTAAAGATGCCGCACAGTGGGTAATATTTTCACCGTTAATGGTACTACTAGGTGCTTGTAACTCGATTCAGTTTAGTGCGATGAATACCATTACTATCAGTGATTTACAAGGTCAGCAAATCAGTAGTGGTAATAGTCTAATGGCAGTCAATCAGCAATTGGCCATTGGTTTTGGTATTGCTTTTGGTGCTGCGGTGTTAAATATGCTGCGTGGACGCTGGCAAATTGAGACATTAGTGGCGTTTCAATATACCTTTTTATTATTGGGTGTGATAACCATTTTATCAGGCTTGTATTTTTTACGTTTAAGTCCAAAAGCGGGGGACAGTTTATATTAGTTATCATGTCTTTAGGGCTGTATTCAATAGCCCACTATAAAAAGTTGCTGCACGTCAGAGATGAAAAACTGTTATAATTTTGCCGTTAAACATTCATATAAAATATATCTTTTGAGTAGGTAGCAATATGCAGCAAATCCAGCCACCCTCCGCTCGTCCTGTCTCGATTCATCCTTTTTTAAATCTAGGCTTTCGTCCGTTTTTCTCAGGTGGGGCAGTGTTTGCCATCATTACCATGGCGTTATGGATATTTGTATTGATGGGTAAGACAGACATTAATGTTACCCAAATCAACCCCATTTATTGGCATGGGCATGAGATGCTTTATGGCTATACCATGGCAATCATTGCAGGGTTTTTATTGACTGCTGTGAAAAATTGGACAGGGGTGATGATGCCGCATGGCTATAAGCTATTGGCTATCTTTAGCTGCTGGGTAGTGGCTCGAATTGCTTGGCTGCTTGTGGGGCTCGGGGTGGGTAATGCCATGCTGTGGTTTGCCTTGGCTGCAATATTTGACATGCTCTTTATGCTGTCGATGGCAACGGCCATTTTTCGTGCGGTGCTATCGGTAAAGCAGTATAAGCAGATGGGAATCTTGGCAAAAATAGCGATGCTGAGTATGGGTAATGGGCTGTGTTATTTGGGTATCTTTATCAATAATATGGATTACGTTAAGATTGGTGATTATTTGGGCTTGTATCTGATTATTGGGTTGGTGCTGACCATTGGCAGACGGGTTGTGCCATTTTTTATCGAAAAAGGCGTCAGCTTTGATAGTGAGCAAAAAGTGGTGGTGAAAAATAGCCGTTGGTTAGATATTGCCAGTTTGCTGTCGTTTTTTGTGTTTTTTGTGGTGGATATATTTATTGGCAATAAAGTGTTGCTGACACTGAGTGCGTTAAGCGTCGGTTTGGTGAATATTGTGCGTCTATTGGGTTGGTATCATCACGGTATTTGGCAAAAGCCACTATTGTGGTCGCTGTATATGGCATTTTTTGGTATGTGCATCAGCTTTTTTATGTTTGCTGCCCAGCCGTGGCTTGGTTTTAATCACAGCTTGGCGCTGCACGCTTTGGCTGTGGCTGGCATTGGTATGATGACGGTGGCGATGATGGCAAGGGTATCGCTTGGGCATACGGGGCGTAGTATTCATCAGCCGCCCAAAACTGTCTATGCGATGTTTATTTTAATGATAATTGTGTTTGTATTTCGAGTGATTATGCCATTATTTGATATAGAGCACTATATAGTATGGTTGATGATAGCGCAAAGCGCATGGATAGGCTGTTTTGCTTTATTTGCTATCAGCTATATTCCGATGCTAGTAGCACCTAGAACCGATGGTTTATTTGGCTAGAACCTATCAGTCATAAACTGATTTTATAGTTACTGACTTTATAGAAAATAGGGGCAATGTGGATACGCATTGCCCTTTTTTATTGCAAACTTTGCTTTCATTAATCGTGACGCCTTAGCTAAAACCCTGTGCGAAATAAACTACCAACAATCACAAAGGCGATGGAGAGTAGGGTTACTAAGATAATATGTGCTGCAAATAAGGGTAGGGTTTTTGCGCTTAAAGTGGGAATCACCCGAAAGCGGGCATGTAAGGCGATAATGATGGTGGCGGTTAAAATGGCGAGTTTAAGACAAATAAGTTGACTGATATCATTATCTGCGGCAAACCAAGCAGAGACACTGGGCAGCAGTCGATATGCCATCCAAATACCAGTAATCACTTGCAGTAATAATGCTGGCATACCAATTTTTTCATAACGCTGCTCAAAGGCAAGCAGCCCTGCAACGTCATCGGTGGCTAAGACTTTGGGTAATATGGTTAGGGATAAAATTAAATGCCCCCCGACCCATATAGAGGCGGCGACCAGATGGGTGACGAGCAAGATGTTAATCATATACGCTACCTACTGTGGTTGTCTGTTCGGTTGTATTGGCTATTGTGTTTGCTATGTTGTATCGTTATGAATGCAAATGAATTATTATAACATTCATTTAAGATGACTCTTTATTTTTCCCATGAATTTTCTAGGATAGCGAGTAATGCGGTTAACCAGTTATAGTGATTATGCGCTGCGTACTTTGATGTATCTGGCAGTGATGCCCAACCCTGATGAATTAGCGACCATTGCCGATATTGCGGAGGGTTATCAGATTTCTAAAAGTCATCTGACTAAGATTATCCATCAGTTAGCACAGCTTGGTTATATTGACAGTGTGCGGGGCAAAAATGGTGGCATACGACTGGCGAAACTGCCCAAAGACATTAATCTTGGAGAGGTGCTGCGCCATACTGAAGCAGATTTTGCTATTGTGCCGTGTTTGCTAGAAAATGGGGCGGTTAAAACAAAGCATGCTGATAAAAAAATGGATGGGCAAACTTCTATACAGGACAAAGAAACAGCGGACAAAGAAACAGCCTCTGTGGTGGTAAAGAGTGATAATCAAAAAGCTTGTTTTATCAGCCCAACCTGCCAGCTAAAGCATGTCTTTGCCGAAGCCACGCAAGCTTTTATACAGGTGCTGAGTAACTATACCTTAGCTGATATTACCCAAAATAAAGCCGAGCTGAGTCGATTCTTACAGTTATCACTGTGAGGGTGTTTTTAATAATACCCTGAATATGTGTCGCCGTTTAGCTGACACTAAAAGGCGTCTGTTGCTAACAAAAAATATTGAGTATCGTTTTGGTCTATTATGTTAGATAATGATTGTTATGTCTGATAGTGAGAGCTTTTGATGAAGTCAATATTAAAATCTGTATCATTTACTACCCAACCACGGCTTTTATTTTTTAGTGCCAGCATTTGCCTAAGCGCCTGCCAGCCACCACAAACACCTTCTACAGAAATCGCTGATACAACAAATAGTCAAACTCTATCCATTGCTGCCGCCGCCAATCTTGCTGATGTGCTGCCTCGTATTATCGAGGGTTACTGTACGGATAAGGGATTAACTGACTGTCCCATTGAATCGACGTATGCTTCATCGGGAAAATTATACGCACAAATCGTTGCAGGTGCGCCTTATGATTTATATTTGGCAGCGAATCAGTCTTATCCACAAAAATTGGTAAATGAAATGGCAGATAAGAGGCAACACCAGCAGCCATTTACCTATACTCAGGGGCAGCTTGTACTTTATAGCAGCACCCAAACCATTAATCCGAATACGGATAATCTAAAGCTGCTGAATAATGCAAACTTTAAAGTTGCCATTGCCAACCCTGAGCTTGCTCCTTATGGGAAGGCAGCACAGACTTATTTGGCAGGATTAAATGTGTATGAGCCCCTCAGTACACAAAAGCGGCTGGTGATGGCAGAGAATATCGGACAGGCATTTCAGTTTACCAACACAGGACATGCCGATTTGGGATTTGTGGCTTTATCGCAGATAAAGGGGTTAGAAAATAAAGAGTCCAAACCAGTATTAAATAATTATCAAATAATTCCTGTGACTGCATATCCTGCCATATTGCAAGATGGAATGCTACTTACAGATAATACACTGGCAGCAGACTTTGCCAGCTATTTGCAGTCTGATAAGGGGCAAGAATATTTTGCACAAGCAGGCTATTTGCCAGTACAATCACACTAATATTACTGACACTGCCTGTCTTATTTAACCCAATCATTTTAGGGGGTATATTGAGCTTTCAATATACCCTTATTTTATGCTTTGCTAATTATATAAGGGTAGTATGCTCTTCGCTTTTTTATCATTGCCATTATTAGCGTCTGCACAGATTGTAGATATGCTATTGCCACTGTGGTTAAGCATCAAATTAGCCACAGTGACAACCTTGTGCTTGTTATTTTTGGCGACACCTCTTTCTTATTGGCTAGCTAAAAAAAGTCAGTCAAAACTACTGGCGCAATTTAAGATATTGGTATTAGGGCTGGTAAGTTTACCTTTAGTATTACCACCAACAGTGATTGGGTTTTATTTACTATTACTATTTAGCCCCAATTATGTTGTGGGGCGATGGTTTGTTAATCATGGTGTTGGCTCATTGGCGTTTAGCTTTGAAGGTTTGGTTATTGCCTCGGTTATCTACTCCTTACCTTTTTTTGTACAGCCTGTGTATGCGCAATTTGTGCGTACACCCCAAAGTGTCTATGACGCTGCCCGTCTTTTAGAGCCGCAGGCATGGCGACGCTTTATGCGGGTTGCTTTGCCGCAAGCCCGTATCGGTATTATTTTGGGGGCTTTGATTAGTTTTGCCCATACCATTGGTGAGTTTGGCGTGGTGTTGATGATTGGTGGAAGTATTGCAGGGGAGACCAAAGTGGTGTCCATCGCTATTTATGAGCAGGTTGAAGCGCTAAACTATGAGGTTGCTCATACTATGTCGCTCATTTTGGTGTTATTGTCAGTTGTTATGGTGGCAGTGATTGCCAGTTTTAATCAGCATAATAAATAGCCTTGGTATGGCTGAAAACGAGCATAAAATGACTCTTATCTGAAAACTATCTGAAAACAGAGTTATCTATTCAATTATCTATTTTAACCATCTACTTCAACACTCATTTCTGTTATCGATTTCACTTATATTCTCTATATCATAACGATGCTTTTTAAGCAGGTTTTATCAGTATGAGCATCAATCAGCGATAATATATTCAGCAGTTACAAATCTCCTATAAACCATAACTTATGGTTTTATGATGATTAATAATCATTTATATTTAAAAAATAAATTAACATAATCAAATATATATGAGTAAATTATAAATTGAGGTATGCAACTAATTAAAAACTTTTTTTTATTAATTTAATTTTATTAATAACTTTTATGTATATTTTGAAAGATATTCATGGTAAATTGTAAGTTGTAGATACTGCACAAAGCAAATCCTAATCTTAGATATCTACCTTCTCTATCGAGGTTATTATGAGTATTTATACAGACAATTTGTTCAATAATCAGAACATATGTTGTACTAAAAAATGTTTAAAAGTACTAGCTACTAGTACAGAGTTTTGTAATACAGAGTTAACGGGACGTGAGCGACAGTTTTGTATGTTATTAAAAAGCGATGATAAAATGAGTCGCTATATCGGACTACAGATGCTTGAAAAAGTTAATTTAGAATACCTACTCAGTATGGGGTATATACAGTTGATTGGCGTGCCTATTCAAGAGCCGTCTTATGATATGTGCCAGTTTCAGAATTTTGATGATCTGATGCAGCTGCAAGAGATAGAGCAAAGTCAGGAAAGTGACATAACAGATGATCAGTCTGCCGCTTTTAAAAGCTATCAAGAAATGGCTGAGGATAATATGGTGTCTGCCCTAGCACCTGTGTATGAGGGCATTGACCCAATAATAAAGTTTATGTCTGGTAATATTGATTAATGATTTATATCTAGTTTTGTAATAAAAAACTTGAGTTTGTATCAAAAAGCTCTGGTCTAGCAGTTACTGTTAGGCTAGAGCTTTTTTAATAACAAAATTTGAAATTCTATATATTCAGTTTTAACTTTATTGTTATAGGGTCTGTTGAACTTTCACCCCGTTAGGCTAATATCCATAAGGGATATAGCTATTTTTTCTTTTATGTAAAAATTGGCTTTATTCTGCATTAATAAATAGGTTATTATTCCAATAATTATCTGCGTTTATTGCCTTGACTAATTAATTAAGACATTGCTTGTTAAAATTAGTAACTCAATTTTTCTTATGAAGATGAGTGTTCAACAGACACTAAGGTGCAGTCATTAAATCTTAGATTATTGTTATCTTTTATTCCTAATCAAAAGGGGTTGTTGATTTGTATGTATTGAACTTGACATTGTTAACACATGTTAACATAATTGAAGCTATTTACAATTTTACATATATAAAAATGAAGCAGTATATTTAATAGAAAAAAACTTAAGGTAATGTTAAGCTAAAGCAAGTCAGAGTAACCTTCTTTTTAGTATCCCGGTATTTATTAAGGACAATAATGATCAGTCAACTCACAAGTCAGCAACTTTTGATTAATTTATTTTTACTTGTTTTGCTTGGTTTTGGCTTATCTACAACAGTAAAGGCAAATACTAGCAATACTGGTAAAGCCGTTGCTATATATTATGATGTTTCAGGTAGTATGAAAGGTCCAGAAACTAGATGGCTTGCTGCTAACTATTCAATGCAGTTATTGTCTGGACTTATTTCAGTCGATGATGAGTTGTATGTTGCTAAAACAAACAGTCCTCAAAATTTCCAACTGATTCAAGGCCAAAATGAGATCAATCATTTTATTTTGAGTATGCAACAAGAGCCAATCCCAGATGGTGGTACTCCTTATGCAGGTATTTCTACACTTCTACAAGCCTTAGATAAATCTAATAAACCTGCTAAATGGTTAATTGTCATTACTGATGGTGAAATGCAAGGAGAAGATGATCCAGATAAGGGGCTTACTCAGAAAGACTATGAAAAATTATTAAAACCTGACATGGAATTAATAAAAAGAGCAGGTATCAAAACTTCATTTGTGTTAATTGAGGAAGGAGCAAATGAACAGCTAGCAGATTTATGGGTCAAAGAAGTAGCGGGTGAGAAAATTATTATTCCTAAAGCATCACAACTACCCAAACAAATGGAAATATTGGCAGCCAAGCTAACAGATAGAGATCCAAATGGTCTAAAATTTAATAAACAAGGTAGTAAAGTACTCGTTCAGTCTATTTTTCCATTACGTAGTATGGTCGTTGTGAGCCAAGGTGAGAATAATATTAAGGTTGATAAGGCTTATTTACAATCTAATGCTGGTAATAGAGCTCTGAATAATATTAACTATCAAATTAAATCACGAAAAGATAATAATCAGATACATAAATATGGAACAGTGACGCATTTAGATTTTGAGCAGCCAATAGACCTAGGTGATGAAAAAGCAGTTATTGAGTTTGATGGTAGTATTAATTCTATAGAGTTAGCAATCTTACCTGAAGTGGCAGCAAAGCTGAATGTGAATGTTGTAGATGATAAGTTGCAACCCATTGCAAAAAATGCTAGTGGCTTCTATGAAGTTTGTATGGGACAGAATATTAGGCTTCAGTCTTCTCTCACAGATAATAATAATAATTCATTGCTCAAATATACCAATGATAGCAGCAAATTTGAAGTTGGCTTTGCCAATGGTAATCAGCCATTACTCTCTACTTATGATAAATCCACAGGTGTTTTTACAACTATACTAACAGCTCAAAATCAAGTTTTACTAAATCCTTATGCTAAATTTCCAGGTTATTTTAACTTTCAAAGCGATACGATTAATATTCAACCAATTAATTGTGAACGTGAAGTTGAGATAGTCAATGAAACAAAGTTAGATAGTGATTTGATGTGGGTGCGAAATATTAATGAGTTAAGCAATGAAGATGCAATGACCTTTAGTATTTTGATTGATGGTAAAGCCGTTAGCCAAAATGAGATTGAGTCTTGGAACTGGAAATATGACCAAGATCGTTGGCAAATGCAAATAATAGATTCTAAAGTGGTATTTACCCCCAAAACGACTTGTTGTGCTTTTATATGGTCTCGCCCTCAAGCTTATATAGGTAATTTTATATTATCTGTAAATACAAATAATAAATATGACACTATCAAGTATCCAAATAATTTAAGCTATGAGTGGCGTTTGCCGAGTGGTATACAAAAGTATTGGTGGCTATATGGCTGTCCTTTTGTAGTACTCATTGGATTTTTATTACTTTTAGCTTATCTATTTAGGATAATTTTTACTAAAGATCGCTTTGGTAGAAAGGCTAGAGTTCATATTGAACGTGATGGTTTTAGAAATAGTGAGCCTTTAGTTCGAAGCAAAGATCTATTAAAACGTTGGTTATGGCCTAGTAAACGTGAAAGTAAATCTATAAATGGTATTACTTTTTATGCAGTAGGTCGCAGTGGACATTCAGTGCTAGTAAGTGGTAAGTCTTTGGAGGAAAAACACAGTATAAGTAATTGGATGTATGATCCAGATGCTAAGGTACAGGCAGACGTACGACTAGATGATGGTGGTCTTATTGTAAAAGAAGGGGTTAATTATAATACACCTGAATACCGTATGCAGTATACAACTAGTTCAACGACCCCAAACTGGCCAAGTAATAGTTATTTTTAAAGCTTATATTTATATCAAAAACAACCTAATTAAGGATAAAAAAATATGTCAGATAATACTAATCGTAATATACATGAGTTTATTAGTGATGCACCTACTTTAATTATTGGTTTAGGAGGGCTTGGTTGTTATATGGCCAATAGCCTTTATGAGGAGCTCTCTGATGAACAAAAAAAATATGTCGAAGCTGTGGTATTAGATACAGACGTACATGAATTAAAAGAGGATATATATGAGACATTAAAAAATAGTAACTCTATGATTCAAACCAGTCCGAATGAAGTGGTGATGTCTTGTGTTAATAGATTACGAGTTAGTAAAGGTGTGGAGCAATGGTTTCCAGTTGATTTATTAGATGGTTTCTTAGGATATAAGATTATGCCGGAGGGGGCGGCACAGGTGCGTAGTATTTCTCGCCTTGCTATGTTAGATACGATAAAAAGTAATCGAATTAATATTTTAAATAACAAATTACAACGGCTTTTGGCTAGAAGGGATCAACAACTAGTGGAGCCTGCCCGTATTGTTATGATTAATTCAATTGCAGGCGGTACAGGGTCAGGATGTTTTTTACAGTTGGCGTTATATATTAGAGCATTTTTTGAACAAAAAGGAGTAACGGGTATTACTGTTCGCAGCTTTATTGTTATGCCAGAGGTTTTTATTCAATCTGGTGACTACAATAGCCAAAGTTTAGTAGAAAATGTTCGAGCAAATGGCTATGCCTCGCTCAAAGAGTTGGATGCTGTATGTGCAATAAGAACTAGCCAAAACAATACCATAAGTGGTAGTAAGACGTTATATCCCATCGCTTTAGAATATCAACCAAACCAAACTGATGCTGTTGAAATTGGTATAGGTACACCACCTTTTGATGTGGTCACATTATTTGATTATGCAGATGCTAAAGGTGGTAATATTAACAGTAAAAACAATTATATTGAAAATGCTTTTGATACAATAAGGCTGCATTTATTTTCTCCATTGATTGGTAAAGGTGGTATTGGTTCACAAACTGATAATCTCATTAATCATCATATTGCTTCAGGTAATCGCTCAAATTATTCCTCAGCGGGAGTGGCGAGCATAGAATATCCTATAAAAGATATGATTGAGTATATGTCGCTACGTTGGGCAATTGATGGTATATCTGCTGATTGGCTAGAAATAGATGAACAAATATTAGAAGAGGTACGTCGAGTAGAGAGCTTACGCAAAGAAGGTATTTTGCAAGAAATTCCTGATCAAAATAAACGCTTTACTGAGCTTGTTCGTGAAAAATGTGAAGTACAAAAGCCAACTCCATTTTATCGTCATATATATAATGATTTACATGTGCTTAATGAAAGAGGGGAACGTACTGAAGTTAAACATATATTGTGGCTAAATAAAATTGCAAAGCGTCTTGAAGAGATCGTAGCACAAGCAGTTGATGAGAAAAACAAAATGTTGGTGCTGAATTTAGATGCTCTAAAAGACTCAGAAAATGTTGAACCACAAGTTAGGGGCTATGAGCAAGCATTATCACGCTACCAAAAAGAGATGGAACAGCGAGTACAAAACTCAGGATTAGCGGTCGCTAAAGAGGTCATATGGTCACCTTATCAAAAAAATATGGATGTATTGCCTCAACAAGAGATTCAGTTAAATACATGGTTATTATCTCAGTCTGAGGCTATGCATCCTCTTGCTATGCGCTATTTCTTATGTGAATCTATCCAAATTTTAACAGCTAAATTACAAGAGTGTAAATCTCGACAAGTTAAGACCGAAGAGAATCTTGATAATTATAGTATAGTTTATGATAATCCTAAAACGGAGGCTATAGAGTCAGCAGTAGATAAAGCAAGAGAAAGTACAGGTGTTTGGAGTCGTTTAAAAGGTGATCTTAAAAGATTTGCAGAAGAATATGAAAGTAAATCTAAAGCACAAAAAAATAATATCGAATTAAATGCAAGGCTATTAGTACAGATTGATTGCTATGAAACACTATTAGGTTATCTAGAAGATTTTGCTGAAACTTGGCGTATTTGGTTCAATCGTTTAGAAAATGTGGTTAACCAAAATAAACAGACAATCAACAAGCTTGCCAGTCAACATGATAATAAAACTAATCCAACTGTAGTATATGTACTCGCCAGTAAAAGTATTAAAGAAAAGTTGTGGGAAATTGAAAAGACACAAAAAGCGAATAATCAGTTCCCAGCAGATATTTCAAAACAAATATACACTTCTATTTATAAACAAAAAGGTAAGCAGTATATTGATCAACTACCACCAAAGCAATCGACTAAATGGGTTAGTGAAGTTTTTGAAAATTATGTTTTAAGTTGGTGTAAACAAGAGATAGCGAAATCTGACAACATTAATATGAATGTCTCTGAAGCTATTAGAAAAGAACTAGAAATAGATCAACGAATGGGAGCAATACCAAGTGATATAGAGCCTGCTTATCAGTTACAAAGTTATATTAATAAATTGAATGCATTAGCAGTACCTCTCATTAATCTTAAAACTGGTTCACAAGGAGAGGATTTTAACTTTGTCTGTATGCACCCTGATGTTCGAGATGCGTGGACACCTAATAATATTGAAGCTATTATTGGTAAACCATTTGTGAATAGTGGGTTTTCAGAATATAAAATTAGTAAACTTGCGATGAAGTATGGTTTGTGTGCGGTAGATATTAGTGATATTGGTGATGAGAATGGTGTTTATCGACTTGCTTATGAGCAAAGAGTAGCAGCTTCTAGAAAAGTACCTAGAAAATCTACTACCCCTCATTTAGATGATCATTGGGATTCGCCTGCTTTTCTGCCAGAAGTAGATGATATAAAACAAGAAAAAGCAATTGAAAGTATCTTTGAAGCCACATTATTAAATGAAGCCTATCGTTTAGATGATAATGAAAAACCATTAGTTTTTTCATTAAAATTTGATTTGATTGCATTATGGCATTGGAATGTTAGTAAAGGGCATCCTGTACCTATTCCAGGTCTAAATAGAAAAGCAGCTGAAGCAACATTATTTAACTTAGTAGATGTATTTGCAGTTAATTATCATCTAGTGCAAGAAATTAAAGATAGGGAAGAGCAACGCTTAAAAGACTTGCATAAAAAACCTGAAGCTGCTCCAATTATTAAGCATGCTGTAGCGTTGCTAGAGTTAATTTATGAGGTTCCTTCTCAGACCACAGATTTGAATATAGGTCGAGATAGACAGATGACTTTAATTAATGTTTTATTAAAGAGTATTTATAACACGATAAGCTCAAGATATGAAAATAATCTAACCAAACAGACCTTTAATAATGTAATGAATCGCTTAAAGTTAGACGTGGTAGGTTTACAAGATAAAACAAGTGAATCATACGTTAATAATGTATTGACATACATTGATAATTATATGGACTAGAGTATGAGAAAAATAGTAGTTTTCGATATAGATGGAAAACTAGATAAATTTAGTCCACATTTAAATAGTGAATGTTCAGATGGATTTTTGATATTCTCTCCAGCAGAAATTAATAAAACTGCTTGGAGAGAATGTTGTAATTTAGTGCACTACTGTATACAACATCAACATATGCCAATTGAATTTTGGTTTTTATATGAAATAGATGAGTACAACAATAATGATTATAATGTCTTAAATTTGAATGATTATTTAGGGAGTGATTTACTCAATAATATACCAAGTATCATTAAAGATAGTCTGCGCTCAGGTTTGATAAAAATAAAGCCTTTAGTATGGTTGCCACTTCCATTATTAGGTCGTATAGACAGCTATACAGAAATTACATATAGTGTTCCTTATGAAGAAGATATATCTTATCTGCCTCCAGTAGTAATAAAAACACTCTTAAATCCTCATAATCAAACGAATATTGCTAATAGATTTATGTTGCCAATGGCATTGGTTTTTTTAAAATATCAAAATAATATATTGGGACATGTTGGAACAGTAAACTTATACCAAGAGCTTTATTTAAAATCCAGTCAACAGATACTATTTGATGCAGTGAGTTATATGCAGCAATATTATCAAGCAGTTAGAGATTTTATTGGAAGGTCTGATACTTATGATAGATATGTATATAATTTAGATAATAATAGTTTTTATTCACTAAACATTGCACAAACTATCGAAACTCAGTTGCCAGAGTTTATAATAAATGACATAGATATTTCTTACTTTTATCATCCAATACTCGATGAGAGAAAAGTTGAGGAGTGGTTTGATAGTGAAATTAAGAAGACTTTAGCAAGTTGTCATAATTTTGAGACTAAGTTAAACGAAGATTATGAAAACTGTTTAGCAGCATTAAATCAAGTTCAACAGCAACAATCTATTCAGCAGCTAGCTAATTCACTAGATGGTAATCCTAAATTAAAAGATTTTGAGTCAAACTCAAATCAAAAGAAGCTGTCTTGTATAAAAAGTATAATTGATGAAAGTATTGCTATACATAAACAGACGCTTAGTGAAACAGAGGATAATAATCATTTTTCTAGACATATAATAAGTTTTGAAAAAACATTAAAAGATTGGCAGCAAAATAATAGAGAAGTAATGATTGATACATTACGTTTGCGACCAACAACTACTGTATTATATGTGACTTTGGTATCCTCTATATTTATTATATTATTTATACTCTTATATGCCACAAATAATACATCGTTGCTATTTCAGCCAATTACATATTTACCCATACAATATCAATATCTTATTCCAGTATTACTCATAAGCTTATTTTTAATGATAGTAATCTCTTTAATTTTATTATTAATAAAGCACCGTAGAACCATTGATCAATATAACAAGATAAAGGCTAACTTAGCAAATATACATAATAGTATCATTATAGATAGTCAGAGTGAAATTAATGCTAGATCAAAAAATCTTCAAATTCAAATGCTAGGTAAAAATAGAAACCTAATTGAGAATATTGAAAAATACCAAAAGAATAAAGACAGCAAGTACTCTTATTTTAAAACAAACCTTATTAACTACATCAAATATTGTTATATACCTAATAATAATGAGGATTTCATTATTTATAATATTAATGAAAACAACTATTATGATATCAATCCATTGGAAAATATAATTTTTTCGTCGGAGTTAGGTTGGAGAGGATCTAGCCCCCAGTATCCTACCATAAAACAGGGAAATCAGATTATTAATCCTAGTATTCAACACTATAGTATACTTAATAAGCTGATAGGTGTTGAGAGTATCGAATTAAAATAAATTTTTATTTAACTTACTAGGGTGGTTGGTTATGCCTATATTAAAAAAAATATTATTTCATTTTGGGATTTGGCTGTCAATAATTTCTACTCTAAATATAGTGTTATATGTGACTTCTAAAATACCAACTTTAGGAATTTTCCTATTGTTATTATGGATAATTAGTTGGTTAATTATGTTTAAATCAAATAAAAATAAGAGGTTTCAGCATTCAATTGTTATTATATTTGATATAATTATAACGCTTATATTTTTTCTTTTATTATATATTTTTATTAATCAGTATAGTGCTTTAGTTAACAATACTCCTAGTACTACAATAAATATTGTTAATTATATATTGTCATCATTTCATATTTCGATACCTAAATTGCAATTCGAAATATTTATAATTTTCAGTTTAGTATATTCTTGTATTCTTTTGATGTTAAGAGCTTCATTTATAAATATTATAAATAATAATGAAGATTTTTTTAAAAAAATATTTCAAAATATTTATGATATTGCATATATTACTGAGCTGTCAGGTACTTATCTAAAGCCGTGGGTTACATTTTCTAAACCTTTTGCGTTTATATTTATGATACTTGGATGTGGTTTATTTATATGGTACTTTTCAAGTGGTGTCTATTACTCTGCTTATCCAATTCCATGGTTGGTTTGGTTTTTTGATTTCTTTATTGTGATTGCTGTTGATTGGTATTTATGGTTAAGTGGTACGGTGCATAAATATAGCTATGAACCTAAATTTGAAGAGCAGAAAGATGATGATGTAGAGAAAAACTTACTTTATGAAGATCTCTGGAAACGTTATCATAAATTTTGGAAGGAAAAATGGCTAGTAGCTGGTAATATATCTACAGGACCTAAAAAAAATGGCGAAAATTAAAACTATTGAAGGGTTGATGGATAAGGAAGGTGCTTTGGTTATCAATACTTATCCAAATAGGAAGGTCGCTATAAGTATTAAAAATAAAATAAATAGTATTACAGATAAAGGGGAGCATGTTTTAATTTTAAAAGGTTATACCTCTAAAAAAATTAATGAAATTGAAATACATGAAAATATATTTTTGGATGAAACTTATATAACTACTCCATTTAATCATGGTTTTGGTTATCGATGTTCTATTTATGATTTAATAGATATATTAAAAGACGATGAGTATAATTCTTGGATAAAGAAAGTAAGATTAATTCTTATTGAGTCAGGTGATGATGTATTTTATGAACCCAATATTTGGGAAACTGCTTTTTATCTATTACAAGATAAATTGGTAGGTCTAAAAGTGCAAGCATTCCCTAACTTGCTTATTCTTATTAAACCGAGAAATTCTGTAGAGCCTGCATTAAAGGAGGTATTACCTTTATATGACTCTAAGGCTAAGAATGAAACAACCCTGTGGCGTGAAACATATTTCAATATTACTACAGATGAAGTGAAAAAACATTGGTGGACAATTTGGTCTTCTTGTGAAAGTGATGATTACCGTAATAAGCTGATTCCCAATAATTCTGGTCAATCAATAGGAATTATTGCACCTTTGGCTCAATTTGCAGGGCGTTGGGGGATAGAACGTACGAATAATCTAGCAGTATTTACCAATGAAAGTGGAGAAAAAGATAGACTGGAAAATCTTGATGAAAACATAAGTCAAGTGATGTATAAAATGCAAGATAATGTTTCTTGGCAGTTTTTTGCAAAGTATGAAAAATTTAGTGGTGCTGTTACTATTTCTGATAATACTGGTAATCCATGGTTAACTTTAAAAAGTTTAGCATTTAGCTTTCCTGATTTGACTATTTCAAATGTTGTGGCTAAACAAACTCTAATGCTTGAATATTTTTTAGCAAATGCTCATTGCTTTGCAACAGTACCAATCCAACCTCTATCACCTAGGATAAAGAGAAATTCACCTTATAATACAGTATTAGTTTTACTGCAGCGTTTAAAACACTCTTCACGATTATCATTAGTAAATATTAGCTATTTATTGAGTAAAATTGATACTCAAAATGGCGATAGTAATTATTATGAAAATGATATATTTGGTCAGTTTAAATATTTGGTGGGTAAATATTTTGGTGAGACAGTTGCTAATCAGTTAAGGTTTACTTTATTAAATGAATGGGATGATGAAAAGCAGGGTTATCTAAATAAAGGCTTTGTATCTATTGATGAAAATTATTTGCATAGAAGTATAGATTGGTTGCAATCAGTAGAAGTTAGAGACGGTAATAACCATTTCAGTACTATTTTAAAAGATCATATTTATCAGTATTATTGGGTTGGTAAACAAGTACTTTTTTTTGGGAAAGTATTTACAGTTGAGAGTATTGATGCACACAATAATCTAATTAATGTCACCCATTGTAATGATGTCAGTTTGCTTGATTATCGCCTTGATAAATATATTACAGTTGCACAGTTTCCAGCACAATGGACTAAGGTTCGTTCTCTTTCTAGTGTCACTTCATATAAAGATGGAAAGCTAGTTATAGATAGTTATATTTTGAATTTTTCAGTTCACTGTGGCAATGAAATTATCTGTAATAATAGTATGTGGAAAAATCCATCGATAACTGTTAAATCAGATTATGAGTTTGTTGAACGAGATTATCCGTTTGGGCGTGTTTTGCGTATCAAGCTGCTTAATAATAACAACCAATCATTATTAACAGATCAATCGGCTATTGCTCTTTCCGCATGGCTAAATGAGTCAATAATAACATTGTTACCAGAGATACATCCATTTTTTGTCAGTGCCCCCCAATTGGTTGATAATAATAATAGACCAAAAGATGTCGTAACAAATATTTGTATTCCAGAGTTAAATTTTAGTAGTGATGGAGTGAAACGTATAAGTTGTGTATGGATATTTGAAGATAGTCATACAGATTTGGGTATCATACGAACAATTTATGATAACTTTCAGCATTTATTAGATTTATGTTACGATTGGTTAGAATGGTTTTTGGTTGATTCTAAAGTGGAGGTTGATAGAAGATTAAAGCAAGTCTGCTTGGAGAATATTAGTTATCCTTCTAGTAATTGGTTTAGTTATGGTAGTCATGTGGTAGATGATGCAATAGATTTACTAGGGTTAAGAGAGGCTATTAAAAATTTATTTGGTAGTACTCATGAGTTTAAGATTACTTCTAGAAGAAGACGTATAGAAAAGCAGGCTGAGAAATATAAGCTCATTGATAATGACACAGGTTTGATTTATGAGTGTGATATATGTCAAAAAGTAATTGCAAAAGAAGAAACAAGTTTTGTACTCAGTGATGGACGCATTAGTTGTGATGAGTGTTATCAAGTAGGAGTTACTGATGTTGCGGAAGTAAAAAAAATATATCAAAACTTAATTCTAGATTTTTATAGTAGCCAACACGAAATAAGCAATTTTCCTGATTTACAGATTCAGTTGGTAGATCAAACTAAGATATCTCAGCAACAGAATACAACTTTTATTCCTACCTCTCGTTTTGATAGTCGAGCGATTGGACTTGCAGTGAGTAAAGGTATTTTAAGCTCAGCTACTTCTTTGAGCAATAGTAAATATAAAGTAATGCTTGAATCTGGTCATAGTATCGAAAATACTGCTGGGACTTTAGTTCATGAGTTATGCCATATATGGCAATATGAATATACAGATTATGTAAAGTTAGAGAGTAAATATGGAAAACATATTATAGAGGGGCATGCTGTATGGGCTGAAGAGTCTTTTTTAGATTATTTAAATGAAAAGCCTTATGCTGAATTTGATGATGAAAGGTTAGCACATGTTAGAGTAGGTAATGATGCACATAAAAATTCAGACAGTGTGTATGGCAAAGGTTATAGATTGTTAATAGCTAAAATGGGAACTACAGATGCTTCTGCATTTAAATGGGTTTTAAGGTTTTTTATTAAAAAATGATTTAAATATTTATAAAAATAAGATAATCTAAAAGGAAATCAAATGCCAAATCAATCTATTGATAGCATCTGCCCCAATTGTCAAAGCGATGACACAGTTTTATCTACTAAAAGACAACAATACACATGTGAAGACTGTGAACATCAATGGAATGCTTCCATACAAACTGCCTCTGAGAATAAAATATTAAGCGCAAATGAAGATAAAATAATAAATGAAAAAGACTTTTGTAAAAGCTTAGCAAACAGTGAACTATGGCAAAAAGAAATCCTGAATAATTGGCCAGCCCCTATTGCTCATGAATACCATCGATTGCAAACCATTTTAGATGAAGGCACCTTTATCACTGCCATTTTGCAACTCAAAGATATCATAGAAGTTGTCATTAAATTTACCACCATCAGCATGCACCAATGGCTTCAGCATACCGATCCCAACTTTGACCCACAAGAAATGAATCAAAAGCTATTTGCAGCATTAAGCTTAGGTCATTGGATGGGGATGATGCGTAACAATGCCAGAGCCATTTTAGATAGTCAAACAGCAAACTATGGACTGGGACAACAACTTGCTACATGGCTTTATAATCCAAGACAAAGTGCTGCCTATAGGCTACTGAATGACATGGTCAGTTGGCGTAATGACGAAATAGGACATGGTGCATTAAGATTACAGACACAAGAACTATGGGAAGACTTTGCACAAAGGCTTGAACAACTGCATCGCATACTCATAGATAACAATCCATGGAAACATACTACATTATACACCCAAGACCCAGACAATCTTGACAACATAATCAGTCCATTAATTGGCAGTGAAAGTATTAGACAACGTCATGATAAGCTAACTCCGCAAAGCATTACTGCACATCATATTAGTAAACAGAACCTATACCTTAACTTTAATGACACAAAGCATAATATAGACATTCTCCTAAGCCCCTATATCCACATCCATACCTGTCGTAAATGCCACTTACAAGACATCTTTATTTATGACAGCTATGGCAAACAAGGATTTTATCACCTAGACTACCTATCAGGACATCGGATACGACTTGCTAAACACGAAGCACAACCACTAAGCAACATACTAGAACAAATTAACCTAGAGCACATAGCCGATGAAGACAATAACCTACAGCAACACGCTCTTAATCAAAGCATCGTAGACTTACTAGAATCAAAATCCTTAGAAGCAGATTATCTATATCCTCAATACCTATATCAAGCACTCACCAACTTCATTGACGACCAAGATCAAGGGCTCATGTGGTTACAAGCCCCTGCCCACATAGGTAAAAGTATCTTTGTACACAGTATTGGCAGTCAGATGGATAACAATCCAGCAATAGACTCACTAATCGCTATCAAATTTCACATACGGCGGGAATTTCGCTACTTTGCTCACCACCTTATAGAAAGCATTAATGGACAACTAAAAACAGCCTTCAATCTGACCAGTGGTACACAAGCCTTACCACAAATAGACCTAAAACAAGGACACCTAGCCCTAATCAACTGGCTAAACCAATGGTGGAATATTAGTCCACAAAGACATACCCATCGACTACTCATCGCCATTGATGGCTTAGATGAAATCGGAAAGCCTGACCCCAACAACCAACATACCCAAACCAGTATTCTAGACATACTACCGCAAAGCCAAGACCTAGCTGTGCTCAATGAAGGTATCTACCTATTACTGACCTCACGACCAATAATAGAATGCCCTACATGGATGCAACCACAACTAGACAACCAACTAAGCAGTAGTTATAGCATACAAATAGACCTAGAACATAAAGAATACCAAAAGCTATTATGGCAATACTTAAATGCCAAACTACAAACACAACTACAAAAATTTAATAAGGAAGAAAAAGCAAGTTTATTTACGACCCTATTAGAAAAATCAGAAAAAAGATTCTTATACTTTAGCCTACTCATAAACCTAATCCAAGAACAACAACTAACCCCATCACAACTGCAACAACTACCAAAAGGGCAAGCACTATACGGACACTACTTACAAAACCTAGAAATACTATTAGGTAAAGAAAGTAAACAATTTCAACGTATCCAAGACTTACTCACCTTACTCACAGCCTGTGAACAAGCAGCGGTGACAGATGCTGATATTCAAAACAGTGCCATGACTATTAGAGATACAGAAGACACCACCATAACAGGTAGTAGTGAGCAAGTAGGTAATCTTTACTGGAGAGGGCTAGACTTAGCTACTATTGCAGGATTATTAGAAGAACCAGCAGGTATCTGGTCAAGTCAACTGATATTTACCCTATATAGTCTGAAGAGTTTATTTAAAGTAGAACGTAGTGGAGAACAAGCACATTATCGTTTAGGACTAAAAGAATTAGGAGAGTTTATCGATGAGTATTGGGGCGGAGAGGTAGAAAGATGGCATGAGCGATTAAGTATTCCATTTTATCGGACATGGCAAGAGCAATGGGATTTATTAGCAACGGATATCAATGAAAATCTATATCAGTTACGTTATTTGTTAAGTCATGCTCAAAGGGTGCGTGAATTAACATTCAAACAATTAAATGATAAACAAGATTTCAAAGGTAATTATATTGACGAATATTTTCTATTAATTATAAATGATGAGGATTTATTGAAGACTTATTATAAGAAGTATGAATTAGATAACAAAGCTTCTTATTATCTATCTGCTTTAGAATGGATTAATCTATATTTATATTGTCTACAGAGTGAAAATGATATAAGTGATAATAAAAAAATAAATAGCATTGCAGAGGCATTAATGAGACGAGGACAGTTAATAAGAACACTTGGAGATAGTAATTTAGCTTTAGTTAATTATAATAAATCTATTTTATTACTTAAAAATTTGCAAAAAAAATCAGAAAAAGAAGAATCTATAACTTCAGTGTGGAAAGATAATTTAGTAGGAACTTTAGTTAGACGTGGTAATTTATTAAGATCTATTGGAGATTTAATATCTGCTATTAATGATTATAATTATGCAGTTTCACTACAAGAGCATCTATGCCAAGTATTCAATAGAAAAAGTAGTGATTTATATTTTTCCCAGAACTCTTTAGCGATGGTATTGAATAATCGTGGAAACTTGTTTAAAAGTCAAAGAAATTATCAAATGGCATTATCTGACTATAATAAAGCTATTTTTTTAAGGAAAAATATATATAAAAATAAAGAATTTTTAAATAGAGATTCTGATAAATATCAAGATGATTTAGCAAGTGTTTTAAATAATAGAGGTAATCTATTTAGAAATTATAGAAAGTTTGATCTAGCATTAGAAGATTATAATTTTGCAGTAGTTTTACGTAAGGATTTATATGAAAGATTAAAATATAGCAAAAAATATCAAAGAAAATGGAAAAATAATTTGGCACGAGTTTTAAATAATCGAGGTAGTCTTCTAGAAAAGAAATGTGATTACGTTTCAGCTCTTAATGACTTCAATATCTCAGTAAGATTGCGTGAAGAGTTGTATTTTGAACTTAATCCCTTGGGTAATTATTCACCCAAGTGGCAAAGTGATTTTATTGATATACTAAAAAATCGTGGAAAGTTATATACAATTATGGGGAAATATACATATGCATTAGAAGACTATAATCGTGCCATTGCTCTTTCAAAGAATTTATATGATAAGTTGCATAATACAATTAATTACTTACCAAAATGGCAAAACTCCTTAGCAAACTGTATTATGAATAGAGGATCATTATTTTATTTGATGGGAAATGATAAAAGAACTTTAGAAAATTATAATGAATCTATTGAATTGTCTAAAGATTTATATAATAAAATTAGTGATGATAATTACTCATTAGATTGGAATCATACATTCAATAATTTACTAGTAAATCAAGTATTATTACTAAGTCTTAAAAAGTCAGAAAATATAAATTATTATAATGATATAGAAAAATACTTAGTGTTATATGAAAAGTTAGAAAGAACTTTAGAAGAAGATATTGACTCTCTTGATAACTGGAAAAATAATATAATAGATTTATTAGTAAAACGTGGAAATTATATTAAAATTGAAGAAAAAAATTATAAAAAGGCACTTGATTATTATAGCCAAGCGATAAATTTATATAAAGACTTATATAACTTACTGTCTGGTAAAAGTATCTATTCTTTTAGATGGAAAAATGATTTAATAGAGGTTTTGATGTTACGTAGTTTAGTTCATAAAGAACTTGAAAATATTCCGGCTATGCAACAGGATTTAGAACAAGCTAGGCAGATCTTAGTGGAACTAGTTATTAAACAAAGTAAACAAGAGTATCTATCACGTTTACTGGAACTGCAACATCGCCTACATGAAATGCTAAATTTACATGATGAACAAATAACAGATAAGCTTAACCAATCTACCAAAATACTTATTGCTAATATTGAATCTACCTATGCAACAGAGCAATTAACTACTGATGAAATACAATGGCTTGATAAACTTAAATCCTTAATAAATACTTAAAAGGAAATAAAATGTCAAACCAATCTATTGATAGGATTTGCCCTAATTGTCAAAGCGATGACACAACTTGGTCAAACAAAAGGCAAGAATACAAATGTGAAGACTGTAAACATCAATGGAATGCTTCCATACAAACTGCCTCTGAGAATAAAATATTAAGCGCAAATGAAGATAAAATAATAAATGAAAAAGACTTTTGTAAAAGCTTAGCAAACAGTGAACTATGGCAAAAAGAAATCCTGAATAATTGGCCAGCCCCTATTGCTCATGAATACCATCGATTGCAAACCATTTTAGATGAAGGCACCTTTATCACTGCCATTTTGCAACTCAAAGATATCATAGAAGTTGTCATTAAATTTACCACCATCAGCATGCACCAATGGCTTCAGCATACCGATCCCAACTTTGACCCACAAGAAATGAATCAAAAGCTATTTGCAGCATTAAGCTTAGGTCATTGGATGGGGATGATGCGTAACAATGCCAGAGCCATTTTAGATAGTCAAACAGCAAACTATGGACTGGGACAACAACTTGCTACATGGCTTTATAATCCAAGACAAAGTGCTGCCTATAGGCTACTGAATGACATGGTCAGTTGGCGTAATGACGAAATAGGACATGGTGCATTAAGATTACAGACACAAGAACTATGGGAAGACTTTGCACAAAGGCTTGAACAACTGCATCGCATACTCATAGATAACAATCCATGGAAACATACTACATTATACACCCAAGACCCAGACAATCTTGACAACATAATCAGTCCATTAATTGGCAGTGAAAGTATTAGACAACGTCATGATAAGCTAACTCCGCAAAGCATTACTGCACATCATATTAGTAAACAGAACCTATACCTTAACTTTAATGACACAAAGCATAATATAGACATTCTCCTAAGCCCCTATATCCACATCCATACCTGTCGTAAATGCCACTTACAAGACATCTTTATTTATGACAGCTATGGCAAACAAGGATTTTATCACCTAGACTACCTATCAGGACATCGGATACGACTTGCTAAACACGAAGCACAACCACTAAGCAACATACTAGAACAAATTAACCTAGAGCACATAGCCGATGAAGACAATAACCTACAGCAACACGCTCTTAATCAAAGCATCGTAGACTTACTAGAATCAAAATCCTTAGAAGCAGATTATCTATATCCTCAATACCTATATCAAGCACTCACCAACTTCATTGACGACCAAGATCAAGGGCTCATGTGGTTACAAGCCCCTGCCCACATAGGTAAAAGTATCTTTGTACACAGTATTGGCAGTCAGATGGATAACAATCCAGCAATAGACTCACTAATCGCTATCAAATTTCACATACGGCGGGAATTTCGCTACTTTGCTCACCACCTTATAGAAAGCATTAATGGACAACTAAAAACAGCCTTCAATCTGACCAGTGGTACACAAGCCTTACCACAAATAGACCTAAAACAAGGACACCTAGCCCTAATCAACTGGCTAAACCAATGGTGGAATATTAGTCCACAAAGACATACCCATCGACTACTCATCGCCATTGATGGCTTAGATGAAATCGGAAAGCCTGACCCCAACAACCAACATACCCAAACCAGTATTCTAGACATACTACCGCAAAGCCAAGACCTAGCTGTGCTCAATGAAGGTATCTACCTATTACTGACCTCACGACCAATAATAGAATGCCCTACATGGATGCAACCACAACTAGACAACCAACTAAGCAGTAGTTATAGCATACAAATAGACCTAGAACATAAAGAATACCAAAAGCTATTATGGCAATACTTAAATGCCAAACTACAAACACAACTACAAAAATTTAATAAGGAAGAAAAAGCAAGTTTATTTACGACCCTATTAGAAAAATCAGAAAAAAGATTCTTATACTTTAGCCTACTCATAAACCTAATCCAAGAACAACAACTAACCCCATCACAACTGCAACAACTACCAAAAGGGCAAGCACTATACGGACACTACTTACAAAACCTAGAAATACTATTAGGTAAAGAAAGTAAACAATTTCAACGTATCCAAGACTTACTCACCTTACTCACAGCCTGTGAACAAGCAGCGGTGACAGATGCTGATATTCAAAACAGTGCCATGACTATTAGAGATACAGAAGACACCACCATAACAGGTAGTAGTGAGCAAGTAGGTAATCTTTACTGGAGAGGGCTAGACTTAGCTACTATTGCAGGATTATTAGAAGAACCAGCAGGTATCTGGTCAAGTCAACTGATATTTACCCTATATAGTCTGAAGAGTTTATTTAAAGTAGAACGTAGTGGAGAACAAGCACATTATCGTTTAGGACTAAAAGAATTAGGAGAGTTTATCGATGAGTATTGGGGCGGAGAGGTAGAAAGATGGCATGAGCGATTAAGTATTCCATTTTATCGGACATGGCAAGAGCAATGGGATTTATTAGCAACGGATATCAATGAAAATCTATATCAGTTACGTTATTTGTTAAGTCATGCTCAAAGGGTGCGTGATTATGTACAACAGAGTAATTATAAAGGATATATAACAGAAGATGAAATTATTGGCTGTTATCAGCAGATAATCAATGATGATCAGTTATTGAATTTATATGGTAGTAAACATAGTGATGATTATACAAACTATTATTATCAATCTGCTCTAGAATGGATTAATCTATATTTATATTGTCTACAGAGTGAGGGTAATCAAAGCTTACAAGACAATGAGTGGCAGTATGAGTGGAAAAATAGTTTAGCAATGATGCTAATGAATAGAGGTCTTTTATATCATGAGCAAAATAAATTCAATAAAGCATTAACAGATTATAGTCAAGCCATTGAGTTAGCATTAGAGTTACAGAAAGACTTATCTAAGGAAGGTTGTTACACAGCAGTATGTCAACATGACTTGGCTCTTATATATATGAATCTAGGTAATTTATATAAAGATCAAAATCAAGTTGAAAAATCTTTAGAAAATTATAATAGAGCTATTGATATAAATTTAGAATTACAAAAACATGACAATCAATATCCAGACAAGTGGAAAAATGATCTAGCTAATATTTTTAATAGTAGAGGTCTTCTATATCAGAGTATGGGCGAGAGTAATCTTGCTTTATTTGACTATCAGTTTTCACTTAAGCTATGCATAGAACTAAAAATTAAACATAAAAACTTCTTGCTAAGAAAATTTTTATTATCAAATAATTATTTATGTATTAAATATAAAAAATATTTCTTTGACAATAATTATTTTATAGAATCGCAAGAAGATATTTTAGCAATGATTTTATGTAATATGGGTTGCTTATACATTGGTGGATTTAACAACTATAAAAAATCATTATTTTATATGAACAAAGGAATAAATATATATTATGAATTATGTGAGAGAAGTGGTGATATTCAGTATAAAATAAAATTATCAACTAATTTAAGCAACAGGGGGTTATTATTAGAAGATATTTCAGAGAGAGATAAAGCTATAAGTGACTTGAATGAGTCTATAAGTATAAAAACAAGTTTGGAGCATTTATGTTTTCAAAATAATATTGATTTTACTCCAGACTTTAAAGCTAGTTTAGGGTATTGTTATATAAACAGATCAAAGCTATTTGCAGGAAATACCAGCTCTTTAGCAAAACTTCTATTTTTATTTAATAGAAAAAAATCACACATTTCTTTTGAAAAGGATAATAGTTTAAAAAAGGCAGTTATTGACTTAAACTTAGCAATAAGAATTTTTTATAAGTTAAAAAATAAATATAAAGAAATAAATTATAAACCAGAGTGGGATTATATTTTATCATTATCTTTAATGAATAGAGGGCTTTTTTATATATGGCAAGGATATAATGATAAAGCTTTAAGTGACTGCAATAAAAGTATAGATATTCTTATAGATTTAAAGAAAAATATACATGAAAAGAATTTCTTGCCAGAATGGCATAATACGCTGATACAAGCCTATCTAAATAGAGCAATACTATATAGGCAAATAAGAAAAACAAAAAAAGCAATAGATGATTGTGATAAGTCTATAGAAATTTCCTTAGATTTTAAAAGGAAATTTGAAGGCAATAATAGATATTATTCATCAAAATGGAGAACTCAATTAATACACGGATTTTTGCATAGAGGAAATTATTTATTGATGAACAGAGAGTTCTCGAATGCTTTTTCTGACTATTATAAAGTTTTTTTTATAGGATTTTCTATTACGCAAAAAATACTTTTCATTATTTTTATAGCAATAATTTTTTATAATATTGTTTAGTGAAAATTTATATTAAAGCTTATATTAACAATTATCGTGATGTTTCTATATTTTAAAATCTATTAAGTAAATAAAAGAGATAAACTTATGAATGAAACAGTAGAGCAGAGTCGACAACAAGTGCTTACAGAAGCTACTCAAGTTGCTGAGTTTTCCTTGCATCTAGTATATCCTTTTACTTTTACTGGTAATATTCATGACTTCGTAGATAGTTACCTGCAACAACAAACAGTTGCTAACTTATTGAGTCAGGAGTTACCAGTCTTTTTAGAAGCCTTTGACTTACAAGATTTAGAAAATACCATCTTACCCACCATAATAAGTGAAACAGACTCTATAGAGCAAGAACAAGAGCAAGAGGATAATTCAAATGATGAGAATACAGATAACAATAACCCAGAAGTCAAAAAACGACAAAGACAGATAAAAAGACAGCAAAAAATTGCGAAATTAAAAACACAACCATTATGGCAGGTGTGTCAACCTGCAATCTCTGAAGATTTATATCCACACATTCGCCAGCTGCTAAGTGCACAATCTCATGAATTATCTTATTGCTATGAACTAAATGATGAGGCTTGGCAATTATTGGATGGCGGTCTGGGACGTTTTGATAAGGGAATGGCAATAGATTTAAGCCGTTCTGCTGTTTCACGTCTGGGTATGTCCCAAGAGCAAACACCATATATCCCCTTTAGCTTTTGTCGAGCAACAAATGGCTCACACAATCAAAAACCACGATTATATTTGTTTAGTTTTGGTGAGGGTCTACTTACTGTAGAGCTAAGTATTGATAAACATTTTTTAAAACAATACCAAACACCAGCTATTTTAGAATTTGTGCATGTAATGGCACATGCTGATGCACACTCAGATAATGTTAGTTTTTTAATTAAAAAGAATCGTGATCCCATTCAACAAACCCAAAATAAATGCCAAATAATTGATATATTTTATCATTTGCTTGGACAATCTATAGCCAATAACAGTCAACAAGAAGTAGCAAGTACTGAGTGTTCTACAACTACTCAATCAAACAATCCTTCTGTAATAGCACGAGAAAAGCCAAGGCGATTTTTTACCTATTCAGCTCTGCGTTTTGATAATATGGGTATAAGCCTACAAAATGGTGATATTGAAATAATTAAAAAGAAAATTAGTATGGTGGCTTTCTCCTTAGCACATCGGCATACTTTCCATTATTTACCTACTAAGCAAAATATTGAAGAGAAGGTTTATTTACCATTTGTTAATATTGCTCACTGTAATAGTATTGAAGGTGGTGCAGTAGTTATTAATACCATGTATATGGTAGATAATAATCAACAAAAAATGGCTATAGAGCATAACAAACAGTTTATCAAGGATACTATTCGTCATGCTTACTTGCCTATGGTGTTATTAAGTTATCTTGAGTTTAACTATTTGATTAAATTAACTAGTGATATTTGTCCAAATGTGAGTCTTATATCTGCTAATGAAGATACGGTGATAAACTTGGAAAAACTACGTCGAGAAATGTTAAGTTTTCGTTTACATTTTCGTTACTCACAAGCCAGTCAATTAGCACAACATAATGATTTCTATAATCGCTGGCGACATTCTTTTGGTAATGATAGCCTAGCTAATGAATTGGCTGATGATATCTTACAAATTAATAATTTATTAACCTATCGCTTGGAACAAAATAAACAGGCTCTACAAGAGCAACAAAATAAATGGTTTACTGCTTTAGGTATATTAGCTACCAGCTTGCTATCCGCTATTGGTGTTTTTGGAACAAATTTTTATACATATAATAATCCAGACCTTAGAATTTTAAGTCCTGTGACTTTCATTACTTTCGGAGTATCTTTATTAGTTGGTGCTGCTGCAATTTTAGTATATCTAAAAATAATTAATAAAAATATATATAGTATAGGTAAGAAAAGTACTTATAATAATGACAATTAATATGTTTACAAGGAGGAATGAATGTACAAATATATATTAAGAATATTTGGAGTGAGCTTATTCTTACTAATGAGTGGATGTGATACGCAGTTTCTTGGTTATGATATTGTGATACAAAAAGAGGGTAGTTCAAATTCAGTGACTGTAGTTGATAAAGACTCAAGACTATCTTCTGTATATGAGGTGGTTAGTATTGGAGATAGTGAGCAGTTAGTTGTTCTTGCGATGGGTGAACCTGATACAAATTATCAAGAGCAGGGAACATTAGTGAGTTCACAAATTTATGAATGGTATACTGATACGCAAAAATATGAAATTGATTTTATATATGGACGAGTGCATAAAAAGTCTAAGACATTAATTAATTCATCAGCACCTTAATGTTTAGTTTTGAAAGTAATTTACATCATAAAATATATATCTGACCCCTGCTGTCAAAACCGTAGACCTCCACTTGGGAGATTTTAGTTAAGCAACTTGACGATAATAATCAAACCAAACCTGTCTAGGTGACCTCATGTTCAAACCCTGTTGAATCCTAGTCTGGTTGTACTCCAGCTCTATATATTTAACAATATCATTCATTGCATCAAATCTTGTTTGATAATGATGGTGATATACCAACTCATTCATTAACACACCCCAGAAGCTTTCTATAGGGGCGGTTCAGCTTCGGCTTTAAATTCTGTTGTGTAATGTGGTGTTTTCTTTGTCGAACTCCTATTTTTTTCTTAGTTTACCAAGTTTTACTATACGGTTTCTTTAGCATATATCAATAATAAGGGCTTTAAGTTTCATGACAAAATCTCTTTTTATTTTTTATGCAAAAAACATTGTGGAAGTAATAGTGTTTGTTTTATGTTTAAATTTTAAACACTAGATTATCGTATTTTTTTCAAATATCATTTATCAGTTAATTATATTCAAAATAAATAGCAGATGAATCGAGTAAAAGGCAATGGCAAATTATCATAGACGACAAGTATTAAAAGGTTTGGCAGCCACACTAATAGGTAGTGTTGGTGGTATGAGTATGGTAAGTAGGGCAGCATCAAGCGCTGTATCGCCAGTGATTAAATCTGAGTCTCGGCTATCCAAAGTAACCACCAGCAACCAAGATAACACAACTTGTTACCCTGCCAGTATTGCAACCCGTCTATTTGCTTGCTCAAATGTCGGGGCAGATTTACAGCGCAATCAGTTGGCATTACAACGGCTGATGTGTGCAGGTTTTGATATTGCCAATCCTGAGATAGTACAGAGGCAATTTTTACGCTTTGCCGGTACAGATAGACAACGGGCGAGTGATTTACAAAATATCGCCACAGGTGGCATTGCTGCCCCCAAGCTGCTGCTTGGTGTACGAGGGGGATATGGGGCAATGCGGGTGTTGCCATTGGTTGACTGGGCAAGTTTGGGTCGGGTTATGCACGAGCATGGTACGATATTGGCGGGCTTTAGTGATGTAACGGCAGTGCAGTGTGCGTTATTGGCACAAGGGGAGATGAGTAGTTTGTCTGCTCCGATGCTATATGGTGAATTTGGCAAAGAGCATTTGAGTGAGGCAAATCGGCAAAGCTGTCAATATTTTGTGCAGGCATTAACTGTGCCTAATTTATCTATTCGTGTGCAACCAAGTAGAATACTACTGCCAACAGCAACTAATAATCCATCAGTGATGACAGGAACAATATGGGGCGGTAATCTTAGTGTGGTATCTGCATTGGTAGGCAGCCCTTATTTACCTCAGCCTGATGGTGGTATTGTATTTTTGGAAGATGTGGGTGAGCAGCCCTATCGTATTGAGCGTATGCTGTATTCCTTGTATTTATCAGGCGCATTTAAGCGGCAGCAAGCCATTGTGCTCGGGGCATTTAGCTCTATGGGTACAGATGGCTATGACAAACGTTATGATTTGCTAGAAGTGGTAGCGCAGTTGCAAAAGGTGACCAATCTGCCTGTATTTATGGATTTACCTTTTGGTCATGTTGCTAATAAATTTAGTTTTCCACTAGGGGCAAGGTGTACTTTGACACGATTGGATAATGCAGGATTTAGGTTAGATTTTGCAAATTACCCAACCCTTGATAGCAGTGCCATTAATACAGAAGCATTGTGGGAATGATATATGATATATAGTCGGCTCAATACAAAACTAGCACCAAAACTGGCACAAAGTTAAATTCACTTGCAGTACCTATTTTTATCGGAACAGTTACACCATTGCTCGTATTCCTTGTAATAGTATGATTTTGAATTGATTATAGTCAATTCAATCATTATTGCTTAACCATTATTGCTTAACCATTTGCTTTCTTGATTAGGGTAAAACTCTTGCTTCCAAATCGGAATGTCTGCTTTGATGGCATCTAATAACCAACGACAGGCATCAAACGCAGGATAACGATGACTGGCAGTCACGCCAATCCAAACCGCCATATCTCCAATGTTAAGCTCACCAATACGATGAATGGCAATGGCGTGTTCAATATCAAAGCGTTGTTTTGCCTCTTTAATAAGTAGTTTGCCTTGATTTAGTGCCAGTTGCTCGTAGCCATAATAGGTGAGATGGCTGACGGGCTGAGCATTATTGTGATTGCGTACCCAACCTTCAAAGGTGGCTAATGCCCCACATGTGTCATTATTTAATGCCTTTTTTAAGCGTACTTCGTCAATATCTGTATCTAATAAAGCAAAGCCATTATTAATGGCAGTCTGATACGCTTCATCATGGCTTCTAGCAATGTGTAGGGCTTGTTGGTGTGGGTGTGGTTTTAGAGCTTTGCACTGATTAGCCATGATTAACCCCCTGCTACAGGTGGAATAAAGGCAATACTATCACCTGCTTGAATCTCGCTTTGCCAATCACAAAAGTTATCATTAATGGCGATGCGTAGCTGTGATGGTGACTGTTTAAAGTTATGTTTGGCTTTAAGGGTGGTATATAGCTCAGTTAGACTGGTGTTTGCATCGATATTTAGCGTTTCGCTGTCACAACCTGCTTGCTCAGCAAGACTGGCAAAGTATAGTAGGGTAATGGGTTTTAGGGTGTTCATAATTGATAATCCGACTTACCGCCTGTTTTTTGTAGTAACTGAATGTCGCTAATGATGATGTCATGCGATAGGGCTTTGGTCATGTCATACAAGGTAAGACATGCTACAGATACGGCGGTCAATGCCTCCATTTCTACCCCTGTTTTATGGGTAACTTTGACGGTGGCAGTCACTTGTATACTATGGCTATCGTCTTGATAGGCAAAGGTGAGGTTAATGCCGTCAAGGGGTAGGGGGTGGCATAATGGAATCAATTCATGGGTACGTTTGCCTGCCATAATTCCTGCAATATGAGCAGTCTGTATGATACTGCCTTTTTTGCTCATGCCGTCATTGTCTTTGATTTGTTGATAAACGGCTTGCGGGAAAATCACCCGACCTTGTGCAGTGGCTTGACGCTGGCTGGCTGTTTTTTGGCTAACGTCTACCATGTGCACATCGCCTTTGTCATCAATATGCGATAAGGTTTGGTGCAGTACGTGGGGTACGTTTGGCTCAGGAGTAGACATGCTGTTCCTTGGTTATATTGTCTGTTTATATTGCTTGTATTGCCAATGAAATATATGAGTTAATGCGTTGGATTGTTGCCTAAAAAGTGGGCGACAAAGTTACAAGGACGGGTGCGGTTGTCTAATTGCTGTTTTAAGATACCCTCCCAACCACAGCGACATGCTCCAGTTGACCCCGGTAGACAAAAAATACCAGTGGCATTTGCCATACCAGCAATGGCTCGTGATTGCATGGTTGCCATACCGATGTCATCTTTGGAAATTAGGCGAAACATTTCACCAAAGCCTGCAATGTGTTTATCAAATAACACGCTTACCGCCTCAGGTATGCTGTCACGAATATAAAATCCTGTACCACCAGTGGTGATGATGGCATGAATATCAGGATTGGCAATCCAGTCGCTAACCACTGCTCGAATATGATAAATATCATCAGTAATCAGCTTGCGCTCGGCAAGGTGGTGTCCTGCTTGGGTAATTTGTTCTGCCAGATAATTACCTGAGCTGTCCTCCTCTAGACTACGGGTATCAGAAACGGTAAGCACAGCAATATTAAGTGGAATAAATTCGGCTGGTTTTTTTGTCATAAGGTTATCCTATTATATAAGTTTTGCTATTTTTAGAAGTGTCTAGCCACCAATCAGCGATAAATTGTGCATCAGCCCACTGTCTTGCTGTTGTAGGTGATGGTGTTCAGGCTTAATTGGCATCAGTGTTTGTAAGGCATCAATTAGTCCCTCAACGTCATCATTTTGCAAATAAGGGCGAATGTCATAACTGGCATTGTCAAACAAACATAGATGAATTTTACCTTGACTACTGACCCGTAGGCGGTTGCAACTATCGCAAAACTGCGGGGCATACGGTGCGATAATACCAATGCGACCTGCGTAATCAGGGTGACAATATTCAATAGCAGGACCATCAGTGATGCCACGCTGTATCGCTTGCCAGCCATTTTTAATGAGATGCTGACTGATTAGTGGTGTTTGGGCATGTTGGGCAAAAAACAAATCGGCATTATCACTGGTCTGCATAAATTCAATAAAGCGAAAGCTAATCGGACGCTGTTTGATATAGTCGAGTGCTGAAATCAGCGTATCATAAGCAGTTTGGGCCATTAAAATGGCATTCATTTTTAAGCGAATGTCGGTGTTGGTTAATAGCCTATCCACATCTTGTAAAAGCTGAGGCAAAATATCAAATCCTGTGATTTTCTTAAAAACATCTGGGGTAAAGCTATCGATGCTTAGATTAAGCTGGTCAAGTCCTGCTTGTTGCCAGTTTTGGATATGTTTGCCAAGTTTGTAGCCATTACTGGTGATGGCAACGGTGTCGATGCCTTGTGTGTGTTTGGCGGTAGCGATGATGTCGCTAATGTCTTTACGAATAGACGGCTCGCCCCCTGTTAGGCGGATTTTTTTTGTGCCAAGCTTGGCAAAAGCGGTTATTAATGTTGCTATTTCTGCTAGGGTTAGCTCATCATCAGGACGGCGACCTTGATAACCATTGGGTAGGCAATACTGACAACGAAAATTACAAAAATCTGTCACTGATAAGCGTAAATAAGTCAAATGCCGAGAAAAGCCATCGGTTAAAGTGGAAGTCATCGTACCAGTACCGTTGTATAATTTGATATAGATGAGTGAGGTGCTTTGGATATGATAAGTTGAGAGGTGATATATTACTTTAAACACTATCATAAAAAATAGTATAACATCTTATCTTAGTAAGTCTCGAGCAACAAACTGCCTTTGTTAGTCAAAACTATAGATTAGGACTTACGCAGTTTTATAGATTAAGTGCGTTGTACTAGTCTATATTTCTTGAGAGAGTGTTCGGTTGGGCTAGTGGATATAAATTATGGATGGTTTTTTAGGAGCAAATATGAAAGCTAATAATACGATATTATCATTAGTATTCGCTGTAAGTTTTATTGGTTTGTTAAGTCCAATGTCTGCATTGGCAAAGCTACAAGTATTTGATGAAGATAGCAATGATGGGTATCAATGTGGTTATAAAAATGAGAAAGGTCAAGTCATCGTACCTGCCAAATATTATTCTTGTGGCGATTTTTCTGATGGGTTGGCACGGGTAGTCTTGACCAAACCAGTGATTATTAATGGGTATCAAGACTTGAGTTATTGGCAAGGGTATATCAATGAATCAGGTAAGTTGGTGATTCCCATTAAATATGAAGCACCAATATTTGATGGTGTTTTTATTGATTATCGAGATTTTCATCAAGGAATGGTTGTCGTTTATAAAGATGGTAAATATGGCTATATGGATAAAACTGGCAAGCTTACCATTCCTTATCAATATGAGTCTGCGAGTGATTTTCATGAGGATGTTGCCGTGGTCAGTCAAGATGACAAATATGGGGTAATTAACCAACAAGGCAAACTGGTTGTGCCATACAAATTTGATTGGCTGGGTGATTATTCTGACGGCTTAGCTTTGTATCGAGTCGGCTCATGGGGATATGATGATACGGTGAAATTTGGCTTTGTAGATAAAACAGGCAAGACTGTCATCAAGCCAATATGGGATGAAGCGATGGAGTTTTCGGAAGGACGAGCCGCAGTCAAAGTTGGAGATTATGAAACAGGCAAATGGGGTGTGATAGATCAAACTGGCAAGTTTATTGTCACACCTAAATATGATATGGCTTATATTGAGCCAATGGGGGATATGATAGAAGTCGATGGTGGACGCTATCAAGATGGCAAGCTAGAAGTGTATAACCTAAATAAAAAAGGGGCAGATCAGTATATGGAGTATGGTAGTATTACCCGTTATGTCCTAAATCGCCAAGGACAAGTGATTGAGCAAAAAGACTTTGCTGATTGGGATGCGGTAGAGAAAGAGCGTTATCCTGAGTATGATCAATAACACTCAGTAGAAAAAGGGTAGTAGCAAAATTTTGCCACACAAATGATAAAAATCATTAATAAAAAGAAAACACAAGGAGGTCACTGATGAGTGGCAACACCCTAGAAAGCTTTGGCTATCAGCAAGAGCTTTCACGAACGCTAGAGCTAAAAGATTTGGTCATTTATGGCTTTATCTTTATCGTTCCTATTGCCCCATTTGGTATCTTTGGGCATGTGATGGATGCCAGTGGTGGTATGATTGTCACCGCTTATCTTATTGGGCTGATAGGTATGTTGTTTACGGCCATTAGTTATTCACAGATGGCAAAAGAGTTTCCCATTGCAGGCTCTGTATATTCCTATGTTTCTAAAGGCACGAATAGCTTTATTGGCTTTGTTGCTGGCTGGATTATGTTGTTAGATTATATTCTTATTCCCGCCTTACTTTATGTGGTCGGTGCCCTTGCCATTCATGATATTTTCCCTGCACTTTCCCCGTTATTATTAATCATTGCCTTTGTCATTTTTAATACTTATATCAATATTCGAGGTATTAGCTTTACAGCGGTGTTTAATCGTTGGATGTTGGTCGTTGAACTGATTGTGCTTGCCATATTTTTGGTTGTTGGTGTCATTGCCATTAGTAATCATGTTAATGGTGCGGTATTTTCGATAGCTCCTGTTTATGATGCTGATAAATTTTCATTGGCACTGATTGTCTCTGCTGTACCTGTAGCGGTATTAAGCTTTCTTGGTTTTGATGGTATCTCCACCTTGGCAGAAGAAGCAAAAGGAGGCGGTCGGGCAGTGAGTAAAGCAATTTTTTTGGTATTGTTTATTATTGGTGGGTTGTTTATTGTGCAAACGTGGGTGGCAGCGTTAATCCAACCTAATCCAGAAGAATTTGCTAACCTTGATACCGCCTTTTATGAAACGGCACGCATTGCAGGTGGTGATTGGTTGGCAGTATTAACCGCTGCTATCACTGCCATTGCATGGGGTGTTGCAGATTCATTGGTAGCACAGATTGCCACTGCACGTATTCTTTATAGTATGGGGCGTGATAGACTGCTGCCCAATGCGCTTTCTCGGGTACATGCTCGTTATAAAACTCCCTATATCAGTACATTGCTTGTGGCGATGGTCTCTATTGTGGTTGGGGTTGGTTTTATGAATCATCTTGCGTTATTGACTTCGATTGTGACTATTGGGGCATTGACCGCATTTATGATATTAAACCTTAGCACCATATATTATTTTGTATATAAGAAGAAATCTTATAATATTTTTGTGCATATCTTAAGTCCATTGATTGGATTGGCAGTTGTGGGATACATTTGGAGTGGTTTTGAAACCTATACTATTCTTATTGGTGCGGTTTGGGCTATGATAGGTTTGGGTATTTATTACATAGCGCAGAAGCGTGGTCATCAAGTTAATATGGAGATTTAATATGACATTTAAGACAATACACGACGTTCATCATTGTTTTGACAATAGCATCGCCCCTTTAGAAACCATCAGCTCTGGTGATACTCGGCGATTTGATATTCTCGATGCCAGTGGTGGTCTGATTACTCGTGATAACCAAGCAGAAATTTTGACCAGACTGCCGCACGATGTTTTAAATCCTGTCTGTGGTCCTTTATTTATTGCTGATGCCGAGCCAGGTGATGTCATTGAAGTGGAATTTATAGACTTTGAGCCAGGTGGTTGGGGCTGGACAGGTATATTACCAGAGTTTGGGTTATTGGCTGAGGATTTTAAAGAGCCATGGTTAAAGTTTTCTGAGTATGATAGTGAGTCAGTGTACTTTGATGACGATATTATTATTCCGTTTCGTCCCTTTGCTGGCACGATTGGGTTAGCACCTGCAGAATCTGGGGCACATTCTATTCTTCCACCCCGTATCTGTGGCGGAAACATGGATATTCGTGACCTAGTGACAGGGGCAAAACTTTATTTACCTGTACAAGTGGCAGGAGGTTTGTTTAGTATTGGTGATACTCATGCCTGTCAGGGTGATGGAGAAGTATGTGGCTCTGCCATTGAAACAAGCATGGCAGCCACAGCGACCATTAGATTACATAAAGGAGATAGTATTCCTGCACCGATGTTTGATGTGCCAGTGGTTGCCAGTGACAGTCAGAATGAAGGCTATATTGTGACCACAGGTATTGGTTCTGATTTGATGGCAGGAGCAAAAGATGCGGTACGCTTTATGATTGATCGCTTAAGTAAAAAGGCAAATATGGATGAGCAGTTGGCTTATGCGCTGTGTAGCGTGGCGGGACAACTTAGAATCAGTGAGATTGTGGATCAACCAAATTGGGTGGTCTCATTTTATATTCCCAAAGCCATTTTTAAGTCTCGTAGTCTAAAAGCTATTTAGTAAAGTAAATATGATTATGTTGTGAGCGCTAGAGATTTTTACTCATCTGCCTGATGCGATACTTCTAAATTTCTCAAATGATTAATCCCCGCATTTACGGGGATCAGCACATCACATACTTCTGCTTCTCAAGCAGTTTCGGTTAATCCCCGCATTCACGGGGATCAGAATTACAAGGGTCTGTTGAATATTCACCCCGACTTACACAAAAATATGATATTTGACTTATAAAGAGGTTGGGAATTATGTTGAGCCTTTGAAACTATATACAGCCAGCTGCTTTGATAAAAAGTAATGATTACCAGTCGCTGATTAATCTAGAAAACTGCGTAAGTCCGATTAATATTAAGATAATTTTTTAAAAAAAGTGACCATTATGCAACTCATCAATTATATTAACTCATTACATAATATTAATGCATCAGGTACAAATACCTTAGCTGAGTCTCAAATTAATTCTGCCTATTTTAAAGATATATATCATCCCTTTCCTATAGTGGCGTCGTTGCAGACACTGATTGGTGCTAATAATAATACTATTATTATCCTGACAGGACATGCAGGCGATGGTAAGTCTACAATAGCCTTTGAGTTACTACGTGAGTTAGGTGAGGGTCGCTATTCACAAAATTACCAATTTAAAAAATATGAATATCTTGAAACACATGATCTTCATGTGCTCAAAGATATGAGTGAGCTAAGTTTAGAAGATAGGAAGCAATGGCTAGATAAAGCATTTGGATCAACTGGTAATTGGGTTATTGTGAGTAATACAGGTCCTTTACTGACCTCAATTGCTGATGCTTTAAAAGATACTAACTGGAGTGCTGACTTTCAAGAACATGAGATTGAATCAAAAATTTTGGGATATTTAGATACGGATATTGCTCAAGATTATGATTTGAGTAACTTGAAATTGCCCAGTGCTAATGGGAAAGATTTATATATTGTTAATATTGCTAAACTAGACAATATTGATATCGCTATCAAGATTTTTAAGAAAATTATTGGTCATTCTGAATGGGATAAAATAATTAAATCCTATCCTAATGATCCTATTACCCTCAACTACCTTACTATCAAACATAATTACGAGCAAGTCGAAGAGAGCATTCGTTTAACTTATTTATATCTACTTAACTACGAAAAGAGAATGACATTACGCCAAATGTTAGCACATCTTAGTGCTTCTATAACGGCAGGTAAAAACCTATCTGAGGTGGATAATAGTTTATTGGGTAAAGCACAGCCTGATCGTCCTTTATTATTTAGTGATACTTTTTTTGGTTATATTGGTGATGAAATTTGGCACGAAGCCAAAGATACTAAGGTGATGAGTCTAATATCTAAAATTCATGCTGGCGGTTACACTAGCTTAGAGATTGAAAATTTAATTGCCGATAAAGAAAACTTTGCCTGTGTGTCAGAGCCATTAAAAGGGATTATATACAGCTATATAGATAAGGATAACTTAAGCGAGTTTCATAAAGAAAAAACCTTATTGCGTAGAATATTATTTATCTATGGTATAAATACTCAGGGATTTGAGAGTGCTAAGTCTTTATTTCTTGGCTCATCGAGTATTCATAAATTTAATAAATGGCAATTAGATCCTTCAAGCTTTAATGCGGAAAAGAAGCATCTTAAAAGAGCGTGTGACAAAGCATTGAACTTATTTTATTCAGGCTCAGAAGACCCTAAATATATTAATATTACCCTAAAACGTTCTGATTCATCGATTTTCCAAATTGCCCAACTGATGATATGTAGTATTCCTAAGTCTGCATTGCGTGTTGATTATGATAACCAAAAGAAACTGCCTTTTTTATATTTAAAATCCAATAAAAATATACGTCTAGATTTAAGCTTACCGTTGCTTGATTACATTGAAAATATTGTCAGTGGTGATATTAGCGAATCTTTAAATCCAATTTATAAAACCCAACTAGAAAGATTTAAGCTCAGTCTTATTGAAAGTGAACAAGATGTCGATAATGAGGAAATCACCTTAGTGAGGATTCAAGCAAATGGTGATTTGAAAAAATCAGAAATTTATTTCGAAAAAAATGACAGTGACAAGATGATATTAAAAGTAGAAGGTTAGCTATGACTGACATTAATGCAGTGCAGTTTCCAAGAGCCAATTATATAACAAAAGAAAAATCCAATGTGGCTATTCAGGTTTATGGTAGACGGTTTTTAGCTGACCAAACGCCAATAGAATATCTTGCAGAATTTTTATTGTTATTTCATTCAAAAAAAAGTGAGACAAAACAAAATGCAGAAGCACTAAAAAATAATGCTACTGATCATTCATTTTGTCTATCAGAAGAAACTCAGTATTATTTTCCAAAATCTCGCCTGCCATTAAAGTTTTTTAGTTTTTTTAGTCAATCTAAATTAGAAACCCGTCATCCCATACACCAAAAAGCGTTCTTAGATGCCTTAGATGAGTTAGGTATGCACACTCAACGAGGATTATCAGAGTCAGAAAAACACAATTTAGTACAGACATTACAGACGCTCTTATCTGGCTTTGTGGGTGTGGCTAATAATAGAACTTGGTGTACTTACGGTTTTATGCCGATTACACCAAGCTTTCTTGGTCGAGAAGTCACTTGGTCACACTCATCTGAAGAATATGCTAGTTGGGAAAAAAGTACTGATAAGTTTGACGTTGATCGTCATAACTTTATGGCTCGGGGCGGAGAAGTATTATTTTTACAAATTGCCTTTTTATTTACCGAAGACAGTCTTATTCAATCAGCATTAGCAGGCATTTGTCATAACCCTTCTTATCAACATCTAGAGTTTAATTTAGCAAATTTAAAACAGAAGCTTGAGAGTTCATTACAAAAGTTATTACAGGATGAAACCCAACAATTAGAAGAGGTTTGTGAGTTTATAGAGACTACTTTAAGTCGTTATGATATTAGTAGTGAAGATAGCGATATACGTTCAGCAAAGTTAGCAAGCATACCAAAAAGCTATGTTGTCGAAGGATTTTTATTTGCAAATGAAATGCTCAGTTTGCTCAATTCTAAAATTAGTAAACTTGAAAAAATTGAATTATTGCAACAGTTGTGTGTACTACAAGTATTACGCTCTATCATGGCTCGTTCTGTTCAGATCGATATTAATGCTAATACTAATAGTCATAAAACCACTAATTATCATGCTAACTATAGTTGGATAGTATGTAATCCGAATGCAACAACTAAAAATGATATTAGAAAGCTTGCAGAAGCCTCTTTTAGTAAATCAGAAGAAATTATTTATCGGGTCATGCGTTTTGTCGGTAAAGCAAATGGCTTAAAGCAATCGGATTATGCAAAGGTTGATAAGCATAGTTGCAATGTTTTTAGACGTCAATCAAAGAATATTGGTTTGGTCATACCTCAAAAAGGTTCAGGGCAACGATTTGTGTTGACGCCTAGTTTGATACGTTTATTTGTGTATACATTAATAAAAAATGGCACAAGAATAAAGCTAAATGACTTTCTAAGTAGAATTTATACTCATTTTGGTATTGCTATAGAAGGTCAACAACTTCAAGAAGCCATTGCTTGGCAACTTGAACGTGATGATGACTCAGTCATGAATGTTGATGTAAGCTGGGTAGAGGAAGGATTAAAGCAGTCTGGGTTATTAATAGAGTTATCAGATGCGATTTCAATTGTTCAAAATCCCTAAATGTGTAATACGCGCAATAAATGTATCTTCATCCTATATTACTTATCTTAATAAGATAGCGACTTAATAGCATGATGTAATTATAAAAAATTTAAAAGAGTCAAACATGAACATTGCAAACGATTTATTTATATCAGCCTATAGCGACTATTTACAAAGTATTATTGATAAATCATTTATTGATACCAATGAAATTAGAATCATAACCCAAAGTTTGATGCCTACTCATGTACTGGCAATTTTTGAGCAGTTGACAGCGACAAATCTGGTCAGTCAATGCAGGTCATATATGCGAGTGGCACATGGTTTGGTGCAACATTGGGATACTTTGAATCTAAATAGTGATGAAAAACACGCCGTTAATCAACTAAGAGAACATTTGTGGTTAGATGAAGAAGATAAGCTGACTTGGTATCGTAATAAAACTGCTGTCGATGAAGGTGTACAAAAGCTTTTGATTCTATTGGTGGGTTTAGACCATACAACCGACAAAGGTGGTCTGGCAGATTTTTTTGTTTGTAAAGACAATAAAGTGTGGCACTCACTAGGAAATAGCTATCAAGATTGGTTAACAAAAATTGCATCTGATGAGGGGTTGATTTTAGGGGAAAAGCAAATTGATGAGCTCAATGACTATTTAACAATTATTGCAAATCTTGTCCCATTAACACTTAGCCAAAAAGCAATGCTACTTGAAAAATGGCTAGTAAATTATAAAACAGATAATAAATATACCAAAGATTATGATGGGTTACTGATTAGTTTGTTTACAAGTTTAACAGACCTAGGCATACCCTATTTACGCATTGATACTAATGATGATATCAAAAGCTTTAAGGGTGCAAAAGGGCGACAGTATTTAAAAAGTGCGCATCAGTTTATCTCTCATCGTCTATATAATCAGGGTAATCGCAAAACTAAAGACCTAAATAAGATCAAAAAATATTTGACAGATTACCCTGAAACTAAAATTTTGGATATGTCAGATAATTTGATAACCATTGATGACTATCTGATAGATATCGAAAATTTTATTTTGAATGCTGATAATACCTCTAAAGATAAGCTGATTGACATTGATATTTTGCCTGTATTAAAAGCGCTCAAGCTAAAGGAAGATAAAGAAGAGACAACGTCTCGTGCTAGTATACCTGTTTACAATTGTGCTAGCTTTGAAGCCATTTGCAAAGGTTTAAACCAGGCAATTAATAAATATGGCAATGAATCTTTGTTAAGTAGCATGGCAGAAATTTGTATTAGTGTTAAGCACTTCCAGCATGACTTTAGTAATAAAGATGCGCAAAACAATGATCAACAAAAGGATGTGTTAGCAAGGTCCGTATTACATGGAGTTTTAGGAGGTATTGAGGATTATTTTAATGACTTAAACGATGCTATTGCAGATTATGATTTGGTATTTCTACCAGTCAATGAGAGTACCACTTACCGCTCTGCAACCTCTAATCCACATGTGGTATTTGAAGTAAAAATATTTGGTGAAACCACTGAGACTTTCCCTTTTAAATGGAAGTTATCTGAGTTTCAAACTGAACGGCTACATGTGCAGCTTGCAAAAACTTTACTACAAAAGCTTTTAGATTCTCCAAAGTGTTTATTACCTATCTTATATATGCCAAAGCAAATTTACCAAGCAATCTATCATGCTTCTAATCAGGAAGAAGCGTGCCGACTACTTGGGCTTGGATTAAATGATATCGAAATTGCTGATATTTTTGCAAACTATGATTTTGGGGACAATCAAGACATTAAGTCTGTATTGCAGCAGCTAAGTGACGCTTATCGCTCTTTATTAGTTTGTGTGGTTCATGAAGGCTTGTACGTTGCTAGAAAACAAGCCCATAATCTATTAGACGCTTATAGTGCTGCCTTTGATCTTATTAGTAGCTCTGATGCGTATATTATCAAAGATATCCAAAATAGGTTTTATTACGCCTTTTTTATGGCGGAGCATACAGGGCATAGTAGCTTAGATACTGTAGAGAGTATCTTACTAAATGGATATCATCCGGCCGTTTTTGAATTAATTGCAGCACAGATTGATTTTATTATCTTTGCTGTTTCTGACACTTATAACAAATCCAATTATAACTTTCATAAAAATGGGCTTGATGACATCTTTGTTCAGTCTGAAATTGAAAGTCCAGTGCTTGCTCTTAAGCAAAAGCAGGGTATTAGCACCCATACAAAGGCTTTTGGTTGGCTACATTATATTGGCAAACCACTTGATGAAAATATTGACTTGGCTGTGCAAGCTTTACTGCAAGAAACAGATGAAGAAGAAGATACCCAAGAGATTTATGCTGTGGCACCAGAAAAGACCATTGTATATAACACGCTTAATGATTACCAAAAAGTCTATGACCATGCCAAAGATGGCTTACGTATCTTAGCAATCAATGTGACCAACTTATCATCACTGCTAACTGGGCTGACAAAATATTGTCAAGACTCACTAATAAAGGATAAAAACTGTACACATTACGCTTTACATATCTGTGTATATACTGTGGGTCTATCCAAACTCAGTGCGGTAAATACCCTTAAGCAGTGGCAAGGGGATCTTACCGATGGCTTTACTAAAAAAGATAAGATTTTACAATTAAAAATCAGCCATTTTATTGCTGATGCTAAAAAGATTGATGGGGAGCTTGCTCCTAATACAGGATTAGACACACAAAAGCAAACTAAGCTTGGTCGTTTTGACATTGCTTTTAATTTTAATTTTTTAAGCTCTAAGACTCATGGAAAGACGGATCCTGCACCAGCGATAGAATTGCAATCTGATGATAACAACTTAATTTTTCCAATTATTTATTACCCCAAACTTATTATTGAGCAACAAGATAACTTACGTGAATTACGTCTAAGCCAACGGCAAATTAATATTCAATCTAAGCACGCCAACTTAACTGCAAATCTAGAAGTCTCAAACCGTGGTAATGAGGAGCAGTATTTTGTGGTGTCAAAGATGGATTATGGGCAAGAAGATATTAATATTATTGAGACTTTGCATCAGCTATCGCAATGGGTGGTTAATATTGATGAGTATTTTGATTATAACTTATTAAAAAAAGGTGATAATGATAAACATAAAGTAATCAGTTTTAGTTCAGGTTATGGTCACTATGGTGAACTAAATGTAACCTTGTCAACAGCTCATCATGCGCCGCAAAAGCTAAAAAATAGTGTGCTTAATCACTTATCGGGCATCATGCACTATCTAGGTAAAGAAACATTGCCTCAATTAGTCGATGAAATCTTAGCTCTGAATGAATCTCTTTCTGGAGTGGCTAATATTAAGGCAGTTTTAGGTGATAATGAAGAAATTAGAAATTTATATGGATATGCACTCGTTATAAAAACCATAACACCACCAGAAAATAGCTTATTAAGTCAGTGGATTCCTCTAGATTCGTGCCAGCATTGGTTTAAATCACAAGATATTGCAAATAGAGCGGATCTACTACAGCTATCTTTAACTGTAAACGAGCAACATAAACCCATATTAATGGCTCATATTGTGGAGGCAAAAGTTGGTTATTCTGAATTGATGAGTAAGGCTGAATTACAAACTGAAACGAGCCTGCGTCACTTAAGTCAAATTTTTGTCCCAAAGAGTAGTAACCATAGTCAAGGTTATAATCAGCGGTATTGGTGGGGGCAGCTTCATCGTGCTTTAGTACTTCGTTCATGCGTCAATCAAAATCAGGCACAAATATTAACTATTGCCCTTGAGCATCTAAGTGAAGGGGACTTTGAGATACATTGGACATCAAGCATTGTTATTTGCCATACGGAGGATAATAGTGTAGATAATACGATCATTCATAAAGCTTATACTGATGAATATAATACACTCGGGTCAGAGGCAAAACATTATCGAATTTGGCAATTTTCAGAAAAAAGCTTTGAGAAGATTTTATTGAATCAGGCAGAACTTATTGATATACCAGAGCCTATAATAACCCCACCAACTACTATAGCCACTGATAAAAATGAATCAACAACAATAGATAATCCTCAAATAAAGGTCCAAACCAATGAGACACCAAAGAGCAGTGTCAATTTAACGTCACCATCAATAATACCTGAGCCTTTAGTTAACCAGTCAGATCAGCCGATATTGCCTCAGCAGACACAACAACCAACAACATTAGCCCATCTTGAAGAAGAGCCTACTACTGAGACAGAGTCTATCGCTAACTTAGATAAAAAAATTATGATTGGCACCGTGGGTAAAGAGCAGATAGCAGTACATTGGGAATATCATCATAAAGGATTGGCCAATCGTCATCTATTGATTTTTGGAGCATCTGGATCTGGGAAAACGTATGCTATTCAGTGTTTGTTAGCCGAATTGGCTACTGCTGGTATATCTTCTTTTATTATCGATTATACTGATGGTTTTCTAACGCATCAGTCTGAAGCGGTGTATCAGCAAGTTTGTCAACCTGAAGAATATTTTGTGATTCAAAAGCCACTACCTATCAACCCATTTAAGCAATATAGCTCAGAGATATCGCCAGATAATTATGTATCAGATAGACCGATAGATATTGCCAATAGAGTCAGAGGCATTTTAAATTCTGTTTACCAATTTGGTGAACAGCAGGTTGCGATTATTGATAAAGTATTGGAAGAGGGGATAGACAATCATCCAGATTATAGTTTACAGCAGTTTCTTGAGGATCTTGAAAGCGATGCAGATAATCGAGCGGTATCGGTTGCAACAAAAATTAGAACCTTAGTCAGACGCCATTGTTTTGACTCTAACTCAACCGATAACTTATATGAGAGTGCCACACGGCAAAAGCATCCTGTGCAAGTCATTCAGCTTACCCGTATTGATAAAGACTTACAACGAATTATCACAGAGTTTATCCTTTGGGATTTATGGGCGTATGTACAAAAAAATGGCAGTAAACATCATCCCATTTCTATCGTACTTGATGAAATGCAAAATTTAGATCATAAGCCTAACTCTACAATTGATAAACTTTTAAGAGAGGGACGTAAGTTTGGTGTGAGTTTGATTTTAGCAACTCAAACGATCAGTAACTTTGATAAAGAACAAAAAAGTAGACTGTTTCAAGCCTCTACAAAATTATTTTTTAAACCTGCTACCACCGAAGTAGACAGCTTTGCTGATTTACTAGCAAAAGTACAAAATGGACTTACTAAAAATGATTGGATTACCGAACTTAATAGCTTAAAAAAGGGACAATGTTTTTTTATTGGCTCTATAGAAAATAATCGAGGGCAATTTACAGAAGTCGTTAAAAAACTGGATATTACGGCATTAGAACAACGTGGTTTGACCCACAATAATTAAAGGAAATTAGTATGATACATGATAATGAAAAATTATTTATTAGCCCTTCGGTTGTTATTGAATCAATGAGAGACAATGGCTATAAGAATACAGCTTATGCACTTGCAGAACTCATTGATAATAGCATTCAAGCAGAAGCAACGGATGTTTACTTAGCTGTTTTTGAAAAAGAAACGGCAGGACGCAATCAAATAGATAAAATAGCGATTATAGACAATGGTTCAGGTATGTCACCAGAGCTGCTACACGCTGCTTTGGAGTTTGGGGCATCTGAAAATCGAAAAGATATTAAAGGAATGGGTAAGTTTGGTATGGGTTTGCCCAATTCAAGTATTTCACAATGTAAACATACAACCGTATATAGCTGGCAAGATGGTCAACAGCCTTACTTTACCGTTTTAGATATTGATCAAATCAAACATCATAAGCAAGAATATATACCTATCCCTATACAAACTGCCTTACCAAAAGAGATTGCTAGTGTATTTGAAGGTGTTATACCAGCTTCGGGTACTGCTGTGGTTTGGGATAATCTAGACAGACTTCATTGGAAAACATCCACAGCTTTACTTAGGAATACTGAAGATATTATTGGTAGGATGTATCGTCGGATGATAAGTACAGGTTCAGTACGGGTTATTTTTAAGTCATATATTTTGCCCGAAAGTACCTTATTTGGAGCGGATTATGAAAAAGTTGATGATATTCCATTTATTGCCAATGACCCGTTGCAATTAATAAAAAATACCACTTTAAAGAAAATCAAAGACTACCCAGTAGACTTAATCGATAAACCTGCCTTTACACTCGTCGATGAAAAAAGTATTGAAGTTGTATTAGATAATGGAAATATTGGCACAGTAACGATTCGCTCATCCATAGTTTCAGAAGACCTATTAGCCTCATTAAGAAAAACTACCACTTCATACGTTGGCTCTACAACGATAGGTAAAAGTTTAAAAAATAATATTGGTCTATCAATCATGCGTGCTGGTCGTGAATTAGATCTTATCGAAAACTATAAGTTATTTGATGACAAACGTAGAGATCGTTGGATCGGCGTTGAAATCGAATTTGATCCCATTCTTGATGAGTTTTTTGGTGTGACTAATAATAAACAATCTGCTAATAAAATAAAGCCTGTTGAGATGAGTGATGCAGATGTTCTTAGAAGGCTAGGTGTAGATACTAAAGATGAAGCTGTTGAATTATTAAAAGATAACAATACCACATCAGAGGATACCCAGCTTATAAAATGTCTTAATTTCATTAATAGTTATTTTACGTGTGCATTTGAAAAAGTAAAAAACTTAAATTTACAGGGAACAGGTATAACAGACAGCTCACAAAATAGGGTAATTGATCCTATTAATATCAGAGCTACTGAACGTCAAGAAAAAAGTACTGAAAAGCTTGGTTATGAACAACCACCAAAGCCTACAAGAGAGACGGTAGAAGAGAGTTTCAATGAACTTGCGATAAAAGGCACCATTGCTTCAGAGCAGATACCTAGCCTTGTCGATGAAGCCATGAATAATGATTTGCGCGTTAAATTTGTGGATACTTTTTTGCCTCATGAACAGTTTTTTAATGTGACCTCTAGTGAAGGGTTTACAATTATAGAGATTAATACTGAGCATAATTTTTACAAGAACTTCATCGCACAGTCATCAGACACAGAACAAGAGTTATTGAAGCTTAGTTTAGCCGCTTGGGGTCAAATGGAAGCGGATACTACTTTAGAGAGTAGAAAGGATAAATTTAAAATGACTCGTCAAAATTGGGGGATTTATTTATCTGAATACTTAGCTATTGAGGAGTAACTTGGTTTATCTTTTCTTACATCTTAAAGTCTGGAGGTAAATTTTGTCAAAATGGCTTGTACTGGCAAAAGTTTGTCTTTATAAATCAGCATAAGTTGGCAATTTAACCCTTCAGCGATAAGCTCTAAGGTATTAAGGCGAGGATGACCTTTAGACTTTATTTGCTGAATATTAATTGCTTTTGTAGGCTATTTAGGGCTTGATATTTTGTCAGTGCATAAAATTTAACTTTTGATTTACCTACTCAGTAGTTTTAGCTTATTATTGCCTATTTATCAGCGTGTTAGCATGATTGCACAACAGTAAGCGACAAATAATGTCGCCGATTACTATCAAAATCTAACCGCTTGCATCATAATTATCAAATGGTAATGGTTATAACCAGACCGCAACATTTAAACACTGCTTTGATTTACTAACAGCGTATATCTCAACCGATATGCTGCTATTATTTAATCAATATCCTATAAATAACATTCACTTGTAAATATAAGATGACACCCTATGGCACTTAAAAAAAACGAGATTTATTCAACCCTTTGGGCAAGTTGTGATGAATTACGTGGCGGTATGGACGCCAGCCAATATAAAGACTACGTATTAACCATGCTATTTATGAAATACGTCTCTGATGTATATAAAGACAGTTCTTATGGTGAGATTGTAGTACCTGATGGTGGCAGCTTTGATGACATGATCGCCCTAAAGGGGAATAAAAACATTGGTGAAGAGCTTGATAAAATCATTGCCAAACTGGCAGAAGCAAATGATTTAATGGGTGTTATTGACGTTGCCGACTTTAATGATGAAGAAAAGCTGGGTAAAGGCAAAGAGCTGACGGACCGCTTAACTAAACTTATCGGAGTTTTTGAGGGTTTAGATTTATCAGGCAATCGTGCTGATGGTGATGATCTACTTGGTGACGCTTATGAATACTTAATGCGTCACTTTGCTACCGAGTCTGGCAAGTCAAAAGGTCAATTTTACACCCCATCTGAAGTATCGCGGATTTTGGCGCAAATTATCGGCGTCGATGACAACACACCGCAAGATGCGACTGTATATGATCCCACTTGCGGCTCAGGCTCGCTACTGCTCAAAGTCAGTGATGAAGCACCGCGTGGTCTGAGTATATTTGGTCAAGAAATAGATTTTGCCACCACAGCCTTATCAAAAATGAATATGATTTTGCACGGTGCCACAGGTAGCGACATTCGTCGTGGCAATACTCTAGCTTCACCACAGTTTGCAGAAGGTAATACACTCAAGACATTTGATTTTGTTGTTGCCAATCCGCCATTTAGCAATAAAAATTGGACCAGTGGCTTAAAACCAGAAGCGGATATATTTGATCGCTTTACGTGGGGCACGCCCCCTGAAAAAAATGGTGATTATGCTTTCTTACTACATATCATCAAAAGTCTAAAAAGCACTGGTGTCGCTGCGGTGATTTTACCGCATGGTGTACTGTTTAGAGGCAATGCAGAAGCTAGTATCCGCCGAAACCTAATTAAGCAAGGTTATATCAAAGGCATCATCGGACTGCCTGCCAACCTATTTTATGGTACGGGTATTCCTGCTTGTATTATTGTCATTGACAAAAACACGGCCGCTAGCCGAGCTCGTGGCGAGTCTGGGCTATTTATGATCGATGCCAGTCGTGGCTTTATGAAAGATGGCAATAAAAACCGCCTACGTAGCCAAGACATTCATAAAATCGTCGATGTGTTTAACCACCAGCAGCCGCTTGATGGTTATAGCCGCATGGTGAGCCTAGATGAAATCATTGAAAATGACCATAACTTAAATATCCCGCGTTACATTGATACCAGTATTGATGAAGATCAGCATGATTTAACCGCTCATTTACATGGCGGTATCCCTATTACTGATATTGATGCACTACAAAACTATTGGCAGGTACTACCAAACCTACGTGCCAGCCTGTTTGCAGATATGGACAATGCTCACAAAGGTTATAAAAAATGCTTAGTACCTGCCAGTGAAGTCAAAGCCACCATTCTATCGCACCCTGAGTTTGTAGCGTTTGCCGAGCAAAGCCTCAAGCCCTTTAACGACTGGTGGCAATCTATCGACCTTACCAGTATTCAACAAGATGAGCGACCCAAAGCCATCATCCATCGTATTAGTGAAGACTTGCTGGCGCGCTATGCTGATGTACCTTTGCTAGATAAATATGATATTTATCAAATTTTGATGGACTACTGGGCCGAGACCATGCAAGACGATATTTATGCCATTACTCAAGAAGGTTGGCAAGTGGGTGCACAGATACGTACGCTGGTGGTTGATAAAGGTGAAAAGCTTAAAGAAACACCTGATATTACTATCAAAAAAACAAAGTATAAGGCTGAGCTGATATCACCTGCATTAATTATTAACCACTTTTATAGCGATGAGCAATCACATATTGATGCGCTACAAGCTGAATTAGATACTGCTTCTAGCGCCATTGCGGATTATATAGAAGAGCATGGCGATGAAGAAGGCTTGCTGGCTGAGGCAAGCAATGATAAGGGAACATTTAATAAAAGCAGTGTCAATGCGCGTTTAAAACAAACCGATGATAGCGAAGAAATCGCCGCGTTAAAGCAGTTATTGACATACTTTGATGCAGAAGCAACTGCTAAAAAATTGCTAAAAGAGGCACAAGAAGCATTAGACGAAGCAGTATTGAAACACTACTTTATTCTACTCCCTAAGCCTAAGCCTAAGCCTAAGCCTGAGACGGAGGAAGAGGAATCAAAGGATGTTGATTGCAATCAGGACGCTATTTTAAAGGTTAAATCATTGGATGATGTTATGCTTTATCAGGACTCTATTTTAAAGGCTAGAGCATCCGATGAAACTGCCGTCAATGTCTACCATACTTTGAGCATTGAGGATATTAAGACGTTATTGGTCAGTGATAAATGGCATGCCACCCTACAAGCCCGTATTGAAGCTGAGATAGAGCGCATCACCGCTCAGCTTGCCAACCGTATTAAGCTGCTTGATGAACGTTATGCTGAGCCGCTGCCACAAATTGTGGATGAGGTGGAGGCATTAAGCCAAAAGGTACAAGCGCACCTAAAAGCAATGGGAGTGGCGTAATGGTAATAAAGAAAAAGAATCAAAACTTTGTTCTAACTGACTTTGGTTATGTTCCTGATGATTGGAAACAGTATAAACTCGAAACAGTTGCAGATGTTATCGACCCACACCCAAGCCATAGAGCACCACCTGAATTAAAGAATGGTATCCCATTTTTAGGTATTGGTGATCTAGACGAAAAAGGGGAGACTATAAAAGGTGAAGTTAGAAGAGTTGGTAAATATGTTCTACATGAACATGCTCAACGCTATGATTTTAAAGATGGATTAATAGGTCTAGGTCGCGTAGCATCCATTGGTAAAGTAGTTAAATTTAATAAATTACAAAAAGACATCACCATTTCTCCCACACTAGGTTTGATAAAGCCTAACAATATTCAGCGTGAATACCTTGTACATTTCTTAAAGTCTGATTATGTAAATAGTCAATTTAGACAAATCATGAGTGGCTCAACTCGCTCATCTGTAGGAATGCAAGTGCTTCGTAGGCTTATAGTGCTTAAACCCTCTGAATCCGAACAAACCGCCATCGCTACTGCCCTATCAGATATTGATGAATTAATTACTTCTCTTAAAAAACTAATTGCTAAAAAACAAGCCATTAAAATGGGTACCATGCAACAGCTACTCACTGGTAAAACCCGCTTGCCACAATTTGCTATTCGTAAAGATGGTAGCCCTAAAGGCTATAAAAAGACTGAACTAGGATTGATTCCTGAGGATTGGGATGCTGTAGAGTTAGGTCATCTACTCTCATATGAACAACCTACAAAGTATATTATTAAAGATAATATATTTCATGAAAGTGGTACCACACCTATTTTAACAGCTGGAAAATCTTTTATTTTAGGATATACAGAAGAAATAGATGGTATTTATACCAACACCCCAGTAATTATATTTGATGACTTTACAACTGCTACTCAGTTTGTAGATTTTAAATTTAAAGTTAAATCTTCTGCAATAAAGATTCTAAAGCCTAAACAGGCTTGTATACCAATAAAATTACTATATTTATTACTTTCTAGTATTAATTTTGAGGTTGGCGATCACAAGCGTCATTGGATAAGTGAATTTCATTACTTAAAGGTTAGTTTACCTAGTAATCCTAATGAACAAACCGCCATCGCCACCATTCTCTCTGATATGGATGCAGAAATTCAGGCATTACAAGATAGACTTGATAAAACTTATAACATTAAACAAGGTATGATGCAGCAATTGCTTACAGGTCGGGTGCGTTTGATTAATCCAAAAACTAGCGACGCCAACTAAATTACCTGATTATTATTATCAGTTATATCAATACTTATGGAATTATTTAAAATGACAAACTTTGACTCCACCAAAATATTATTAGGCGAGCTACTAAAAAATATAAAATCAGGCAAAGTACAATTACCAGATTTCCAGCGTGGTTGGGTATGGGATGATGATCATATCAAAGACTTGTTAGTCAGTATTGCACGCTCTTTTCCAGTTGGTGCAGTGATGCTTTTAGAAACGGGTGGTGAAGTGAAATTTCAAACACGTCCTGTTGAAGGGGTGGAAAAAATAATAGAGCCCAATATTGAACCCCAAAAACTCATCCTAGATGGACAACAGCGCCTAACCACATTAACACAAGCCATAGGGCTAACTACGCCCGTTCAAACGCGTACAAATAAAGGCAAAGCCATACAACGTCATTACTATTTTGATATACGCAAAGCCATTGAATCAGAAGAATATATTGAAGATGCTATCATTGCTGTAGATGAAAATAAACAAATTAAAAGTAATTTTGGTCGTGATATTGAGCTAGATTTATCCAGTGTAGAAAAAGAATGTGAGTATATGATGTTTCCTTGTGATCAATTGTTCAACTCTAATGAATGGCTCATTGAGTTAAGCAAAAATCACACAGATCCTAATGATTTATCAGTTTTTACTCAATTTATCAGTAAAGTTGTGCAGCCTTTTACTACTTATCAACTGCCTGTCATTGAATTAAAAAAAGAATCTTCCAAAGAAGCAGTTTGTTTGGTTTTTGAAAAAGTAAATACAGGTGGCGTACAGTTGTCAGTGTTTGAATTAATTACTGCCAGCTATGCAGCCGAAGGTTATAACTTACGAGACGACTGGCTTGGCTCAGATACTCGTGATGTAAACTCGCGTAAAGATCGTATAACAGCAAACCCTCTGTTACAGGGCACAGAAGCAACAGAAGTACTGCAAGCAGTGACTATTTTATATACCTATGACTTACGAAAAAAAGATATCGCAGCGGGTAAATCTGGTAAGCAAATTCGCCCAGTAAGTGCAAAACGTACCGATATGCTAAAGCTACCACTTTCTGCTTGGTTGCAATATGCTGATAACATCGAACAAGGATTTAAACAAGCAGCACAATTTTTGCGAAAAGAGTTTTTTTATGCACGTAGTGAACTGCCTTATCGCACCCAAATTATTCCTTTGGCCGCTGTTATGTCCAAACTAGATAATCGCTGGCTAGAACCAAAAATTTATGAAAAATTAGCCCGATGGTTTTGGTGTGGTGTCCTAGGTGAGCTGTATGGTGGAGCAGTTGAAACGCGTATCGCCAATGATTTTGAGGAGTTGCTAGAATGGTTTGATGATGATAGCAAGATACCTCGTACTGTCATCGATGCCTTCTTCCAACCCGAGCGACTTTATAGTCTATACTCTCGTAATAGTGCAGCTTATAAAGCCATCAATATTTTAATATTACGAGAAGGCGCGAAAGATTGGTTCTGGAATGCAACGATTCAAGAGTTGGATGCACAGCAAGAGCTTGCCCTCGATATTCATCATATATTCCCTCGTAAATGGTGTGATGAACGTAACTTAGATAGCAAAGTCTATAATTGTATCTTGAATAAGACCAGCATCTCTTATAAAGCCAACCGTAAAATAGGCGGTGATGCACCTTCTATATATTTACAAAAAATTCAAAATGAAAAACAAGTAAGTTTAAGTGATGAAGAAATGGATTTATTATTAGCTACCCATTCCCTATCTCCATCGTTATTGCGTGCTGATAATTTTGAAGACTTTATTATTAACAGACGAGAGCAATTAATTGGTCTTATCACTAAAGCAATGGGGAAAGCTATAGAGACAGAGGAAACAATGGAATATGAGTAACGTCAACGATATTGAAAGACTCACCCAAAATCGTATCATACAATTTTTTGTTGATACGCTCGGATATCGCTATCTTGGGGACTTTAAAGACAGAGCAAATAACCGTAATATTGAAACCGACATATTAGAGCAGTGGCTTGCCAGCCGTAACGTCAGTCCCACCTTAAGACGCCGTGCCATTCATAGCCTACAAAAAGCCGCCGCACTTGGTAGTGGCATTAAGCTGTACGATGCCAACAAAGAGGTATATGGACTACTGCGCTATGGCATAAAAGAAAAAGAAGGCGCTGGCGAGCATTATGAAACCATTAACCTCATTGATTGGGATAACCCAGAAGCCAATGATTTTGCCATCGCAGAAGAAGTATCCATCGCCGGTGAGCATAAAAAACGACCGGACATCGTTATCTATGTCAATGGCATTGCGCTTGGGGTGATTGAATTAAAACGCTCCACCATTAACGTATCCGAAGGCATCCGCCAAAACCTTGATAATCAAAGCAAAGAATTTATCCGTAACTTTTTTAGTACCATTCAGCTAGTAATGGCAGGCAATGACAGTCAAGGACTGCGCTATGGCACCATCGAAACACCCGAAAAATACTACCTAGAATGGAAAGAAGCCAATCCCAATCATACACCTCAATCAGATATCAGCGTCCCCACTCATCTCACTTTGGCAGATGCCAATTTTACCGATAAAAAGCTGGATTTTGATGTATATAATCTGTGTAATAAACCCCGATTATTAGATATTATTCATAACTTTATTGTATTTGATGCTGGGGTCAAAAAAACCTGTCGTCACAATCAATTTTTTGGTTTGCAAGCGGCGAAGCAAAATCTGAAAGCACATAAAGATGGCATCATTTGGCACACTCAAGGCTCTGGCAAAAGCTTAACCATGGTCTGGCTTGCCAAATGGATACGAGAGAACATCACTAATAGCCGCGTGCTCATTATTACCGACCGTACCGAGCTAGATGAGCAAATCGAAAAAGTATTTTTTGGTGTCAATGAAGAGATCTATCGTACCAAAAGTGGCGCGGATCTCATTAAACATCTCAATCAATCAAACCCTTGGCTATTGTGTTCTTTAATTCATAAGTTTGGCAATCATACCGATGATGACGACACCTCCAAAGACACAGATGCCTTTATTAAAGAGATTCAAGCAAATCTACCCTCAGACTTTAGCCCCAAGGGTGATATTTATGTCTTTGTGGATGAGTGCCACCGTACACAATCGGGCAAATTACACAGTGCGATGAAGGCATTACTGCCAGATGCCATGTTTATAGGCTTTACTGGCACACCGCTGCTTAAAAAGGATAAAAAGAAATCCATCGAAGTATTTGGCCCTTTTATCCATACTTATAAATTTGATGAAGCCGTATCTGACGGAGTGGTATTAGACTTACGCTACGAAGCGCGCGATATTGATCAACAGCTCACCTCATCCAAAAAAGTAGATGCCTGGTTTGATGCTCATACCAAAAATCTAAGTAACATTGCAAAAACCCAACTCAAACAAAAATGGGGCACTATGCAGCGAGTGCTCTCTAGCCAGTCTCGTATAGAGTGCATCGTCAACGATATTTTACTGGATATGCAAATCAAGCCAAGGCTTATGGAAGGACATGGTAATGCGATGCTTGTATGTAGCAGTATTTATCAAGCTTGCAAGTCTTATGAGGCTTTTGAAAAATCGTTTCTCAAATCAAAAGTAGCCATTGTCACCAGCTACTTACCCACCGCTGATAGCATCAAGGGTGAAGAAACGGGCGAAGGCATGACCGAAAAGCTATTTAAATATCGCACCTACCGCAAAATGATTGCCGACTACTATGACATCAGTGAAAAAGAAGCCAGCTTAAAAGCGCCAGAATTTGAAAAAGCAGTAAAAAAACGCTTTAAAGAAGAACCCGGGCAAATGCGGCTATTGATAGTGGTAGATAAGCTATTAACCGGCTTTGATGCGCCTTCTGCCACCTATCTGTATATTGATAAAAAAATGGCGGATCACAACTTGTTTCAGGCGATTTGTCGGGTGAACCGCCTTGATGGTGAAGATAAAGAATATGGGTATATCGTCGATTATCAAGACTTATTCCAATCATTACAAACAACCATTACCAACTATACGCAAGGGGCGTTTGCAAACTATGATGACGAAGATGTAAAAGGCTTACTAAAGGATCGTTTAACTCATGGCAAACAAAACCTCGATGATGCCTTAGAGATGGTACGCGGACTGTGTGAACCGGTGAAATATCCTAGAAACACAGAAGATTATGCCCATTACTTTTGTCCGAGTCAGGGCATGTCTGAAGACATAAAGCTAGAAAAAGAACAGCTACGACTCACTTTTTATAAAAGCGTCTCAAAGCTTATCAGAGCCTACAGTAATATCGCCAATGAAATGACCGAGGCGGGATATAAAGATGATGAAATAGCCCGCATTAAAGAGGATGTCAAGCATTTTGAGGCTGTCCGTCACAGCATCAAGTTTATCAGTGCTGATCACGTTGATATGAAAATCTATGAGCCCACCATGCGCCGGATGCTAGATACTTATATCTATGCTTCACCCAGTGAAACCGTCATGGACTTTGAAGAGTTAGGTCTTATCGAGTTAATTGTCAACGAAGGCACAGATGCATTTATTAAAGCCATACCTAAAGACATTGCTAGTAACCCAGAAAACGTCGCAGAAACCATTGAAAATAATGTGCGCAAAACCATCGTTGATGAAAATCCAATCAACCCCAAATACTATGAGTATATGTCTGTCTTGCTTGATGAAATCATCGAGCAACGCCGCAAAAAAGCCATCGAATACGCAGAGTATTTACAACAAATTCGCAATCTTGCTACCAAAGTCATCCATCCCACTGGTACGGCACAAGGCAACCACTATCCTGAAACTATCAATACACCTGCCAAGCGTGCGTTATATGATAATTTAGATCAAAATGAAGAGTTAGCCGATAAGATAGACGCAGCGATTCGACTCAACAAACAGGCTGACTGGCAAGGACATCTAATCAAAGAGCGTAAGGTCAAAAATGCTGTGCATGAGACTGTTTCTCAGTATCAAGTTGATGTTGATATGGATACCTTGATTAATCTGGTGAAGGCACAACAGGAATATAAGTGATTTTGAAAATTGGTGAATTAGACATTCATCTGCTACGCAAAGATATAAAAAACTTACATATTAGTGTCATGCCGCCAGATGGACAAGTGAGAGTATCCGCTCCTAATGCCATGACACAAACTACCATTCGTATGGCGGTAATCCATCGCATACCTTGGATAAGACGTCAGCAAGCGAAGTTTGCTAAACAGCGACGTCAAAGTGCGCGTGAAATGGTCACAGGTGAGTCGCATTATCTTTGGGGCAGGCGTTATCGGCTATTGGTCAATGAGTTAGCAACTGATTTAAAATCTGCTCAATCGGTTAAGCTACATCGAGGTAGATTGGTTTTATCCGTTACTCCTAGCGCTTCCACCAACAGCAAGGTTCAGCTGTTAGATGAATATTATCGCTCGCGACTAAAAGCCAAAGTACCTGATATATTACAAAAATGGGCACAAATTACTGGCACTGACTGCGGCTCATGGCATATTCAAAAAATGAAAACCAAATGGGGGAGTTGTAATATTGAAGAAAAGCGTATTTTATTAAATCTTGAGCTCGCAAAAAAGCCCTTACCTTGCTTAGAGTATATCATTGTGCATGAATTAATTCATTTTAAAGAGCGCCAACATAACGATAGATTTAAAGCACTTTTAGATAGCTATATGCCGGATTGGAGAGCTCGACGAGAGTTACTTAAACAAATGCCATTAAAACAAGAAAGTTGGAAAATAGACAATTTTTGCTGACTATAGCTTTCATTGCCATTAATGGGGTTTTTAATGGCATTTATAAAGTCAAAACCATATTTTGGTCACTGACTAAGCATAAAATTTATACATTCAATATGCTCAAAAAGCATAAATTTTATGCCTTATGATTTTATCATCTTACCTATTTGGGTCTATTTTTTTCTTAAACCCTAAAGTCTGGATGTAAATTTTGCCAAAATGGCTTGTACTTGCAAAAGTTTATCTTTGGGAATCAGCATAAGTTGGCAATTTAACCCTTTAGCGATAAGCTCTAAGGTATTGAGGCGAGGATTACCTTTAGACTCTATTTGCTGATACTGTTGGCGTGAGATACCCACACGCATCAGCATATCACTTTGTTTGAGTCCGAGTGTGGTGCGTTGTTGTTTTAGTTGAGTATGTATTGAAGTCATGATATGGCTGGATATAATAGAAGATAAGCAACATATTAATTGCTTTTTTATAGTCAAGCAATTTATTTGTTGACAGATTGCACCACTTTATAAGCTAGTCCTAGCATCTAACTATATTTAATCACTTCTTTGATAAACTCTAAAAAGGTTTTACCTGTTTTGGCGAAAATTAGGTCATAGCTATTATAATGATGCACCATATCTGCATCTTTACGATTGGTCGCTAAAAAGAAGTGATTATCTCGTTTATAAGTCATAAATATAAAATATTTATCCTCTTGATTATAATTATCTGGGTCTCTCCATCTATTTTCTAAAACGCTGTCAATATAATATACTTTTTCTATTAAACTCATTTTATTATAAAAAATAAAATCATCACTTAGTAACCCACCAGATGACCGCCCCATATAGTGCATAAAGTCTTTAAGCTGTCCAGTAATCTGAATTTTATAAACATGTTCAAATGCTGATATTTCACTTAAGCTATAACCTTTGATTTGGGTGATATCATAGTGGCGGTTAGGATGAATTTTGATTAATTCATTAATATAAGCCTGTTGTTTGTTTAGATAATCGTCCACATATTCTGCACCAATATGGGTTGATTGTGGTAATAGCTCTCCAGTATAACGGTATTGCAAGTCTTGTGGGGTATCATCACCAAAATTTATCACCACCCCTTTTAAAAATTCAGTAAAATTTTGACCTGTATCTGATATATCTTTTGAACCTTCTACATGATGATAGACTCTATCAGGATTATCAGAAGTTGTTTTTAAAAAATATAGATGGGTCTCTGAAAGACAAGCAAAGAAAAAAGAGTTTTTATAGGAAAAGTCATAACCACTAGAATATAAAAGCTCATCATTATAGGATTTATAAAGAATCATATGTATTGTAGGCTGAAAGTTATATAGCATTATACTATCTTCTGCTAATAGCCCACCCGAAGAGCGTCCCATACAGCGCATAAACTGTTTAAACTCTCCTTGAATACAAATGCTATAAAGTGCTTCTATCTGTTTGATTTCATCTTCACTATAGCCTTTTACCAGATGAGGTCGATACCATTTGCCTTGGGCGACTTCTTCTATATAACTATAATTCATTAGCGGTTTTCTCCAGTACTTCCATGATAAATATTAACTTTTGTGTTTGAAAACTCTTTAGCTAAATCAATTTCACCTAGTTATTATTAGTACTTGGTAGAGTATCTAAATTGCAATCAAAAATAACTTTCTTAATTTCAGCAAGTGTATATTTATGACACCCTTTATCATCAGGGATAGCACCATTATCATCAATAGCGAACGAATTAAACTTTTTAATAAAACAATAAGCTGTCATATAAGTTAACAGCCAATTACCTCTACAGGTTAACATACATAAATATTCATAGCTTTCATGCTCTGTAACTGATACGTCGAATCTAGAAATTAAGTAATTACAAAATAATTGTGTATTCATATAATATAAACATACATATCCATTAATATCTGCACCCTTATTTAATGTTAAATCTATTTGTGGAATTTCTTTTCCAAAATCTTGAAAGCCATCATACAAAATCTTCTCTAAATCATTTTTGTCAAGTAACGGTCTAGGTAATGGTACACTTAGGTCTTGTGACATTACTTTTATCCTGTTGTGATAATTAAGGCTCTATAATAATCGACCTGTAGTTAGCTTATAATAAGTTTCATCATCTTCTCCAGTAACACAACAAACTTCGTATTTACGATAACTTTTTAGAAAATCAAAAACAGTGCCAAGAATTTTTATAGTTTCAGGTTCTTCATCATAATATAGATACACTAAATCATCTTTATCAGCTGTGAGCATAAAATAAAAGTATACCTGGTCATCATCAGCAAGTAATAAAAATTGTTTCTCAACTAAATTAATATGATTAATAAGCCGTAAAAACTCTGCACAATCCTTTTCATTTTGCCAAGCCTCTTGCATTTTTTTGCCAAAATATTCGCTAGTTGGCTTAGCAGTTGATCTATAAATTGTCATATTACCACCTAATAATAATCCTCCTGAGTTTTTACCTAGCGTTACCAACCACTCTTTTAGTTGTCCACTAATAGTGATATTATACCTTTGTTCGATTTCTAAAATTTCATTATTACTATATCCTTTAATTAGTTCTGGACGTTCAATAAATTTATTTTCTTTATTGCGAATTACACTTAGATCTTTAATTAAATTGCTCATATAAGTTAATCCTTAGCACCATGTTGAATACTAATATTTAAGTTTGGATTGTTTTTTGCAAAATCTTCAATGCTACCACCATAACCATCTTTACCACCACAACCAAAACACGCACCAGGATTTTGACTACTTGAGTTTTGGATATTGATTACAACATTAAAATTAGAATCTTTATTTAGGCTATCATTTATATAGTCCATTAATTTTTTTTCTGTATGGCTTCGATTATCCATAATACCTCTATCTTTAGTGCGTAGGGTGCATTCTATGCACCTTTATCTAACGGTGCGTAAAACGCACACTACAATTCCCTTGTTTATGAAGTCTCTGGAGCTACATATAGTCAGTTAGTTTTATAAAAAACAATAACTATCAACGGCTGATAATCTATAAAATTGCGTAAGTCCTATATATAATTATTAGTAAACCAAAAACCTACAGACATAAAAAAACCTCAAGTAAGGGGATACTTGAGGCGAAACTTGTTTAAACAATAAGTTTAATATCTAGTTTTAAAATATGGCGCAGCGGACGGGACTCGAACCCGCGACCCCCGGCGTGACAGGCCGGTATTCTAACCAACTGAACTACCGCTGCTTAGGTCGCTATCTAGCTTATTTATCCACTCGCTATATAAGAAGTGGTGGGTGATGACGGATTCGAACCGCCGACATTCTGCGTGTAAGGCAGACGCTCTACCAACTGAGCTAATCACCCTAAGAAGCGTATAAAAAAAGCACTGCTTTTTTAGCTTTGCAAGAGAAATTTACTTAAAGACAAATTTCTTAAAAACCTTATTCAATTAATTGATTAAGGTGTCTTGCTGTGGGTGTGTATTATATAGATTTGAATTTGCATGTCAAATGTTTTTTATAAGTTTATAAAACTTTGAGGTTTCGATGAGCGTGAGGTAATGCTAAGTGTCTACTTGATGAGGTGCAATATGCTAAACTAACCCCATTATATTTCATTAACATAATTATCGTTTAGCTAGAAGAGTAGATATATGAATAATAGCAATAACCCCAATCGTATTGTCATTGATTTAGATGGTGATTTAGATGATGATGATATTACTCTGCCCAGTATGCCCATACAGCAAGTCCCGATTGCTCAACAGCCTCAATTATCCTCAACTAATATAGAGACAAACAAAGCAGCCAATAATATAGCTGCTGCCACAGATGATATTTCTAACACTCAGACATCTGCATTAGGTGTACACACTAAAGTAGCAACAACATCTAACGTAGCGACGACAACAGATTCTGATACTCATGAAGAACAGAGTAAAAAAGGCAGTTGGTTTAATCGAATGAAATCTGGTCTATCTAAGTCTCGTAAAAACTTAGCAGAAGGTATGGTCAATATCTTAATTGGTGGTAAAGAAATTGACGATGAACTGCTAGAAGAGGTGGAAGATCAGTTGTTGGTGGCAGATATTGGTGTTAATGCAACCAATCGTATTATCAAAAGTCTAACCGAGCAGACGGATAGAGGCGATTTGATCTACTCTCATGCGCTATATAAAGCACTGCAAAAAGAATTGGTGGAGATTTTAGAGCCAAAAGTTGCGCCATTAGTGATAGACACCAGCAAAAAGCCATTTGTTATCTTAATGGTTGGAGTCAATGGGGTGGGTAAAACCACTACCATTGGCAAATTGGCTAAGCGTCTGCAAGCTGAGGGTAAGTCAGTGATGTTGGCTGCTGGCGATACCTTCCGTGCAGCAGCGACAGAGCAATTACAAGTATGGGGTGAGCGTAATAATATTCCAGTTATTGCACAAGGTCATGGCTCAGACAGCGCATCGGTTATTTTTGATGCGATGCAATCTGCCAAAGCAAAAAATATTGATGTACTGATTGCTGATACCGCAGGGCGACTACAAAATAAAACCCATCTGATGGCAGAGCTTGAAAAAGTAGTGCGGGTGATGCGTAAAGCAGATCCAGAAGCACCGCATGAGGGTATGATTGTACTTGATGCAGGTACAGGACAAAATGCCATCAGTCAGGTTGAGATATTCAATCAAGCGGTGCCATTAACAGGGATTACGGTGACTAAGCTTGATGGTACTGCAAAAGGTGGGGTGGTGTTTAATATTGCTGAAACAACCAATATTCCCATACGTTATATTGGCGTAGGGGAGTCAATTGATGACTTACGGGCTTTTAGCCCTAAGCAGTTTGTAGCGGCATTATTTGAGACCGACGAAAAGTAGTCTAATGCTTGGTATGGATATTTTAGCTTAATTTTTTAGCTTAATTATAGGTATTATATGGAAGTATGAGCGTGACCAGCCACCAAAATCAAAGTAAACGCCAACGAGAATGGGTATATTTATGCCATTATCTTGCCATTACGGGTCTTGATCCTGTGCATATTATCTCGGGACAAGATGATGGACAAGAGCCAGATTTTACTTTGGTTTTTTATTGGCAACAGCGTTTTTATTATGTTGGTGTGGAGTTGACCACCTTGCCAAGATTGCGTGATCAGATGGGTGATAAAGGGCTTATTAGTAAACGTTGGTATTGGCAGAGTCTACAGATTATGGCAAAGCATCAAGCAGCTTTAGATGAGCAGCAATATTTTCAGCTACCCATTACGACTTTATATATGCCTGCGACAATCTTTGAGCAGCGTTTGCAGTATCTGCCCCATTCAGCGATTACCCAAAAAGATGTCAATGCTGTTATGGATAAAAAAGCTCATAAAGTGCCCAATTATCAAATTCGGCGCACTCTTGATGAGCTTTGGTTGTTGATACATACTGATAAATATCAGCCAACAAGTATATTAACTGTTCCCAAAACTACGGTGCAAACGTCTAAATCCAAGCAACTAAAATTGACGCATCACAGTGGTTTTAATCGGGTGCATATTACTCGTTATCCCAGTCATAAGCTGATTGATGTGAGCAAATCTACTTCTGATAAGTGATTAGATTTGCTCAAAAAGATTGTTTGATAGAAGATAACTTTATAACAGATAGTTTTATAATAGATTATTCCGCTTCAAGTTGTGCCATGACTTCATCAGAAAAGTTCACATTGCTATAAACCTCTTGCACATCGTCCAAATCTTCTAACATTTCAATCATTTTCATCACTTTTTGTGCATCCTCAATATCAGTGATGTCAGCGGTTGTTGATGGTGACATGGTGACTTCGGCATTATTAGAGACCAAACCTGCGGCATTAAGCGCATCTTTGACCACCCCAAATTTTTCAGGCTCGGTAATGACAATCAAAGTCTCACCATCATTTTCAATATCAATTGCGCCTGCGTCGAGTGCAGTGAGCATGACTTCTTCTTCTAAAGACACATCATCAAAACTAATCTCACCACGTTTATTAAATAGATAGGCGACTGATCCAGATGTGCCTAAGTTGCCATCGTGCTTGGTAAAGGCATGACGCACTTCACTGACGGTACGATTCACGTTGTCGGTCATGGTTTCAACCAATACTGCCACACCACCAATACCATAGCCTTCATAGCTAATCTCTTCCATATTGTCATTATCACCACCACCAGCACCACGTTCGATGGCACGTTTGATGGTATCTTTGGTCATATTAACCGATAATGCCTTTTCTACTGCGGCACGTAGGCGAGGGTTTTTATCTGGCTCAGGATCGCCTTGTTTGGCAGCAGAGACAATCTCACGAATGATCTTGGTAAAAATTTTGCCTTTGGCGGCATCTTGGCGTGCTTTACGGTGCTTAATATTTGCCCATTTAGAATGACCTGCCATATAATTTCCTTAATTAAGTCAGTTGATTACAGTTGAGTAAAATGGTTAACGCGGGTGATCCATCAATATATCATGTCATATTGATTAGCAGTTTTTAAGTTAGGTTAAATGGTTGTGTGCGTCAGTTTATCGTATAATGACCGTTAGCAACCATAAGCTTATATAGTCAGCCTACTATAAATTCACCACGGTGTTAACCTTGCTTAATGTACTTTGTGTACTATCTTTACTCGGTTGCCTTATGGTGTAATTATATTAGATTGACTATAATGAGTTTGTTTATTTAACCTTTAAAAACTATTTTTTAAATTTTATTTAAAATTAATGTTATTAAAAAAGTAACACGGTTAAAATTGAGACAGTAGCAAATGGTTAAAAGATAAGTCCCTATTATAGTCAAACCTTGTTGTCTGTACTACTGTGTCATTAGCAAACACTATACTTACACAGACAAACTGGCTATAGTCCTATCAGTAGAAATCAGCGTCAGATACCATAATAATTTTGTTTATTCATTGTATTTGCCTTGTTTGTGCTTAAATTTATCTACAGAGTTTCGGTCATTATATGAAATCAACCACCACTGATGCCATCAATAATTTGCGCAATCGTATTCATATTATTGTTGAAGGTACAGACACGCCTTTAGGTAAGTTATTTGATATTGTACTTCTGATTGCAATTGTACTGAGTGTGGCAGTGGTAATGTTAGACAGTGTGCTGTATATGCGCTTGCAGTTTGGTACACTGTTTTTTTATGCGGAATGGTTTTTCACCATATTATTTACTATTGAATACATATTACGCTTATTTTCAGCACCCAATCGCTTGCGTTATATGTTTAGTTTTTTTGGTATTGTTGATTTATTATCGGTATTACCCAGCTATTTAAGCCTGCTATTTGGTGGGGTGCAATATCTGATCGTGGTGCGAGTACTGCGGACATTGCGAGTCTTCCGTGTGCTTAAGCTCAAGGCATATATGCAGCAGGCAGGATTTTTGGCAGCAGCACTTAAGACCAGTCAACAAAAAATCACTGTGTTTTTCTTATCTGTGCTGCTGTTGGTGACCATATTTGGCTCAGTACTGTATGTGGTAGAAGGACCAGAAAACGGTTTTACCAGTATCCCATTATCCATTTATTGGGCAATTGTGACATTAACGACGGTTGGTTATGGGGATATGTCTCCTAAAACCCCACTTGGACAAGCCATTGCAAGTATGGTGATGATCACAGGTTATTCTATCATTGCTGTGCCCACAGGTATTTTTACTGCTGAGCTTGCTAAGAATATGCGCCCACAATTACACCCAATCACTTGCCCTAAGTGTGGTAAGTTTGGACATGCTGCTGCTGCCAGTTTTTGTGATCGCTGCGGGCATGATTTGCATCTTTAAAATAGGCTGTTTTAGTGACTGGGTATTATTGATCCATCGTTCATCGTTGCTATCACCCCACCACCAAGACATACTTCATTAATATAAAAGACAGCAGATTGTCCTGGTGTCACTGCGCGCTGCGGTGCATCAAAGATAACTTGAATTTCACTGCCACTGTCATTAGTGGCAAAGACTTTACAAGTTTGATCAGGTTGACGATAGCGAGTTTTGGCAGTACAGATTAGTCCCTCATTGCTAAATATGGCATTGGGGGCAATGTTTTCTACCCAGTCACACTGTTCGGCGGTTAGTGTCTGGCTCATCATCATTGGATGCTCGTGCCCTTGTCCGACAATCAGGCGATTATTCTCAAGGTCTTTTGCCAATACAAACCAAGGTTCTTCGGGGCGATCTTTTACCCCACCAATGCCAATACCACCACGCTGACCAAGTGTGTAGTACATCAAGCCATCATGCGTGCCAATTTTTATGCCATCATCAGTATAGATATCGCCTTTTTGGGCTGGCAGGTATTGTTGCAAAAAGTCTTTAAAACGACGCTCACCAATAAAGCAAATACCAGTAGAGTCTTTCTTTTTGGCGGTAGCTAGCTTATGTTGTTCAGCAATACGACGGACTTCAGGCTTTTCTAGCTCACCAACAGGGAATAAAGTTTTGGCAATTTTATCACCGCCCACCGCATGTAAAAAGTAGCTTTGGTCTTTGTTGTTATCAAGCCCACGTAGTAGCTGCGCAACCTGCCTGCCTTCATCATTATTATAGCTGACACTGCGGCGAGTATAATGCCCTGTGGCGATAAAATCGGCTCCTAGTGTGATGGCATAATCCAAAAATGCTTTAAATTTGATTTCTTTATTGCATAAGATATCAGGGTTTGGGGTACGACCTGCTTTATATTCAGCCAAAAAATGTTCAAATACTCTATCCCAATATTCCATGGCAAAATTAGCGGTATGTAGTTTAATGCCAATTTTGTCACACACCGCTTGCGCATCAGCTAAATCTTCCATTGCAGTACAGTATTCTGTACCATCATCTTCTTCCCAGTTTTTCATAAACAAGCCTTCAACTGCAAAGCCCGCCTGCTGTAATAAAACCGCAGATACAGAAGAGTCAACACCACCAGACATGCCGACAATGACACGTTTGTGACTAGGATTGGTAACATTGGCAAGAGAGAGGGTAGGGTGGTTACAGATTTGTAAATTAGACATAAATAATTGGCTATTGGCTGTGGTAGAATTTAGGGTAAATCATTACCCTTATTATAACATTGATGGAGATAAAATGATAAAAGCTGGCATGATTAAGATTGGACAAGGTATAGATGTGCATGCTTTTCATAATAATGGAGAGGCACAGCAGTTTGTTGTCTTGGCAGGTGTGCCAATTGAGCACACCCATAGTTTATTGGCACATTCAGATGGTGATGTGGTGATACATGCATTGTGTGATGCGCTGCTTGGTGCATTGGCAATGGGGGATATTGGTCAGCATTTTCCTGATAGCGATGATGCCAATGCAGGCATAGATTCACGTATCTTATTACGTCACGTTTATTCACTGGTTACACAGGCTGGCTATAAGCTTGGTAATGTAGATATTACGGTGATGTGCGAGCGTCCCAAAATTACCCCTTATAGTTTGGCCATGTGTGAGAATATTGCCGCAGACTTACAAACAGAGGTCAGCAACATTAGCATTAAAGCGACCACCAGTGAAAAATTAGGTTTTACAGGTCGCAAAGAGGGCATCATGGCAACGGCCGTGGTGCTATTGCTACGTCATGATGATAAGAGCAATGATACAAATACTCATTAAGTGGTATTTAATGAGAGAACAAACGTGTGCTAAGAACCTGTATTCACAACCCATAATGGTGTGGTGGCTTTTTGCCTAAAATAGACGTACTACGGCGTTAAATTTTGGGGTAAATAGAGTGACTATTTGCCCCCAAATTTGCCTTGTATTACGCAATTTTAGTTTAAAATTCCCCTGATTTTGGATTATGAATACAGGTTCTAAGATTTAGGCAAAGAGCGACTAAATAATTTAGTTGATGGGGGTTGTTTTTTTTAAGCCTTCCCCCATAGATTATAAAAATAGATAGATTAATTTTAAGGAGTCACTATGAGCGAGCAAGACAACAACACCAGCAATGACATCGAGCAACTTATCCGCCAGCAAATCGAAGAAAACAAAGTATTGCTATATATGAAAGGCACCCCACAATTTCCACAATGTGGTTTTTCTGCTAAGGCAATCGAAGTGTTAACCCAAATAGGTCGTCCATTTGCTTTTGTCAATATCTTAGAAAATCCTGAGATTCGTGCAACCCTACCAAAAATTGCCAACTGGCCTACGTTTCCACAGCTTTGGATTAATGGCGAGCTGATGGGTGGTTCAGATATTATTCTACAAATGTACCAATCTGGTGAGCTAAAACCATTGGTTGAAGAATTTAGTCCTGCACCTTAATAGCAATAGCTGTTTGAGTGATGGTGTGGCATTATTTATATTGTTATATCTTTTGAATTCAAATTTCGAATCCAAGTAATGTGCCATTACTTGGATTTTTTATTGCTTAGTTTTTTTAGTGATTTTTTTTATTGGTCTTATTCTTAAAGGTGCTCATTTATTGTGCGCCAATCTTTCTTTTTGCAATATTTGCAACAGATGATCGTCAATTAATATAAGTGAATGTTTATGAATAATGTAGAAAGCAGACAACAACCTGTGTCTATAACAGAGAATGTAGAGAAAAAACGTCAGTATTTATTACAACAATCTACTGAGATTCTCACGATTGCCAATAATCAGCCCAATTCCGCTTTAAGGTGTATTCATCTAGTCAATGTGGCAGGTGGCGCAACGGCAGCAACTTACAAAGCCATCGAGCAGCGCATCAGAGAAGATAACGATGCCACGGCTGCATATCATTTGGTACTGATGGCACAAAGCACTGCTGATTTGCCGATAGATGCCCGCCGTCTGATAGCTTTGGTGGTCGAGCATGGTGACGCTAGGCAATGTTTGGCATTGCTTAAAAACTTACCACTACCACCAGTAGAGGTGATAAAGCAACGCATTATTGCTAGTGGTGATACACAGGTGTTACAAGCAATGACAGCCTATTTGCAAGATAACCCTGAAGGTTATGGCAGCCACATCAATGCCAGTGTAGTAGGTGGGCAAAAAGATAGAATTGTGCCACTGAGTGAGTAAAAGTGTTTGTGATGATCCGATTATTAGTTTAAATTTTAATAGAGGATAATTAAAAAAACTTACTAATAGAATAAATTTCAATAGAATTATTTTTAATTTACTGTTTAAAAATGCTAATTTTATTTACTAAATATAAATGATATGAATTTTCATTATCAATTACTTGGCTTTTATAAGAAAAGTATGTTAATTTTAACGCCGTTACATTTTTAGTTGAATGTTTCTTTAAGTCATTAAGACCTAATTAAAATCTATAGGATGAAGATAAACCAACACCATACCATAATGTTTATGGTGGTTTAGATATTATTCTATTGATGGTTTTATATGGCTTGAATGGACTATCACACCGTCGCAAGTTTTAATTTTAATGGAGTAAAACTATGAAAATTCAGTTGAAAGCATTGGCATTAGCAATCTCAGCCACTTTACTACTAACAGCTTGTCATGATGATGATGACAAACACTATACAGTTACTCAGGACAATAATACTCATACTGATCAAGACAAAGATAAAGATAAAGAAGAGCCTAATAAAGATGCTAAGGCATTGACTGCGGTATTACAAGACCAGCAACTTACCTTATTCTCACAAGGTTTACAAGTTGTTGCAGGTACAGATAAGCAAGACTTACTACAAGAGATTGAAGCCATGCCTTCAGTCACTGTGCTGGCACCTACTGATGAAGCTATTAATAAAACAGTAGCTATTTTAGATAAACTCGGTCTACTGACAGACCTGGATAAGAGTGGCAAAGTAGATGCATATGATCTAGTGGCTAATAAAGAACTACTTGGCTCACTATTAAAATACCATGTATTGACAGAAAAACTTGGTTCTGCTGATGTGGTTAATAAACTAGATACCAACTTGAAAACCTTAAATGGTGCACCATTATTTGTTACTAAATCAGGTAATGATTATATTGTTCCAAGTCAGGCGATTCAGTTGGCGAATATGGCAAAAGCAGATTCTGAGACTCAAGCAAAAGTGGATATGTCTAAACTTGATCTAGAAATCAAAAATGGTTATGTGCATGTGATTGATCAGGCATTGATTCCACCAACAATGACAGCAGATGAAGTATTAGCGAAGATACCACAAGTAAGTGAGTTTGATGCCATCAGTAAAGCTGGAATAGAAGCAGATGCTAATAAAAAATCACTCAGTGATTTTGCGGAAACTAAATCCGATAATGGTTACACTTATCTAATTCCTAATAATACTGCTACCAATGCAAAATGCAAAGCACTTCAAGAACAATATAGCACTTTCCTTACTAAACCATTATACAAAGATGGTAGCTGTAATAAAGAAGCTTATTCATTGCCATTAGTACTAGGAAGCTTACCTAAACTTATCCAGCCTGTAATTCAAGCTGATGCTAAATTCTCGGGACAATTAACTGATATACAAGATATAATCGTTGCACCAAATATTATTGCTAAAGATGGTGTAATTCAGATAACTAATAAATTTTAGTTTGAATAGATTGTAATTCTGAGACAATAATGTTACAGAGAACTCCAAGCCTTGAAAACTTGGAGTTTTTTTATACAAAGTGTTAGTTAAATAGTTGCGATTTTGATAAAAAGATAGCATTGTGCCGCTGAGTGAGTAAAAGTATTTTAGGATCTGTTGAATATTTATCTTCATAGGAAAAATTGCGATACTGATTTTAATAAACAGTGACTGAGTCAAGACAATAAACGCTGGTAGCTTATTTATCAAGGTGGGATATTAACCAGTTTATAGACGCTTCATTAGGCAAATTTTGCCAATTTTTACATGAAAGTAATAAAGTAGTTGTATCCCCAAAAGAAATACAATTAGGTTATTTTTGTTACTTGTGTTATAATCCGCCACCTTGCTGATTGATAACATCGCCTGCAATTGACGTCTGGAGTAGACACCTATTCAAATTGTTGCCGATGATTTTGAGCTGAGACAGCCTAAAATGACTTTTTTGCTGCCAGCGACTCACGGTAACAACCACCAAAATACGGCTCCGCCCTTCACATAGGATGTGTGATAGCCAGCCGCTTATCTGTGTTGTGCCTTTAATTAAATCATTAATTATTTCTTAAAACTACTGACATATCAAAACTGCGTGCCAGCAGCGTATGATTTTATATGTCTATATTTTTCCAAAGGACAACCCATGACAGATAACACCACCACAAACAATGCCCCTATTATTAAAGCTGATGAAGATTTAAGCTTTGTTGACCTTGAATTGTCTACTGAATTACTAGATGCCCTTACTGCCAGTGGCTATGATTCACCAACCCCCATTCAAGCACAAGCTATCCCACCAGCATTGGCAGGGCGCGATTTATTATTATCAGCACAAACAGGTAGTGGTAAAACCGCAGCATTTGTATTACCTGTATTAGATAAAATCATTCGTGATAAGTCTAGCAATAAAGTCATTCATACGGTGATTTTAACGCCAACTCGTGAGCTTGCCAATCAGGTGAGCGATAGCGTGCGCCAATACAGCTCAAAAACTCGCAATATTTTTAGTGTACCTTTAGTGGGCGGCGCACCTTATGGTGGACAGATACGTGCGCTTAAAAAAGGGGTGCAGATTATTATTGCTACACCCGGTCGTTTTATTGACCACATGAAATCAGAGCGTATTGATTTATCAGAGCTGGATATTTTAATCCTTGATGAAGCTGACCGTATGCTGGATATGGGTTTTGCTGATGATATTGAAAAAATCATGAAAGCCGCGCCTGATAGTCGTCAGACGATTATGTCTTCAGCAACTTGGGATGGTCCTGTTGGCAAAATCGCAGAGAGCTTTACCAAAAATCCTGAGCGTATTGCGATTAAAGTAGAATCTGCACATATTGATGAAACGGCTTATTATTGTGATGATTTTAATCATAAAAACAGACTACTTGATAACTTATTAAGTGATCCTGAAGTCAATCAAGCCATTGTGTTTGCAGCGACCAAACGTAGCTGTGAAACGCTGGCAAAAAGTTTGGTAGAAGCAGGTCATAAAGCACGCTTTTTACATGGCGATTTGCCACAAAACAAACGTACTCGCATTATTAATGATGTCAAAGCGGGTAAGATTAATATTTTGGTTGCTACCGATGTGGCGGCACGTGGTATTGATGTCAGTGGTATTACCCATGTATTTAACTATGACTTGCCCCGTCAAGTAGAAGATTATGTGCATCGCATTGGTCGTAGTGGTCGAGCTGGTCGTACAGGTATTGCCATTAACCTATGTAGCATTGATGATCGTCCACAATTAGATGCCATTAATCGCTATCTAAAACGACATATGATGGTTGCTGAAGTGGAAGGTATGGAGCCAAAGAAAAATACCAAAGATTTAAGAGTGGGTAGTGGTAGCAAGCGTGGACGTGGTGGCAACCGAGGTCGTGGTGGTAATGCCAACGGAAGAGGACGTAGTAATAGTAACGGCGGTGGCGGTTATCGTGGTCGTAGCTCTGAAGGTCGCTCAGATAGCCGTGGCAAATCTGCTGGCAATGGTGGTGGACGTGGACGCTTTGGCGAAGGCAGTGGTGAAAAACAAGGCGAGAAACGTGGCGGCTACCGTGGTAAGTCTGCTGGTAGTAGTAATGGCGGTGGGCAAGGTCGTTCACAGCGTAGTGGTGGTGAAGCAAATGGCAATAATGGTGGCGGTAAGCGTTACTCAGGTAAGCCGACAGGTCAGCGTCGCAGTGCAGCATCTCGTTCAAACGATGGTAACCGTGCGCCACGCCGTGGCTAGCAATTGTAGGCAGCATGGTTAATAAGTTTTAACCAGTTTTTGTTGTTAATTATAAAAAACCAGATAGTGCCAGATAGTGAATGTTGCTATCTGGTTTTTTTGTGGTTGTAATACTCCAGTAGTCATCATACTATTTTCTAAAATGACCTATCTGTATCAAATCTGCTTGGCTTGTTGTTTTATAGGTTGATTGTTAAAAATCACATACATACTGTTATAAGTAATCACTAAATTGTTCTGCAAATTCTTTATGACTTATAGAATCAATAATTTTTAGGTCTTTGTTGATTACATCAATACGATCATTATCAGGCTTAAAAAGATATAACTGATTATTTGACTGAACGGTATTATAAAAGATTTTTTCATATTCAAAATCTAAGAGAACTTTACCCGTTGCATCTATTACCCCGTATTTTAGGGTGGTGTCTATATTTTGTATTCCTGCTGTGGGCTGATCTGAGTTGGGTGGTGTTGATAATATGGTTGCTGTGGGTTGAGCGACAATAAATCTTGTCGCATCATTATATGGCTTCATTTTGGCATAGAGTGGCGCAATAAGCGTTTGTCCAGCTTCATTGAGAAGACCATATTTACCTTGCTTTGTCACCATATAAAACTTAATTGGTTTGATACTTTTATTAGAATTATTGTCTAAAAGGTCATCTGCTGTGTTTTCATAGTAGATGGGATAAATATCCTCATAAAGCATTGGTATAATGATGGTATTATCTGCCCCTAATATGCCTTGATTGTCATTTTTATCAAATATGCGTAGGTTATCTGATTTATATATTCCTACCACTGCGGCATACTGCTCTAAATGACGATGTGTTATGTTACCAGATGCGGTAATCAACATTATCTCTCCATCTTTTTGTACTTTATATAAGCCCTCATCCATGGATTCAATCTCCATAGGTTCGATAATGTCTTCATAAATAGGTGCAACAGCAATGGCGGTCATCTCTTCATTTAACCAACCATATTTGCCTTGCTTTTCGATGATGGCTAAATCAAATATATGATTCATTGGTGGTTTGATAAAGCGTAAGTCAGAAAGTGGAAAAAGCTGTTTACCTTCTGCATTGATAATGCCTTGTTGTTTGCCTTTGGTCAGTAAATAATAACTGCCTTTTTGGTACAGGTTTAACACAGCAATATCATCATAAACAATATCGGTGATAGCCTTATTTTGGGGGGTTAATAAACCATATTTTTGTTGCTGTTCAACCAATAATAAGTCGCCTTCGGTATGGCTGATAGAGTCATAGATAAAAGGTATCAAAACATTATTTTGAGAATCAACTAACCCATATTTATCTTCAATCTGAGCAATAAATAGCTGATAATCATGAGGATATTCAATTTGGTGGGTAATAGGAGTGTCTAAGTAACGGGTGCTGGTTAGCAGGGGATGAAAATTATTACGGTTTTGTGATTGATTGTGCACAAGCTGCTGTGTCAATGTTGGGTCAATAATAGGTAGGGGCTTTAAGCTGTCATAATATGTTGCAATGCTTAATTCACCAGATGCTGTTAGAGTAATAATGCCTATTTTTTGATTGGATAAAGCCAGCAGAGCTGAGCCCGAAAAACTCTGAATTTGCTCATATTTGGCTGGCAATACTACTTCTGCCTTAGAATTTATAATGCCAAATTTATTATATTCGTTATTTTTCTGATCACTAAGTTTTGAGTATTGGAATAAATTACCATTTAAACTTTTAGTTGGTGTGCTGGAGACAAGTAGAGTCTGACCATTTGCATTGATTAATGTTTCAGAAAATTCATTATGTTTATCACAAATATCATCAGGAAGATAACCATCCACATTGAAGAAATGGGCGTATTTTTCTATCTTGAAAATAGTTTCATCATCTTTAAAATTAAATTTATCAATAGACTGTAGTTTTGCAAAAGGTACTATAATCGTCTGATTTTGATCTATTAGTCCTATTTTGTCTCCTTGTTTAACCCGTAGAAATAAGCGTTCATTTGCATCTACATTCAGCAATGTAAGCTCATCATAGACAGGGGGAAGTAACATTTGTTTTTGATCGCTGATTAATCCAGTCTTATCATTTTTGTTGATAACAAAATAGCCAATATGGTGGGTTTGGTCACTGTGTAGATGTGAAATGGTGGTATCAACTGCAAAATTTTTAGTATTTGGATAAATCCAATTATCATTGTCTTTTACCACAGCAGTTTGATAGATTGCACCCTCATATTTGCCAAGTAAGTATGTGTCGTTAGCAAATAGAGTAATATCATCATAATTGAAATCAAAAATAAGCTTACCAGTTGTATCAATCACACCCCAATATCCATCACGTTTGGCAAGGATACGTCCATCAGGGAAAGCTAAAACTTTATATAACTCATCTTGTAGAATATTTCCATTGGTATCTATTAATTGATAATAGCTTTGATCAGGTTGTAATTGAAGTTGGTTGGGGTGAGATGCATTCATATCATTAATGGTTATAGTTTGCAGTGTATGATCATCAATGCTTGCATAACTGCTTGTAGGTATAAGGGCAATAGTGGTTATTGCTGTTAAGATGATAATCAAAGATAGCAGGTAATGAGTTAAGATATGTCGAAAAGATGGGCGTGGAATGGTAATAAACATAATCAATCTTTGATGTGAATGGTAAGGTTGGTGAGTAAGATTTATTGTTTGAATAGTATATCTGCTAATTATTTATATTTACATTTTAGTTTAATTATTATTTTTGGTGGTGTTTCAAAAAGTATGCTGTGGATATTTTTAATAAATTACCATAGCTTCAGCCCTCCCTAGCC